>CAVYGK010000030.1:0-82685 GCA_963768015.1 uncultured Solirubrobacterales bacterium
ACTCGTGCTGCCGGGACGGGTCGAGCAGCGATTTTGGCGAGTCCGACCGGTTCTGACTGCCGCGATCGTGACCATCGCGGCGATCGCGTTCGGATGGGGTCCGAGCGCGACGGCGTCCCCGGCCCGCGGAACGGCTGGCGTGAGCCGGAGCACCGTGGTGGTCGGTTCGGATCAGCCGCTGAGCGGGGCGGCCGCGATCGGGTACGGCGAGATCGCCCCCGCCTCGAGGGCTTTTTTTGAGTATGTGAACGCGCACGGCGGTGTCCACGGCCGCCGGATCCGTTACACCTACCTCGACGACGCGAACGACCCCGCGAGGGCGCTCGCCGACGAGAAGCAATTGGTCGTGGCGGACCACGTGTTCGCCGTGTTCAACGCTTTCGGCGTGATCACGCACCAGGCGGTCGTCGGCTTCCTCAACGCATCGCACGTGCCCGACCTGTTCGTCGGCTCGAGCTGTGCGTGCTGGAACGAGCCGGTGCGGCATCCCGACACGTTCGGCTTCGGCGCCAACTACACCCTCGAGGGTCGGCTGATGGGGCATTACGTCGCCCGGGCCTTCCCGAGCGCCAGGATCGCCTACCTCGCGGAGGACGACCAGTGCTGCCGGGCGTCCGTCCGCGAGCTCAATCAGGAAATCCCACCATCCAAAATCGTGGCCCGGCAGACGTTCACGATCGCCGATCTGCTCAAGCCGGGCGGGCTGTTGCCCCAGGTCAAGACCGCCCAAGCAGCCAGGGCGGGGGTGCTCGTGCTCGACACGCTCGCTCCGGCTGCCACCGCGCTCGTATTGCTCGATGCCGCGCGCATCGGGTATCACCCCAGGATTGCCGACACCTTCCGGCTGAGCGCTGACCCCACCGTCGTCGCCGCCTGGATCGCCCGCTATTCCGGCGGAAGAGACGACCCAGCCCTCGAGAACGGGCTCATCACCCAGGACTACCTCCTCGCCGCCAGCGATACCGCAAATCGCTGGATCCGGTTATTCCGAACGATCCGCCACACCTACGAACCGGCCATGCCGTTCGACAACATGACCGTCTATGGCATGGCTGCCGCGTACACGTTCGTCGAGGCGCTTCGCCAGGCGGGTCGGAACCCAACTAGGCAGTCGATCATCGCCGCCATCGAGCACGGCGCCGTCAACTCGAGCGGTCCTTCGGTCGTTGCGCTTCGCGACAGCGTCCGAGACCACGACGGGTATCCGGGGGAGCAGATCGGGACGATCGCCGATGGCAAGCTCGTGCTCTCGGGACCGGTGTACGAAACCGGGCTGACCGGGCGGCCCACCGCACACCGGCCTGCCCATGCCGCACTGCCGACCTGGCTTAGGGGATAGGTGGCGGTCGACGACAGGCTGGTCGTCCAACCCAACACCCCTGGAAGATCATCGACATCCGCTTGTCGATCACATTGCCATCTGCGAGGTTTCAACTAGACAACCGACAAGCAGGGCCAACCGACCGGAGGGCGAGGAATGTTCAACAAGGTGGTTTGGGCGACGGACGGCTCCGAGACTGCCGATCAGGCCTTGGCGCTCGCCAAGAGCCTGACGGAGGAGAGCGGAGGGCAGCTGATCGCCGTCCACTGTGAGGAGATCGGGCTGTGGGGCAGTCAAGCGGTCCCGGTTCATGCCGGCGCAGACAAGTACAAAGAGAAAATCGAAGGGCAGGTCGCCGATCTCGCCAGCACTGGGATGGCTGCGACCCTCGAGCTCACAAGAGCTGAAGTCGGGGGCGTTGCCCACTCGATCGCTCGAGTGGCCGAAAGCGGGAAGGCCGACGTCATTGTCGTCGGCACTCGGGGTCAAACGCCGCTGGGGGGCCTGTTGGTCGGCGGCGTCACCCAGCGCTTGCTGCACATCGCGCCCTGTCCGGTGCTTGCGATCCCCAGCAAGCGCGACGGGAAGAAGTGATCGTGGCTCAGAGGTCCTGATCCCCTGGTCTCGTCGCTCGAGTCGAGACCGAACTGGACAAGAACTCGAGATCGAGCGCTTCAGACACCTACGCGAACTGCCGGTGGCGGTCAACGACAACCGCCTCGTACGCGTCGGAGCGTGGTTGGAGTCGCTTCCCTATCATGCCGCCCGTCTACTACGTCGGATCATAGGTGCGTCCGCCGCGGCATCTTGCGCGCGACGCCGGCCCGGGAGCTTGTAGCCGGCTCCGAGCTCCGCGAGCCACATGGCCGGGCGGGGATGCCCCAAACAGAGTACGACCAAGACGTCTGAGCGCCCGGTAACAAAAACTTCGAGAACATCGGGGAAGACGAACAGGGCGTCCTGCACTTCGAGCGCGCGCTCGCGGCCGTCTGTGACATGAATGGGGTGGGTTTGCATCGACGCCGACTTCATCTACTACATAGCTAGCCGCGTCGGCCCTTCCGCGGCGGTTCGACCGGCCGGGCTCGCATCTACTACACAGCATCGGAGCTTATCTTTCGGGAAGGTTTATCGCGGCGCGGAGTCCTGCTGTTATGACGACCATTTACTACGAGTGGTCATAGCAAGGAGTCCGAGCGGACTGGTCTCCGTCACGCCCGGCTAACTGAAACGACCAACCTGGATTCGAGGGTGATGAGAGATGAGCGAAGTGCGAGCCGAAAGCCGGATCTACGGCGCGCCGGCCTGATGACCGTGGCGAGCGTCGCGGACGCGACCAGGCGGCGAGCGTGAACCTCTACTCACTCACGTTGCCAGGTCTCGACGTAGCATCCGACTGGCGAGCGGTGCACGACCGGCTGCTCGACGATTTTCCCGCGATCGACGACGTGCTGCCGACGACCATGGCCGCGACCCTCCTGGTCGTCTATCGCGGCTTCGCACAGGTTGACCGCTGGCTTCGCTCGGTCGACGAGGCGGTGCTCGGTCCCGACGTGCTGGGCGCCCGACTTCGCGCAGCGAGCGAGAAATCCCGTCCTCGCGCTTAGAACTACGCTGCGTCGGCGACGCCGTCTATCATGTGTCGTATGGCACGAACACGCGCCCAGCCACCACCGCCCGGACTCCACGAACTGGAGGCCGAGATCATGGAAGAGGTCTGGCGCCAACAAGAGACCACGGTCAAGCGCGTGATGGAAGCGCTGAACCGCAAGACCAAACCGCCCCGGGCCTACACGACCTACATGACGGTGATGCAGCGGTTGGATGACAAAGGCTTGCTGGACCGCACGAGAAGCGGCCGCTCTGACACCTACACGCCGACCCTGAGTCGCGACGAGTACCAGGAGCTGCGCGCTAGCGCCCAGGTCCAGGGTCTCGTCGACGAGTTCGGCGACGTGGCGCTCGCGCACTTCGCAAAGAGTCTGCAGACGCTCGATCCGGCACGTAGACGCCAGCTACGGCGCCTGGCCGGCCAGCTTTAGCCAACTACAACCCGGCGGGGAAGCTGGCGCGGACCGGTGCGACGAGCGGCCGGCCACGTCGAGCTGGCTTTGCGCGTGCTTCGTGAGCGGGATTTGGCGGGGGTCGCCTCGGAACACTCGCCCGTTGTAAACCGCGGTCACAGGCCCGCTGGCCGGTCCAACGTCATTCCGGCTGAGCCTCGCTCCCCACACGTCGAAGAACTTGCCGAGCGTGTAGTCCGTCGGACGGGGGAGGCGTCTTGGAGCAAGGGTTTTTCGATCGGTCGTTAGATAACTACTATATAGCGTGGCACTATGCAGTGTAGTAGTTATTTCTCGCAAGGCGGGAAGGCTTTCGCAACTGAAGCGTCTTCCTCGAGTAAGACGATCTACGACATGGCGTCGGAGACAGTCACGAAGACCGAAGCGAATATGGAGCGATCGACATGCAGCTGAAGACTTTGTTCCGTAGTGGAACGACTGAAGCGGAGCTCGCCAGTGCTCAGGACGCCAGCTACACGAGCTGGCGGGAGGCGAGCGCCGGGGTCGCCGAGGCCCACCGGAGCTGGGCTGCCGCACCGCGCGGTGAGCGGTTCTTGGCGCACGCCGCCTACCTGGCGGCGCTCGACTACGAGGAACGCGCGGCGTGCGGCTACCAAGAGTTGGTCGAGCAACGTCGTGGCGCCGTGGACGGGAGGCTCTCGTGGCGAGGCGCCTGATCCACGGGTGTGTCCGCGCGCTTGTCGACGCACGGCTCGTCGACCCAATCGCAGCCCGGACCGTAAGTTCTGCTGCTCGGTAGGGGGTCAGCCTCGCGCGCCAGCCGAGGGAACATCGTCGGGATCCGCCAACCCTACCTGGAGGTCACGGATGACCGTGCCAAGTAGGCCCGATGCGAGACGCCCCGGGCCGAGCGGCCCGGACGAATTCTCGCCGACCGGCGGGAGCCGCCGGAGAGCAACCCTGGACGCCGCGGACAGATGCTTAAGCTGCCAGCGGATCTCCGTACGGACGACGCCTGGCTGGTCGGAGGCGGCGCCGAGAGCAGCTGCTTTGGCGGCATACGCGGCAGCACCAAGGGCGTGCGCGCCCATATGGGGAACGCTCGCAGCCTGCCCCGCGGCACGAGCGGCGGCCGCTGCCGCGGGAGCGGTCACATCGCGGGCAGCGCCATTAGCGATAAATCGACGTTGGATCTGCTCGGCGACGTCAAGCTCACCACGGGCGAAGGCCCGCGTCCGTGCGATTGCCTCACGCGGGCGTGCATCGGCCGGAGCTTCCGCCTCGAACAACCCCAGCACGCGCTCTGCACAGTCTGCTGCCCACACCGCGACGATCCGCCGGTCGGCTTCGCTCAGCGTCTGCGGAGACCCCACACTCTGATTCTTCCACGCATTTCCCTACCCGCGGAGCGGCTGTCGGTCTCAATCGGCCCCCCGGGAGCGCTCAGGTCCCGGCCACTCAAAAAGGGTGAGCCTCGAGCCACTCGACGGTGTCTGGCTCCACGCCTACGCGCCTGTCGGCCGGTCGGGCTTGCATCCGCTGGCCGGCCGCCTTGGCGGCCTCGGTGTCTTCGTAGACGCTGAGCGAGAACGCCTTGCCCGTCTGGGGATCTCGCATGTGGAAGCCGGCGACGAACCCGGGCGTGCCGCTGATCGTCTCGCGCAGCAGCTTGACGCTCGGATCGTCGACGTCAGCCGGCACGGAGTTGAAGGTTGCTAGACGTGCGAGCATCGCCCCTCCTTGTAGTCAACATGAAATGACTACAGTCATACTGTAGAGAATACGATGCCAGACGTCAACCCCCCACGGCGTCGCGAGTACCACTCGCCCACACGACAGCAGCGCGCGCTCACAACGCGCCGCCGGATCCGCCTCGCCGCCGAGCGGCTCTTCCTCCGAGACGGTTACCTGCCAGCCACGATGACCAAGATCGCGGCCGAGGCCGGCGTCGCCGAGAAGACCGTCTACCTCGCGTTCCCCGCCAAGGCTGACCTGCTCAACGAGATCATCCGCGTCGGCGTCCGAGGCGACGAAGGCAGTACCCCGGTCTCCCAACGAGAGGAATGGGACGAGATCCTCTCCAGTCGCTCGGTCGATCGCCTGCTAGACCAAGCGGCGGCTCGCAACGCCGCGTTGATGGCACGGGCCGCACGCTTCCTGGCCCTCGGCGAAGCGAGCGCCGCGATCGATCCACAGCTAGCGAAACTGCGCGACCGCGGCCATCAAAACATCCGCTCAGACATGCACGAGCTGGCTACCGCGCTGGCGGAAATCGATCCGCGCATCGATCCCAAGCGCCTCGCGGAAACCCTGTTCGCGTTCGCCGCAAACGAATCTCCCTACCTGCGACTCACCGAAGAATGCGACTGGCCACAAGAGCAATACGCGAGCGCGCTCCGTGCCATCCTCGCCGCCCTCATCAACCAGGCGATGAGCTGTCAGCAGTAAGTGCCGTGCCCTCGACAGAGATTGACCGTGAACCGGCCATGCGACGGCGACACGCAGCACGCGCTACTGCAGGATGTTCACCGCGCGCGAGACGACCAGAGCGATCGTCACAAGTGACACCAGCGACTGGATGCCCATGATGCTCTTGGCCATGGCCGAGAGCGGCATCGTGTCGGTTGGGCTCAATGCCAGTGCGTTGGTGAGCGAGACGTAGAGGTAGTCGATGAACTGTGGTCGCCAGTTGGCGGGCTCGATTCGGTCGTCGTTCATCTGCGGGAAGAGCAGGTCGGGAGGCCCATCCTCACCGGCAGCGCGCCGGCCGGGGCCGCCGCGATCGGTTTGCCAGTACCACAGACCGAAGATCAGGACGTTGGTGAGCCAGATCAGAGAACCGGAGACGATCAGCTCTCTGCCGTTGGGCGAGCCGTGGTGGAGCAGCTCGTGACTGAGCAGCGCGAGCGATGTGATATTCGCCGCGCTGACCACTCCGGTCAGACCCAGTGACGCCAGCCGGCGCCCGCGGTGCGCGTGCTCGACCTCGCGGGGAGAGGCGAACGCCAGCCCAATGAGCAGGACGGTCTCCAACGCCGGAAGCAGCCACCGGGGACCAGCCGTCAGCCGTTTCGGTAGCAGCAACTGCAGAGCGATCGCGAACACTACGGTGGCTAGCGCAGGCCACAGTGGTTCGGCACGCCCAGGAGGTGGATACGGCCTACCCGGCAGGGGAACCCCGCTCGCCTGAGAATCGGGCTGCACCATCGCCGCACAGCGTAAGCCCGGGTCAGGACGGTCGGACGGGGCGTCCGCGGCGCTATGTAATCGGCTTGAGACGCTGAGATGTTTGGCGCGCATCCGATGGCTCTTTACTTAAGTATCTACTTGTGCTAGGCTTGCTGGCGTAAGCAAACAAAGGAGAGCGAGATGGAACCCATCTCAGAAACCAGATCCACGGAGTACAAGCAGGTCACAGTCGACGTTCCCGAGCGGCGCCTGGCGGAGTTTCACGCCGTGTTCGCGCGGTTTTTGTCCGGTCGCGGGCGGCGGGGACGCCGCGGCGAGCATCGCCGCCACGGCCGTTCGCGCGGCCACGGGTGCGCTGCCCGGCACGGGCGCCAGGAGCGGTCTGGGCGGCGCGAGGCGTCTGAGGGGTCGGCCGAGACCCCGGGTCAGGCGCCCGAGGTGACCGCGGCCTAGTCGGTGGCCGACAAGCAGATCACGGTCGCGGTACCGCAGGCGCGCGTGCCGGAGTTCTACGCGTGGTTCGCGGACTTCTTGGCGGCCGAACCCGGGACCGCGCCGCCGAGCCAACGCCGGCGCGGCCACCGTCACGGGTCTGACGCGAGCGCCTGGTCAGCCGCCGACGCCGACCAGGCCGCGTGGCTTTACCGCAAGCTCGCGCCGCCGGCACGCGAACTGTTTGACCTGCTACTGGACGCGCCCGGCGAGCGGTTTGGCGGCGAGCTGATCGCGACCCGCCTCGGGCTCCAGAAAGGCGCGCACGGCGTCGCGGGGATCCTCGCGTGGCCGGGGCGCTACTCGCGCCACCTCGACCGCGTGCTCCCGATCGACACCGAAGGCCGAACCGACGGCGGCACCGACTACTACATCGACCCCGACACCGCAGCGATCTTCGCCGCCGCCCGCAAACACCCACCCGCACCGACGCAGCGCCGACGAACCCGACGCACACGCTGACCCGACCTCCGCCGCCCAGGTCAGCGACGTGGAGGTGATCCTCACGCCCCTTCTATCCCGCGTCATCCCGCGATGACAGTCACCAAGAACTGTCATCGCGTTCATCTCAGTTGCTGGCTCCCGGCTCGCGGGCAACGAGGTGCCGAGGCCTGTGTCCCCCGAGTGACCAATGACAAGCCAGCTCCGGATCGGCGTCGGGCGCCGGCCGTGGGCTGCGTCCGCACACGAGTAGCCCACAAACGACTGCGCCGAAGGCGAAGACCCCGGCGCCGACCCAGAACGCGACGGAGTTCCCGTGAACGGTGGCGCGGGCGAGGGCCGCGGGGCCGGTCGCGTGGCTGATCAGGAAGCTTGCGGTCGCGGTGGTCGCGAGCGTGTTGAGCAGCGCGGTCCCGACTGAGCCCCCGATCTGCTGGCTCGTGTTGACCAGCGCGGATGCGATCCCGCTGTCCGCCGGCTGGACGCCAGCCGTGGCCGTGTTGATCGCCGTCGCCACCACGAAACCGAGTCCGATGCCGATCAGCACCAGCGCCGGCAGGACGTCGGTCGCGTACTTGGAGTGCACCCCGAGCCGGGTGAGCAGCGCCATGCCGCCGGCGCCGATCACCATTCCTGCGAAGATCAGCGGCCTGGGACCAAGGCGGCCGAGAAGCACCACGCTTGTGGTGGTCGAAACGATGACGTTCGCGACGACCATCGGCAGGAACGCCAGACCGGTCTTGACAGGGCTGTAGCCGAGCAGCCGCTGCAGGTAGTACGTCAAAAGCAAGAACACGCCGAACAGGCCGATGCCGACGAGCAGCACCGCGAGGTAGGATCCGGAACGGTTGCGGTCCTCCAGCAACCGCAGCGGCAACAGCGGGTTGGGTGAGCGGCTTTCGATCGCGACAAAACTCGCCAGCAGCAACACGCTCGCAGCGAGACAGGCGATCGTCAGCGAGGAACTCCAGCCGGATGACTGCGCGTGCGAGAACCCGTAGACCAAGGCCGCCAGTCCGCTCGATACCGCGAGCGTGCCAGGAATGTCAAGGCGAGACTTGGTCGTGACCGGGCTTGAACCGAGTAAGACGAGCACGGCCGCGACGGTGGGCACCACGAGGAACACGTTGATGTACAGCGTCCACCGCCACGACAAATACTGGGTGAGCACTCCACCCAGCAGAAGACCGACCGCGCCGCCGCTCGCGATGATCGCACCGAAGATGCCAAACGCCCGATTGCGGTCCGGCGAATCTCTGAACGTCGTCGCCAAGACCGCCAGCGCCGACGGCGCGAGTAGCGCCCCGAACGCGCCCTGCGCGGCTCGCGCGGCCACGAGCCATCCGAAGCTCTGGGCGAGACCGCCAATCGCGGACATGGTGGCGAAACCGATCAGGCCAGTCAGGAATGCGGGCTTGCGGCCGAATAGATCGCCGATCCTCCCGCCGAGCGGGAGCAGGCTCCCGAACGCCAGCGCGTAGGCCGTGATGACCCACTGGCGGTCACCGTTTGAGAACCCCAGCGCCCGCTGGGCCGACGGCAGCGCGATATTGACCACCGTCGTGTCGAGGATCACCATCACCTGCGCCAGGCCGACCACCCCTAGGATCAGCCAGCGACGCGAATACTCAGCAGAGGGTGGGGCTTCGGTTGTCGTGCCTCGGGTAGCTGTCATGGAGATGTCAACGCTTGGTCCGGCGATACGCGCGTAGCGTCACACCGCCTCAGGTGAGAGGTCCATCGCCTGATTCACGTGATTGCGGTCTTAGTCGGATTGGGCGCCGTGCGAGCAACTGGAGCACCGGCTGACCCTACGGCGCCCTTGTGATCACCCGGATCCGGTGATTGACATCTCACCCGCTTGACCGGGAGCCTCTGGGCAGAGCCGCATGGAGACTGAATTCCGGCTGACCGTGAATGGCGCGGACGTCACCGTGACGTGTGAGCCGGACACGCCGTTGCTCGACGTGCTCCGCCATGACGTGGGGTTGGCCGGCTCGAAGTTTGGCTGCGGTATGGGGCAATGTGGGGCATGCCTCGTGCTCGTCGACGGTCAGCTCCACCCGTCCTGCGACTTGCCCGTGTCCGCTGTCGTGGGCCCTGTGACCACGGTGGAAGGGCTGCAAGATGACGGCCGGCTTCACCCCGTCCAGCAGGCGTTCATCGACGAGCAGGCCGCCCAGTGCGGCTACTGCACCTGCGGCATGGTCATGGCTGCGGTCGGCCTGCTGCGCGAGCGCTCCGCCCCGACCGAGGAGGAGGTCAGGGAGGCGCTGGACGGCAATCTGTGCCGGTGCGGGACGCAAGGTAGGATCGTGCGCGCGGTGCTGACGGCGGGCGGACAGACGTCCGCTGCGCAGGCGGCAGCGCCCGCCAGCCAAGTTCGGCGCAGCCAAGTTCCCGCTGTGGGCACCCAGCCCGTAGACGGCCCGGTGCTCGCGCCGCCCTCGGGTTCACCTGCCCCGCTCGTCGCCGAGTCCGGGGTGGCGTCAACCACCTCGCCGCTCCCGGCGGACCTCGCGGCCAACCCCGTGCTGGCCCGGTGGCTGGATTTCAGTCGCGACGGGGAGGTCACGATCCGGACCGGCAAGGTCGAGTACGGCCAGGGCATCTGGACCGCCCTGGCGCAGGTGGCCGCCGAGGAACTACAGGTCACCCTGGCCCGAGTGCGCGTAGCCCCGGTGTCCACCAGCACCAGTCCGAACGAGGGGATCACGGCGGGCAGCCTGTCGGTCCAGGACGGCGGCTCGGCGCTCCGACAGGCATGCGCGCTCGCCCGTGATTTGCTACTCGATGCCGCGGCGACCAGACTCGGGGTCGCCCGCACAACAATGGACGTGGACGACGGCGAGATCCGAACCGCCGGCGGTCCGACGGCGCTGAGCTACTGGACTGTGGTGCAGCCAGGCATGCTCGACAGCCCAGCCCATGCTCTGATGCCGTCACGCCCGGCGGCTGACTGGTCGGTCGCCGGGCGCAGTGCCCCGCGGTTGGACATCCCCGACAAGGTGACAGGGCGTCATCCGTTCCTTCACGACATCGCTATGCCCGGCATGGCCTACGGCCGGGTGGTGCGCCCGCCCGCCCGCGCATCCGAACTGACGGACCTAGCTGAGTTGGATCTCGGCGACGAAGTCGTGCTGGTACGCGACGGCTCGTTCCTGGGCGTGGTGGCACCGACCGATCGGGCGGCGCGGCTGGCCGCCGGGCGCGTGGCCGCCGCAGCACGATGGCAAACAACCCCGTCGCTGCCGGATGAACGCGATCTGCGCGGGTTCCTCTTGTCCTCGCGCGCAGAGGAGGAGACGGTGGTGGACCAGCCGGACCGGGATGCGGCCGCCGCGGCTACCCGCACACTGACCGCCGAGTTCACCCGGCCGTTCCTGGCCCACGCGTCGGTGGCGCCCAGCTGCGCGATCGCCCGTTGGGACGGTGACGCGGTCACCGTGTGGAGCCACGTTCAGGGCATCTTCATCCTGCGCGACGCGATCGCGGCCGGGCTGGAGCTCGAACCCGGACAGGTGCTGGTGAACTACGTGGAGGGCGCTGGCGTGTACGGGCAGAACGGCGCCGACGACGTTGCCATGGACGCGGTTCTGCTGGCGCGCGCGTTGCCCGGCCGGGCGGTGAGGGTGCAGTGGACCCGCGAGGACGAGATGTGCTGGTCGCCGCTGGGGTCAGCGATGCTGGCGCGGCTGTCCGCGGGCCTGAACGCCTCGGGACGGATCGTGACCTGGCGGCAGGACGTATGGAGCAACGGCTTCATGGGAAGGCCCACTCTCGGCGGCGAGCCGCGCCTGCTCGCGCTGACCCACCTCGCGGCGGGTCGCCCGATGTCGCCCGCGCCCGACGGCCCTGCGGCTAACTGGATGGGTGCGTCGCGCAACGCGGTGCCCGGCTACGACATCCCCGATATGCACGTCACCCGGCACCGGCTGCTGGAGATGCCGATCAGGACATCCTCGCTGCGGTCGCTCGGGGCGCACCTCAACGTGTTCGCGATCGAGACGTTCATGGACGAACTGGCCGGCGAGGCCGGCGCTGACCCGATCCGGTTCCGCCTCGCCCACCTCGCCGACCCGCGCGCCCGCCAGGTGCTCACCGAGGCCGCCGACATGGCCGGGTGGGACAGCCGCCGCCGCGACGACGGCGTCGGCTACGGCGTCGGAGTGGCCCGCTACAGCGGCGTCTCGGGATACTGCGCCGCCGTGGCGGAGGTGGAGGCGGACACCGACATCCGGATACGCAAGCTGTGGCTCGCGGTGGACGTCGGCCGGGTCATCAACCCAGACGGTGTCATCAACCAGGTCGAGGGCGGCGCCGTGCAGAGCGCGAGCTGGACGCTGCGCGAGCACGTCCGATTCGACCGGAACCAGATCACGTCGGCGACCTGGGACAGCTACCCGATCCTCCGCTTCACCGACACCCCGGAGGTAACGGTGCACGTCATCGACGCGCCCGGCGAACCGGAGGTCGGCGCCGGGGAGGTCGCCCAGGGGCCGGTCGCCGGTGCCATCGGCAACGCGGTCGCCGACGCCGTCGGGGTGCGCGTCCGCGACCTGCCGCTCACTCGCGAGCGCATCGACCAGGCGAAGGCCGGAGAGGTGGCTTCACCGATCGGGGCGGCGTGAACCCGGCTCAATCGAATACTCGGGCGATCGTGTCACGCCTGCTGGGCTGTCGCCGAGAGCTCCTTTTCTTGGTTCGGTGGCACGGGGAGCCGGAGCAGCCGATCAGCCGTCCCGTGCGCGATCTTCTCGCGCACGCCCAGCGGGAGATCGAGCCGTTTGAACCACTCGGTCGCCTCGCAGGTGTCCTCGAACGGGTAGTCGACCGAGAACACCATCCGATCGTCGCCGAACATCGCGCGGGCGAGGTCGAACTGCTCGTTGAAGAAGTAGCCGCTGGTCGTGTACCAGACGTGTTCGGTCAGGTATTGGCTGATCGGTTTGGGCAGCCCAGCCAGCTCGTTGAGCTGTCGGTCGAGCCGGTGAAGGTGAAAGGCGAGGCCCTCACTGATGTGGCCGATGATGATCTTCAGTGCGGGGATGCGGTCGAAGACGCCGCTGACGATCAGGCGGGTCACGTGCACCGACAGCTCGAGGTGCCAGCCCAGGCCGGAGCAGGAGAGCATCTCGCCGACCCTGGGGCCGAACGGCCCTGTGTAGTAGATGTCGGTGACGCGCTTGGGCGGCGGTGACGGATGGAGGTAGATCGGGACATCCAGGCGCGCGGCGGCCTCGAGCACCGGCGCGAACTCGGGCTCGTCGAGAAACCTGTCACCGACCGTGCCGTGGATCATCGTTCCGACGAACCCGAGCTCGGTGACAGTCCGGTCGAGCTCGGCCGCAGCGGCCTCGGGTAGGCCCATCGGCAGCGTCGCGAACGCGGAGAACCGGTCCGGGTACGCGCTGACCATCCCGTAGAGCTCCTCGTTCACCGCCTGGACCATCGGGATCGCGCTCTCGTCGAGCGGCTGTACCGGCGCCGGCGCGTCTGCAGCGCCGTCCGGACCCGGTGCCGGCAGGGGCGCCGAGAGGACTGACGTCGCGATGCCCGCGGCATCCATGTCGGCGATCCGCTGTTCGACGCTTGGGGCGAGCCTCGCTAGGACGGCCTGTGGTTGCCAGCCCATGTAGTCCTTGACGTTGGGTCGGTTGACGTGCTCTTCAATCGCGACGAGCCGCATCGTGTCCTCTCTTTCCTGGGAAGGTTTCGTCGGCTTGGACTACCGGCCGATCCGTTGGAAGGCTCACCGTCAGCAAGGTGAGAAGTCATCGTCGGATCAGTGTGATTCCGCGACCACTCACGCGGCTTCGGTCTTTGCGCGAATGTGTCGGAATTCGAGCAGTTCGAGGCGGAGCGCCTCGATCTGCGCAAGGACGCCGAACACCGCCGACTGATCTGCGAGCAGCCCGGTGAGGACAGTCTCGCCGTCCTTCAGCTCGGGCACCAACGTCGGGAAGGCGGACAACGCGGTTGGTCCGAGCCGGCCCTTTATCCGGATCGTGTACAAGCCGAGCGTTGTCGCCATGCGATCATCGTGCATTCAGCCCGTGTGAGTTGGCGACGCCGGAATATGGTGATTGTCGGCACGAAAGACCTCGGGCTGCCGCCGCGGTGCTGAGTGACGCCCGGTTGAGAGCAGCCGCAGCTCGCGTGCGCGTTGAACGGCGGAGGAGCGGTCGTGCGCGCCGAGCTTGGAAAAGATGCTGCGGAGGTGCGTGTTGACCGTGTTTTTCGAGATGTAGAGCTCGCGCGCGATCTCGGGCCGCGTCAGATTTGTCGGCAGTGCCGGGAACTGGGCGATGCCCGAGCTGATCGAGGCAGCCATACGAGCTGGGGCGCCCGAGCTCGCCGCCGAGATCTATCGGCGTCTGGCGGATCAGAGTCGGGCGAGTGGGACGGATTGGGCGCTTGGAATCGCCGCTCGGTCGCACGCGCTACTGGTGGACGGTGAGCGCGCGGGTGACCTCTATACCACTGCGATCGAACGACTAAGCAGGACGCGAGTCGCGGTAGATCTGGCCCGGGCGCGCCTGCTTTACGGCGAGTGGCTCCGGCGTCAGCGTCGGCGGGTGGACGCTCGTAAAGAGCTGCGGATCGCTTACGACATGTTCACCGGCTTTGGGGCGGAGGCGTTTGCCGAACGCGCGCGGGTCGAGTTGGAGGCGACGGGCGAGCGCGCGCGGAAACGGACCGTGGAAACCCTTGACGAGCTCACCCCGCAGGAAGCGCAGGTCGCGCGCCTGGCGGCCCGGGGAGACGCCAACCGCGAGATCGCCGCTCAACTTTTCATCAGCACGAGCACGGTCGAGTACCACCTACGCAACGCGTTCCGCAAGCTCGGCGTCAAGTCGCGCACGCAGCTCGAAGGTCGACTCTCGTAGTCGGTGGTCGGTCAGGCGGGGCGAAAGCCCGCCCCGCCTGACACGAGTTCACCGCTGTGCGGGGGGAGCGGTCGTGCCTTACGCCACCGCCGGGGTTCCCTGGAGGGAGGCCACGAGGTTGCGGATCGCCTTGAGCACGACGTCGGGCTGGGAGAGCATCGGCACGTGGCTGCTGTCGACCGCGTAGGTCGTGGCGCCCATGCGCTCGGCCGAGGCTCGCTCCAGATCTGGGTGAACGGCGTGGTCGTTATTGGCCACGATGTAGGCGCTCGGCTTCGTCCTCCACGCGGTGCCTTTGGGTTTCTGGTTGAACAGTTCGACGGCGGGAGGCGTCGCGGTCGCCCACACGACCTGCTGCTCCTCTTCAGGCAGGTCTCCGCAGAAGTACCCGATGCCGGAGGGGAGCATCCAGATCCGGTCGTCCGCGACCTCGATCTGCCCAAACAACTCGGTGGTCGGGTACTTGGCCTGCTGGCTCGCTGCGGTCTCGTCCTCATCGGGCGCGACCGCGGCGATGTACACGAGTCCGACGACGCGGTCGTCGATTCCCGCGCCGGTGATGACAGCGCCGCCGTAGGAGTGCCCGACGAGGATCGAAGGGCTGGAGACGCGGTCGAGCGTGCGGAACACGGCATCAATGTCGCTCTGGGCTGAGTCGAGGTTGTACTGGGCGGAGATCACCTCGTACCCCTCGGCCACAAGCGGCGGGATCACCTTGCTGAAGCACGAACCGTCGGCAAAGATTCCGTGGCAGAACACGATGCTGGGTTTACCTGACATGAGAGCCCTCCTGGTGGTTGGCAACGACAGGCAGGACGCTACGAACGACGAGCGTCCGGTCGCGCCGATGACTCCCTAGCCCGGCCCCCTGGTCTCGATGTCCGCAGCTGGGGACTGAGGCGGCGGTTGAGCCAGGAGCCTTAGATAACAGCCTTGCGCGCCGTCAGGATGACGTTGGTGACCACGTCGGGCTGCGAGATCATGATGACGTGCGATCCGTCGATCTCGGTGATTGTTGCGTCGGCGCGCTGGGCCATTGAGCGAACGACGTCGGAGTCGGCCGCGAGGTCGGCGGTGCCCACGGCAGCCCAGGTTGGCAGATTCTTCCAGGCCACTTTGGTGGTCTCTTCCCCGAGTGCGCCGACGGCGATTGGGCGCTGGGAGCGCGCGTAGACGTCGGACTGTCGTTGGGGCAGGTCGGCGGTGAAGACCTCGCGGAACTTGGCGGGGTCGATGATCAGCTCGACTGCGGTTTCGTGTCCATCGCCGGTGGGGTACTGGTACTCAACCACGGCGGTCGTCAGGATGCTGTCGTTGGAGCGCCCGACGATCCCGGCGAGCGTTTCGCCTTGGTCGGGGACGAACGCGGCGACGTAGACGAGGCCGACGACGTTGGTGGTCTCAGGGACGGCGTTGGTGATGACCGCCCCGCCGTAGGAGTGGCCGACGGCGAGGACGCGCGTGTTGATCTGGTTGATGAAGCTTGCTACGTAGGCGGCGTCTGAGGCAACGCCGCGTAGCGGGTTGACGATCGCTGTGACAGGGACATCGGCGGCGATCAGCCGCTCGGTGACCGGGGCCCAGCTCCCGGCGTCGGCGAACGCGCCGTGGACGAGGACGACGGTGGGTCCTGGGGGTGAGTCGGCCATGCGTCTGCTCCTCCTGCGACGGTGGGACCGTGGGGCTCGATCGTCCCGGCGTAATGGACGGTCCTCGAAAGAGGGTCGCCTTCGCGCCGATGAGTCCCTAGTCCGGCCCCCCTGGTCTCGATGTCCCTAGATCGACCTCGCGTCTTCGTCGGTGTTACCTAGCGCGGTCGTGAGCTGCACGCGGGAGCTGATGCCGAGCTTGACGAAGACCTTGCGCAGATGGAATTCGACGGTCTTGTTGCTGAGGAATAGCTGGGCGGCGATTTCGGGGTTCGAGAAGCCTTCGCCGGCGAGCCGGGCGATCCGCTCCTCTTGAGTAGTCAGTTGATCGCGAGTCGTCGGCGTGCGCTTGCGGGGAGTCGCACCCGTTGCCTGCAGTTCGTGTGCGGCTCGTTGCGCGAACCCCTCGAGTCCGATCGCGACCAAGAGCTCGTGCGCGAGCAGGAGCTGTTTGCGCGCATCGACACGGCGGCCCTCGCGTCGCAGCCACTCGCCGTAGAGCAGGTGCCCCCGGCCGAGCTCCGCCTTCAGGCGCGTGACGCCGAGCAGGGCGATCGACTCGCGGTACAGACGGTCGGCGTCGTCGCCGGTGCTCGCCATCGCGCCGATCCGGGCGGCGATCCCGGTGGCCCAGGCGGTCGGGGTGGCGACGGCGCGGTCACGGATCCACGCCAGTGCCTGCTCGAGCAGATCGAGGTCGCCCGTCCTTGACGCGGCCTCGGCCAGCTCCGCGATCACAAGCGAGCCGTAGCCGATCACATCGTGCTCGATCACGCGCTGCGCGGCGTCGCGGGCCAGCGCGTAGCGGCCGATCCCGTTGTAGAGCACGGCGCTCGCGTACGTGGCGAAGCTGACGATCCGACCCTGGCCACTGGCCCTCGCTGTCGCGATCGTCTTGTGGATCAGCTCCGACGCCTGAGCCTCCCGGCCGCGGAAGGCCTCCAGTGCCAACTCGGTGTACCCGACCGGCGGGTTTCCGGTCGCGGCCGTGATCGAACGGCTCTCGTCGATCTGCGCGGCCGCCATCGCGAGCGCGCCTGCCGGCAGGTTGGCGTGCGCGAGGTAGTGCAACCCGACTTGCAGCTGCAGTAGAGCGCCGGTGGCACGCGCGGCCTCGACCTGCTCGACGTCGAGCGTGTATCGCGCTTCGCTGTCAAACAGCTCGATCGCGATGATCCCGCTGATGTTGTTGGCGCCGACCCACAGCCAGTCTGCATCGGCCCGGTCCAGGCGTTGCCGGCGCAAGGCGCTCAGCGCGCGAGTCAGCGACGGCGCGGCCGCGGTGAAGCCCTCGGTGAACCGCAGCGCGAGCGCGTCGAGCGCGACGTCGACGGGCCGCGGCGGCTGGGGACCGGGCGCGGCTGCGACGGCTGCGCGAGCTGTGTCGATCAGCACGTCGGAGCAATCGAGTCCGTCGGCCCAGATCGCCGCGCCGAGCGCCTCCAGATACGTTTCACGCGCGAGCGGGATATCGAACGACTCGAGCGCCCGCGCTGCTCTCAGCAGATGCTGGGCTGCGTCCGCGCCGCGCTGCAGATCGAGCGCCAGCTGGCCGCGTAGACGCCACGCCTCCGCTTTGCGTCGGGCGTCGGGCGGCCCATGTTCGACCGCCAACAGCAACGCCGTCGCCGCGTTCAGCGCGCCCGCGTTGCGCTTCGCGCTGGCCGCCGCGAGGCCGCGCTGAGCACGGCGAGCGGGGTCCGGTGTCAGCGCGGCCGCACGCTCGAGAAACGCCGCCGAGGCCGCGGCGCCGCCCCGCGCCCGAGCTCGGGCAGCCGATCGCTCAAGCTCGGCAGCGACGGCCTCATCAGATCCGGCGGCCGCATGGGCCCGATGCCAGGCGCGACGGTCAGGGTCCGACACCGCGTCGGTGGCGTCAGCCAACGCACGGTGAACCAGGCGACGTTCGGCGGCAGACGCCGAGCGGTAGACCGCCGAGCGCACCAGCGGGTGGCGAAACCGGACCCGCGATCCGATCTCCACGAGTCCCTCTGCTTCAGCCGAGTCGGCCGCGTCCATACCGATCCCCAACCGCGCCGCAGCACCCCACAACAGCGTCACATCGCCAACTGGGTCCACCGCAGCCACGAGCAGCAGCCTTCGAGAATCTTCAGCCAGCCCTTCGAGGCGCTGAAGAAAGCTCTGCTCAATACCGCTCGCCAACGGCACCGATTCCGGCAGCCCGAACCCTCCCGCCAGCTGCTCGGGGGTCAACCCACGCGGCAGCTCGATCAAGGCGAGCGGGTTGCCACGCGTCTCCGCCACAATCCGGTCTCTTACCTGCTCGTCCACCGGGCCTGTGATCGCGGCGTCCAACAGCTCTCGAGCATCCGTTTCCGGCAGGCCGGGCACGATCAGCTCGGGCAGCCCGGCAAGGATCCCTCCGTCACCGCCGTCGCGCACGGCGAACACGAGCGCGACGCGCTCGGCCAGCAGTCGACGTCCTACGAACGCCAGCGTCTGAGCGGAGATCTGATCTAGCCACTGAGCATCGTCGACCACGCACACCTGCGGCTCGTCGTCTGCTGTGTCCGACAGCAGACCGAGCACCGCAAGCCCCACCATGAACCGATCCGGAGCGTCGCCACCTCGCAACCCGAATGCGACCTCGAGCGCCTCATGCTGCGGACCGGGCAGCCGCTCGAGCGCACCCAACATCCTGCCGCAGAACTGATGCAACCCAGCGTATGCGAGCTCCATCTCGGACTCGACTCCGGCCGCCCGCACCACCCGACGATCGCCCACCACGCCGACCAGATAGTCCAGCAGCGCAGTCTTGCCGATTCCCGCCTCACCCCGGATGACGAGGACGCGGCTTCGTCCTGACTGGACATCGAGCAGCATCTGGTTCAGCTCGGCCTGTTCGCGCTGACGGCCCCAGAGGGACTTCGTCGCTACAGCGCCGGCCGAACCGCCACGTACTTCATCGGTTCGTACTGCGGTCATGCCGGGTCCTCTTCGCGCGAACTGTCGGAGTGGGCTTCGGAATCGTGACCACAGGCGTCGGGATCCTCTTCAGTCACCCGACTGAATCTCTCTCAACCCGACGACCGACCTTTCCGCTCGCGGAGGTCGCCGAGGCGCACCGGACCGGTGAACACCGCCACGCGCGCGGAAAGCTCGTGCTGCTAGTCGGCTGACACCGAATCAGCCGATCCGCTGCAGCGGGATCCGTGCCGATCTGGAACCACGAGAGTGGCTTTGAGTCCCGCTCCTGCTCCGTTTGGCGGCGAGCGTCACCGCGACCCGGCGGCCCGTGGAGCGGTGGGATCTTGCTCACCTACGCCCTGGTGCTCACGCGCGATGAAGTCCTCGATATCGGCTTGGTCCGCGCGCGCGCGCTCGGCGACCCGCAGCAGGTTGCTCATCGTCGCCACCTCCTCGGTCTGCTCGCGGATGAACCACTGCATGAACTGCTCGGAGGTGTAGTCGCCCTCGTCGCGGGCGCTGGCCGCGAGTGCGTTGATCTGCTCCGAAACGCGTCGCTCCTGCTCGAGCGCGAGCGCGATCGGCCCGACCACGTCCGCGAACCGCACGCGTGGCGCCTCAACACCGGGGATCGTGACCTCGGCGTCCGTATCGAGCAGGAACTGGACCATCATCATCGCGTGGTCGCGCTCCTCCAGCGCTTGACGGTAGAAAAAGCCCGCCAGCTGCGGCAGCGCCTGCGAGTCGTAGTAGACAGCGCAAGCGACGTACTGCTGATGGGCGGCGAACTCGTTCGCGATCTGCTCGTTGAGCTTGGCAGCGACCGCGGGGGCGGGTGGCATGACCAAGATCCTACGGACATCAGCGCATCGCGTGCCAGCCGGGAGTCGGTTAGCGGCAAGCGTGAGCAGCTCGCGCGGGCGGCGATACTCGAGGTGACTGACTCGTCTGCGGGGAGCCGGCCCCCGCTCAAGGCGATGATCCATCGCAGCCGCGCGGCGCGGTCGCCTGGGCCTGTCGACGCCAGGCAACCGCCGACGCGGGACCGCTACGTCAGACGCTCACCCTTCGACAACTCGATCCGAGGGTCATCCTCGTGCCGCCAAGGATTCGAAGTTCTTCGCTATATGCTGAGCGCCGTACCAGGCCACCGCCTGAAGCGTCTCGGTCGGGTTGTAGCCGGTCGCATTGGGGAATGTCGAGGCGCCCATCATCGCGAGGTTCGGCACCTCGTGAGAGATGCTGTATTTGTTGACGACAGACGTGGCGGCATCGTGTCCCATCACAGTCCCGCCGTACGTATGCGAGTAGACCGGAATCACCGATGGAGTGCCGCCACCCCATATCTCTGAGGCACCCGCAGCTTCGAGAATGGGGTTCATCTTCGGGGTGAGGTAGGCCGCCATGTTCTTCTCGTTGGCATAGACGTCGAAGGTGAGTCGGGTCACCGGCACACCCAGGTCGTCCTTCTTGACCGGGTCGAGATCGACGTAGTTTGATTCGTAGGCCAGCGTCTCCATCTGCGCCCCGACACTGACTACCGAGCCGGCGTTCTGGTGCAGCCACTGTTTGTACGCAGAGCCCCACAAACCGACCGAGGGCGGAGTGCTGGCCGCCTGGCCAATCGGCATCGAGTAGCAGGCGGTCGAAATGCTGGCGCCGCGAATGAAATCCAGACCCGAGTGATTGAAGTTATCTCCATTGAAGTCGTCGATGACGACTCCCTGCGACGCGGTGCCGGCCCAGACGTTCGTTTTCTTGCCAGAGAGCACACCGTTGACGCCACACGTCACCTGTGCGATGTACCCCTTCCCGACCTGCTCGTGATGGTTCGACAGCCCCTTCGGATGTGCCTTTGACTTCGACAAGAGGAGCAGGCGAGTGTTCTCGAACACGTAGGTTCCAATGATCACGAAGCGAGCGGGTTGTTCGTACACCCTCCCGTTGTGGAGGTACTTGACACCGCTGACACGACCGTCGCGGTCAGTCATGATCTCCATCACCCGGGAGTTGGGCCGGATCTCCAGGTGGCCGGTCTTCTCGGCCTCCGCGATCGACGTGACGAGCGTGCTGGACTTTGAGTTGTTCCAGCAGCCATAGCCCGTTGTGCAGAAGCCGCAGTAGGTGCACGCCGGCCGACCCTTGTACTCCCGGCTGAGAATCGCCGATGGTTGGGGAAACGGGTGATACCCAAGCTGCTTCATCGCACCATTCATCAGCTCACCGACCCCGAACCGCTGCAGCGGCGGGTTCGGAAAGCCACGAGTGCGGGGTGCTTCAAATGGGTTCGCGCCAGCCTGACCCGACACACCCAGCTGGTACTCGACCTTGTCGTAAAAAGGCTCAAGGTCGTGGTAGGTGAGTGGCCAGTCCTGAACGATCGCCCCGGACGGCAGCATTCCCCTCCCATACCGCTTGACCGTCTCGGAGCGGATTGCGAAGTCGCTCTCCAGAAACCGCCAGTACTGCGCGGTGAAGTGAACCGATGATCCGCCGACGCAGTTCGCCATGCCGACGGCGACAGGGGCACTGGTCGGCGTGTCCCTGTTGGGCCGCCAAGTGGGGATCTCGCGGTTGAACTTCGGACCGCCGAGGCTGTTGCGAATCGAAAAGTCCTCGCCGATCTCGTCGAGTCGCTTGATGAAATCGTTGTTGCTCAAGCGCGGTCCGGCCTCGAGCCCAACTACGTCCAAGCCTGCATGCGTGAGCACGTACGAAGCGATGCCACCGGCCGCGCCCAGGCCGACGATCACCACGTCCTTCTTAGACAGGCGGGCCATTGTAGGGCTTACCTCCATAGGATCGCGCCGTCTTGTTCGACGGCTTCACATTCGCGTTGATCTGCTGCTCGGGGGCCGTTGTGACGAGCTGAATTCCCGGGTAGCCGATCAGCGTCCACCCGGCGAGGTTCTGATTACCGCCGTACATCGGATCGCCGAACATTCCCTCCCGCATGTGCTCGAGCAGGAGTTGGAACAACCCCTGAATGGTGGTCGCCTCCGACGCTGGGACTCCCGGCGGCGTCCCAGCCTCAAACTGCTGCAACAAAGCGATCTGTTGCGCTGAGGACAGCGCCGCAAACGAGGTCGCTCCCATCGTCTGAGCGGCGCTGTCGAACATTGGCAAGAAGCCCTGATACGCAGGCAGAAGCGGCTTGTATGAACCAGCCAGAGACTGGTCGATATACGTTGGCACACCCGCCTCAACCGCTCCCGGACCGAGCGAATCGGTCGGCAACAACTGCGCCAGTACCGCCGTCAACGTCGCCAACTCCGCCGCTGTCAAAGCCACCGGCGCAGACGCCGCCAACGCCGACGCGGACTCAATCAGGCCCGAACTGCCGACGGCTGCGGCAGCCGCAAGACCACCGGCCACCCCTGCAGACTGCTCGAGAAAACGCCTACGCGTAACACTCGAAAACTCGTCAACCGACGAGGACTCTCTCTCCTTCACCTCAACCTCTCTGTCTCCGGCGGCCACTCTCGTGGATCGCGCGCGCCACTATAGTGGCCTTGCAGTCGACCTGCAAGCAATGGAAAGCGCATGCGGACGACCTCACGCACGAGCATCGCTGTGCCGCGTTCGCGTAAAGTGGCAACCGTGGATGAGCGCTCCTTGGCGCAAGCGCTGCGTTCGCTACGAAGAGAACGAGGGCTGACGCTGAACGACGTCGCAGCGGCGACCACTATCTCAAGCTCGTTCCTCTCACTCGTCGAGCAGGGCCGCTCCGATATAACGATCAGCCGCCTGATCAGGCTCGCGGAGTTCTACGACGTCGAAATCACCGAGCTGATCGCCGGCGACATCAGCACCCCGTCAGACCCGATCACAATCCTCCGGCCCGATCCTGAGAACGTGATCCACTCCGACACCGAAGGCGTTGATGTCTACGGGTTGGTCGGCGACACACGATGGACCGTGGTGCCGGTTCTGGCCATCCACGAGCCCGGAGGCCCTGGCATTGAGGTCAACGACGAACACGAGCGGGAAGTTCTCGTATTCGTGCTGGACGGTACGTTCGAGCTGACCTTCGAGGAGCGGGAGCCGATCCGGTTGCGAAAGGGCGAGGGAGTGGTCTACAGAAGCTTCGCGCCATACCGTTTGCGCAACGTCAGCAAACGCATCGGCCGCATCCTCGCGGTTGGACTACACGCGCCGGTTGGACGTGGCGACGCTCGTCGTGGCCGGCGTAGCAATCAGCGCCGACCGACAGCCACACGCTGAATCGAGTAGCTCCCCAGCCAGCGAGCGCCCGCTGATGTGCAGCCCCGATCGCTTCCACCGGCACGATGGCTTAGGGCCCGCCGGGTACCGGCCGTCCGACCACGCCCTCGCGATCACGAGGATCAGGCGTACGCACGCCGTGCGCGACGTGCGTATCCATCTTTGGGCAGCGTCATCGGCAGGAACCACTCAGTGAACGGAGGACCGTATGACGCCCGATACGTCCCGCCCACAGACCCATCACCACGAGGTCGCTCGGAGCGCTAAGGCAATCCGTGAAGTGGAGCTAGCGAGACTCGAACTCGCGACCTCCTGGGTGCGATCCAGCGTCCAAACGTCGTGACGGTCGCCGGGGGCTAGTTCGACTTGGTCTGCGGAAGTCGTGACGTTGTGACGAGTTTATGTTGCGGGGGTGAGGCGGGCGGCTTGGATGTATTGGGCGGCTGCGTGATCGAGTGTTGTGAGCGCGCGGCGGATCTCGGTCTTGGCGGGCGCCTGGTCGGCGTCTAGCAGCGGGCGCAGGAGGCGGTTTTGCAACTTGGTGTAGAAGACCGCGACGCGGATGCCTTCGGCGGTGAGCTGGTAGCTGTTCTTGTGCGGCAGGCGGCGGATGAGTCCGTGCAGTCGCAGGCGTCTGAGGTCATAGCTCATCTTGGATTGGCTGTAGTCCTGGCCGAGGTGTCCGGCGACGAGTCCGCGAAGGCTTTTGTTGGTGAAGCCGGTGACGGCTGGCAGGAGATGGCAGAGGGCGCCGGCCAGAGCCATGGCGCGTTGATCCCCGAAGCGCAGGGCTCCGGTTCTTTGGCCCTCGTTGTGGGGCTGGTGGATGCGCTCAAAGAGCGCAGAGCCGATGGCACAGCTCTGACCGGCTTGCTCGATCATAAGCAGCCGCTGGTTGACTCGGCGGGCCTTGTCGATCAGCTCGGGCAGGTTGTGAAGACGGGCAGCGACCTCGAGGTCGGCCGGCTTGTTGATCACGGTCTCGATCCGCAGCGCACGGCCGTCTTTTAGGTACTGCTTGACGCGGCTGTGCTTGTAGCGAAAGTCGATTCGGACCTCGGTGCCGGTGGAGAAGATCCTGGTCTGGTAAGGGTGGCGGGTCGGTCTGCGGAGCCGACGAGCGAACACGAGCGAGACCTCCTCGGGCCGGCCGATCCCGACGTTGTCCTGAACGAGCGCTTCGAAGAACGAGCGGGCGCGGCGGGGGTCGTCGAGCACGAGCGTGCGGGATACCTCGACTTGGCGCATCGACAGCTCCCACCAGTAGCCAGCCGCACGATCCTCGGCGTTAAGCGGCGTCGGGATCTCCGCGATCCAGCGGTCGAAGAACGCCTGCACGTGATGCGGGCCGAAGCTGTCGCAGATCGCCTGCAGCCGTTCGCGCTCCGGGGTGCTCGCGAATCCGTTCGAGAGCGGCGTGAACCCGACTCCCGCCCGTGTGGCTTGCCGCTTGACCCATTCATGCCCGTTGAGCCAAACCTTCGCCGAGTACGGGGCGTAGGTGCCGATCTTGATGAACCCCGGCCCGAACTCGGGATCGAGGATGTAGAAGTAGTAGACCCCGACGCGACGCTCTTCTCGGAAGTACTCGAAGCTGACGACCTTCCCCGGCGCCGCGCGGTTGCGGGCCGAGAACACCCACTGGAACTCCTGGCAGGCGACGATCGCGACCACCCCGAACCGCCGCTCACGCTCAGCCGCCTCCAGATACGGGCGGACATGATCGAGCTTGCGATCATCCCACCGCGATCGATCCGGCTTCTTCAGCTGCAAGATCGGGATCTCGCGCTCGGCCGCGAACTGTTTGACCTCCCGGCGAAACCGGTTCCCGATCGGCCCCAGCAGCGCCGGCGAGGGGATCGGATGCCCAAGATGGTCACGCAGGAACCGGACTACCTGCCCGCCGACTTGCAGCTTCGGCACGTACGCATTCAGGTACACCCGATCGACACACTCGATCTCGAGCGCCACACGACCCTCGAGCACGTCGTTGATGTTTGCCACGCTCGCCATCCCCGGATGGTGAACGCCGAGGGCCGGCTTTGCCGGCCCGGCCTATCGGCCCTCAACGGGGGGAGGCCGGGAGGGGGGCCTGACCCCCTCCCGCTAATAATTGCGGGCGATTTCGGGCGCGGTGGTCATTTCGGGGGAACTGTCTGTGGCTCAAGGCCGAACCAGCGCTGCCGGCGAGTCCGGGCGAACGCTTTCTTTTCGGCGGCGAGTTCGCGCGAGGATCCGAGCATTCGGGACCTCGGCGCCGGGCCGCCGAGGAAGTTGACCTCGAGCTTTCCGACCATTCCGTCGCCGAACTCGACGTAGCAGGTACCGTCGCCCTCGTACGGCGGTGGAGACTCCGCGTCGTGCCGACGTGCAGCGATGTCAGCGGCGACGACTCGTGCGGCCGCTTCGGCGAACACCCCGGCCTTGGCGACGGTGCGGGCCCCGGTAGCGACGTCGCCCAACGCGTACACGCCGGGAAAACGGGTCGCGAGGTGCGTCTGGTCGACTGGCACCCAGCCGTCAACCGCGAGCCCGGAACGCTGCACCGCTTCGGGCACCCGGTGGACGGGGACCCCGATGAAGAGGTCGTAGGGCACGCTCTCGCCGCTCGCCAACCGGGCGATGCGCGCGCCAGCGTCCAGACCCACCACCAGCTGCTTGGGCGAGTACTGGATCCCGCGCTCGTCGAGCGCTCTGAGGAAAACTCCCGAGACCTCCTCGGTAACCGGAACGGGTGCGCGCATCGGGAAGGTCATCCGAATGTCCACGGCGCCCCTCGCTCCCCGCTTGACGAACAGATCGTGCAGGAGGAACGCGGCCTCGAACGGGGCTGGCGGGCACTTGTATGGATGACCTAGCACCGAGATCAGGACGGTCCCGGCAGTGAAATCAGCCAGCACGTCCCGCAGGCGCTCGGCGCCGGCGAGCGTGTAAAACTCGAATCCGCCCTGCTGAAACCCCGGCGTGGCCGCGAAGTCGTAGTCAGCGCCCAGCGCGATCACGAGGTAGTCCGCGTCGTACGAGCCCGAATCGGTTACGACCCGTCGCCGCAGCGGGTCGATCACCCGAACCGTCTCCTGGCGAAACTCGACGCTTTCCTTGGCGATGTCGCGATAGTTCAGGACCACATCGGTCGGCGCCTGCCGGCCGAGCAGCACATCCAGCTTGGAGAACCCGAAATAGAACGACTCGTTTTGGTCGATCAGCGTGACGTGAACCGCCTCCGCAAGTGAGTCGGACAGCCGCACAGCCAACTCCAACCCCGCGAAGCCCGCGCCAACGATCACCACGTGCTTCTTCATCGGGCGCCCCCCTCGACCTCGAGCGCGGTCGCGGTGCGAGGACTCTTGGCTTTCAGGGAACTGATCAGGTTGAGCGGTTTGGGCCGCGCGCGCATCTCTCGCGCAAGCCGTGCTTGTTGGCCGACGTCTCGCAGTTCGGCGGCGCGGGCCGTCATGTAGGTGAGCTGGGCGTTCATTGTTTCTCCTAGGGAGTCGTGGGTCTTTACTTCTGCGCTCGGGCAGGGTCTTTCGGCGCCGGTCTGGCTCGACGCGGCAGTTGCTCACGCGCGACCGCGGGTCACCACTCGATCCTTGGTTCCAGCGCGTCGCGCGCGCGTGACACCGCCGCGCGTAGCTCTTCGGTCGCGCCGTGGCAGTAGAGCGGGCTAGAGCCGTCGCTCAGCAGCAGCCGTACGCTGGCGAGTCCGCGAGAAGCGACCAAGCCCGGGCTGATCAGCCGCGTGGCGAGCGCATCGAGCTCCTCGGCCGCGGCGAGCACCGCGTCCCTGCGCACGGCGATCCGGGCTCGATTTGGCCTCGGGGGGCATTGCGCTTCGTCCAGCACCCGCCGCACCTGCCGCGCGAGTAGTGAACGCACGCGCGGCTCGCCGAGGGTGTGCGCCCGCAGGGCGAGCGCGGCCCGTGCTTCGGGCGCCACCCCGTGCGCCAACTCGGTATCGAGCCAGTGCACGCGCCAGCGCGCCGCGAGCCGCTCGTGCAGGCGTGCGCGCCGCGCAACCACGACCTCGCCCGCGCTCTGGGCTGGTCTGAGGATTACGAGCGGTGCCACGGGATCATTCCGAGTTCGGCTGGCGCACTCTCTGCCCCGGACGGCCAGATCCCGCTTTGCAGGACCTCGTTCGGCGAGCGCTCGATCCGGTCGAGGATCCGCGTATGGATCCCGGTCATTGCTTGCGCGCACGCAGCGCCGCGCGCGTCAAGGAGCGGCAGTAGCCGGAGCCCCCAGTCGTACCAGCCGTGGATGCGCTGCGCCTGATTTCCGATCACCGCGCTCAGCGCTTCCGCAGGCGCCGCCGCCGGGTCGGCGGGGCAGCCGAATCGCGCGAGGTCCTCAGAGGGGAGATACACCCGTCCACGCTCGTAGTCCTCGACCAGGTCGCGCAGGAGCTTGGTGAGCTCGATGGCCACGGCGAGGTCGTCGGCGAGGCGAGCCGCGGCCACGGGGTCGCGGCTCCCCAGCACCGTTACCGATAGTCGTCCGATCGAGCCCGCGACCTGGCGGCAGTAGTCGACAAGCTCATCGAAGGTCTCGGTGGTGAGCCCGTGAACGTCACGCTCGGCGCCATCGATGAGGTCATCGAGGCTGCCGAGCGGCAGCCGAAACCGTCGGTTGACATCGCGCAATGCCAACAGCACGGGGTCGACCGGCCTTGGCGTGCCGCCGTGGGGAATGCCGGCGCGAGCCTCGGCGAGCACCCGGAGCTTCTCCGCGTGCGGCAAAGTGCCGTCGGCTGCATCGCGCACGCCGCGCGCGAAGGCGTAGATCGCGCACAGCGCCCGTCGCCTGTAGGCCGTCAGCGGCTCGATCGCGTGGTAGAAGCTGTGCGCGCGCACGCCGGTGATCTGCTCGCACACGTCGTAGGCGGCCTCAATGTCGACGGGCGTCAGCTTCGCCGCCTCGCAGGTGAGTCGGGTGCGGTGCGCGCTGGGGTCGGGTTGGCTGTGGGTGGTGTCGTGTACCGGCGGTCTGGTGGCGCTGATGGTGACCATCGCTGGGTCCTTTTTCGGGGTTGTGGTTGTGGAGCGAGTTGTGCGGCCCGCTGGTCGCGGGTCGAGAAGCTCGACGGTGCGAGCGCGGCTGCCTGCGCCGCAGTTCGAGGATCGGGACGGACGCGAGCACGAGGCCGGCGCCGAGCAGCTGAACGGTTCCGAAGCGGTCGCCGAAAGCCGCGAACGCGAAGGCGGCGGTCAGAGCCGGCTCGGCGCTCGAGACGATGCTCGCGCGCGCGGCGCCCAGTCGCCGGACGCCGGCCATGAAGGCCCCGGTGCCGAGCACCGAAGAGGACAGCGCCACGGCCACCACGAGGACGGCTCCGCTGACGCCGCCGCGCGGAGCGAGCTGACCGTGGATCGCCGCGTCGGCGCAGAACATGATCGCGGCGCCGGTCGCGACCGAGGCGGCCAGCACGAGCGGGTCAATCGTGGCAAGCAACGCAGACGAAGCGAGCACATACAGCGCATAGATCAGCGCCGCCGTCAGGGCCAGCCCTGCGCCGATCGGATCGATCGCGCCCGTGCCGGCGCCGGTGAGCGCCAGCACGATGCCGGCCGCCGCTGTCGCGAGCGCGACAGCGCGCCGGGTGCCAAAGCGCTCTCGGCCCAGGGCCGCGGCGCCGACCGACACGAGCACCGGGTAGGCGAACAGCAGCAGGTCGGCGAGGCCGGCCTCGATGTGCCTCAGCGATGCGGCGAAACACAGCGCCATCGAGCTGTAGCCCGCGCCGAGAGCGACACCGTTCAACAGCCCGCGCCGGGACGGCAGCGGGCGCCGGCCCGCGATCACGATCAGCGACAGCACGGTTCCCGCGACGACAAACCTCCCCAACAGCAGACCGAGCACTGACACACCGCTGTGGTAAGCGAGCTGGCAGAGCACGGCAACCGCGCCGAATGACGCCGCCGAGAGCAGCACCAGCGCGACGCCCTGCACGTCGCGCGTCCGTTCGACGACGCGGGCCGAAGTGAGCGGTGACGGGAGCATGCGCACAGCATGCGTCTGAGTCCCTGCCTCGCACATCGGACGCACGCCCAGTCTTGGGCGTGCGCGCTACCTCAGATGTACCGTCCGGGTACCTCAGACATAGGCGCCATCGGCGGTCGACGCGCGGATCAGGCCGCGCCGATGCGCCAGCGCCGCGGCCTGCACGCGCGTGTTCACGCCGAGCTTCGAGAGGATGCTGGAGACGTGCACGCTGGCGGTCTTGCGCGAGATGAACAGCTGCTGCGCGATCTCGCCGTTGGAGCAGCCGTCGGCGACGAGCTCGAGCACCTCACGCTCGCGCGCGGTCACACCGAAGCGGTCAAGCTCGTCGGCCTCGGCCTGCGCGCGCCTCGAAGGCGCGACCGGGCCGTCTTGCTCGATGGTGAGGCGCGCCCGCTTCACCAGGGCCTCGGTCTCCTCGATCAACGGGCCGGCCCCCATCGCCCTGGAGAGTGCAAGGCTTTCGCGTGTCAACGCCGCAGCGCCGGCGGAGTCGCCAGCGGCGCTGAGTGCCTCCGCGTGCCTGAACAGCGCGTATGCCAGCGGGTAATGCTCTTTCATCGCCCGGCAGGCGCTGACCGCCTCAGCCCATGCGTCCGTCTCCCGGCCTTCTCGCAGCCGGGTGTGCTCGGCTTCGACAAGCGTGAAGTGCCCCCGGTCAGCCGCGGTACGTTTCGGCATCGCGTCGGCTTCTGCATAGAGCGACGCGGCCCTCTGCACGGAGTCCTCCGGCGGAGGCTGGCGCTGGTCGCGACCCCGCTGCGCCCGCTCAGCCTCGATTCTCGCGCCGAGTGACATCACCGGCCACCGATAGCGCTGGTCCTCGCCGGCGTTTTCGGACAGCGCCCGCGTGATGATCGCGCGCGCGGAGTCCAAGTCACCCTGTGAGCGAGCTAACTCGGCCTCGACCGCGGCGAGCGGGAGCGCGAACTGGGCCGCCGATGTGTTTCTGAGCTCCCGCCGCGCCTCTCGAAGATCGGCCGCCGCATCGGATCGCCGCCCTGCCAGGGCGTGAAGCTCGGCGCGGACGAGCAGCACCGTCGCGGCGAATACGCCCGCCGCCTCGGCGCCTGTCGTCGCGCACGCCATCGCTTCCTCCCAGCGTCCCGCGCGTAAAAGCGCCTCCGCCTTGTTCCCGCGCATGAAGGCGCCCACCGTTCGCGCCGCCCCGGCTTGCTCGGCGACCGGCATCCCCTCGTCAACGATGGCCACCGCCTCGTCGTAGCGGCCCTCCATCAACAGCAGGTCGGACAGATTGATGAACGCGAGCGACGCTATCCAGGTAAATCCGGCGCCACGAGCGCTGTCCGCTGTCTGTTGCACCAGAGCGAGCCCCGCGTCGACCTCCCCTGAGTAGACCATGCAGTGTCCGAGCGCGATTTGCGCGTCGAGCTGCTCATCGAGCACGCCTAAAGCCTGTGCGGCGTCCAGCGCTCGCTTTGCAACCGCTCCAGCGCGCTCGAACTGCTCGACGCGCAACAGCGCTCCCGCCAGCTCGCCGAGAACGTGCGCGCCGGCGCAGCTTGGAAGCTCGGGTGCAAGCAACGCGACGGCCTGTTCCAGCACCGCGATGCCCTCGTCGTCATGGCCCAGTAGATCGCGCAGGATCCTCGCGCGCAGCGCGAGCAGCATCGCGCGCGGCTCGGGCATGCCGCCGTGGTCGACTTCGACCAGCGCCTGATCGACCAGGGCGAGCGCACGATCAAGCGCGCCCGCACGATAGGCCGCCCCGGCGGCAGCCTCCAGCAGTTGCCGATGATCGATGCCTGCTCGCTCGTCGGCATCGGGAACCTGTGGCCAGAGCTCGAGTGCGAGCTCAAAGTGGCGCTGCGCCGCTGACGCGGCGGATGCCGCTGCGGCGGCACGCCCGGCGCGGACCGAGGCCGGCAGAGCCCGCGGGAGATCGTGAGCGGCGAGCCAGTGATGAGCGAGCATCGAAGCCGCGTCGAGTCCTGGACCGGCAAGCTCGGTGCTGTCCTCAAGAGCCTCCGCGTAGAGCTTGTGCAACCGCGCGCGCTCGCCGGGCAACAAGTCATCATGAAGCGCCGCTCGCGCCAGCGCATGGCGAAACCCGTACCCGCGGCCCGATGGGTCGACCACCAGCAGTTGATGCTCGACCGCCTCGCGAAGGGCCTCGTAAAGCTCGGTCTCTCCAAGCCCCGCCACCCTCGCCAGCAGCCGCTCCGGGACCCAACGAGCGGCCGCAGAGGCGACGCGAAGAGCATCCCGCCCCGCTGCCGACAGCCGTTCGGCGCGAGCCAGCAGGACATCTCGCAGCGACGGCGGCAGGTAGTCCCGATCGATGTAGCCGTCGCGCATCGCGCCGAGCAGCTCCTCCACGAACAGCGGGATCCCCTCAGAACGCTCGAACACGAACTCGATCAGCTCCGCGTCGGGGCGCCGCCCGAGGATCGCCGTAACCTGCGCGGCAACATGCCCCGCCTCGAGCCGCTCGAGTTCCAGGTGCTCCACGGCGCGCTGCTGTTCCCAGCGCGCGGCCATGCGGCGAAACGGGTGCGTGCGAGGTAGCTCGTCGGAGCGGACGGTGAACACCAGCAGCGCTCGCCGTCCGGTCGCTCCGGCGACCAGCAGGGCGATCAGGTCCAGCGTGGCCGAGTCGGCCCACTGCACGTCCTCAAACACGAGCACCAATGGCGTCGCGCCCGCGAGACGCCCAATCACGCCGAGGAACAGCTCCAAGATCCGCGACGGATCCCGCTCGCTACCCCGCGCGGCGACGCGACCATCGTCGAGCTCTGGCACGAGCCGTCCGACCTCGGTCCGCGCCGATCCAAAGATCGCCTCCAGCTCGTCGGCGTCGAGCTCGCCCGCAAGCGCTCGGAACATGTCGACCAGCGGCGCGAATGGAATTCCGCCGCCGGCCAGCTCGACGCACCCACCGACCAGCGCGCGGGCCCCGGCGGCTCGAGCTTCCCCGACGAGCTCATTGACCAACCGCGACTTGCCGACTCCAGCCTCCCCGCCCACGAGAACCGTTGCGTGCTCTCCGCCCAGCACGCGCCGCAGGGCATCAGACAGGCTCCTCGACTCCGCCTGCCGACCCACCAGCACTGAGCTCACCAGACTGACGGTCACGATGCCGCCCCCGAGTCTCGGCTGACGGTCACGATGCCGCCCCCCGAGCGTCGGCCGGAGCCGAGAGGCCCGGACCGCGGTCCAGGTTGCAGCGTTGTGGCCACCGGCCGGTACCGCGTCGGCCGCGTGGTCAAGACATAGTCCCGCGCCAGTCCCATCACCCTGTCCTCGATAGTACGATCGATCGTACGCGTATTGAGGGTACGACCGATCGTGCTATTTTGTCAAGCGTGGAACTAGCAAGATCTTCACAACGCGGTCAGACCGCGGGCGAACGCAGTCGCGAGACGATTCTCGAGGCGGCGGCGCAGCTCGCAACCGTCGACGGCCTCGACGGCCTGTCGATCGCCCAGTTGGCAACCGCGGTCGGAATGAGCAAGAGCGGGCTCTACGCTCACTTCGAGTCAAAGCTGGAATTGCAACTCGCGACGATCGCGACCGCAAGCGAAGTGTTCCACCGTGAGGTGGTCGAGCCGGGAGAGGCCGCGCCGCCCGGAGCCGCCCGCATCCTGGCGCTCTGTGATGCGTTCCTCTCGCATGTCGAGCGCCGCGTGTTCCTCGGCGGCTGCTTTATGTGCTCGGTCGCCGCCGAGGTGAACGTCCGGCCCGGGCCGGTCCGCGACCGCATCATCGAGTTCGCGGGAGGGTGGCTACAGACCATCGAGGTGGCGGTGCGCGAGGCACAGTCGCGCGACGAGATCGCACCGGAGATCGATCCCGCGCAGCTCGCGTTCGAGACCGACGCCCTACTTATCGCGGCAAGTCTCGCGTTCCCATTGTTCGGCGATCGCACGGTCCTGCAACGAGCTCAGCTCGGAGTGCGGGACCGCCTACGCACGGCGGCTCACCGCGACCCATTCCTCGACCAGGCGTGACTTCGATGCACGCGAGGGGTGGGGCGGGACACGCCTGAAATTGCCGGCCCGGTGAGTCGGGGTCTGCATCTCAGCATTCGGGAGGCTGCGGTGCTGAGCAGCGATGCTCCATACGAGCAGACTGAGGACAGCGGCCAGCACGGCAGTGGAGAGGGCAACGTTGATGATCAGGATGATGGTCATGGGGCTTCGTCTTCGAGTAGTAGTGGCTGGTTTGCGGCTATCTGACGATCGTGAACCGCAGCGACTTGGGCGCTGAGCTCTCCCCGCCGGCGTTGGTGGCCGTGACGATGGCCGTGTAGCTGCCGAGGCCCAGCTTGTGCGCGGGGCTGACGCGACCCGCAAAGCCGATCCTGTCAGCGCCGCTGGGCGCTCTGAGCGATAGCGCGGCGGCCGTCACCATGCGCACGCAGTTGCGGGCGCCGCTGGTTGTGTTCAGTCCGCGCGACGCAGTCGCTGTGGCCCGTGAGGCCGACGACTCGACCTGAAGCTTGCCGCGCGAAGATCAGCCTGATCGTCGCGGGCTGGTCGAGCCTCAAGCTGAACGTCGTCCCCGGCGCACGCTGGCCTGCAGTGCGGTTGGCGTGGCTGGTGATGTGTGGCAACGTGCTGCCCTCGCGCCAGCGGCGATGTGACTCCCTCAGGTCGCGAAGGACAGGATTTGGCATCGTCAGCGCGGCGACGGCGTAGGTCTCGGTGGCGGTCGCGGTCTGACCGTCGCTACTGGTCGCCGTGACCGTGACCGTGACCGTGTGCGGACCCGGCGTGGAGGTGTCGAGCGCGGCCCCTGAGCCATGCCCGCTCTGATCCAGGCACGAGGCGATCCCGGGTCCGCCCGCGCCGTCGCTGCACGTAAAGCTCGAATTGACCACCTGCCCGACTGTGTAGGTCGCGCCGCTGGCCGGGGTCGTGATCGATGCCGACGGCCGAAGCGGCAGCGCGTCGACCGCCACCGCGGCCGGGTGATCCGCGCCGACGACGAAGCTGTCGTCGACGCCCGAGCCGTCGAGGTTCGCGCGCCCGATTGTGTTGCCCTCGGGGTTGGTCCAGTAGACCTGCTCGCCGTCGACCGCCATGCCGCTGGGCCCAGCCCGATGCCGAGCAAGTTCTGATTGACGCCTGAGCCGTCGAGGTTCGCGCGCCGAGCGACTCGTTGTTAGTCCAGTAAACGAATGCATCGGCCTGCGCCGCCCAGGCCCCGCACACGATCACCGCCAGCACCGCCGGCAACGCCAGCCCTCGAGCCGTCGAGATCACGACGGCCCGGCTTGACAGTGTGCGGACGATGAAACTCTTACGGCTGACGATGCGGCGGTGAAACGGCTGGCCGCCGGACAGGCGGCGGCGTGCGACGGGGGCTGATGTGAGCATGCCCACAGGATGCGTCTGAGTCCCGCTCCGCACATCGGACGCGTGCCCAGTCTTGCCAGTGCCGGTTACCTCAGATCCGCGGCCGGGGTACGTCAGAGCGGAGGGTCAGTGCCGACCGCGGTACGGATGGGACGATTGCCATGAACAAGCGCAGCCGCCGGCTTGCGCGGCTTCTTGCAGACCGTTCGTGATGAGTGAGTGAGTGGAGCTAGGGGGACTCGAACCCCCGACCTCCTGGGTGCGATCCAGGCGCTCTCCCAACTGAGCTATAGCCCCGTGCGGCGGCCGGGGCCGCGCGGTGGCGCCTAGTGTAGCCCCGCTGTTATGTCTGGGCGCGAGCGCAGCTGGGCACTTTGTCGCAGGGGCTTGTCGATCACGCAAAAACGGCCGATACCTATCTGAACGCCCCCGTGTCTCGATGAGCTTTCGCGCGCGCCTAACAACCTTTTTTCTGCTGATCGTCGTAATTCCGATGGCGGCTGTCGGTTTCCTGGTGTTCACGCTGATCAACGACAGCCAGCAGGGCAAGGCGCAGGCACGGGCAAACGGGCTCGCGAGTGCCGCCGCCGGCGTGTACGAGCAGGCCAGTCGCTCGGCCAGCCTCGACGCCCGGACGGTTGCGCGCGCACTCGAGCGCGCTCGCCCCAGTCGTATCCCGGACCGCGTCGAAGCGCTCGTCGATCAATCCGGCTTCACTCGCGTGACGGTCTCGATCGGCGCCCGCAAGGTCGCCGACATCGGTGATCCGACGGCGGTCGCCCCGGGGCTGGCGATCATCAAGCAGGCCGGCTCGGCGCAGACACGGTCGATCATGCTGTCCCAGCTGACCGCCGCGCAGTACGCCAACCAGCTCACGGGGCGTGGCTTCGAGGTCGTCGTCAGGCAGGGCGGGCAGACGCTCAGCGCGACGCTCCCGGCGGCTCGGGACAGGGCCCTGCCACGCTCGGGCGCGATCAAGATCGGCGGCGCGACCTATCAGGCGCTGACGCTCGCTTTCAGTGGGTTTGGGCACAGCCCGATTGAGGTCACGGTTCTGTCGAACCAGGCCGCGGCCGGCGGGTCGCTGTCGACCGACAGGCTGGTGGCGGCATTTTTCATCTTCGCCTTCCTGGTCCTCGCGGTCTGTTTCACAGTGCTCGCCTCGCGTGCCCTGCAGGGGCAGTTGTCGCGCTTTCTCGAGGCCGCCCGTCGCCTGGGCAGTGGCGACTTCTCATCGCCGATCCAGACCCATGGCCACGATGAGTTCGCCGCATTGGGGGAGGAGTTCAACAAGATGTCGGTGCAGCTCGCGACCCGTCTGGACGAGCTCCAGCTCGAGCAGGCCCGCGTCCGGCGCTCGATCCGCAACATCGGCGAGGCGTTCGCATCAAACCTCGATCGCGGCGCGCTGCTGCAGCTGGCGCTCGAGACCGCGATCGACGCCACATCGGCCGACCGTGGCCGGATCAAGGCTCGCGAGCACGCCGCCGACCCGCTCACGGAGGTCACCAGTGTAGGTTCATTTGACGGGCTCGACGGACTGCTTGCCGGTGCCGAGCAGCAGGCGCTCGACAGAGACGACACCGGCGACGCATCGGGGAACGGCGTGTGCGTCGCTACGGTCGCGCTCGGCCCGATTGCCCCCGGCGCCCCGACCCACGGTCTGATCACGGTCTGCCGAGGCCGCGAGTTCACGGAGGACGACCGCGAGCTCCTGCGATCGCTGGCAGCGCGGGCGACGCTGGCGCTCGCCAACGTCAACCTGCACCTCGACGTGCAACGGCAGGCGATCACCGACGACCTCACCGGGCTTGCGACCCACGGCCAGTTCCAGAACCTGCTCGGGGCGGAGATGGACGAGGTCCGGCGCTACAACTACGCCGTCGGCCTCGTGATGCTGGACATCGACGATTTCAAGTCGATCAACGATCTCTACGGTCACCAGCAGGGCGACGTCGTCTTGCGCTGTGTGGCTCAGGTGCTCCGCGACAACTCGCGCGATGTCGACGTTCCCGCCCGCTACGGCGGCGAGGAGCTCGCAGTGATCCTCCCGCATACGGACCTCGATGGCACCTACGTGATCGCCGAGCGTGTGCGCGATGCGATCGAGCAGATGCAAGTCCCATTGCTGGATCGTGAAGGTTCGCTTCAGATCACGGCCAGCGTCGGCGTCGCCGCGTCGGCCGATGGCAACAAGGATGGGCTCATCTCGGCCGCCGACGGTGCTCTGTACGGGGCAAAGCGCGACGGCAAGAATCGGACTGTTAAAGCGGGTTCACAAACCGCCAACGTACTCGGCGGCCGCTAGGCTTTAAGCCGATGGGTCTTCTTGACGACGCGATTCGCGAGCACCTAGACCTCAAGCGCCGCCGGGGCGCCGATCCGGCCGAAGTCGAGCGCGATGAGCGCGAGGCCCTTGGTCCCGTGAGGCGCGCGCCGGAGGGGCAGCAGAGCTCCGACGACGAGCCCGATTCGGGCTTCGCCTACGACCAGGAGGCCGATGACGAGGGGGGGTGGAGCCACGACTCGCTCGACGAGTTGTCGCACGAGGACGAGACGGCCGAGCGCGAAGACGATGCACGCAATCGGGAACCACTCTCCGACGACGATTTCGAGTTCGATACCGAGCCGAAGCCGTCCGCTGGGGCCGAGTCCGCCGGTGCCGACGAGCACCGCGAGCCGACCCCACCGCCACATCCGGCCGGCGGCGCGGAAACCGCGGAGTTCGACGTTGAAGAGGAGCTTGGAGCGAAGCCCGGCGAGGATGACGTGCTCGAGGAGACGCCCGAGTTCCTTCAGGACACCCCGGACCACGACCGCCTGTGGTTCGAGCAGCGCCCGCCGAAGGACTTCGACTTCGACGGCTGAGCCGGCCGCTACATCCTGAAGACGCCGTACCTGACGTCCGCCAACGGCGCGTTGGCGGCAGCCGATAGTCCCAGCCCGAGGACGTCGCGGGTCTCGCGTGGGTCGATCACCCCGTCGTCCCACAGGCGCGCGGTCGCGTAGTACGGCTGACCCTGGCGCTCGTACTGTTCGCGCAGCTGGGCGCCGGTCTCGGGCTGGCCGACCTCGGTCATGACGGTCGCCGCCTGCTCGCCGCCCATCACGGAGATCCGCGCGTTGGGCCACATCCACAGCAGCCGCGGCGAATAGGCGCGGCCGGCCATCCCGTAGTTACCCGCCCCGAACGAGCCGCCGACAATCACTGTTAATTTCGGCACCCGCGCCGTCGAGACCGCGGTTACCAGCTTGGCCCCGTGCTTGGCGATCCCGCCCGCCTCGTAGTCGCGGCCGACCATGAAGCCGGTGATGTTCTGCAGGAACACGAGCGGGATCCGTCGCTGGTCGCAGAGCTCGATGAAGTGGGCACCCTTCAGCGCGCTCTCGGAGAACAGGATCCCGTTGTTGGCGAGGATCCCGACCGGATGGCCGTGAATATGGGCGAAGCCGGTCACGAGCGTCGCGCCGTACAGCTCCTTGAACTCCTGCAGCCGCGAGCCGTCGACGATCCGGGCGATGATCTCGCGCGCGTCGTAGGGCTTGCGCACGTCCGGAGGAACGGCACCGAGCAACGTCTCGGGGTCGACAGCCGGCTCCTCCGCCGCGATCCGCTCCCACGGCGGCGCGGGCTTCGGCGCGAGCGTCGCGACGATGTTTCTGACGATCTCGAGCGCGTGCCGGTCATCCTCGGCCAGGTGGTCGGTGACCCCGGAGGTGCGCGAGTGAAGCTCGCCGCCGCCCAGTTCCTCGGCCGTCACCTCTTCGCCGGTCGCGGCCCTGACCAGCGGCGGCCCGCCCAAGAAGATCGTCCCCTCGTTACGAACGATCACCGTCTCATCGCTCATCGCGGGCACGTAGGCGCCGCCGGCGGTGCAGGAGCCCATCACCGACGCAATCTGCGGGATCCCTGCGGCCGACATGGTCGCCTGGTTGAAGAAGATCCGACCGAAGTGCTCGCGGTCCGGGAACACCTCGTCCTGACGCGGTAAGAACGCGCCGCCGGAGTCGACCAGGTAAATGCACGCCAGGCGGTTGTGCAGCGCGACTTCCTGCGCCCGCAGATGCTTCTTGACGGTCATCGGGTAGTAGGTGCCGCCCTTGACCGTCGCGTCATTGGCGACGATCACGCACTCGCGGCCGCTCACGACCCCGATCCCAGTGATGATCCCGGCGCCAGGCGCCTCGTCGTCGTACAGTCCGTGGGCGGCGAGCGGCGACAGCTCCAGAAACGGCGAGCCGGGATCGAGCAGGCGGTCCACGCGCTCGCGCGGCAGCAGCTTGCCCCGAGCTACGTGCCGCTCCCGCGCGCGTTCGCCGCCGCCGAGCGCAGCGCGTTCGAGTTGGTATCGCAGATCGTCAACGAGCGCCTGATTGGCGGCTGCATTGGCGCGGAACTCGTCGGATGCGGCGCTGACCTTCGATCGCAGGACGGTCATTCGCCGCTCTCCACGCGCGCGAGCGGCTGATCGACCGCGACCCTGTCTCCGACCCCGACGCTGAGCTCCGCGACGAGGCCGTCGACGGGAGCCGCGAGCACGAGCTCCATCTTCATCGACTCGAGCACCACCACTGGGTCACCGGTACGAACTCGATCTCCAACGCGCGCCGGCACGAGCAGCACCTGCCCCGGCATCGGGGCGCGGAGATCGCCGTCGGACTGGGCGTCCTGCGCCGCCGAGGCCATCGCTCGGCGCACGGCCCAGGCCCACCCGCCGGCGCCGATCCAGATCAGATCGCCATCGGTCGCGTATTGCCATTCGCCACGTTCGCCGGCGATCGTCAGCGCGAACGAATTCGGGCTGGTCCGTTGCTGGTCGTGCTGGGCCACGTCTTTGAGCTCGAGCTCGATCGGCTCGCTGCCTCCGACGCTGAGTCGCCACCAGGAGCTGGCCCGCCGGCCGCCGAGCCGCCAGCCATCGACACGAGCAAACGGGTCGTCGCCGCTGCGCTCGTTTTTCAGCGCGAGCGAGATCAGCGCCGCCGCGAGCGCGACGTGGTCGGTTTCAGGCCCGCCGCCGAGCGGCTGCAGGCGCCCGATCAGGCCGGTGTCGAGTCGGCCAGCACGAACGTCCTCTGACCTGAGCAGCTCGCGCAGGAAGCCGGTCGTCGTCGTCACGCCAAGGACCGAGGTTTGACCCAGCGCGTGCTCGAGCTCTGCCAGTGCGGTGGCGCGGTCGGCTGCGTGGGTGACCACCTTGGCCAGCAGCGAGTCATAGGTCGTTTCGATCACCCCGCCGGCCTCGATCGCATCGTCGACGCGGACTCCGGCGGGCCGGCGATAGCTCAGGACGCGCCCGGCGGTCGGCAGGAAGTCGCGCGCCGCGTCCTCGGCATTGATCCGCGCCTCAATCGCGTGGCCGTCGAGCCGGATGTCGCTGCTGTGTGAGACCGAGCCGCTCGCCGGCCGCGATCCGCAGCTGCTGTTCGACGAGGTCCAGACCGGTGACGAGCTCGGTCACCGGATGTTCGACCTGCAGGCGGGCGTTGACCTCGAGGAAATAGTGCTCGGTCGGGTCCTCGGAGTTCGCGATGAACTCGACCGTCCCCGCGTTGACGTACCTGGCGGCGCGGGCAAGTGCGGTCGCCTCCTCGCCGAGCGACTGTCGCAGCGCGTCGCCGACGACGGGGGACGGCGACTCCTCGATCACCTTCTGATAGCGGCGCTGCAGCGAGCACTCGCGCTCGCCGAGGTGCAGCACGGTTCCGTGCGAATCGGCCAGCACTTGGACCTCGATATGGCGCGCGCGGGGGAGGAAGCGCTCGATGAACACTCGTCGATCGCCGAACCCTGCTTGCGCCTCGCGCTGCGCGGACTGAAGCGCCTGATCGAGCTCATTTGCCGACTGCACGACGCGCATCCCGCGCCCGCCGCCGCCCGCCGCCGCCTTGACGAGCAGCGGGTATGTGGCGCTCCTCGCTTCGTCCTCCGTGTAACTCGGCACGACCGGCACGCCGATGCGCTGCGCGAGCTCCTTGGCGCGCAGCTTGTCGCCGATCAGCTCGCTCGCCTCGGGCGGTGGCCCGACGAACACGACGCCGGCATCCGCGCACGCGCGGGCGAGCGCCGGGTTTTCGGACAGGAACCCGTAGCCCGGGTGCAGCGCCTGCGCGCGTGTCTGCACGCATGCGGCGATGATCGCCTCGATATCCAGGTATGACGGGATCGGCACGGCCTCGTCGGCTTCGCGCACGTGAGGTGCGCGGCGATCCGCGAGGCGCATACACCGCGACGGAGCGGATCCCGAGCAGGTTGAGCGTCCGGATCACGCGCCGCGCGATCTCGCCACGGTTCGCGATCAGCACGCAATCGAACATCAGCGATGCCAGTCGACCGGCCCCGCGACAAGCGTGTGGCTGCCGAGCTCGCGCCCGAGATGGCGCCGCAGCAGCCGAGTGCAGGCAATCAACGCCGGCAGGTCGACCCCGGTCTGCACCCCGATCTCGTGCAGCATCGAAACCAGATCCTCGGTCGCGATGTTGCCGGTTGCGCCCGGCGGAACAGGGCAACCACCCAACTCCCCGAAGCTCGACTCAAACGAGTCGATCCCGGTTTCCAACGCCGCGTAGACGTTCGCCAGGCCCTGTCCGCGGGTGTTGTGAAAGTGGGCCGTCAGCTCGACGCCTTCCAGTACGGCTTGCGCCTGCTCGAAGAACTCGTGCACCTGGCGTGGGTTAGCCATCCCGGTCGTGTCGCCGAAACCGATCTCCTGTGCGCCGGCCTGCGCCAGCTTCGATGCGATCTCGAACACCCGCGCCGGTTCGACGTGTCCCTCGTACGGACACCCGAACGAGACGCTGATCACGCCCTCGCACCGTAGGCCGGCCTCGCGCGCACGCGCCAGCACCCGCTCGAGTTCCGTCAGCGACTCCTGCACGGAGCGGTTCACGTTCTTGCGGTTGTGCGTCTCTGACGCCGACAGGAAGACGTTGATCTCGTCGAAGCGGTCGCGGACCGCGAGCGCGTTGTCGAGCCCGCGCTCATTCGGGATCAGAACGCTGCGACTGACGCCCGGAGGGATATCGATCCGCTCCAGCACCTCGCGTGCGTCGGCGAGCTGCAGGATCACATCCGGCCTCACGAAGCTTGTTATTTCGAGTCGTTTCAGACCCGTACGTGCGAGCGCGTTGATCAGCTCGACCTTGACGTCGGTCGTGATGATCTCCGGCTCGTTCTGAAAGCCATCGCGCGGGCCGACCTCGCGGATCCGCGCTTGCTTGACGGCGAACTCGCTCAAGCGCCGAGCCCTCGCGCGATCACCATCTGCTGAACCTCGTCGGTGCCCTCGCCGATCGTGAGGATTTTCGCGTCGCGGTAGAAGCGGCACACGGGGTACTCCTCGATATAGCCGTAGCCGCCGTGGATCTGAACCGCCTCCTCGGTCGCGCGGACCGCGAGCCGGCCGGTCTTGAGCTTGGCCTGCGCCGCCGTCAGGCCGAACGGGCGCTGTTCGTCCTTCAGCCACGCCGCTTTGTAGGTCAGCAGGCGGGCCGCCTCGATCTCCGTCGCGAGGTCTGCGAGCTTGGCCTGGATCGTCTGGAACTTCGAGATCGGCTTGCCGAACGCGCGCCGTTCCTTGGCGTATGCGAGCGCCTGGTCAAGTGCCCCCTGGGCCAGCCCGACCCCCATCGCGGCGACTCCGATCCGGCCGATGTCGAGCACGGTTAAGAACTGCCTGAACCCCTCCCCGCGGCCACCGAGCAGGTTCTCAGCCGGCACCCGGCAGTCCGTGAACGTCAGCGGGCGCGTGTCGGATGCGTTCCACCCCATCTTGCGATACGGCTCGGCTTGCTCGTAGCCAGGAGTGCCGTTCGGGACGATCAGGTTTGAGATCTCGTCGGGCGCCGTGCGGGCGGTGATGCTGACCACGCCGGAGATGTCCGTCCCGGCATTGGTGATGAACTGCTTGGCGCCGTTGATCACCCAGTGGCCGTCGTCGAGCTCGGCCCGCGTTCTCGTGTTGCCGGCGTCGGAACCGGCCTCCGGCTCGGTCAGGCCGAACGCACCGAGGATCTCGCCACTGCACAGCCGCGGCAGCCACTCCTGCTTCTGGGCGTCTGAGCCGTACAGGTAGATCGGTTGCGTACCGAGCGATGTGTGCGCGCACAGCGTGATCGCCACGCTCGAGTCGGCCCGCGTCAACTCTTCCACCGCGATCGCGTACTGGAGCGTCGTCCCCCCGGCTCCGCCTACGTCCTCAGGGAACGGAATCCCCATCCAGCCGAGCGCCGCCATCTTGGCGACGATCTCGTACGGGAACGCGTGGGTCCGGTCGAGCTCGGCGGCCGCCGGCGCCACCTCCGCCTCGGCGAACTCCATGACGGTTCGCTGCAGCAGCCGGGTGTCGTCGTCGAGGTCGAACAACATGCTGCCGATTGTACCGAACGATTGTGCGGACTTCGAACCATCGTTCGAATAAATCCGCTACAATTTGCTGATGCCTGGCCGCCCCACACGCCCCGCGCTCCAGGAACGATACGACCGTCGGCGCGACGAGATGGTCTACGCGGCGGCAAAGGTGTTCGCCGAACGCGGCTTCGACCAGACCACGATGCAGGATCTGGCCGGCTCGATGGGGCTCGCGACCGGCGCCCTGTACCACTACTTCGGCAGCAAGGAGCAGCTGCTGATCAACATCTGTGACCAGCTGATGGAGCCGTTGCTGACCAGCGCGCGCGAGATCATGCTCAGCGACGACCCGCCCGAAGAGCGGCTTACTTCCCTCGTCCGGGTCTGGGTCGCGTGTGTCGTCGACCACCGCAACCACATGCTCGTCTTTCAGCAGGAGCGCCACACGATCGAGCGCGGCGCCCAATGGCACGGCGTCCGCGAGAGCCGCAAGGCGTTCGAGCGGATCGTCGAGCACGCGCTCGAGGAAGCGCACGCGGGCCGGCACACCGGCGTCGACACGCGCCTGGCACTGGTCGCCCTGCTGGGGATGGTCAACCACACCGCACAGTGGTACCAACCGCGCGGACGCTTCAGCCCGAGCGAGATCGCCGACGGCTATCTCAAGCTCGTGCTCGGCGGGGACTGAGCATTCGGCGTCCGGTTGGTTGTCCCCGTCATCGGCGGGGTACTGGTTCAGCGATGGATGAGCCCGTCATCGCATCTGTCTGCTTGAGCATCAACGGCGTCGAGCACGCGCTCCGGATCGACACGCGCACCTCGCTGCTCGACCTCCTGCGCGAACAGCTCGGGCTGACCGGGTCGAAGAAGGGATGCGACCATGGGCAGTGTGGCGCGTGCACGGTGCTGATCGACGGTCGCCGCGCGAATGCTTGCCTCGCGCTTGCGGTGGCGCATGACGGCGCCGAGGTCACGACGGTCGAGGGTCTTGCCGACGACGGCCGGCTGAGTGAGCTGCAACAGGCGTTCGTGGAGCTCGACGCTTTTCAATGCGGCTACTGCACCCCCGGGCAGCTGTGCTCGGCGACCGGGATGCTCCGCGAGCTCAAGGACGGCTGGCCGAGCGCTGTTACGACTGGGAGCGTGCAACTCAGCGAACATGAGGTCCGCGAGCGAATGAGCGGCAACCTGTGCCGCTGCGGCGCCTATCCGAACCTCGTCGAGGCGATCATCAGGACGGGAATCGAGTGAGACCGTTTCGTGTACGAGCGCGCCGCGGACGTCAACGGCGCGGTCGAGCTGCTCGCCAAGACGCCCAACGCGATGTTCCTCGGCGGCGGAACGAATCTCGTCGACCTGATGCGTCTCGGCGTCGAGGAGCCCGCGGCGCTGATCGACGTCTCGGGCCTGGAAAGTGATCAGGTCGAGGAGCTCGCCGACGGCGGTATCCGGATCGGGGGCGCGGTCCGCAACAGCGAACTCGCTGCGCACCCGCTGGTCCGCGAACGCTACCCGCTGCTCTCATCGGCGCTTTTGCACGGCGCATCCGGTCAGCTTCGGAACCTGGCGACGACGGCGGGCAACTTGCTGCAGCGCACCCGCTGCGTCTACTTCCAGGACACGACGCGGCCGTGCAATAAACGCACGCCCGGATCCGGCTGCTCCGCGCGCGACGGCGAGCATCATAACCACGCGATCATCGGGTATTCCGAGCAGTGCGTCGCCACGCACCCGTCCGACATGGCGGTGGCGCTGGTGGCGCTCGACGCGGCGGTCGAGGTAGTCGGGCCGGGCGGCGAGCGCGACCTGCCGCTCGTGGGCCTGCACCGCCTCCCGGGCGCCGAACCGGACCGCGACACGATCCTCGAGCCGGGCGAGCTGATCCGCGCGGTCCGTCTTCCGGCGCTGTCGTTTGCCCGCCACTCGCGATACGTGAAGGTTCGCGAGCGTGCATCGTTCTCGTTCGCGGTGGTGTCGGTCGCGGCCGCACTGGAGCTCGACGGCGCCAACGTACGCGAAGTCCGGGTCGCGCTCGGGGGGATCGCGCACAAGCCGTGGCGCGCAGCCGAGATCGAGCGGGCACTCAGAGACGCGCCGGCCACGGAGCAGAACTTCGCCCGCGCCGCCGACGCGGAGCTCGCGCTCGGCGAAGCCGCTGCGCGACAACGCGTACAAGGTCGGCTCTCGCCCGGAACGTGATCGTCAGCACGCTGGCCGACCTCGCCGCGGACGGGAGCTGATGGCGGCCCTGGCCACGCCGATCGTGGGTGCGCCACTTGACCGCGTCGAGGGGCGCGAGAAGGTATCGGGCGTGGCTCGATACGCGTACGAGCACGAGCCGGAGAACCTCGCCTATGGGGTGCTCGTCCAGTCGACGATCGCCAACGGGCCGCGTTCGCTCCGTGGACGCGCCAGCCGTACGCGCGCTCCCGGGGGTGATCGACGTCCTCTGGCATGAAAACGCGCCGCGACTGGAGGGTGCGGGCGAGCTGGCCGTGATGCAAAGCGATCAGGTGGCCTACCGCGGTCAGATCGTCGCGGTCGTAGTCGCCGAGAGCTCCGAGACCGGCCGCCGCGCAGCCCAGCTTGTCGGCGTCGATTATGACCAGCAGCCGCACGACACGGAGCTGCGTCGCGACGACCCCGACCTCTACAAGCCCGACAGGGTCAACCCGAACTTCGACACCGATACCGCAGACGGCGATTTCGAGGGCGCATTCAGCGCGGCTGAGGTCGCGGTCGATCAGACGTACGAGACGCCGTACGAGCACAACAACCCGATGGAGCCACACGCGGCGGTGGCGCTGTGGGAGCCCGACGGCAGCCTCACGGTGTACGACTCGAGCCAGGGCTCGAGCATGGAGCGGCAGACGATCGCGAAGACGTTCGGGCTCGAGCCAGAGCAGGTCCGCGTCATCTCGCCGCACGTCGGCGGCGGCTTCGGCTCAAAGGGAACCCCGCGGCCGCACGTGGTTGCCGCGGCGTTGGCGGCCAAGGTCACGGGACGTCCCGTGAAGCTGGCGGTCACCCGTCAGCAGATGTTCACGCTGACCGGGTACCGCACGCCGACGATCCAGCGGATTCGGCTCGGGTCCAGTCGCGACGGCCGGCTCGCCGCGATTGGCCACGACGTGGTCGAGCAGACGTCGACGATCCAGGAGTTCGCGGAGCAGACCGCGGTCGTGACCCGGATGATGTATGCGGCGCCGAACCGCCAGACCTCCCACCGGCTCGCGAGGCTCGACGTCCCGACGCCTTCGTGGATGCGCGCTCCCGGCGAGTGCCCGGGGATGTTCGCGCTCGAGTCGGCGATCGACGAGCTGGCGTACGACTGCGGGATCGATCCGATCGAGCTGCGCGTGCTCAACGAGCCCGAGGTCGATCCAGAGAGCGGGCATCGCTTCTCGAGCCGGAACGTGGTCGCTTGTCTGCACGAGGGCGCAGAGCGATTTGGCTGGGCCGCACGCGACCCCGCGCCTGGGGCGATCGGCGACGGGCCATGGCTGATCGGGATGGGCGTCGCGGCGTCGACGTATCCGGCGCGCCGGCAGACCCTCGCAGGCCGTGGCGCGTCGGCAGCCGGACGGCAGCTACGTCGTCGGCATCGCGGCCGCTGACATCGGGACCGGCGCGCGCACAGCGCTGACGCAGATTGCCGCCGACACGTTGCGAACGGCGCCGGATCGCGTGCGTCTTGAGATCGGCGACAGCGACCTGCCGTACGCGATGCTCGCCGGCGGCTCGATGGGCACCGCGTCGTGGGGTTCAGCGATCGTCAAGGCATGCAGGGAGCTCCGTGACGGCGACGCGGATGAGGTACGGGCCGACACGACGGAGGACATCGAGAACGACGAGCCACTCTCGCGCCACGCGTTCGGGGCCCAGTTCGTCGAGGCGCGCGTCAACGGGGTCACGGGCGAGGTGCGCGTTTCGCGGGCGCTCGGTGTCTTTGCGGTGGGCCGGATCATCAACGCCAAGCTCGCCCGCTCGCAGTTCATCGGCGGGATGACGATGGGGATCGGCATGGCGCTGACCGAGGAGGGCATCCACGACCCGCACTTCGGCGACGTCGTCACCCGCGACCTCGCCACCTACCACGTACCGACCTACGCCGACATCGTCGACCTCGACGCCACCTGGATCGACGAGGACGACCCTCACCTGAACCCAATGGGCAGCAAGGGGATCGGCGAGATCGGCATCGTCGGCACCGCCGCAGCAGTCGCGAACGCAGTGTTCCACGCCACCGGTCATCGCTTCAGGCGCGTCCCGATCGGGATCAGCGACGTGCTGACCGCTCTAGCCCGGCAGTTAAACTGGGTCGTCGACGGGGCCATAGCTCAGTTGGGAGAGCGCCTGCTTTGCAAGCAGGAGGTCGCCGGTTCGATCCCGGCTGGCTCCATCATCAGGAGTCCTGGTAATCAGACCTTTTTGACTGCTCCGGAGTCCCTGGCCCATCGCTCCAAATCGGATTGGTCATCAACTTTGGTCATCAAATCGGGGGCGCACGGAAGGTCCGCGCATCGTCGCCGTCCGCTTCGTCTGGGGGCTGGCTGGTGTCCCTCGCTTTAGCGGTCTGAAACCGTGTGGTTGCGCCGTCGTCGCAGGACTCGTCCGCCGAGCGCTCAGCCGGCCGATTGCCTTCGCGGCAAAGCGCTCGTCCGGTCGCCGCGCTAGTGACGATTCCTCTTGAATGTGATGAACGAGGGCGGGGGGCCGCCCGAGGCGGGTAGCTGGGTGAAGGCGGTCGGTCCTCCGCGTCGAACATCGTAGGTCAGGCGCGCGCGGTGTGGTCCGCGCGGCCGGCTATTCGAAACGAAGGACCGACCTCGCTCACGGTACGCCGTGGGGCGGGCCGATCCTGCTCGGCTTCCTGGGAAGGGAGGAGTTGCTGTGCTGCACGTCGGGTTAGACCTGAGTCGCAAGCGCGTTGACGTGTGCTTGATCTCGAGCGAGGGGGAGCTGGTCGAGCATTTTCGGGCGCCATCTGATCGCGACGGGCTGTATGGGCTGTCGCGGCGCGTCGCGGTGTATGACGAGCCTGTGCGCGGGGTCGTTGAATCGATGAACGGCGCGCGGTTCGTGCACGACGAGTTGGTCAGGTATGGGTGGGAGGTGTTGGTCGCCGACGCGCAGCGGGTCAAGGGCCTGGCGCCGTTGGCGTGCAAGACCGACAAGGTCGACGCCCGGGTGCTGGCGGAGTTGTCGTTCCGCGATCTGGTGCCGGCGATCTGGCTGCCCACGCCGGAGCTGCGCGCCGAGCGCGAGCGCGCCCGCTGGCGGCTGCACCTGGTCAAGCACCGCGCGACGCTCAAGATCGGGTTCACTCGTCGCTGATCGCGTTCGGGCATCAGGTCCCGATGGCCGACCTGTTCGGCGTCGCCGGCCGCAAGCTGCTCGCCGAATTGGACTTCCCCGAGCCGTGGCGCGGTCACGTCCGGGCGAGCCTTGAGCTGATCGACGAGCTCGAGCGGCGGATCGGTGAGATCGAAAGATGGCTGCGCCGCTCGGGAGCCGATCATCGCTACATCCCGCTGTTGATGACCGCCCCGGGGATCGGCTGGGTCACCGGGTTCACGATCGCCTCAGAGATCGGCGACATCAACCGCTTCTCCTCGCCGACCAAGCTGACCGGCTACACCGGCCTGTGCCCGCGCGTGAACCAGTCCGGCGACATGGACCGGCGCGGCCCGCTCTCCAAACGCGGCCCCAGGTATTTGCGCTGGGGACTGATGGAGGCGGCGATCGCCGCCTCCTCGCACCCGCTCTACAAGGAGCGCTACCAGCGCACCAAGCGCCGCCTCGGTCATCAGCGCGGCGCGAAAGTCGCCCAGATCGAGCTCGCCAGAAAGCTGACCGAGGCGATCTGGTACATGCTGACCCGCAACCAGCCGTTTATGCCCTTCGCTCCGGCAGGCGCCATTTTCGCCCTGACTGCCTGACAGTCCATTTTTGAGTTGCGCCACCGCAGCGAGCACCGATAACACCTGGTCCTCGAAGTTTGATGAAGCGATAGAGAGATGAGCACCGCTCCACACCATCGACCACCCGCCCGCGCCCCTTGACGAGCCGACCGCGCGCAAGCCTCCCGCCCAACATCGCGCGAGGGGGACTTGACAACGAGCCCTCGTTCATAGAGGGCGATAGCAGCAGCCAGGTCGACCGGCGTCGCCGACGTCGAGGACGCCGGCCGTACGTATGCACGAGGTTGGCAACCCGATCGGAGCGCCGCGAAAGCGAGGCGCTCTGCAGTGAGTCCGCCGGCTCGGATCAGCCGCCCTCGGTTGTAGGAATCGCACAAATCTCGGCGGTCGGCCAGCGCCGGCGAGGGCTCTGCCGAGTACGACTTCTGCTCCCGGGCGGAGGACAAGCTCGCCGCCGATCTCGTCGGAGTTGCGCGTCTCGTCCTTCTCAACACTGACGCCGAGGTCGCGGGGGGCTTCCGCAAACCCCTGCGCAAGCAGCACTCGCGTTGGCGGGCCTCGCGGCGGCCGGCGGTTGTCGTGTTGTCACAAGACCCGGCTCGGCGCGTGCGGCCGGCAGCCCCCGTTTCGTCACCGAGCAGGTGCCCGCCCTCGATCACCTCGCGCCCCGCTGGTGGCGAAAAGGAGGTGCGCGGCCACGCGTGGGCCAAGACTCGCTTTCGTTCTCGCGCGGGTATCAGGCCCACGACGTCGTGGCTGGTTGTGTCCGGGAGCGGTCACGAACGACGGAGGCATCGGCGTCGCGATCGGCGCCGCTTCGCTTATGTACGGGTGGTCAGTGGGGTCGTCGACCCAGGGGCCGTTGTCGGATCGGGGCAGTGGGTCAGGTGCCGAGGAACTGGATGTCCGGGTACCGCGGAGACGGGCGGGTCAGCAGGCTGGAGGTGATGTTGCGTAGGTTCTGGTCGAAGAACGCGCCGATGTATGCGCGCTCGGCGGCGACGGCCGGTGCTGGTTTGATGGTGCCGATCGTTGGGGTCACGATCTGGTTGGCGAGTCGGCGGGGGATGATGCCGGCGGCGAGTAGTTGGCTGAGGAACTCTTCCTGGTCGGTGTAGGTGTAGTGCTCGGAGTGCCGGAGGGTTAGGAATAGTCGCCAGCCTTTGAGGTTTGGCCAGAAGCCCGCCCAGGAGGGGTCGCCGTTGGGCCTGAGTCCGTGGCTGCTCATGATCATGAACGGCCGGTCGCCGATCTGCTTGGCGACAGCGGCGGCGAGTTTCTTCACTTTGTTGGCGGCGGCCTGGCTGGCACCATGCGCGAGGAAGATGCTGCCGTCGAGGTCGATCCCGGCCCCGATCCGTGCGTCGGCGGCCATTGCCGTGGCTGCTGTGGCGCCGCCGAGTGAGTGGCCGAACATGCCGATCTTGGTCAGGTCGAGCGCCTGGGCCAACCCGGCGGGGAGCGCGCGATCATTGGCGTCGGGGTTGACGCCAGAGCTCAGTTGGACGAGCTCGTCCAGCACGAAGCGCGTGTCGTCGACGCGGGCGGATGCTGCGATGGTGGGACTCGGCCGGCGGGGAGGAACCGCGACTCGCCCGTTGGGGAGCTCCACTTCGGCAGCCTCGTATATGTCGTCGATCGTGACGACGATGTAGCCGTGGCTGGCTAGGTCCGACACCAGTCCGGTGCCGAGTTCGCGGTCGTCCCCGTAGCCTGGTTGGTAGAGCACGACCGGGTATGGCCCAGCTGAGAGATCGACTGGCGCTCCCCGACGCGCATCGGTTATTGGCAGGCTTACACCGTGAAGCGAAACTGACGGGGCAGGCTTGGATGTCGTGCCGGATGATGTCGGCGCCTGAGGGATCAGTTGCTTTAGGAACAGGGCGCCGGCGGCCTTTGGCATCCAGGGAGCCCTCGGGTGGCTGCTGAGGTTCCGCGCCGGGTACCAGACGCTTACCATCAGCTCAAGCGGTTGGCTGGATACCCACGGGTCGCGTCGCGAGTGGTCGATCAGGTACAGCGATGCGATGCCGATCGCGTAGGGGCCCGTTGGCGGGAATAGCGTCAGCCGCAGTCGCGACGCTCGGGCGGCGCTGGCTGCCGGCGCTGCGCCGCACCCCGCCGCGATTGCCAGCGTTGTGGCGGCGGCGCCGAGGAAACTGCGGCGAGTGAACGCGCTTTGCGAGACTTCGCGCGCGTTCGCGACCGGTAGTTCGGCTGGTGGCGATGCTTCCCGTCGGATCACTTGTTCCTCCGTGTTCGTGGTGGTGGCGTAGTCGGACGTGGGCTTGGGCCTGGTTGGGCGCGGGTGGTGGCTGCGCTGCGGTTAGCCGACCCCGATTCCTGGGATCGGTGTGCCGACGTGCGCGCATGCCTTGGCGGCTCGGCGGATCGCCGGCGAGCTGCGGTTCATCGCCGCTGGGTTCATTCCGGGTGGGAGGTTGAACGTGACGCCCTGGCCGCCTGCCGCGAATGTCGGATCCGGGAGTTCGGCACTCCGTGTCTGCGGATGCAGCGCGCGTTGGCGACCATCTCGGCCTGCTGGGTCTCGGAGATCACCGGTTTCGCGGTGTCGTTGCCCGGTTGCAAGCTGGCGCACGTCCGAGAGGCGGACAGGTACGCGGGGGACTGCAAGTTGATCCCGGACGTCGACAATTCGTAGCCGCCGGAGGGGCTTGGGTCCGGGAAGTCGGGCACTCCGTGGGAGCGCATGCAATCCGAATAGCTCACGCCTTGCGCGTGCTGACTCGACTCGGCCGCCGAGCCGCTGGCTTTGCTCGCGGACCCGCAAGCGGTGATCGGGAGCATGCAGCTGGCGGCGGCGAGCGCGATCCGGAGGCTGCGACGCGGGTGGCCCGTGCCGTTGGCGCTGTTCTCACCGTGCGCGTCGTCGCGACCGGCTCGGGTCACGGTCCGACTCCGCACGCGGCTTGCGCCTGCTTATAGGCGAGCGATTGGGGGTTGAATCCAGAGCCCACCGGGAACACGAGCCCGTCGTATATGAGGCCCTGCTCGGCGGTGGTGGACGGGTCAGGGAAGTTCGGGACGCCGTGCTTGCGGATGCACCTGGCCCAGGCGAGCGCCGTGCGCTCGGTGCTGGCCGATGGGGATGACGGCGGCCCGCCGCCGCTGGGCTGGAGCTTGGCGCACGCCTTCTCGGCGGCCTGGAACGCGGGGGACTGGATGCTGATCCCGGATTTCGGGCCGCCGATCAGGCCGCCGCCGCCGTTTGCGCTCGGGTCGGGGTAGTTGGGCACGCCGTGGGAGCGCATGCAGACCGCTAACTTGAGCGCCTGCGAGTAACGGCTCGAGGAGGCTGCGCTGCTCGACTTGCCCGAGGATCCGCAAGCCGCAATCGCCACCGCGCAGGCGACGACGGCGAGCGGGATCGAACTGCCGGGGCGATGGCGGTTGCGCGCTTTGCTGCTGCTGGCGTTGTGCATCTCGTGGGACTCAGCCGGGGTTCCTCAGCAGCTTCGGTTCTACGCGACGGCCCGTAACAGGAGCGCTACGGCCGCCGTTACACGGCTGTTAACCGCCGTCCGCCATCATCAGCGAGGAGATGTGGCCGGCCGGCAAGCGTGGTGATCGAGTTCCACGGCTTCGTCTGCCAGCGGGCAGCGTGCGCCTGCGCCTCACGGCGCTGTACGGCGGCCTGTTCCTCGTCTCCGGAGCCGGCCTGCTGGCGATCACCTACCTGCTGGTCCGTCATGGAACCGCGGGCTTCCGCGCCCCAGGATCGCTTCCGAACACACCACCCTCAAAGGCTGCGCACCTCTTGAAGGGCGCGCGGCGATCGAAGGGGGTGTTCACCCACGGCGTGCTGCCCAACGGACAGAGCGTGGCGCATCTGCTCGGCCAGCAGCACGCGGGCGACCTGCACCAGCTGCTGATCCAGTCCGGGGTTGCGCTGGTGCTCATGACAGTCGTCTCGGCCGCGCTCGGCTGGCTGGTCGCCGGGCGCGTGCTGGCGCCGTTGCGCACGATCACGGCTGCGACCCGCCGGATCTCACAGGACAACCTCCACGACCGGCTCGCCCTGCAAGGACCGCGCGACGAGCTCAGAGAACTGGCCGACACGATCGACGCGCTACTCGCGCGCTTGGACGCGGCGTTCGAAGCGCAGCGGCGGTTCGTCGCGAACGCCTCGCACGAGCTGCGCACCCCGTTGGCGATGATGCGCACCAGACTCGACGTCGCCATCGGCAAGCCCGAGGGCGTGCCGCAGCAGACCCAGGCGCTGGACGCCGGCCTGCGCAAAGACCTCGATCGCGCCGACCGAATGCTGGAGAGCTTCCTCCTGCTCGCACGCGCGCAACACGGCACGCTCACCGATCACAGTCCGGTCTCGCTCGATCGGGTCGTAATCGACGCGCTCGCGACGCGGCGTGACCGGATCGCCGACCAGCAGCTGGAGCTGCAAACCGCCCTCGCGCCGGTTCGGGTGGCGGGAAGCGAGACCCTGCTGGCGCGAATGGTCGAGAACGTGATCGAGAACGCCGTACGACACAACCAGCCACGCGGCTCCATCAACATCTCATGCAAGCTCGACGGCGACCACGCGCGCCTAGTGGTCGACAGCGGCGGACCAGTCCTCAATCAGCACAGCGTCGCGCAGCTCGCTCAACCCTTCCAGCGTCTGGGCGCTGAGCGCACGGGCTCGCGCAACGGTCACGGGCTGGGCCTCTCGATCGTCGCCGCAGTCGCCGCCGCACACGGCGGCACCCTCCAGCTGCACGCCCGCGCCGCCGGCGGGCTGCGCGTCGAGATCAACCTGCCATCCGCCACGCCGGCGCACACGACACCGGTACCCGCATGAGGGTCCTCGTCGTCGAGGACGAACCGGAGTTCGCGAACACGATCGCCGAAGGCCTGCGCGACCAAGGCATGGCAGTCGACGTCGCCTACGACGGACTACACGCCGCCACCAAACTCAACCTCACCCCCTACGACGTCGTCGTCCTGGACCGCGACCTCCCCGGCATCCACGGCGACACGCTCTGCCACATGATCACCGATTCAGAGCAGCCGGCGATGATCCTGATGCTCACCGCCGCCGGCAACGCCGCCGAGCGCGTCGCCGGCCTCGCGCTCGGCGCCGACGACTACCTCCCCAAGCCGTTCCACTTCCCCGAGCTCCTCCTGCGGATCCGCGCGCTCGCACGCCGCAAGCCGGCCGCACGCAACCGCACGCTCAAAGCGGCCGGGATCGAGCTCGACCCGATCGGCCGCACCGCCAGCCGCAACGGCCAGCAGCTCGACCTCTCAGCCAAGGAATTCGCAGTCCTCGAAGCCCTCATGAAAGCCAGCCCCGGCGCGCTCAGCACAGAGCGCCTGCTCGAACAGGCCTGGGACGAGAACACCGACCCCTTCACCAACACCGTCAGAGTCACGATCGCCCGACTCAGGCGCAAACTCGGCGAACCCCAAATCATCCAGAACACCGCCGGCATCGGATACCGAATCCCCAACAACCAACGCGAATAGCCGACTTCCGACCGCGCGACCTCCGCGGTCCGCCACGAGACCAGCCGACCAGATCCGCGCGTTGGTCCCCGCAGCAGGCAGGTCGCGAGCTTCGACCTCAGCCTCCAGGAACTTCCGTCTGGCCAGCATCGCCGTCTCGAACCTGGCCGCGCCGCCACGGTCAGGAGCAAAACGGGGTGATCGTGGTCGACGCGACTGCCGGTGTCCGAGCGAAGGGGCCCACCGCGCCGACATGACCTTCAGGCGCCTCAAGGAGCAGCCTCCCGACCGCGATTCAATCGCCGCGCTCGAGGACTGCACGAGTCGCGGCAGTCCTGCTTCGTGGTAGCGAGGAGCATGCCGCCCGAGCCGAGCCCAGACCCGCTCCGCGCGCGGAAACCGAGCACGCTTCGGTCCGCCTGCTAGCAGGTCCGCTGCTAACGATCCGGTCGAAGCGGAACTCTGCGGCGCCCAGCCGTGGCTTCCGCTCAGTCCCCACGGAGCTGTCTCGGTCCGACTGCCCCGTTCCGCGCGATGCAGCAGCGCTCGCGGCGTCACTGCTCAAGGCGTGGAGCGACAGCACCGACTGGGGGTAAGGCGGCCGGACCGGCCCTGCTTCCGGTTTCCCACGGGTATCTCGTCGCCGGCGGCGACGAACCCGCAATGCGCGGCACGCGGGGGCCGGGCGTCGGCCGGCACCGAGGGGTCCAGAGACCTCCTCGTTCGTGAAAGCGCGACCCCGCTGCCTGCGCCAGTCTGCCCTGCAGCCCGCGCTTTGCGGGTCTGAGCTCGGCGCGAGCGGCGTACTCGTCGCTACTACGAAGCAGGACTGCAGCGACTCCTCCACCCCTCGGAGCACAGCCAGATCGCAGTCGAGAGACTGCCCCGGTTACGCCTAATCGGGTCACGATGGCGTGCTGGCCCCTCCGTGTCACGAGCGGCAGCGACGAGGCGCTCAGCGCCGGGCCCGCTCATGGCTCAAGGACACTCGTCTCAGTAGGCCGGTCGCGCAGCTGCTGCGATCAGCACCAGCTACCTCCATGCGCGATGCACCAGGGCCAGGCTGTAGTCGCCGACCGACCCGGCACCGAGCTTGGTCGCCTTGGTCCGTGCGGGGAGCGTCACCTTGACCGGCACGCTGCTTGAGGCGGTGCTCCCGTCGCCGAGCTCGCCGTACATGTTGTAGCCCCAGGCGAGCACCGAGCCAGTCGAGGTCAGCACCAGGCTGTGGGAGCCGCCGGCGGCCGCCGCGGTGACCTTGGTCCCCGCGGGCAGCTTGACCGTGACCGGAACGTCGCTTTGGGTGGTCGTCCCGTCGCCGAGCTCGCCGTACCCGTTGTAGCCCCAGGCCAGCACCTGACCGGTCGAGGTCACCGCTAGGCTGTGGGAGCCGCCGGCGGCCGCCGCGGTGACCTTGGTTCCCGCGGGCAGCTTGACCGTGACCGGAACGTGGCTTTGGGTGGTCGTCCCGTCGCCGAGCTCGCCGTACCCGTTGTAGCCCCAGGCCAGCACCTGTCCGGTCGAGGTCACCGCGAGACTATGGAAGCAGCCGGCGGCCACCGCGGTGACCTTGGTCCCCGCGGGCAGCTTGACCGTGACCGGAACGTCGCTTTGGGTGGTCTTCCCGTCGCCGAGCTGGCCGTTCGAGCTGTCGCCCCAGGCCAGCACCTGTCCGGTCGAGGTCACCGCTAGGCTGTGGAAGCCGCCCGCAGCAACCGCGGTGACCTTGGTTCCCGCGGGCAGCTTCACCTTGACGGGAACGTCACTTTGGGTGGTGCTCCCGTCGCCGAGCTCGCCGTACCCGTTGTAGCCCCAGGCCAGCACCTGACCGGTCGAGGTCACCGCCACGCTGTATCCGCCGTCCGCCGTACTCGAGCAGCTGTGGGCGTCGGCGGCGGCCACCGCGGTCACCTTGGTCCCCGTGGGCAGCTTCACCTTCACCGGAACGCCGGGTGCGGTGTTCCCAATGGGCTCCGTGTGGAGCTCGGGTAGCGCGGTCGTGGTCCCGTCGCCGAGCTCACCGTCTCCGTTGAAGCCCCAGGCGAGCACCGCGCCGGTCGAGGTCACCGCCAGGCTGTGGTGACCGCCAGCGGCGATGGCGGTCACCTTGGTCCCCGCGGGCAGCTCCACTTTGACCGGCATGTCGCTTCCTTTTTTCGGGGTGGTCTTGCCGTCGCCGAGCTGGCCGGCTGCGTTCGCGCCCCAGCCGAGCACCGAGCTTGTCCCGTTGGCGCTCCGGGCTCCCGACGCCTGCGGGTACCCACAGGCGGCGACCGCCATCGCGCACGCGACCGCCACCAAAGGCAGCCTGAGGACGTCATGAACGCGCATCCTCCAGCCGGGTATAACGGACCGCGAATAACGGGGAGGTAACACCCCGATGTTCGTGGGCGCACGAATGCGGGTCTGCACCCGCGCGTGACGAGGGACCCGCTCGTCGCCACCAGCGCGGCGCGAGGTGATCGAGGGCGGGCACCTGCTCGGTGACGAAACGGGGGCTGCCGGCCGCACGCGCCGAGCCGGGTCTTGTGACAACACGACAACGGCCGGCCGCTGCGAGGCCCGCCAACGCGAGTGCTGCTTGCGCAGGGGTTTGCGGAAGCCCGCCGCGACCTCGGCGTCAGTGTTGAGAAGGACGAGACGCGCAACCACGGCTCGGAGCCCGAAGCGCTCCTGCCTTGGCCCGGCCGAGCGGAAGCACCGTCGTGCTGGCTCCGACGAGACGGCAGGTACTGCTGCCCGCCCGCGGCGAAGCAGGTGCATGGAGCCCTGACGTCGACGCGATCGAGTCTCGTCCATCTCATCAGTGACGCTCAGATCGCGGCGGGCTGTCGCAACTCCTCCGCGAGCAGCGCTCGGGTTGCGGCCTCGTGAGGGCGTGGCCGAGCCAGCGCACTGAACCTGACGAGGTAGGATCGCGCACCTCAGTCGGGTCGGTGAGGTGGGTGGGCGGCGTGAGAAAGCCCCGATCGTTTGCGTCGGCCGGGGCTTTCGTGTGTCGGTTCGTGGCGGGTTCTGGGGCAATGGCTCACTCCTCCCCGATCCCGATCTCGCCGTCTCGCACCGCCAACTGCACGGTGTCGCCTTCAGTAGCTGAACACTGTCGCGCCGTCCCCAACCCATTCCCACAGTGGCGTGGCTCCGGCGAGCCGTGCGTTATCGACGATCGCCTGGTCGTCGAGTTTGCGGGCGTTGAAGCAAATCGGGCAGACCATCAGGCTGCCGCCGGCGTCGGCGTACTGCTGGAACAGCCGGGCGACGGGTGGTGCCCCGGCCACCTCGACGGCGTCGGCGTATCCGGGCAGCGCGAGCCGGACCGCCTCCTTGGTCAGGAACATGATCACTTGCTTGCCGGTGGCAAGCGCGGCCGTGCCGACGAGGAATGCGATCGTGACCCGGTCGGCGTCCTCGTGCCCTGAGGTCAGGTTCACCACGACCTTGTGCCCGTTGGTTGTTGCGGTTTCCATCCTTCTCCTCCTAACGACGATTGACTTTCGCGTCGACAGTAAGGAGCGGCCCTTCCCCGGACCTTCCCCGAAGCTTCCCTGCGCGAAGCTCTTGCTCAGACGAGTGCGGAGAGGGCGGCGCGAGCCCGGGCCTCGTTGAGGACCTGTCCGGCGTGGGCGAACCCGGCGACCGCGTCGGCCAAGGCTGCTGCCGCCGCGTCACGACTGCCCTCGGCGCTCAGAACAGCCGCGCGCGCCTCCGCCAGCGCCGCAGTCCTGGGGCCTTCCACCCACAGAGGTTTCGTGCCTTCGGCCCGCGCAAGGAAGGATCGAGCACGAGCAACGTCCCCTGCCCTCGCATACCCGATCGTCGCCGCGATATAGAGCCCAGCCGGGCAGAAGATGCAGGCGGGTGCGTGGTCGAGAAACGACTCAGCCTCTTCCACCACGGCCACCGCCTCCGGTGGCGCTCCCGCAGCACGCACCATCACCTCGTAGACGAGATACAGAAGGTGAAAACCGATAGGCGAAAAACGGGCGAGCTCCAGCGATTCTGCAAGCAACCGGCGAGCCCCCGCGCGGTCGCCAAGCTCCAATGTCGTCTCGGCAAGCCGAAGAAGCGCGAACGACTCCCCGCCAGCGGCACCCGCCAGCCGGCTCAGCGCGACCGCCTCACGCAACTGTGCTTCGGCGCTTTGCAGGTGGCCGGTAAGCAGTTCGATCTCACCCAGCAGCGTGGCTGCGAATGCCTGTCCGCGCCGCGCCCCTGAGGAATCGGCGGCGGCGCGAAGGTCGCGCGCGAAGGTCGCGAGCTCATCGTACGGCTGGCCACTGAGCAATACGTACTCGCTGACGCACAGGTGAGCATCAAATACGCTCCCGGCGAGCTCGGGCAGATGGCTTGTGTTCTGGAGCGCGAAACCGACATCGCCGATCCACTCATCGCTACTGTGCGCGAGCAGTACCTCCAACTGCGTCGCTTCGAAGCGTTCGGGACCCAGCCCCGCCGCTTCCATCAGTGGACGAGCCTCCTCGGCCGCTCGTCTGACGCCCTCGAGATTGCCAGCGCACCACTCGACAAAGCCGCGTGTAAGCGCGCGCCGAGCACAGTCAACCGGCAACTTCGCCTCGGCGGCGTCAAGCACTCGCACGGCTGACGCGAGATCCCCGGCTACCAGGTACGCCCGTCCCTGCCGTATTTGCAGCGCTGGCCTCCGATTCACGCTTGCGACGGCAAGGGCGTCGTCATACGCGGATGCGGCCTGGGGGTCGCCGGTGGCAAGCAGCAGCTCAGCTCGGAGGGCTAGCAGCTCCTCTACCTCGCGGCTGCCAGCGTGAGGCAAAGCTCGCTCCACGAAACCGAGCGCATCGACGTAGGCCGCCACGTTGGCAGCTTCCTGTGCGGCGCGCAGCAGCCAGGGCACCGCCTCGCCAGCCCGACCACCGGCTATCAGATGACCGGCAACCCGCGCTGGTGCCGCGCCAGCAGAGGCCAGTCGCTGGGCCGTCTCGCGGTGGGCGGCCAAGCGCCGGTGGTCGGGAAGCGAGCGCTCGAGCGCCTCGCGCAAGAGCGGGTGGCGAAACCGGTAACTGCCATCGCCCTCCTCAAGCACGCCAGCCGAAAGCGCCGAATCCAGCGCCGCGAATGCGTCATGCTCTTCGAGCCCGACCAAGCTGGACAGCTCGTCGACTGTAGTTTCGCTGCCGGCGATCGCGATCCGCGCGAGCACGCCCATGAGCGTCGGCTCCAGACGCGCCAGACGGCTGTCAAGAATCTCATAGACACGGCCTGGAACCTCGACCGCCCCCTTCGAATCCACCGTCGCCGCCAACTCCTCAGTGAAGAAAGGGTTGCCGCGCGCAAGCCCGAAGATCGCTTCGGTCGTCTCGTCGGCCAGCGGCCTATCCGATACTTGCTCCGCGATCCTCCGGGAACCCTCGCGATCGAGCGGGGCGAGCGCGATCTCGCTCGCGACCAGCCGTTGCTCGAACAGACCCGAGCGCGTCCGATCGAGCGCCGCGATCCGGGGCCGATCGCGAAATGACATCACGATCAAGAACGGCTGATAGCGCGCCGTCCGCGCGAGATAGTGCACGAGCTGAAGCGTCGCCTCGTCGGTGGCGTGAAGGTCATCGAGCAGGATGACCGCTCCCCGTTCCCCGGCGGCCCGTGCGAACACCTGCGCCACGCTTGAGAAGATCCTCTGCCGGTCTGCCCTGGGCTCCGGGTCTTTCGGCCGCGCCGGAGACGCCGCCGTCACTCGAGCCAGCTCGGCCTGAGCCGCGCTCGTCAGCGAGAGCGCGAAGTCAGGCCGCGCAGCCAAGAGACGATCGAGCGCCTCCGCGATTGGCGCGTAGGGAAGCGGCCCCTCCTCCTCACGGGCTGCGCCGCGCATGGTCGCCCACCCCGACGACGACGCCTCGGCCAGCAGCGCCTCGCACAGACGGGTCTTACCCACACCCGGCTCGCCACTGACCATCAGGACCCCCCCGCGGCCTTCAGACGCCTCGCGCCACGCAGCCCTTGCGGTGGCTAGCTCAGAATCCCGACCCACCAACGGTGGCCGCTCCGGTAACGGCGCCACCGCAGCCGGACCGCGAGCGATCTCCTCGCGGAGGGCAAGAGTCTCTGCTCCCGGCTGCAACCCAACCTCCGCGAGCGCCGCGCTCAAACGCTCGAACTGGCGCAGCCCAGCAGGACGATTGCCAGCATCAGCGTATCGGCGCATCAGTGAGCGATGCGCCTCCTCATCCGTGGGCTCCTGAGCGACCACCTCCTCCCACCGTCCACGGGTCCGCAACGACCGCAGGTACGCAAGCCTCAACCGCTCACGCGCCTCGCTTGCCCACTCGGCGTATCGATCCTCAGGCAACAGCTCCCCGCTGTAAAGCGCGGGGTCGTTCTCGGCCTCAAAGCACTCGACGTCCGTCTTCACCACCGCCCCCGGCGCCAGCGCAACCTGACCTCCATGAACCACAACCGCATCCGGGTCGCCAATCGCGCGGCGGGCGAAGTGCGCCGCCTTGTGCAAGTTCGCCAACGCCGCGTCATACGACAACTCCGGCCAAAGCGCCTCGATCATCTGATCGCGATGCAACCGATGCCCCCCAGCCAGCGCAAGGACTTTCACCAACTCTGCTCCACGACGATGCTGCCAAGCCTCCTCAGGCACAAGACCACCATCTCGCAACACCTGAAAACCGCCCAGCAACCGAACCTCAAGACGCTCCATCAGGAGACGATCTTCGCTCCCAACGATGGCGCGCGCAAGAGCCCCACAATCAACGGTTCCAGATCACTCCGCCCACCTCGCGACCGGCAGCGCCCCTTCATCCCACGAGCTGCCGGGCGAAACCTGCTCCACTCCCGCGAGCCACTCGACGGCCGTTCCGACGAACGCCGCTGCTAACCGCCGACGGCTCGGTCAACAAGCACCGCCGGCTGTCGCTCTCCCGGCCGAGCGGGCACGCGCCGCGCCGGCGAGCTCGCTGCTCAGTTGGACGAGACGCGCAACTCCGACGAGATCGGCGGCGAGCTTGTCCTCCGCCCGGGAGCAGAAGTCGTACTCGGCAGAGCCCTCGCCGGCGCTGGCCGACCGCCGAGATTTGTGCGATTCCTACAACCGAGGGCGGCTGATCCGAGCCGGCGGACTCACTGCAGAGCGCCTCGCTTTCGCGGCGCTCCGATCGGGTTGCCAACCTCGTGCATACGTACGGCCGGCGTCCTCGACGTCGGCGACGCCGGTCGAGCTGGCTGCTGCTATCGCCCAAGACGAATCGTCACCAGCGCGGCGATCGGGCGAGCGGTTTGTCCCGCGAACGCGATCGTGAGGTCGGCGCGGAAGCGCGCGAGTGCGTCGGCGACGTCGTGATCGCGCGGCCGCCGGCGACGGCGCGATCGGATTGCCACGCCAGGAATCGCGAGCTCGCGAGCAACCCGGGCGAGTGCATCGGCGATGCGGCGCTCGTCTGCTCCGAGCTGCGCGCTCGGCGGCGCGATCGCGGTGGGGTCTCACCAGCCGGGTGTGTGGCGCTGCGCACGTTGGGCGATCGGGGGTGGTTGTGACGCCGGCGCAGGGTTAGGGCTCGAACCCAATCGGCCGCTCGGGGTCCCGGTCGTCAGATCGCGTGATTGGGGTGCCGTCTGGGGGCTGGGGCCATCGACGCGGGCGCTCCCGCTCGGTTGGTTCGCTGGCGGGCTCGCGCTCTGATGTTCCTGTGTCAGAGGGGTTGATGGTCGCTTCAGCAGTTCGCTGGCGGGTCGCCTGCGGGTCTGGCTCGGTGTCGGCGGGCGCGGCAGTTTGCAGACGGTCGGGTTCTGACCGCGCGATGCTTCGGGGCCGGTCAGCGAGCCTGGTGGTGTTCGTTGGCGGTTCGGCGTCGGTTCGGCTTTCGGGTTCGATGGCCGGCCCTGGTGCGACTGGTGTCCGGATGGATGGTGCGTCGGGTTCGCTGCGGCTGGCGTGGTCAGCGAGGCTCTGGAGTAGGTCGCCGTCGGGCGCCGGTCTGATCGCGTCGCCGACGTGAATGTTGGTCGTTTCGCGGGCGCGCGTGAGCGCGACATATGTGCCTTGGTGAGTGGCGTGCTCGGCCACGATGAGGTGGGTGGTGTCAGTCGTCTGTCCCTGGGCGGGGAAGGGATGCTGGACGTATGCCAGGCGAAGGTCGCCGTCGGCGATCTGTTGTTGGGTCAGCCTGAGCTCCGCTTCGTCGGGCAGCCGGAGTCGCAAGGCACCGGCGTCGGGGTCGATCGTGGTGACCTGTGCGATGGTGCCGTTGCGTAGTGCTCCGTGGTCGGGGTGGTGCATGGTGCGGCGGATCTGAATCTGGTCGCCTGGACGTAGGTCATAGGGCCGGCCGGGCAGGGGGAGGCTGTTGTCGCCGAGCTCACCGGCCTGATGACGGATCGCCTGGGCGCGGGCGCTGAGCGCGTCGAGGTGGTCGTTTGAGGTCTGGGCGATGACGGTCGTCGTCTTGCCGTTGGCGCGGTCGTTCTGTGCGGCCTCGAGGGCGTGGTCTTCGGCGCGTCGGGGGTCGTGGTGGAAGTGGACGTGGTCACGGGCGGCGTAGCCGCGGATCGCACGTTCGGCGTGCCCCTCACGGAACAGGGCTTGGTCGCGGCGGTCGGCGGGATCGCGAGCGCGCTGATTGTGGGTCAGCGTGACGTGCGCGTCGGCGTCGCGGGCGGCGGTTTCGATGTGCTGCCACAGGCCGCCGGCGCCGACGGGCTGGTTTTGCTCCGGGTCGCCGACGGCGATGATCCGCGCCCCGGAGGTCTCGACGGCCTCCAGGAGGTCCAGTTGCTCGCGGGTGGACGCCAGCGCGGCTTCGTCGTGGATGATGGTCGTCTGCGGGGCGAGCGTCACCCGGCTGTGCCTGATGGCTGCGGCCAGGCCGGCAGTGGAGTAGGCGTCGCAGTCAACGCCGTTCTCGGCGAGCTCGCCGGCCAAGCGCTCGGCCGCGAGCGCGGCGGTGCTGGTAACGAGGATCTGCCGGCCGCTCGCCCGGTGGGCGCGCGCGATGGCGGTCAGCGCGGTGCTCTTCCCCGTCCCGGCCTGCCCCTCGATCACCACCAGCGGACGCGAGCCGCAGGCGAGGTCGATCGCTGCGCGCTGCTCGTCAGACAGCCGCCCGCCGTGGGTGGAGAGCTCAGTGTCGAGGCGATCGGCCTCGCGCTGCGCGGCGCCGGCGGGCAACGGTGTGACCTGCGTCTCGGTCAGGCGCTCCGTGATCGAGACGACGGTCCGCTCGCGACCGCGATGCGCGCGCGTGGTGCCGGTCCCGTCAGCGAGCACCAGGATCTCATCGCGGTCCCGCAGCTCGCGCAGCTGCTCTAACGCCTCGCGGATCGGCACGCCGGTGGACTGCTCCAGCGCGACCGCTCGCGCGTCGCGAGCCGGGAACGTCGCGTCGAACTCGGTCAGGCCGGCGAGCACCTGCTGGGTGGTGGCCGGACACGGCGCGGGGTGTGGCTGGTGGCGCAGGATGTCGATCCGTTCGCGGCTGAGATGGTGGGGCAGGGCGGTGCGCTGCCAGACAGCATCCAGGTCAGCGGTCGTGACCGGCGCTTTGGCGACCCGGGTGGCGGTGGCCATCATCCGCTCCTGCTTGGGCGACAGCCGCCCACTCTCACGCAACACCTCCAGCTGGCGCGCAGCGTCGATCGCGGCCAGCCCGCCGGCATCGATCGTGGCCTGCAGGTCGTGTTCTTGGTCGGCGAGGCGGTCGCGGATCGCGGCCTGGACCTGGTGATGGCGGCTTGACCACCGATCAATCAGCGGCTCAGGGACACCCTCGAGTTCGAAATACCGCCCGCCGCGCCCCGTGCCTCGCCTGATCTCGAATCCGAGCTGCGCGAGTTCGCGCGCGAGCTCGGTGCGATAGGCGGCGCCGACTTCTCGGCGGTGCACCAGCCACGCGCGCGAGTCGATCGCGACCAGCCGTCGATCACGACGCACCGCGGCGTGCAACAGAACATGGGAGTGCAGTTGCGGGTCGGGCGCCTGCTCGTCGACCGCACGGGCGGTGGTGTGCCGCCAACTGGTCGCCACCAGACCACTGGCCTTCTCGTGGATGACCGTGTCCTGGCTAACCCGTCGGCGCAGCATCGGCACCTGACCGGCGGCGAAAGCCAGCGCCCGGTCGACCGCCAGCTCATGCGCCGACTCCAGCCGCCCACGCAACCCAGGACTGGCGAGCGCCCACGCGGCGCTAACCGATTTCGGAGCGGAGAAGACCGCGTCGATCGCGGCGACCGCCTCCCGAGTCCCGCCAGCGCGGCGCAACTCCTCACCGCTGTCCGGACGGCGGACAGCCATCAGCGCGTGCAGCTGCCCGCCGGTGACCGGCTGCCCCGGATCCAGTCCCAACTCCTTGGCGCCCGCCGCCCACCGTCCGGGTGCCTCAGCCCGTTCGCCGTCTTTGAGGTAGTAGTCCCCGAGCGCAGACGCCTGGGCCTTGCCCTCCAGATACTCCGCGTACCCCCCGGCCGCCGCACTGGTGACCTTCGCGACGGTCAGCACCCCGACGCTCCTCCCCGAGAGCCGCTGCTGTGCTCCATCGACAGGCACACACTCCACGCACTGGCAGTGCTGACGCCAAGATGTCCGAAGACGTCCGCAGCTACCAACCGGTCAACGGGGCGTCTTTCGGAGCATCACGCCGGCGCGGGGGCGGTGGTGAGCGTCTTCCAAGGCTCGCTTGAATAGGCCGGGGTGAGTGCGACGAGCTCCCACGCGAGCCCGTCGAGATGGAGCGCCCGTCCGGCGGGTAGTTGGGCGATCTCCCCGGGGGAGAGCACGCGCGTGCGCTGCGTCGTGACCGTGCGCGAGGTGTGCGGAAGCCACGAGTCACGGCTGCGGGTGGTGGTGCGCGCGACGAGCTGGCGGTCGTATTCGCCGAGCGCGACCGAGATCGCCTCGAGCGTGCGCTGGTCGGCGACCCCGGTCAGGATCAGCTTGGTCCCAAACAGCGTCAAGAACCCGTCCGCCGCCGGACCCCACCGCGATCTTGCCTGCGAGAGGTCCTGGAACGCGGCGAGCAGCGCGAGGCCCTGGCCGCCGCCCTCTGAGGCGATCGCCGGCAGCTCCTCCAACGGGGCGATGTTCGCCGCCTCGTCCAACGCGAACAACACCGAACCGTCCAAGGCGCCCTGCCGGTGGGCGAGATACGTCGCGCGACGGATGTCCGATAACAGCCCGCACACGATCGGCGCCGCCGCGGCCTGCTCCTCGGCCGGCGCGTGAATGTAGACGGTGTCGTTCGTCGCGACGAACTCTGCGGGGTCGGGGTTCGGGTCCTTAGCGGCCTCGAGCGCGGTCTCGCTGTTGTAGGCGACCAGCGCGTCGGCGGCGGCGGAGAAGATCGACGCGCGCTCGCGCTCCTCGGTGTTCAGGATCCCGAGCAGCGAGGCGAACGCGAGCCGTGACGCGGCCGGTTTTTCGAGCACGATCCCGGGCTCATCGAGCTCGTGGCGCATCACCCAGTCAACCACCGCCTCCATGTCACGCCCATCCAACGCCGCCGCGTGCAACAACGGCGCCAACAGCGCTTGGGACCGCGTCGCCCAATGGTTGCCGTGCGTCGTCCCCGCGCCGACCGTGGTGGTCATCGCCCGCGCGGTCAACAACGCGGTCTCCCACGATCCCGCGGCCTGGACCGGGGACCAGCGCAGCTGCTCAAACCCGGCCGGGGTGCGTTCGCCGGTCGGGTCAAACACCCACAGCCTCCCGAGCCGTTCACGCGCGAACCGGGTGTGGGCGGCGACGTCGGTCTTGGTCGACGTGCAGACCGCGGGGCCGTCGTGCGCGACCAGCGCCGGGACGATCACCGCCGTCGTCTTCCCCGACCGCGGCGGCCCCAACAACAGCACCGCGCGCTGCGCGCGCGCGAACCGCATCTCGCCGTCCTTGTCCAAACCCAGGTACACGCCGCCGCCCTTTAGCCGCGCGTACTCCCACAACGTCACGAGCGGATCCTCCGCGCGCAACAGCAACGTGCCCGCGATCGTCGTCTGCGTCAGCCCCGCCCGAAGTGCGGCGAGCCGGCCCGCGAGAGCCAGCGACAGCGGCACGACGATCAGCACCACGAACCCGACCGTCGTCTGCCACAAAAACCACCACGCCGCCAGACAGCACCAGATCAGCACCGACCACCACAACGGGTCGCGGTGCCCGCGCTCGGTCTGATGCGAAGGACCCCACCCTGCGGGGTGGCTCATATCGGACATGATCGCCTCAACCGCCGGCTCATGCGCGCAGAAGCTCCTCGATCCGCGGGCGCAAAAACCGCCACGTGCGCCCCAGCCGGCACGCCGGCAGCCGCCCCTCGCGCGCGAGGTGATACACGGTCGACACCGGCAACGCCAACAGCTCCGCGACCTCGCTGGCGGTCATCACATCCGCACGCGTCAACCCGCCCCCAGCTCGCCCGTCGGACTGGGCTGTCGCGATCGTCCCGCTGGGGTGGAGCATGCCGACACGATCCGCCTGATCGGAAGGACGTCTCAAGGGCATCGCCGGACATCTCCAAAGACGTCCGCGGACATCTTCGGACATCTCGCCGCATAAACTGCGTTTCCGGCCAGCGCAACGAGACGATCCGGAGAGTCGAGCACGATTCGGGATGGCCAACGACAGGCTTCGCCAAGCGCTCCACAACGCCGGCCTACAGCCAGACCGGCTGGCCGAGCTCGTCGCGGTCGACGAACGGACCGTCCGTCGCTGGTTGACTGGCGTCACCCCGTACGCCCGGCACCGCGGCCAGATCGCCCGCGCGCTTGACACAACCGAGCACGATCTCTGGCCCGAGATCCCCCAGCCAAACGTCAGCGACTCGCTGGCCGCCTACGCCGACGCTGGCGACCCCGACACGCCGACCATCGAGATGTTGATCGGCGCCGCGACCGACCGCATCGACCTACTCGACACCAGCCTCGTCGAGCAACTGCTCGAAAGCGCGGGCCTCATAGACCTGCTGCTCGCAAAGGCCAGCCAGGGCTGCCGCGTCCGGATCCTCGTCAGCTCCCCGGGCCTGTCTCTCGCGCCGCTGCTCGGCAACGAGCAGATCGAAATCAGGCCCATCCCGTCGCTAGTCGGCTCGCTGATCCATCGCGTCGATGACCAGATGCTGGTCAGCCTCTCGCTCGACAACGAACACGAGCAGCCGCCGCTACTTCACGTCCGCGAACATCGCGCGCCCGGCCTATTCGGCCGGCTCGAGCGCCACTTCGAACACAACTGGGAGCGCACAGGCGAAGCACTCGCGACCGACCACGACCTCGACGTCTACCTCCACGAGCACGACCCGGACGCCCGACCGTCCGACGATCCCCAAGACACAGCAGCACTCGAGCAGCCCGTAAGGCAGGCCGCCCAGGCTCCGCCGCGACACTGGCCCAGGCGACCGCAATAGCCGACGGCGGCCGCACGGCGAGGTCGCCTATGTGTTTTAGAAGGTTAGCGTGCGCCGGGCGGGCCGCCCTAGGCCTGTTGTTGGCCAGCCGCCGCTAGCCGGCTGCGAGAAACGAAACCCAGAGACGGGCTATCGAAGGGGTCGGGTTGCGATGCCCCACACCCGCGGTCGCGCACGAACCGGTGGCCGAGCCTCCGTGCTCGGCAGAAACCCCGCGCACGCCGACACGCTACGTGCCCCGGTGAAGGTTGACGCGCGCGGATTTTGAAGCGACGACCTCACATCCATGTTCGGTGACCGTTCTCGCGCGTGAGAATGATGATTCCTGGCCGGGAGCGCACTCGCACAACGGCCAAGACGCCGCACCGGGCCGTCTCGCTCGCCGGCTGGCGCACGGCTAACAATAGAGGAGCGCCGATGAGCGACACCCGCCCCGCCGAGTTACGACAACCAGGACCGATCCCCGCCGATGACCCTGGGCGGGTCCTGACGCACGTGAGTCCCGACACCGATGAGTCGCTGTCTCACCTCGGGGTGGTCGGCGATACCTACACCATCCTGGTGTCCGGCGCGGACACCGCTGGGCGCTACACGCTGATCGACATGTACGTCCCGCCGGGCGGCAGGCCGCCGCCTCACCGCCACGACTTCGAGGAGATGTTCACGATCCTTGACGGCGAGATCGAGCTCACGTTCCGTGGCGTCAGCGGCGTCGCAAGGGCCGGCGAAACGATCAATGTGCCTGCCGACGCCCCGCACGTCTTCCGGAACGTTTCCGAACGGCCCGCGCGGCTGCTGTGTCTCTGCTCTCCCGCAGGCCAGGAGGAGTTCTTTAAGGAGGTCGGCGTGCCGGTCGCGCACCGAACCGAGGCTCCCCCGGCGCTCGACGATGCCGCCACCGCCGCGTTTATCGCCAAGGCGATCGCACTGGCCGCGAAGTACCGGACCGAGCTGCTGCTCGGCGACCCAAAGCCCTGACCGGGAACCGAACGGGGCAGCCGTGAGCCAGCAGCAGCGCGACGCTCTTGATCAACTGCTGCGAGACGCGCCGCTCGATTTGGGCGGCGCCGTCGCCGAGCAGCGGGTCATCTTCGAGGAGATGGCGGCGATCCCGGTGCCGGCCGACGTCACGACATCGTCCCGGAGCCTCGGCGCGACCCCTGTCGTGGACGTCGAGGTCGCTGGCGCCACTCTCCCCTAGACGGCGCCGGCCCCAACTCCCTCCAGGACCGACGAGGCCGGACCACCGAGCGCCACGGCTCAGCCATCAGCCGGGCACGCATTTACGTCCGCCGAGGTCTCATCGATCGCATCAGCGCACTCTCGTTCTGCGCGGACACCGCGCATGTCGCGGACGAAGGCTCCTCGGACGAAGGCTCCTATGTCAGGGGGAGGGTTGAAGTGAGCGGCGGGGATCGCGAGAAACGCGCCGATTTGCAACCGTGAGGTTGCTGATAGGCGTGTTGTGAGGCGATCTGAGGGCATGCGAGGGCAGCGCGCGACCTGTCGCTCGACCGCTCTGGGGAGGGGTGCCCGCGCGGTAATGCAGCGAGAAGGGGTTGGGCGGAGATCGCGGCCTGGTCGCGGATCATGCGCCGGTAGATGACGTCGGAGCGGTGGCGTTTGAGGATGCGGCGGGCTTCCTTCTTGGTGTGCCCGCCGGCGCGCGCGTTAGCGTAGATGCGTTGGGCGCGTGGCTCGCATCGCAGCTGGGTGACCGCCATCCGGTGCAGGATCGCGTTGATGCGCCGGTTGCCGCCGGGGTTGTAGCGGTGGCGGACCGGCTCGCCGGGCCCCTCGGCGGTCGAGGCCGGCAGCGGCGCTGAACCGTTGAAGCGGGCGAACCCGCCCTCGGTGAACCGCCGCGGGTCGCCGACCTCGACCAGCAGCTCGACGACCGAGCGGGTGCTTAGGCCGCAGAGCTCGCCGAGCGTCGAGCCGCTCTGGCGCACGACCGCCTCGAGTTGCGTGAGTACCTGGCGCTCCTGGCCATCGAGCGCGTTGATCTGCGCACGGTAGCCGTCGAGCAGCTGCAACCGCAGCCGGGTCGGTGCGTCGTATCGGCGTCGACGGTCGCGGCTCGCGAGCGCCGCCAGGCGCGGGCCGACCGCCTCGGTGTCGGGCAGCTGCTCGCGCAGCTCAAGCGGAAGCTCGCAGAGCAGATATTCGGCCTCGCCTACCAGGTGCTGGCGGCCTTTCAGGATCGACCGGCGCCGGTTGTTCCACAACGCCGCAGCTGATGCTGCTCGTCCGGGCCTTGCTCCTGGCCAGCGCGCTTGAAAGCCTTGGGCAGCAACGGGTGCGCGAGCACCTCGCGCGCGATCCGCTCGCTGTCGAGCGTGTCGGACTTGCCGCGCTGGCGGGCGCGATCCGCTCGCGGCGTGCGATTCGGACACACATCGCGCACGTCATGGCCGCGGCCAGCCAAGAACATCGCCGTGTGCCGGCCCCAGCTCGCCGAGCCCTCGACCCCCCAGCGGGCGATCTGCCCAAATGGTCGCGCCCATGCCTCCAGCTCGCGGTGCCCGTCGGCTGAGACCCGAAAGTGAGGTGAGGCGAGAATCCCGCCGCGCGCATCGGCGACCGTCGCGGTCAGCGTGCGCTTGTGCGGATCGATCCCGACCACGTTGCCCGCATGATCGGGCGTCATCAACAAGTGCGACGGTCCCGGACCACGCTTATTTGCTCTCCTCATCGACCTGACCTCCAGCGGTATGGTGTTGGCGGACCGGCCGACAACATCCCAGTGGACGCCCCCACCGGGAACGCCCTATCAGGTCAGGCTGACCCTCGAAGGCAAGAACCGAGGCCGACACTTCGTCCGGAAGACACCCTCGCCGGAGTCAATCGCATTCTGGGCCACACCTCGGTTCAGCCTTCGACCCTACGCGGACCATCGCCCGCACGGGCACACACAATTCAACACCGGGATCGCATTCGTCCTGCCGGGGAGCCGTCCCGCGGCGACCGCTTCGGCGACGGCGCGGACGCTCGTCGCAATCAAGGCGAGAGGTGGTCGACGGGCCGCGCCGCGGTCTGTACGGGCAGCTTCACCTGGAAGCTGCGCCGCACGTAGGCTGCAGCGGTGGCCAAGTGGTCGACCGCGATCCAGCTTGTCGGCGCCGGCGGTGAGCCGGTCGACTTTGCGCGAACGCTGCTCTCGCACGGCGTCGCCGACCTGCCGCCGAACAAGATCGCGCCCGACGGAACGCTCCTGAGCACGGTGCTGAGCGTGGGCGAGGCTGCCTGGCTGGTAGACCTCACCTCCGACGGTGCCGGACGCGCCCGACTCGGCGCGCCCGCGGGCGCGACAGCCCCGCCTACCGCGCACCGGCCCGCGCTCTCGGCGCAGATCCGCCACATGCTGCGGCTCGACGAGGACCTGAGCAGCTTCTACCTGCTCGCCGGTGCCGATCCAGCGCTCGCGTGGGTCATCGCCGGCGCCGGGCGGATGATGCGCAGCCCGACGGTGTTCGAGGATCTTGTCAAGACGATCTGTACCACCAACTGCGCATGGTCGGCGACCGTGCGGATGGTCAGCGCACTCGTCGACGAACTGGGAACGGCCGCGGCCGGCGCCCGCGAGCGCCGCGCGTTCCCGACACCGGCGACGGTCGCCGACGCCGGCGATGCGTTCTTCCGGGACGTCGCCCGCGCTGGCTACCGCGGGCCGTACCTGCTTGCGGTCGCCGAGGACGTAGCCTCAGGCCGGCTTGACCTCGAGGCGCTCCGCGACCCGGTGCTGCCGGATGAAGAGGTGGCGGACCGCCTGCTGCAGATTGCCGGCGTCGGGCCCTACGCGATGGCGCACATGATGATGCTCCTCGGCCGCTACCGGCGGCTGATCCTCGACGCGTGGACGCGGCCGAAGTACCGGCGCGTAAGCGGCCGCCTGCGGATCACCGACAAGGGGATAGAGCGGGCCTTCCGGCGCTACCGCCAGTTCGCGGGCCTTGCGTTCTGGCTGATGCTGACCGAGGACTGGCTGCCGGCCGAATGAGCTCAAGCGGACGGGTCGCGGCGCTCCAGCACGCCGAACGACCCCGGCCGAATCGCCGTCACCCGTCGCTAAGGGAGTCGCCGGCTCCGGTGCCTCCTTGACCGCCAGGCGGTCGCCGCCGGGACGCGCGTTTCGGAGCAAGGAGGCTCACGTTGGATCGCTCGAGCCGGGTCGTTGCGGTACGTGGGTTGACCATGATCTGTCGGACTTGCGCGTCCTTGATATCGGCGCGGAGCTGATCGTCGATCTCGACCACAAGGACCGTCACGCCCCAGGTAGCAAGTGCCTCGGAGACCCACGTCCCCGGGGCGGCGTAGACCGCAGCTTCGCCGTCGGCGAAGGCCAGCACCAGTCGACCGTCGGGATGAGCGCGGGCGATCGTGATGAGCTTGAGGGCGTCTTGAGAGACCTTCTTCTGCTGTCCACCCTTCAGAGCTCCCTGCCGGGCGAACACTTCTACGAAGATGGAGTTGTCAGATGCAGCGCCATCCACCTGTACACGTGTACCGCCCTTCAGTGTGAGCGTCCTCGGTGCTAGTGGCGTCCCAAAGTGCTCTGCGACCTTCGCAAGGATGACCGTCTCCGCCGAGCGCTGGACCGCTGAATCACTCATGTGAGTTCTGTCGCGCGGCACGATGCGTCGGGTGGTACCGACGGGAGCATGAGACGGCTCGGCGGTTCGGGCTTGTTGGTCACGCGGGCTTGTCACGCTGCGGCGGTACTCCGGCCAGTCGCCGGGCCGGAAGCTTTAGCGCTGCGAGGCGCGCCCACGGGCGTCAACGTCAACGCCCTCGCCCCTCAACACCTCTCGCGCCGCAGTGGCGTCGAGCGGAAGGCCGACGGCTCCGCCTCGCAGCGTGTCCGGAACGAAGGCTTTCGTCGTGAGCACCCGCCAGAAGAACGGAACGTCGCCGCGGCTGTTCAGGAGCCATACGCCAATCGCCATCGCTCCGCGTCTGTTTCCTGCGGCCTCAGCTACGTCGCCGTACGACGTCCAGCGACCCTCCGGAACGGCGGCAATGAAGCGCCTCGCTCGATCGAAGTCGATCTTGGCCATCGTGGCGGAGCGTAATGTTGCGTGATCGGGGCGCGCAAGGAGTCGCACCCCGGGACTACGGGAGCGTAGGCAGCATCCGACGGACTATTTGGAGCCGACGTGGTCGTCGACCGCAGAGCCGATCGACCCGGCGAAACGCCTCCGTCGTCGCCGATGCACTCGCCCGCTCCGGGACCGTCCGGACAACTCCTTTCGGGGAATGCGATCGTGCCGCCGCCGGCGCCGCTTCGCAGATCCCGGCTGCTGGGTTTGGGCGAACGCGAGAGCCGATGCGGCGCCCAAGATGACCACGACCGCACGCGCGCTTTCCCAGAAAGCGCGCGTTGCGACCTTGGTCAGCGCCTCCTTGCGAGCTAACGCATCCCTTCCGTTGATCGGAGAAATCCGTGACCCGCCGGCTGCGTGGTGAAAGCAATCGTCCGGCCGCCCGACGCGGACGATCCGGTTCGTGGCATTGTGCTCGCCAGCCTCGGACGAGAGCTGGCCACTGGTCCGTCGCCATTGCGATGGCGCCGTCAGTAGGAACGGCACTGATGAATGCGATCGCGAGAAAGCGGACGTTCCCGCGGGAACGTCCGCTTGGGTGACTCTGACCGCCACGAGAGGAATACTGCCGGGCATGTCCAGCGGACCGTCGATCGAGGATCAGCAGGCACGTCAGCAGTTCGTTGCCGACCCCGCGGTGATGACCCAGCTAGAGCTGCGTGTTGAGGACCTCGCGGACGAGGACCTGCGCTCTGTTGTGATCCGCCACGAGCATCCGGAGTTCGAGGAGGCCCTAACCACGGGTGTCCGGGAGGTGGACGGTCCGGACGGCCCGATGAATCCGCGTCTCCACTTGCTGATGCACGGGATCGTGGCGACCCAGATATGGGACAACTCGCCGCCGGAGGTGTGGGAGACGGCCCGGCGGTTGCTCAGCTCCGGGTATGAGCGACATGAAATCCTGCATATGCTCGGTCGGCCCGTTGCCGCGCAGGTCTGGGAGGCGTGGCACGACGAGCGTGCGTACGATCGCGACGCTCATGTTGCGGCGCTCCAAGCGCTTCCGGACTCGTGGGAGCGCACGCGCGGAGCGATGCGACTCGAGCGGGAGCATGATGTGGCAGGGCGGCGGGACGCGGCTGTCGCTCGCAAGCAGGCTCGGCGTCAGACCAAGGCCTCGCGGCGCCGCAACCGGCGCCGGGGATGACGACGCGTCAATGCTGGGATGAGCCCAACGGTTTTTCGCGATGGGCCGTTCCGGTTCTTCTTCTTTTCGCGCGAAGAGGAGCGGCTCCACATCCATGTCCAATCGCCTGACGGGGAGGCGAAGTTCTGGATCGAGCCGGAGATCGAGCTCGCGCGCAACTACCAGCTCAGCGCGCAGGATGTGAGCCACGCCCTACAGTTGGTCATCGATCACGAGCAGGAGATCAGAGATGCCTGGAACCGCCACTTCGGCCGCTGAGGTCACCAACATTTCCCAGCACGGCTTCTGGATGCTCATCGACGGGCGTGAGCTCTTCCTCCCGTTCGATGAATTCCCGTGGTTCAAGCAGGCCACGATCGAAGCGATCCTCCGTGTCGAGCGACCGTCCCCGAGGCACCTGTACTGGCCAGAGCTCGACGTCGATCTCTTAGTCGACTCGCTCGAGCACCCCGAGCGATACCCCCTCCAGTCCAAGCTCTGAACGCAACTCGCGAGCGCTCTGCGGATGCCAAAGCACGCGATTGCTTTTGGCAGCCCGCGCCCGCGCCAGCAGACGATCGGATTGGCGACGGACCAGTGGCCAGCTCTCGTCCGAGGCCGACGAGTGAGCGCAACGCCACGAGAGCGGTCACGGCACGCTCGTTCGGTGTCGTGGCTGGAGTTGTCCGATTGCGGCAGTGAGAGTGCCGACGGCCGCGCCGCTGCTCTACTGCTTGCAGGATTTGGTCGCCTGGCTAGCACCCGGACACAGCCAGCTCCCCGTCGAGCGCTCGGAATCGCCTTGCGCGCTTCCCGCGCTTAGCAGGGCCTCGCCGAGATCAGGCGTGCAACGTCTGCCGTGACAAAACCGGGTGTTTGGGACGGCGACCTTCCGGCGCGTCTTCGGCGGCCGGCTGTCCCCTGCGGTGCGATGCGACAGGGGTCTAGGCGATCCTCGCCAGGGTGGGGTTGGCGGCGGGCCGGTCCGGCGTTACGCAGACCATTCCCTCGCTGAACCCGGCCGAGCCGATCCCGAAGGCGGCGTTGAACCGATCTAGATTCACGAGTGTCAGCAGCGCGGTGAGCTCGACGAGCTGCTCGTCGCTGAAGTGCTCCTTCATCCGGGCGAACAGCTCGTCCGTGACCTCGACCGGCGTGCGCATCACGGCCACCGCGTAGTCGAGCGCCAGCTTCTCGCGTTCGTGGAACAAGTCGCTTTGGCGGTAGCGCGGCAGCGCCAGGAGCTCGTCATCGGAGAAGCCTGAGTTGCGGCAGATCTGCGACCCGAGGTCGACGCAGAACTCGCATCCGATCATCTGAGCGCCCTTGAGCTCGACGAGGTTCTTGAGCCGCTCATCGACGGACTTCCCTTTACGCACCGCCTGGTTGAACTTGCCCATCCCCATCATCATCTTGGGCTGGTGGGCCCAGATCTCGATCGGCTCGAGCCCGCTGCCGGTCTGCGGCGCGCGGCCGGTCATCTTTTTCATCATTCTTGGTCCGAGCCTGTAGACGAGCCTGACCATCGGCCCGGCCTTGCTCTTCGATACTCCCTCGATGCGTGCCATCGGCACCTCCTGTCACATAGGTTGGGGTTCGGGGGTCTATCCACATGACCCGCGAGACCCCGACGGTGTGACAACGATGAACGAACTCGAGCTGGCCAACAACTTCGACACCAGCGCCCGCAGCTACGAGCGGTCGCTTACCGCATCCTCGGCTCGGTCAGCGACGCCGACGACGCCGTCCAAGAGGCGTGGCTGCGGCTCCAGCGAACCGACGCGCAGCAGATCGACAGCCTCGAGCGGTGGCTGACTACCGTTGTCGCCCGGATCTGCCTGAACCTCCTCCGGTCGCGCCGCACCCGCAACGAGCAGCCGCTCGACGGCTTGCGCCCGGAGCCGATCATCGACAACCCGGCGGTCGGGACCGATCCCGAGCACGAAGCCCTGCTGGCGGACTCGGTCGGGATCGCGCTGCAGGTGGTGCTGGGCACACTCAGCCCAGCCGAGCGGCTCGCGTTCGTGCTACACGACATGTTCGCCGTTCCATTCGATGAAATCGCGGTGTTGGTCGACCGCTCACCGCAGGCAACCCGCCAGCTCGCCAGCCGCGCCCGCAGCCGCGTGCAGGAGGCGGCACCGCCGCCGGACCCCGACCTGACCCGCCAACGAGCGGTTGTCGACGCCTACTTCGCCGCCGCCCGCGAGGGCGACCTCGGCGCGCTGGTGGCAGTGCTCGACCCCGACGTCGTGCTGCGTGCCCACCGCCGCGACGCCGATCCGCTCGAACTGCAAGGCGCCGAACGGGTCGCGCAAGGTGCGATGTCGGCCCAGCGTTTCGCGCCATACGTTCGCCCAGCACTCATCAACGGCGCCGCCGGCGTCGTTGCTTTCGACGGCGAGCTGCCGTTCGCGGTGTTGGCGTTCACCGTCCTCGACGACCGCGCGGTGACGATCGACGTGTTCAACGACCCCGAGCTGGTCGCCAAACTTGACATCCGCGGCATCACAGCCTGAGCGCTCCTAACCGCGCATTCCAGGTCTTCCTGCCGATCCCGGCATGAGTAGCGCGCGAGGTCAAAGCGAGGGGTGCCGGTGGGGGTGGTGTTTTGGGAGCCAGTTCCTATTGGTCAGGTCGGGATTGTGGTGGCGCGGACGCGATGGATGGCAGGTGTAGTAGGCGTTCCGCGTTGCGGTGGCTGAGTTGTTCTTTGTCGGTCGGGTTGATCTCGAGGGCGTCGAGGAAGGCGCGTCCTTGGCTGTTGGAGTTGAAGGGGTAGTCAATTGAGAAGAGCAGCCGGTCGGGTCCGAGGACTTGGTGTAGGAGCAGGAACTGGGGAGAGGAGAACATGCCGCTGGTTGTGATCCAGAAGTTGCGTCGGAAGGTTTCTGCGACGGAGAGCTGGAGGTTGTTCTCGGTGCGGGCCGCCGGGGTGAGCCATTCGTCAGCGCGGTTGAGCATGAAGGGGATCATTTCGCCCATGTGGCCGAGGATGATCTGCAGGTTGGGGAGCTGGTCGAAGATGCCGGCAGCGATCAGTCTGAGGGCGTGCAGGCCAGTTTCGGCGGCCGAGCCCCAGGCGGTGCTCGCGAGCACGTAACTGACTGACGGGCCGAAGCCGGCGTAGTGTTCTGTGAGCAGCGTTGCGGTCGGCAGTCCGGGGTGCAGGTAGAGCGGCACGTCGAGCTCGACCACGGTCTGGAGCAGAGGTCGGTAGGCGGGGGCGTCCAGGAACATGCCGTTGGCACGGCCGCTGATCAGCGCGCCGACGAATCCGAGCTGGCTGACGGAGCGGCGGAGTTCGGCGACCGCAGCCTGGGGGTCGCTCATTGGTAGCGTGGCGAACGCGGCGAAGCGGCCGGGGTGTGCGGCGATCGCGGCTGCTGCCTGGTCGTTGGCGGCGGTCGCGATGTCCTGGTCCCGGCTGGGTGGGATCGGCGCATGGCTGATGACCTGCATGTCGATCCCGCTCTCGTCCATGTCGCGCAGGCGCAGCTCGGCGAGGTCGGTGACTTCGCTGCTGGCGAGGTCCAGGCCGCGTTGCGCGCCGAGGTCGATACCGGCTTCGATGAACCGGCGGGAGACGAAGTGCTCTTCGAGGGTGATCGTGCGCGTCGCCAGTCTCTCCGGCCGGATCACTGCGGCGGCCGGTGCCGTGTCGGTGCTGACAGCCATGCGGGTCCTCCTTCGGGTGATGGATGACGCCGCGAAGCCTGATCTGTTTGCTTGAAGGTCGCGCCCGTCGAGACCCTGGGTTTCGCTCCCTGGGGACCCCGAGTCTGACGATCAGTGCGGAGCTCGAGGGCTACCTACATCAGCTCGGCGCGGCTCAAACGCGCCGAGATTGCTCAGGATCCGCCGGTAGTTCTCGCCAAGCTCCGCTGCGTGAACGATCGGCTCAAGGCCCGTCGCGCCGTTGAACGCCCGCTTCGGGCGGCGCCGAGGGTCAGAGCTCGCGCGACGATCATGACGGCGAGGGAGGAGCCGGGCTCGCGCGCGTACGACGGGATCGATAGACACGGGGGATCGAGCCCAGGGAGCAAACCCCGGGTCTCGACGGGTGCAATGGGCGGACGCGGCCCTCAGACTTAGTGGCCTCACCAAAACCAAGGAGACTCACATGTCTGTCGCGACCGAAGGAACCAACGCGGAGAGGAGTACCGCGATGGGTACAGAGAAGGCGATCCTTGCTGGCGGGTGCTTCTGGGGTGTCCAGGATCTGATCCGTAAGCTCGATGGCGTCACCACCACCCGGGTTGGCTACTCCGGCGGCGAGACGCCCGACGCGAACTACCGCAACCACGGCTCGCACGCGGAGGCGATCGAGATCCTGTTCGATCCGGAGCGCATCTCCTATCGCGACCTGCTGGAGTTCTTCTTCCAGATCCACGACCCGACGACGGAGAATCGCCAGGGCAACGACGTCGGGGCGAGCTATCGCTCCGCGATCTTCTACCTTGACGACGAGCAGCGGCGCGTCGCGGAGGACACGATCGCCGATGTCGACGCCTCCGGCCTGTGGCCGGGCAAGGTCCTCACCGAGGTCACGCCCGCCGGGCCGTTCTGGGAGGCGGAGCCCGAGCACCAGGATTACCTCGAGCGCTATCCCAACGGCTACACGTGCCACTTCGTCCGTCCGGGCTGGAAGCTGCCGCGCCGCGCGCAGGAAGCGGCGCACTGAGCCCAAGCGATCCACCAGGAAAGGAGCGGGCGGTGACTGGAACAGCAGTATCGAGCGATGAGGCCCCTGGTGCGCTCGGCCACACCGCGCACGCTCGGACTACGGGACCAAGGAGGTTCAAATGGGCACCACCGTTCCACGGGCGCCAGGTCTGAAGCGCACCGATATCCAGGAGCACGACCTCAGCGTTCCCGGACGCCAGGTCATCCAGAACCGTGTCGATATCAGTCCGGACGCGCCGCTCTTTCGGCACAAGCATCCGGGTGAAGAGGTCATCTACGTCCTGGAAGGATCGCTGCAGTACGACATCGATGGCCAGCCACCGACGAGGGTCAGCGCTGGCGAGGGCCTGATGGTCCCGGCCGAAACGGTCCACACTGTGAAGAACATCGGCACCGGCAACGCGGCCGAGCTCGCCACGTACATCGTCGAGGAAGGGAAGCCATTCCTCGTGGCAGTCGACTGAGCTGAGAGGTTTGTCCGGCCTCCCGCGTGACCGGATACGCGCAGCCGGGCCACCGCCTTCGCTTTGAGCGACAGTCGGGACGAGCAGCGAGTGCGCGAACCGGTAGGCGGCTCCTCGGCGTGCGACCGGATGTACGACACGCGCGTCTCACCGCGACGGCCGCCGGTCGCCGTTGGCACGCCTCGTGACCCCATCGCCGTCAGCCCGGCAGGTCTTCCGGTCGCTTCTCGGCGAGCTCCCCGTGGAGCGCTCCGGTACCGACCGGAGTCGCCCCGCCCGGAGGGTCGGAGTCCGCGGGCTCTCTCGCGACGACGGGATCCACAGGCACGGCGGAGCACCCGAGGAAGCGAGACCAGGGAGCGAAACCCAGGGTCTCGACGGGCGCGATTTTCGGATGAGACGTGCAAGCTGCGTCGGGTCATTAATCACCCCCAGTAAGGAGGACCCACATGTCTGTCACCACCGAGGGGTCAGCGAGCGCAACGGCGATTCGGCCGTTCACGGTCGAGTTTCCGGAGGCGGCTCTTGAGGATCTGCGTGGGCGCATCGCCGCAACCCGTTTCCCTGAACGTGAGACCGTCAGCGATCGCAGCCAGGGCGCGCAGCTGGCGAAGGTACGGGAGCTCGTCGACTACTGGGCCACTGACTATGACTGGCGCAAGCTCGAGGCCAAGTTGAATGCGCTCCCCCAGTTCATCACGGAGATCGACGGGCTCGATATCCATTTCATCCACGTCCGCTCGCCGCATGCGAACGCGCTGCCGCTGATCATGACCCACGGCTGGCCGGGCTCGTTCCTCGAGTTCGTGAAGGTGATCGGGCCGCTAAGCGATCCCGAGTCCCATGGAGCCAGCGCGGAGGACGCGTTCGATCTCGTCGTGCCCTCAATGCCCGGTTTCGGCTTCTCAGCCAGGCCGCAGGCGACAGGCTGGAATCCCGAACGCATCGCCGGCGCTTGGGAAGAGCTGATGAGGCGAGTGGGCTACGAGCGCTACGTCTCCCAGGGTGGCGACTGGGGTGCGGTCGTGACGGACGTGATGGGCCGCCACGCGCCGGCAGGTCTCGCGGGTATCCACGTCACGACGTTGCTCGGCGCGATCGAACGGCCACCAACGCCCAACACCCAAACGACCGTGCCGCCCGAGGTCGCGAACGCGCTCAAGAACGGTGAACCGGCGCCGGCGGGCCTCTCGGCCGAGGAGGCGATCGCCTATGAAGGAGCTAGAAACCTTGCCACGAGCGGCTCGGGCTTTCGGGCGATGATGGGCACGCGCCCGCAAACGATCGGCTACTCGCTCGCGGACTCGCCGGTCGGCTTGGCCGCTTGGTTTTACGAGAAGTTCGCGGCATGGACCGACACGGACGGCGAACCCGAGCGCGCGCTCACGAAAGACGAGATGCTCGACGACATCACGCTTTACTGGCTCACGAACACAGCGGCGTCCTCGGCCCGCATCTACTGGGAGAACGCCGCCCACAAAACCGAGGCCGGCGAAGTCTCGATCCCTGCGGCGGTGAGTAGGTTCCCAGTAGAGCTAATCCCCGTACCGCGCAGCTGGGCTGAGCGCGCCTACCCCAACCTCATCTACTACAACGAGCTCGACAGAGGCGGCCACTTCGCCGCCTGGGAACAGCCGGAACTGTTTGCGGGCGAGATGCGAGCCGCGTTCAGGTCGCTGCGCTGATCGGTGCACTGCTGGGCCGGGCGTGGCCCGGGCCGACGACGGGCGCGACTTTCGCATGAGACGAGCAAGAGCCGTAGCGACCGCCGCGGTGGCCGTCGGCACGCCTCGTGATCCCGTCGCCCTTAGTCCGGCAGGTCTTCCGGTCGCTTCTCGGCGAACTCCCCGTGGAGCGCTCCGGTGGCCTGGCCGACTTCGATCATGTAGCCGTCGGGGTCTCGCATGTAGCAGCGGATCTCAGCACCGCGATCGATCGGCGGCGTGACGAACTCTGCCCCCTTTGCGCTCCACTGCTCATAACACGCCTGGATGTCGGCGACGCGCAGGTTCATAAAGCTCGAGACCGCGTTCCCAGACTCGTGGTTCACGAGGGGGGTGTCGGGCTTGTCGGGGGTGGGGGGACCGCCGGCGTCCATCAGCACCCATGAGTTGGCGAGCTTGACGATGCACGGGTTCTCCTCCAGCACCACCTGGCCGCCGAGGACCTCGGAGTAGAACGCGCGAGACCGAGCAACGCTTCGTACGGCGATGTACTGGGTGACAAGAATGCCCTCGATCGGGGCGGGCAGGCTCTCGAAGTCGATGAATGGCGCATCTTGGTGTTCTTCGGTGGCGCTCATGGCTACCTCCTGGTTGTGTTAGGGAAGACCACGATCGGTCTTTGCATTGTGACGCCTGCTAGCGCGGCGACGGAACGCCTCGCTCACGCGTGAGCGAAGGTCCCCGTAGAGCGGTTGTGCGACCGACCTACGGAAACCACCACACCCACCCCGGGTCGGGGAACGCTCGATCGGGCTCGGCCTTGGTTGGCTGGCGGAACCAGCGGCGCCATCGCTTCGTACCCGCGACCTGCCCGTGACCGGGGCTCCTGACGGGCCGGTCGCTATCCCCCCTCGAGGGGCGCAACCCGAATGGATGTAGGAACGCGAGCCGCGCGTCGCGAGGATCGACCAAGTACGCGAAGCTCGTCTCTGGCGAGCAGCGATCCTCGCACAGAACCTGGACATTCCCCGTGGCGGGGTCCCACTCGAGGGTGACGATCAGTCGGCTGCTGTGTCTCTGGTCAAGTTCGCGAAACACGGCCGGTCCTAACTCCTCGGTCCGCCCGTCTCAACGCGACCGGAGGCGGCTTCCTTCGCCGCCGCCTCCGTGGGTGCGGGATGGATGTCGTTGCGAGTTCTCTGAGCCGCTGGACATGAGGGTTTGGTTTCGTTCGAGGCTGGCCGGGTCGTTAGGAGGCGATGGTTTCCAATTCGGCTGAGCGCATTGGGACGCCTGCCGCGGCGTAAGCGTCGGGGCCGTCGAGGGTCTCGGCTTCGAGGAGCGCGTGGGTGAGGTTGTCGAGTTGTTCGCGGTGTTCTGTGAGCAGCTGGGTGACCTCGGCGTGAGCGTCGTCGACGATCCGGCCCACCTCCTCGTCGATCAGCCACTGCGTCTGTGGGGAGGTCTCGCTTGCGCCTGGGAGGAAGGGTCCCTGACCGTCGGAGGGCAAAAGCGTGCGGGGACCGAGCTTCTCGCTCATCCCCCAACGGCCGACCATCGAGCGGGCGATCTGGGTCAGCTGCTGGAGGTCTGATTCGGCGCCGGTAGTCACGTCTCGGTAGACGGTCTCTTCCGCGACGCGGCCGCCCAGCGAGACCTTGATCTTCGCGTCGAGCTCCTCCCGGGAGTAGGACACCCGATCCGTGTCGGGAGTCGAAAGCGTCACGCCGAGGGCCTGTCCGCGCGGGATGATCGACACCTTCCGGACGGGATCGGCTCCCGGCGTGAGCATGCCGACCAGCGCGTGGCCGGATTCGTGGTAGGCGGTCCGCTCGCGGTCCTCCGGGCTAAGGACGACCCCGCGCGGTGCCCCGAGAAGCACCTTCTCGAGCGCGTCTGTGAAGTCGGCCATGTGAACCTGGTCGTGGTCTCGCCGGGCCGCCAACAGCGCCGCCTCGTTGGCCAGGTTGGCCAGGTCCGCACCGACCATCCCCGGCGTGGTCGAGGCCAGGGCATCGAGGTCGACGTCCTCGGCGAGCGGCATCGACCGGGTATGCACCTGG
>CAVYGK010000031.1:0-271207 GCA_963768015.1 uncultured Solirubrobacterales bacterium
GGGTCGTCGGCCTTGACCGCATCGAAGAGGTGCTGGAGGTCTGGGGTTAACAGCTGCGGCAGCGTGATCGTGAGCGCGAGATCGAGCTGCGGCAGCTCGAACAGTTCGTCGAACAGGTCGCGCAGCTCATCGTCATTGAGGCCTCGCAGCTGCCGGGCTGCGTCACGTGCTTGATGGGCGAGGTAGCCGCGCGCGAGATCCTCCTCGCCCGGTCCGCGGCGTTGTCCGCAGCAGCGTTTGACCTTGCGGCCTGAGCCGCATGGGCAGAGCTCGTTGCGTCCGGGGCCGGGCATGCGCGCCTCCTGTCGATCGGGTGCGCGGAGCGTTGCACTCGGATCGGTCAGAACGACCGCGCGCTCGTCACTACCTGGCGTGGTGGTAGGCGAGCGCGGCGCCGAGGAACCGGTAGGTCCATTCCTCGGCGAGCGGTCGTGTCTCGCCGAAATGGATCGGCACCGTCGGGTAGCGGACGGTTAGCGCCGCGAGCAGCTCAGTCACGAACCCGGGCTTGGTGTGCTCGAGCTTGAATAGGCTTGAGTAGCGATCCTCGACCACGACCGCCGCGCGCGGGAGCGTCGCCATGTCGGCGAGCGCGTAGGTGAGCTGCCCGTCGATCAGCCGGCGGACGAGATCGTCGACGCTCTTGCGCTCAACGACGGCGACGAGCTCGTCGTCGTGGGCGATGCCGTAGTCGCCGGCGGGGAGCGTGCGGCGTTCGGTGGACGCTTGTTGGTGGGTGAACTTGTAGGGGTAGCGCTCGCGAGTGTCGACAAGGATCGTGAGGTGCGCGAGCTCGGCGGCGCGGCGTCGGGGGACGCGAATCCCGGGTCGGGCTTGTCGGGTGGTGCGCGCGGACTGCCAGAAGATGCCCTCGCGGCCGCCTTGGATGCGGGTGAACACGAGCTGGGAGCGGTTCTCGCGTGGGCGGTCGAGCACGAGGTCGATCGCGACGCCTCGTCGTTGGCAGGAGCGGATCGGGATTCGCTCGATGATCTGCGGATCGTCGGGCCAGCGCTCGGCGCGGTGGCAGTAGACCTTCGCGGTCCGCGGCCAGCTGTCGCGCGCTTTGAGTACCAGTTCGCCGGTGGTGAGCGGTAGCCGGATCAGGAACGGCAGGGTCGAGTCTGCGTCGGGGTTGGTGGCGACCTCGAACAGGACGGGCTCGGTCATCGGTGCGGTCATGATGCCTGCTGCTCGAGTCTGGCGAGGAGACCGTCGAAGATCTTCAGCCGCCCGACTTGGCCCTTCTCAGCGGCGTCATCGCGCTGACGCTGAAGGATCGGCCGGAACTCGTGCGTAGTTTGGAAGTACGTGCACGATTCGCAGATCGATTCGAAGTGGCAGTCCAGCCCGACGGGACGAGCGCAGTAGCCGTTGCCGAGCATCCGGCGGTGCATCTCCGCGCGGAGCTTGCGCATCTCGGCGCCCTCCGCGGTCGCGGGGAGCGCTTTCGGGGCGTCGTAGAGCGCTTCGACTTTCTCGGACACCTTGAAGTATTCGTCGGCGACCGTCCGGTTCGCGATCTTCGCGTAGACCATCGTCATCCGCATCGACTTGTGCCCCAGCAGCGCCGCGATCGCTTCGAGTGACATGCCACGGTTGATCGCCTGCGTCGCGAGCGTGTGCCTGAGCTGGTGCGGGGTCACGCGCCCGATCCCGGCCTCCAGTGCGACCGATGCGAGCGCGTCTCCGACGCGCTGTTTGCCGATCCGGCGGCCGCGCTCGATGAACAGCCACGGCTCGCGCAGCCCGGCCGGCCGGTTGGCAACCCACTCGTCGAGCAGGTCTTTGAGTTGTGGGTGCAGCGGGATGTAGCGGTCGGTGCGGAGCTTGCCGAGCGGCACGTGCAGCCAGTACGCAGAGCCGATCTGCACGACCGAATCGACGGTCAGATCGAGGAACTCGCCCTTGCGCAGCCCGGTCCGGGCGAGGAACTCGACCGCCAGCCGGGTGAACGGGTCAGGGTGCTCACGCGCCGCGCGCAGCAACCTCGCGGCCGCGGCGTCATCGATGAATCTCGGGAGCGGCTGATCGCGGCGGGGGATGTCACCGGCGAACATCAGCACGCGGGTCGGGGCGTCCTCACCGTCCCATTCGCTGAGTCGATCGAGGCAGACGCGTAGCGTGCCGAGCTGCTCAGCCAGGCCGATGGTCGACAGCCTGCCGCCGCCACGGACCGACGGCCGCTGCGCGAGGTGACGCTTGTAGCGCTCGATGTGCGCGCGGCGGAGATCACTGACCGCAGTGACCTCCAGGGCGTCCGCGGTCAGCCAGACGGCGAACTCGCGCAGGACGGCCTCGACGCGGATCATCGTCGCGGGCCGCAGCGAGAGTCGCGTCTGCTCGATATAGCCCTGCAGTGTCGTGCCGAGCCGCGGCGGGACCGCCGCCCACTGCTGCGCGCGGACCGCGGACTTGTCGGGGTGGCGCTTGCGTGGCGGGACGTTGATCACGCCAGCGTGGAACAACGTCGCCTCGGCGCCGTGCAAGCGTGTCGTCACCGGCCGCGCCCGCAGTGGATGGTCGGGATGCAGCCGGCGGGTCGCAGCGATCAGCTGCTCGCGGCCGGTGTCGAGCTGGGCTTTGGTCAGCCGTTCTGGCGCCGCGCCGGCCAGCGCCGCGACCTTCGCGACCGCCCACCACTGCAGCTCCGCCGATTTGGGGTCGAACCCCAGCTCGCCCGCGACCGTGAGGAACCGGGCGTGGAACTCTCGATAGATGCCGGCTGCGACCTTCCCGACCCTGAGCTTGCTCGCGATCAGATAGTCGGCCGTCGGTCGAACGCGGCCGGTAACGATCAGCCACGCCACGAGCCGCCGGTCATGACCCCAGACCGCCAACTGCTGATCAAGTGTCATCGCGGAGAAACCGTCAGGACCGACACGCAGCAAGAACGACCGCGCCGGTGAGGTCACCTCGTTCTCGGCGAACATGCCAGCCGCCTCGAGATCAGCGCGATAGGCGGCGACGAGCTCCTCGACGTTGGGGTCACGCGCGAGGCGGCTCACGACGCGAGCTCCCCGGCGAGCGGATCGAGCTGCGCGTCGATCGCCTCCGCGGCAGCCAAGTACTCGCGCGCGAGCCAGTCGTTCGCGAGATGCAAATAGATCCGGGTGGACTCGATCGACGCATGGCCGGCCTGCGCCTGCACCGCCTCAAGCGCCATTCCCTGCTCACGCAACCGCGTCAAGCACGTGTGCCGCAACTGATGACACGTGCACCGCGCAACCCCTGCGCGCGCCCGCGCGCCGGCAAGAACCTCATCCAACCCCGACGGTGAGAGCGGCAGCCCGCGCCGCGGGCCCTTCAGCACCACGAAGCACGCGTCCGTCATTGCCTCAGCGGGTCGCTCGAGCTCGAGATACTCGCCGAGCGCGACGAAGAACCGGCCGGAGACCGGCACGATCCGCTCACGCCCGCCCTTCCCGCGAACGATGTGCACCCGCCGCTCGCCGACGCTCACATCACAGAGCCGCAACCCGAGCACCTCGCAACGACGCAACCCCCCGAGCAGCATCGCCAGCACCATCGCTCGATCACGCCGCGTGCGCAACGCACCCAACAACCGGTCGACCTCGAAGGGCGACAGCACCCGCGGCAACGTCCGCGGGGTCCGCACGAGCCGCACCCCGCCGCGACCGCGACGCACGCCGCGGCGACCCCCCAACCCACGCGGCACCGGATTGCCGCTCACGCCTGCGTCACCACGCGCGAGGAGGTACTCGAACAAGCCCGCCACGCTCGACAGCCGCCGCGCGATCGTCCGCGCCGCCAACCCCGGCTCGCCATCCTCGATACGCACCACCCGATCGCCGCGCCGCGGAGCGCGCTGCGCCGCCAAGAACGCGAACACGTCGGCCGCGGTCACCTCCGCCGGCTCCTTGCCGACGACCTCGAAGAACACCTTCAAGTCATACGCAACCGCCAGCCACGTGTTCACCGCACCACGCGCGCCCACGAACTCCAGATAGCCATCAACCAGCGGGCGCCCCAGGGTGATCGAGACAAGCTCCGACCCGTCGAACGACCGCACCAGACACGGCAGAAACGTCATCTCACAGCTCCTTCCTCGAGGGAAAAGAGCGCAACACTGCCCCCCCTGCCGGACGGCGCGCACGCGGTAGGCGCTCCGCTCCGGCCGCCCTCCGGGCGACCTCCGCTACGCGCCCACCGCGTAGCCACCCCGGGCGCTAACCCCCGACCGACACCGTCCACAACAGGATCCCTGGCAGAGCCGCCATATCACCCGCATATCCAACACGCGCATCTCGGCATGACAAGCACTACCTCAGGGCATCGACACAGCGAGATCATCAACACGATCCACGCAAGACCAGCGCCGATGATTCCCGCGAGCGCCGGCCTCCGCATCTAAACCACACAACGTTCGAAACCAGGCCCGCGCCACGGCAGCATCCGCCTTACGCGGCTCGATCGATCGGGGAGTGAGCCCACGCGGCCTGGTCGGCTTGTGCTTTCGTCGCGTTGGGGCAGGCAGGTCAGTCTGGACTCGGCGCGGTGGCCGGACATATGATCTCGATCGACCTCGTTGCAGCCCTTTGACCCGACCGGGAGGGGATATGCCCGACCCTGAGCAGCCGAACATCCTGGTGATCTGGGGAGACGACATCGGGATCACCAACCTGAGCTGCTACAGCGAAGGACTGATGGGCTACTGGACGCCGAACATCGATCGCATCGCCAACGAAGGGATGCGGTTCACCGACTCCTACGGTGAGCAGAGCTGCACGGCCGGCCGGGCGGCGTTCATGTCCGGGCAGAGGGTGTTCCGCCGGGCCTGAGCAAGGTCGGCATGCCGGGCGCTGATGTCGGGCTGCAGGCCGAGGATCCGACGATCGCCGAGCTGCTCAAGCCGCTCGGATACGCCACGGGCCAGTTCGGCAAGAACCACCTCGGCGATCGCGACAAGTACTTGCCGACGGTGCACGGCTTCGACGAGTTCTTCGGCAACCTGTACCACCTCAATGCCGAGGAGGAGCCCGAGGATGCCGACTGTCCGAAGAAAGAGGAGTTCCCGGCGTTCAATGAGAGGGCTTCGGCCCGCGCGGCGTCCTACACTCGCTGGGCGACGACGAGGACGACGCCACGAAGACACGCTATGGGCGGGTGGGCAAGCAGAGGATCGAGGACACGGGGCCGCTGACGAAGAAGCGGATGGAGACGATCGACGACGAGATCCTGAGCATGGCGCCGAGTTCATGAGAGCAGCATGAAGCCGGGACGCCGTTCTTCGTGTGGTTCAACACGACGCACATGCATTTCCGCACCCATGAGAAGCCGGAGAGCAAAGGCCAGGCGGGACGCTGGCAGTCCCCCTATCACGACACGATGATCGACCACGACAAGCGTCGTCGGCGCGATGCTCAAAAAGCTCGACGAGATGGGGATCGCCGACAACACGATTGTCGATGTACTGGACCGACAACGGTCCGCACATGAACAGCTGGCCGGACGGCGGGATGACGCCGTTCCGAAGCGAGAAGAACACGAACTGGGAGGGGGCGTTCCGGGTGCCGGAGATCGTCCGCTGGCCCGGCAAGATCCCGCCGGGGCCGTCTCCAACGAGATCGTCCAGCATCACGACTGGCTGCCCGACGTTCCTGGCCGCCGCTGGCGAGCCGGACATCGTCGAGAAGCTCAAGGCCGGTCACACGATCGGGGACACGACCTACAAGGTCCACATCGACGGCTACAACCTGCTGCCGTATCTGACCGGGAAGGTGGAAGCCTCAGCCCGCGCCAGGGGCTCATTTACTTCTCTGACGACGGCGACGTGCTCGCGATGCGCTTCGACAACTGGAAGGTCGTGTTCATGGAGCAGCGCGTCAGGGCACGCTGCAGATCTGGGCCGAGCCGTTCGTCACGCTGCGGGTGCCGAAGCTATTCAATCTGCGTACCGATCCGTTCGAGCGGGCGGACATCACCTCGAACACCTACTAGGACTGGCTGTTCGAGAACGATTACATCCTGCTGGCCGCTACGTCGCTGGTGGCGCAGTTCCTCGCCACGTTCGAGGAGTTCCCGCCACGCCAGAAGGCAGCCAGCTTCACGATCGACCAGGTGGTGGCAAAGCTCGAAGGCGTCCTCACGTCGGGACGATGAGCACAAGCTCCTCCCCGATCCGGACCTCGACCACCGAGGAGATGCTGTGGATCCCGGGAGCGAGCTACCGCATGGGGAGCAACGATCACTACGGCGAAGAGGCCCCCGTCCACACCGTCACAGTCGATGGGTTCTGGATGGACGAAACACCAGTGACGAACCGTCAATTTGCGCGTTTCGTTGCCGAGACCGGCTATGTCACGGTCGCAGAGCGGCCGCTTGACCCCAAGGACTTCCCCGGCGCGCCAGCCGAGAACCTTGTCCCTGGTTCGCTGGTATTCACCAGGACGCCCGGACCTGTCGATCTGCGCCATATCAACCAATGGTGGACGTGGACCCCTGGAGCCACTGGCGGAAGCCCGAGGGGAAAGACTCCTCTATTGACGGCCGGGAGGAGCACCCGGTGGTCCACGTCGCCTACGAGGACGCCGCAGCGTACGCGGCATGGGCGGACAAGGAACTCCCGACAGAAGCGGGATGGGAACTGGCTGCTCGCGGCGGTCTTCCGGGCGCCACCTACATGTGGGGCGACAGCCCAGAGGCCCAGGGCGAGCGGCTCGCCAACTACTGGCACGGCGACTTTCCCTGGCGGTCGGAGCCCGGCTACGGCACAACCAGCGCGGTCGGCTCCTTTCCACCCAACGGCTACGGCCTCTCAGACATGGCCGGCAACGTCTGGGAATGGACGTCCGACTGGTATCTCGATCGCCATCCCGAGGACCCGGACAAGCCCTGCTGCATCCCGCACAACCCAAGAGGCGGCACTCCTGAGCAGAGCCTCGATCGCGCCCAGCCTCAGTTCGCCATCCCGCGAAAGGTCGTCAAGGGAGGCTCCTACCTCTGCGCCGACACTTATTGCATGCGCTACCGCCCCGCCGCCCGCCGGCCCCTGATGATCGACACCGGCACGAGCCACACCGGCTTCCGCTGCATCCAACGCCCCTAGCCGGGTGCCGAGGCTGTCGGTCCACACAACCTGGAACAAGCCGCCGCGTCCCCATACAGACTGAGGCAGCCACGCCGTACCGGGTTCTGCCTTGGCCCCAAGGGAGAAGCCGCGTCCCGATCGAGGGATCCCTTCCCGATCGGGCTAAACGCAGCAGGCGGCGTATCGCGACGTGGTCCTGCTCATGCCCCAGACGGAGGCTCCTTGCTCACCGTCGCCATCGTCGGGGGCGCCTTGGCTCTCACCGGCGGCTCGCTGCTCCAAACCACGATTGCAGAACTACCGGGTCGACTGGAACAGCAGGCTCGTAGCCATCGTTTGCCGGCACCCGAGATTCGCCAGAGGCAAGGTTCCTTCTCAGCGTCGCCATCGTCGGCGGCGCTTTGGCTCAGCGATCCCGAAGATCTCTCGATAGCGCCGCTCCCGTTCGGCGGCCTCTTCCGGCGTCTCCGGCCGCGGGACCGGTCGCTCGGCCCCAGCGTTCGGCAAGGGCGGAGCTGCCGAGACTCCGACGTCGGCCGGCGCGATGGTGACCTTCCCGCCGGGGGTCTGCGCCTCGCCGGCGGTCGTCTCAGGCTCAGCGGCGGATTGTCCCTCGGCCTCAGCATCGGCGCGGGCCAGGGTGGCGATCTCCTCCGCGGTTGTCTGCACCATTACGCTGAAGTCGGGCGCCGTGAGCCAGACCCTCTTTGCGAGGCGGCTGATCCACCTCGCGACCGATGCGCTCGCGCAGTCGTAGCGCACGCCGGCGTAGCGTCCGCGGCGGACTGCGTCCCGCCACCCTTCGAGCATCAGCTTCTGACGATCCTCGCGGCGCCCGCCGCTCTCGGCGATCACGGCCCACGGTGGACCAGATGGCTTCAGCCAGACAGCGAGGTCGGGAAGTTGCGTCGTGAAGCCTCGCTCGCAGCGCGTTGGCACCTCCCAGCGCTCGCCGTCGAGCGCAAGCTCGCGCGCCGACTTCCACGTTCTGCCTCGGCGTTCCGTGCGTGCTGCGGACCATTCCACGAGTACGGCGTGGGCGATCGTCGTCGCCGCAGGCGGCGCCTTGACCGGGCGGACGCCGCCGAGGCCCGCCCGCTCGACACCGATTGCGGTCAGCCAGGCGACCGATCCCTGCCCCCACACCCATGGCATCCGAGCTAGCCAACCGGCGGCCTCGAGCTTTGCGACATGCCTCCGTACCACACGCTGATCGAGGTCAAGCGCCACCTCAACCGCTGGCAGCGACACGATTCCAAGCCGTCCGATGAACCTAGCCACCCTCAGCGTCCCGGGCCCTGGAATCACGCCCTCGGGGATCATGGATTTACCAATAGAGGTTGCAATCGCCTGATGCCGGTCCGCCCCGCCCGCATGTAGACGGACATTCCGCCCTCGACTGGCATCTGACTACCCGATCGAATACGTGGAGGGCGGGTAGTCAGATGCCACCAAGAGGGCGAGAGGATGACAAAAAGCCTGTGCGGGCGGGGCGGACGGCCACTCGAACTGGTCCGCAAGCGGGTCCGTCCGGCGCGCGGGATTGCGGACCAGGCTGCGGTCCGGTTCAGGTCACGCGTCACCCGGCTCCTCAGCGGTGTCCGTGTCGCCTGCGTCCGGCTCATCAGGTGGAGGCGGCCATTGCCGGCCTTCCTGCTCGAGTAGCGCGTCGACGATGTCGTGCAGGACCAGCGAGACCTCCTCGAGCGCCTGCCGCTCCGCTGGGACGGAGTGCTCAGCCATGGCGTGACCGAGCTCGTCGACGGCTCGATCGAACCGGACCCATAGCTCGGCTGGTCCCGGCCGATGGCCGCCGGGCCGGAGCTCGTAGGACAGCACGCCGCCGGGCAGCGCGGACTGGCGCTGCCACCACGGCCCGGGCTCCTGTTCGCCGAGGTCGTCCAGGGCTGCCGCCTTGCGCGCGGCCGCCTCGGCGATGTCTTTGATGCGCACAATGAACCCCGGGTCCGGTGGCGCCTGGGCGCTCGCGCGAAGCGCGTCTCGCCACACCGATTCCGCGACCCCGAGCCAACCGCCTGGCGAGACGTGCTCGAGCGCTTCGGGCTTTGTCCAGTGCGGCGAGCGATGCGGCGGCGCAATCGTGTCGAAGGTGCGCCAGTCGGACGCGCCCGCCGCGTCGTCAGGCCCCACCACGTCCGCGCCGGCGAGCATGCGGTCCAGCTCGGACCGGCGGACGAGCCACTTCCGCTGACCTGCACGCATCGCTCGGAGCGTCCCCTTCGAGATCCATGAGCGGATCGTCGCTGGGCTCATTCGTAGCTCTTCGGCGATTTCCGTCAGGGTCAGCCACGGATCCTCAGGTGCATCTGGCTCTTGATCCGTCAATTCACTCCGATCAACAGTAGCGTGATTAGCGCAATTAGGCTAGCATCCCGAAGCGATGGCGGCGAAGCGGCGTGAGCGACCAGTGGCTGCGGTCGAGCGCATCCTGTACACGCGCGAGGAGGCGGCGACTGCCCTCGGGATGAGCGTCGACACGTTCGAGCGCCGGGTTCAGCCATTCATCCGCGTCGTGCCGTGCGGGGCGCTGGTCCGGGTGCCGCCGGAGGAGCTCAGGCGCTGGGCCCGCGACAACTCGCGCTCGTTCTTCAACAAGAGCGCTTGATGGCGCCTGAGCTGGGCGTAGGCTGGTCGGACCCGGATCAGGAGAGCATCGTGGCCGAGTACCGCAAGACGAAGACGGCCGGCGTCTATGTCCGCCATCAAGCACGCTGTCCGGCGGGCTCGTCCGAGGCTCGGTGCCGCTGCCGGCCGACGTACCGAGGGCGACGCTGGGATTCGAGCAAACAGGGGATGGTGTGGTCCCGACATTCGGGGACCGCGCTGAGGTCCTCACCTGGCTCGCCTCGACGATCAAGGGCCAGGAGGCGGTCGCGGAGGCCGACGCGGCTGGACCCACTTTCGGCGAGCTCGCAAGCGAATGGCTCGCCGGCGTCCACGCGGGAGCGGTTGGCCGCCGCCGTGGCAGGAAGGGCACCGGGTACTCGTCGACGACGCTCGAGGGATACGGGCGTTCGCTGCGCTACGTCCTGACGCCCGAGTTCGGCGCTCGCCATGCCAGCGAGATCGACGACCGCGAGTGGCAAACCTGGGTCGACCGCTTGAGCCGTGAGGGCCTCTCACGCTCCCGCATCGCCAACCATCTCGCGGTTGCCCGTGCCATCTACGGATGGGCGAGCCGGCCGACCCGCCGCCTCGTCGAGCGCAACCCGCTCGCCGGCATCGAGCTGCCGCCGAACGACGAGAAGCCGCGCACGAGAGTCGCCGACGCGGATGAGGCCGCCGTGCTCATCGCTGCCTTGGATCCGGCCGACGCCGTCCCTTACGCGCTCGCGTTTTATGCCGGGCTCAGACGAGCCGAGATCAAGCGACTTGATTGGCCGGACGTCGAGCTCGACGGCTACCGACTCGTCGTGAGAAAGGCCAAGAGTCGGGCTGGTACCGGCCGCCGGCCACCGATCGCGGAACCGCTACGGCCTATCCTCCTAGGAGAGTTCATGCGGCAAGGGCGGAGGGCAAACGGCGCAGTGAGTGCGGTCTCCGTCACGTCCGGCAAGATCGCCGAGCGCGCCCGGAGGCGATGGGCCGCTGCGAGGCTCGAGCCGATCACCCTGCACGAGTGCCGGCATACGTATGCGAGCTTCCTGATGGCGGCCGGCTACACGCTCCGTGAGCTGATGGAGTACATGGGACACAGCTCGCTTCAGGCGACCGAGCGCTACGTGAAGCTCCTGCCGCCGCTCGACGAGACCGACCCGGCAGAGCGCCTCAACTCATACCTCCGAAGGAGGGCCGTGAAATGACCGAGCGGACAGGGGACTGCGCCCGCGCGCAGCAGCGCCCCGGCGAGATTGTCGCGATGCCCCCGGAAGAGCGAGCGAGAAGGCTTACGGCGCTCTGGAAGCGTCTCATGGACCCGGACGGCTTCGATCGCGACGCGCTGGCGACCATCGAAGGCCCGACCCACAAGGATCAGTAACCGGCCTGCGACACTGTGACGATGCGCGAAGGAGCGACACTGAAGCTCGACACCGGCGAGGAGCTACGCGTCGAGCTCGACCGCGACGACCTGGAGCATGACGAGATCGTCGTCCGACGGGCCACGAACGGTGGCATGCCCCTTGCCGACCGGCTGGCCTTGATCGACGAGGTCATCGCCTCCGCGACGCCGCATCCCGCCGGCACGACCGACCGTCTGCTCGAGCCGGATCGCGAGCGCCCTTACTGAGTGGCCGGTATCTACGTCGACACATCGGCACTCGGCCGGGTAGTGCTCGGCGAGCCGGATGCGCAGGCCATTCGCGCGAGGCTCGCGCAGTTCGATCCGTGGTTCGCGAGTGAGCTGCTGGTCGTCGAGCTGCGACGGCTCGGCCGCCGAGAGGGTGTGCTCCCACGGGCCGAACGCACGCTTGCCGCGGTAAACCTCGTGCCACTGACTCGGGCGCTGCTAGAGCGCGCCTCACGACTCGATCCGGTCGAGGTCCGCTCGCTCGACGCCATCCACTTGTGCACCGCGGTTGACCTGCACAGCGCCGGTTCGATCGCGGCGGTGCTCACGTATGACCTCCAGCTGCAGGCCGGCTGTCAGCATCACCAGATCACGATCGAAGCGCCGGTGATCTGACCTGTTGCGTCGGCGGTCAGAACTGGCGCCTCATGATGTCGTCGTTCGCTGCAAGGCGACGCTGAATCTCCTCGTGGCGGCGTCGTTCCGCGAGCCCTTTACGCACCTCGGCCGGATCATTCCCTGACTCGGGTCGACCCATGTATTCAGCCGCCCAACGGGAGAGGCCATCCTTGTCGATCCATTGCGTGTACGAGCCATCGAACACATCAGGCCAGATTGGCTCGATTCCTGTACTCGTCACTCGATCGAAGACTTCAAGTGCCGGCATCACATCCGAGTTGACCACGGTCATGCGACGCACCTTGCACTCCGATTCGGTGATCAATTTCAGGATCTCGGTGTCCAGAGCGCTGTAGCCGAGCACCAGGAGATAGATCTCCTGCGAGCTTCCGAGAATCCCGCGCAGATGGTCCAGGTGCTCGGGCGGGAGGACAAGCTCGTCCTTCGGACCATCTGGGAGCGCAAGGGCCGGATACCGCACGGCCGGACCATGCGGGTTACGCCCGTCTGACGCACGGAGCGCGGCGAGGTCAAACGCGGTTGTCGATTCGCACTGGATGTCTTGCCGAACGATGGGCCGATCTCCCGGGGGCGTTCGCGGATCGAAGCCTGCTGGCTGCTCGAAGAACCAAGCAACGGACCGTGCGGCTTGATCAACGACCAGCCGAGCGGCGTCTCGATGTAGTCACGCATCGAGTTGAGCCGCGAGAACGCGGCTAGGCGATTGTCGAGAAGCGTGTCGTAATTGAGGCTGACGAAGAGGACTGTGGTTCGAAGCTTGAGCAGCTCATCGACCAGGACGCCGTACCGAAAACACCGCGCATCCAGGCTTTCGCTGTACTCGAGCAACAGCGCCTGAAGGAAGGGTGGGACCGCCAACGCCATCTGCTGGTGATGGGCGTACCCGTCGGTTTGGAGGCGCCGGAGTGCCTCCTCAAACGCGATCGTGGTGTCTGCCCGCATGTCCCGCGTGATGACGCTGTGCGCCTCGCGGGCCAGGGTGTAGGTCGTCAGCAGATTCTGCGCCCGAGCGCAGTCGAAAAGCTGGCGCGTCAGCGGAGGGCGTTCACCGGTCCCTACGTCGCCGCACGCGAACGACGCCCCGGCGCCAACGAGCACAATGATGGGAGTTGACACGTCGCCGAGAGTAGGTCTCTAACCGGCGGACAGGTCGGTATCGGCAGGCAGTTCCGGTACCGCGTTCGAGGTGACCCGGGAGTGCGGATCCGGGAGAGCCTGGATGCCGCCTGACAAAACAGTCCAATGTGCCGTCCAACATCGGGCGAATCGCCCGTAAAGGCTGGGAAGTGGGCCGGAATCATAATCCGCGTGTCGGGGGTTCGAGTCCCTCCTCCGGCACTCCATGAAAGCCCCGCTACCGCGGGGTTTTTGGTAAGCGTTCAGTCCCTGCGGCTAGGCTCAGGCGAGCGTGGGGAATGGGTCGCCGCGGGCGTGGGCGATGATCAGCTCGCTGAGGTAGGTGAACAGCGAGCGGCGCTGCTGGCGGCAGGTGGCGGCGGCCGAGAGCGCGCGTTCGGCGAATCGCTCACCGTTGTTGCTTTGGGCGCCGAGCGACACCTTGCGGTGGATGACCGGCGCGCGGAGCGCGCGCTCGGCCGGGTTGTTGGTCGGCTCGACCCCGTCGACGGAGACGAAGGTCCAGAGCGCGGGCCAGACCTTGAGGAGGTTGTTGGCGAACTGCCGGTGCCAGCGATTGCGCGCCTTCTTTGGAGACGCCTGCTCGAGTAGCGCGCGCAGCTCGGTCTGGATCGGCGCGATCTCGACTTGGAGCTTTTGGCGGGTCGTGGTGCTCGTGCTGGTAGGCGCGCCACGCGGCGAACACGCGGCGGGTGAGCTCGAGGCCTTGCTCGCCGAAGGTCTTCTGCTCGCCCAGGCCGTCGGCGTGGCGGCGGAAGTCGCGCTGCAGATGCGACCAGCACACTTGACGCTGGTTGGGATCGAGATGGCTGTAGCCGTTCCAGCGGTCAGAGACCACGATCCCGGGGTAGCTGGTGCCGATCAGGGCGTTGAACTGCTCGCGGTTGCAGTGCTGGGCGATCTGCAAGAACGTCGCCTCAGGGGTGGTCGCGGTCCATAACGCGCGGCCCTCACCGCGCGTGCGCCAGCCGGTCTCATCGACATGCACAGCGTCCTGGTCAAGCACCCAGTCCTGCAGCTGACAATGTGGGCCAGCCAATGCGTCTGAGACGCGCTGGCAGATCGCGTCGACCGCGCCGGTCGACAGCGTCACGCCGAACAGATCTAAAGCCAGCTCGCCGATCCCGCGGCGAGAGACACGGTGCCGGGCGGTCAACGTCACCACCGCCGCTTGCAATCTCAACCCGAACGGAGAGCAGGCCAGCAGCGCGGGCAACCGGGCGCTGGTCCGTGCGCGACAGTGCCGACAGCGCAGCTGATGGGTGCGATGCTCGGTCACGATCACGCTGATCGGCGGCAGCTCGCAGACCTGGTGGCGACCGAACCGCCCGGCCGGACGGTGCTGCTGATCATCAAACCAGCGCCCGCACCCGCCACACGCATCCGGATAGTGATCGACGATCTCATCCACCTGGTCCTCCGGTTTGAGATCGCGACCCGCACCCTGATGCCCGGGCTGGCCGCCAGCATTGCGACGCTCGCGCTCCCGGCGGATCAGCTCCTTGGCCTTCGCACGCGCCTCCGCCCGCCGCTGCGCGCGCGTCTTGGGCGGATCCGTCGACGGCGGCTCAGAACTCGTCCGCGAGTCCTGCCGGGCCTGCGCCTCCAGTCGCTCTAACCGCTGATCGAGCTGCGCCACCCGGGACGCGAGATCAAGAATGAACTGCACACACGCCTCACGCCCCGAGTCATAGATCGCCTCCGCCTCGGCGCGGTCCATGCCCGCAAGATTCGCTTCACCAACAAGGAATCCCTGCCCCAGGCCCCGACGACTGAACGCTTACGGTTTTTTCGTGGGCGGATCGGACGCGAAGAGGCCGGGGGCGACTGAGGGGGCGACTCAAACGCCGCCGGGGCGCCGTTTGACCCGCCCCTACCCCAGACTTCGCTCCGCGCCGCGGGGGCCGGCGTGCGACCGAAAGGAAGGACCAAGATGACGTTGACTGCCGCGGAGCAGCTGCGCGCGATCGTCGCGAGCCAGGGGCCCGACGCCGTCGCCGCCCTCGAGCGCGTCCGCACCCGGACCGGCCGGCACTACGGCGCGTTTCTGTGGGCGAGCGACGAGCGATCCGCCGGCGCGTTCCGGGCCTGCCACGCCGGGTCGAAGGGTGGCGAGCTGTCGTGCTGGCGGTTCACCACCCCCGGCCGTGACGGCTGGCGAGTTGCCGTGCTAAGCGAGGCCTTAGCCTTGCGCGCACGCTGCGGCGAGCGGTTTCTCGCTAGTTGGGCGGCGGGTTAGCAGGTGGTCGGCGGGTTCGAACCGTGCCATCAGGCGTTCGTAGTCGCGCATTGTCCCGGGCCACATCGCGGTTAGCTCGCCCTGTCCGTCTTGATACCAGCTGGTGCAGCCGCCGAGGGCCCAGACGGTCGAGCTGAGCCCGGCCCGGGCGCAGTCCATGTAGGCGTCCTGTGCCCGCTGGGTGACTTCGACGCTCGCCAGCCCGCGCTGGTTCATCACTCGCAGAGCGTCACGCAGGTAGGCGACCTGGGATTCGATCTGGGCGATCATCGAGCCGTGCCCAAGCGCGCAGCCCACGCCCGCGAGGCGGAAATAGTTGGGGAAGCGGGCGACCTCGACGGCGCGGTAGTGATCGAGCGCCTTGCCCCACACGTCGGCCAATGTCAGCTCGTCGCGGCCGACGATTCGCGCGCTGATCGGCGGGGGCAGGACTTCGAAGCCGGTGCCGAGGATGATCGTGTCGACTGCGCGCGCGGTCGCGTCGCCGGCGATCACGGTCCGCCCACGGACCTCAACTACGCCGGCGGCGACCACGTCGACGTTGGGCTGCGTGAGCGCGGGATACCACTTGTTCGAGAGCAGGATCCGCTTGCACCCGACCTCGAAGTTCGGTGTGAGCTTGGCCCGAAGCTGCGGGTCGCGGACCTCGCGCCGTAGATGCAACCGCGCCAGCCCCCCGAGCAGCATCCGGGCTGTGCGGTCGCGGCGGATCATGCGGTGGTGTAGACGGTCGCGGACGAGGAATTGGACCAGGCGCTGGATACGGTTTGTGGAGGGGCAGAGCCTCCGCAAGGTGCGCTCGAAGGCGCCTACACCCCGATCGAAACGCGGCAGCACCCAGCCGGGTGTGCGCTGGAACACGGTCAGGTGTGCCACCCGCGGCTGGATCTCGGGAACGAACTGGATCGAGGAGGCGCCGGTTCCGAGAACGGCCACCCGCTCGCCGGTCACGTCGTGAGCATGGTTCCAGCGAGCCGAGTGAAAGATCGTGCCATCGAAGCTCTCGAGGCCGGGAATGTCGGGTGCTTGCGGTTCGGTGAGCGGCCCGGCGGCGTCGACGAGCAGATCGGCGGTCAGCTCCAGGCCGGTCGTGCTGATCGACCAGCGCTGGCGAGCCTCGTCCCAGCGGGCCTCGAGGAGCTCCTGGCCGTACTCGAGCTGGTCGCACAGATCGTGATCGGCGGCGACCCCCTTGATGTAGTCGTGGATCTGCCCGCCGGGCGCGAAGGTGCGCCCCCAGTCCGGATTCGGGGCGTCGGAGTAGGAGTACAGGTGCGATGGGATGTCGCACGCCACGCCGGGGTAGGTGTTGTCGCGCCACACGCCGCCGACGTCGCCGGCGCGCTCGATGATCACGAAGTCCTCGATGCCGTCGTGCTTCAGGGCGATGCCCGCGGCGACGCCCGACAGCCCGGCGCCGATGACGGCGACCCGGACGTGGCGTGTCTCTGTTTTCGTGGCTGGGGTCATGGCTTGAGTCCTCGGTTCAGCGGGTCTGAATTACGTGGCGCCGAAGCTAAGGACGACGAGCGCGAGGCGCTCGGCGAATCGAGCCATATCACGGCTCCCGCGTTGTCGGACCGCGACAACGGACGCGGTCGACCGGTAGCCCGGCTAACGGCCCGCCGGCTCGTTGACGAGGTTGGCGAGGGCGAGCGCGACGCGCAGCTCGAGCGTTCGCTGGTCGACGCTGCGGCCGAGGAGCTCCTCGGCCTGTCTGATCCGGTAGCTGACGGTGTTCTCATGGATGCCCAGACGCCTTGCCGTGCGGCTCCGGCTGGAGTGCGCGTCGAGGTAGGTCCGGAGCGTCGCGGTGAGACGGAGGGTGGCGTCGTCGGTCGCGGTGAGCCCGTGAAGCTCGCGCCGCACGAACGTGCGGGCTTGGTCGAGATCGGCGGTGCCGATCGCGGCCAGCGCGACGCGCGAGTAGATGGTCACCGCCCCCGCTGGCCGGGCTGCGAGCCCGGAGACGCGGCGGGCGTGGATCGCCTCGGTGTGACTCTGGCGAAACCCGGCGATGCCTTCAGCGGGTTCGCCGATCGCGATGCGGACGCCGAGAGCCTTGCCGGTGTCGAGCCTGAGGTCGTCCAGCCGCGCGGTCGAGACCGGCTCGTGGGTGCCGATCCATCCGGCGGCGGACAGGATCCCCAGGGGGTGCACGAGCGCGCGTGTCCCACCGAGCTGCGCCCGAATGTCCTGGATCGCGTTTTCGAGCGCGGCCTGAGCGTCCCGTCCCTCTTCATGCGCCTGCAGCCAAGCGATCAACGCGGTGTGCTGGCGCTCGAGCTCGTAGCCGAGACGCCTGCTGGCAAGCCCCGCGTCGATCGGAGAGCCGGCGAGGATCGCGGCGATCGTCTCCGCCCGGGCGGCCGCGGTGCTACGGGCCCACTGCTCGCGCTCGGCGCCGTAGAACTCCTCGGCGAGACACAGCGCCGCGTCCACGTAGGCGAACAGCCACTGCGAGCACAGCACGGTCGCGACCTCGCGCTGGCCCGGGTCCGCGGCGTGACGAGAGATGAGTGCCCCGAGCCGCTCCCACACGGCGGCGTGACCGAGCCGATAGCTGCGCATCAGGGTGGTGATCGGAATCCCTCGCTGTACCCCCTCCCGGGTATAGGCGAGCGTCGCCGCGCCGAGGCTCGCGCTGGCGGGGTCTGCGCCCTGTTCGAGGACCTGAGCAAAGCCGAGGATGCTCGCCTCGGCGCTGGCGCGGTTGGCCTCGAACGACTCGGCGTCGGGCATCAGGTCGGGCAAGCGCTTGCCGATCGTTTCGACGACCTCGATTGAGATCGCGTGCGCGTGCTCGGCGAGCTCGGCGGCGACGGGCCGCAGGACCTGCTCCCAAGTCTGACCGTTCACGGCGGTCTGCGCTTGGTGCCACTCCGGGCGCATCCGCGCAACCGTACCGGCCGCCCGCCCGAGTTTGTCGGAATGCGACAACGCTGTCGCCGGCGCTTGGCCGACCGCGCTGAGCGGCGCGCGATCGTCGCACGTACCTTCGCTGGCATGAATGTCGAATGTCTCGACGGCCGCGTGGTGGTGGTTACTGGCGCCGGGTCCGGTATCGGCCGCGAGACAGCGCTTCTGTGCGCCCGGCGCCGCGCGCGTCTGGCGATCTGCGATCTGGATCAGACCGCGCTAGCGGGCACCGCTGCGCGGGCGCAGTCGCTCGGCTGCGAGGTGCTCGCCCAGCGCGTTGACGTGTCCAGTCGCGAGCAGATGGCTTCGTTCGCCGACGCGGTGCACGCTCGCTGCGACGCCGTCGATCTGCTTGTCAACAACGCGGGCGTGGGCGTCGTCGCTCGTTTTCTCGAGACGACCTTCGCGGACTGGGATCGGTTGGTCGCGATCAACCTGATGGGCGTCGTGCACGGCTGCGCCGCGTTCGTGCCGGCGATGGTCGCGCGCGACCGCGGCGGTCACGTCGTGAACGTCTCCTCCGCGGCCGGCTTTCACGCCAACCCGGCGCTGGTCGCTTACAGCACGACCAAGTTCGCGGCCCTCGGGCTTTCTGAGGCGATGCGCGACGAGCTTCGCTTGGCCCGGATCGGCGTGACCGCGGTGTGCCCCGGGATCGTCAACACCGGGATCTCGAGAACAAGCCCGATCCGGGGCCCGGAGGCCGACCGGCGGCGGGCGCGCGTCGTGGGGTTGTACGAGCGACGCGCGTACGGCCCCGAGCAGGTGGCTCAGCGGATCCTCAGGGCCGTGCAGCGTGACCGCGCGGTCGCGCCGATCACCCCTGAGGCACACGCCCTCTACGTGCTCACACACGCCGCGCCACCACTCGCACGATGGGCCGGACGCAAGCTCGCACAAACCGCGCAGTGAGCACGTCCGCCCAACACAAAGGAGCAGCCATGAGCAGCATCAGCGAAGTCAAGCCGGTCCCGACCAAAAGCATCGACGGCACCGAGCTGCCGTGGGTGCCGTTCGCCCCGTATTCGGACGAGGTACTTCTCAAGTACCACCACATCAATCCCGTGCACGGCGAGATCCTCGTCTCGATGCGGTTTCCCCCAGGCCTGCGGCTACCGACCCATTACCACACGGGGATCGTGATCGGCCACACGCTCACTGGCGCGTGGCGCTACCTCGAGCACGACTGGGTCTCCCGCGCAGGCGGCACCGTGTACGAAACAGCCGGCTCCTCCCACACGCCCGAGAGCTGCGGCGAGGAGGAGGCCGAGGTTTTCTTCGTGATCGTCGGCGAGCTGCTGTTCCTCGACGAACACGGCGAGATCGTCGCGCGCGAGAACCACCTGACGTCGATGGAGCGCTACCTCTCCTACTGCCGCCAGCACGGGATTGAGCCGCGAGACCTGACCGCCTACCCCTGATCGATCCCGTTGTCGCACAGCGCCCAACACGCGCGCCCGGTTTGTCTCACCGCTCCAAACGCGCGGACGCCGCCGTGACCGACAGGATGAATCGATCGCAAGCAACCCGAATCCCACAGAGAGACCACCCATGAAACGACTAACAATGCTCGCAACCGCGATTTCGCTCTCGGTTGCGCTGCTCGCGGCGACCGGCAGCGCCGCCTCGGCGAGCAGCAGTTCGGACTACAACACCGGCTACACCCTCGGGCACGAGGCCTACGAGTACGGATTGCCGTTGCTCGACATGCAGCGCGTGTACGAGACCCAAACCAGCGTCAACGTCCCGGACGGCTCTGGCGACGGGCCTGTCAACCATTTCAACAGCCTGCCGCACCTCGCGATGCCAACGGCGAGCCAGCAGAGCGTGGTCGCGCCCAACGAGGACACCTTGTACTCGATCGCGTGGCTCGACCTGAGCCACGGCCCGCAGGTGATCCATGTGCCGGCGATCAAGCACCGCTTCTACGTGATCCCGCTCTATACCCCGTGGACCGAGAACTTCTACAACATCACCTCCGAGCACGTCGGTCGCGGCGCCGGCGCCGGATCGTACGGCGTCACCGGCGGCGGGAACTGGGCGGTCGTCCCGCCTCATTTCCACGGCAAGCTGCCGCGCGGGGTGAAACGGATCGACTCGCCGTACACGCGGGTGTGGATCATCGGCCGCACCGAGATCCGCGGCAAGTCAGACACCGCCGCCGTGGACAAGATCCAGCGCGGATACACGATCACGCCACTGTCCAAGTACGGCCAGGACTACGCGCCCAAGGCGCCGCGACACGCGAAGCGAACGCTCACCATCGCGACGATCCCCGGAACCCAGCCGGGCCAGGACTCGCTCCAGTTCTACGCGGCGCTCGGCCGCGAGCTCAAGCTGTTCGGCCCCGAGCCGGGCGACCGGGCGCTGCTCGCGCAGCTGCGGGCGATCGACGTCGGACCCGGCCTTGACCCGGCCACCGACCCGAACCTCAGCGCGGCCACCCTCCAGGGCATGCGCGACGCCGTGACCCAGGGACCGGCGAACCTGCGGAAGGAGCTCACGCAGCTGTACATCAGCAACGCGAACGCCCACAACGGGTACCTCACCGTCGAGACCGGCAACTACGGCACCAACTACCAGCTCCGGGCGCTCGTCGACAAGGTGGGCCTCGGGGCGCTGCGCAACGACATCGCCACCTATCCGCTCGCGGACACCGACCGCAGCCTCCATCCGCTCACCGGCGCAAGCAGCTACGTGGTCCATATCCCCGCCGGACAGCTCCCGCCGGTAACCGGGTTCTGGTCGCTGACCATGTACGACTCCAACGGGTTCTTCGTTCCCAACCTGCTCCACCGATACGTGATCAACGACCGCTCCAAGCTGCACCGCAACCCAAACGGCTCGATCGACATCTACATCCAGCAGACGGAGCCGACCAACCCCCAACAAGCGCAAAACTGGCTGCCGGCGCCTGCAGGTGCTTTCCACGTCATCTGGCGCCTCTACGGGCTCAAGCCGAGCGCACTGTCCGGGGTCATGGAGGGGACAGGCTGGACCCCAGCGGCGATCCAACCCTGCGTCGGCGGACACGGAGCACAGCTGATGACCGCCTGCGCGTCCTGAGCCCAACTGCCCACGACATCCACCCCCGATGTACTGCGACGCACCTCCCGGCGAGGTCTTGGGCACACCAGTTGCGCCGCTTCACAGAGTGCCTGGCCTACGAGTTTGGGTCGTTGACTTGGGACCTAGCTGATCGCGGCGGTCGCGGTGTTGGAGACCGCGGTATCTCGCCTTAGGAAGGTGATGCTGCTCGCGAGAACGAAGATCAAAAACAGCACGAAGCCGATGATGTCGAGGATTAGCCCGAACGAGGCGATGACGCCGCCGAGGCCGAAGGCTTGAAGGAAGAACATGAGTCCGGCAGCGATCGAGATCCATCCGAGCCAGCGTGGCAGGACGCCGCTCTTTAGCACGATCAGCCCTGTCGCCAGCGCGAAGAGGCTGCCGAACACGTCGGCGACGCTGTCAAATGCGTACGTCGTCAGGTACAGCGAGTACGACACGCTGTGGTCGTGGTGTGCGCCGTAGGCCGCGAGCTTGGCGCCGACCAGGCCGGTGATGCCGATGTCGCTGACGGCGTGCAGGGCCACGAACAGCACTCCGCCGGCCAGCACCAGCGGCGCGAGGATCCGTGGCCGGTCGGGCGTGCCGCGCAGCTGGTTGTAAAGGCTCCAGAGGTAGATCAGAAAACTGGCGGCGTAGACGACTGACAGGCATGCGATCACCACTAGTCGCGTGCGGTGCTCATACAGCGCGGTCGCCATCTTGCCGGCTGAGTCGTTCTGGGTCAGTCCGACCCCGATCGCGACGACGGATTCCGCGACGAGCGCGAGCACGTAGATGATCCCCGCCGCCCAGGCGTAGCGCTGCCAATCTCTCGCCGCCCGGGACGTCGTCTCGTGGCGGTCCGCCGCGGGTGTCGCGCCCGCGCCGGTCATGCCGGACGTCGCGGTCATGGCTGCCCCTCTCTGTCGGTCTCAGGCCGGAGAAGGCGGTTGACTTCGTCCACACCCGGGCTTGAGATGTCCCCGCCGACCCTACTCCGGCCGCAACAAATTAGCAAGTGATTTCTAGAACGGTTTCTTCTATAATTGTCGGATGGGGGAGTGGAGCTTTTTGACGAACCACGCCCGAGTGCTCGTCTGCATCGCGCGCGACCCGGGTGTCCGCCTGCGCGAGATCGCCGGTGTGCTCAGCGTCACCGAGCGCCGCGCGTTCGGGATCGTCAACGACCTGGCCGAAGCCGGCTACGTGGTCAAGCAAAAGGACGGCCGTCGCAACCGCTACCGCATCCAGAACCATCTGCCGCTTCCCGGGCCCATCGGTCGAGAGCCGACCGTCGGCGAACTGTTGGAGGTGCTCGTGGGCACGAGCGCAACGGAGTCCCCGGCGCGGCCACGCCACGACGGCGGGTCGCGCCCACGAAACCGAGGCGCTGGCGCACAGAAGCGATCAGCATGACCGGAGTCACGCGTGAACGGCGCGCGGCGACCAAGTCGGCTGATCGGCTGCGGCCGGTGGTGCGTGCGCTCGTCACCGGAATTCTCGGCGTGCTCGCGATCGGAGTGCTGCTCTGGGTGGCGCCGGCATCGCAGGTGATCGACGCGATCAGCGACATGAACCCGGTCTGGCTGCTCGGAGCCGCCGCGCTCGAGCTCGGCTCATGCCTGAGCTACGTCGTCGTGTTCAGACGATTCTTCCCCGAGCCGTCACGACCCGTTGGTCGCCAGGTGGCGTGGATCGCGATGGGCGCCGGCGCTGTCCTGCCGGGCGGAAACTTCTCCTCCGCGGCGACAACCGGCTGGCTGCTTCGCCATCACGGCATCGGTACGCGCCGCCTAATCGAACGGTGCGGCGCGCTGCTCTGCTTCCTCACGCTGCTCGGGTTCTTCATCAACGGCATCGCGGGATCGTTCCTGCTGATCGGAATCGGTCGCGGTCCCCACGATCTCGCACACTCGGGAATCCCCATCCTCGTCTCGGTCTTCGTCATCGGCGCAGCCGTGGCGGCGATGACGATCGGGCGACGCTACGGCACGCGTGCTCCAGCGGCCGCCCGGTCCGCCGCCGCGTCGCTCCGGGGCGCGTGGCAGTCGCTCTCTCACCCCCACTGGCGGATGGTCGGTGCGGCTGGCTTCCTCTGTCTGGACATGGCCGCGCTGTGGGCGGCATGCCGCGCGACCGGACATCCCCTCAGCGTGGTGGCGCTCGCGCTGGCGTACTTCATCGGCTACCTGGCAACGATGATCCCGGTGCCGGCCGGAATCGGGGTGCTCGACTCGGGCCTCGCCGGCGCGCTGGTCCTGTACGGGTTCTCGCCGGCCGCCTCGGTCGGGGCCGTCCTCGTCTACCACGCGATAGCCATCTGGATCCCAGGGCTCGGAGGGCTCATCGCGTGGCTGCCAACCCGAGCCCGCTCGTTCGAATCGGCCCCCGCCACCGCCGCAGCTGAGTAGCCTTCCTCCGGCATGCGCTTTTGCCCGCAAAACGCCGGGTTTGCGGCTTGAAGGTTGACTGCATTAGGGTAGTCGTCACCTTGACCTGCATCGAGTAGACCTGACGATGGCGCTGAACCTCCTCTGGGAACCGGTGGTGCTGCTCGTCCGTGCGGTCCCGACCGGCCGCTATCTCCCCTACGCACTGATAGCGCCCGCGCTGCTGGCGTGGGGACTGGCGTTCAATCGGGCGCTCGATCAGTTCAAATACCGGTGGTTGGACTGGTCTCCGTTCGGCGTCCGGACGAACGTCGCGCTCGCGCCCATCCGCTGGCGCTGGGTGTGGCTCCCGTACACGGCCGTGCTCGCGTTCCTGATGCCGTTCCTCGCGCTGCTCGAGGAGCTCGTGTTCCGCGCCGGCACCACGAACTGGGTGCGCGGGCTGCTGTGGGGCGCGCTCGCGTTCGGTCTAGCGCACTTCACCTCGCTGGTCAGCGTGCGGATGGTGATCTACCTGACGCTCGTCGGCGCATTGCTCGTGGATGCGTACATGGTCGGCGGTCTGCTCGCCTGCTTCGTGCTGCATGCCGTCTACAACTGGATCGCCCTTGGAGTGGTGGTCGCAACCCGCAACCGACAGGTGCGAGAAGCAACGTAGACACGCCGAGCCGAGGCCGTTGAACCGGCGCGGGCCCTCGGTCAGCGCCCTCTCGATCGGCGAGGACACAGCGCCCCGAGCACGCGAGTTGCTCAGTTCTTGAGTCGAAACGCAACCAAGGGAGAGCCACATGTCTGTCACGGCCGGGAAGTCAGGCACCACGGAGGTTCGCCGGTTCCAAGTCGACATTCCGGACGCACCATTGGACGACCTGCGCCGCCGGATCGCAGCAGTGCGGTGGCCCTCCAAGGAGCGGGTCGACGATCGCTCGCAAGGCGTGCAGCTGGCGACGATCCAGACGCTCGCCCGCTACTGGGCGAACGATTACGACTGGCGCAGGTGCGAAGCGAGGCTGAACGCGCTCCCGCAGTTCAGGACCCAGATCGACGGCGAGGACATCCACTTCATCCACGTGAAGTCAGCGCACGAGAACGCGCTGCCCCTGGTCATGACCCACGGCTGGCCCGGCTCAATTATCGAGCTGCTCGAGAGCATCGGCCCGCTCACGGACCCGACCGCTTACGGCGGACGCGCCGAGGACGCGTTCGACCTGGTGCTGCCGTCCGTCCCGGGCTACGGCTTCTCCAGCGAGCCGACGGAGATCGGCTGGAACGTCGGCCGCATCGCGCAAGCTTGGGCCGAGCTGATGCGCCGTCTCGGATACACCCGCTACGTCGCCCAGGGCGGTGACGTGGGCGCGGCGGTCACCGACGCGCTGGGCCGCCAGGCGCCAGAGGGGTTGCTCGGCATCCACATGAACCTGCTCCTCGCCGGCCTGGGCGGCGGGTACCCGTCGGCGGACCCCTCGGAGGAGGAACGCGCAGCGCTCGATGCGATCGCCACGTTCCGGACGAGCGGCAACGGTTACCTGATCGAGCAGAACACGCGGCCGCAGACGATCGGCTACGCGCTGCTCGATTCACCGGTCGCCTTAGCGGCCTGGATGCTCGATCACGACACTGACGCGTACTACAAGATCTCTAGCGCGTTCGTCGACGGCCGGCCGTCGGGCAACCTCACCCGAGATCACGTGCTGGACAACATCACGATGTACTGGCTGACCGGCACCGGGGCCACAGCGGCGCGGTCGTACTGGGAGAACACACGAGCCGCGGCGCTGGCTGCCGGCAAGCCTCGTCCAGACGTCTCGCTACCAGTCGGTTTCACCGTGTTCCCGGGCGAGATCTTCCCGGCCCCGCGCAGCTGGGTCGAGAAGTCATACCCTAACGTCACGTACTACAACAAGGTCGACAAGGGTGGTCACTTCGCCGCGTGGGAGGAGCCGGAACTGTTCGCGACCGAGCTCCGCGCGGCATTTCGGCCGCTCCGCTAGCCGCGGCGCTCAGCGGCGTTAGCCGTCGGCTCGCCGCTGACCGGCAGCCCCTCGATCACCCCATACGGAAAGGCGACCGGCAACACCGCACCCAACGTCAGGCCTGCGGCACCGAGCAGCTTTCCGTACTCCGCGTTGGTGCGCTCCTGCCCGCCTGTGAGGATCAGCATGTTGATGTCGCTGAGCAGGGTCGGCACCGGGTCGCCGCCGTGTTCGGGAATCTGACGTTCGACGATCAGAACGCGGCCGGCGCCCGACATCGCCGCGCGGCAGCTGCGCAGGATCTCGGTCGCGCGGGCGTCGTCCCAGTCATGGAGGACGTTTGCGAGCAGGTAGCAGTCGGCCCGGTCCGGAACTCGTTCGAAGAAGTCTCCGGCGCGGACCTGGCAGCGGTCGGCGACGTCGGTCGCGTCGAGTACCGCGTCGGCGCGCGCTGCGACCGTCGGGGTCTCGAACAAGACGCCGCTGAGGTGCGGGTGGCGGCGCAGGATCTCGACCAGCAGGGTCCCGTCCCCTCCGGCGACATCGATGATCGTCCGGACGTCGGAGAAGTCGCAGCAATCGGCGACGCTCGGCGCGTAGGCCGCGGTGCGCTCCGACATCGCCGCATCAAACACGGCCGCGGCGTACTCGTCCTCGGCCAGGAACTGAAACAGGTCGTTTTCAAACTCGATCTCGCGCCCGGGCCTGCCGGTCCTGATCGTCTCGAGGATGTGACCGAATGGCCGAACGCCGCCGAGTGCCTCCAGAAAGATCGCCCACGAACGCATGCCGACCGGCGCCCCGGCTCGCAGCCGCTCGCCAACGACGTTCAGCTTGAACGTGCGCGGCTGGAGCTCCTCGAAGACACCCAGCGCAGCGAGCACCCTCAGCACTCGATACAGGGACGGCTCGTGCGTCTCGGTCGCCACGGCCAGTTCATCCGAGCTGCGTGGCCCGTCGGCGAGCAGGTCGGCGATTCCGAGCTCCGCCACCGCGTAGACGCAGCGCGAGATGTGGATCCCCCAGATCATCGGCAGCAGCTTGCCGGCGGCGGCGCGCTCGGCCGTCGTGGTCGTCTCGATCGTGCTCATGGTTGCCTCCGGTCTCGAGATTCGCGTCGGCGGCATCGTCGCCGGCGCGGCTCTCGATCGGCCCACGAGCCGATTACCGGCCACTTACTGCATGGCTTACGCTGTGCGCCGGGGAGCTGCGTGGAGTTCCAGGTTCTTGGTCCACTTGAGGTAACCGTCGCGGGACAACCGGTTGCGGTCGGCGGCGCCCGGACCCGCGCCGTCCTGGCGCTGCTGCTCGTCAACGCCAACCGGGTCGTATCGGCCGACACGCTCGTCGGCGAGCTATGGCCCGACCTCGGCGCTGAACGGGCCACCGCCAATCTGCAGGTCCGGCTGTCCGAATTACGCCGCGCGCTGCGCTCGGTAGACGAGGCCGACCGGCTCGAGACCCGGCCGCCCGGCTACCTGCTGCGTGTCGGACCTGATGAGGTTGACGTCCTGCGGTTCGAGGGGCTTGTCGCCGCCGGGCGCGGCGCGCTCGCGGGCGGCGATCCGGAGGAGGCTCTGCGGCTACTCGATCGAGCGCTTGGTCTGTGGCGAGGACCGGCACTGGCCGACGTCAGCGACACGCTGTTCGCGGGCACCGAGCAGGCTCGGCTCGAGGAGGAACGACTTGGCGCACTGGAATCTAAGATCGACGCGCTGCTCGGCTGCGGCCGCCATCAGCAGTCACTCGCCGAGCTCGAGATGCTGACCAGGAGCCACCCGTTGCGCGAGCGATTCTGGCAGCAACGCCTGCTGGCGCTCTACCGGTCCGGGCGCCAGGCGGACGCATTGCGCGCGTACCGCGAGCTGCGCTCGACGCTCGTTGACGAACTCGGCATCGAACCCGCGACCGAGCTGCGTGAGCTGGAGGCAAGGATCCTGCGACAGGAGCCGACGCTCGACTATCAGCCACCGCAACGAGAGCGTGACTCGACGCCACAGACCCACTACGTGGACAGCGGCGGCGTCCACATCGCCTACCAAGTCGTCGGCGATGGCGAGCGCGACATCCTGTTTGTCCCCGGATTGATGAGCCACGTCGAGCTCGCGTGGGAGGACGGGGGAACGGTCGAGTTCTATCGCCGGCTGGCGGCACTCGGGCGACTGATCCTGTTCGACAAGCGCGACACGGGGCTCTCGGATCGCGCCCCGGGCGACTCGACGCTCGAGGAGCGGATGGAGGACGTGCACGCGGTGATGAACGCCACTCGTTCACAGCGCGCGATCGTCTTCGGCTATTCGGAGGGCGCCCCGATGGCGCTCCTGTTCGCCGCGACGTATCCCGAGAAGGTGAGCGCGCTCATCCTCGGATCGGGCTTCGCCCGGTGGTTTCCGGCGCCGGACTATCGGTGCGGCCCCGGCGCCGAAAGGGTGTTCGCCGCGATGGAGGAAATCGCAACCCACAATTGGGGCGAGGGCGCGACGATCGACTGGTTCTTACCAAGCCGTTCTGACTCGCCTGAGGCCCGCCGAGCGCTGGGGCGCTTTGAACGGATGGCGATCAGTCCAAGTGCATTTCTGCGCATGATCCGGTTGATTCGCGAGATCGACGTGCGAGCGGCGCTGCCCGCGATTCACGTGCCGACACTGGTGATCCAGCGGGCCGGAGATCGCATCAACCCGCCGTTCTACGGGCGCTACATCGCATCGCACATCGCGGGCGCGCGTTACTTCGAGCAGGCGGGCGACCACGTGCTGCGGTTCGCCGAAGGCGAGGAGTTGGAGACGCTGTTCGCGGAAATCGAGGGGTTTCTCGAGGCGAGCAGGCCGGTGCCTCCACGCGCGAGCGTTCTGACGACGATCCTGCGCATCGAGGGCGCCGTCAGCGGCGCGACCGTCGCGTCGGTCAGCGGACACCGTGGATGCCTGCGAGAGCAGACCGACGACGGGCTGCTCGCCACATTCGACGCTCCGGCGCTGGCGATCCGCTGCGCGGCTGCGATCCGAGTCGACGCCGCCGCCGATGGGACTCACGTGCGCGCCGGGATCCACACCGGCGAGGTCGATCTGAGCGACGGGAGCGTCCGCGGCGCCTCGGTCGAGATCGCCGGCGACGTCGTCGCGCTCGCACAACGAGGCGAGATCCTCGTGTCCCGGACCGTCAGAGATCTGGTGGTGGGATCGGGGATCACGTTCGCCGATCGCGGCTCCCACGCGCTGAGCGGCGCCGCTGAAAGCTGGCAGCTGCTCGCGGTGAACAGCGACTAGCCCTGGCAGGCCGCCACCGCTTTTGGCGGGTAGGGACCTATTGGCAGCCGACGCACGTAAGAGGGACGATGGGTTCTGACCGTGGCCAGTTCCGTTGAGCTCGTGTCGGCCGTCGCCCGGACGATGACGGCAACCAGACCCGCTCCGCGCGCACGGTCGCGTCGGGCGCGGACCGAGCGATCGCTGATCCGCGGCGCGCTCGCAGGGTCCGAGGCCGACCTCGAGCAGCTCTTCCGCCAGCACTGGCCGCGGGCGTATCGCGCCGCCTTCCTGATCGTCCACGACCACGCGGCCGCCGAGGACATCGCCCAAGAGGCGTTCGTGGCTGCGATCCGGCACCTCGACCGCTTCGACCGTCGCCGTCCGTTCGCACCGTGGATAGGCGCGATCGTCGCCAATCGCGCGATCGACTGGGTGCGAGCGCGCTCCTCACGCCGGGAGTGCGCGGGTTTGGGCACGGAGTACGCCTCGCCGGCTGAGCCGCCACGGGGTCGCTACTCCGACCACCTGCTCGCGGCGCTCTCGGGTCTCTCGCCGAGCACCGCGCGGTCGTCGTGATGCGCTACGTGTTCGAGTACACGCCCGGTGAGATCGCCCGCGCGCTCGAGTTGCCACGCGGCACGGTCAACTCGCGGCTGCGCCGCGGGCTCGACGCGCTCGAGTCCCGTCTGCAAGACGAAGGTCCGCTGTGAGCGCCAGGCGAGCGCTTGCCGAGTTCAGGGCACCCGACGAGGTCGGCGCCGAGGACCGTGCGTGGGAGATCGTCCATTCCGCTTACCCGCAGCCCCGCCCTGCCGCGCGGCGCCCGTCCTACCGCCGCCCGGTGGCTGCGCTTGCGGTGGGGGTGCTGCTGATGGGCGCTCTCGCGCTGTCCCCAGCGGGCGCGAAGGTCGGACGCCTGATCACACGTGCGCTCGGCGTGCAGCACACCGCGCCGAGGTTGCTCTCGCTGCCTGCGCCCGGACGGTTGCTCATATCCGGTCCTCGCGGGACTTGGACGGTCGCCGCCGACGGCTCTGCAAGACGACTCGGCGGGTGGACGCAGGCGAGCTGGTCGCCCCACGGGCTGTACTTGGCGGTGGTGGGGGAAGACGAGCTGGCAGCCGTCAACCCGGCCGGGAGGCCGCAGTGGACGCTTCCCCGGCCGGATGTCACCGACCCCCGCTGGTACGCGCCTAGCGGCTACCGGGTCGCGTATCTGTCGGGCGACGAGTTGCGCGTCGTCGCCGGAGACGGGACGGGCGACCACCTACTGGCCGCCCGCGTCGCGCTGGTGGCCCCGGCGTGGAGGCCCGGGCACCCGTTCCAGCTCGCCTACCTGACCGCGCGAGGAACGCTCGTCGTGCGAGATGCAGACACGGGTGCGACGATCTGGACCGCGACGCCCGGGGCCCGCGTGCGCGAGCTTGCGTGGTCGGCAGACGGGCAGCGCCTGCTGGGGCTGTCGGGCTCGAAGGTACTCGTCTACACCGGAAGCGGCCGCGTGCTCTCGATCGAGCGCGGCAGCTCGATCATCGGCGGTGCGCTGTCGCCCGACGGCCATGCGCTGGCACTCGTCTCAGCCGGCGCCAGCGATGCGGTGACCGTCGAGCGCGTGGGCATGCGCCAGCGGGCTGCCCGCCGCGTGCTCGCCGGGCCCGGCCTCGGTCAGGTTGCCTGGTCCCCCAACGGTCAGTGGCTCTTGATCAGCTGGCCAGCGGCGAACCAATGGGTGTTCGTCCGGGTAATCGGACCGCCCCGGCTTTCGGCCGTGTCCCGGATCTCCCAGCAGTTCGCGACCGGGGTTCAGCTGGACGGCTGGTGCTGCAGCGCCACCGGCGCCTCGGGATGAAACGCCTCCGAGTACTGCCGGCGGTCGCCTTGGTTGCACTCGCCAGCGCCTGTGGCGCCGGCCACGCGGCCAAACGCACGGACCCCTCAGCTACCAGCTCGACCGCCATGCCCGCCACTACGGTGCCCGCTGTTTCCACAAAGCTCCCCGCGCCGCAGGCGTTGGTGACCGACGAAACGCAGAACCTCCTGCTGGTCGTGGATCTTCCTGATGGGCGCGTCGTCCGGCGGGTCCCGCTTCCGGCAGACCCGGAGGATGTCGCCGGCACCGGGGACGGTGGGATCGTGCTGGTGGTCAGCTCGAAGGCGGGGAAGGTGACCGTCCTCGACCGCTCAACGCTGCGCCGCGTCAAGACGTTCGGCGGCTTTGCGCAGCCCCACATCGTCGCGATCTCTCCCGATGGGCAGCATGCCTACGTCACCGACGACGCGCGAGGAACGGTCACGGTCATCCGCCTGAGTGTCATGCGGGCCACCAGCACGATCGCGGTCGGACGGGGCGCCCACCACGTCGCTTTCAGCACGGACCAGCAGCGGGCGTGGATCGCGCTCGGGGAGTCGGCCAGCCAGATCGCGATCCTAAATACGAGCGACATCGATCATCCGCGGCTGATCGGCCACTTCAGCCCTGGCTTCCCCGCACACGACCTGGCCTTCGATCCAAACGGACGACAGGTCTGGATCGGGTCGGCGGCGGGATCCGACGTCACAGCCTTCGACCTGCGAAGTGGCCGGATGCTGTTCCGGGTGCCTGTCGGCGCGCCGCCGCAACACCTTGCCTTCGACGGCCCTTACGCCTATCTGACCAGCGGCTACGGCGGCACGATCGAGAAGGTCGACGCGGAATCGGGACACGTGATTCGTCGGGCGTCCACCCCCTACGGGTCGTTCGAGCTCGACGCCGCCATCGGCTACGTGGCCACCGCATCGCTGCTGCGTGGAACGCTCGCGATCTTCACGCCCACCCTCAAGCTGCTGCGCATCGTCAAGCTCGCTCCGGCGACGCGCGAGGTGTCGATCTCGCGGCCTTAGCCTGGCCGTGACGCCCACGAAGCATCAAAGCCCTCGCCGGTGCCTGTTACCCGTCGCAGCAGTCCACCCAGCTCGATGGCGTGCTGGGCGCGAGTCGTATCGATCACCGCAAGGTCACCGCCGCTATTGCTATAGAGCAGCCACTTACCGCGCCATTGGAGGCTGGTCCAGCGCTCGCAGTCCCCGAGTTTCGTCCGTTGGCGATCGATTGGGGTCGCGTTTTGTGCGCCGGCGCGGAGCAGATTGACCGTCTGAGTGTCGCCCCGATCATCCGTCGTTGCGAATGCGATCGTGTGGCCGTCCGGCGCGTCGATCGGCGCGCTCGAGATACCGGTGGACAGCGGTGTCGACGCGAATACAGAGCCATCCGGACGCAGCATCACCAGCCGCGCGTTGTCCAGCAACTCGAGCAGCTTGCCCGCGGGCTGCAACCACGGGCCGGGCGACATGCCGAGGTGCGCCAGCGACACGAGTCGTCGAGTGCGCGCGCCCGTCGCGCTGGCCAACTCGCCGTGGGCGATGAAGTACAGGCTCCCGTTCGCGACGACGTAGTCGGAGCCGAGCGGTCGCCGCGCGATCGTCCTCACCAGCGCGCCGGTATCGCTACGCAGGAGCAGCTCCCGGTCGCGATAGCGATATGTGTACAGCCCCCCGTGTGTCCAGCCAAGCGGGAGCTCGGCATGGGCCACCGGCCGTTCGGCGCCGTCCAGCGGCGCGAGATAGAGCTTGTGGTCGTGCTGAAAGGCCACCGCCCGCGGTCCGGCCGTGATCACGCCGAGCGACCATGGCGACGTGATCTCCTCACGAGACCGCCACACGGGCGACCTGCCACGACCGACGACCAGGTGGCGATCCTGAAGCCGGTACCAAGTGCTGGTGGCGGGGAACCAGTCGCTGCCGGGGAACGGGTCAGCACTCGAACTGGCTGGGTTTCGGATACGCCGGGCGCGCCCGTCACGCCCGATCAGAAAGGTGACCCGGCCGGCGCTGATCGTGATCGATGCAGGAAGGCGCGGGTTGCGGCATGCGCCACGGCTTAGACACCCGCCGGGCGTACTTGTAGCCCGAGGACGCGGAACGCGCCGGCACCACCCGCGGCTCGGACACCCGCCGGGCGTACCCGCATCCGGCGACGCAACACCCAGGCCGGCGACTGCAAGCAGCAAGGCGCAGGTACTTCGCACGCTCGGGGTACGGTCGCAGGCGGGCGGGAGGTCCCTGATTCGCGCGGGTGCACCGCATGACAACGACGCGGCGCCGCCGGTTGTGTCTGCCGGATAGAAAACGGGCATGCCGGCACCCTTGAGTGGCATGGCGTTCCGCTGCAAGCTTTGATCGACCGACCGATCGGAGGGCCACGATGGGATTCCTGCACAGACACGATGAGGCGGCCGGCACCCGCTATCAGATGCGCGAGAAGCTGTGGGCGATCGGCGACGACTTCTGGATCGAGACCGAGGGCGGCGAGCGCGCGTTCAAGGTCGACGGCAAGGCGCTGCGCGTCCGCAGCACGTTCATCCTCGAGGGCCCATCGGGCGAGGAGCTGTTCAAGATCCAGAAGAAGGACCTCCACATCCGCGACACGATGAAGGTGGAGCGCGACGGGGATACGGTGGCGACGGTCAAGAAGGCCCTGATCACGCCGTTTCGCGACCGCTTCTCGATCGAGCTCGCCGATGGGCCCGAGCTGAGCGCCAAGGGCAACGTGGTCGATCACGAGTTCGAGATCGAACGTGACGGCGAGAAGGTCGCCGAGATTTCAAAGCGCTGGTTCCGGGTGCGGGAGACCTACGGGATCGAGATCGCTCCGGGCCAAGACGACGCGCTGATCCTCGCGGCGACCGTCTGCATCGACGAGATGGCCGAGCGCTAGCTCGCTGCTCAGCCGGCGAACGCGATCCCGGTCGGGCCGTTGCCCAGACCGATGTCGGTCGAGTCAACGACCGCGTTGCTGGACGGGTCGATCACCACGATGGAGCTCGACGTGTTGCACCCGATCCAGATCGCGCCGGTGGGGCCGAGCGCGACCGCGGTCGGAATGTGGTTGCCCTGACCATTGCTTGCGCCGAGCGGGATCGTGGCCGAGACGCTCCGCGAGGCGGTGTCGATCACCGAGACCGTGTCGTCGTTGGCGTTGGTCACGTAGGCGCTCGAGCGGTCGGCGGTGAAGGCGCTGTTCCACGGGGTCGAGCCGACCGGGATCCGCGCGACCGTGGCGAGCGAACCCGAGCTCAGGACGACCACACGGTCGCGTTCCGGTTCAGTGACGTACACGTGCGCGCCGTCGGGCGACACGCTCACGCCGTGCGGGTTGCGCAGCCGCTCGGGCGATTTGCTGACCGCGCCGGTTGAGCTCTGGATCGCGTACAGGCCGTCGGCGCAGGTCACGAACACGTAGGAGCCGTCCGGACAGACGGCGACCATCTGCGGTCCCTCGCCGACCGTGATCGGGGTCCCCGCTGTCTGGCTGGCGACGTCGATCACAGAGACCGTCTGCGAGCCGCCGGCGCCGGTGTTCGGGCCCGTGTTGGCGACGTACGCCTTGGTGCCGTCGGGGGTGATTGCCACTCCGTGCGGATAAATTCCGACGACGACCGTGCCGGTGATCTTGTTCGTCGCGGTAGTGATCACCGACACGGTGTTGGTGCCCGACTCCGTGACCCAGACCTGCGAGCCGTCCGGCGTCGCGGCGATCCCGTATGGGTTCGTGGTCCCACCCGTGATCGAGGACGAGAGCGCGTAGGTCGATCCGTTCAGCAGCGCGATCGTGCCGCCGACGATCCCGGGGATGTACGCGAACGGGTTGCTCGCGCTGGCGCTGACGGCCTTGCCCTCGACCGCCGTGATCTTCTTCAAGTAGACCTGGTCTGAGTTTTTGAAATCGGCCGCGTGCGTGGTCCGGTTCTCGATCAACCGGCTGGTCGTGCTTGGCATCGCCCGCCGCGAGCTGGCTTCGCGCGTCGCCCGCGACTGGGGCTCCCAGCCAAACCTGTGCCTGCGGGTCCGTTGGACCGGCGGTGTCTGGTCGGCGCCCGGGATCGTGGCCGACGGCAGCGTCGCGACCTCGTTCTCGGCAGCCCAGAACTCGCCGACCGTCGGCGGCAGGTGCGGGGGGAAGGTCGTCGCCCGCCCGTTGGAGAAGCCCAGCGCGGAGGTCAGGTCGCCGAACGCCTGGCGCCGCCAGGCGGTGATGTTGGGCTCCTGGACGCCGGTCAGCAACTCGAGGAACTGGAGCACGGAGGTGTGGTCGAACTGCTCAGTGGCGACGTAGCCGCCGACGCTCCAGGGCGAGACCACGAAGCACGGCACGCGGACACCGCCGCCGATCGGCAGGCCGTCGACGAACTCGGCCGCCGTTCCGGCCGGCGGCAGCGGCGGGACGACGTGGTCGAACAGGCCGTCGTTCTCGTCGTAGTTGACGATGAACACAGTCTTCGACCACAGATCTCTGTTTTCCGCCACTGCATTGAGCTTCGAGGCGAGAAAGTTCGCACCCGAGGCCGGGATGTAGGCGGGGTGCTCGCTCTGACCCGAGGTCGGCAGGATCCAGGAGACGGTCGGAAGCCGGCCGTGTCGCGCGTCCCATTCGAACCGGTCCGCCGGATAGATCGTCAGCGCATTCTCGTACAGCGTCCGACCCGGGCGACGCGTTCTGGTAGGCGGCAAACCACTCAAGTGGGTTGGTGCCGTAGTCGTCCTCTTCCTGGTAGACGCGCCAGCTGACTCCGGCCTGCGTCAGTCGCTCGGGGTACGTCGTCCAGGTGTAGGGCTTGCCGGTGTTGGGGCTCGGCACGACGTTCGAGATGACCGGTCCGCCGCCAGTGCCGAGCGGGTCGATCATGCCGGTCATCAGGTACATCCGGTTTGGCCAGGTCGGCCCCAGCAGCGAACAGTGGTACGCGTCGCAAAGCGTGAACGTCTCGGCCAGCGCGAAGTGGAACGGGATGTCCTGACGCTCGTAATAGCCCATCGTGTACCAGTAGTGGTTCGGTCCGTCGCTAACGAAATGGGTCGGTACCCAGTCGTCGTTGAGCGCCGTGGTCGACGCGCCGGGCGTGCTGCCGACCGTGATGTCGAGCGACTGGTGTTGATAGGTCCACGCGTGCGAGGTCGACGGGATCGCCTGCGAGCTGGTAGTCAGCGTGTCGAGGTGCCAGGGCAGCAGGTAACCGTCCGGGTTGAAGGGATCCTGCTGGTAGAAGATCGACTTGCCGTTTGGCTGGATCAGCACGTCCGGGTCTCCGAAGCCACGGACGCCGGCCAGCGTGCCGAAGTAGTGGTCAAACGAACGGTTCTCCTGCATGTGGACCACGACGTGCTCGACGTCGCGAAGCGACCCGCGGCGCGGGCCCCCGGCGGCGGCGCGCGCCAGCGCCGGTGGCAGCAGCGAGGAGGCGAGCACCCCACCAGCGCCGACGGCGGCGGAGCTGAGCAGGCGACGACGGGTTACCTCGGGCATGGCAAGGACCTCTTCCGGATCGGCGTCGAAGATCGGCCCGCGCTGCGGCCAAGCCGCCGGCACGAGCCCCCTGGATACGGGTCGATCCTAGGTGGCGCCCGGGGGCCGTGGTGTTACTGAGAAGCGATGCTCGTGTGAGGGGGGGGACCGAGCCGTAGCGCTCGTGTGACCGAGGCGTGACCGTCGCTCAAGCCGATCGCTCGCGCTCGGTGACCTGGCGCCCCTGCCCGCTGTACTCGGCGTTGGGCAGCATGTTCGTGGCCATCGCCATCCGGTTCGTGAGGTTGTACATCGCGGTGATCTCGGCGACGTCCCACGCCTCCTCGAGCGTCAGGCCGACGTCGAGCAGCGCCTCGAGGTCGGCGCGCGTGATCTCGCGCGGGTGGAGCGTCAGCTTTTCGGCGTAGGCGCAGATCGCCGTCCGGCGACGGTCGAGCCCGGCCCGCCGCCAGTCGTACGAGATGCGTTCTCCGAGCACCGGGTCAGCGAGCTGCTCGCGTAGGCCGGCGCCGTGCGCGATCAGGCAATACAGGCAGCCGTTCGCGGCGCTCGTAACGACCGCGATCATCTCCCGATCGGCGGCATCGAGCCCCTCGCTCGGCTCGTGAAGCTGGCGGTAGTGGGAGAACCAGGCGCTGAGCCGCTGCGGGCGGAACGAGTAGACGCGGAACACGTTCGGAACGAAGCCAAGCCGCTCGCGCGCCTTTGCGAACAGACCCTGCAGGTCGCTTGGCAGCTCCTGCTCGTCGGGGACCGGGAACCACGAGCCGGTGTCGCCGTCGGATGTCGTCATCGCTTGGCGGGCAGCGAGCGCGCGTACTCGACGCCGCGCCCGACCCAGCGCTCGAGCTGACGTTTGGTCGCGACACCCTCCGTATCGACCCGCATCCAGCCGTCCATCGCGCGACCGCGCATCACGAACGGGTGCGCGTGCGGTTTGGCGAGCAACGTCTCGGTCTGCGCGGGGTCGACTCGGAGCAACAGGCCACCGCGGCCGCTGGCGCTGACCGACATGTTGCCGCCGATCAGGAACGCGAGCCCACCGAACATCTTCTTCTCCGTCAGCCCCGGCTCGTCGGCGACCAGCTCGCGGATTCGATTTGCGAGGTCCTCGTCGTAGGCCACGGCTCTCATTATCTCGGTCCGCTGCGCGCCTCGGGGTTCGCCCCCTGCACAGGCCGACTCAGAGCAGCGCGCCGGCGAGGATCGCCTTGATCGTCGCCCCTGCGCCGGCGCGCAACTCGCCGGACGTCGCGCCCGCGCTGCAGTGAGATCACCACGAGTTCGCGCAGTCCCCCGACGATGATGATCGCGGTGTCCATCGTCAGCGGTCGCGCGACGAGTTGCGGCTGAACGGCGCGTCCGGATTCGACCAGTGACACGAGCAGCGTCGCGAAGCGCTCGAGCGTCGCCAGCCCGCGGTCTGCTCCCGCCTGACCCAGCCCGGGCATCTCGCGCACGAAGCTCGCGTACAGAGCCGGCTGGCGGCTGACGTTGTCGATGTAGGCGTCGACCGCAGCGTCGACCTGCTCGTCCAGCGGGCGCTCGGGGTGAACGGCGGCCGAGATCTGCTCCATCATCGCGTCGTTGGTCGCGTCGAACAGCGCCAAAAAGCACGCGTCGCGGTCCATGAAGTGCTCATAGAAGTTGCGCCGTGAGGTGCGAGCGATTCGGACTACGTCGGCCACGGTCGTATCCCGATAGCCCTTTTCCTGAATCGAGCTTGCCATCGCGGCAATCGAGCCGTTCGCGATGGCCGACGGGCTCGGCGGCGGCGGGGAGTGGGTCAATCGTCGTCGACGACCGCTGAGGCGACATGCGCCCCACGGTAGCGATCCCGCGTGCGCCTTGCCGACTCTCAGGCCGCGTAGCGGCGGTCGACGATCACCCGCGCGCCGCGACTCGGGATCGTCGTCACGTTGCGCTGCCGGGCTCGCTCTGGGGCGGCGTCCGGCGCGCGCAGGTCAGTGCGGCGCGCGATCGCGGTCAACACGACCCGCTGTTCGGCCATCGCGAGCGACGCGCCCAGGCAGCGCCGGATGCCGCCGCCGAACGGGATCCACGTGTAGGTGCCGGGCTTGGTGGCGAGAAAGCGCTCGGGCCGGAATCGCAACGGCTCGGGATACACGTCCGGACGGTGGTGCAGCGCGACGATGCTGACCGCGATCGGCGTCTCGGCCGGGACCACGTACTGGCCAAGGCGCCACGGACGCTTGGCCATGCGGACGATGAAGGGGATCACCGGACGGTTGCGCATGCCCTCGTGGATCGTCGCTTCGACATATGCGGCGCCGTCCGCCGCGCCGCTGCGGACGGTTTCGCGCAGCCGATCGTACGCCGGTGGGGTGCGCAGGAGCCGCTCGAATATCCAGGCAAGCGAATGGGCGGTGGTCTCGTGCCCGGCCAGCACGAGCGACAGGAGCTCGTCGCGCAGCTCCCGATCGGTCAGCGGCTCGCCCTGCTCGTCGCGCGCCCGCAGCAGCAGGGACAGGATGTCGGTCCGCTCGCCGTCGCGCTCCCCGGCCGCCGCCGCGCGCCTCCGCTCGATCATGGCGTACATCTGGCCGTCGATCACATCCAGCATCCGACGCAGCACGCCCGTCGGCTCGGTGCGCGACGCGTTGCGAAGCTCGACTAGCGCAAACAGCGGCTTGGTCGTCGCCCGGAGCAGACCTCTGATCGTGTCGCGCAGCTCGCGTTCTGGCGTGCCGGGCGCGGGGCTGCCCTCGATCCCGAACACGCCGCTCATGATCACCTCGAGCGTCACCGCCTGCATCCGCGGGGCAAGCGCGAACGGCTCGTGCAGCGGCCAGCTATCGATCTCGCGCTCGGCGACCTCGGAGATCATCTCGACGTAGCGCTGCACCGACTCGCCGTGGAACGGCGGCAGCAGCAGCTTGCGCTGGCGCAGGTGGCGCTCGCCGACCGAGGTCAGGATTGAGTTCGGGCCGAGGATCGGGCGCAACGGCGACTCGCCGGTCAGCGACGGCGCATCCTTGGGATCGGCCTTCATCAGCGACCTGTGGTGGTCCGGGTGGCAAGTGACGACGAACGGTTCGGAGCGTGAAACGAGCTGCAGCTGCCAGACGTCGCCGTCGCGGGCCATCGCGCGCAGGTTGGCGCCACGCGGTCGGGCGCTGAAACGGATCGTCTGCAGCCACGGCGGCATCTTGCGCGCCGGCGGCATTCGGACGGGCTCAGTCGAGTCGACCGGACCGGCGGGCGAGGCCGGTGCATTGCCAATCCCTGGGGCGCTACCGGTGCCCGGAGCGTTATCGGTGCCCTGCGAGCTGTCGGTCCCCGGCACGCTTTCGGTTCCCGGCACGCTTTCGGTTCCCGGCACGCTTTCGGTCCCCGGCGCACTGTCGGTACCCGGCACAGGCCCCGCCGCGGACGCTGAATCGCAGCTTGGCGAGAACACTCACGGTACGGAAGTGTACCGCCGCTGTCGAGGTCTGTCTACCGTCGCGGCCCGCGTCAACTGCCCGCGGGCAGCATCACAGCTGTCGCGCTCTTGCCTAGCGCGGCCCTATGGCAGATACGCCCGCGCTTCGCGGCTGACGAGCGTCACCAGATCGCCGAGCTCGATGTTCGCATCGAGCAGGTGCAGGCCCCATCCCGGGGTCGGACTGGGCGTCGCAACCTGTGCGCCGTGGAGCGCGGTCAGCTCGAGCACGTTCGCGCCGGCGGTCGACTCACAGCGTGCGCTGTAGGCACCCGGCTCGCTGCTCCAGACGGTCGGCGGCGTTGGCTGGACCAACTTCAGCAGCGCGATGCCCTGCGCGATCAGCGTGCCCGGGGCGAACGGCTGCGATGGGAAGATCGGGTCGACCGTGCTGGCGCCGATCAGCGCGGCGGGGTTCGTGCACAGGACGTGGTCGCCGGGCACCGTGCTGCGGCCGAAAAGGCTGTCGGCCGGCGGCGTCTGGTCGAACGTCGAGTAGGCGATCACGCAGTGGAGCTGGACGTCGGAACGGCAGGCGGGGACGTGCTTGAAGGTCCCGCCCACGTCCTTGCCGTCCTTGACCAAGACGTTGCCGCCCATGAGGATCGCCGAGATCATCCGCGCGCGCAGCGCCGGATTGGGATCGATCAACTTCGCGATCAGCTGCTCGAGCACGAACGAACCCTGTGAGTGGCCGATCAGCACGAACCCGCGACCGTCGCTGTACTTGTGCAGGTAGGTCTTGAACGCGTTGATCACGTCGTCGAGCGGCACCTTGAGCTGCGCGGGCGTCTCGTGGTCTCCGGCCTGGAGCGCCGGAACCGTGACCTGGCGATACATCGGCGCGAAGACGCGGCAGTACTGGGAGTAGCGCGCCGCCTGGTAGAGCGCGATCGAGCGCTCCTCCGGGTCGACCGTTAGGTTGGCGAGCACGGTCTTCTGGTCGGAGACGGTCGGGTAGACGTAGAAGCAGTCAAACTTCGGGTTGCGGACCGCCTTGGGGTGGGTGACGCGCAGCTTCTGCAGCGTCGGCGAGTAGACGGTCGTCGACAGACCCGGCGTGCACGGGTCGGGGTGCTGGCCTGGCTTACACAGCCACACGACCTTCGCGTCCGCCGCCTGGGCGGCAAACGCGGCCAGCATCACCAACGCGACGAGCAGCAAACCCGCCCGGGCCACAATCCCCTTCATCGACTTCCTCCTCTTGCCTACATCGCCAAAGGTGGGCGCCTCTGCGCCCACGCGGCGGCGGACTCTATCTGCCCGGCAAGCGAATAGAGCCGGTCCTCATCCCCCAGGCGCCCTACGAGTTGCACACTGAGCGGCAGCCCGTCGGCGCCGGTCCCAGCGGGAATCGAGATCGCCGGCTGCCCGGTCAGGTTGAACAGCGACGTGAACGGCGTGAAGCGGCCCGCGACATCGATCGCGAGCGGCGCCGGTTTGCCGTATGCGCCCTCGGCGGCTGATCGCGGTCCTCGCCATGCCCCGGCGTGACGAGCACGTCGACCTCATCCCAGAGCGCCATGATCCGGGCGCTCGTGGCGGCCTGCTTGTTGCGCAGCCGCGCGCGCCTCCCGTCCGGCACCAGGCGGCGCCCACCGGCGGCCATCTGCCGGGTCAACCGCTCTAGCTGCGTCGGATCGGGCACGTCGAGCGTCGTCTCGTAGATCCCGCGCAGCCACATCTGCACGAAGTCGAGCTGCGCGAGCCCGTAGGCCGGACTGCGCTCGACGACGTCGTGCCCGAGCTCTGAGAGCAACTTGGCGGTCCGCTCCCAGGCCCCCCGCTGCTCTTGCGAGACGCTGGCGATCAGCCCCGGCGGCACCTTGCGCGAAACCGCGATCCGCATCCGGCCCGGCGGCCGCGATGCCGCCTCGAGATAGCTGCCCGCAAACGGTGGCGCCGCGTACTGATCGCCCGGCATCGCGCCGTGCATCACGTCGAGCAGCAGCGCGCTGTCGGAGACCGTCCGCGCGAGCGCGCCGAACACCGACAGCCCGAGCCAGCCTTCGCCGTAGGGCTGCGAGGAGACTCGGCCGCGGGTTGGCTTCATCCCGACCAGACCACAGCAGGCGGCCGGGATCCGGATCGATCCGCCGCCATCAGAGCCAGTCGCCGCGGCGACCATTCCGGCGGCGATCGCGCTCGCCGAGCCGCCCGACGAGCCGCCCGGCGTGCGGCCTGGGTCCCACGGGTTTCGAGTCACGCCGTTGGCGGCGGTCGCCGTCCAAGGGAAGATCATCAACTCGGGGACGTTTGTGATCCCGATCGGGATCGCGCCCGCTGCACGCAGCCGGCGGACCGCCTCGGCGTCCTTCGTCGCCGGCGGACCGAAGCTCCGCGACCCCATCGTCGCGACCTGACCGGCGACAGCGATGTCGTCCTTGAACGCGATCGGGACCCCCGCTAGCGGGCGCTCGGTGTCTGTGAGCTCGTCGGCCTCTGCCAACGCCTGCTCGGCGAACGTGGTGCGGAACGCGTTCAGCCGCGGATCGAGCGCCTCGATCCGGCCCAGATAGAGCTCGACCAGCTCACGGGGCGTGACTTCGCGCGCGCGGATCAGCTCGGCGAGCGCTCGCGGTCCGGCGAACGCCAGCTCGGTGTCGGCGGTGGTAGTCACACGAGCGAGGTCACGAGCTCGCGGATCGCGCCCGGATAGCGGTAGCCGAGTCCGCCGTGCTTGCCCTCGAACAGCTCGAGCGAGTACTCCACCCCGAGCTTGTCGAGCTCGTTGGCGAACGCCTGCGCGCCGAGGTCGAGATACCACTCGTCGCTTCGCCCGGCGTCGAGGTAGATCCGGCGCATGCTCCGGAGCTCGTCGGCGTGCCTGGGAGCCAGGCGGACCGGGTCGTATTCGAGCCACATCCGCCAGATCTCGTCGATCAGCTTTCCGCTCGAGGTCTCGAACGGGATCAAGGGATGGCCGGGACGATCGGGATCGGGCGAGTAGCAGCACCCCATCGCGTAGACGTTCAGGGGCGCGCCATAGCGTTGGAACTCGAGGTGGTCGGCGGCCGCCAGGCTTTCGTTGAACACCTCCCAGGAACCGTCGAAATGGTCGCGCAGGATCCGGGCGGTCTGCGGAAACTCGGGCTGGTAGCAGCATTCGAACAGCGCGTCACCCGCGTGTGACGCAAGCGCGCCGAACACGTCTGGCCGCAGCATCGGCACGACCATCGCCCCGTACCCGCCCGACGACTTGCCGGTCAGCCCGCGACGGTCACGGTCGGCGCTCGTCGGATAGCGCTGATCGATGAACGGAACGACCTCGTCGCAGAGATAGTCCATGTAGCGGCCGGTGCCGGCCGAGTTGATGAACTGCGAACCCCCGCGCGAGGTCCAGGCGTCGACCATCACGATCACTGCGTCAGGACACTCGCCGGCGGCGAACATCGCGTCGAGGCGCTCGACGAAGTTGAGCTCCAGCGACGCGCGCGACAGCCACATGTCGAGCTGTCCGGTCAGCCCTTGGATCACGTAGATCGACGGCAGCTCACGATCGCTTCCGAGCTCAACGCCGGGCGGGCGGTAGACGTACAGCGGGCGCCTGGCGGGATCACCGAGCGGATTGCCGGCCAACAGCTCTGACTCGACCACCAGCTGGTCGAGTGAGCCCACCAGCTCACGTTCCCATGGGGCGCCGGCGACCCCTTCCACTTGCATCAGGCTCACGTTCTGCAACCTACGCGAAATCGCGTCCCCGTGCGGGCAGCGCCGCGCGGGTATAGTCGAATTCACGAGCCGTCAGGGGAGCTCTTCAGTGACAGATTCCGCGCAGCTTCAGCCTCCAAGCACGAACGGCGCCGAAGCGGACCTAGACGCGCTCGAGACGACCGAATGGCTGGAGGCGCTCGATGCGGTCGTGTCTCACGACGGACCGGATCGCGCCCGTCACATCCTGACGCGCGTCGTCGAGCGCGCCCAGTACGCCGGCACCGGCACGATCGCGAGCCTCAATACCCCCTACGTCAACACGATCCCCGCCGACCGCGAGCCCCCGTTTCCGGGCGACCCGTCGCTCGAGCGCAGGCTGCGATCGATCGTGCGCTGGAACGCGATCGCGATGGTCGTGCGCGCCAACAAGCTGTCCTCCGAGCTCGGTGGCCACATCGCCAGCTACCAGTCTTTGGCGACGCTGTACGAGGTCGGCTACAACCATTTCTGGCGCGCCTCCACAGATGAAAAGCCGGGCGACCTCGTCTATTTCCAGGGCCATTCGTCGCCCGGCAATTACGCGCGGGCGTTCCTGGAAGGCCGGCTGACGGAGCGGCAACTCGATGGCTTCCGCCAGGAGGTTTCGGTTCCGGGCGGGCTGTCCTCCTATCCGCATCCCTGGCTGATGCCCGACTTCTGGCAGTTCCCGACGGTGTCGCTCGGGATCGGGGCGATCACCTCGATCTACCAGGCGCGCTTCATGAAGTACCTACAGGCGCGGGGAGTCGCAGACACGGACGGCCGCAAGGTGTGGGCGTTCCTCGGCGACGGCGAGATGGACGAGCCCGAATCGTTGGGCGCGATTGGCCTCGCCGGGCGCGAGCGGCTTGACAACCTGATCTGGGTCGTCAACGCCAACCTCCAGCGGCTCGACGGACCAGTGCGGGGCAACGGCAAGATCATCCAGGAGCTCGAGTCGGACTTTCGCGGCGCGGGCTGGAACGTGATCAAGGTGATCTGGGGTGGCCGCTGGGATCCGCTGCTGGCGGCCGACACCGACGGCGCGCTGGTCAAGGTGATGGAGGAGTGCGTCGACGGCGAGTACCAGACGTTCAAGTCGCGCGACGGCGCCTACGTCCGCGAGCACTTCTTCGGTCGCGATCCGCGGCTCCTGCAGCGGGTCGCCCACATGACTGACGACGAGATCTGGCTGCTCAATCGCGGTGGCCTGGATCAGCAGAAAGTGTTCGCCGCCTACGACCTCGCGGCCAAGCACCACGAACAGCCGACGGTGATCATCGCCAAGACGATCAAGGGCTACGGGATGGGCGTCTCGGGCGAGGGCCAGATGATCACCCACCAGGCCAAGAAGATGACCGAGGCGGCGCTGCTCGCGTTCCGCGACCGCTTCGAGCTCCCGCTGACCGACGCTCAAGTGCGCGACGCCGAGTACTACAAGCCGCCCGGCGATGCGCCCGAGATGCAGTACCTGCGCGAGTGCCGAGCCAGGCTCGGCGGCGTGCTGCCGGTCCGCAAGCGCCGTGCCGAGCCGCTAGAGGTCCCGCCACTCGAGGCCTTCTCGGGTCAGCTCGAGGGGACCGGCGACCGCGAGATCTCGACCACGATGTCGTTCGTCCGGGTGCTCGCGGCGCTACTGCGCGACAAATCGATCGGACGCCACGTGGTCCCAATCGTCCCCGACGAGTCGCGCACGTTCGGGATGGAAGGCCTGTTCCGGCAGGTCGGCATCTACTCGCCGCTCGGCCAGCTCTACCAGCCCCAGGACGCCGAGCAGCTGATGTTCTACAAGGAGGACGAGCACGGCCAGATCCTCGAGGAGGGGATCACGGAGGCGGGTTCGATCTCGTCGTTCATCGCCGCAGGCAGCTCCTACAGCGCGCATAGCGTCCAGATGATCCCGTTCTACATCTACTACTCGATGTTCGGCTACCAGCGGGTCGGGGACCTGATCTGGGCGGCGGGCGACACCCGAACGCGCGGCTTTTTGCTCGGCGGCACGGCGGGTCGGACGACCCTGAACGGCGAGGGCCTGCAGCACGAGGACGGCCATAGCCACGTGCTGTTCTCCGTCGTCCCCAACTGCCGCGCCTATGACCCGACGTTCGGCTACGAGGTCGCGGTGATCATCCAGGAGGGGCTGCGGCGGATGGTCGTCGAGCAGGAGGATCTCTTCTACTACGTGACGCTGATGAACGAGAACTACGTTCATCCGGCGATGCCGGACGGGTCACGCGACGGGATCCTGCGCGGCATGTACCTGTTGAGGCAGGCGCCGGAGGGGAGCGGCCGGCCGCGGGTGCAGTTGCTCGGTTCGGGAACGATCCTCAACGAGGTGCTGGCGGCGGCCGACCTGCTGTCGTCGGACTTCGAGGTTGATGCCGACGTATGGAGCGTGACCTCGTTCACGGAGTTGCGCCGCGACGGAATCGAGGTCGAGCGCTGGAACATGCTGCACCCGCTCGCCGAGCAGCGCCGGTCGTTTGTGAGCGAGTGTCTGGACGGCCGGAGCGGACCCGTGATCGCGTCGACCGACTACATCCGCACGTTCGCCGACCAGATCCGCCAGTGGGTACCCGGCCGCTACCGGGTACTCGGAACCGACGGCTTCGGGCGCAGCGACTATCGCCGCGCGTTGCGGCGCTTTTTCGAGGTCGATCGCCATTACGTGACGGTCGCGGCCCTGCGGGAGCTGGCCGCCGAGGGGACGATCGACGCTGCCGCCGTCGCCGAGGCGATCGCGAAGTACGAGATCGATCCCGAAGCGCCGATGCCGACGAACGTATGAGTACGGCCGTCCAGACGGTCGAAGTCCCGGACATCGGCGACTTCGGGGACGTGCCGATCATCGAGATCCTGGTCTCGGTCGGCGACACGGTGGCGATCGAGGATCCCCTGGTGACGCTCGAGTCAGACAAGGCGACGATGGACGTGCCGGCCCCCGTCGCCGGGGTTGTCAAGGAGATCGTCGTCTCGCTCGGGGATCAGGTCTCGCAGGGAACTGCACTGATGACGATCGAAGGGCAGGACGCAGCCGCAGCGGTAGACGCGGTCGAGCCGCCGGTCGAGGCTTCTGCGGCCGAGCCGCCCGGCGCATCAGCCGAGGCTTCTGCGGCCGCCGGAGCAGACCGCCGCGTCCGAGGCGGCGCAGGCCCCGGCAGCACCGCAGGCACCGCCGCCGGCCGAGCCCTCCCCGGCTTCAACCGCGGCGCCGGCGGAGCACGACGGCGACGCGCCGATCTACGCGAGCCCGTCGGCCCGGCGGCTGGCGCGCGAGCTCGGCGTCGAGCTCAGCCGCGTCAGCGGCAGCGGGCGCAAGGGGCGGATCACCAAGGATGACGTCCAGCGCGCGGCGGACGGTGGACCGGCTCCGTCGGCGCCGTCGGGCCCGGTCTCCCCGGGTCTGGATCTGCTGCCATGGCCGACCGTCGACTTCGAGAAGTTCGGTCCGGTCGAGCGCGTCCAGCGCTCCCGGATCCAGCGCATCTCGGCGCCGAACCTGGCGCGCAACTGGGTGATGATCCCCCACGTCACGCACAACGACGAGGCCGACATCACCGAGCTCGAGGCGTGGCGCAAGCAACTGAACGCCGAGCAGAGCGACGTGAAGGTGACGATGGTCTCGTTCCTGGTCGTCGCCTGCGTCGCCACGTTGAAGGAGTTCGAGATCTTCAACTCGTCGCTCGACGGCGACGAACTGGTGCTCAAGCGCTACTACAACATCGGCTTCGCAGCCGACACTCCCGGCGGGCTGGTGGTGCCTGTGATCAAGAACGCCGACGCCAAGGGACTGTTCGAGATCGCCGGGGACCTGACGGCGCTGTCGGCCAAGGCCCGCGAGGGCAAGCTGGCGCCGGCCGACATGAGCGGCTCGACGTTCACGATCTCGTCGCTGGGTGGGATCGGTGGCACGTCGTTCACGCCGATCGTCAATGCGCCGGAGGTCGCGATCCTCGGCGTCACGCGCTCGGCGACGAAACCGGTCTGGAACGGCTCGGAGTTCGTGCCGCGACTGATGGTGCCGCTGTCGCTCTCCTACGACCACCGGGTGATCGACGGGGCGCTGGCGGCGCGCTTTACGAGCTATCTGGTCAAGGTGCTGTCGGACCTCCGCAGGGCGCTCCTATGACCGAGGTCCGCGTCCCCGACATCGGGGACTTCACGGACGTTCCCGTGATCGAGATTCACGTCGCGGCAGGCGACACGATCGCGGTCGAGGATCCGCTGGTCACGCTCGAGTCAGACAAGGCGACGATGGATGTGCCGGCGCCGATCGCGGGGACCGTCACCCAGCTTCGCGTCGCGATCGGCGACCGGGTGTCGGAGGGCAGCGTGCTGATGACGCTCGAGACCTCTGCCGATGGGGCGTCGCCAACGGAGGCGTCGGTTCAGAGCGAGCCCGCTCCGCCCCGCCCCCCGTGTCTGACAGTTCACGCGACTTCCAGGTTGTGGTGCTCGGGTCGGGGCCCGGCGGCTACACGGCGGCCTTCCGGGCCGCGGACCTGGGTCTGCGTGTCGCGCTGCTCGAGCGCTACGAGCGCTTGGGGGGCGTCTGCCTGAACGTCGGCTGCATCCCGTCGAAGGCGCTGTTGCACGCCGCGCGAGTGATCGCCGAGGTCGAGGAGATGGCCGCGCACGGCGTCTCGTTCGGCAAGCCGGCGATCGATATCGACGCGTTGATCGGGTGGAAGGCATCCGTCGTCGACCGGCTGACGAAGGGGCTCGACGGACTGGCCAAGCAACGCAAGGTCGAGGTCGTGCACGGCGTCGGGCGGCTTACCGGCCCGTCGTCGCTGGTGGTTGGTGAGCGGGAGATCACGTTTGAGAACTGCATCATCGCGGCCGGCTCGCAGGCGGCGATGCTCCCCGGGCTGCCCGATGACCCGCGTGTGATCGACTCGACCGACGCGTTGTCGCCGACCTCGATCCCGGAGCGGCTGCTGGTGATCGGCGGCGGCATCATCGGGCTCGAGATGGCCTGCGTGTACGACGCGCTGGGCTCGAAGGTGACGGTCGTCGAGCTGCTCGACCAGCTGATGCCCGGCTGCGACGCCGATCTGGTCAAGCCGCTCGCGAAGCGGATCGCGGGCCGCTACGAGGACGTCTTGACCGGCACGATGATCGGCGACATCACGGCCCAGAGCGACGGCTTGAAGGTCGCGATCGACGGCGTCGGCGAACGGACCTTCGACCAGGTGCTGGTCGCGGTTGGCCGGATCCCGAACGGGCACGCGATCGACGCCGCGGCGGCGGGCGTCGAGGTCGAGGGCCGCGGCTTCATCGCGGTCGACTCCCGCTTGCGGACCAACGTGCCCGGGATCTATGCGATCGGGGACATCGTCGGCGGTCCGATGCTCGCGCACAAGGCCTCGCACGAAGGGACCGTGGCCGCCGAGGTGATCGCCGGTCTGCCGTCGGAGTTCGATGTCCGTGCGATCCCGTCGGTCGCCTACACCGATCCGGAGGTCGCCTGGATGGGGCTGACCGAGGCTGACGCCAAGGAGTCGGGGATCGAGTACGAGAAAGCAGTCTTCCCGTGGGCCGCCTCGGGGCGGGCGCTTGCCCTGGGCCGCGACGACGGGCTCACGAAACTCCTGGTCGAGCCCGGTACCCACCGCTTGCTGGGATGCGGGATCGTCGGCGTCGGCGCCGGCGAACTGATCGCCGAAACGGTGCATGCGCTCGAGATGGGCGCCGACGCGGAGGACGTGGCGCTGACCGTCCATCCCCACCCCACGCTGTCGGAGACGATCATGTTCTCGGCCGAGATGGTCGAAGGCACGATCACGGACCTGATGCCGCCGCGTCAGCGAGCAGCGCGCTGAGATCGTCCAGCAGCGCTCGGCGCTCGTGGGCGACGCGGGTGCCCGTGACTCTGATCGAGCGCCGCCCGGCGCGCAGGTGCTTCGTGTCCTTGCGGCGGTCGTCCTCGAACGAGCGCTTGCCGCGGTGATAGGCGTAGCTGTCGAGCTCGAGCACGAGGTCGTGCGCTGGCCAATACACGTCGACGAGCTCGCCGTCGACGAGCACGTTGGTCAGCGGCTCAGGCAGGCCGGCCTCGCGGATCAGCTCGAGAAACGCTTGCTCGAGGCCCGATTGGGTCCACGGCGCCTCGTCGTGGAGCTCGGCGAGCGCCCGTTTTAGCCGGGGCGCGCCGCGGTGGCCGTTGGTTCGCGCGAGCAGGCTGTCGAACCTGCGGCGGTCGAGGAGGTCGCGGCGTTGCGCTGCCTCAAGCGTGGTCCGCAACCGCTGGTGCGAATAGGTCGCAGCCAGGTCGAGCAGCGTGCGCTCGACCCCCGTTACCGGGATGCCGTCGAGGGTTTTGCGGTCTTGGACGGTCAGCGAACGGCTTCTGTGGCAGCGGACACCCCGGATGGATGTGTCTGTTGCGCGCCGTGACGTCGATCTTCCTCCGGGAATGCGCTGGAGGTCATAGAGCGCCGCCGCGGAGCGATGGCTGAGCACGGCGTCCGGCCCGCAGGCGAGCACCGCCGCCATCCAGTGTCCCTTGACGGTGAGCCGCGTGTGCCCAACCGCGAAGACGCCACGATGGAGGCGGTGCAGCCAACCTTTGGCAACGAGGACGGCGATCCGCCTGTGTGAGTAGCCGAGCTTCACCAGCTGCCGACGTCGCGACGACGCCGTGCTGTCCGGCGGCCACGATCGCAAGGGGTGCGTCGACTAACTGGCCTCCTGGGTGACGCAAGTCGCGGCACCCTCCGAAACGTCGCACGGATCGTGTGATCCGTGTGCGACGAAGGCGACTTAAGTGCGACGTTTCCGAAACGCGCGTCGCATAACCACGAACGCGATCGCGCCCGCGGCGACGAGGCCCGTACGCGCGCGGTGGGTCGCCGCCTCCGAATGCGGCTGCGAGCCCGGGCGCGGCGCGGGCATCGCGAACTCCTCGGCGGCGAGCACGTCGTGTGGCTCCTCGATCCCCGTGGGGTCGCTGGGGAGCGTGACCGGGCCGTGGTGCAGGACCGGATCGGCGACCCCCATGCCGAACTCCTCGGCCGCAAGCACGTCGTGGGCGCGCTGATCCTCTGGGATACGAGGCTTTGCCATCGGCGCATGATTCCAGATGTGAAGGCCTAAATCAGCCCTCGTAATAATCTAAGTCAGAGCGACTGAGATCCCGCGTGACCCGAGTGGTATCCTTCACTTATCATCGGTAAGCAACTACTGAAAGTGAAAATTTGATGAGTCGCCTTCTTCTAGTGCCATTGGAAGACGTCGTCGTGTTCCCGGGCATGTCGCTCACGCTGGCGATTGAAGCCGGCGATGAGGAGCGCGTGCTGCTGGTTCCACGGCACGAGCAGGACTTCGCAAGCGTCGGCACCGTGGCCGAGATCGCCGAACGCGTCCGGCTGCCCGGCGGTGGCCGCGCGGTTGCCCTCCAGGGGCTGCATCGCGGCGTCGCGGGAGCCGCACAGACGATGCCCGACGGCCGTCTATTCGTCGAGGTCGACGAGCGCCCCGATCCGGTCCCCGTCGACGGCAAGACCCGCACTCTCGAGCGCGAGTACCGCGCGGTGGTCGAGGAGATCCTCCAGCTGCGCGGCGACGATGGCCGCGTGTCCGCGTTCCTGCGCTCGATCACCGAGCCCGGCGCGCTGGCAGACACCAGCGGCTACAGCCCCGACCTGCGCTACGACCAGAAGGTCGAGCTCCTGCAGTCGCTCGACGTGACCGAGCGGCTCGAGCTGGCGCTCGGCTTCCAGCGCGAGCGACTGGCCGAGCACCAGGTCCGTCAGCGGATCCGCGAGGACGTCGAGTCCGGCGCGGAGAAGCAGCAGCGCGAGTACTTCCTGCGCAAGCAGATGGAGTCGATCCGCAAGGAGCTCAACGAGGACGACGCTTCGATCGTCGAGGAGTACCGGACCAAGATCGAAGAGGCCGGAATGCCCGAGCACGCCAAGGAGCAGGCCGAGAAGGAGCTCGGGCGGCTGGAGCGGATGGGCGAGCAGTCGGCCGAATCGAGCGTAATCCGCACCTACCTGGACTGGCTGATCGCGGTGCCGTGGTCAGAGAAGTCCGAGGAGAAGCTCGATCCCCAGCACGCCCGCGAGGTGCTCGACGCCGACCACGCGGGCCTCGAGGACGTCAAGGACCGGATCGTCGAGTACATCGCGGTCAAGAAGCTCCGCGTCGATCGTGGAATAACTGAGGACAAGCGCTCTGGCGCGATCCTGACCTTGATCGGGCCGCCTGGCACCGGCAAGACGAGCATCGGCGAGTCGATCGCACGCGCGACCGGCCGCAAGTTCGTCCGGATGTCGTTGGGTGGGATCCGCGACGAGGCCGAGATCCGCGGCCACCGGCGCACCTATATCGGTGCGCTTCCGGGCCGGCTCGTCAAGGCATTACGGGACGCCGGAACGATGAATCCGGTGATCATGCTCGACGAGGTCGACAAGGTCGGCGCCGACTGGCGCGGCGACCCGTCGGCCGCGCTGCTCGAGGTGCTGGATCCGGCACAGAACCACTCGTTCCGCGATCACTACCTGGACCTCGAGCTCGACCTGAGCGGCGTCATGTTCATCGCGACGGCGAACGTCGCCGACACGATTCCCGGGCCGCTGCTGGACCGGATGGAAGTGATCCGGTTCGACGGCTACACGACGTCGGAGAAGGTCGCGATCGCCCGTGGCTATCTATGGCCGCGGCAACTCGAGCGCAACGGGCTGAGGCCCGAGGAGGTCGATATCTCCGACGCGATGCTCGAGACCGTGACCACCGAGTACACGCGCGAGGCCGGCGTCCGCCAGCTCGAGCGTGACCTCGGGACGCTATTGCGCAAGACCGCGACCAAGATCGCTTCGGGCTCCGCGGAGGCGCCCGTGACGATCGACGTCGACGCGATCAGAGACGCCCTCGGGCGCCAGCGCCACTTCCAGGAGTCGGCGATCCGCACCGCGGTGCCGGGCGTCGCGACTGGGCTGGCGGTGACCGGTGCCGGTGGCGACGTGCTGTTCGTCGAGGCGACCGCGATGCCGGGCAAGCCAGGGCTGACGCTCACCGGTCAGCTGGGCGACGTGATGAAGGAGTCGGCGCAGATCGCCCTCTCCTACGTCCGCGGCCACGCCGTCGAGCTCGGAATCGATCCGCCGGCATTCGAGGACCGCTCGTTCCACGTCCACGTCCCGGCGGGCGCGATCCCCAAGGACGGCCCGAGCGCGGGTGTGACGATGGTGACGGCGCTGACCTCGCTCCTGAGCGAGAGGCCCGTCAAGCACACGGTCGGCATGACCGGCGAGGTGACGCTCCAGGGTCGGGTGCTCCCGATCGGTGGCCTCAAGCAGAAGGTGCTCGCCGCCCACGCCGCCGGGTTGACCGATGTGGTGCTCCCCGAGCGAAACCGGGGCGATCTGGACGACGTCCCCGAAGAGGTTCGCGACGAGATGAAGTTCCACTTCGCGATGACGATCGACGAGGTGCTCGGGGTCGCGCTCGAGCAGCCGTCGGTCGCCCCCGCCGCCGCCTAACAACGACCCTCTCTCCCGGCCGGCCGCCAGATCTGCTCGGCGGCCGGCCGGTGACGTAGTAGGTTGGACTGCATGACCACGATCACCCCTTCGCAAGAGCAAGCAGTAGTCGACCAGGTCCCCAAGCAGCTCTACATCGCCGGCGAGTGGCGAGATGGCAGCAAGGGGACACTGTCCGTCGAGGACCCGTCGACCGGCGAGTCACTGTGTGAGGTCGCCGATGCCTCAGTCGACGACGCCAGAGCGGCGCTTGACGCGGCCGTCGCCGCTGGCCCCGAGTTCGCCGGGATGGCGCCACGGGAGCGGGGCGAGATCCTCCGCCGCGCGTTCGAGAAGATCGTCGCGCGCCAGGACGAGCTCGCGCTGCTGATGACGCTCGAGATGGGCAAGACGGTCAAGGAGTCGCAGTCCGAGATCGTGTACGCCGCCGAGTTCTTCCGCTGGTTCTCGGAGGAGGCCGTCCGGATCGAGGGCAACTACTCGATCAACTCCAACGGCCAGGGCCGCGTACTGACGATGAAGCAGCCGGTCGGGCCCTGCCTGATGATCACGCCGTGGAACTTCCCGCTGGCAATGGGCACTCGCAAGCTCGGTCCGGCGATCGCGGCCGGCTGCACGATGGTGGTCAAGCCGGCCCAGCAGACGCCGCTGTCGATGCTCGCGCTCGCGCAGATCCTCGAGGAGTCGGGGCTCCCCGGTGGCGTGCTGAATCTGTTCACCGCCTCGTCGTCGGGCGAGACGACCGCTCCGCTGATCGCCGACCAGCGGCTGCGCAAGCTGTCGTTCACCGGCTCGACCGAGGTCGGACGCAAACTGATGGGCCAGGCTTCCGACACGCTGCTGCGGCTATCGATGGAGCTGGGCGGCAACGCTCCGTTCATCGTCTTCGACGACGCGGACATCGACGCCGCCGTCGCGGGCGCGATGGTCGCCAAGATGCGCAACATCGGCGAGGCGTGCACTTCAGCCAACCGGTTCCACGTCGCGGACTCGGTCAAGGACCAGTTCGCCGAGAAGCTGGCCGCCAAGATGGGCGCCCTGAAGCTCGGCCGCGGCGTCGATGACGGAGTCGATATCGGTCCGCTGATCGACTCGAGCCAGCGCAACAAGGTCGCGGGGCTCGTCGAGGACGCGATCGGCCGCGGCGCGCACGCGGTCGTAGGCGGCCAGGCCCGCGACGGCGCCGGCTACTTCTACAACCCGACCGTGCTGACCGACGTGCCCCCCGATGCCGAGCTAAATCAGGAAGAGATCTTCGGGCCGGTCGCACCGATCCGCGAGTTCGGCGACGAGGACGAGGCGATCGCCGCCGCCAACAACACCGAGTACGGGCTGGTCGCATACGTGTTCACCAGCAACCTGAAGCGGGCGATCCGGGTGATCGAGGGTCTCGAGACCGGGATGGTCGGCCTCAATCAGGGCATGGTCTCCAACGCCGGCGCGCCGTTCGGCGGCATCAAGCAGTCGGGCTTCGGGCGCGAGGGTGGCCACGAGGGGATGGCCGAGTACCTCGAGACCAAGTACGTCGCGATCAATCTATAGAGGGGATAGCAGAGAGAGGGTCGATTTCAGACCCCTAGACGCTGAATTTCCGGGACATCGGGCGGTGCCGACCCTCCGAGTGCTAGCCAGGTGTTGGCTAAGAAGCTAGCGCTACCGGCGGTGCGCTCGCTTGCGGTGGGTCTCGTCGATGTACTTCCGCGGTCGGCCGCGGCGCCCGTCGGCCGGCATCAGCTGTCCGCATCCGCATGCGCACAGCTGGGGCTCCGGGGCCGGCGCGCCGCGCCGTTCGAGGTAGGTGGCGAGCAGCGCCGCGCGGTCGGTGGGCGGCCGGATGCCGGCGGCGCGAAGCTTGGCGCGGGCGTGCCTGACTACGTATGCGGCGAGCTTGGAGCGGACTTCGCGGGCGCTTGGTGGCCCCGGTGAGCTTGCCGGCGTGGGCTCTCTTGACGATGGCGGTCGATAGTCCGGTGCTAGACGCTGTCTGTTCGGTGGGGAGCGTGCGGAGCACGTCGCACGTGAGCTGCCAGAGTGTGTCTTGCCCGGGCTCGCGGTACTCGGTGTGGGTCGCGTCGGGGTCGGCGACGCCCGCCTCCCGCTGGTCGATCCAGTGTCCCTCCTTGCCGCGGTGGCGCAGCGGCAGGATCGGGGTGACGTGCCGGGGGCCGAGGAGCCCGACCGTCTGCTTGTCGCAGGGCTGGCCGTCGGGTCCGAGCGACTTCGCCTCGGGGTGGACGCGGTAGTCGGCGGCACGTCCCGGTAGGTGTTGACGACGACGACGGCCCGGCCCGGCGTGCTGTGCGCCCTGCCGGCGCGGATGCTGTAGGTCCGCTCCGGATCGTAGACATTGACCCAGCGAAGCTGCGCCCACTTGCGTGGGTCGCGCTCGAACCGCGTGACGAGCAGGAACGGCTCGTCAGCCCGCCGCGGTCGAGCGCGCCGGAGTGCGCGACGAGCAGGAAGTTGAACGGGCGGACCTGCCGCCAGTGGGGCTTGCCTCGGTTGAAGTGCTTGAAGGCGCGTAGCAGCAGATGGTTAGAGACGTTGAAGCGGCCGACCGCGGGCAGGTCGAGCCACTTGGGCTCGGCGGCCTGCTGCCCGAGGGCGTCGGTACGGACGATGTAGTCCCACAGCTCGCCGATCCAGTCTCGTGACTCTGATTCGGGGTCGGTGGGGTTGAGCAGGTGGCCGAGGCCGTGCTGTTTGGCGTCCGCCAGCTCGTCGAGCTGGCGGGGCTCGTCGGCCGGCTCCGCGTCCCCGCGGTCGTCGAGGTCGATCACGCGCACGAGCGCCGGGCGCCCTTCCGTCAATGTGTAGAGCGCGTACCTCTTCGCCGAGATCGGGAACGTCCAGAGCTGCCGCGGGTTGCCGTCCGAGTCGAGGTTGACGTTCTCGATTTCGAGGATCGATCCGGGCACAGCCTCACGGTCGTACGGGTTCAGGCTCTCGAAGCGCTCGACAATCTTTCACCCGATCCCACGAAAGCACCGGGATCGTGCGCCGGGTGTCGGTGTGGTCGGCGTACTCGAGGCTCCCGCCGTGCTCGCTTGAGACGATCGCCATGCTGTCGGTGTCGCAGAACGCGTAGGTACCCCCGGCCTGGGTGACAAGCGCTTCGAGGGCTCCGAGCATCAGCCGGGCGCCGGATGCGATCAGCGCCGCGACCGGCGGAAAGTAGCGCGGCCCGGGCCGCTCGGGGTGAGCGGTCTGGCACGCGAAGGTGCGTTGCCCGTGGACGACGACTGGTAACTCGCGTCCGCCCGGCTGCTCGACCCGGTTCATCTCGGCCCAGATCCCATAGCTTGTGCCATTGGCGAGCGTTTTCAGGCCGCGCCCGGTTGAGCTGTTCTTGTCAGGGAGCCGATGACGCTGTTCGATCAAGGTTCGGAACAGGTCGTCCTTGTATGGATCGATTTCGATTCCGCCGCGCAACGCGATCGGGCGCATACCGCGCTGACGGCCGACGGGCACGAGCCTGATCGCCCGGATGATCTCGGGCGCCCGCGCGGTGATCAGCCGCGACTTGAGCACATCGGGCAGCGCGAACCGCTGCGGTGCGTCCGAGCTGTAGCGGTTGACGGCGATGTTGAAGTCGTGCGTGCTGCCGTATCTTGATCGGACCGGCAGCACGTCGCTATCCGGCTTGATCTCCGCGAACACGCGCAGTTGAGGCCAGATCGCGGGATCGAACATATCGTCGAGCGTCAATTGTTCGATCCGCGCTTGGAGTTCGGTCGGGTTTCCCTCGACGACCTCGATCTTGGCGGCGGTCATCAGGTGCCAAAGATCCATCAGCGCGCAGACAGTCGGGTACATGCTCAGGAGGTCCAGATATTCGACGGGGACACCCGGGGCGCTCACGCGGCGGATGCGCGTTTCGGCGCGACCGCCGGAATACGCGGTCATCGAGTGCCCCAGCACGTCGCGCGGGAAATCGGGCTGGCGTTCGAGCACGAGCCGGATGCCCAACGCGTCCAGGGGCGCCTTGCCACGGGTCGCCGCCGAGAACGCCCGCGTCGGCTGAAGGTCGATCGGGTCTTGCAGGTAATCGGCCATGACCGCCTTTGACTCAGCACGCGTACGCGCCGGCCACGGTAGCGCTTAGCGCGACACCATCCATTTGCACCTTCGAACAGCAGCTGGAGAGCGCCAGGACTGGTTGCTCCTCCAGCCCGGAGCAGACGCGCGGTGGTCCTCGCGGAGACGGTGGTGGACGCTGCTGTTGCAACACCCCTCACGCCTCCCAACTGGCCGCCCCGAGCGCGCATTTGGCTGAGCGCGTTGATGCCTGGCTGCCCCGCCCCTCCGACGGCGCGGCCAGACCTCAACACGAACGAGGCTACCGCGATCCGCGACCGACTAAAAACCCCCGACGAAGCGATGCGCAGTGCTAGTCTCCCGCCGCTGGGCTTCAGGTCGCCGAGGTTCAGCTACGAGCGCGCGAAGCGAACATCGGCAGCACTAGTGAGCAGCAGAGCAGGCAGGCGAACATTGAGAGGCCGGCAGTGAGCGACGCCGGGCTGATCGAGTCCGCTCACGGCGATTCTGCGGTCCGCCCGCTCGCGGGCGGCAGGCTGCTGTCGGAGATAACCAACCGGATCGTCTCGTTGATGCGCGAGCACTACGGACGCGGACCGATCAAGGCCAAGACCTACGTCCTGGACAACCTGATCGTCTGCGTGCTCAGCAACGGCGGCTTCACCGCGATTGAGCGCACAATGATGGGAGGCGGCGAACCCGAACGCGTGCTGGACATGCGCCGCGACTTCCAGCGGATGATGAAGGTGCACTACAGCGAGATGATCGAGGAGCTCACGGGGCGCAAGGTCCTCGCGTTCCTCAGCCAGGCCCACGTCGAACCTGACCTCACGGTCGAGATGTTCCTCATGGACGCGCCGCTAGCCGGCTTCGGCGCACTCGAACTTGTCGACCCCCGCGACGGCTAACAGCGCCGACGCCCCGGACGAGAACAGGTTCCGCACTGCGGCCGTTCTTTGGGCACGTGTACGGCCTCCGGCCCTACACGCGCTAGGGCCTCACAGCCTGGGCCGTCCGGCGGTGATCGAGGCGCATTTCAGCTGGCTATCGGTGCGGCTGGCGCCGCCGGTGTGCGGTGCGTGTATCTGGGGGTTCTGGCTGGAGGAGGCGCACGCCGATCAGCCGGCCGTGGTCATAGACGCGCTCGATGACATATCCGTTTAGCTCGAGCTCGGTGACGACGGCGGCCGGGAACGCGATCCCGTCGGCGTGCAGCTCGGCGAACGTGACCGGCTGGTCGCCGGACTGGCGCAGTCGCTCTAGCAGTCGTTGTTGCTGGGCGTCAACGGGGATCATCGTCGGATTGTCGCCCTCCCGGGGGATTGTGCGCGCCTCGGCGTTCCAAGCAGCGCTGCTGTCACCGGATGCTTGGCGACCTTGGGGGTTGGTCGCCGGCGCCCGCTGCGTCGCGCCGCGGTCGAGTCACGTGCTGTGCGGTCGTCGCCGCTGCGTGGCGAGTGTGCCGCGCTAGATGCCGAAGGCGAGGTTGGGCGTATTGCGTGGCGCCTCGCGGCGTCGGGGACGTCGGGCTGTCAAAGTGTGACTATCTTGTGAACGACAGATTGGAGTTGATGCGTTGGCGAGCTTTCCGATCGCGGTCGAGGCGATCCCCAAGACGTCCGGTTCAGAGCGGGTTGTCGCCGATGTCTATGCGATCGCAGCACCGGCTTTGGACGCCGAGCGTGTCCGTGATTCGGTTGCGCTGTGGTTTCACACGTTCGCGCTTGCGCCGGGGATCTACACGCCAGGTATCGCCCGCGATCACGGCTATCGCCTGGCGGTGCTCGGCGCGGATCGGTTTGCGGGGCTTAGCGTGCTTGACGTGGGCGTGTTTGACGGTTTCTACAGCTTTCTCGCGGAGGCCCGCGGTGCGCGGCGCGTTGTCGCGGTCGACAATGAGCAGTATGTCGACTGGGTTCGTGCTCGCTTCGGGGTGACGCTTGAGGGCGGTGCCGGCTTCCGCGCGATCGCTGGGCTGGTCGGATCCCGGGTCGCGTACCGCCGGATGGACGCGTTCGATGTGCGGGAGCTGGGCGAGCGCTTTGACGTTGTGTTGTGTTTCGGTCTCTTGCATCGGGTGACCGACCCGATCGGGTTGCTGCGGGCGCTCGCGGACGTGCTGGCTCCAGGCGGCGAGATCTTGCTCGAAACCTACGGCTCGCATCTGCCCTGCGACGCACCCGCGATCGAGGTTCACGAGCCGGGCGACGTGTACGCCCGCGACGAGTTCGTCTACTGGGGCTTCTCGGCGGCGAGTCTGCGGCGACTGGCACGGATCGTTGGCCTCGACGAGGTGCAGGTCGTAGACGAGCTCGAGATCGATGGCCACCCGCGGATTCTCGCGCTGGCGCGAGCGGCCGGCTGACCGCGCCCGGCGATCACGCCCTCGCGTTCGCCGCTCATCCCGCCAATTGCCTTATCGCGGCGAGCTCGGGGTGCAGCGGTGGCAGGGTCAGCTCACGCGACCAGCCGCGCCGGCATCCCGTGGCCTCCTCGCGCGCGACCGTATGGAAACACAGAACCTACACACGGCGGTCAGACAGACGTCGGTTCTTACGACGCCGCGGTCGGAGCGCCACAGCCGTATACGTGCTCGCGCAACTGATCACAGCTCTCGACTGACCACCGCTCACTGGTCTGCAAGGCCTCGATCAGAACCTCGGCTGACCGGACCTTCCACTCGCTGTCAGGCTCGCCGAACAGCAAGGCATCCGCGGCCTCCAGCAGTTGCTCCCGTTCCCTGGCCTGCAGTTTGGTGGCTCCCTGGTGATCAATCGTGGCAAGCAGCGCCGTGTAATGAGCGCCACGAGCAATCATTGGCTCTGCGGTCATCACCGCCGTACCCACGTTAGCGCCGCTTCGCACGCGCGGGGGGTCGATCTCGCCGATCAATAACAGGCTCCGTCAACGGTGCCCTGCCACGGCTCAGATTCCACCTGCGCAACCCTAGCCCAGATCTTGCCGCGAGATGGGCGCCCCGAAGAGCAGATGCCGAAGCGTTCCGACGACTCAGCGGTGACCACTGCGTCAACCTCGCGGTCCTGTGTCCAAGGATTGTGAGTGGAACTCGAGTGTGCTCGGCTGCCCGCCGCTGCGGCCGCGTCCTTCTTTTAGGACGGCGATTGTGTGCGCGTTGGCGGCGATGTTGAACGGTCGCGTGTAGTCTATGCCCGGCGAAGCCGGTAGCGGCAGGGCGTCCTCCGCAGGTCGCGGCGACGAGTCACTGTGGAACTCCGCCGTTTAGTCGGATGAGGCGCGTTCGGTTGGCTCGTAGCACAGCACTTACAGGCCCAGCGTGGGGCGGAATGTCACCGAGGCAACGGGCGGCTGAGGCGGGTGACTGAAACGCCGCCGGCCGCTATGCACCCCCGGTCCCGCTGGGGGGCAATCCCGTCGATGATGCTCGCTGACACTCAGCAGCAGCGGTTGCTCAAGCGGCTGCGCCGGGCCGGCAATAAGCCAGTCGCTTTTGCCGAGCTGCACGCTTGCAGGATTGACTGCCCGGCCGCGGTCGTGTCCGAGCTCGAGCTGCACGGATACGCGATCGAGCGCGTCTACAACCACGGGCGGCGCCCCTCGCAGCACCGATAGCCAGCCGCCGTACGCCCGCGCTCCCCGCAGATCGTTCAGGCTCCGAGCCGACAGCGAGCTAGTGGTCGCTGCTCCCGTTCCGCGTCCGCGGCGGTAGCGCGTCAGTTTGACCCTGGGCTCGTACTGCCCTTTGGCGCGGCGGTAGGCTCGGGGGCAACCATGGAACGGCTACGCCGAGACATCGGGTGGTGGATGAGCTACATTCCGCGCCTGATCGGCCATTTCAGGAATCGGCGTCAACTCGGCCAGCCGGTCGGGCCTGCTCTCCGTAGCGCCCGGGAACGAATGCGTCAGTCCCGATCTGGAGTTCAGAGATCACCCCGATCACCGCGTTGGCGAGAGTGAGACCGAGCCGTCCGCGTGCGCCTAAGCGCTGACTGTCGGCCAGGGCTCCTATTGCCCCCGCCGCCCGCAGGGAATAGGGTCCAGCGTGGGGTAACCCCTAACTGATCGGGCAGTCGAGCCCTTCGCCGGATCTGCGGACACGACGAGAGAGCGGCGGCCCCCTGGGTGGCGCTAATCGTTTCGCCAAAGCCTCCTGCCCGAACCCGACCGGCCCGTCTACACCCAGCAGCTGCACCACGCAGGGACCGGTTGCGGGGCTCGGCTGCGCAGGTGGCGCCGGGTCGTCCCTGGCGCGTGGGTCGTCACGGCTCAGGTTTGGGTTAGCGCTTTCGTGGTGGCGCTTTTGGGGGCCGCTTGGGGCGTTTCTCTCGAAGGGCGCCGCTTGCGGGCGTGTAGATGGTCTCGCGGCCGTCGTCCCAGCGGATGCGATAGCGAGGCGACGGGTCGCCGCGCAGGACTTCCTCAATGACACCCGGGCGCGGTCGCCGGCCGGTTGACTCGGACTCGGTCACGACGCGCTTGCCGACTTCAAAGACCATCGTCATCCCTCATCGTAAGTCGCACCTACTTTGGGCGGTAACCGTGTGATGCCCGTTTGATCTCGCCGGCCTTCGCGAGCTGGGTCAGACGGGTTGAAACACTTCCGGGATCGAGGTTCAGTCCCTTAGCGAGATCACCAGCGGTGCTCCCCGGGTGCTGAGCGAGGAAGTCGAGAATGCTCGCCTCGGTGTCGCCCTGGCGGCTGCGGGCGGTTGCGCGCCTATTGCTCGCGCGCCGCGCAGTCGCACGACGCACTGAACGAGCCGGAGCGGTTTCGGGGTTACGTTCCGAACCTTTGGCTAAGACCTCAGCTCGCGGCATTGCGCTCGTTTGTTGGTCGGGATGGGGCATCGTAAGTCTTTCTAGTCGTGCGATTGCATCAGGTACGCGGACCGGAGCTCGCTCGGACCGTGCGGATCGGCGCCGGTCCGGGTCCCGTCCGCTCGCCGACTGTTGATGCGTCGCCGGGTGTCAATTACCGGCTCGAGCCGCCGCGGTCCGCGATCGCGAGTCAGCTCGGCTCGCCTCCGTACTGCCCGATTGTGTTCAGTCCGTGTCGTCATCTTCGAGCCTTCCCGTCCCTCCATTGGGATAGCGCGGAAGGAAGAGGGCCAGGAACCCCGCACGTTTAATAGGGAGAAAGCCACCGGGCCGGTGGGATAGCGTCGACAGGAGTCCGACACCAGCCCCGCAGTCAAAACCGGTAACCCCCGCCTCACGCCTCGTGGCGCAAGAAACGCCGTTGGTGGCATCCGGGCTTGGGTTGAGAATTCTGGCCGCAGGGCCAGCCACCTTCCGACAGTACTCCTATCGCCAGCGTTGTGTGCGGCAATCCCAAATTCATCGCGATTAGTATGAAATCGTGGAGCGCGACCGAGACGATGCCCGATCCACCAAGTTAGCCGGTTATACGCCACCGAGCTGGCTCCCGCATCGGGCTATTTCCGACATTCTGGGAAACGACGGGAACTGCAGGTCGGGAGTCGGGACCGTTTGCCTCGGGCTTCCATGGCTGGCGCGCGCCGGGGTCGTTCGAGAGCCTGGCGGCCTCCGACATCTGCGAGGTGAGGCTCCGGCGGCCGTGGCCGCGACACCCATGCTGAGATTGCTCAGGCGCCGAGCACCTCGAGCAGCACCGCGTCGCGAACCGGCCTGTCGGGCAGGCCGTGGACCGAGGCGACCACTGACGCGAGGCGCTTCACTCGCTAGTCACCCAGCGACGCCTGATCGAGGTCTGCCGGGCAGTCGCTGACTGGGAGCCGCCGGAGCTCTAGCGAGTGGGCTTGGAGGGCGGTGCGTGTATGGGCGGACGCACGAGCGGCTCCACCTCCGGTGGCCGGACCGGTGGGCGCCGGACCGGGGAGTCCGGCGCGTCGGCTACTCGGCCGGCGGGGCGGGCGCTGGCGAGGCGGCTTCTGATGGCGTGGCCGTGGGGGCGATGCGATAGCCGCGTTCGGCCTTCTGCACATCGCCGCTCTTGGCGAGCTTGGACAGCGTCGTCGAGACGGTCCCGAGCGCCAGGCCCGTCTTGTCGGCCACCTGCCGGCGGTCATCGCCTCGCCATCGGCGAGCGCGGTGAGCACGGAGGCCTTGGTCGCACCCGGGCGCCGTCCGGCGTGGGGAGCGAGGCGCCGGCTGGCTGGTTTGGCCGGGCCGGCGCGCCGTTCACTCGCGCACGCGCAGCTCGCTCCTCACGACCTTCAATCGCGGGCGACGCTCCGCGCGCCCCCCGTTCCGCGGCGCTTGCATCACCGGCCTCCCCATCGGCCCGCGGCGGCCCCAGCCAGCATGAGCCGCGCCTCCTGGCGCTGCTGCACGCGGTCGCGCAGCGACCACGCGAGGAGCCAGAGGGCGGCCTTATGCAATTCTGATAGCGGTGCCGCGTCGATCGCGTCCTCGATGTGCGAGAACGGCGCGCCCCGCTCCATCATTGCCTCGACCTGCGCCTGGCTTTGGTCGACGGTGAATGGCGCGCTAGCTCGCATGGGCGCGCCTCCTTTCGTGGGTCCCGCGGCTGCCCGTAACGTTCAGCCTGCCGGTCCCGCTCGGTAGGGACGGGCTATCACAGATCGACCCGCCCCACCAGCTCGGAATGCGCAATTTGCCAACAAATCGACCGCGGAAGCCGATGACGGGCCCAGGAGGAGTAGGCTCCACGCTAACGCTGCCTGCGGGGCTCCCACGCTTCCTCTCCCTCTCGTGGTGCACAACACCCGCCCGAGGATGCGGCTGAAAGGTGTTCCATGACGGAGCAGCGCGAGAACCAAAGCCCCTCGGCGAAGATCGCCACTTCTGTGGTTCAGGTAATGCACGAGTACACCGGTCGAGGACCGACCAAGGCGAAGACCATAATCAACGAGAATATGGTGACCGTCCTGCTCGCGGACACGCTCACGAACGGCGAGCGCAGCCTCGTCGAACTCGGCCGAGCGAATCGGGTGATCCAACTCCGCCACGACTACCAGCTCGTTATGCGCGACGACCTCGTAGAAATCGTGGAACGGGAGCTCGATCGCAAGGTGACCGCATTCATGAGTCAGAACCACATCGATCCCGACCTCGCAGTCGAAGTTTTCGTGCTCGAGCCTGCCGGGGCGGTCTAGCGCGCAACGCAGCACCCGAGCTCGTGACGCCGCCGCTCGGACGCCCATAGGACGCAGCCGGATCAGCACGCCGTGTCTACCGGCCAATCCGAACGCTGCTCCCGCCTAAGCAGCACACTCGGATCCGGTGGCAACAGCCGGACGCCCCGGCTACCTGCAAGCGCCGAGACGAGGCAAAGCAGCAGCCCCCCAATTGGACACCGCACGCGCCTGCTTCGGAGGAATACGGGCCGACTGCTCAGTGAGTCCGGACGCTTCCCCAACGGTCTAAGGGGGAAGCCCGCAGCAAGCTCACCGCATACGCGATCCGGCACGCGCGCGCCAAGCTTCGCGCCGCCGGCATCCGGCCGCCCACCGACCGCGCGGCGCTGCTCGCCACCTACCTCGAACGGCGCGGCGCGCCGGCCCCGGAGCCCCAGCTGTGCGCATGCGGATGCGGACAGCTGATGCCAGCCGACGGGCGCCGCGGCCGACCGCGGAAGTACATCGACGAGACCCACCGCAAGCGAGCGCACCGCCAGTAGCGCTAGCTTCTTAGCCAACACCTGGCTAGCACTCGGAGGGTCGGCACCGCCCGATGTCCCGGAAATTCAGCGTCTAGGGGTCTGAAATCGACCCTCTCTCTGCTATCCCATCAATCTATAGCGCTTAGCCCTGGAGGAGGGGCGCGCCACTCGCCGGGACGCGCCCCCCTCAGGGCAGTCGCAAGCCGCACGCGGCCGCCCGCGTGTGCAAAGGCCGGCGACTGCGGGTTGATGCCCGGACCGAGCACAAGGCTGCGAGAACGCGAGCGGCCGTTGGCCGTTGCGGGCGATCGCGGCGCTCTGGGAGGGGTGTGCGGCGGCTGATCCGCACGCAGTGACCGCGAGCCCGCGGCCAACGGCCGCAAGCGTCGAGATGCTCAGGGAGTTGAGGCTCATCTCGCCCGTCCGTTGTAGACAACGGCGGCTAACAGCGCCGTAACGGCGTTATCGGGTTGTTACATCGCCCGGGGGTCGGCCTCGTCTGAGAACCGTCGTGGCAACTTTGATCCCGAAGCGTCCGGGCGCGAGCGCGACCGCCCAGACCTGCTTGACCGCGCCGCCGCCAGGGAGCTCCTCGGTGATTTCCGCGACGATCTCATCGGAAGCGTCGAGCACGGTGTCACCTGCCTCGACGACGCCGCTGGCGACGTCTTCGGCTTTCGGCATGGCCGCGAGCGCGATCTGCATGGCGAGCGCCGGCCCGAGGTGCTCGAGCGTGCTGCGCGCCGCGCTGCCGGCGGCGTCGCGCTCACGCGCAAGTTCGTCCAGCGCTTTCGCCGGCGGCTCCTTGAGAACGATCCACAACAGCCACCGGCGAGCGCGCCCCATCAGCCCGAACAACAGGACCCCGACGACGACGAGCCAGACCGCCGCGATCACGAGCGCGGCGAGCCAGGGGTCCAACACCCTCGAGAGCCCGTCCATCGCGGCGACGTTGAGGAACGCGAACGCGGCGAGCCCCGCTATCACCACGACGAGCGCGCCGGCGAGGTCGCGGGCCGATCGCCGGACTTCGGGCATGTGCCGAGCCGCCTCGAGCTGTGCCTCGGACGTGCCCAGCTCGCTCAGCTCACTGGCCAGCTGCTCGAACAGCGCGGTGACCGGCGGAGTCTCCTCGGGTTCCCCGGCTTCGTCCTTGGGGGCCTGGGGCTCATCGGCTTCGTTCTCGGGGGCAGCGCCCGGGGGCTCCGGGGGTTCCTTTAGGGGCGCGGCGTCCCCGAGCTCCTCGGCTACGTGCGCGGGCGAACCGTCCTGCCGCGTCTTGGCTTCGTCCGCCGACCGAGAGGCTGTCGTGTCGACCGTATCCGCCATCGCATCTCCTCCCCTCCTGAACCGGACCGGGTTGCATCGATGCGCTACGAAAAGTCTAGACCCGAACGCCGAGAATCGGGTAGCGCCGGCGGTCTGGAATCCCGTCTAGCGGTGAGATAGATCCAACCGGTGACATAGATCTGACCGGCGTGGGTTTTCGATCAATGGGGTCGGGTAGAGCCGGGTCGGGAATCGGAGCGCAGATCGACTGGAGCTAGTCAGCGGACTCCTCAACATCGTTCAGCAGCTGCCGGGCAACCCGGGGCTGTTACGGCTCTGAGGCACTGACGCCTCGGGGGGCAACCGGTGGGGCGCGCAACGGGCAGCGCGCCCCACCATAATTACTGAAAGGTGCAGGGCCGCGAGCGCACGGTAGCGGCCATCACGTCTTCCTCGTCCCTGTACCCTCAATTGGTCAAATGGCGTACGCCGAGGAGAGTCCGCGTATGAAGGGCGCCATCAACGAGCATGCCTCGGCGCTGGCGCACGAGTGGAGGCGGCTGACGCGTGCCGCCACGTTCGTCGCGCTGCTGACCGCGCCCGCCTTCTTCGTAATCCTGTACGACTCCAACGGGCTCGGCGTGATTCCGGCGCTGATCATCACCGTGATCGCGGTCGTGATGTTCCGCGGGCTGGTCGAGGTCGTGACCCGCAAGCTGATCCCCTCGCCAAGCCTGTACGGCGCCGATCCGAGCCTCAAGCAGGAGGACATCGTCGCGCGCCGGCGGTATTGGTTCTGGCGCGGCAAGTTCCGGCGGCTGCCGTTCTACATCCTCTTCCTCCTGCTGCTACTCGCGCTCTGCCAGGTGCTGTTCGCGTTCGCCGGCGTCAGCGCTCCGTTCTTCAACCCGTTCGACGGCCTGCGCCAGATCTTCCCGCCCGACTCGCTGCCGCAGCTGGCGCTGATCTTCGTCCAGCTGCCGCTGCTGTTCTTCGTCAACTTCGCGATCTTCTTCGGCCCGTTTCTGTTCTTCGCGGTGCGCCAGATCCGTGGCTACGAGCCGGGCGATGCCACCTGGGGGGTGAAGATCGACGACGTCCGCGGCCAGGCGGAGGCGAAGGAGGAGATCACCCGCGTGATCACGCTCTGGCAGTCGGGCGAGGAGTTCGAGAAGGCCGGCGGCAAGCGCGAGCGCGGGCTGCTGTTCCTGGGCGCCCCGGGCACCGGCAAAACGATGATCTCAAAGGCGATCGCGACCAACTTCAACTGTCCGTTCGTGACGATCCCGGGCTCGGGATTTGCCGGCATGTTCATCGGCATGGACGCGATCACCGTGCAGTTCCTGGCCCGCAAGGCGCGCAAGCTTGCCGCCAAGTGGGGCGGGCAGTGCATCGTGTTCATCGACGAGATCGACGCCGTCGGGATGCGCCGTCAGGCGCTCGGGACCGGCTTGGGCGCAACCGGAGCCGAGCCCTCGTCGATCCACGACCTCTGCTTCTACGGGCCAAACGGATCGATCACGTCGAGCGGCGACCTCGTGATCGAGAGCCGTGCCTGGCGCGAGCGGCTGTTCGCCCACCGCGAGGAGTCCCACGCCACCGGGTACTCGACCTTCACGCAGCGGGCGAACGAGCGGATCCAGCGGTTCTATCCCGGATTCGGGATGGGCGGCGGCATGGGCGGCATGGCGCTCAACCAGCTGCTGGTCGTGATGGACGGCATCGACGAGCCGCCGCTGATGCGCAAGGTGATGACCAACAAGTTCAACACCTTCCTCGACGCGATGTTCGTGGTCCCCTCGAAGGTCGGCAAGATCTCGCTGCGCCTCAAGCCGCCGAAGCCGCGGTCGGAGCAGATCTATTTCATCGGCGCGTGCAACGTCCCGATCACGGTGCTGGACCCGGCGCTGACCCGTCCAGGACGCATGGGGCGGCATATCTGGTTCCGGACGCCGACCAAGGACGACCGGCTCGACATCCTCGACCTCTATCTGGGAAAGGTCGCCCACGAGCCCGATCTCGACACCGACCGGCGCCGCGACGAGCTGGCGCGAATCACCAACGGCTATTCGCCATCGATGATCGAGCAGTGCTGCTCGATGGCGCTGACGATCGCCCAGACCGAGGGACGGCGCGAGTTCGCGTGGCGCGACATCGTCGAGGCGATGACGACCGTCGAGACCGGGACCGCGCAGAACATCGAGTACATCCAGGAGGAGACCCGCGCAGTCGCGATCCACGAGGCGGGCCACGCCGCCGCCGGCCATGTGTACCTCGAGAAGGACGTCCTCTCGACGCGGCTTTCGATCCGCAAGCGCGGCGGCTCGCTCGGCCACTACCAGAGCATGGAGAAGGACGAGCGCTTCTCGCACTTCCGCAGCCGCGTGATGGGCGGCCTGATCATGACCCTCGGCGCGATGGCGGCCGAGCACGTGTTCTACGGTGAGAATTCCCAAGGCGTCAGCGGCGACGTCGGCAGCGCGACCGCGACCGCCGCGGCGATGGTCGGGATCTGGGCGATGGGCCCCGACCCGGTCCACATCTCGGGCCTGCTCGAGACCGAAGGCGACGACGACGCCGTGTCGCGACGGCTGGAGCGGATCGGCTCGGCGATCATGAACCGCGCCGGCGGCGGCAGCATGCTGTCGGACGATCCGGTCGGCGCGATCCTCCGCAACATGGACAAGAAGCGGGCCGCGGCTCAGATCCTCGGCCAGGCGTACGTCACGGCCTACGCGCTGATGGCGGCCAACCGCGACGGGATCGAGCGGATCGCGGAGGTACTCGTCGAGCGCAAGGAGCTGCATGGCGACGAAGTCGGTGAGCTGCTCGACAGCGTCAGGCTCACGCGTCCGGATCTCGACCTGATGAACCCCGACACATGGCCGCAGGTATGACCGAGCAGCCGCACATCGCCCATTCGACCGACGAGCACGCGGTCGGCCGCACGGTGCCGGCCGTCTCGAGCCGTACGCGGCGTCGCGACGACGCGGGGATGTCCTCTCCACATGCGCACCGCTTCCGGACCGCGACCGCCGCTCTCGTCGGGGTGGCGATCGCGGCCATTGTGATCGCGGTCGCCGTGCTGTTGGCGTCCAGCAACTCGCACAATCACCACGCGCAGGCCTGGTCGAGTTGGGCGCCACCTGACACGGGCACGCTCGGCGCGACCGAGATCGCGGCGCATGTAGCGCCCTACTACCGGTTGTCGGCCATCGATCAGCTATCCGTAGTGACGGTGGTCAACCTCGAGAGCCAGGCGGCAGCTGCCGCGCAGGCCGCCGCGGCCGCCAATGGGACTAACGTGCCGCCGTCGAGTGGTCTTCAGGTCGCCGTCAAGGCCAACCCGCAGTCGAGCGCCGTATCGCTGCTGAGCGGCAACACGATCGCGTACAACCTGTGCGGGATCGGCGGCAAGAACTGCGCGATCTCGGTCGGCACGCCATCGAGCAACCGGCTTTTGCTGCTGCGACGCGAGGCGCTCGAGCTCGCGCTCTACACGTTCAAGTACCTGTCCGGCGTCGAGAACGTGGTCGCGATCCTGCCGCCGGGGCGCACGGAGACGACCAGCACCCTGACCAAGAGCCTGCCGACGAGCGACAGCCCGACAACTGGCACGCCGATCAACCTCGCGATCCTGTTCGTCCGCGAGGAGCTCTCCCCACTGCTGAATCAGCCGCTCAGCTCGACGCTTCCGGAGCAGTTCCCGCCGACGGTCGCGCAGATGCCCAGCGCGCCCGAGGCCGGCCTTGTGGAGCAGGTCACCGGACGCGGACTGTTCTCGGAGCAGCTCCAGACCGCTCAGGACGGCTCGGACCTCATCGTTCTGAATCCTCTGCCGCCTCAGTAGCGGCCCGCGTCTCGTAGCCGGGGCACGCGAGTACCGGGAGCCGCGGGTAGCGCGGGAACCGCTCCGGTTCGTCGCGCGAGCGCCGGCAGAGCGAGAACACCGAGCCACGGGTGTTGCGCACGACCTGCTGATGTCGGCAGCTATCGCACAGGCCCGCCTGCACGACGCCACCGTGCGTCATTGGCGCGTGAGCTGCTCGAGCGTCAGCACGAACGACGCGTACGGCCGGCCCGTCTCTCTGGCCAAGGCGATCTCGCAGGTCCTGTTGCTCGAGATGTGGGCGTCACACGGCTTTGCTCTGAGCTCGTCGACGACCGCCTGGAGGGCCGATGCGGGCAGCTCGGGGTGAAGCCAGCCACGGTCGCCCGCCATCCCGCAGCAACCCGTACCGGCTGGGATCAGGACGTCGTCGGCGACCTGCCGTGCGATCGACGCGAGCTTGCCGGCCAGACCGAGCTGGGTACACGCGCAGGTCGGGTGAACGGCGACCGTCCCCAGGCGACCGGAGACCTCCAGCCGCTCCAACAGATGGTCGTGGATCCAGTCAATCGAGTCGAGCACCTCGACGCCGTCGACCTCGAGTTCCGAAACGACGCCCTGCGTGCACGAACTGGCATCGAGCACGACCGGCAGCCTGCCTCCGTCGCTCCATTGCCTGAGCGCCGCGGCGGTCCTCGCCGCCATATGTTCGTGGCCCGCGACGTACCCCTTCGAGCTCCAGGGGACCCCGCAGCAGTGCCCCGCGACGTCGTCGGGGATCCAGACGGGCCTGCCCGCGCGTGCCGAGAGAGCGACGATCGCCTCGGCCACGGTCGGTCCCGCGGGTGCGCCGCGGGCATTGCCGAAGATCCGGTTCAGACAAGACGGCATGTAGACCGCCGCGGCTCCCGTCCGCGTCGTCGCAGGCAGTCGGCCTGGCGCGGGAGCCGGCATCGCGTCGCTCCAGGCGGGGACGCGCTCATGGCCAACGCGGCCGCGCAGCCACGCGCTGGAGGCGGCCAGCGCGTGGTCGCCGAACGCCCCCGATGCAAGCGCTCCGGCCTTCAGCGCCGCGCGCGCCGCGCGCTCGACGGCGGCGTAGCGCTTGGCGACCTCGAGCGCCGCGCGTTCGGATCGCGCGGAGTGTTCGCGGTGTCGCAGCTGCTTGATCAGCTTGCCGGTGTCGATCGCCACCGGACAGACGGCGGCGCAGGAACCGTCGGCCGCGCAGGTCTCGATCCCGTCGTACTGATACTCGGCGAGCAACGCCTCGGCAACGGGCGAGCCGGCGGGCTGGCGCGCGATCTCGCGCCGCAGCGCGATCCGCTGCCGGGGCGTGGTCGTCACGTTGCGCGACGGACAGACCGGCTCGCAGAAGCCGCATTCGATGCACTTGGTCGCGACCTCCTCGATCTCGGGGACGCCCTTGAGATTGCGCAGGTGACTCTCCGGATCGCGGTTGAGCACGATGCCCGGGGCCAGCACGCCGGCGGGGTCGGCGAGTTGCTTGACCCGCCACATCAGCTCGGTCGCCTTTGTGCCCCACTCGCGCTCGACGAACGGCGCCATGTTGATGCCGGTACCGTGTTCGGCCTTCAGCGAGCCGTCGTACTCGTCGACGATCAGCTCGACGAGCTCCTGGATGAACGCGTCGTAGCGGTCACGATCGGCCGCCTCGCTGAAATTCGGCATCAGCGTGAAATGCAAGTTGCCGGCCGAGGCGTGGCCGGCGACCCCCGGCAGGAAGCCGTGCTTGCCGAGCAGCGCCTGGAGGTCCTTGGCGACCTCGGCAACCCGCTTCGGCGGGACGCAGACGTCCTCCATGATCAGCGTCACCCCGGGCGGCCGCACGGCCGCAAGCAGCCCCTGCATCCCCTCGCGCATCCGCCAGAGGAGCTCGATCTGGTGCGGGTCGCGCGTGAACGCCGGCTCGCCGATCGTCGGCCGGGCGCTGACGATCTCGAGTGCCGCGCGCTCCGGCGCGTCTAGTTCTTGCGGGTCGTCGGCCCGAAACTCGACCAGCAATGCGGCCGACGTCGGCGGCAGCTCCTTCCACTCCTCCGGCATGCCTGGCATGTTGTATGCCGCCGCGATCAGGATCGGCGCGACGAGCAGCTCGGTCGCGCTCGCGCCCGCGTCGACGAGCTCTCCGACCGCCTCGGCGGCGCTGTCGAGATCCTCGAAGCTGATCAACGCGAGCGTCGTGATGGGGCGGAGCGGGATCGTCTCGAACGTCGCCTCGGCCACGAACGCGAGCGTCCCCTCGGAGCCGATCACCAGCCGACGGAAGATCTCGAGCGGGGTCTCGGCGTCGAGAAACGCGCACAGCCGGTAGCCCATCGTGTTCTTGATCTCGAACTTGGCCGCGACCCGCCGAGCGAGCTCGGCGTCTGCTCTGAGCTCGTCGCGGAGCTGCTCGAGTCCGGCCGCGAGTTCGGGCGCCGCGGCTCGAACCGTTCCTCGGCGTCCGGGGCGCCGGTGTCGATCACGGCGCCGTTGGCGAGCACGAGCGTCATCGCGCGCACGGTCTTATAGGAGTCAGCGACGACGCCGCACCGCATGCCGCCCGAGTTGTTGGCGACCACCCCGCCAACGCAGGCGATGTTCGTGCTCGCCGGGTCGGGCCCCAGCCGGCGCCCATGGCGAGCGAGCAGGCGGTTGGCGAGCCCGAGCGTGACGCCGGGCTGCAGCCGAGCCAGCGCTCCCTCTTCGTCCACCCGCGCGCGCTGCCAGTGGTGGCGGACGTCGACGAGGATCGAGTCCGTCTGGGACTGGCCGTTGAGGCTCGTGCCGCCGGCCCGGAAGACGAGCGGCGCGTTCAGCTCGCGGGCGGTTTTAACCAGCGCGCTGACGTCGCCGGCGTCGCGCGGCCTGACGATCGCCTTGGGAATCAGGCGGTAGGGGCTGGCGTCGGACGCGTAGCGGATCAGATCGGTCGCGCGGTGCAGAACCTGGTCTTCGCCGAGCGCGGCGATCAGGCGACTGCGGAGCGGCTCCGGCGTCCCGCTCGCCACCCAGTCGGGCGCGCGGTCGGCGGTCGGCTTCGAGTTGGCGGGCGCGAGCGTTGCCATCGGTCCACCATCATGCCGATCGTCACGATCGGCCGCTCAGAGCTCGGCCAGCACCTCCGCCGCGGCGCGCTGACCCGAGCTGACCGCGCCGTCCATGTACCCGTTCCAGTAGGTCGCAGTCTCCGTCCCCGCCCAGTGGATGTGGCCGACTGGCTCGCGCAGCCGCGGGCCGTAGCTGACGAATGACCCGACGGCCGGAATCCCGACCGGACAGCCGCGCGTCCACTGCTGCTGACTCCAACTGGTCTCGAAGAAGCTACGCGGATGCCTGGCCTCAGGACCGAAGAACGCCGCGAGCTGGCTCAGTACGGCGGCACGGCGGTCGCCGCCGGAGAGCTCGGCGTAGCGGCGCGCGTTGTCGCCGCCGACGAACCCGAACACGACCCCGGGGCGGCCGCCGGGCGGCGAGTCGTCGAACGCGACGCTGACCGGGAAGCCGGTCGCGACGGCCTGTCCGGTCAGGCCTTTGTCGCGCCAGAAAGGGCGGTCATACACGGCGGCGACCTTGGTCAGCGTGCCCTGCCCGTAGCGCTGCGTGAGCTGGTCGCGCTCGAACGGCAGGATTGGCTCGTAGTCGATCCTGCCGGCGAGTGCCGGCGCCACGGCGACGATCACGCGCCGGGCGGCGACCGTCACGGGGTCAGAGACCACGGTCACGTTCGCCGCGCCCTGGGCGATCCGGCGTACCGGCGCTTCGAGCACGACGCTGCTGCCCAGCTCGCGCGCGAGCTTGATCGGCAAAAGCTGCGAGCCGCCGACGAACCGGTCCTGCTGGGCGCCACCCCGCGTGTCGAAGTTACGCTCGAACGTGCCTGGCTGCTTGGCGCTGCCCGAAGCGGCCGTGTAATAGAGCGTGAACAGCAGTGACAGCTCACGTGCCTCGGCGCCGAACACCGCTCTCAGCGCGGCCGCCGTCAGCTGCTCCAGGCGCGCTGACGTGCCCCTCTGGTCAAGCCATGATTGGAGCGTCTGGCCGTCGAGCTTGACCGCTCCCGGCGCGCTCCAGGGCGCGCCGACCGGGACGGCCTTCGACATGGTGTCGATCGTCAGCACCGTGGATGCCAGCTCGGTGGCGACCGCAGGGTCGGGCGGCGCGGTACCGAACGGTCCGCGGTCGCTGTAGGTCAGCCGCTCGCCGTCGGCGACGTAGACATCGTCACCCTGGTCGTAGACCGGAAACGTGTCGACGCCGAGCTCGCGCGCGAGCCGACGCAGGTGATCCTGAGTCGGACCGATGAACGTCGCGCCCCGCTCGGAGAGATGGCCGTCGCCGAGGTCGTGGTTCCAGATCCGGCCGCCGACGCGGTCGCGCGCCTCGAGTACGACCACCGTACGTCCGGCGCGGACCAGCTCACGTGCGGCGGTCAGGCCAGCGATCCCGGCGCCGACGATCGCCACGTCGACTCGCCGCGCCCTGGGGGTTCCCGTGCTCGCGGCGGCTGCGGCTCCTGGGAGCGCCGCCGCGGCGCCGGTCGCCAGGCCGCCGGCGACGAGGCCGCGGCGGGTGATCTTGGTCTGGGTCACTGCTGGTCAACCCCGAACGGCGATCCATAGTTGCGGTACTCGAGCTGCTGGGCGACGCCTTCGAGCTGCTCAGCGTCGAGCGCGCGCGGAGTCCCGATCGCGGCCGCGCGCCAGAACAGGGTCGACGCCCATTCCAGCAGCAGCATCCGCTGCACCGCGCTCGTGAGGTCGTCGCCGTACGCCAGCGCGCCGTGGTTTGCCATCAGGGCCGCGGTGCGGCCTTCGAGCGCGTCGAGCGTCTGCCGGGCGAGCTCCGAGGTCCCGAACGTGGCGTAGCTTGCGACTCGGACTGGACCTCCGAGTTCGACCATCAGGTAATGGATCGCCGGCAGCTCGTCGACCACGCAGGCGAGCGCCGTCGCGATCGGCGGGTGCGCGTGAACGACCGCTCGAGCTTCGTAACGGGAGTAGACGCCGAGGTGCAGGTCGAGCTCGGACGTCGGCTTGAGCGTTCCCTCGAGCTGCTTCCCGTCGATCCCGACGACCGCGACATCGTCGGCCTCCAGACGCCCGAGCACGGTTCCGGTCGGCGAGACCGCCAACAGCCCGCCGTCGCGCTCGGACACGTTGCCGGCGGTCCCCGACACGAGCCCCTCGTCGGCGAGCCGCCGCGCAGCAGCGGCGACCCGTTCGCGTTGGGGCTCGAGCATCGCGCGATCGTAGCGGTGGCGGGCGGACCACCGCTCAGGCACGACCTCACTATACTTTATGAAGTATGCCAACGTTCTGGCGCTTGCTCGGATTCCTGCGCCCCTACCGTCGGGGGGTGATCTGGTCGTTCGCGCTCGCGTGCGGAGCGTTGGGTGCGACGGTCCTGATCCCGGCCCTGACCGGGGCGGCGATCAATGCGATCAGCCACCACAAGCGTCACGACCTGATCCTGTTAGCGGTTGCGATCACAGTCGCGGGGCTGATGCGGCTCGTGCTGAGCGTGTACAGACGGCTGATCGCGGGGCAGGTATCGCTCGGAGTCGAGGTCGACCTGCGCAACACGCTGTACGGTCACCTGCAGCGGCTCGAGCTGTCGTTCTTCGACCGCCAGCAGACCGGGCAGCTGATGTCGCGCGCGACCGTCGACCTCCAGTCGGTCCGGTTCTTTCTCGGCTACGGTCTGATCTTCATCGCCCAGTCGCTGGCGACGGTCCTGTTGGCGGCGGTGATCATGTTCATCTACGACCCAGGGCTGGCGGCAATCTCGCTGGCGCCCGTGCCATTCGTGGTCCTGATCGCCAACCGCTACGGACACCGATCGCGACCCGCGATGCAGGAGGCCCAGCAGCGGATCGCCGAGCTGACTGCGGACGTCGAGGAGAACGTGTCCGGGGTTCGGGTGGTGAAGGCGTTCGCGCAGGAGCGGCGCCAGCTCGGACGCTTCGACCACTCGGTCCAGCGGGTCTTCGACCAGCAGATCCTGACGACCAGGATTCAGGCCTTCTACGGGCCGCTGATCAGCTTTTTGCCGAACCTCGGCCTGGCCGCGATCCTGTTGATCGGCGGCCGCGAGGTGATCGACGGCACGCTCAGCCTTGGCGCCTTCACGGCGTTCTACGCCTACCTGCTGCTGCTGATCTCACCGATGCGAACGCTCGGCTACATGCTCGGCGCCGCGCAGCGATCGACCGCGTCGGGCGCGCGGATCTTTCAAGTCCTCGACCGCGAACCGCAGATCGTGTCGCCGTCCGACGCGCCGCCACTGCCCGACGGAGGCGGCCACGTGGTGCTCCGCGATGTCTCGTTGACGTTCGAGGGCAGCGCCCAGGCGGCGCTGCACGACGTCAGCCTCGACGTGCCCGCCGGCCAGACGGTCGCGCTCGTTGGCGCGATGGGCTCGGGCAAGTCGTCGCTGATCCAGCTCCTGCCGCGCCTGTACGACGTCAGCGCGGGCGCGGTCGAGATCGACGGGGCCGACGTGCGGTCCGTCGACCTCGTCAGCCTGCGCAACGCGATCGCGGTCGTCAACGACGACCCGTTCCTGTTCTCGGCGACGGTCCACGAGAACATCGCCTACGCGCGGCCCGATGCGACCCGCGAACAGGTCGAGGCTGCCGCCCGCGCCGCCCAGGCCGCGGGATTCATCGAGCGGCTGCCAAAGCGTTACGAGACCCGGATCGGTGAACGTGGATTGACGCTGTCGGGGGGACAACGCCAGCGGATCGCGATCGCGCGGGCGATCCTCGCCGATCCACGGATTCTGATCCTCGACGATGCCACCTCGTCGGTCGACGCCTCGACCGAGCAGGAGATCAAGCTGGCGCTCGGAGAGCTGCTCGCCGACAGGACCACGTTCGTGATCGCGCACCGGCTGTCGACGATCGCGCTGGCCAACCGGATCGTGGTGCTCGAGCACGGCCGCGTCGCGGCCGACGGCTCACACGCCGAGCTGCTGGAGCGCTCGGAGCTGTATCGCGAGATCGTCGAGAAGGGGATGCCCGACCAGGTGTTCCTCACCCGCGCGCCGGAGGTGGCGGGCCTATGAGCGCCGCGCGACTCGAGCTCCGCAGGCGGTTGCGCGAGACCGGCGGTCGCGGACGAAAGCTCCGCGGGCTGGGGGAGCTGCTGGCGCCGTACAAGTGGCGCGTAGCGGCGATGTTCACATCGCTGGTGCTGGCGACGGCGGCCGCACTGGCGCCGGCGCCGCTGGCCAAGATCGCGATCGACAAGGGGATCGAGCGCCACGATGTCGCGACGCTGAACGTGGTCGTGGTCGTGTTCCTGGTGTCGGCGATCGTCTACGGCGTCGCGACTTACGCGCAGACCTATCTGGTCGGCTGGGTTGGTCAGCGCGCCTTGCAGGACCTGCGACTGAAGCTGTTCAGGCACCTGCAGTCGCTCTCGATCGGGTTCTACTCGCGCAACCGGGCCGGGGTGGTCATCTCGCGCATGACCAACGATGTCGAAGCGTTGGACCAGCTCGTCGAGGACGGCCTCGCGACGTTGATCCAGTCGAGCCTGACGCTGATCGGGGTGCTCGTGATCCTGCTGGTGCTCGACTTTCACCTTGCGCTGCTGACGTTCATCTGGCTGCCCGTGCTCGCGATCGGCGGCTTCGCGTTCCGGATCGCCTCCGCCGACGCGTACCGCCTGACGCGGGAGAAGATCGCCACGATCACCGGTTATCTCCAGGAATCGCTGTCGGGGATCCGCGTGATCCGCGCGTTCGGCCAGGAACGCCAGCACATCGAGACGTTCGAACGGCTCAACGATGAGAACCGCGACGCCAACATGACCACTGTCCGGCTCAACGCCGCCTACTTCCCCGCCGTGGAGCTCGTGTCGGCGTTCGTGACGGTCGAGATCCTGGTGATCGGCGGAATCGAGGCGATCAACGGACACACCTCGACCGGCGTCGTGTTCGCCTTCATCGCCGCGCTGAACAACTTCTTTGACCCGATCCAGCAGCTGTCGCAGCTCTACACGACCTACCAGTCGGGGATGGCCGCGCTCGACAAGATCTTCGGCCTGCTCGACGAGCAGCCCGAGCTGCTCGATGCACCTGGCGCGACCGCGCTGCCCCGAATCCGCGGAGAGCTGACCTTCGACGACGTCTCGTTCAAGTACGGGCTCGAGGACGAGGACCCATGGGCGTTGCGCCACATCGATCTGGAGATCGCCCCGGGAGAGACGGTCGCGCTGGTCGGCGAGACCGGCGCCGGCAAGTCGACGTTCGCGAAGCTGGTCGCGCGCTTCTACGACCCGACCGAGGGCGCGGTGCTGGTCGACGGCCACGATCTGCGCTCGGTCACCGCCGAGTCGTTGCGCTCGCAGATGGGGATCGTTCCCCAGGAGGGCTTCCTGTTCAGCGGCACGGTACGCGAGAACATCTCGTTCGGGCGCCCCGGCGCGTCAGACGAACAGATTCGGGCTGCGGCTCAGGCGGTCGGCGCCGACGAGTTCATCATGGCGCTCGAGAGCGGCTACGACACCCAGGTCGGCGAACGCGGCGTGCAGCTGTCCGCAGGCCAACGCCAGCTGGTCGCGTTCGCCCGCGCGCTCGTCGCCGACCCCCGGATCCTCGTGCTCGACGAGGCGACTTCAAATGTCGACGTGCGGACCGAGAGCCTGATCGAGGAAGGGTTGCGCCGGCTGGTGGCCGGACGGACCGCGATCGTGATCGCGCACCGCCTCTCGACGATCCGGAACGCGTCTCGGATCCTCGTGATCGAGTACGGGCAGATCGTCGAGCAGGGGACCCACGAGGAGCTGCTCGACGCGGGCGGGCAGTACTACGAGCTGTACCGCGACTGGGCCGAGCAGGCCGCCGCCTGACGGCGAGCGGGTACCGCAACTGCGCCGAGCACGCCGCCGCCTGACGGCGAGCGCCCGTATCCTCGTCGCAGATGAGCGCCCACGTATCAGGACTCGCGACGACCGCCGTCAAGAGCACCCGCCTCAGCCTGGTGGAGCGAATCGAGCTCGACGAGCTCGGCGCGCGCGGTAACCGGAAGTTCTGCGTGATCGACGACCGCGGGCGGATGGTCAACGCCAAGCGTGTGCATTCACTGCAGACGGTCTGCTCGAGCAACGACGATGGCCGGCTCGCGCTCACGTTCCCGGACGGGAGCTGCGCCGCGGGGCCCGTCGAGTACGGTGACACACTCGAGGTCAACTTCTTCTCGCACTCGTGTGACGCGCAACTGCTCGTGGGGCCGTGGTCGCAGGCGCTGTCCGACTACACCGGGCAGCCGCTGCGGATCGTCAGGCCGGAGGTCGGCGTCGATCGCGGAAGCGACGGCGGTGTATCGGTCATCTCGCGCGCGTCGGTCGAGCACCTGGCCGAGGTGGCCGCCGAGGACTCGGTCGACGTCCGCCGTTTCCGGATGCTGATCGAGGTCGACGGCGTCGGGCCGTACGAGGAGGACTCATGGGTCGGACACCGGATCAGGATCGGCCCGGCGCTGGCTCCTGATGCGCGGCAACGTCGGCCGCTGCCTGGTGACAGGGCTTGACCCCGAGACCGGGATCCCGACGCTGCCGACGCTCGACCTGTTCCGCAGCTACCGGCGCGACGTCGAATCGACTGAGCCGCTTCCGTTTGGGATCTACGGCGAGGTGCTCGAGGGCGGGCCGGTCGCCATCGGCGACCCGGTTGCGGTCGAGGCGTGAGATGAGCGACGAAGCGCTGCGCACTGAGGACCAGCGCGTCACGGTCGAGGTCTCCGACCACGTCGCCGTCGTGACGCTGAACCGTCCCGACAAGCACAACGCGCTCGACCGCGCGATGTTCGAGGCGATCGTGGGTGCGGCGCAGCGGCTGCGCGGTGAGCCGGGAGTGCGCACGGTGGTGCTGCACGGCGCGGGCCCGAGCTTCTGCTCTGGACTCGACCTCGGCGCGCTGATGTCGTCGAGCGACGGGCCGCGGACGGTACTCGAGCAATTGCGCGAGCCGGTGCCGAACTGGTTTCAGCGCGCGGCCTACGACTGGATCGAGCTGCCCGTGCCGGTGATCGCCGCGGTCCACGGCAACTGCCTCGGCGGCGGGTTGCAGATCGCGCTCGGCGCCGACATCAGGATCGCCGCGCCCGATGCACGCCTATCGGTGATGGAGGTCAAATGGGGCCTGGTCCCGGACATGTCGATCACGCGGACGCTGCCGCGGCTGATCGGGATCGACGTCGCCAAGGAGCTGACCTACACCGGCCGCTTGCTGACCGGGCTCGAGGCCCACGCGCTCGGACTCGTGACCCGCGTCTCGACGGACCCGCTGCCGGCCGCGCTGGCGCTCGCGCGCGAGATCGCCGACAGGTCGCCCGACGCCGTTCGGGCAGCGAAAAGGCTCTACGACTCGAGTTGGACTGCCACCGCCGAGCAGACGCTGGCGCTCGAGGCCGAGCTCCAGCTGGGTCTGATCGGATCTCCCAACCAACTGGCGGCGGTCACCGCCGGCCTGACCAAGCAGCCGGCGGAGTTCGTGGATCCGTAGCTGTTGCGCTGCAGGTTCAGGGATCACAAGGCATCGGGTCCTCGCTCACGCTGCGGCGCGTCCGCGATTGCGCCCACCCCAGGTCTCGGTTTGGCTATGACAGTTTGGACACAGCAAGCGCAGGTTCTCCAAGCGGTTGTCATCGCCGTCGCCGTTGACATGGTGGAGCTGCAAAGAGATCGGCAGTCCTAGCCAGGTTTTCAGCCCGCATGCTTCGCAAATCTCGTCCTCGAGTCATGCGACCACGAGCCGACGCTTCACGTGGTTGCGGTTACCGCGTCTACCAGCCGCAAGCACGTCCTCTAAAGGCTCGAGGCGCGGTCGAGGCTGGACCGCGCCGCGACGCACAGCGTCCGCCCACGCAGCCCGGCTACATCCAAACCGTCGTAAGCACTGCGTCACGGATGCGCCGGCCTCATAGGCTTCGCGAATTTCGTCCCAGTCAAATCGCCGACCTAGTTCTGCTCGGGGAGCGATCCCGAGCCGCCGCAGGTGAAAACAGACCGTCGGTCGGGAAACGGAGAGGCGATCCGCGATCTGGGCCTGCGACAGGCCCTGGTGGAACAGGGCCGCCACCGCGGCACGCGTCGCACCCGGCGGTTTGCCATCGCGTTCGGGTGTAAGTGTCACGTCGCCTCGTGATACGGCGCGATGCCAAGCTCCATTCGAGAAGCCGTAGCGGGCCTGACACTCCCGCATCGTGCTGCCCTGCTCATAGAAGTCCCGGATCGCGTCCCAGTCGTATATTCGCTGTCTCGACACGAACATACTTCGCACAGCAATCGGACAGAACCTTCCGTTCCTGCCCCAAACAGCAATGACCCGCGACACTGCCCGGGATGGATTCGAACCACCGTTTCGCGGTCCAGAGCCGCGTGTCTTGCCACTAGACGACCGGGCAACGAGGGGACGCACGATAGCGACTAGTGGGTCGCACCTTTTCGCTCAGCCCGGACCAGCGTGTCGGCCCACGGAAATCGATCCTGTTCCTTAGCCTAATCTGACTGCCCGTCAGCTAGCGTCAGGCTTAGCCGTGACCGAGCTGGCTCCCGTACTGCCCCGGGCGGCGCACTCGCTCGAGGTCCCGCAACAGACCGGCGAAAGCCGCCGGGCGGGCGTCATCGTCGTGGCGGCTTGGCTGGCCGTGACCGCGGCCGTGATCGGAGTCGCGGTCGGGATCGTCGTCGCCAGCGGAATGCGGCCCGGCTATGACGCGTTCGGCTGGCTGGTGTGGGGTCATCAGGTGCTGCACGGGAGCCTGAACACCGATGGGGCGCCGTCGTGGAAGCCGGTCACGTTCCTGTTCACCTTGCCGTATGAGCTCGTCGGCGACAGCGGCCAGCTCTGGCTGTGGATGGTGACGGCCGTCGCGGGCGCGCTCGGCGGGGCGGTGTTCGCCGCCCGGATCGCCTACACGCTGACCGGCCCTTGCCCGCACCGGCGGTATGCGCCGATCGTCGCCGGCGCGTTCGCGGCGATCGGCGTGCTGGGGCTCGACACCTATCCGCACTTGATCCTGATCGCCAATTCAGACCCGATGGTCGTCACGTTGTGCCTTGCCGCGATCGACTGTCACCTGCATCGGCGCTATCGGCTGGCGTTCGCCGCGTTGGTGCTCGCCTCGCTCGGGCGTCCGGAGGCATGGCCGTTCGCGCTGCTCTACGCGGTCTGGACGTGGCGCGCGGTGCCGGGCATGCGAGCGATCACGGTCGCCGGCCTGGCGCTGATCCCGGTGCTGTGGTTCAGCGTTCCGGCGCTGACCTCCAAGAACTGGCTCAGCCCCGGCGACCTCGCGCTGAACTCGGCGAACGTGATCCACGGCAACAAGATCATCGGGGTGATCAGTCGCTTTCGGAGCCTGTGCGGGCTGCCCGTCCAGATCGCGGCGCTGGTCGGGATCGTGATCGCGATCGTCCGCCGTGACCGGGCGACGTTGACGCTGGCGGCGCTGGGCTGCCTGTGGATCGCCGTCGAGATCGCGTTCGCGCTGCACGGATGGTCTGGGGTCTCCCGCTATCTGATCGAGCCGGCCGCGGTGATGGTCGTGCTCGCCGGCACTGCCGTCGGGCGGGTGCTCGCATTCTCCCCCGCGAGCGTCGGTGGCCGGCGTGTCCTGAGCTGGGCGACGGCGCCCGCGTCAGTGATCGTCGTGGCCGTGCTCGCGGCGGCGCTCGTACCGACCGCCCGCGAGCGGGCGCGGGACGCGCGCTACGAGGTCAAGCAGGCCCGGATCGCCGGCAAGCAGATCGTCTCACTTCAGGAGATCGTCAAGCGCGAGGGAGGCGCCGCGCGGATCAAGGCATGTGGCCAGCCAGTGACCCAGGTGGGGCTGCAGAGCAAGGTCGCCTGGGCGACAAAGCTCAACGTCGGCGACGTGGGCTGGCGCCCAAGCGCCTCGGTCGCAAGCGGTGTGCCGATCGTCCTGTTCGAGCCAGACAAGGAAGGCTGGAGGGTGCTGCCGATCCACATGCTGCACGCCGACGCGGGCCGCTGCGACCGGCTCCGGATCAACCCGAAGGACTGACGGACGCCGCTAGAGCTGCTCGAGCCGGCAAGAGCTGCTCCGCCCCGCTAGAGCTGCTCGAGATCCGTGGACAGATCCGCCAGCTCGTCGGCTCGGTCGCCGAGGTCGGTCCCGTCGGCGATCCAGCGCCGGGCGTGCCCGAGATCCTCGGAGCGGCCGACCGTCAGCGCAGCGACGACGCGACCGCGCTCGAGGTAGAAGACCGTGAACTTTCCCTCGTCCGGCGACCCGCGCACGACCTCACGGTCCCAGTCATACGCGGGGCCCACGTACTCGAACGACGCCCAGTCGCTCAGGTCCGAGAAGAAGTACGGCACGACGTCGTAGTCGGCACCGTTACCGAGCATGTTCGTCGCCACCGCCCGCCCCTGATTGAAGGCCACGTCCCAGTGCTCAACCCGGATCCGGCGGCCGCCGTGGACGACGCTCTCGTACTCCGCGACGTCCCCGGCCGCGAACAGCCCCGGGGTCTCGGTCTCGAGCTTGGTGTTGACCCGGATCCCGCCCGTTTCCCCGAGCTCGAGCCCGGCGCTGCGGGCGAGCGTCACCTCTGGGTGGACGCCGGCACCGACCACGACCACGTCCGCGTCGAGCTCGCGGCCCTGCTTGGTGACGACCTTGGTCACGCGCCCGTCGGCGCCCTCGAACCGGTCGAGCTCATCGTCGCCGTAGATCTTGATTCCATGGTCGGCGAGGGTGTCTTGGAAGTAGCGCGCCGCTTCGTGACCGAAGTGGCGGCTGAGCACGACCGGCTCGAGCATCACCAGCGAGCACGCGCTGCCGAGCTCGGTCAGCGACGCGGCGACCTCGGCCGCGATGTACGAGCCGCCGATCAGCACCACTCGCTTGCCGGCCGCATCCTCGCGGATCGAGTCCGAGTTGCCGAACGTGCGCAGGTAGTGGATGCCGTCGAGCTCCAATCCGGGCACGTTCAGCCGCCGCACGTTCGCGCCGGTCGCCAGCAGCGCCTTGCCAAAGCCGATCTCCCGTTTGTCGGACAGCGTCACGGTTCGGGCGCCGGGATCGAGCTTCATCGCCGACACTCGCGTCAGCACCTCTACCTGCTGCTCCTCATACCACCCGGCATCCCGGACCAGCGCGTCCTCGCGCGATGCGGTCCCGCGCAGGTACTCCTTCGACAGCGGCGGCCGCTCGTATGGCAGATCTGGCTCCCGCCCAACGATCAGGATCGACCCGTCGGCGCCCGACTCGCGCAGGCGACGGGCGCAGTGGCCGGCCGCAAAGCCACCGACCAGCAGGAAATCAACGTCGCGGTCGGCCACGTCCGCCGCCCTCTAGCTCGCCCGCACTTCCGAGGGGGACGGCGCAAACCGTGGCGTGATCTCCCCTTCGAGCCCCGGGTCGAGGATCAGCAGGACCTGATCGCCCGCCTGGATCACCGACTCCGCTTTGGGCACGAAGCCGGTCCCGTCACGGAGCACCGAGATGATCAGTGACCCGTCCGGCAAGACGACGTCGCGCACTCGCTGGCCCGCGGCCGGAGACCCTGCCCCCACCTCGAGCTCGATGATCTCGAGGTGCTCCTCTTCGAGCGCCAGCAGCTGCACGAGCCCGTACTCGGGCACCTCGTGCTCGATCAGGCGCAGGATCAGGTCGGTGGCAGAGACGGCCGGTTGCACCCCAAGCAGCTTGAAATGCGGCAGGTTGCGGGGATTGTTGACGCGGGCGACGATCCGCTCGACCCCATACTTCTCCTTGGCCACCTGGCAGATCAGGATGTTGTCTTCGTCGTCGCCGGTGACGGCAATCACCAAGTCTGCCCGCTGGATCCCGGCGCGCTCGAGCACCCAGAGCTCGGTCGCGTCTCCGTATTGCGCGGCGTGCTCGAGCTCCTCCTCCACGATCCGGTAGCGCCGGTGGTCGGACTCGATCAGCGTGACCTCGCGATCCTTGGCGATCAGCTCTCGCGCCAGGTTCCATCCGACCTTCCCAGCTCCGGCGATGATCACGTACATCTGTTCCGGACTCCCTTCAGGGCGCGAGCACCACTTGCTCGGCCTGGTCGATCGCTTGCTGTGTCGGACAGATCGTCAGCAACCCCTGCTCGGCGTACCAGGCGGCGCGAGCCGGATCGGCGACGCGAACCACGACCCGCGGGACGTTGAACCGGCGCTGGGCGAGCTGAGCGATCACTAGGTTCGTATTGTCTCCGCGGGTGGCGGCCATAAACACGTCCGCATCCTCGATGCCGGCCGCCACAAGGCCATCAATCTCGAGCGCGGCCCCAACCGTGAACCGGCCGCCCGCGTCCTCCCAGCTGGTCGACTGGTCCTTGTCGAGCCGCTCGTGCGAGAGCGGGTCGCTGTCGAGCACCGAGACGTCGTGCCCGGCTTCGAGCGCGCGCTTGGCCACGGCAGAACCTACCCTGCCTGCCCCGACGATCAGGATGAACATTGACTGCACTCTAAGGCGTGCCGACGAGAAGACGTGCGGCATCGCCTGTGCACGGTCACGATGCGCTGCTGGTGTCATGCGTCCGGCCTGAGACTAGCGTCCGGCCTGACCGTACCCCGTCAATAGTCAGTCTCGGCGGCCTTCCAGTCGAGCCGACCGAGGTATGCGCGCGCGGCCGCGGTCGCGAGCGCGCGCTGCCGTCGCGCGGGCGCGGAACGCCCGTCGACCGTCGCGGTGATCAGGCTCACGCCGTCGGTCGTCATCACGTAGTGCTCGGCGGGGAACCAGGACGCGTCCAGTCCGAGATGTGAAACGGTCACGGGCGCCGGCGCGAGCCTCACGGGTGCGAACACCTGCTGCAACTCGGTAATCGCCCGCTCGAGCAGGAAGTAAGCCTCGACCGTCCGGTCAACCTGCACGGAGAGGTTGACCGAGGCACCGCGCGAAAGCCTGATCGCGTAGTAGCAGGTGGGCGACCCGGAACTGGCGACGCCTACGTGGGTGGTGAGCGACGTCAGTTCGTGGCCGAAGAACTGCGTCACCGCGGCGCGGCCCTTGGGCGTGCAGACCGACGCTGGTTTGGCGCGATGTTGAACGTCCGCAGCGGTCGACGTATGGCGAGACGAGCCGCCACAGGCGCTTAGCAGCAGCGCGAACGAGGCCGCGACGACCGCGGCCCTCCTCCCGTGGGCACGCACAACCACAGCATACGTCCCCGCACCAGGGGCTGCGCCGATCAGGGGCGCGCGAGCTTGCTCGCTGCCGGCGGCGGCGTCAGCGCCGCGGCGACGATCACGAACGCGAACGCGAACATTCGGATCAGCAGCGCGAGGTGGCTGGCGGGCAGCGGTTCACCGAACACGATCGGTCCCGCGGCGATCGTCGTCAGGTTTGCAGCGGCCGACGTGATCGCGATCATCGGCACCGCATCGCCCAGCTGCAGGCTGCGCGCTGAGATCAACAGGCCGACCAGCGACGCGACCAGAATCACGAGCGCGAGCGGATGGACAAGCACGGCGAAGCCGAGCGTGCTGAGGTGAGAGCTCAGCGCCTTGATCGAGGTGTCGGACGCCGCCCACAGGAGTCCCGCAGAGGCAGCGAGCAGCGCCGGGCGGCGCGGTCGCAGCGCGAGCAGCAATCCCGCCGTGCCGAGGATTGCGAGAAAGATGGCCAGCGTCGCCGGGTCATAGCGCGAGTGGGCGGCGTTGGCGTCGCCGTCGAGCGTCAGCGCCAGGAACGCGAGTCCGGCGGCCGTCAGCGCAACGCAGATCCACTGACGTCGCGTGACCACGATTCCGAACATCCGGTCGGCGACGACGGTCAGCAGGACGAGGCCACCGGCGATCACCGACTGCACGAGCGAGATCGGCGCCAGCGCCAGCGCGCCCACGTGCAACCCCCACGACCCGAGTGCGATCGCGATCCCGAGGCAGTACAGCGGCGAGCGAAACAGCTCGACGGTGCTGTGCCAGGGCCGCCGCAACTCGACCGCGGGCGCCTCGCGCGCGCCGCGGAACTTGTACAGAAAGCCGGCCACCGAGCCGAACGCCGTCAGCACCGCCAGCACCAGCCCAAGCTCAACCGATGCGGACACGTCTGGCAGCGTACCGGCCGACCAAACGAGCGGGGCCGCGGGCAGCTGCTCGCGCCCGCGGCCCCATTGCGCTGTTGCGCTATCGGTTTAGGGTCCGGTCAGCGTCGAGCTCGGGTTCTGGTTGGCGAACACCGCCGACATCGTGATCGGTCCGTAGTAGGCAAGGGCGCAGACGTATCCGTCCTTGTCATCCTGGCCGTTGAGGTACACCGTGTTGGAGCCGGCCGTGACCGGGAACACGTTCGACACGGAACCGCTCAATCCGATTGCGGTCCCGCCGCCGTTATTGGTCGGCAGGTTGCCGTTGACCCACTGGTCCGTGTACCCCGGCGAGCCGCCGTTGCCGGGACCGGGCTGGACGGTGCCGATCGGCCCAGCTGTCTTGGACAGCTGCGTCTCGACGTGACAGTCGTCCTTCGCGGCATCGACTTCGACCCGCAGCTGATACTGGGCGGTGATCACGGCGTACCCGCTCGACGGCGACGTGAACGTAAACGTCGCCACCTTGCCGCCCCCGCTCGGTGGTGCGTCCTGGTACGGGTAGACCCAGCTGCTCCACGCGTAGTGCACACCTGGCGACCCAGGGCTGCCAGCGGGCCCCTTCGGTCCGGCCGGACCGGCCGGGCCGGGCGGCCCCTGCGCATTCCAGATCACCGCGCGTTCGTGTTTGCGACACGTGTGAGCGAGCCGCAGTGCCCCGGTGTGCTTGTTGGCACATCCGTTCATCACGCCCGACGAGCCGGCGGCAGCCGCCAGCCCCGTCGCTGCGGCCGCGGCCACCGCGGTCCCAGCGACCACAACTACGGCCCGCCGCCCATGGACGAGCCAAGCCCCCCGGTTCATTCAAACCTCCTGTATGTGACCCGCCGCCCCCGTGGCGGCGAACCACGAAACCGTGACGTGCCGCGACCCCCGCACCAACCCACCCTAGGTGTTCAAAAGATCACCCCGGGGGCAGCGCGCAAAAGGAGAGGACCGGCGCACGCGGAGCAGCGCGCACCCAAAGAACAGGCGTGCGCGAGATCGTCGCCTACGAGCGCAAGCCGGGAGGTCGCGTGTCCCATCTGGAGCAGCTCGGTGGACCCTGGCTAACCGCTCCGCGCGACGGTCGACCCCCGCTGCTCCCAGATGGGATATGAGACCTCGCGGCCGCCTACAGAATCAGCGGAATGATCAGCAGCGCCACGATGTTCGCCACCTTGATCATTGGGTTGATCGCCGGTCCGGCCGTGTCCTTGTACGGGTCGCCGACGGTGTCACCGGTGACCGCGGCCGCGTGCGCCTCGGATCCCTTGCCGCCGTAGGCGCCATCCTCGATCAGCTTCTTCGCGTTGTCCCATGCCCCGCCGCCCGAGGTCATCGAGATCGCGACGAACAGACCGACGACGATCACCCCGATCAGAAGGCCGCCGAGCGCCTGCACGCTGATCAGGCCGACGACCAGCGGCACCACGATCGGGATCAGCGCCGGCAGAATCATCTCGCGCTGCGCGGCGCGTGTTACGAGCGCGACGGCGGTCCCATACTCGGGCTGCTCGGTCCCGTCCATGATCCCCGGCTTCTCGCGGAACTGACGGCGCACCTCCTGTACGACGGCGGCGCCGGCGCGGCCGACAGCCTCCATCGACAGCGAGGCGAACAGGTAGACCATCAGGCCCCCGATCAGCAGCCCGATCAGGACTGGTGGACTGCCGATCTGGAACGACGTCACCTGGCGCGCGTCGACCTCGCGCGAGAACGCGTCGAACAGCACCAGCGCCGCGAGCGCAGCAGAGCCGATCGCGTAACCCTTGGTCACCGCCTTGGTCGTGTTGCCGACCGCATCCAGCGGATCCGTCACGTTGCGGACCTCCTCCGGGAGGTCGGCCATCTCGGCGATCCCGCCGGCGTTGTCGGTGATCGGACCGAACGCGTCGAGCGCCACGATCAGCCCGGTCAACGACAGCTGGGCCATGACTGCGACACCGATCCCGTAGATGCCGTGCGTGCCCCCGCCAGCAAGCTTCCACGCGCCGAGGATGCCGAGCGCGAGCACGATCGCCGGTGCCGCCGTCGCCTGATAGCCCCGGGCGAGGCCTTGGATGATGTTCGTCGCGTGACCGGTGACCGAGGCACGTGCGGTCGACTTGACGGGCGAGAAGCGGGTCGATGTGTAGTAGTCGGTGATCACGAACAGGCAGGCCGTGACCCCGATCCCGATCAGCGCGCAGAGGTAAAACTTCCACCAGTGCGGGCTGCGTGGCCACCGAGGAACGTGAGCCCGTTCATCAGCCAGTAGGTGATTGGCAGAAACGCCAGCGCTGCGAGCACGCCGGACACGATCAGCCCCTGGTAAAGCGCCCGCTCGACGTTGCCGGCGCGTGACTTGACCGCGAACGTGCCGATGATCGAGGCGATGATCGAGACGCCGCCGAGCACCAGCGGATAGATCGCCACCGCTGCCTGCTCGCGGAACAGCAGGGTCCCCAGCAGCATCACCGCGACCGCGGTGACCGCGTACGTCTCGAACAGGTCGGCGGCCATGCCCGCGCAGTCGCCGACGTTGTCGCCGACGTTGTCGGCGATCACGGCCGGGTTGCGCGGATCGTCCTCGGGGATACCCGCTTCGATCTTGCCCACCAAGTCGGCCCCGACGTCGGCGCCCTTGGTGAAGATTCCGCCGCCGAGCCGGGCGAAGACCGAGATCAGCGAGCCCCCGAACCCGAGCCCGATCAGCGCGTTGACCGCCTCGTGCGGGCTCTCGCCGCCGATCCAGGTAAGGACCCCGTAGTAGCCCGCGACGCCGATCAGCGCCAGACCGACGACCAGCATGCCGGTGACCGCCCCGCCCCGGAACGCGACGTCGAGCGCCCGGCCGACGCCACCGCGGGCGGCTTCCGCGACGCGCGCGTTGGCGCGCACCGACACGTTCATCCCGATGTAGCCGGCCGAGGCTGAGAGCAGGCCGCCGATCAGAAAGCCGATCGCGACGCGGATGTTCTGCACCGGGATCAGGAGGATGAACAGGATCACCCCGACGCCGGCAATCGTCGTGTATTGCCGGTTCAGGTATGCCCGCGCGCCTTCCTGGACGGCAGCCGAAATCGAGCGCATCCGCTCGTTGCCGGGCGAAAGCGCCAGCAGCGCGCGCGAAGTGGTGGCGCCGTAGACAACGGCGGCGCCTGCGCAAACAAGCGCCACCAGGACGCCATGATGCGTCAGAAAGCTTGACAAGGGGTCCTCCGGAGAAGCTCTTCGTTAGAGGCGCGGTCGCACGCCGATCAACAACGTCAAAAGGCCCCGCCCCGAAGGTGCGGAGGCCCGGCTTACGCCGGGCGCGAGTCTAGCGTGCCGGCGCCGTAGACGTCGGCCCCCGGCGGCTACTGCCCAGGCACCCAGAGCCGCCCGCTGCGCTGCGCGGGGCCCGGTTCTCCGGGCTTTATCGGCTCCTCATCGGGCTGCGAGGGCGCCGCCTGGGGCTCGGGAGCGGCCGCCTCATCCGTCTCCGGCGCCGCCGCTTCAGCCGTCCCTCCCAACTTGACGAACGCGAGCTGGAGCTGGGACAGCGCTTCTCGGATCGGGGCCGCCTGCGGGGCGGCGTTTTGCTCGATCAGTGGCATCAGAGCGCGGATCGTCTCGATCGCCAGCCGGACCTGTCCGAGGTCGCGCTCGTCCTCGGTGCCCGGGCTGAGTCCAGTGCGGCGCATCCCGAGGTTGATCAGGGTCACGACCTGCTCGAGCAGCACCTGCTCGACGCGGATCTTCTTGATCTCAGCCTCGTAGGCGGCCCGCAGTTCCTCCTCGGACGCCGGGCCACCCGCATCCGCGGGATCGCCGCCGCTATAACCGCTGCTCACTGCGCTCACCTCCGCGGGGTTTCCAGCACTCCAGAATAGGTCTCGCGGGTCTCCGACTGCACCGCCGCGTAGATCTCATGCGGGCCCATGCCGGTCTCGAGCATCCGCCGCTGCCGCTGGGCGCCGTTACGCGGCGGGAGCGCGATCTCGATCCCGAGCTCCTGGCGGACCGGCGCGGTCCACTGCATCAGGCGGTCGAACGCGCTTGCGGCCGGGTACGGCTCGCCGCGCTCGAGATCGAGCAGATCGCCGTCGAGCCCGTAGCGCAGGGCACGCCAGAGGTTCTCTTCGAGCATGCGGTTGGGAAGGTCGACGTGCGGGACGCCCTCGTCGAGGTCCCTCGCGGCCTGCGCCACGCAGCAGACGATCAGCGCCGCGAGCGCCTCTGACTCGGCCGCGGTCGGCTGCGCGTCACAGATTCGAACCTCGACCGTCCCGAACGACAGGTGGGGCCGGATCGACCACCAGACCTGGGTGTACTCGACGATCGAGCGGGTCCTGACCAGGAACTCGATGTACTTCGCGAACGCGTCCCAGCTCCCGAACGCGTCGGGAATCCCGCAACGGGGGAAGCTCTTGGTGAAGATCTGCGTACGCGCGCTGTGGAGCCCCGAATCGCGGCCGTCGAGGAACGGGGAGTTGGCCGAGATCGCGAGCAGCACCGGGAGCACCGGACGCAGGCGATCGCAGACTCCGACCGCGCGCTCGGCGCCCTGCACCCCGACGTGGACGTGCAGCGAAAACGTGTTGTTGCGCCAGGCGACGTACTTGAGCCCGTCCTCGACGCGGCGGTAGTGCTCAGTCTGGATGATGTGCTGCTCCCGGTAGTCGGACCACGGATGCGTGCCGGTGGCCCCCAGGGCCACCCCGTGTTCGGCCGCCAGCGCGAACAGTCGCCGGCGCAGCTCTCGCTGGGCCGCCTGTGCCGCGCCGAGGTCGGCGCCGCGGCCGGAGCGGATCTCGATCTCAGACGAGATCAGCTCGCCGGCGACCGACGCCGCGAGCAGCGGATCAGTGCTCTGGGCGGAGTCACGCAGCTCCTCGAAGCGGGCCGCCAGTCCGAGCTCGATCGGATCCAGCAGCGCGAACTCCTCCTCGAGCCCGACCGTGAAATCGGTCGAGGCGTCGAACGTCATACAAGCGCTGTCGAGGTCGAGCTCCACGGAGGCTCCCGATCAGGTCAGATAGAAGTACAGCGCGTAGAGCAGGTCGACCGCCGGGCTCGAGGTGTGCACGGTCACCTCGGGCGGCACCTGCAGCAGGGCGTCGGAATAGTTGAAGATGATCTTCACGCCGGCGTCCGCGAGCTCGTCGGCCAGCTCTTGGGCGGCAGCGGACGGAACCGCGAGCACCGCGACGACGATGTCCTGGTCTTCGACCACCTGGCGCAGCTCGGAGTTGTGGCGCACCTCGAGCGGACCGATCTGCGTCCCGACCAGCGACCGGTCGACGTCGAAGATCGCCACAACCCGAAAACCGTGGTCGGCGAAGATGTCCGACGTAGCGATCGCGGTCCCGAGGTGGCCCGCCCCGAACAACGCGATGTTGTGCTGGCCCGCGGTCCGCAAGATCTTGCGGATCTGACTGACCAGCGACTCGACGTTGTAGCCGACGCCGCGCTTGCCGAACTTGCCGAAGCCCGACAGGTCGCGTCGGATCTGGGTCGAGTTGACGTGCGTGTACTCGGCCAGCTCCTGCGAGGAGATCGTCTCCTTGCCGATCTTGCGCGCCTGCGTCAGCACCTGCAGATATCGAGACAGCCGCGCGGCGACGCCGAGCGAGAGCTTCTCGCCGGGCCGGTCGAACGGAGGCGGAGCCGATTCGGTCTCGCCACCAACCGTGTAGCTCATCCGCAGTTCACCCTAACCCAGTCGCTCGTATAGCTGTGCTTCGTCTACGAATAGCTCAAATACCTCCACGCCGTCGATCGTAACGACTGGGATCCGTTCGAGATAGGCGCGCAGCAGGGTCTCGTCGGACTCGATGTCGCGTTCCTCGAACACGAACGGTCTCTGGTTCCGGACGCGCATCAGTATCTCGCGGGCGTCGTCGCAGAGGCAGCATCCATCGCGCCCGAACAACACGACGTGGCTGGTCATGCGGTCACCGGGGGCGGCTCACCGGTCGCGTAGACATCCAGCTCAAGGTAGCTCGGATATGGGAGCTGCTCGACGTAGCGGGCCGCGCTCGCGATCATTGCGGCGTTGTCGGTGCACAGCTCTCGGGGCGGGATCGCGAGCTCGACGCCGAGCCCGGAGAGCCGCTCTCGAAGCGGCCCGTTGGCGGCCACGCCGCCGCCGATCGCGAGGCGTTGTAGTCCGGTCGAGGTCAGTGCTCGCTCGGCGCGCACCGCCAGGGCCTCGACGATCGCCCGCTGGTAGGACGCGGCGAGGTCCGCTCTCAGGCGCTCGGACTCGGATTCTCCAAGCTCGCGAATCTTGTAGAGAAGCGCCGTCTTGAGGCCCGCGAACGAGAAATCGAGGCCCGTCAGCCGCGCGGCGGTGGGAAACGCGAACGCCTCCGGATCGCCGTCGCGGCCGAGTCTTTCGAGCGCCGCGCCACCGGGGTATCCGAGTCCCAGCAGGCGCGCCCCTTTGTCGAACGCCTCGCCCGCGGCATCGTCGAGCGTCTGGCCCAGCAGCTCGTAGTCGGGCCCTCGGTCGACCACGCGGGCGAGGAACGTGTGGCCGCCGCTCGCGATCAGGGCGACAAACGGCGGCTCGAAGGCCTCTGGCCCAAGGAAGCTTGCAGCGACGTGACCGTGCAGGTGGTCAACGGCCGCGAGCGGCAGCCCAAACGACGCGGCCATCGCCTTAGCGGTGGCCAGGCCGACGAGCAGCGCGGCGACGAGCCCGGGGCCTCGGGTGACCGCCACCAAGTCGACGTCTGACAGCTTCACGCCGGCCTGGTTGAGCGCGTCGTCGACCGCGTCGCCGATCAGCTCGAGGTGGTGGCGCGAGGCGATCTCCGGCACCACGCCTCCAAAGCGGTCGTGGATTCCCTGCGACGAGATCACGTTCGACGCGATCTGGCCATCGAGCGGTGACGACGCCGCGCACGTGTCGTCGCAGCTTGTCTCGAGCGCGAGGATCACCCGGTGGCGCCGGAGGTCGACGCGTTGTCGGCCGTGCGCCACATGATCACCGCGTCCTCGCCGGTATCGCGGTAGTAGCGCGGGCGAGTGCCGGCCGAGCGAAATCCGTAACTGCGATACAGCGCCAGCGCCGGCGCGTTTGAGATCCGCACCTCGAGCGTGTACGCCTCGTCCGGCCCCGTGCGCTCGAACATCTCATCGAGCATCGCACGCGCGATCCCCTCGCGTCGTCGCGCCGGGTCGACGGCCACGTTCATCAGGTGCCAGACGGTGTCATAGCGCGCGAGGATCAAGTAGCCGACGAGCTTCGAAGTCTCGTTGTCGACGGCCGCCAGGCACAGCCCGGACGGCTTTGACAACTCGAGCACGAACATCGCCAGCGACCACGGGGCGGTGAATGCCCGTCGCTCGAGCGCGATCACCTGCGGCAGGTCGGAATAGCTGAGCGGCCTGATCGTGAAGGTCGATTGCTTCATTGCGTGCCCGCCGTCTGCTGCGCGAGCTCGGCGTCCGGGAGGCGCAGATACTCGGGGCGCACGTCACCGCTCGCAGCGCCTGTGGCGTGACTCGCCAGCCGGCAGTGAAAGGTGGCGTCGACTGAGTGCAGCCTCGAGCGGTCGTCGGGAATCGAAGTCCCCGATCCCTCGAGGACCGTTCTGAATGCTACTGCCCCGTCGCCGACCATCAGACGCCGCGCGCCCAGCTGGGCGGCTCTGATCGCGAGCGTCTCGGGCGTGAGCGCGACCGGCTCCAGCAGTCGCTGTCCGAGCGCCTGACCCGACGTCTCCCATGCGGCGGCGAACACCTCGCCGCGGCGCGCGTCGAGCACCGCGACGACCGCCTCCGGCGCATCGTCGGACGCCGCGAGCGCGAGCGACTCGAGCGTCGACACGCCGAGCAGCTCGATCCCGCGCGCCCGCGCCAGCGCCCGGGCCGTTGAGACCCCGATCCGCAGGCCCGTGAACGTGCCGGGTCCGATACCGACGGCGATCCGGTCAAGCGCTTCCCAGCTGCACCCGCCGCCGTCGAGCACCTCGGCGATCAGGCTCATCAGCCTGGTCGTGTGCCGTGGTCGCGTTCCCGGCTCCGGGTCGTCGCGCGCCTCCAACGGCGGGGCGTCGCCGTCGCACAGCGCGACCGTGGTCGCTCCAGTAGCCGTGTCGAACGCCAGGATCCTCACTCAACGCTCACCAGCCGCCTATCGGCACCGGCGTGCTCGAGGTGTACGCGGGCGGCGATCCGGGCAAAGCCGGCAACCGTCCGCTCGCCTCCCTGTGGCCACTCGACGAACGAGATCGTGTCATCGCGCAGGTAATCGGCAAGCAGGTCGGGGTCTTCACCGGCGAGCCCAGGGACTCGAAACAGGTCGACGTGCGCCACCGGGACAGGCGCCGGGTAACGCTGGCCGATCGTGAACGTCGGGCTCGTGACGCGCGCCGTGACGCCGAGCGCACGCGCGGCGCCGCGGACCAGGGTCGTCTTGCCCGCTCCCAGGTCCCCCGCGACCAGGACCACATCGCCCGCAACTAGCCTCGGTGGCGACCCGCGCCCCGATAGCCTCGGTCTCAGCGGCGTTGTTGGACTGAAATACAGCCTGCACAATCGACACTGTAGAACGGGTGCCGCTGCCCATTTCGCTACCGTCACCTGCCACATGTCCGCTCCCGAGACTGGCCGGGCTCAGGGCCGCATCGCGCGGCTGATAAACCAAATCAGCGGCAACCGCGACGGGGCGGCGGGCTCGCTGTCTGACCTGCGCGACTCCGAGACGGCGAAGGCGGTCGGCCTCGCCGCGGCGATGATCGTCAACAACGTGATCGCGCTCGGGTCGTCGATCGTGTTTGCGCGGCTGATCAACGACTACGGGTCGCTCGCCGCCCTGGTCAGCTATCTACTGATCCTGACGGTCTTCGGCCAGGCGATGCAGGTCGCGACGGCCCGCGAGGGCGTGCTGGGTCACCTGGGGGTCGGACCGCAGCTGCTGGCGACGCTGCGGCGCTGGACGGTGACGCTGTCGTTCGTGACCGTCGGCGTGACCGTGATCTCGATCCTCGCGCGCCAGCCGATCGCCGACGCGGTCGGGGTCAAGGGCGACGGCTGGGCGGCCGCCGCGGGGCTCCCGGCTGGGTGCCTTTACCTGGAGCTGTCGATCCTGCGCGGCGGGCTACAGGGAATCGGCGACTACAAGGGCGTCGGACTGAGCCTGATCGGTGAGCAGGGCTCGAGGCTCGTGCTCGGAGCCGCGCTCGCGCTCGCCGGTTTGGGCGTGACCGGCGCATATCTCGGCTCGCTGCTGTCGTACGTGGTGATGTCGCTGTACTGCTGGCGCCTGCTGTATCGCCAGCTCGACGGCGAGGCGCTTCGCGATCGCGCGACGGCGCCGGCACCGGTCAGCCTCAGGCGCCACGTCTGGGGCGCCTGGGTGGCGATCGCGGGGCTGGCGGTCATCCAGCTGCTGCAGAACATCGACCTGATCACCGCCAAGCACCAGTTCGACAAGAACACCGCCAGTGCCTATGCGGTGACCGCCGTCGCTGCCAAGGTGTTGATCTGGGTGGCGATGGGCGCCGGCTTCTATCTGGTGCCCGAAGCGTCACGACGGCGCGCCGCGGGCGAGGACACGCGTCCGGTGCTGTTCGGTGCGCTGGGAATCGTCGCCGTCTGCGCGATTCCGGTCCTGCTGATCTACGCGTTCGCCGCCCACCCCCTGCTGTCGATCGTCTTCGGCGCCAAGCGCGCGACGGCGTCCGGCGCGCTGCTTCCGCTCGGCGCGGCGTTCGCCGTGCTCGCCGTCACCTACCTGGCGGTCCAGTACATGCTGGCGCTGAAGCGCAAGGGCTTTCTGATCGCGATCGGAGCGGTCGCCGTGATGGAGCCGATTCTGCTGCTCCAGGCCGCCAAGCGACCGGCGCCGTTTGCTGCTGTCGTGCTACTGGTGCAGGCGATCGGCGCCGGGCTGGCGATCGTGCTCGCGATGCGGCGCGGCAAGCCGCCGAGTGAGTCGGCTTCACCGCCGAGCCAGGTGGCCGAGCCCGAGCCGGTGCCCGAGGCGATCGAAGCCTAGGCCCTCTCAGAACAGGCCGAGCCCGAGCCGGCGGCCGAGGCGATCGAATCAGAACAGGCCGAGCTGCGCCGGAGCTCCGACGGGCTCGCTGGCAGCACCCGGTGGCTCGCTGCCACCGTTTGGCGGCTCCTCGGCACGCTCTAGCGGCTCGTCAGCCTCGGCCGCCGGTTCGGGAATCGGGCCGAGCGGCTCTGGCTGCTCGATCAGCGGCAGCTCGAGCAACTCCGGGATCCGCGCGAAATCGGCCCGCAGGGCTTCGAGCGTCGCGGGTGTGTAGAGCGCCGCTGCCGGGTGGTAGAGCGGATACAGGCGGACGGCCCGGTCGCCGATCGTCAGCTCCTGCACCTGCCCGTGCAGCCGTGTGATGCCGGTCGAATCGCCGCGCAACAGCTTGGTCGAGAAGTTGCCCAGCGTGGAGATCAGCTTCGGCTCGATCAGCTCTACCTGGGTGCGCAGGTAACCCTGGCAGGACTCGATCTCGTTCGGCTGCGGATCGCGGTTGCCCGGCGGTCTGCACTTGAGCACGTTGCAGATCCATACGTCGCCGCGCTCGAGGCCGATCTCGCCCAGCAACTTGTCGAGCAGCTTCCCGGCCTGTCCGACGAACGGCAGCCCGAGGCGATCCTCGTTGGCGCCGGGGGCTTCGCCGACGAACATAAGCTCGGCGTCGGCGTTCCCAGCGCCGAACACGACCTGGGTGCGAGTCTGGTGCAGCGGGCAACGTACGCAGCCTCGGGCCTCCTCGTACACGGCCTTCAGAAGCTCGCGCCGCTCTGTGGCGCTTGTCACAATTCGCGATGCTAGACCGGACATCAGACGGGGTATCCTCAACCATGAGGCCGCCACCCGAGGCGGACCTCGAAGGAACAGTTCGCAAAATCCTCCGTCTTTCCGACCGGTATCTCATGCGGGAACTGGAACGGCCACCAAACATCTCACCGCTGCACGTCGCGATCGTCGGACGCGGTCGCCTCGGAACGGCGCTTGCACGCGCGCTCGCCGACCGCGGTCTGGAGGTGCCTCCGCCATTTGGCCGCGATGCCGAGCTCGCCGGGTTCGAGGCCGTTCTGTTATGCGTGCCCGACTCCGAGATCACTGCAGCAGCCGCGGCGCTGCCGACCGAGACGATCGTCGGTCACTGCTCGGGAGCGACCGGACTCGACGTGCTCGCGCCGCACGAGCGCTTCTCGCTGCACCCGCTGATGACGTTCACGGCCGATGACGGCGCCGAGCGGTTCGTGGGCGCGGGCGCCGCGCTCGCGGCCAGCACCCCGCGCGCGCTTGGGCTCGCGCGGTCGCTCGCGGAGCGGCTCGAGATGCTCCCGTTCGAGATCGCCGACGACGACCGCGCCGCCTATCACGCCGCGGCATCGATCGCGTCCAACTTCCTGGTCACGCTCGAGGCGGCGGCCGAGCGGCTCGCGGTCGACGCCGGCGCCGACCGGCGGGTCCTCGCGCCGCTGGTTCGCGCGACGGTCGACAACTGGGCGCGGCTCGGTCCCGAGCGGGCTCTGACTGGACCGGTCGCCCGCGGCGACGAGCTGACGGTCGCCGCGCAGCGCGAGGCGATCGCTGACCGTGCCCCAGAGCTGCTGGAGCTGTTCGACGCGCTGACGGATGCAACCCGATCACTGGCGGCGGTGACCACGTGAAGACGATCACCACCGTCGCCGAGTTGCGCGCGGAGCTCGCGCCAGCGCGTCGTGCCGGCCGGTCGATCGGTCTCGTGCCGACGATGGGCGCGTTTCACGACGGGCATCTGTCGCTGATGCGGCGCGCCCGCGCCGAAGCCGAGGTCGCGGTCGTGTCGCTGTTCGTCAACCCCGCGCAGTTCAACGATCCCTCCGACCTCGCCACCTATCCGCGCGACGAGCGTCGCGATGCGCAACTCGCTGCGGCGACCGGCGTCGACGTCCTGTTCACGCCGACCCAGCGCGAGGTCTATCCGCCCGGGTTTGCGACCAAGGTCTCGGTCGCCGACGCAAGCCAGCGGCTCGAAGGCGCCAGCCGAGGCCCGGAGCACTTCGAGGGCGTCGCCACGGTCGTCACGAAGCTTCTCAACATGGTCGGCCCCGACGTGGCGTTCTTCGGACAGAAGGATGCCCAACAGGCGGTGATCATCCGGCGGCTGGTGCGCGATCTCGACATCCCCGTCCGGATCGAGATCTGCCCAACCGTGCGCGCCGCCGACGGCCTGGCGCTGTCGAGCCGCAACGCACTGTTGTCGCAAGCCGAGCGACAGCGCGCGACCGCGCTTCACCGCGCGCTGGCCCGGGTACGGGACGCGGTGCTGACCAGCACGGATGACCCGCAAACCGCCACCGCGGCGGGTTTCGCCGAGCTGAGCTCTGCGGGAATCGAGCCCGAGTACCTGGAGCTCGTCTCGGCCGACACGCTCGCCCCAATCGACCGGATCAACGGCGAGGCGCTCGCGGTCGTGGCGGCCCGAGTCGGGACCACACGCCTGATCGATAACGAACTGATCTTCCGAGGTGGCGACCCCAACCGGGGCGCCAACCAACCCATAGAGGAGGCCTGACTGATGTCCGCAACCCCCCACGTAGCAGTACCCCACGATCTCGAGGGCTCGCTGCCGATGACGCTGCCGCGCCTGGCCGAGTACAAGCGGCTCGGCGAGCCGATCGTGATGGTCACCGCCTACGACTACCCGTCGGCTCAGGTCGCACAGGCGGCTGGCGTCGATCTGGTGCTCGTGGGTGACTCGGGCGCGATGACGGTGCTGGGGTACCCATCGACGATTCCGGTCTCGACCAACGAGATGCTGATGCTGGCGGCCGCCGTCCGCCGGGGTCTCCAAACGCCGCTGATGATCGGCGACTTGCCTTTTGGCTCTTACGAATCGTCGGACGCCCATGCGATCGAGACCGCGCAGCGGTTCGTCAAGGAGGCGGGCTGCGACGCGGTCAAGCTCGAACGTGGCGGCACGAGCGTGCAGCGCGCCCGGGCGATTGTCGAGTCCGGGATCCCGGTTATGGGCCACGTCGGCCTCACGCCGCAAACCGCGACTGCGCTGGGTGGCTACCGGGCGCAGGGCCGTACCGCCGATCAGGCGCTACAGGTGGCACGCGACGCGCTGGCGTTGCAGGAGGCGGGCTGCTTTTCGATCGTGTTCGAGGCGATCCCGGCGGCGGTCACGGAGGCGCTGATGCCGCGGCTCGAGATCCCCGTGATCGGGATCGGCGCCGGTCCGGCGGCCGACGGGCAGGTACTCGTGTTCCACGACCTGCTCGGTATCTACGACGGTCACGCGCCGCGGTTCGCCAAGCGATTCGCGGACATCAAGGCCCAGATGGTCGCCGGCGTCGCCGACTACGCGTCCGAGGTCAGGGCGCGACGGTTCCCCGCGGCCGAGCACTGCTACTCGATCGACGACGAGGAGCTGCGCGAATTTAAGGCGCAACTCGCGTAAGGCGACCAACGGCGCTGGATTCGTTGGGGTTCTGAACCACTAGGATCCGGCACCATGCCCCGGTTCGCGCACGTGTTTGCACCTCGCGACCGGATCTATTTCGAGCTGTTCGAGGAGTCGGGACAGAACGTCCTGCACGCGGCCTCGCTGCTGGACACGATGCTGTCCGACTATCCGGAGGACAAGCACCTGGCGCATGACATCCTCGACTGCGAGCACGAGGGCGACCGGATCACCCACGACATCATCGATCGGCTCAACCACACATTCGTGACCCCGATCGACCGCGAGGACATCCTCGCGCTGGCGTCGGCGCTCGATGACATCGTCGACTACACCGAGGAGGTCGCGGACTACCTGGGGCTCTACAAGATCGAGGCACCGATGGACCAGGCGATCCGGCTCGCAGCCGTGCTCAAGGAGGCGGCCGGGCAAATCGCCGAAGCCATTCCGCGGCTGCGCGGGTTTCAGGACATTTCGCGGTACACGGTCGAGATCAACAGGCTCGAGAACGAGGGTGACCGGATCACCCGCGAGGCGGTCGCTTCGCTGTTTGATGGAGGGATCGACCCGATGGTCGTGATTCGCTGGAAGGACCTGTTCGAGCGGCTCGAGGCGGCAATTGACGCCACCGAGCGAGTGGCGAACATCATCGAAGGCATCGTGATCAAGAACTCCTAGGCCGCCCGCGACCCACGCCCGCAATGTCGCCCCGGCGCGCGCCCAGCTCGTTGCTCCGTTGCTTTGCTCTGGAAGCTGGAGTGCCAGAGCACTAAGATTCTGTCTGCCGTCAAACGTCGAGAGGACAGTGGTGAATCGGTCAGTGAGCCGCGTGATAGCCGGTCTGGGTGTGATATTGGCGACGGCGGCATTCGCCCCGGTCGCGTCGGCGAGCATCAGCCCGTCCCTGACGCTCACGCAGAGCGGGACGGCCGCTGGGTCGATCGCCAACATGGGTCTTGACCTGAAGTTCAACCCCAGCTCTGGGGACTCCCCGAAGGACCTGACCGTCACCCTGCCTCCAGGTCTGTTGGCCAACGCGTCGATCGACGGTGGCGCGTGCCTGAAGATGACGCCGACGGCGCCGGTGCCGGCGTGTCAGGTCGGGAGCGGCACCGCGACCGCGTCGGGCCTCAGCCTGGTGCCGGTCACCGGAAACGTCACCTTCGACCTCGTCGCGCCGCCGAAGCCCAGTGACCTCGCCGGGATCGCGATGTTCTTCACGCTCCCCCTGTTGGGCACTTCCGAGCTGGGCTCCCCCGCCGACGTGAGCGTCAGGCCATCCGGCAGCGCCGCGGGGGTCGGACTCGACATGACCTTCACCAACATCCCCGAGACCTACGCGGGGCTCCCGATCAGCGTCGACGAGCTCGACACGACGTTCACCGCGCTGCGCCTGCCCGCCGGCTGCCCTTCCCCGCCTGCGAACGTGACCGTATCCGGTGACTCCTACGGCGATGGCACGACGAAGTCGGTCAGCGCTCCGCTCGCGGTCACAAACTGCGCGGCGCTCCCGTACGCCCCGAAGTTCAGCGTCAGCGCCACCAAGGACAAAACCGATGGCGGCGTCCAGGTGGTGACCGATATCACCCAGAAAGCCGACGAGGCGACCAGCAGGAGCGTCGCCCTGGCGCTCCCCCCATCGGTGCTGACGCCGAACGTCGAAGCGGTTCTCAGCGGCGGCCTGCTGTGCTCGAGCCCGACGTACGCGACCTGCAAGCCAATCGGATCCGCGAGCGCGACCTCGCCGCTGTATCCAAAGACGCTGACCGGAACGGCGTACCTGACCGGGAGCTTCACGTCGCCGGCGATCACGATCACATTCCCGGCGCCGTTCGCATTGACCCTCAACGGCGCGGTCGATCTCGCCACCAACACGACCACGTTCAAACAACTGCCGGACATCCCGCTGACCGACCTCAAGGTGACGCTGGCGGGTGGTCCCGATGCCGTGTTCGCGACGACCTGCAGCGCGTCGAGCGGCACCGTGACCAGCACGCTGACTGATCAAAGCGGCGATCGCACCGTGGTCGCCCCGGCGCCATTCACGGTCTCGAACTACAGCGCCTCGACCTGCGTGGCGCCGCCCGGACAGGGGAGCCAGGCCGGATCCACCGGCGGCGCCAGCAAAGTCGGATCGCCGAAGCTCGAAGCGGCCCTCAGGGGACTCGCACGTGGGCGCCCGACGCTCGGGCTGGTGCTGATCGCCGGCAGAAACGCCCCGAAGCTGAGCGCGTTCGCGGTCGCGCTGCCGGCCGGGCTGAGCTTCTTCCGCGAGCGTGTCCACCGTCGGCTGCGCCTCCAAGACATCTCGATCAGCGGCGCGAAGGCCAAGTCGCTGGTGCTGCGGCGCGGCGTGCTCGTCGTGACGCTGCGTCGGCCGACCGCGGGCCTGGCGATCAGGGTCGGGCCACGCGCGATCGAGGAAACCGCGGCACTTAAGCGCAAGGTCCGCCGCCGCCGGATCAAGAGCCTCTTGTTGACCGTGGCGGTCAGAGATGCGCGCGGCAAGATCACAGACCTGACAGCGCGCATCACACGCCTCGCACGTTGAGGTTTGTCAGTCGCGCGGCGCTGGTATAGCTTGCGCGCGTGGAGGAGAGTGAGTCCCCCACCGGCTTGGTCGTGCGCGACGCGACTGTTCGCTTCGGTGGCATCACGGCGCTCGACAGCGTGTCGATGGAGGTCGGACCGCGGGAGGTCGTCGGGGTCATCGGCCCAAACGGCGCCGGCAAGACGACGCTGTTTAACCTGATCTGCGGCTTCGTGGCACCGGAATCAGGCGTCCTGCGGTGGCGCGGACAGTCGCTCGCGCGGATCCGGCCAGATCGTCTGACAGGGCTCGGGATCGCCCGCACGCTCCAGGGCGTCGGGCTGTTCGAGCGGCTGACCGTGCTGGAGAACGTGATGGTCGGGGCCGAACGCTTCCGGCGCGCCGGACTCGGCAGCGCCCTGTTCGGATTGCCGAGGTCCGACGGCAACGAGCGTGCGTTGCGAGAGCGCGCCCAAGCGGCGCTGCAGCGCGTCGGATGCGAGCAGCTCTCCGATCGCCTCCCGGGTTCGCTCCCGTACGCGGTGCAGAAGCGCGTAGCGCTCGCACGGGCGCTGGTTACCGAGCCCGTCCTGCTGTTGCTCGACGAGCCGGCGGGAGGACTCGATGCCAGCGAACTGTCCGAGCTGACCGAACTGATCGGCTCGCTCGGCGAGACGATCGCGGTGATGCTCGTCGACCATCACATGGATCTGGTGACCAACGTGTGCGACCGGATGGTGGTGCTCGACTTCGGGCGCGTGATCGCCTCCGGCCCGCCGCCAGAGGTGCGCCAGAACCCCCAGGTGCTCGACGCCTATCTCGGTCGCGAGGCCGGCGACGAGCAAGCCGCGGTCGGCTCAGAGGGCGGCGATGCTCGCGATTGAGGAACTGACGACCGACTACGGCCCGGTGCGAGCCGTCGATCACGTCTCGCTGCAGGTGCCACCGGGTTCGGTCACCGCTGTCCTCGGCGCCAACGGCGCGGGGAAGAGCTCGCTGCTTCGTACGATCACCGGCCTCGTGCGCCCCAGCGGCGGACGTGTGAGGTTCAACGACGAGGACATCACGCGGCTCGCGGTCGAAGACATCGTGCGCCGCGGGATCGCACACGTACCCGAGGGCAGGGGCGTGATCACCGAGCTGACCGTCGAGGAGAACCTTCGCCTTGGCGGCCTATGGCGCGGCCGTGACGCGGCGCCGCTGAAGGAGATCTACGAGCTGTTCCCGCGGCTCGCGGAGCGATCACGACAACCGGCGTCGCGACTCTCGGGGGGCGAGCGTCAGATGCTGTCGATCGGGCGGGCACTCGTCGCGCGGCCGCAGGTGCTGCTGCTCGACGAGCCGTCCCTCGGCCTGGCGCCGCTGCTCGTCGCTCAGATCATGGGCATGGTCCGTCGGCTCGCCGATTCGCTGGGCCTCGCGGTGCTGCTGGTCGAGCAGAACGCGCGCAGCGCGCTGTCGATCTCCGAGCGCGGGGTGGTGCTCAACCTCGGCCGGGTCGTCGCCGATCTCGGAGCCGCGGAGCTGGCCGCCGACGAGCGCCTCCGTCACGCGTACCTGGGGTTCTGAGCCGCGATGACGAAGTTCATCGATCTGACGCTGAACGGCATCTCGACCGGTGCCATCTACGCGGCGGTCGCACTCGCGCTGGTGCTCATCTGGCGCGCGACGAGGATCGTGAACTTCGCCCAGGGCGCGATGCTGATGATCACCACATACATCGCCTCGGCGGTGATCAGCAGCGGCGGTTCCTATGTGCTCGGGGTCGCGGTCGCGCTGGCGGCCGGATTCGTTCTCGGAGCGATCGTCGAGCGCGTACTGATCCGACGCGTCGAGGGTGGGCCGCCACTCAATGCGGTGATCGTCACGCTTGGCCTCTATACGCTGCTGGTCGCAGCCGCCGGCATGATCTGGAGCAACACGCCACGCCCGTTCCCGAGCGCGTTCTCGATCCGGGGCTATGAGGTCGGCGGCACGCGGCTGCTGTTCTCGCCAAACGACACCTTCACCGTGATCGTGGTGATCGTGGTCGCGCTCGCGCTCGCGCTGTTGTTCCGTGCCACCACGCTCGGACTGCAGATGCGAGCCGCTGCGTTCAAGGCCGAGGTCGCGCGTCTGCTGGGGGTCCGCGTCGGCCGCATGTTCACGCTCGGCTGGGCGCTGGCGGCGGTGGCCGGAGCGATGGCCGGCGTGCTCGTCGCGCCGTCGGTGTTCCTGGGTCCCAACAACTTCGATCCGATCCTGATCAGCGGCTTCGTCGCGGCGGTGCTGGGCGGTCTCGACAGCCCGCCGGGGGCGATCGTGGGTGGCCTGCTGCTGGGCCTCGCGCTGTCCTACGTGTCGGGATACGAGGGCTCGGCGCTCGTTCCCCTGGCGGCGCTCGTGATCCTCGTGGTCGTGCTGATGGTGCGCCCCACGGGGCTCTTCACCGCGACCAAGGAGCGGCGCGTATGACGGTCGCCGACGTCGAGCGCAAACCCCCGCGCGCCGACCCCGTGCGTCGGCTCCTGGCTCGCAGTACGCTGCTGCGTTCGCTCGCGCTGGTCGTAGTCGGCGGCGTCGTGCTGGCGGTGATCGCCACCTACCTGAGCGCCTACAACGACCTGCAGTTGGCGACCGGCGCCTACTACTTCGCCGCGCTCGCCGGTTTGACGATGCTCGCCGGTCTGAGCGGGCAGATCTCGCTCGGTCACGGCGCGCTGATGGCGGTCGGCGCCTATACGGTCGCGCTGTTGATCGGCAACGAGGGCTGGGCGCTGGTCCCGGCACTGGGCGCATCGCTGGTCGTGACGGCGATCGTCGGCATTCCCGTCGGGGCCGCGGCCAGCCGGCTGCGCGGGCCGTACCTCGCCGGCGCGACGCTCGCGTTCGCGGTCGGGTTGCCGGCGCTCGCCGACCGTTTCCCCGCGACCTTTGGCGGCGAGAACGGGCTCGTGATCAACCCGCCGACTCCCCCGTCATTTTTGGGCGCGAACTTCCCGCTCGAGCGCTGGGAAGCGTGGATCGCGTGCGCTGGCGCGCTGATCGTGGTCTTTCTGCTCTACAACCTGATCCACAGCGGCTTCGGGCGCTCGTTCAGAGCGGTCCGAGACGACGAGATCGCCGCCTCGCTGTGCGGCCTGCGCGTCGGCCGCATGCAGACGATCGCGTTCGTCGTCAGCGCGGGGTGCGCGGGGCTCGGAGGCGGATTGCTGTGCGTGGTGCTGCAGCTGGCCCAACCGGGGGCATTTCCGCTACAGCTGTCGCTGGCGCTGCTGACCGGCATCGTCCTCGGCGGTCTCGGGTCGCTGGTCGGCGCGATCTGGGGTGCCTTCATCCTCGTCGAGCTCCCGAACTGGACCAACGACCTGGCGCACTCGTTCTCACTGTCGACCAACGTTTCGGCCAACCTGCCGTTGGCGATCTACGGCGTCGTGCTGATCGGGGCGATCCTCGCGTGGCCGACTGGGATCCAGGGTGGCGTCGTGGCGCTGACCGGACGGCTGCGAGCCGTCTGGGCGCGGCGTCGCGCCGGCTAGCGCTGCCTCGTCGACACCGGCGACAACGCCGCTCGCCGCGCCTCGCGGCGTTTCATCGGCACACCCAGCAACGCGGCCTGCACCTCGTGCAACCGCTCGTGGTCACCGCGGATCCCGTGGTCGTTGTACAGAAACGCCTCCGCGAGGCGGACGATCGCGTAGGCCAGCGTCGCCGGGTCCGCGGGCGGCTTGTAACGGCCGTGCGACACCTCTTCGACGATCAGCGCCTCGACGGTCGAGACAGCGCGGGGATGGACGACTCCGTTGCCCGAGGTCAGCAGCTGCATCGCGGTCCCCGGCTCCTGCTCCAGCAGTCTGCGGAGTGCCGGTGCACGCGAGAGGCTGCGGTTGATCTGGTCGAAGACTTCGAGTAGACCTTTCGCTCCGCGCTGCGAGACAGCCCGCCGTTTGTGGGCGATCAGCTGCTCCAGCTGCGCCGCGATCACCTCGCCGAGAATGCGGTCGCGGGAGCCGAACCAGCGATAGATGGTCGCCCTGCTGAGGCCGAGGTTGCGAGCGACGACGGTCAGGTCGACGCGCTCGCCGCGGACGTATTGGTTGGTGACGGCCTCAAACACCTCGGCCGGTGACGCAGTCGCCGGTCTGCCCCTTCTCCCTGTTGCCGTGCCCATCATAAGAACTTAGTATTTGAAACGTTGTAGGTGGAACGTATCGAAATGGCCCGCGGTACCTCGCGCGCGTGCTTCGTCATACAACCCCGCCCGAGGAGGGAATATGGGAAGACTCAGTACTCGTCTGTTCGGCGCGCTCGCGGTGCCCGTAGCGATCGCGCTGGTGGTCGCCGCCTGCGGTTCGTCGAGCTCCAGCAGCAACGCACCGGGCGTCACCGCAAATAGCATCACGTTTGGCACCCATCAACCGCTGACTGGTCCTGCCGCGCCAGGCTACAGCGAGATCGCCCCCGCGTCGCAGGCGTATTTCGACTACGTCAACGCGCACGGCGGCGTCTACGGGCGCAAGATCCACCTGATCATCAAGGACGACGCGTACAACCCGGCAGAGACTGTCAACGTCGTCCACCAGCTCGTGCTGCAGGACAAGGTGTTCGGGATCTTCGAGGGCCTCGGCACGCCGACCCACACCAAGGTCGTCGGCTTCCTCAACGCGTCCAAGGTCCCGGACCTATTCGTCGCCTCCGGCTGTCCGTGCTGGGACAAGGGCACCAGCCAGCCGATGACCTTCGGCTGGCAACCCAACTACACGATCGAGGGCAAGATCCTCGGCCAGTACATCAAGCAGCATTTCGGCGGCCAGAAGGTCGGCGTGCTCTACCAGGACGACGACTTCGGGCAGGGCGGGCTCGCCGGAATCGAGGACGAGGTACCCGCGGCCGACATCGTCTCGAAGGAGCCCTACCAGTCCGGGACGACGACGCTGGCGCCCCAGATAACCGCGCTCAAGGCATCGAAAGCGACCGTGCTGGTCGACTTCACGGTCCCGATCTACACGGCGATCGGGCAGCTGACCTCGTTCACGCTCGGCTGGAAGCCGCAGCTCGTGATCTCGAGCGTCGGCATCGACCCGACCACGGTGGGTGGGCTGCTGAAGACGATCTCGAAGGGGAAGGCGTCGGGCACCGCGCTGATCGACGGTGCGATCACCGACGGCTACCTCCCGTCCAACACCGACACCTCGAACCCGTGGATCCAGCTGTTCATGAAGATCCACGCCCAGTACGACCCCAGCGCTCCGTTCGACGGCAATGTCGAATACGGGATGGCGAATGCGTTCACGCTCGTGCAGGCGCTCAAGGCCGCGGGCAAGAACCTGACCCGCCAGGACGTCGTCAACGCGGTCAACAACGATGGCGGTAAGTGGACCGGGCCGGGCCTGGTCCCGTTCCGCTACACGACCTCGGAGCACGGCGGCTACGGCGGCGCCGAGCTGGGCCAGGTGCGCAACGGCAAGATCGTCCTGTTCGGAGGCCCGCTCACGACTGAGCCGACCGCCGGCAGCCCAATCACGCCATACAGCGGAACCCAGCCGGCGCCGCCGGCGAACGGGATTCCGAGCAACTGATCCGCCCGTTAGAACCTCGCGACATTAGGAGCTGGCGCGAGTACCCTCGGCTTCCTCGAGCCGGGGGTACTCGATCGTCCGCAGCACCTTCGCCGGGGCCCCCGCGGCAACCGAGAACGGCGGGATGTCGGTCGTCACGACCGAATTCGCGCCGATCACGCAGCGCTCGCCGACGGTCACCCCACCCGTGATCACGACGTTCGCGCCGCACCACACGTTGTCGCCGATCCGAGTCGGTCCCTTGGTCGTGAATCCCTGCCATGGGACGGGCTTAACCGGGTCATCGAAGCGGTGGTCGGCATCGGTCACGAAGCAGCCGTTGGCGAACATGCAGTGGTCGCCGATCTCCACCAGTGCGATGGCCGCGACCATCACGCCGAGGTTGAGATAGCAGTCCTCGCCGATCGTGATCCGAGCGTCGCCCGGTGCGGTGATCCACACCCCCGGCTCGAGCAGCGTCTGTCGACCGATCCGTAGCCGCCCGTCGCGCAGCGCCTCGAGCACGTTGCCGTGCACGGGCCAGCGGATGAATGCTCCGCGGCGCATCGCCTCCCAGTGAATCCTGGCCCGGTTCCACGGCAGCGAGTTGCGCTCATACCAGCGCCACTTCTGCGCCCACAGCTTGAAATCGTCGCTCAGGACTGCACCACCCGGAACACCGGGTGGTCGGGCGCGATCGCGAGCAGCTGCTCGTCGCTCGCATCCGGCCCGACGCCGCCAAAGAACTGGCCGACCTCCCACTTCCACCGCTTCAGGTATGCCCTCAGGAGCGGGACTTTCTCGTCGTCAGGGAGCTCGGTCGCGGTGAACGGGCGGGCCCGCCTGCCGATCAGCAGCCGCCCCTGGCCGCTGGCGCGCAGGTTGCGCACCCATTGGGTCTGGCCCCGCGGTGCGACAAGGTAGTCGCCGCCCTCGAAGCTGAGCAGGTTGACCGGCGTCCTGCGCGGAACACCACTGCTGCGGCCCGGCACCTCGAGTACGCGCGAGCCGTAGACCCCGATCCCCGCGCGGGTGAGCAACGCGATCAGAGGGTTGAAAACGCGCTGGGTAAACCAGCCGGGGCGCTGATAGTGGACACCCATCGCCGCAGTCTCCCAGTCAGCGCGCCGCGGCGGCGGCACGGCGACTCGGCGCCGGGGAGCCGTTGGTGCTGACCTTGCGCGTGCGCTTGGCCTTGACGGGCAGCACAGCCAGCGAGGAAATTGCCGGTGTAGGAGCCCGGCACGGCCGCGACCTCCTCGGGGGTGCCGGTGGCGATCACCAGCCCGCCCTCGTCGCCGCCCTCGGGACCGAGATCGATCAGACGGTCACACACCTTGATCACATCGAGGTTGTGCTCGATCACGACCACCGAGTTGCCGGCGTCGACTAGCCGTTGAAGCACCTCGAGCAGCCGCTGGATATCCGCGAAATGTAGCCCGGTGGTCGGCTCGTCGAGGATGTACATCGTCGCGCCGGTCGCGACCTTGGACAGCTCGGCGGCCAGCTTTACCCGCTGCGCCTCGCCTCCCGAGAGCGTCGTCGCGGGCTGACCGAGCCGCATATAGCCGAGCCCGACGTCGACCAGCGCCTCGATCCGGCGCCGGATCTTGGGGATGTGGGCGAAGAACTCGAGCGCCTCCTCGATCGGCATCTCGAGCACATCGGCGATCGTCTTGCCCTTGAAGCGCACCTCCAGCGTCTCGCGGTTGTAGCGCTTGCCGTGGCACTGCTCGCACGGAACGTAGACATCCGGGAGGAAGTGCATCTCGATCTTGATCTGACCGTCGCCACGGCACACCTCGCAGCGCCCGCCCTTGACGTTGAACGAGAACCGCCCCGGCTTGTAGCCGCGCGCCCTGGCCTCCTGGGTCTTCGAGAACAGATCTCGGATCTGGTCAAACAGCCCGATGTAGGTCGCCGGATTGGACCGCGGCGTGCGACCGATCGGCGATTGATCGACGGAGATGATCTTGTCGAGCTGGTCGAGCCCGGTGATTCGCCGGTGGGCGCCGGCGCGCTGGCGCGTGCGATGCAGGTGATTGGCGACGGCCTTGAGCAGCACCTCGTTGATCAGGGTCGACTTCCCGGATCCCGAGACTCCGGTCACGCAGGACAGCACGCCGAGCGGCACCTTGACGTCGATGCTGCGCAGGTTGTGCTGGGACGCGCCCTCGATCGAGATGTAGCCGCTCGGCTTACGGCGTCGCCGCGGCGTCTCGATTACGCGCGTGCCGGCGAGGAATTGGCCGGTGAGCGAATCTTCGACCGCGGCCACCTCGTCCGCCGTGCCCTCGGCGACGACGTAGCCACCGTGCTCCCCGGCCCCCGGCCCCATGTCGACGAGGTGGTCGGCGGCCCGCATCGTGCCCTCGTCGTGCTCGACGACCAGCACCGTGTTGCCGAGATCGCGCAGCCGCTCGAGCGTCACGATCAGCTTCTCGTTGTCGCGCTGGTGCAGCCCGATCGACGGCTCGTCGAGGATGTAGAGCACGCCGACGAGCGACGACCCGATCTGGGTCGCGAGCCGGATCCGCTGCGCCTCGCCGCCCGACAGGGTCGCGGCCGCTCGTTCGAGCGACAGGTAGCCGACGCCCACGTTTTCGAGGAACTGGAGGCGCTCCTCGATCTCGCGTAACACCAGTCGCGCAATACGCCGGTCGTGCTCGGCCAACTCGAGATCCCGGATCCAGTCGAGCGCGCGCCGCGCCGAAAGGCCCGTGAACACATGGATCGGGGTCTCGTCGATCAGCACCGCCCGGGACTCGGGCCGCAGGCGGGCGCCCTCGCATTCGGGACACGGCCGCAGCGTCATGTACTCCTCGATCTTCTCGCGCGAGAACTCGGAGTCGGTTTCGCGGTACCGGCGTTCGAGGTTGGAGACGATCCCCTCGAACCGGGTCGCGTACGAACGCCGCCGGCCGAAGCGGTTGCGGTATGAGACCTGGAGGCGCTCGGAGCCGGTGCCGTAAAGGAAGAAGTCCTGGGCCTCCTCGGGCAGATCCTGCCAGGGTGTCTCGAGGTCGACCTCGTAGCGCTCCGCGATCGCCTGCGTGAGCTGGTCGTAATAGCTCGAAGCGCTGACCGCCCATGGCGCGATCGCGCCCTCGCCGATCGACAGAGTTGGATCGGGGACGACCAGCTCGGGGTCGATCTCCATCTGGGACCCGAGGCCGGTGCACCGCGGGCACGCGCCGTGCGGAGAGTTGAACGAGAAGATCCGAGGCTCGAGCTCGACCAGGCTGGGGCCGTGGACGGGGCACGCGAAGCGCTCCGAGAAGGTGAGCGTCAGGTCCGTGTCGACGTGCTCGATCTCGACCAGCCCGTCGGCCAGCGCGACCGCCGTCTCGATCGAGTCCGCGAGTCGCTTGCGGAGCTCGTCCTTCATCACCAACCGGTCGACCACGACCGCGATGTCGTGCTTGTACTTCTTGTCGAGCACGATCTCCTCGTCGAGCCGGCGCAGCTCGCCGTCGACCTTGACGCGCCCGAAGCCCTCGGCCCGCAGCTCCTCGAACTGCTTGCCGTACTCGCCCTTGCGGCCGCGCACGATCGGCGCCAGGACCATGAACCTGGTCCCCTCCGCGAGCTCCATCACCTGGTCGATGATCTGCTCGGCCGACTGGCCGCTGATCGGACGGCCGCAAATGTGGCAATGCGGATGGCCGATCCGCGACCAGAGTAGGCGCAGGTAGTCGTAGATCTCCGTCACCGTCCCGACCGTCGACCGCGGGTTGCGCGAGGTCGTCTTCTGGTCGATCGAGATCGCCGGTGACAGGCCCTCGATCGAATCGACGTCCGGCTTGTCCATCTGCCCGAGGAACTGCCGCGCATACGCCGACAGCGATTCGACATACCGGCGCTGCCCCTCGGCGTAGATCGTGTCGAACGCCAGCGATGACTTGCCGGACCCCGAAAGACCCGTGATCACCGTCAGCGAGTCCCTCGGAATCGCGACGGTCACATCCTTGAGATTGTGCTCCCGGGCGCCCGAGACGACGATCTGATCCACTGTCAGCGAGTCTAGTAGGTCGAACAGACGTTCCCCTGTCGTGGAGCGCCCGGTTCTCTACAGTTGCCCGCAATGAGCGAGGAACCGTTCGACCGGGGCGCACCGGTACCACGCCCTCCGTCCTCGGGGATCAGAGCCTCGGACGCCGAGCGCGAGCAGCTGATCTCAGAGCTCAACGAGCACATGGTCGACGGCCGGCTGGGAACCGACGAGCTCGAGGAGCGCACCCAGGCCGCGTACGCGGCGCGAACGACGGCCGAGCTCGACGCGCTGCGGCAGGACCTCCCGCCGACGCCGCGCCAGGTCGCGCGGTACCAGAAGCAGCGGCGCGCCCACCTCACCCGCCGCATGATCCAGCAGACCGGCGGCCTCGGGACGGTGTTCGTGGTCGGCACGGCGATCTGGTTCTCGGACGGCGCCGGCGGCCAGTTCTGGCCGGTTTGGGTGCTGATCCTGCTCGTGCTCAGCGTCGCGCGGAACGCCTGGGCTCTATACGGCCCGGCGCCCGATCTCGACGCGGTCGAGCGCGACCTCGACCGCCGGCAGCGCCGCGACCAGCACCACGGTACGAGCCGCAGCCACCGCCACCCCTGACTCCGGGTCAGCCCTCGACGCTCGCGTAGACCTCGTCGAGTAGCCGGTCGCGATCGGCGAGCTGGAAGTTCTCCTCCAGGTACTTGGCCGTCTCGTCGCGAGAGGACCCGTTGAGCGCCATGTTGAGCGCGATCAGCCGCGCTCCCTCGAGCTGTTCGGCGTCCTCGGCTGGGCTCGCACTGGGAACGTCGCCGGATGGGGCGGCCTGCGGCCCGGAGGTCGCGTGGGCTTCAGGCACCGGCTCGGGCTCGGCGGCGCCAGTCGCCTCGAGCGCCGGCTCGGTCGCCGTGGCCGGGGGGACGGTGGTCGGCGTCTGCGGCTGCGGGCCTGGGTGGCCGGCCGCCCCGGTCGTGGCCGGTGTCAGGGACTCGAGCAACGACTCGAGCTGCCGTCGGCTCGTCTCGAGCTGGGCGGCCAGCGCTGTGGTCAGGTCGGAAACCCTGCCGGCGCCTTCGCGTGCATGGCGTGCCGCCTGCTCGGCCTCCTGGCGCGTCGCCCGCGCTGCCTCGTCGGCCTCCCGCTGGATCTGCGCGGCGCTCGTCTCAGCCGCCTCGACAATCGTCCGCACTCGCTCGCTTGCCGATGACGCAAGCGTCGCGTGCTCGAGCTCATCGGCGATCGCAGCCAGATGGGCATCGACCGCTGCTTTGTCGTACCCCTGGCGGGCGGTTGGAAAGTCCCTCTTTTGGATGCTCTCCCGATCGAGCGCCACTCGCCGACCTCCGTTTCAAAGCTCTTTGCGGGGGGCGCAGCCTAGCGGACGCACCACGTCCGGGTACGGGTTTGGCGCACCGCATCCCGGTAGCGGGTTGGACGCACCGCGTTGGGGGTCGTACCCGCCGCTCAGGACACCCGCGCGTCGCCGGCCGCGATCGCCTCGTCGAGGTCGCGTTTGAGATCGCGAATCTCGTCGCGCAGCTTTGCCGCGTACTCGAAGCGCAGATCCTCGGCCGCGGCCAGCATCTCCTCCTCGAGCTCGACGATCGCGCGCTCGATCTCCGCGGGCGCCATCTCCACCTCCTTGCGCCGCCGGCGGCGCCGGGAGCGCGGCACCTTGGAGTCGGACTGCAGGAACTCGGCGATGTCCGAGATGCCCTTGACGATCGTCTCCGGCGTGATCCCGTGCTGCTCGTTGTAGGCGACCTGGATCGCGCGGCGCCTGTCGGTCTCGCTGATCGCCGCCCGCATCGCGGCGGTCTCCTTGTCGGCATACATGAGCACCTTGCCGTCGACGTTCCGCGCCGCCCGACCGATCGTTTGGATCAGCGACGTCTCACCGCGCAGGAAGCCCTCCTTGTCGGCATCGAGGATCCCGACCAGCGACACCTCCGGCAGGTCGAGCCCCTCGCGGAGCAGGTTGACCCCGACGAGGACGTCGTATTCGCCCAGCCGCAGCTCGCGGATGATTTGGATCCGCTCGAGCGTGTCGATCTCCGAGTGCAGGTAGCGAACGCGGAAGCCCATCTCGAGCAGGTAGTCCGTCAGGTCCTCGGACATCTTCTTGGTCAGGGTTGTCACGAGCGTGCGTTCGTCGCGGTCGGCGCGGCCACGGATCTCGTTCATCAGGTCGTCGATCTGGTTGCGCGTCTCGCGGACCTCCACGGCTGGGTCGACGATCCCGGTCGGACGGACGATCTGTTGGACGATCGCGGACGAGTGAGAGCGCTCGAATTCGCCCGGCGTCGCCGACACGAACACGAGCTGCGGCGTGATCGACAGGAACTCCTGGAAGGTCTGCGGCCGGTTGTCGAGCGCGCTCGGCAGCCGGAAGCCGTAGTCGACGAGCGTCTGCTTGCGCGAGCGGTCCCCCTCGTACATGCCACCGATCTGCGGCACCGTCTGGTGCGACTCGTCGATGAAGCAGACAAAGTCGTCGGGGAAGTAGTCGAGCAGGCAATAGGGCCGGTCGCCCGGCTGGCGCCCGTCGAGGATCCGCGAGTAGTTCTCGATTCCCGAGCAGAAGCCGAGCTCGCGGAGCATCTCCATGTCGTACTGCGTTCGCTGGCGCAGGCGGTGTGATTCGAGCAGCTTGCCCTGCTGCTCGAGCTCGGAGCAGCGCGCGTTGAGCTCGCGCCCGATCTCGGCGACCGCGTCCTCGATCATCCCCTCGCGGACGTTGTAGTGCGAGGCGGGCCAGATGCCGACGTGCTCGAGATCGTCCTCGATCACCTCGCCCGTAACCGGGTCGAAGTGCTGCAGATGCTCGACCTCGTCGCCGAATAGCACCACGCGGAAGGCCGTCTCGGCGTACGCAGGAAAGATCTCGAGCGTCTCGCCGCGGACGCGGAAAGTCCCGCGCGAGAGCGCCGTATCGTTGCGGTTGTACTGGATCGAGACGAGCTTCCGCAGCAGACCGTCGCGGTCGATCATCTCGCCCTTGCTCAGCGTCTGCAGGTTCTCGTCGTAGGTCTGCGGCGACCCGAGGCCGAAGATGCACGAGACGCTGGCGACGATCACGACGTCGCGACGCGCGAACAGCGCGGCAGTTGCCGAGTGGCGCAGGCGGTCGATCTCCTGGTTGATCGCCGAGTCCTTCTCGATGTAGAGGTCCTTGCTCGGGACGTAGGCCTCGGGCTGGTAGTAGTCGTAGTAGGAGACGAAGTACTCGACCGCGTTGCGCGGGAAATAGGTCCGGAACTCGTTGCACAGCTGCGCCGCGAGCGTCTTGTTGTGCGCGATCACGAGCGCCGGCTTCTGGACCGCCTCGATCGTCGCGGCCATCGTCATCGTCTTGCCGGTGCCGGTCGCCCCGAGCAGCGTCAGAAACGAATCTCCGGCCTCGATTCCCCGCGCGAGGCCCGCGATCGCGTCGGGCTGGTCGGCGGTCGGGCTGTAAGCGGCATCTAGCTCGAACTTAGGCATAACTAGGACACTTCAACATATCGTGGCCGTCGGACGACTTCGTGAAGCGGCGGCAACGGAGGACCATGCGACAGTTCTCAGACCCGCATCTGGCGGCGCTCGCCGTGTTGACGGTGGCGTGCGTCGGCTCGATCTGGCTGCCGCGTCGCTATCCGGGCCGATGGGTCACGATCTACGCTTGGGCGCTGGCGGCCCTGATCTTCGCCGGCTGGGCGGGCGAGTACGTTGCAGACGTCGTCAACGGGACGTGGACCGTCAAGTACGACCTGCCGCTGCAACTCACCGATGCGGTATCGGTCACCGCGATCGTCGCGCTCCTAACCCGGCGCCAGATGTTCGTCGAGCTCGTCTACTTCTGGGCGTTGACCGCTTCGCTGCAGGCGACGCTGACTCCCGACCTCGCGCAGACGTTTCCGGACGTCTACTACTTCACGTACTTCGTCTACCACGTCGGCGCGATCGTCGCCGCCTGTCTGCTCGTGTTCGGATGCCGGATCTGGCCACGCCCCCGTGCGGTCTGGCGAGTCTGGGCGCTGACGCTGGCGTTCGCAGCAGCGATCGGCGTCGCGGACGTCCTGACCGGCGGCAACTACATGTATCTGCGCGCCAAGCCGGTCCACAACTCGCTGCTGAACGTGATGGGCCCTTGGCCGTGGTACATAGCCGCGACCGTCGTCCTGGCACTGCTGATGCTGCTCGTGCTGCAGGCGATCGCGGACATAGCCCACGGCGGCAAGCGGGCAGGCGCGAGGCCGCCCGCGGGCACGCCGGTGGGCCCCTAAGCGCGCAGCCGCAGCACTCATTGGCGCACAGCCGCAGCACTGATTGGCGCGCAGCCGCAGCACTGATTGGCGCGCAGCCTCGCACGCCCTGGCGCGCAGCCGCGCGTTCTTGGTACGGATGGTTGCGTGGACAACCATCCCGGCGATCTGGCCCGGAGAGCGCGCAGTTGGTGGAAAAACCGCATGCTGCCGGCAGCTTTTCCACGTCCGTCCCGCTCACGCAGCGGACCGTGGAAAATCGAAACGAGCGGGGCGGATTTTCCACGTTCTGCAGGTCTCGTCGCCCGCTTCTCCGCGTCGGCCGCTTTCTCGGCGTCGCCCGCTTCTCAGCGTCGCCCAGTTCTCCGCGTCGCCGCTTCTCCGCGTCGCCCGCTTCTCCGTCGCCCACTTCTCAGCTGCGAACGGCAGATTTCGCCTCCGGCGGGCGTGCGGTCAGTTGTAGCCGAGCTGGGTGGCGTACGTCTGCCGGTAATCCCGCTGAGCAGCGAGCACCCGCTCCACGTACGCCCGGGTCTCCGGGAACGGGATCTGCGCGATCTGAAGCGACTGCCCGCGCGCCCGGGCTGCGGCGATCCAGCCATCGACGTTCGTCTCGCCGCCGTTGTAGGCCGCCAGCGCCTCGATCTTGCTGCCGCCGTACTCGTTGAGCAGGTAGCGCAGGTAGTAGCTGCCATAGGCGATGTTGACCTGTGGCGAGTTCAGATCCGAGACGTGGAACGTCGTCGCCCCGGAGCGGTGCGCGAGGAACTCGGCCGTCTGCGGGAGGATCTGCATCAGCCCGACCGCGCCGGCCGGAGAGTTCCTTGCGTCGAACTTCGTCTCGGCGTAGATGACTGCCGCGATGAATGCCGGGTCGAGGTGCTTCTCGGCCGCCTGTTGGCGGATCACGTCCTGGTAGGCAAGTGGCAGGCCAAATTCGTTCACCGCCTTGCGCGCCAGCGGCAGTAGCAGGATCACGCCCGCGGCGAGGATCGCGGCCGAGGCGATCAACACGATCGCACGCCGCCGGCGCGCAGCCGCCCGGCGCCGGGACGCGGGCGAGCGCCGTCCCGACCGGCTGCGGGACGCAGTTGCGGTCCGCGCACTCATCTGCGCAGCATCTCAAGGATCGCCGACAGCTTGTACTCGAGTTCGGTCAAGTCGCCGTCGTTGACGACCGTGTAAGTCGCTCGCTCCGACTTTTCTTTCTGGCTCAGCTGACGGGCGGCGCGCTGATCGAGCGCCGCATGGCCACGCGACGAGGCGCGCTGTTCACGGATCGATTCATCGGCGACCACAGCGATCGTGGCGTCAAATGCGTCTTGCATGCCGGATTCGAAAAGTAGCGGGACCTCGACGACGGCAGCTCGCGGTGGCGGGTGCGCGTGCTCAAGACCCTCCCGCCAGCTGGCCATCCGCGCTCCGACACGCGGCCACAACAGCCGCTCGAGCCACGCGGGGCCCTCCGCGGACGAAAACGCGGCCTGCGCGAGGGCGGCGCGGTCGATTGCCCCGTCGCGCACTACGTCGGACCCGAAATGGCCGACGACCGCGTCCTTGACCTCCGGGGTGTCGTAGAGCTCGTGCACGATCTGATCAGTCGACAGGCCTACTGCACCAAGCCGCTGCAGCGCGTCGAGCGCGGTTGACTTGCCAGCGCCGATCCCGCCCGTCAACCCGATGAACGGGACCACGCCCGCGGACGCTCGGGGCCTAAGCCGACGGGGTGTCGGACTGCTGCTCGACCTCCGCAGCGGCGCCGTTCGCGCTCGGCGGCTCGGACTGCTCAGACTCAGCGTCCTCAGGCTGGTCCGCAACCGGAGCGTCCTCAGGCTGGTCCGCGGCGACCGGAGCGGCCTGCCTGGCTTGGTCGGCGTCCGGCGCGGCCGCTGGCTGGTCGGCGTCCACCACGGCCGCTGGCTGGTCGGCGTCCGGCGCGGCCGCTGGCTGGTCGGCGTCCGGAGCGGCCGCGGCGGGCTGTTCAGCAGCCGTCACGGCGTCGGGGTCGCCGGGAGCCGCCGTCTCGGGCTGCCGAGGCTCGAACAGGGGCTCGTCAGCAGCCGCGGCGGGCTCGTCCGCAGCTGCGGCGAGCTCGTCAGTAGCCGCGGCGAGCTCGTCAGCGGTCGGCGGTGCGTACTCGCCCTCGCTGGAGAACACTTCCTCGGAGAGACCGAGCTCGGGCACGTCGTCGAGCGCGCCGATGTCACCCTCGGACGGCGGCTGGATTGGACGCACCGGCAGGACTTGGCCCTCGACCCGCTTGATCGATAGCGACAGGCGCCGGCGCTCTGAGTCGATCTCGAGGATCTTGACGCGCACCGGGTCACCGGGCTGGATGATCTCGCGCGGATTGTCGACGTGGTGCTGGGCCAGCTCTGAGATGTGGACCAGGCCCTCGACCCCGTCGAGGATCTCGACAAACGCGCCGAACGTGACGACTTTGGTGACCGTTCCCTCGAGCTCGTCGCCGATGTTGTAGGTGTCGACGACCCGCTGCCACGGATCCTCCTGGGTCTGCTTGAGACCGAGCGAGATCCGCTGGCGCTGGCGGTCGATGTCCAGCACCTTGACGCTGACGACGTCGCCGATGTTGAGGATCTCCGACGGGTGGTTGACGTGCGACCACGACAGCTCCGAGATATGGATCAAGCCGTCGATCCCGTCGAGGTCGACGAACGCGCCGAAGTCGACGATGTTCGAGATCGTCCCTTCGACGACCTGGCCTGGCTGCAGCCGGTCGAGGATCCGCTCGCGGTCCTCCTTGCGCTGCTCCTCGAGCACCGCGCGACGCGACAGCACGACGTTGTTGCGCGAGCGGTTGAGCTCGATCACCTTGCACTCGATCGCCTGCCCCATGTACTCGTCGAGGTTCGGCACCCGCCGGATGTCGACCAGCGACGCGGGCAGGAAGCCGCGCACGCCGAGATCGATGATCAGACCGCCCTTGACGACCTCGATCACCGCTCCTTCGACTGGCTCGCCCGATTCGGCGGCCGCCTCGATCCGGCGCCAGGCCTTCTCGAACCGGGCGCGCTTCTTGCTCAGGATCAGACGGCCGTCCTGGTCCTCCTTGGTGAGCACCAGCGCGTCGACCTCTTCGCCGAGCGAGACCTCGTCTGAGGGATCGACCGATTTCCGGATCGATAGCTCGCTAGCCGGGATGACGCCCTCGGACTTGTAGCCGATGTCTACGAGGACTTCGTCGTTATCGATCCGGACGACGTGGCCGGTGACGACATCGCCTTCCTGGAAGGGGTGCAGCGTGGCGTCGTAGTTGGGGACGATCTGCCCGTCGATCTCGAGCAGCAGGCCGTTCGAGCCTTCAACGACCTTCGCGTTCGAGTGATCGGGGCCAGACATCAAAGTTGTGGTTGAGGACATGAGTTATCGGAGGATAGCGGCGATCGGCCGTCCCTATCATCAGGCGGCGATGCCGACAAGGGCCACCAAGCGCGGGGCCGATCGCACGCGCCTGCAACAGGACTGCGACGTCCTGATCTGCGGCGCGAGCTTCGCCGGGCTTGCGGTCGCTCGCGAGCTCGCCGGAAGCGGCGCCGACGTGCTGATTGTCGACCGCTACGAGATCGGCGAACGCCAGACATCGGCGTGCGGAATTCCGACCCCGTGGCTGACCGCGATGCAGCTGCAAGATTCGCTGCAGCAGACGTTCGGCGAACTCGTGATCCACACCCCCTATACGACGGTCCCCTACGACCTTCCGTGGACCTTCTCGACCTTCGACTACCGGACCCTCTGCGGGCTGCTCGCCGATCAGGGGGAATTCGGGTTCGAGACCGCGAAGGTCGAGCGCCGCGAGGGCCACACGGTGATCACGGACCGCGGACCGCTGAGCGCGCCGTTGATCGTCGATGCGCTCGGGTGGCGACGGGTGCTGGGTGCGGGCGAGAACGTGCAACCGCCTGACGCGCTTCTGTCGCGCGGGCTCGAGGTGCATCCATTCGGCTCCGGGCGCGATCTCGAGGTGTGGATCGACCGCAGCTACGTGCCCGCCGGCTACGGCTGGAGCTTTCCGGCGGACGGCGAGCTGCGGATCGGGGTCGGCTCGTTTGATCCGCGCTTCCATGTACGCGAGCCGACGGTGAGACTTGCCCGGGATCTCGAAGCCGAGACGGTCCGCTACCAGGGCAACTGGATTCCGCACGCGCTGCGTCCGGCGACCGAGGATGGCGTCTTCTTTGCCGGCGACTCGGCCGGCCACTGCCTGCCGCTGACGGCCGAGGGGATCCGGACCGCGCTCTACTTTGGGCTTGCCTCCGGGCGCGAGATCCGACGGGTGCTCGACGGGCAGCAGACGCGCGAGCAGGCGCTCGCCCGCTACAACGGCTTCTCGGCCGAGCACCAGTTCGCCTACACGTGGCTACTGCGATGCCAGCGGCTGGTGCCGCGGGTCGCGCCGCGCGCGCTCGCGCCGGCGTTACGGGCGATGAGCGCCAAGCGATTCGTGGATTGGGCGTTCAACCACTACCTCGCGATCGCCCACCCCCGGTTCGTGTTCGAGCGCGAGGCACCGAGCAGGGTGATCGAGCGACTGGCGGCCTGACGAGCCCGCTGGACGGCCGCGGGCACCGGGCGTAGGATCGCCGGCGGAGGCGTAGGATCGCCGCCCGAAGTCCACGACCGAGGAGGAGGGCCTTGCGAAGCCAGCTAACCGGAAAGCGCGCGCTGCGCTGGGTGTTGATCGGAGTCGCGATCGCGATCGCCGCGGTGCTGGCGTTCGGCAACCAGGTCGGCTACGCCAAGCCGGCCCACGCGGCCAGCGGCCTGACGATCAAAGTGGTCGAGCACGCGATCACTGACACCGAGAATCCCGGCGTCAATGGCAAGGACGTCAAGGGCAACATCCTGACCTTCAACAACCCGGTCTTCAACGCCGCCAACACCGCGCAGGTCGGCCACGACGAGGGATTCTGCGTCCGCGTCCAGCCCGCGCTGGGGATCTGGGAGTGCCTCTGGACGACCTTCCTCCGCGCTGGTCAGATCACGGTCCAGGGTCCGTACTACGACACCCGCAACAGCGTCTTGTCGATCACCGGCGGGACCGGCGCATACCGCGACTATCGCGGGCAAATGAAGCTGATCTCGCGCGACGGCGGCAAGCAGTACGACTTCATTTTCGAACTCAGCTGAGCCGAGCCGTCACTTAGCCGACAACCAATCGGGGCCGACTCCCGCTTCGACCGCTAGCGGCGGGTCGAGCTCGTACGCGTTGGCCATCTCGCGGCATGCGATCGCCTTGACCTGCTCCGCCTCGTCGGCTGGACCCTCGAACAGCAGCTCGTCGTGGATCTGGAGCACGAGCTCCGTGCGCAGTCCGTCCGCGCGCAGCGCCTGGTCGCAGCGGACCATCGCGACCTTCATGATGTCGGCCGCGGTCCCCTGGATGACCATGTTGACCGCGAACCGCTCGCCCTGTTTGCGCAGGTCCCAGCGCCGGGCGCGCAACTCGGGCACCTGGCGGCGGCGACCGAACAGCGTCGAGACGTAGCCCGCTTCAGTCCCCTGCTCGATCGTCTGCTCGATGAACCGCCCGACCGCCGGGAAACCGGCCAGGTATCGCTGGATGAACTCGTCGGCCTCCTCCTGCGGGATATCTAGGCGATCGGCCATCCCGTAAGCGGACAGGCCGTAGACGATCCCGTAGTTGATCATCTTCGATTTCGAACGCATGCCCGGGTCGATCTGGTCCGGCGTGACCCCGAACACGCGGACGGCAGTCGCCGTATGAACGTCCTCGCCCCGGCGGAAGATCTCCTTCAGCGCGTCCTCGCCCGCGATATGGGCGAGCAGCCGCAGCTCCACTTGGGAGTAGTCGGCCGACACCAGCAGGTTCCCGCGCTCGGCGACGAAGCACGCCCTGATCTCGCGGCCGAGCTCGGTCCGGATCGGGATGTTCTGCAGATTGGGGTTGTTTGACGACAGGCGGCCGGTGGTCGCAGCGGTCTGGTTGAACGTCGTGTGCAGGCGACTGTTGGGGTCGACCAGCAGCGGCAGCGCATCCAGATACGTCTGTGCGAGCTTGACGAGCTCGCGCCAGCGCTCGATCTTGGTAATGATCGGATGCTCGTCGCGGATCGCTTGCAGGACGCGCGCGTCGGTCGAATAGCCCGTCTTGCCGCGTCGCTTGCGAGACAGACCGAGCTTTCCGAACAGCACCTCCTCGAGCTGCTTGGGCGAGCCGAGCGTGAACTCCTCCCCGGCCAGCTCGAAGATCTCTAGCTCGAGCGCGTCGGCCTCGATCTTCACCCGCGAGGAGATCTCGGCCAGGCGGTCGGTGTCGAGCTTGACGCCGACGATTTCCATCTCACGCAGGATCTGCACGATCGGGAGCTCGACGTCGAGCAGCAGGTCGGTCAGTCCGCGGCCGCGGATCTCCTCGCGCTGCCAGGCCGCGAGCGCCTGCACCAGGCGCGCGTCGCGGCCCGACTCGTCGTCGACGTCGCTCGCCAGCCCGCGTTCCTCGCACAGCTCCCGAAACGGATAGGCGCGCCGCGCGGGTTCGAGCAGGTAGGCGGCGACCTCGGTGTCGTGCGCGAGCACGGCGGGAACGCGCCGCAGCGACTTCGCGTCGTGGGCGATCGCCGGTCGCGTGCCGACCGCCTCGACGAGCTCCTCAGGCGCGCTGCAGGCGCCGACCAGCAGCTGGCCCCCATCGTCGGCGTAGACCCCGAACCGCCACTGCTGGTCATCGCCGAACAGCGCGCCCTCTGGCGTGTCGGGGGCTCGGACCGCGAGTCCGACCTCGGTCTGTCCGAGACGGGTGACGTCGCTCACCGAGCCATTCCGGACGCGGGCGGAGAGCGCCCGCTCGGCAGCCGGCGCCGGCGCAGCTGCATCGGCCGACCCGAGCGCCTCCTCGAGCCGCCGCAACGGCTCGCGCAGCTCGAACTCGCGGAACACGTCGCGCAGCCGTGAGCGGTCGGGCGGCTCGGACACGAGCCCGGTCAGATCGAGTTCGAGCGGGATGTCGCGCTTGGCGGTCGCGAGCTCCTTGGAGACGCGCGCGGCATCGGCGTGCTCGGTCAGGTTCTGCTTGCGCTTGGCGCCGCTGATCTGATCGACGTTGTCGAGCACCTGCTCGAGCGAGCCAAACCGCTGCAGCAGCTCGGCGGCCGTCTTGTCGCCGATCCCGGGGACGCCCGGAATGTTGTCGCTCGTGTCGCCCTTCAGTCCGATGAAGTCGGGCACCAGTTCGGGCGGGATGCCGTAGCGATCGATCACGCCCTCGCGGTCGTAGACGCGCGTGTCGGTGATGCCGCGCGAGGTCGTCATGATCCGCACCCGTTCGTCGACGAGCTGGTAGGCGTCGCGGTCACCGGTCACAACCATCACGTTGACCGGCGGGTCCAGGGATTTGGCGTGCTCCGCGATCGAGGCGATCACGTCGTCGGCCTCGTAGCCGTTGACCTTCAGGTTGCGGTAGCCGAACGCCTCGACGAGCGGCTCCAGCGCCGGCCACTGCTCCTTGAGGAGGTCCGGCCGGGTCGAACGCTGGGCCTTGTATTCGGGATAGACGTCTTTGCGACCCGATGAGCCCGCGTCCCAGACGACGACCGTCGCCTTCGGCCCGTAGTCGGTGAGGATCTTGACCAGCATCGAGGCGAAACCGAAGATCGTGTTGGTCGGGACGCCGGTCGAGGTGGCGATCGACTCGGGCAGCGCGAAGAACGCGCGATACGCGAGGCTGTTGCCGTCGATCAGAAACAGGTCGTCTGCCATCTGATCTGAGCCTATCTCGCGCGACGGAGGAGTCCGGGGCATAAGATCCGGCGCGGTATGACCGGCACCCCGAGCGCCCAGTACAGCCTCACGCTGCGGGTCGAGATCGACCATCTTCCGGGGATGCTGGGAAAGGTCGCGAGCGCGATCGGCGAGGCGGGCGCAACGATCGGTGCCGTCGATCTGGTCGGCGTCGACGCCGGCCACACGATCCGCGACATCACGGTCGAGACCAGCGACGCGGCCGACTGGCCACGCCTGACGGCGGCCGTCAACGCGGTCGGCGGGGCGCGGGTGCTCGACACGACGGACCGCACGTTCATGCTCCACATGGGGGGCAAGATCGAGGTCCGCAACAAGAGTCCGCTGAAAACGCGCGACGACCTCTCGATGGCCTACACGCCTGGCGTCGCGCGCGTCTGCGAGGCGATTTTCGACGACCCCGACAAGGCGTTTCAGTACACGATCAAGCGCAACACGGTCGCCGTTGTATCCGACGGGACCGCGGTGCTGGGGCTGGGCGACATCGGCCCGCGCGCGGCGATGCCGGTGATGGAGGGCAAGGCGATGCTATTCAAGGAGTTCGGGGGCGTGGACGGCTTCCCGATCTGCCTGGACACCAAGGATCCCGATCAGATCGTCGCCGCCGTCAAGGCGATCGCGCCGGGGTTCGGCGGCATCAACCTCGAGGACATATCCGCCCCGCGCTGCTTCGAGATCGAGTCGCGCTTGAAGCTCGAGCTCGACATCCCGGTGTTCCACGACGACCAGCACGGGACCGCCGTGGTCGTACTGGCGGCGCTCTTGAACGCGCTGACGTTGACGGGCCAGCGAATCGGCGATATCCGGGTGGTGATCGTTGGCCTGGGCGCCGCCGGGGTCGCGGTCACGCAGATCCTGCTCGAGGCCGGTGTGCAGCACATCATCGGCTGTGATTCCCGCGGCGCCGTGCACGTACAGCGCGCTGACTACGTCGACGGAACCATGGGGGCGGTCAAGCGAGCGCTCGCCGAGCGCACCAACCTCGAGCACCGTGACGGGATGCCCGTTGACGTGATCGAGGGCGCCGACCTGATGATCGGCCTCTCGGGCGCACGGGTGTTACCGGCTTCGGCGCTGGCGAGGATGAACCCGGACCCGATCGTGTTCGCGATGGCCAACCCGACGCCCGAGGTATCGCCGGAGGAGGCCCTCCCCTACGTCCGGATTCTCGCCACCGGCCGCTCGGACTACCCCAACCAGATCAACAACGTGCTCTGCTTCCCGGGCATCTTCAGGGGAGCGCTCGACGCGCGGGCGACGGAGATCACGGAGACGATGAAGACCGCGGCGGCACGCGCGATCGCCGACATCGTGCCGAGCGAGGAGCTCCGCGAGGACTACATCATCCCGTCTGTCTTCAACCGCGAGGTCGCGACGGCGGTCGCCGCGGCGGTGGCCGACGAGGCGCGCGACAGTGGGGCTGCCGAAGCGGGTGGTGCCGAGCTCGGGTTCGGGTCGACCGAGGAGATGCAGATCTTGGGTTCGTAGAAACGGCGGCTTTCGGGGGGTGGAAGCTGGGTCACCGTCCTGCGGTTCACCTGGAGTCAGCTGGAAACTGAGCCGTACGCGGCCGTCGCCAGCATCGCGCGGGCGATCGCGACGCGCTAGCCCCGCATCGCGCTCGTCAGCCCCGCATCGCCCTCGTCAGCCCCGCATCGCCGTCGTTAGCCCCGCATCGCCTTCCAGAAGACCAGCTGGCCGTCCTGGACGCGCCACACCCCGTACTCGTCGAGGGTCGTGTCACCGTTGCGGTCGATGCTGTAGGTCCCGAGCACGCTGTGCCGGTCACGCGTCGCAAAAACCGCCGCGAGCACCTTGGAGCGCAGCGCCTCGTGCGTCCCTTTGGCCGTCGCCCGCGAGATCGCGTCGAGCATCAGGGCCATCGCCTCGTAGCCGAAGATCGCGGCGGGCTGCGGCGCGCCGAAGCGGCGCTCGTAGTCGCGGAAGAACCGCCGTCCCGCCGGCGGGTAGGAAGACGGCGACAGGGTCGCGACGGTCAGCAGGACCCGCGGGTCGACGGTCAGCGGGATCCCGCCCTGCGCCGGGTCGACGTAGGTGCTCTCGGCAAGTCCGCTCGAGCCGAAGATCAGCGCGTGCGGGAGCGCCGCCGTGAGCTGACGCGTGATCAGCACAGCGTTGTTCTGCGTGACGGCACCGAGCATCACGCAGTTGGCGCCGCTCTGGGCGACCGCCGTCGCCAGCGATGTGTAGCTGGTCGCCCGAGGCTCATACTCCTGCGCGCCGACGACATCCAGGTCGGCGGCATGGGCCGCGACCTGGAAGCTCTGCGCCGCGTCGCGTCCGTCGACCTCATCGTCGTCGAGCACGTAGGTCTTCGTGCAGCCCATGCTTCGCTGGAGCCGCACCTGTACGGCCGCCTCGACAGCGTCGGACGGAACCACGCGGGCGAAGGTCCGCTGGCCGGTCGGGTAGTACTTCTCGGGCTCGCCGGGCGAGGTCGCGGGACCGCCCGCGGTCAGCCCGACGGCGGTGCTCGACGGGCTGATCTGCGGGATCCCGATGCGGTTCAGCAGCGGGATCGAGACCGCGCTGGCGCCCGAGTCGAAGTCGCCGATGTAGCCGATCATCGTCTTGTCGAGCATCGCCGCATGGACTTCGGCGGTCGTCTGCCCCGGATCCCAGGTGCCCGTCTTGGCGAGCGCATCATCGAGCGGCCGGAGCGTGATCCGGTAGCCCCCGATCCGCGCGTGTACCGCGTCGAGGGCCATCTGCGCCCCGTGCAGGACCGACTCGCCGCTGACCGCGGACGCGCCGTTGAGCGGAACGCTGACGTAGACCGTCAGCCTGCCCCCGGGAATCTTGTTGTGCGCGACGGCGTCCGTGCCACAGCCGCTGAGCGCCGCCACGGCAGCGAGAGCGGCGGCAAGCGCGATCAGGAGACTGGTTGCGCTGCGGGCGATCACCCTTGCAACTGAACGAACTTGAACGGCACGAGCGCGCCGGCTTTCACATGGGCGAAGATCAGCGGGGCGATGCTCGGGTCGCCGCCGTGGATCGAGTAGCTACCGATCGCCGAGTTGCTGACATTCAGGGAGCGGAAGTCCGACACGACCGTGGCCCGGTCGTTGGCGTGCACGCCGGCCTCATTCAGAACCCCGAGCAACGCCGACATCGCCTCATAGCCGAATACCGCCTGCGGAACCGGGGCGTGGCCAAACGAGCTCTTGAAATCCGACACGAAAGTCTGGCCGGCGCTGGGCAGATCACGCGGCAGAAAGCCCGGCGAGGAGACCACGAGCTGGTGTTGGGCGGCGGGGCTGAGCCCGGCCACGAACGAGTCGTTGTAGAGCCCCGAGGGCGCGAACAGCTTCGCAGTCGGGTTTCTGGCTACGACGGCGTCGAGCGCGCGGGTCGCGACCGCGCGTGCCGTGGGGCTGACGATGCTGCCGCCGTAGAAGGCGCCGTCGGCGGCCGCCGAGCCAGAAACGATCGTGATCCCGGCCGCCTTCGCGTCCTCGGCGACCTCGACCGCGACCGCAGCGCCGTACTCGGAGCCGTCATCGGCGACGTAGAGCCTCGAGACGCCGTCGGATTGCATCTCGGAGACGAGCGCCTTGGCCTCGCTGCTGGTGGTGGGGACCACGCGCGCGAACGTCTCCTTGTAGGTCGACCGCCCCGGATAGAAGGACGACGCAGAGCTCGAGATCGGCGCGATCGGCTGCGTCAGGTAGACCGCGGTGTCAGCTGGGCTGACGACCAGCAGGCCCTGCTGGTTGGTGATCTCGACCGAGATCTGGGAGGTTCCCGGCTGCAATTCGCCGAGATAGGCGATCGCGGTCGTGTCCTCGATCGCGCTGCGAGCGTTGTCGGACAGCTCGCGACCGTCGAGCTTGACGAGCTTGACCGTGTAGTTGCCGGCCTTGCCCTGAGCCTGGGAGAGGGCGAGCTGTTCGGCATCGAGTACGTCGGCCGCCGCTTGGCCGCCGGAGCCGGATGGCGGCTGGCTGGCGTAGACCGTCAGCGTGTCGCCCTTGACCACGACCGCCGAGCTACCGCCGGTCGAGCTGCTCGCGCAGCCCGCGAGCGCGAGCGCCGCGCCCGCGCACAGACAAACCGCGTGCGATCTCGCCAGCAACCAGCTGCGCATCCGGTTCCCGGTTTAGTCCCGCCGGCCTGGCAGTAGCGGAAGCAGGTTCCGGACGCCGATCGCGATCAGCACTAGCGCGATCGTGATCAGGAAACCGTCGAGGCCGCTGATGTTGAGCGACCAGATGACGATCCATATGCACAGACCGGCTGTGGCGGTGAGAATCAGGCCCATCGCCGTGAGATCTTACTTAGCTGACAGCGCGGTCGCGAAACCCCTAACGAGCTCTAAAACGGCAGCGGCGGGATCCGACGCCTCCGCCGCGGCGCGCACCAGCCGGCTGCCGATGATCACGCCGTCGGCGCCACTGGCGGCGGCAAGCGCGGCCTGCTCGGGTGTCCCGATCCCGAAGCCGACCGCCACCGGAACCTCGGTCCGCCGGCGGGCGCGCGCCACGACCGCGCGCAGGCCGTCGTCGATCGTCGCCCGCTCCCCGGTCGTTCCGGTGACGCTGACCGTGTACAAGAACCCACGCGCCAGCGCGCCGATCCGGGCCAAGCGCTCGTCGGGCGTTGTCGGAGCGATTAGCGGCACGAGCGCGAGCCCGCGGCTGTCGCACCCGGCGCGGACGTCGTCTGACTCCTCGATCGGCAGATCGGGGACGATCAGGCCGCTGGCGCCGTTCTCGACCAGCTCGTCGAGAAACCGCTCCCGGCCCCGGGCGAGCACGACGTTCGCATAACACATGACGATCACCGGCACCCGCTGCGCGAGCGCGCGGGCGACCTCGAGCACCGCGGGCAGCGACGCGCCCGCCGCCAGCGCCGCGGTCGCCGCCGCGTGGATCACGGGGCCGTCGGCGAGTGGGTCCGAGAACGGGACCCCGAGCTCGACCAGGTCAGCGCCGGCCTCGGCGTACGCGAGCCCGATCTCACGGGATGCGTCGATCGACGGAAAGCCGCCCATCAGGTAGGGCATCAGCGCCGCGCGCCGGCCGTCGGCGTGCGCGCCCGCAAACGCCTCGGCGATCCGTTCGGTGCCGTTCACAGCCGCGCGAGCGCCTCTTCCAGATCCTTATCGCCGCGGCCGGACAGGCAGACCAGGTCGAGCTCGCTGCCGGGGTTCTCGAGCACCCACGCGATCGCGTGCGCGCTCTCGAGCGCCGGGATGATCCCCTCCAGGCGCGCGGTCGCGACGAACGCGCGCAGCGCCTGATCGTCGGTGATCGCGAAGTAGCTCGCGCGTCCCTGGTCGCGCAACCAGGCGTGCTCGGGGCCGCTGCCGGGGTAGTCGAGGCCGGCCGAGATCGAGTGCGCCTCGAGGATCTGCCCGTCCTCGTCCTGCATGATCGCCGAGTAGGCGCCGTGCAGAACCCCCGGGAGCCCGGCCGCCGTCAGGGGCGCGCCGTGACGGCCGGTCTCGATCCCCTCCCCCGCGGCCTCGACGCCGATCAGCTCGACCTGTGGGTCGTCGACGAACGGCGTGAACACGCCGATCGAGTTCGAGCCGCCGCCGACGCAGGCGACGACCCGCTGCGGCAGGCGGCCCGCGCGCTCGAGCACCTGGGCGCGCGCCTCGTCGCCGATCACCCGTTGCAGCTCGCGGACGAGCGCCGGATACGGCGCCGGCCCGACGCACGAGCCGATGATGTAGTGGGTGCTCTGGACGTTGGCGACCCAGTCGCGGATCGCCGCCGAGACCGCCTCCTTGAGCGTCCTGGCGCCGTCCTGCACCGGCTCAACGTGGGCGCCCAGCAGGCCCATCCGATCGACATTTGGCTTCTGGCGGCGCATGTCCTCGGTGCCCATGTAGACGACGCACTCGAGGTCCAGCAGCGCGCACGCCGTCGCCGCCGCGACCCCGTGTTGACCGGCGCCGGTCTCGGCGATGATGCGCCGCTTGCCCATCCGCTTGGCGAGCAGCGCCTGGCCGAGCGCATTGTTGATCTTGTGCGCACCGGTGTGGTTGAGGTCCTCGCGCTTGAGGTACACCGGGTGGCCCGCGGCCTCGCTGAGCCGCGACGCCAGATACAGCGGCGACGGCCGCCCCACGTAGTCGCGCAACAGCGCGCCGAGCTCGGTCTGGAACGACGGGTCGTCCCGCGCCGCCAGCCACGCGAGCTCGAGCTCGGCGAGCGCCGGCATCAGCGTCTCTGGGACGTACTGGCCCCCGTAGGGGCCGAACCGGTGCTCGATCACGCCAGGCATCCGCTCGCCCTCGGGCTTGCTGCCCGCTCGGCATCCAGCCTCGCAACAAGGGGCAGCGCCCGAGTCATCCAGCTGGCTCGCCTATCGGATGCCGCGTGAGTCATCCTGCTACTCACCCAGCGCTCACGTGGCGCTCAGCGCCGCGTCGTTGGCGGCCGCGACCGCCGCCGCGAACGCGGACAGCTTGGCCGGATCCTTGCGTCCCGGGCTGAGCTCGACGCCGCTGGCGACGTCGACCGCGAACGGCCGCACGGCGGCGATCGCATCGCCGACGTTGGCGGCGTTCAGTCCCCCCGACAGGATCACCGGCACTCGGCCGGTGTGAGCGCGCACGAGCTCCCAAGCGAACGTCTCGCCGGTGCCGCCGCGGGCCCCGGGCACATAGCTGTCGAGCAGGTGGAAGTCGGTGTGAAACGCGGCCAACGCCTGGATGTCGGCGCCACTGCGTACGCGCGCGGCCTTGATCACGCGGCAGCCGGTCCGATGTGCCGCCGCGGCGCAGAACACCGGGCCCTCGTCGCCATGGAACTGGAGCATCGTCAGGCTCGCATCGTCGGCGGCGCGGACCACCTCGTCGAGCGTCGGGTTGACGAACACCCCGACGATCTCAGCCCGCCGCTTGTGGGCGGCGCCGATCTCGGCCGCGACCTGCGGCGGGCAGTAGCGCGGCGAACCGGGCCACAGGATCATGCCGAGCGCCCACGCGCCGGCCTCGACCGCCCGCGCGGCGTCGACTTCGCGCGTCAGACCGCAGAACTTGATCTTCGCCATCGCTCACATCGTACGAAGCGCCACGCCCGTCAGCTCGCGGCAGGCGGCCTCGACGTCGGGCGCGCGCATCAACGCTTCGCCGATCAGCACCGCGTCGATCCCGGCGGCCGCGAGCTCGGCCAGATCGTCGCGCGTCCGGAAGCCCGATTCGGCGACGACGAGCGTCCCGTCGGGCACCAGCGGCGCGAGCGTCAGGCAGCGACCCGTATCGACCTCGAGCGTCGTCAGATCGCGGTTGTTGATCCCGATCACCGGCGCGCGGAGCGCGGTCGCAAGCTCGAGCTCCGCCGGCTCGTGAACCTCGACCAGCACGCCCAGCCCCAGCTCGACAGCCAGCCGGTAGAGAAGCTCGAGCTGGTCGACCGCCAGCGCCGCGACGATCAGCAGGATCGCGTCGGCGCCGGCCGCGAGCGACTCGGTCACCTGGTACGGATCGACGATGAAGTCCTTACGCAGGATCGGCAGCGCCGACACGGCCCGCGCGGCGGCGAGGTCGGCGAGCTCGCCACCGAAGCTCTGCTCCTCGGTCAGGATCGAGAGCGCAGCCGCCCCGCCGCGTTCGTACGCGGACACGACGTCGGCGAGCGCGACGTCCTCGCGGATCGCGCCAGCCGACGGCGAGCGCCGCTTGTGTTCGGCGATCACGCTCAGCCCGGGGCGCGCGAGCGCAGCCACGAACGGGCGCGGCGGATCCGCGGCCGCCCGCGACGCGGCCGCCGCCTCGACCTCACTGAGCGGTATCCGGGCGCGACGGCGCTCGAGCTCGAGCCGCGTGCGGGCGATGATCGGTTCGAGCGCGTTCACGGGGTGGGCGCCAACTGGCGGGTGGCGGCGACGAACCGTTCCAACGTCGCCGCGGCAGCGCCGGACTCGATCGCCTGCTCGGCCGCCCGGACCCCGTCGGCGAATGTCGACGCGCCCCCGCCGGCATAGATCGCCGCGCCCGCGTTGAGCAGCGCAAGGTCGCGCGCCGCACCCGGCTCGCCCGCGAAGATCCGGCGCGCGGTCTCAGCGTTCTGGGCTGGATCGCCACCCGGGACGTCCGCGGCCGGCGCGAGCGACAGTCCGACCTGTTCGGGGCTCACGGAGTAGCTCGAGATCTCGTCGCCGACGACCTCGACGACCTTCGTCGGCGCCGAGATGCTGAGTTCGTCGAGCCCGTCGTCGCTCGAGACCAGCAGCGCGTGATCGGTTCCCAGCAGGGCCAGCGCCCCGGCCATCGTCTCCAGGTAGCGGCCGTCGGACACGCCGATCAGCTGGCGACGGGCGCCTGCCGGATTGGTCAGCGGCCCGAGGAAGTTGAAGATCGTCCGCACAGCGAGCTCGCGGCGGACCGGGATCACGTACCGCGTGGCCTGGTGGTGCGCGGGCGCGAACATGAACCCGAAACCGACCTGCTCGATGCACCGCGCGACCGCGTCGGGCCTGAGGTCGATCCGGGCCCCCATCGCCTCCAGCACATCGGCCGATCCGGACAATCCGGTTGCCGAGCGGTTGCCGTGTTTGGCGACCGTGCAGCCGGCGCCCGCGGCGATCAGGGCCGCGGTCGTGGAGACGTTGAACGTCCGCCGGCCGCCGCCGGTTCCGGCGGTGTCGAGCAGGTCGTCGCGCTGGACCGCGACTGGCGTCGCCAGCGCCCGCATCGTGCGCGCCAGGCCGGCGAGCTCCTGCACGGTCTCGCCCTTGGTTCGCAGCGCGATCAGGAAGGCCGCGATCTGAACCTCGGTCGCGTTGCCGGTCATGATCTCCTCGAGCACCGCCGAGGTCTGATCCTGCGTGAGGTCGGTGCCGCTCGCGAGCGCATCGATCGCGCCCGTCAGCAGATCAGGTCCGGCGCTCATCACCCCGAGCTGAGGAAGTTCGATAGCAGTTCGTGGCCCTGCTGGGTCAGCACCGACTCTGGGTGAAACTGGACCCCTTCGGCCGGCAGCTCACGGTGGCGCACGGCCATCACCACGTCGCCTCCGAAGGCGCTGCGCTCTAGCACCGGCGGAAGCTCCGGATCGGCGACCAGCGAGTGGTAGCGGCCGACCTCCAACGGCGCGTTCAGACCCCGGAAGATCGTCTTGCCGTCGTGCTCGATCAGGGTCGTCTTGCCGTGCACGGGCGCGTGCGTAATCACTTTGCCGCCCCACGCCTGCACGAGCGCCTGGTGGCCGAGGCAGACGCCGAGCGTCGGAACGCCGGCCTCGGGAAACCGCTTGACCGCCTCGAGCGAGATCCCCGCCTCATTCGGCGTGCACGGACCGGGCGAGACGATCAGCCGGTCATAGCCCCGCACCAGCAGCTCGTCGACGGTCGCGTGGTCGTTGCGAACGACCTCGAGCTCGGCGCCGAGCTCGCCGAGATACTGCACGAGGTTGTAGGTGAAGCTGTCGTAGTTGTCGATGCAGAGGACCCGCACAGGCGCTCAGCGGATGTAGCCGTAGCGCTTCAGGAAGGCCTTTAGACGCTCGACGAATCCGGCCGAGATCCGGTGCTCAGAAACCTGCTCGGCGAGCGTCTTCGAAGCGACCGCGCCTCGCCCGAGGTTGTACTCGTCGGCCGCCCAGGCGGCGATCAGCCCGACGCGCCCGCTGTCGGGGTCCTTCCTGTACGCGTGCCACCACACGTTTGCGTCGTTGCGGATCAGCGACGGGTAGGCCCGGGTCACGTTGACGAACTCCAGGCCGGAGAACTTGAAGATCTCGATCGGCATCCCCGACTCGGCGAAATTTGTGAACGCGTAGGCGAACGCGTTGTCGGCCGACACGAACTCGGTCTGCCCGTTGTGGTTGAGGTCCTTCAATTCCGCGCCGGAGTTCTGGAAGTCGAACTGCGTCATCGCGTAGCTCCCGAGCGCCGCCGACGGGCTGAAGACCTCGTCGATGAAGCAGCAGTGGGCACCCTGGCTGTAGAGCTGCAGCAAGACCTCGAGCTCGCCGTTGGCGTCGAGATCGAGCACGTGGATGGACTTGCCCGTGAACGCCCCAGGCCCGCACAGAGACGCGCACTCAGTGGCCGTCACAGGGTTGTCGTAGAGCACTTTGCCCGCCTGCGCGATCGAGAGCCGCATATCGGTGACCTGTGGGTCCTGCCCTTTGTAGGTCAGCGTCGCCGTGACGCCGCCGGCGCTCGCGGTCTGCGTTTTCGCGCTGGCGACCGCCGGCGCAATCAAGCAGGAGCAGCAGGTCACGAGTAACAGGGCTTTGCGCATCCCGGGCATCGTAGTTGCCTATGGCCACTCGGGCTGCGTGACGGCGAGCTCGATCGCCTGCAGCACTGCTCTGGCCTTCGCCTCGGATTCGCGAAACTCGTAGTCGGGCCTGGCGTCGGCGACCGTGCCGCCGCCGGCCTGCACGTGGGCGATGCCGTCCTTCACGACCACCGTCCGGATGTGGATGCACGTGTCGAGCTCGCCCGTATAGCTCACCCAGCCGATCGCGCCTCCGTACCCACCGCGCTTGACGGGCTCGAGCTCGTCGATGATCTGCATCGCCCGTACCTTCGGGGCACCCGACAGCGTCCCGGCCGGGAGCACCGAGCGCAGCGCGTCGAGCGCGCCGATCCCCGGCCGCAGCCTGCCGGCCACGCTCGACACGATGTGCATCACGTGGCTGTAGTTCTCGACGGCCATGAAGCTCTCGACCTCGACCGACCCGTACTCACACACGCGCCCGAGGTCGTTGCGCCCGAGATCGACGAGCATCACGTGCTCGGCGCGCTCCTTCTCGTCTGCCAGCAGCTCGTCGGCCATCCGCCGATCGGCGTCGGGGTCGCCGGCGCGCGGGCGGGTGCCGGCGATCGGCCGCGTCGTCACGCGCGGACCGGTCACCGTGATCAGCGGCTCGGGGCTCGCGCCCGCGATCTCGAAATCGCCGAAGTCGAGGAAATACATGTACGGGCTCGGGTTCACCGCCCGTAGCCCGCGGTAGATCGAGAACGCCTCGACTGGTACCGGTGCCGACCAGCGTTGCGACGGGACGACCTGGAACGCGTCGCCGGCGTAGATGTAGTCGATGATCCTCGAGACGATCGCCTCGAAGCGCTGACGCGACATGTTGGGCTCAAACGACGGCGGGCGCCGGCCGTTCGCCGCCGCCCGCGGCGGGCGTGGCACCGGACCGTCGAGGCGCCAGCGGATCTCGGCGATCGTCTCGACCGCGCGCTGGTAGGAATCGTCAACGTCCTCGTCCTCGGGATAGACGTTCGCGATCACGGTCACGGTCCGCTTGAAGTGGTCGAACACGACCAGCGCGTCGGTCAGCATCAGCGCCAGGTCGGGAGCCCCGATCGGATCGGGATTCGGCTCTCCGAGCGGCTCGACCGTGCGCACCAGGTCGTAGGCGAATACGCCGACGGCGCCGCCCGAGAACGGCGGCAGACCGGGCATCGGCGCGACCCGAAAGCGCTCGAGCTCGGCCGCCGCGAGCGCATACGGATCGCCGGGATCGCCCAGCGACCAGCGCAGCACCTTGCGCGGACGGAAGCCGATGAACGAGTAGCGCCCGACCCTCCCCTGCTCGGCCGACTCGAGCAGGAAGCCGGGCTCGCGCGCGTTGAACGGCAGCTCTCGGAGCTTGAGGAACGCCGATACCGGGGTCTGGCAGTCGTCGATGAACGTCTCGTGCAGCGGGATCAGGTTGTGGTCGCGCGCGAGCGCGCGAACCGTCTCCAGCGACGGCAGCGGTCCGGCCGCCTGTTGCTCAACCCCGGCGACGGCCATCCAGCACGCGTTCGGCGTCGGCGAGCGTCAGATCACGGCCCCGAAGCAGCACTGCAAGGTGGTAGAGCAGGTCGGCGGCCTCCTCGGCGACCCGCTGGTCGGACTCCTCGCGCGCCGCGCGGACCACCTCTTCGGCCTCCTCCTCCACCTTCGCACCGGCACGCGCGGGATCGGTAAGCAGGGTCGCGGTGTAGGAAGCCTTCCGGCATCGCGGTCGCGCGCTCGGCGATCGTCCCTTCGAGCACCGGCAGGACCGCGAACGGCGCCGCGGGCTCGAGCTCGCCGCGGTGAAAGCAGGTGCGCTCGCCGGTGTGGCAGGCGGGTCCGGCGGGCTCGACCAGCGCAACAAGCGCGTCGCCGTCGCAGTCGTAGCGGATCGCCTTGACGGCCTGCGTGTTGCCCGACGTGGCGCCCTTGTGCCACAGCTCCTGGCGCGAGCGGCTGAAGAAGTGGGTCTCGCCCGTCTCGCGCGTGAGGCGCAGCGCCTCCGCGTTCATGTACGCCAGCGTCAGCACCTCGCCCGTCCGCCAGTCCTGGACGATGCAGGGGACGAGCCCCCGTTCGTCAAAAGCGATCTCGGCGTCGTCCACGAAGTGGATTTTAGGCCGGGTTCTCTTTGCGTCTCCGATCGCGGCTCGAGGCACCGGCGAATTGGCTTTCGAAGGCAAGCGCGCGAGTCGCCGCATTTTGTGGAAAATCGCACCGCCGGGCCCGGATTTTCCACGTTCTGCAGGCTCACCGCCGGCAGGCCGGTCAGGGCCGGCGCAGCCCGCGAACCTCGCCGTTCGGGATCTGGACGATCTCGAACCAGTACTGCGTCCAGGAGCGCATCACGTCGACCAGGGCGCCGAACGTGACCGGCTTGGTGATGAACGAGCTGACGCCGAGGTCGTAGGTCGAGAGGATGTCCGCCTCGTCGCTGGAGGTGGTCAACACGACGATCGGGATCCGGCGCAGCGACTCGTCGGCCTTGATCTCGGCGAGCGCCTCGCGCCCGTCCTTCTTGGGCATGTTGAGATCCAGCAGGATGATCCCCGGCCGTGGGGCGTCGACGCCCGGCTCGGCCCAGCGCCCTTCGCGGCGCAGGTAATCGAGTAGGTCCTGGCCATCGACGACGAACTTCATCTCGTTGGCCAGCCGCGAGTCCTGGAGCGCGTCGCGGGCGAGCTCGCGATCCTCTTCGTCGTCGTCGGCGAGCAGGATCGTGAATGGCCTTGCCGGAGTGCTCAGACTGCGACATACGGTTCGTCTTGCTGGGTGTGGTCGCCGCCCGCCCCCGTCGGCGGCCCTTCGGTGTCGGTCACACGGGTGTTAATCGGCAGCGTGACCGTGAAAATCGAGCCCTCGCCGGGGACGCTCTGGGCGCTGACCGTCCCGCGGTGGCGCTCGGCGATCTTGCGGCACAGCGCCAGCCCGATCCCGGTGCCCGGGTAAGTGCCGCGCCCGTTCAGCCGCTCGAAGACGCGAAAGATCCGTTGCGAGTACCGCGGATCGAAGCCGATCCCGTTGTCGCGCACGACGAGCGTCATCAGTCCCGCATCGACCGTGGCGCTGACGTCGACCTCCGGCGCCACATCCTCGCGTCGGAACTTGAGCGCGTTTGAGACCAGGTTCTGGAGTAGCTGTCGCATCTGGTGTGGATCGGCGGTGATCGTCGGCAGCTTGCCGACGGTGACGGTCGCGTCCGTGCGGCGGATCAGGTCGTCGAGATCCTCGAGCACGTCGTGCGCCACCTGTTCGAGATCGACCGCCTCGAACGGCTGCGTCTGCATCGCGACGCGCGAGAACACGAGCAGGTCCTCGATCAGCCGCTGCATGCGGTCGGCGGACGCCTCGGCTCGCCGCAGGTAGTCGAGACCGCGTTCTGACAGCGAATCGCCCTCGGTCTCGCGCACCCGGGCGGCGAACGTCCGCACCTTCCGCAGCGGCTCCTGCAGGTCGTGCGACGCGATCGACGCGAACTGCTCGAGCTCGGCGTTGGAGCGCGCGAGCTCGCGCGCGCGGCGCTCGAGCTCGGCGTTGGAGACCGCGAGCTGCGCGTTGGCGTCGACCACCAGGTCGTTGGCGCGCACCGTCCGCAGCGCGAGCAGCAGGGCGACCACCGCGAGTGCCGCGAAGGCGCCGAAGATCACCCACGGCAGCCAGTGGCTGGTGCCGGACACGCTGGCGAAGAACGGCCCGACGGGCGCCGCCAGCAGCACCTTCCAGGTCGTGTTCTGGAGCGGCACCTGATCGAAGTAGTGACCGTTGACCGTGCCCGAGTGATGCATCAGCGTGTCGATCTGAGCGGGCGTGTGAAAGACGTAGCCGAACGGTCGCGACGGGTTTGTAGAAGCGATCACAACGCCATTGCCGTCGAGCAGGTAGTGATGCGCGCCCTTGACGCCGGGAACCTTCGACAGCTCACCGGCCGTGAAGGCGCTCAGGACGAGGGGGTTGTAGCCGGTGACCAGGATCCGGTAGCCCCAACGGGTGCGGATCCTGGACGCGAAGTTGACCACGCCGCCACCGTGACCGTACGGAAGCACGTCGCCGAGCGCCCACTTCCGCCCCTGCTGAATCATCCGCACGACGTCGTCAGCGCGCGGGGCAACGTCCGCACGCGCCTGCGCCGTCAAGCCGCGCGAAGCCTTCATCACCTGGCCGTTTGACCGCAGCAGCGCGACGTACTCGTTGCTGCCGCGGTTTCGCTGCAAGAAGCGCCTGCGGACGTGCAACATCCGGTATTCGGCGAGCAACTGCGGGTCCGGTTGGTTCACGGCGGCGAACACGCTGTCGATCAGGCCCGCGACGAGCACTGCGTTCTGGTGGGCCTGGCTCTCGATGTCGCTTCGCGACCGGGCCTGGTTGTTGGACAGGTCGACCGCGAACACCGCCAGCAAGGCGAGGATGATCAACGCCCCGACGACCAGCGCCGCAACTGCTTCTCTCCGTTTCATGGTCGACCTCGAACGGGTGTCCTAGCAGAAGCTCTATTCGATGCCAAGTCGGTCCAGCAGCCGCTCGTCGGCGCGCCAGTGGCGGCGCACCTTGACCGACAGCTCGAGGTGGACCTGGGTCTGAAGCTCACGCTCGATCGCGCGCCGAGCCGCGACGCCGATCGACTTGATCATCCGTCCGCCGGCGCCGATCAGGATCCCCTTCTGCGACTCCGTCTCGGTCAGCAGCACCGCCTCGATCAGCAGCAGGTCGGGCCGAGGACGGCGGATCTCCTGGACCTCGACCTCGACCGCGTGCGGAACTTCCTCGCGCGTCCGAGCCAGAACCTGCTCACGCACGAGCTCGGACAAGATCGCCGCCCGCGACTGGTCCGAGCGCTCCCCGGCCGAGAAGTAGAACGGCCCCGGCGGCAGCACGTCGACCAGGTGTTGCACGAGAGCCGGAACGCCTTCGCGGGTGCGCGCCGAGACAGGGAAGATCTGATCGGCGACATCGAGCGACTCGGCGTCGTGCAGCGCGGCGGCGGTCTTAGCGGCGTCAGCCCGGTCGATCTTGTTGGCGGCGATCGTGACCGGCACCGCGCTCTGCCCGCGTTCGCGCGCCGTCCGGAGCAGGCCGGCGATGAACCGGTCGCCTGGCCCGACCCCCTGCTCCGCGTTGACCACCAGCAGGCAGCCGTCGGCGTCGGCAAGTTCGCGCTCGACGCGGTGCTGCATCCGCTCGGTGAGCGCGTCGCGTGGCCGCTGGACCCCGGGGAGATCGACGAGCACCAGCTGCCAGTCGGGCCCGGTCGCCACCCCCCGGATCGCGCGTCGCGTCGTCTGTGGCTTGTCGGACACGATCGCGACCTTGGCGCCGACGATCGCGTTGGCGAGCGTCGATTTGCCGACGTTTGGGCGTCCGGCGAGCGCGACGAAACCCGAGCGAGTGGCCGGAGGCTCGCCGCCCGTCAATTGACCCACCGCATCAGCTCGGCCTGGAGGGCCAGCATCTCGCCGGCGTCGGTCTCGTGATCCATGCCGCTCAAGTGGAGCGCGCCATGGACGACCGCCTCGCGCACATCGTCGGTGCAGGGACGGCAGATGACGATGTCGCCGAGCTCGCGCGGCCCGGCGGTGTCGCCATCCTCGTCGACGCCGAACGACAACACGTCGGTCGGCTCGTCGATCTGGCGGTGCTCGCGGTTGAGCTCGCGGCTGCGGTCCTCGTCGACGAACTCGATCGCGACATGGCCATCCTCGATGCCGGCCGACGACAGCGCGAGCGCGCACAGCTCCTCCAACTCGACCGCGGTCGGCCCCTCGGAGGCGATCGCTTCGAGCCCGATCACCTCAACGTCGAGCATGCGGCCACCTCAGGCTCGACGTCTAGGTCGCAGCTCAGGCGCGGAGCGCTGAGCGTGCTCGTCGTAGGCGGCAACGATCCGCCGGACCAACTTGTGGCGCACGACGTCCTCCTCGCCAAAGCGCACGAACTCGATCCCCTCGACCCCGCTCAGCACCTCGCTGACGGTCACCAGGCCAGAGTCTTGCTCGCGTGGCAGGTCGATCTGCGTGTCGTCGCCGGTGACGACCATCTTCGAGTTGAACCCCAGCCGGGTGAGGAACATCTTCATCTGCTCGGGGCTGGTGTTCTGGGCCTCGTCGAGGATGATGAAGCTGTCATTCAGGCTGCGCCCGCGCATGAATGCCAGCGGCGCGACCTCGATCACACCGCGCTCGAGGTGCGCCGAGACGCGCTCGGGGTCGAGCATGTCGTGCAGGGCATCGAACAGCGGTCGCAGGTACGGATCGACCTTCGCCATCAGATCGCCGGGCAGAAAACCCAGCCGTTCGCCGGCCTCAACCGCTGGCCGGGTGAGGATGATTCTGTTGATCTCGCGCCGGCTGAGGGCAGCCGCGGCGAGCGCGACCGCGAGAAACGTCTTGCCGGTGCCGGCGGGACCGACCCCGAAGGTGATCGTGTTCGCACGGATCGAGTCGACGTAGCGCTTCTGGTTGATCGTCTTCGGCGCGACCTTGGTCGCCCGGTGGCGCCAGACGACGTCCTCGAGGATCTCCGACGGCGATTCGTGCTGGTCGAGCGCGCGGGTCACCGCCTCGATCGTTCCCGGGGCAATCTCGTGCCCCTGCGCAATCAGCTCCGACAGCTCGCGCACGACCGCCTCCGCCGCCTGGACAGCGCGCTCGCTCGCCGTCGAGCGTGAGCACGTTCCCGCGCAGGAAGACGTCGCAGTCGAGATGGCTCTCGAGCGTGCGCAACACGCTGTCCTCGCTGCCCGCCAGCTCGGCGGCGACCGCGTTGTCGAGTTCGAGCGCCTTGCGCAAACTGATTCCTAGGCCGACAGCGCCTCGCGCACGCGTCCCGAGGCCCGCTTTCCGTCGGCTGCCCCACCGGACTTTGCCATTACGACCTTCATCACCTGGCCCATGTCGCGCGGGCTGCTCGCGCCCGTCTCGTCGATCGCCGCCGCGATGATCGCGTCGAGCTGCGCGTCGTCGAGCTCGGGCGGGAGGTAGCCGGCGATCAGCTCCGCCTCTGACTCCTCGGTGTCGGCGAGCTCGGGCCGACCGCCGTCGCGAAACTGGGACGCTGCCTCGAGCCGGCGCTTGCGCTCGCGGCGCAGAACGGCCAGCTCGTCCCCGTCGCCTTCCTTGGCCGCCTTCTGAAGCTCTGACAGAACCAGACGCAGGGCGCCAACGCGATCCCTCTCTCCCGCCTTCATGGCGCTGGTCATGTCTGCCCTGACCTGTTCTGCGACCGTCACTGGTTCTCAGGATAGCCCGCGCGAGCCCTGAATCTCGCACCTGAGGCCGTCCGCCTGTAGCTCGACGCACCGCACGTTGACGAGCCGGCCTCTGGCGCCGGCGCCGGCTGGCAGGTGGCAGCGCGTGTAGTCGGCCGTATAGCCCGAGCACTGCGTGTCGGCGACCTTGTCGACGAGCACCGTCTCGAGCGCGCCGAGCTTGGCAGACCGGTGCATCCGCGAGCGAACCTCCGAGCGCGCCCGCAGGACCTGCGAGCGGCGCTTCTTCTCGGGCGGCGTGACTCGGTCGCCGAGCGCCGCGGCGGCGGTTCCGGGGCGCGGCGAGTACGAGAACGTGTGCACCCGCGTGATCCCGGCGGCGTCGACCGCGGCCAGCGTGCGCTCGAACGCGCGCTCGTCCTCGGTCGGAAAGCCAACGATCACGTCGGTCGTGACGTTGACATGCGGGACCACGGCGCGGACGCGGGAGATCTGCTCGAGGTACTCGGCCGACGCGTAGCGCCGGCCCATCGCCCGCAGAACGTCATCGTCGCCGGACTGCATCGGCACGTGTAGATGGGGACACACCTTCGGCTCGTGTGCGAGCGCGTCGAGCAGCGAGTCGCGGACGTGGATCACCTCGACGCTCGACAGCCGCACGCGCTCGACGCCCGGCACGGCTGCAACGGCGACCATCAGCTCGCCGAGCTCGAGCCCCTGCTCGGGGTCGCGGTAGTCACCGACGCTGATCCCGGTCATCACCATCTCGGGCTGACCGTCGGCGACTCGGTGGGCGGCCTCGCGCAGGATCGCGCTCGCCGGGCGCGAGCGGGCGGCGCCGCGCACGGCCGGGATGATGCAGTAGGCGCAGTGGCAGTCGCAGCCGTCCTGGACCTTGACGAAGCCACGGGTCCGCGCCGCCTGACTCGCGGGCTGGCGCGCGAGCACGTCGTGTTCGAGGTCGGCGCAGCCGCCGAGCTGCACCGCGACCTCGTCGGCGGTCCCGACGAACGGCGTCACGCGCGGATCGATGTCGCTGAACTGAGACGGGTTGAGGTTGACGGCGCAGCCGGCAACGTGCACGGCGCCGGCGGTCTTGAGCGAGCGCCGGACCGACTGGCGCGACTTGGCCTCCGCCTCGCCGGTGATGCAGCAGGTGTTGATCAGGTGCAGCTCGGCGTCGGCCTCCGGCACCTCCGTATGACCGGCCGCCAGCAGCGCGCGGCGGGCGAGCATCGCGTCGGCCTGCGACACCTTGCAGCCGAGGAACTTGACGGCGAACGTGGTCATGGCGCCAGCGGCAGTCTAGGTCGCCGACCTAGACACCTACCCAAACGTCCCAACGACAACCTAGACGTACTTCCGTTGCCGCGCGAGCGCTGGAGTCGCAGAATCACGGTCAGTTGGAAATTCAGTCGCAGCAGGGATTGCTGCAGAGGGTACGAGTAACGATGACCGCACACCATTTTCAGACGCCGCACGTGCAGGAGCTCGTGATCGCGCGCGACGACGTCGAGCAGCAGCCGGTGCTGCTTCGCGTCGCCCCGGCGGACGCCGAGCGGATTCTCCGCGCGCTCGACGACGCGAGCCTGTCATTTGCTCCCACTCCGAACGGGGCAAGTGGCGCGACCAACTACCGCCGGTTGGCGGCCGAGGTCCGCAGTCAGGCCAAGCTTGCGCCTGAGGCCTGGCAGCGCGCGTTCGGCCTTGTGATCTGAGCCCGCGATCAGTTTCCGAACTGACCGCAGTGGGAGTCACGCGTTTGACAGCGCCGCGTGACACCACGGGGCCACGCGCCGTGACAGCAGCGCGTGGCCCCGTGCTCAGCTTCGATATCCGCTCGCGACCGGAGGACCGTCGTACGCCTCGATCGCGGAGTCGGGCCGCGGTGTCCTCGGGACGGACCGCTCCGAGAGGAGGGAGAGTTCCGGCACATGTCCGGCCCGAGGCTTGGGCCGCGGCGCGAGCACGTCGAGGAGTAGGCCACCGAGGGTCACGCCGATCGCGAGTGGATTTGGCAACCGTTCACCTCCTATCTGCAACGGATCCAGATTCGACGCTGAACAGCATCCGCCACGATCGGCTGCGGCGCATCGGCCCGATGGCCAATAATCGTCGAGCCGCGATTAGCCAGACGCGCGCGCCAGACGCAGCGCGGCCCAGCCGTCGAGTTCGCGGCGCTCGCGCTCGAGCATCCGCCGCAGGGCAAATGCGCCCGCGACTCCATCGGCCTCCTCGACCAGCAGGCCGCTGAGGATCAGAGCCGGCGGCAGCCTGCGCTGGGACGCGGCCCATGCACGCAATGGGCGAGCGAGGACGTTTGCCGCCCCAAAATCGCAATCGGGCACCTGCTCCGCGCGGAGGTCGAACAGACGCACGTCGAGCGCGACCTCGTTGCGCGCCGCGTTGTCGATCGTCGCCTGCACCGCGGCTGGGTCGTTGTCGAGCGCCAGCACGGGCTCCCAGCCGAGTTTGGCGGCGACGATCGCCAGCACCCCCGAGCCGCAGCCGACGTCGACAAAGCTCCCCTGGGCGGGCCGGCGCAGCATCAACCCAAGGCACAGGCGGGTCGTCGCGTGCGCGCCGGTGCCGAACGCTTGGCCGGGGTCGATCACGACATCGAGCGCCGTTTGGCCTCGCGGCCCCCACGGCGGGCGCACGGTCAGCTGGTCGCCCAGCACCAGCGGCCTGTGGAACTCGCGCCAGCGGTCAGACCAATCGTCCGCGATCTCCGACGTCGAGATCTCGACCAGCGCCCCACCGGCCGCCGCTTTGAGATCCGGCAGCGCCGGCAGCTCGCCCGGCGCGCCGTAGACGGCGTATTCGACGACCGCGCCCGTGATGTCGGTCTCCTCCACCCCGCCCGGCGCCAGTTCGAGCAACTCGGCGAGGACCAGCTCGGCCTGCTCGCGCGAGACCCGTACGGCGAGCCTGATCAACCGCCGAAGGCGCGCCGGAGCTTGCCGAACACGCCCTCCTCGGTGCGCAGGTTGTCGTCCGTCATCGTGCCCGCGAGGCGCTCGAGCAGGTCGCGCTGCTCGCGCTTGAGGCGCTTGGGGATCACGACGTTGGCCACCACCCGCAGGTTTCCGTGGCGGCGGCTACGCAGCGCCGGCATGCCCGCGCCGCGGATCGTGAACGTTTCGTTCGGCTGCGTGCCGGCCGGGATCTCGAGCTCGGTCACGCCGTCGATCGTCGGCACCTCGACGGTCGTGCCGAGCGCCGCCAGCGGCGCCGCGACATCGACGACCGTGACCAGGTCGTCCCCGTCGCGGACGAACCGGGGGTCGTTCTCGACGCGGATCTGGACGTAGAGATCGCCGTTCGGTCCGCCGTGCTCTCCGGCATGTCCGCGGCCGCTGACGCGGATCCGCTGACCGTCGTCGATTCCCGCTGGGACGTCGACCTCGAGCTTGACGCGCTTGGGCTTGCGCCCACGGCCGTGGCACACCTTGCACGGAGTCTCGGGCACCCGCCCGTCGCCGTCGCAGTTGTCGCAGACGACGGCGCGCACGACCTGGCCGAATGGAGTGCGGGTCACCGCCCGCAGCTGGCCCTGCCCCTGGCACTTGGGACAAGTCTCGATCGGCGTGCCTGGCTCGGCGCCGTTGCCGTGGCAGTGCTCGCAGCGCTCGATCGCCTCGAACGAGACCTCGAGCTGCTCCCCCGTGGCCGCCTCGGCGAGCGTGATCTCGGCCGCCACAGCGATATCGCCGCCGGTCGCCGGGCCGCCGGGACGTCCGCCGAAGCCGCCGAATGCCCCGCCGAAGCCGCTGCCAAAGAACGCTTCGAAGATGTCGGCCACGGAGCCAAACGCGTCGAAGTTGGGCGCGTAGCCGCCGCTGCGCAGGCCCTCCTGACCGTAGCGGTCATAGGTCGCGCGCCGATCGGCGTCCGACAGCACCTCGTAAGCCTCGGCGGCCTCCTTGAACTTCTCCTCGGCCTGCGGATCGTGGCTGTTGACGTCGGGGTGCAGCTCGCGCGCGAGCCTGCGGAACGCCTTCTTGATCTCGGCGTCGTCGGCGTCGCGAGCGACGCCGAGCACCTCGTAGTAGTCGCGTGTGACCGCCATCAGCGCGTCTCGTACAGATCGGAGACGAACGTCGACAGCTGCTGGGCCGCGTCGCGGACGGCGCTGATCGCGTGCCCGTAATCCATCCGCAGCGGCCCGATCACGGACACGGCCCCGAGGCTCCGCTGCGGGAGGCCGTAGCTGGCAGCGACCAGCGCCAGAGACCGCAGTGCGGGCGCCTCGTTCTCGGCCCCGATGCGGACCGCGACGTCGTGTGAGGCGCCGAGCGCCGACCGCAGCACCCCCAGCAGCACGACGCGGCGCTCGAGCATGTCCATCAGCAGGTTCAGTTCCGAGACCTCGCTCACGCGTTCGCCCGACAGCAGCCGGGCGGTTCCGTCGACGTACAGCGACACCTGGGCGGACTCCTCGAGCTCGGTGAAGACCGGCGCCAGCGCATCGAGAAACGACCGCTCGGTGTCGCTCAGCGATGGGTCGTGGAGCCGTTGGTGAAGCATCCGCGCCCCGAGCCCGAGACCGACGAGGCGCTCGTTGAGGTAGCTCGCCGCCCAGTCGGCCAGCCCCGGGTCGACGGGCCGCGAGAACGTGAACAGCCGTTTCGAGACGCCCCCGGTGGAGGTGATCACCACCACCATCAGGACTTGTGGCTGGAGCGTCAGGACCTCGACGTGCTTGATCGTCGAGGTCTCGATCGGGGGCGCGCTGACGATCGCGAGCAGGTTGGTGACCTGGGACAGGGTTTCGGTCGTGACCTTCACCGCCTCGTCGAGCTCGCGGCGAACGAGCGACAGCGATAGGCCCGGGCCCGCCGGCTCCACCGGCAGCAGACGATCGACGAAGTAGCGGTATCCGGCCTCGGTCGGCACGCGGCCGGCGGACGTGTGGGGATGCGCGAGCAGGCCGAGCTCCTCGAGGTTGGCGAGCTCGTGGCGGATCGTCGATGGTCCCCACTCGAAGGCAGCGCTGAGCGCCTTTGATCCGACCGGCGCGCCCGCGTCGAGGTAGTCCTCGACGAGGCGGCGCAGCACCAGCTCCTGACGGTCAGTAAGCATGGGTTTTGATTGTAGGTAGGGTCCGGCGGCGATCAGGAGAGGCGGATTTCGGCCTCCCCGTTGCGGATGATCCGCTTGCCGTTCTGGGTGGCCTCTGAGTCGACCGTCGCGCTGCTGTCGTCGACCTCGCGCACGGTTCCGTGGACCACGATCTCCCGTTCGAGCATCCCCAAACCGCGGAACTGCACTTTCAGGCTCTGGAGCTTGTCCGGGCCTCCGAAGTGCTGCGGTGTGTGCGCGCGCCACCTGGGCCATCGTGTAGAGCCCGTGCAGAATGCGGCCCGGCAGCCCTACCTGCTGTGCGAACTCCTCGTCGATGTGGATCGGGTTGAAGTCGCCTGAGGCGCCCGCGTAGCGGACGGTTATGTACCGGTCGGGGGTGACCCTGAGCTCGAACTCGTCGCCCGGGTTCATCTCACGATGTTGGTCCAGACGCCCGTGCAGACGGTCTCGCCCCGGTGGTTGGTCGAAACCGTCTCGAATACGAAGAATTTCAGCCCGCCGCGCTCGGCGATGTCCTTGACGACTGCGGTCGTCGCGATCTCGTCGCCGGCGACGACGAGCGGTCCCCAAGCGAACTCCTGGCCGCCGTGGACCATGTGCGCGAAGTCGACGCCGACCTCGGGGTCGAACAGCGGCTTGGTCATCGCCGGGGCCGCGTACACGACGGCGAACATCGGCGGCGCGACGACGTCTTGGTATCCAGCCGCACGGGCGGCCTCGTGGTCGATGTGCAGCGGGTTGGTTTCGCCGACCGCGTGGGCATACTCCTTGACCTTCTCGCGCCCGACGGCGTAGATGACGGGTTTGTAGGCCTTGCCGATCGGCATCGGTGGCGCAGTCTATGGCCTCACAGGATCACGGGGACGGCGCCGCCGTCGGCCGACCAGGCGGCGCCAGTGACGTTGGAGGCGAGTTCGGAGCAGAGGAACACAATCACGTTCGCGATCTCGCCTGGCTCGGCCAGTCGGCCGATCGGTAGCGCCCGCGCCGCCGCATCGAGCACCTGTTCACGGGTGCTGCCCTGCGCCCGCGCGGTCTGATCCGCGAGCCCGCCGGGCTCGAGCCACAGCTCGCCGGCGACCGGGCCCGGGGTCACGGCATTGACCAGCACGCCGTTCTTCGCGTACGCGTCCGCGTACGCGCGCGACAGCGACAGCTCGGCCGCCTTGGCGACCGAGTACGCGACGTTGCGCTGTCCGGGCCGTTTGCCCGACGACGAGCTGACGTTAACGATCCTCCCCCAGCGGCGTTCGACCATCGCGGGCAGCGCCGCACGCATCAGCCGCATCGGCGCCATCACGTTGAGCTCCCACTGCTCCTGCCAGTCGGCGTCGGTCAGCTGCTCGATCGAGCGGACCGTCGTCGCGCTGGCGCCGTTGACGAGTACGTCGAGCCGGCCGAAGTGCTCCAGACAGGCCCGCACCGCGCGCTCGCCGGCGTCGTGCGTTGTGACGTCGAGCGCCAGCCAGCGTGCCTCCGGGCCGCACTCGGCGGCGGCGGCGCTCAGCGTTTCCGGAGTACGGCCGAGGAGCATCACGCGGGCCGCTTCGGTGGTCAGCCGGCGCGCGACCTCGAGTCCGATTCCGCGCGAGCCGCCGCTCACGATGCACGCGCGGTCGTTCAGGCCGAGATCCATGCCCGCGATTCTCCCAGCGATCGATCCGGACGAGCGTTTATGAGCAATGCGCAGTTATTCGGAGACTAGACGTTTGTCGAGCGGCGGCCTAGACGATCGGGGGCTAAGGGTCTGTGCCGGGGAAGCCGATCCCATGGTCAGCCGGGGGATGCCTTTGGGCTTGGGAATCCCTGGCGCGGAGCGGTCCGCTCCATCGGGGCGTCCGCTCCAAACCACACCAAGAACAGGGGGAGACCCAAATGCGTAGGTTCACCAAGACTCGCGTCATCGCCGCACTCAGCGTGATCGGCGTGCTGGCCCTGGCCGGCGGCGCGTTCGCTTATTTCACGTCCACGGGCACCGGCACGGGCAACGCGACCGTCGGTAGCTCATCGACGTACGCGGTCACGGTTGGCGCGCCGACCGGCGGCAGCCTGTACCCGGGCTCGGGCACGGACACCGTCTCGGTCGACGTCCACAACAACAGCTCGGGCAACCAGCAGGTGTCCAACGTCGCCGCCGCGATGACGGCCAACACCTCCGGTGACGTCTACAACACCAACACGAGCTCGTACGCGACGGGGTGCAAGGCGTCGTGGTTCACCGTCACTCCGTCGGAGACCGGGCTTCCGGACGATCTGGCGGGTGGAGCCGACTACACCACCACGGCCACGATCACGATGCAGGACAGCAACACCAACCAGAACGCTTGCCAGGGCGTGGCCCCGCAGGTCACGGTCAACGCCAGCTAATCGGCAGGGACAGGGGCGCAAAAAGCGGGCGGCTGCCGCGTGGCGGCCGCCCGTTCACCTTTTTCAGGGGGCATTCCGGAGTCATTCCGGGGGGACCGATGACGCGACTCAACAATTCAAAGAGACTCGTGCTGGGGGCGGCTCCGCTGGGCGTGCTCGGTGCGATGGCGGGCTTCGCGCTCGCGATCGGCGGGCCGCCGGCGCCGCGGATCATCGCCCACCCGGCACCGCGGACACGTGCCCGTACGGCTGAGTTTGCGTTCGCGGATTCCCAGCACGGCGTCACGTTCCTCTGCTCGCTCGACGGTGCCACCTACAAGGCGTGCGCCTCGCCGGCGCGGTACGGGGTCCAGGCGCCCGGCCGGCACGTGTTCCGCGTGACGGCGATCAGTGCTTCGGGCACGGCGGGGTCCTCCGCCTCGTTCGCGTGGACGATCGACCTCAAGGCGCCGAAGCTCAGCGTCTCGTTTGCCGCCAAGAACGCCGTATACGGGGCGGCGGCGTGGAGGGGCGGTTGCGGCCGGCTCGGCACGGGCGTGTGCGGCACGGTGTCCGCTGCGAGCGGCGTCAAGTCCGTGATCGTCTGGATCAAACAGAACGCGACCGGCCGGTGGTGGAACGGTCGTGCGTTCAGCGCTCGCAGGGCGGTCTGGAACCGCGCGACGGTGATCCCCGATCGGGGCAAGGGCAAGGGGCCGACCAGGGCCAGCTGGGTCTACAAACTGGCGCTCCCGCGACCCGACGGCGCCTACACGCTGCTCGCGCGCGCGAGCGATCGGATCGGAAACCTGGACCGGCTCCGGACCCAGAAGCGGGTTACGTTCGCGATCAACACGGCGATGCTACCTGTGCCACGAATCGTGTCGGGGCCGACGAACCCGACCGCCGCGACCGGCGCCGACTTCGGCTTCACGGACGTGTCGGGCACCGTCACTTTCCAGTGCAGCCTCGACGGCTCCGCCTGGCAGCCGTGCGGCAGTCCGGCGGCGTACTCGAGCCTCGGCCCGGGCGCGCACGTGTTCGAGGTCCGTGCCGTCGGTTCGCGCGGCGGCGCCTCCGGTCCGGCGGCGGCCGGTCGCGCCGTCAGCGTCTCGAGCCCGGCCGTCTATCAGTGGACGATCAGCGCCGCCGGCGGTATGCCGTTCACGATCTCCGGCAACGCGGCGGGGGCGCTGTATCCAGGGGGCCCCGCGAAGCCGATCTCGCTGACGCTAAACAACCCCAGCGGCGTGCCGATCTATGTAATGAGCGTGAACGTCGCCGTGGAGACATCGAGCTTGCCCGCGGGCTGTAGCGCCGCCGGCTACCGAGTCACCCAGGCCACCTTCCCCGCGGCCGGCATCGCAGTCCCCGCGGACTCGTCGATCTCGCTTCCCGCTCAGGGGGCGACCGATCCATCGATTCAGATGATTGACACCGGGACCAACCAGGACGCCTGTGAGAGCGCCAATTTGACGCTCAGCTATAGCGGGAGCGCCCACTCGTGAGAGCACGGCTGCGCACCTGCTTTGGAGTGCTGGCAATCGCGGTCTCGGTCGTGATCGCGGCTGCGGGCGCGTCGTGGGCATACTTCGCCACGACAGGTAGCAGCATCGCAAGCGCGAACGTTGGCGCGCTGTCGGCGCCGGCGATCGCGAGCGCGAACGCCGGCGCCGGAACGGTTGCATTGAGCTGGAACGCAGTCACGCCGCCGGCTGGAGGCACGGTCAGCTATTACGTAACTCGCAACGGCGGCGTACCGGCCGGCAACTGCCCGACCTCGACTTCGCCGGCTTCGGTCACGAGCTGCACCGACAGCGGCCTCGCCGCCGGTACCTATCACTACACCGTCACGGCGGTGTGGCAGTCGTGGACGGCGACCAGCGCGACCCAGAACGTGACCCTGTCCTCGGGCGCGCTGGCGAAGTTCGTCGTCAGCGCCCCGGCGACCGCGACCGCCGGCACCGGGTTCACCGCGACGATCACCGCCGAGGACTCGAGCGGCAACACGGTCACGAGCTACGCCGGGAGCCAGGCAATCAGCATCTCAGGGCTCTCCCCATCGCCCAACTCGACCCGCCCCGGCTATCCGGCCACGGTGAACTTCAGCGCCGGCGTTGGCAGCGCGACGGTGACGCCGGTCGACGCGCAAACGAGCAGCTTGGCCGCGACCCAGGGTGCGGTCACCGGAATATCGGGGTCGATCGCCGTCTCGCCGGCGGGCGCCAGCAGCTTCACGGTCGCAAACCCCGGCGGCCAGACCGCCGGGACGGCGTTCGGCGACACGATCACCGCGCTCGACAGCTACGGCAACACCGCGACCGGCTACACGGGAAGCCAGGCGCTGACGTTCAGCGGCCCCGCGAGCTCGCCCAACCCGACCCTCCCCAGCTATCCCGCGTCTGTCAGCTTCAACGCCGGTGTGGGGACCGCGACCCCGCTCACGCTCTATGACGCGCAGAGCACAACGCTCACAGCCACGCAGGGGAGCATCACAGGCACGTCGTCGAGCTTCGCGGTCGGCGCCGGCAGCCTGTCGGCGTTCACGGTGCCGACTCCCGGCTCGCAGACGGCGGGCGCGGCCTTCAACGAGACGATCACCGCACTCGACGCGTGGGGCAACGCCGCGAGCGGCTGGACCTCGGCGACCAACTGCGTGACGTTCTCCGGGCCCGCGAGCTCCCCGAACGCGACCGCCCCGACTTACGGATCCCAGGGTTCATGCGCGTCCGGGCAGACGAGCCTCGCGTTCAACGCCTCCGGTCAGGCGACCGCTTCGATCGCGCTCGTCGACGCGCAGTCGACGAGCCTCACCGTGACATCGGTCACGAGCCCGGCGGGGAAGAGCGGGGCGTCCGGCAATTTCACGGTCTCTTCTGGCGCGCTGAACGCGTTCACGGTCCCGACGCCCGCCGCGCAGCAAGCCGGCACCGCCTTCAACGAGACGATCACCGCGCTCGACGCGTGGGGCAACGCAGCGACGGGCTGGACCTCGGCGACCAACTGCGTCACGTTCTCGGGACCTGCCAGCTCCCCGAACGGCACGGCACCAACCTACCCGGCAGCAGGGAGCTGTGGCGCCGGCAACTCGAGCCTTGGGTTCAACGCTTCTGGGCAGGCGACTGCGTCGATCACGCTCACCGACGCCCAGTCGGCGACCCTGAAGGTGACATCGGTGTCCGCCGTGGCCGGTAAGAGCGGCAGCTCTCAGAGCTTCACCGTCAACCCGGGGGCCCAGACCACGATCGCGACCGTCTCGGGATCGGGCCAGACCGCGAACGCCAGCAGCGCCTTCGCCAACCCGCTCGTCGCGCTGGTCACCGACTCCGACGGCAACCCCGTGCCCGGCACCCCGGTGACCTTCACCGCACCCTCCTCGGGCGCGAGCGGAACCTTCGGCGCCAGCGGCTGCAGCAGTAATCCACAGACCTACGAGTGCGTCGCGACGACCAACTCGAGCGGCGACGCGACCTCATCCACGTTCACCGCCAACGCCACATCGGGTTCCTACAACGTGAGCGCGAACGCGCCGGCGACCAACACCGTCAACTTCGCGATGACTAACACCGGCACGGTCACGCTGACCACCGCCGGGACGCACACAGTCACGGTGCCGGCGCACACGACCACGGTCACGTTCACGATCAACGGCGCCGGTGGCGGCGGTGCTGGCGCCGCGGGAGGGGCGGGAGGCAGCGTCAGCGGCACGATCAACATCCCCAACGGCAGCAGCGCGACCACGCTGACGGTGGTCGTCGGTGGCGGCGGGGGCGCGGGCGGCGCCGCCGGCGCGAGCGCGAGCGGCTGCGCCGCGGGAGGGGCAGGAGGCACCCACGGGACGGCTGGCGGTGGCGGCGGCGCGGCCACATGCGTCTGGGTCACGGCTGGCTCGCCGATCGCCGTCGCGGGCGGCGGTGGCGGCGGCGGCGATGACGCCGGTGGCGCCGGCAGCGGCGGCAACAGCGCAACCGCCGGTACCGGCGTCAGCGGCTCCGGTGGTGGCGGCGGCGTCACGTCACCGCTCACGGGTGGCGCCGCAGGCGCCGCGCTGGGCGGCAGCGCCGGCAATACGGGCGGCACCGGTGGTGCGGCCGGCGGCGCGGGCGGCGCCGGCAGTGGCAGTGGCAATGGCGCCGGTGCCGGCGGCGGCGGTTATGCCTCAGGTGGTGGCGGCGGCGGCGCCAAGAACACGGTCGGTTCCGGCGGCGGTGGCGGCGGGTCGGGTTACAGCGGCGGCGCGGGGACGATCACGGTGACCAACGTGAGGACCGGCACAGGCAGCAGCGGTGGCGCCGCCGGCGCGGGCGGCACGGCCGGCTCGGCGACGTTCACCGGGCTGGGGATCACCGGCTCGTAGGCTTCGTCGGCATTGCCTCGTCGGCACGTTGGAGCGCCGACGCCTAGCCTTTGGCCGACCGATGAACGAAACGTCCCGGCCCGCCTTCCTGTTCGACCTCGACGGCACGCTGATCGACAGCGTCTACCAGCACGTATTGGCGTGGCGCGAGGCCTTGCAGGAGGTCGGGATCCCGCTGTCGGTGTGGAAGATCCACCGCCGGATCGGGATGAGCGGCGGCCTGTTCGTGACCGCGCTCGCGCGTGAGCTCGAGACCCCACTCGACGCGGAGACGCTCGCGCGGCTCCCCGGACTGCACGCCGACTATTACATCCGGGCCTACGACAGCGTCACGCCGCTCCCGGGCGCGATCGAGCTGCTCCACACGCTCACCGAGCACGGCGTCCCGTGGGCGATCGCGACCAGCGGCGTCGAGCGCTACGCGCGGCTGGCGCTCGAGCTGCTCGAACTGCCGGCCGACACGCCGATGGTGACCCGCGACCAGGTCCGCTACGCCAAGCCGGATCCCGACCTGTTCCTGACCGCGGCCAACCGGATCGGTGCCGAAATCGCCGACAGCATCGTCGTCGGCGACAGCGTCTGGGACCTGCTCGCGGCGCAGCGGGCACGAGCGCTGGGGATCGGGCTGTTGTCTGGCGGCTACGGGCGCGAGGAGCTGATCTATGCCGGCGCGTTCCGGGTCTACGAGGATCCGGCGGACCTGCTGGGCCACCTCGAAGAGGTCGGCGTCAGACGGCGCCTGTGAGCGACCGATTTATTGCGCCCGTCGCGCGCTCGCGCTAGCCTGGATGGCGTGAGCAGGCACGGCAGTCTGAGGGCATCCGACAGCGATCGCGACCAAATCGTCGATCGCCTGCGCAAGGCCGCGACCGAGGGACGGATCGCAGCCGAGGAGCTCGAGCACCGAGTCACCCATGCGCTGAAGGCGCGCACCTACGACGAGCTCGACGAAACGGTTTCTGACCTGCCGCATCCTGAGGGCCGGCCCAGCGTCCACCGCGGCCGGTCGATGGGCGGCTGGGCGCTCGCGACGATGCGGGAGAACCCCGTCCTGCTGCTGGTCGCGATCCCCGTGCTGGCGCTGACAGTCACTCTGCTTGCTGGCGGCGACGATCGTCTGGATGGTGGTGATGATCGTGTTTCTGGTCGTCGGCGGGCGGCGTCACGCCCCCCGCGGGCCGTGGACGTACACCTGGAGCGGCCACTCCGGGCCCGACCGATACCGGCGGCTCGCCGCCCGGTACGAGCGCCGCTACGGTCGTCCCCCAGACCGCCGGCGTGGGCCTGGCGGTTACTGGGCCTGAGCTGGGGCCAGAGCGCCTTTCAAATGACGCGGGCGTCATTTCGTTCGACGCTCTTTTGGTGGGCGCCGTAGGCGCCAAACGACCCCATCCATCTCGTAGCGCCGGCCGGTGACCGTATGGCGGTGTAGGTAGCGCGTGCGACTGAGCAGTTCGGCGTGCGTGTGATCTCCCCAGAGCTGCGCGGTCACCTCATCCTCGTCGCCGAACCTCGGGTCGTGCATGTAGACGACCAGCGCATCGTCGGTCAGCAACCGCGCCGCGGCGATCAGCGCCTGCGGCGGGAGCTGTTGTGAGGCGGTGCCGACCGGCGCGACGGATGAGGCGGCGTTGGCGCGCAGGCCGGAGATCGCTCGTTGGTCGCCTGGCGTGAGCGCCAGCAGGTCGAGCGTCATGTAACGGTGGTAGACGGCGGGGCGGTCGCGCAGCGCCGCCGCGCGCGCCTCGGGGTCGATGTCGGTTCCCAGCACCGGCGTCAAGCCGTGGGCGCGCAGGGCGTCACCGGAAACCCCGTTGCCGGCTGCAAGGTCGAGCACCTTGACCTCGTTGCGGATCCCAGCCGAGCGCGTCGGCCGCGTCAGCCAGCATCGTGGCGAGCTGTTGCGGCGAACGACAACCGAGGCGGTCCTGGACGATCCGCTCGTATAGGCCCGGGATCGCGTAAACGCGGGCGTAGTCGTGCAGTCGCAGCTCCTCGACGCGCCCGTCGCCGTAGCGGACGCGAATCAACTCCTGGCCGACCTTGGGGTCGGTGCGGTCGACGAGCTCGGCGCTGTAGTCGGATCGCGACGTAGCTACTTCTCCCCCAGCTCCAGCACGGCCAGGAACGCCTCCTGCGGGACCTCGATCCGTCCCACCTGCTTCATCCGCTGCTTACCGCGCTTCTGCTGCTCGAGCAACTTGCGCTTGCGCGTGATATCGCCGCCGTAGCACTTGGCGATCACGTCCTTGCGGTAGGCCTTGATCGTCTCCCGCGCGACGATCCGCGACCCGATCGCCGCCTGGATCGGGACGTCGTACTGCTGGCGCGGGATCTTCTCGCGCAGCTTCTCGACCAGCAACCGGCCGGCCGCCTGCGCCTTGCTCCGGTGCACGAGCATCGACAGCGCGTCGACGGGGTCGCCGGCGAGCAGGATGTCGAGCTTGACCAGATCGGAGTCGCGCATTCCGATCAGCTCATAGTCGAGCGACGCGTAGCCGCGCGTGCGCGACTTGAGCTGGTCGAAGAAGTCGAGCACGATCTCGGCGAGCGGCAGGTCATAGGTGATCTGCACGCGCTCGGCCGACAGGTAGTGCAAGCCGGAGTGGTCGCCGCGGCGCTCCTGGCAGAGCTCCATGATCGGCCCGACGAACTCCTTCGGGGTCAGGATCGAAGCGCGGATATAGGGCTCGCGTACCTCTGCGACCTTGCTCGGGTCGGGCATGTCGTTCGGCGAGTGGACAGGGACGACCATGCCGTCGGTCAGCGTCACCTCGTACTCGACGCTCGGCATCGTCGCCAGCAGCTCGAGGTCGTACTCGCGCTCCAGCCGTTCGCGGACGATGTCCATGTGGAGCAGGCCGAGGAACCCGCAGCGAAAGCCGAAGCCCAGCGCGTCGCTGGTCTCGGGCTCCCACGACAGAGCCGCGTCGTTCAGCGTCAGCTTCTCGAGCGCGTCGCGCAGATCCGGGTACTGGTCGGATTCGATCGGGAACAGGCCGCAGAAGACCATCGGCTTGACCTCGCGGTAGCCCGGGAGCGGCGCGGTCGCGGGATTGCGCTTGGCCGTCAGCGTGTCGCCGACGCGCAGCTTGGTGACGTCCTTGACGCCGGTGATCAGAAAGCCAACCTCGCCGGCGCTCAGTCTTTGGGCCGACGTCATCTGCGGGGTGAAGAAGCCGATGTCGTCGATCTCGGCCTCGGTCCCGGCCTGCATCGCCCGGATCGCCTCGCCCTTGGTGAACGTCCCGTCGACCACGCGAATGTAGGCGATCACGCCGCGGTACTGATCGAACTCGGAGTCGAAGATCAGCGCCCGGGGCGGCGCGTCGGGGTCGCCGCTCGGCGGCGGCACGCGCTCGATCAACTCGTCGAGCACGTCGGTAATCCCTTCGCCCGTCTTGGCGCTGATCCGGCGCACCGCGTCGGCGGGCTCGCCTAGCAGGTCCGCGACCTCCTCGGCGACCCGCTCGGGTTCGGCGCCCGGGAGATCGACCTTGTTCAGGCACGGGATCAGCTCGAGCCCCGACTCGATCGCGAGGTACGTGTTGGCGACCGTCTGGGCCTCGACGCCCTGGGACGCGTCGACGACCAGCAGCGCGCCCTCGCAGGCGGCCAGCGAACGCGAGACCTCGTACGTGAAGTCCACGTGCCCGGGCGTGTCGATCAGATGCAGCTGGTAGGTCTCGCCGTCGCTCTGCGACGTATAGAAGACGCGCACGGCCTGCGCCTTGATCGTGATCCCGCGCTCGCGCTCGAGGTCCATCGAATCCAGCACCTGCGCGCGCATCGACCGCGGGTCGACCGTGTGGGTGAGCTCGAGGATTCGATCGGCGAGCGTCGACTTGCCGTGGTCGATGTGGGCGATGATCGAGAAGTTGCGGATGTGGGCCTGGTCGGACATGCCACATGCAAGGGTACGAAGCAGCGCCGGGCGCTCTTAGTCCGCTACGTAGAGGCCGCTCGCCGGTGTAGCCGGCCGACGACCAGCGACTGGATCTGTCGCGCTTCGGGGATCCGCATCCGCAGCGCCAGCCACGCGTACAGGGCGATCGCGACGGTCAGCGCGACGCCGAGCGACACGAGCTGGGCGAGGAACGACGCGCCGAGCGCGCCGTGCAACCCCTTCCAGATCGGATACGCAACGACCGTCATGATCGCGGTCGCGACCAGGATCCGGACGGTGATCATCGTCGTCTGGCCGCCCTCGAGCCGGCCGTTGAAGCCGGTCCGCAGGCGGCGCAGCTGAAGCCAGGTCATCACGACATTGGCGGAGACCGTCCCGATCACCAGGCCGCTGATCCCGAGCGGCTTGTAGAGCGCGAACGACACGACGATGTCGACGGCCATGTTCATCGCCGCGAGCTTGGTCGGGATCCACGGGCGCTTGAGCGCGAAGAACGTGCGGCCGAGGAGTAGGTTGACGCCCGCGAACGGGAGGCTGAAGGCAAACCAGAACAGCGCTGTCGATGTGAGATGCGTCGAGTAGGCCGTGAACTCGCCGCGCTGGTAGACGAGCCGCACGATCGGGGTCGCCAATGCCGCCATCAGCGCCGCCGAAGGAATCAGCAGCAGGTTGATCTGGCGGATCCCGTTGCCGACCGTGCGGCGCATCCCTCCCACGTCGCGGCTGATCGCCATCCGGCTGAGGGTCGGAAACAGGACGGTCGCGACGGCGACGCTGAAGACGCCCTGGGGCAGCATGTAGAGACGGAACGCGTCGTTGATCGCCGCCGGCGCGTAAGGCGAGACCAGCGCGCCGAGGCCGGCGTTGATGAACACGTCGAGGTTGATGATCCCGATGCTCAGCGTGACCGGGAGGAACAGGATCAGGACCTCGCGTACGTCGGGGTCCTTGTAGTCCATCGCGAACGAGAATTTGAAATTGATCCGTCGCACCGCCCAGGCGATCAGCACCAACTGCACGACGGTCGCGATCAGCCACGCGATCGCGTACGCGTAGACGGCGTCCTGGCCGTGGAAGCGGCCGTGCAGGACCACCAGGCCGACGACGATCACCACGTTCCACAGCGCCGGCGCCAGGGCCGGGATCGTGAAGTGGTCGTAGGACTGCAGGATCCCGACCAGCAGGCCTGTCAGGCTCAGGAGCAGGACGACCGGGAACAGGACTCGCGACAGGCCGGCCGTCAGCGAGGTCGCCGAGGCACTCAACGTCCCGGTGAACAGCGGCATGACCAGGTCGGCAACCGCGAACCAGAGCACCGTAAGCGTGCCGAGCACGACCAGGATCAGCCAGAACAGCGACGACGCCAGCCGCAGCGCCTCGCGCCGGCGCCCCTGCTGCATCAGCTCGGTGAACACGGGCACGAACGCGGCAGACAGCGCCGCCTGGGAGAACAGGTTGCTGAACAGGTTGGGGACCTGCGAGGCGATCGTGAACGCCGAGAAGGCCTGGGTGGTGCCGAAGAAGTTGGCCTGCACGACCTCGCGCGCGAGGCCGGCGATCCGCGACAGCGCGGTCGCCATCGCGAAGATCGCGGTGCTGATCGCGAGCCGCCGTCGCGATGCAGGCGGTGGCGAAGCGGGCGGCTGCTCGCCGACGACGGTGCTCTCTACTGACACGAGCGCGCTATAGTACGCGCGCGCCGCGGCCTTCCGCGGCCGACTGCTTTCATGGCCAACATTCACTCACAGAAGAAGCGGATTGTCCGCGCCGAGCGCGAGCGGCTCGAGAATCGCCGCTACACGTCGACGATCAAGACCTACTTCCGGCGTCTCGAGCGCGCCGTCGCCGCCGGTGACGCCGACGTGGCAGACAGCGAGCACCGGGTGCTCGTGAAGACGATCGACAAGGCGGTCAAGCGCGGTGCCCTGCACCGCAACAGCGGTGCGCGCAAGAAGTCCCGCGCTGCCCGGCTGCGTCGCGGCGCCTAGCCTCGACCCTGCTGTTCCGGCCGCTTTCCGGCTGGCGCGACAGTTCTTGGCGCTTACTTGCTGGCACGCCCGTTGCGTCCACGCCCGTTGCCGCGTGGGAACATGGAAGGCCCGGGTAGTTAGCACCGATGGCTAGCCAGACTTCCGATCATCAGACCGCCAGCGCGGATCGAATCTCGTTCGAAGTCGAACGCGTCGCACTCGACGATCACGGTCACGTGCTCGTCAGCGGCCGCTGGTTCGGCGTCCGCGGCCGGCGCTTCGTGCGGCCGACGCTGACGCTGACGATGCGCGCGGACGGCGGCGAACAGCGCGCGCTCGCCGACCTCGACCACAAGCCGTGGGCGGCCGAGGACGGCGAGCCATGGCTCGCCTCGTTCCCGGTCGACGTCGAGCTCAAGGACACCGAGCAGCTCGAGCTGTCGGTCGCCCCCGACATCGCCGTCGAACTGCCGCAACGGCGGGGAACGGCGCGCAAGCGTGAAACCGTCGCGGCAGCGCCCGACGCGCGGGCACCGCGGGTTCGCGGCGATCGCGTCCGGGCCCGCCCATCGAACGCCGACCAGGCGTTCGAGCTCGAACGCCTGCGATCGAGATTGGCGATCGCCGACAGCGCCACTGCGCATGAGCACGCCAGGCGCGAGGAATCGGAGCAGACGCTCGAGGAGGAACGGTCGGAGGTCCGCCGCCTCCGTTCGGAGCTGGGACGCCTGCGGTCCGAGCTCGACATCGCCAACGCGGCCGGCGACCGAGCTTGCCGCCGCGTCAGCCGAGCTCGATGCAGTCCGGCTCAAAGCGCGCGAGTCCGATCGTCAGCTGCAGGCGACGGTCCGGGCGCTCGATCAGCAGCGGGCAGAATCCGAGCGCCTCCGTATGCGCGTGACGGCGGCCGAGGCTACGATCGAGCGGCTGACGCGGGCGTCTGCGGCCGCGGAGAAGGAGGCAGCCGAGCGGTCGACGAGGGTCGCTTCCGGACGGTCCGGCGGCGCGTCGGGGGTTCGCGAGTCGCGCGGAGCCGGCGACGCGTCCGGGGTACGCGAGTCGCGCGGAGCCGGCGACGCGTCCGAGGTTCGCGAGACGCGCGATCTGCCGCGCCGGCGCGGGCTCGCAAGCTCCTATCCCCCGGTCGGCGATCCGCAATTCGTTCGGGGCGAGCCAGTCGCTCCTCATAGCCATCCGAGAACTGATACCCCATACATGCGCCCGCGACCGCTGAACCCCGCGCTTCGCTCGCGCCCAAATTGGGGGCTGCGGTTCATGACGCTGATCTTGATCCTCGGCGTGATCGCGGCGATCGTGCTGGTGATCCACAGCACGATCGCCTAGCGACACCTCGAGCCAGAGGCTCGCGAGCATCCGGTACCGGTGGCCGGTCACGGAAGACGAGGGCAGCGGTGGCACACGTCAACCGGATGATCTCGCGTCCGGGGACGATGTCTAGCCGGTGGTTGCAGCGATCGAGAGCAGCGCCGCTGTGTCCTCGTTCGCACCGCCGGGGCCACCGCCGCGGGACGCGAGCTCGAGGTCGGCGACCTCGCAGATCGCCTGCCGTAGGCGCTCGCTGCCGGCCCGTCGGGCGTCGGCGATCAGCTTGTCAGCCGCGCGTGAGGGCATCCGCAGGCGCCGCTTGATCTGCGCCGGCGGTTCGCCGGCGTCGAGCGCGGCAGCGATCTCGTGCGCGGTGCGAAGGCGCTGCGAGATCCAGTACAGCAGTCCCGACACCCGCTCGCCTTGTGCGCGGAGCGCGAGGTAGGCCTGGACTGCCGCCTGCTGATCGCCGGCGACGAGCGCGTCTGCCACGGCCCATGCCTTGCGCTCGGCCGACGAGGCGGTCAGCTCGATGATCTGACCGGCGTCGAGGATCGTGACCTCCTCCGGGTCGTCGATCCCGAGCGCCAGTTTTTCGAGCTCGCGCAGCAATCGCTGCTGGCGCTCGCCGACGTGTTTGATCAGCGCCCGTGCGGCCTCCGGATCGAGCACGATCCCGAGCTCCTTGGCGCGCGCGACGACCCATTTCGGAAGCTCCCACGGCTTGACGCTGTCCTCGCTGCTGATGTCGCCGTCGGCCTGCTTGACGATCGCGTGGAGCCTGTCGGGAGCGCGATTGCGGCTGTCCTCGCGGGCGAAGAAGGCGACCGTCGTGTCGGGCGCGATCGCGCGCACCGCGTCTTGGAGCGCGTCGAGATCCTTGTCGCGCCAGCGTTCGACGCCGTCGACGACGATGAACCGCCGCCCGAGTGCGAGCGTCATTGAGTCGAGCGCGTTCGCGACAGCATCCGGGCTCGCTTCGTCACCCTCAAACAGCTCGATTCCCTGCGTGCCGCTGAGCGATTCCGCCAGCTCGCGCAGTCGCGCGCGACGCTCGGCGATCCGCCCGTGATCGTCGCCGTGGATCAAGTAGACAGCTTTGAAGGTCGGCATTTGTGCGCAACCGAGTCTAGGCCCGGCGGTTGACGCTGTTCAGTGCCCGCGCGACGGCCTCCTCCGGAGTGACGGTCTGCTCGATGCCGTCGATCGTCCAGCTGCCGAGCCCGATCACGGGCACCCCCGTGGCGAGCGCAAGCGCGACCTCCGACAGGGTCCCGTAGGCGCCGCCGACGGCGATCAACACGTCCGAGGCGCGCACAATCAGGCCGTTTCGAAGTTCCCCCATGCCGGTCGGGAGCGCGATCGTCACCCATTCGTTCGCCTCGGCGCGGCTCGTGCCGGGCAGCAATCCGAGCACCGTGCCGCCGGCGTTGGTCGCGCCGCGCGACGCGGCCGCCATCACGCCGCCGCGGCCGCCGGTGATCACGATCGCGCCGGCCTCAGCGAGCAGCGCTCCGACCTGCTCGGCGGTCGTTTCGAGCTCCGGCGTCGCCTCCGACGCGCCGACGACCGCGACGTAGGGCGCCGACACCGGCATCCACTCAGCGGACGACGACGTTGACGAGCTTGTCGGGAACGACGATCACCTTCGCGACCTCGCTGCCGTCGAGGTGAGACTTGACGCCGCGTGCCGCCATGCAGAGCTCGATCAGCTCCTCACGAGAGGCGCCGGTCTGCGCCCTCACGCGGTCGCGGACCTTGCCGTTGACCTGGCACACGAGCTCGAACGCGTCGGCCTGGAGCATGTCCGGATCCGCCTCGGGCCACGGCTGCTCCCAGACGCGTTGACCGGTCAGCTGGTCGTAGACCTCCGCGCCCAGGTGGGGCGCGAACGGGAAGATCAGCGAGGCGGCGGTCGCAGTCGCAAAGCGCCTCGATTCCGGGCCCGAGTCGGTCTGGCGGTAGATCTCGTTGACGAGCTCCATCGCCGCCGCGATCGCGGTGTTGAACGCCCACCGCGTCCCGCGCATGTCGGCGGTCACCTTGTCGATCGCCCAGTTCGCCTTTCGGACCACGGTCAGATCCGCGCCCTGGGGCTCGCGGGGCTGGTCGGCGGGCGCTCGTCCACCTTCGCCGAGCTCGTACCCGAGCCGCCAGAGCCGGCTCAGGAACCGGTACACGCCCTCTAGGCCGGTCTCAGCCCAGGCCGCGTCCTGGTCGGCCGGCCCGATGAACAGCACGTAGCAGCGGGCGGCGTCGGCGCCGAAGCGCTCGATGATCTCGCTCGGTGCGATCACGTTGCCCTTCGAGCTCGACATCTTGTTGCCGTCGGGGCCGAGGATCATCCCCTGCGTGAACAGCGCCTGAAACGGCTCCTGCATGTCGAGCAGCGCCATGTCGGCCAGCGCCTTGACGAAGAAGCGCGCGTACATCAGGTGCAAGATCGCGTGCTCGACACCGCCGATGTACTGGTCGACAGGCATCCAGCGGGCGAGCACCTCGCGGTCCCACGGCGCCTGTGTCGTTGCGCGCGTCGCAGTAGCGCAGGAAGTACCAGCTCGAGTCGACGAACGTATCCATCGTGTCGGTCTCGCGCTTCGCGTCGCCCCCGCAGCTCGGGCATTTGACGTTGACCCACTCCTCGGCGCCCGCGAGCGGCGAGTGACCGCGGGGCTGGTAGTCCTCGATGTCCGGCAGCACGACGGGCAGATCCTCGTCCGGCACCGGCACCAGTCCGCACGCCGGGCAGTGGATCACCGGGATCGGGCAGCCCCAGTAGCGCTGCCGCGAGATGCCCCAGTCGCGCAGCTTGAAGTTCACCGAGGCGTGGCCGACCCCTTGGCGGTCGAGCCAAGCGACGATCGCCTCGCGGCCGGCGACGGCATCCATGCCGGTGAACTCGCCCGAGTTGATCAGTCGCTCGTCGTCCGTGTGGGCGGTGAATGCCTCGTCCGCAGGTGGCTCGGCGTCTTCGTCAGCGGGCGCGACGACCGGCCGAATCGGCAGTCCGAAGGCGGTCGCGAACTCGTAGTCGCGCTGGTCGTGCGCGGGGACTCCCATGACCGCGCCGGTCCCGTACTCCATCAGCACGTAGTCGGCGACGAACATCGGGATCTGCTCGCCGTTGACGGGGTTTGTGACCGTGCGACCCAGCGGCGCCCCGGTCTTGGGCTTGTCGAGCGCGCCGCGGTCCTCGAGGCCGGCGGCGAGTGCGTGGTTGACGTACTCGTGGACCTGCTGCTCGTATGGAGCACCGGCGACCAGCCTGAATACGTCCGGATGCTCGGGCGCCATGACGAAGAACGTCGCGCCGAACAACGTGTCGGGACGGGTGGTGAAAACCGCGTAGTCGATCCCCAGCTCCTCGCAGCGGAACGTGACCTCGGCGCCCTCGCTGCGACCGATCCAGTTGCGCTGCATGGCCTTGACGTGCTCGGGCCAGTCGATCTTGTCGAGGTCGACCAGCAGGCGGTCGGCGTAGTCGGTGATCCGGAAGAACCACTGCTCGAGCTGGCGGACTTCGACCTCGTGCCCGCAGCGCTCGCAGCGACCGTTGATCACCTGCTCGTTGGCGAGCACCGTTTGATCGAACGGGCACCACTTGACCGCAGCCTCCTTGCGGTATGCAAGGTCGCGCTCCAGCAGCCGCAGGAAGATCCACTGGGTCCAGCGGTAGTAGGAGGGCTCATGGGTGCCGAGCTCCCGGCTCCAGTCGATCGAGATCCCCCAGCGGTGAAACCAGTGGCGGTAGGCCTCGATCGATCTGTTGGTCGCGTCGCGGGGATGGACGCCGGTCTTGATCGCGTTGTTCTCGGCCGGCAGCCCGAACGCGTCGTAGCCCATCGGGTGCAGCACGCGATGGCCCGTGCGGCGGTGGAAGTGGGCGATCGCATCGCCGAGCGCGTAGTTCTTCAGATGCCCGATGTGGGGCTCGCCGCTCGGGTAGGGCAGCATCTCTAGCACGTACGACTTATCGGCGTTGTTGGTCGCGTCGGGCTCGTTCGAGACCTCCCACGTGCGCTCGCGCCCCCACAACTCCTGCCACTTGGGCTCGATCTGCTTGGGGTCGTAGCGGCGCTCGGACATGTCTTGCCGCTCAGGTTACTTGCGGTCGGCGACCCGTCGCGTCGCCGGTCTGAATCTCGCCCCACCGCGCAACTGTCAGCGCGCATGTATTAACCTTGCTGAGGACTTCGCCTTCGTCGGGGCTATAGCTCAGCTGGGAGAGCGTTGCGTGGCAGCGCGAAGGTCGTCGGTTCGAGCCCGACTAGCTCCACTCCTTCGTCCGATGGTCCGATCACCGTCGGATCCAACCCGTTCCGCGACAAGCTCGGCTACTGGATGGAGCGCGTCGCAGGCGGCGAAGAGGTGCTGGTCACGCTTTCGCGCAGCCCGATCCGGCTGACGGTCCGCCGCCGAGCCGTTACCCGGACCGGTGCTGCGGCTCAGCTTCCGCTCCGTTTGGCGGCCTCGAGCGCGGCCGGCGGGTCGAGCGTCGTGTCACCGCGCGTCAGCTCGAGCGCGCGGTCGGCGAGCTCGGCCGCCTCGGCGCCGCCGACGCTCTCGTCGCGCAGCGCCAGCGCCAGCAGCACCTGACGGAGCAGCTCCGGGTTCTGGAGATCGGGTGGGGAGCCGGCGGGCGGCAGCGCTCGCACCTGGGCGAGCAGCTTCGCTGCGCCCCCTCCGCCGCCGAACAGCCCGCCCGGATGCTTGTCCGGGATCGTGGCCGTGATCCCGCCGGTCGCCGGGTCGACGACGCTGATCTTGCTGCGCAGCCCGTGACGCTCGAGCGCCAGCCGGTAGCCCGACAGGCGCAGGTAGCCGAGCTGCGCCGCCAGCTGCGTGAACGGCGCCAGCTCGGCGTCGTTTTTCAGCCGCGTGTGATGCAGCGAGATCTGCGTGCCCGCGTCGGGCAGCGCCGGGTTCGGGTCGGGGGCGACCAGTAGGAACGCCTGCGGCCCCAGGCGTCCGGCGCCGACGCCGCCGACGTCGGCGAGCAGCTGATAGCCGCCGAGCCCCAGCGCCCCGACGATTCCCGGGGGCAGCGGGTGGTCGGCGAGATACCCGGTCGTGAAGCTCATCGCGAGCTAATTGCCGAGCAGTCCGCCGATGATCCCGCCGATCGAGTCACCGCTCGACCGCTGCGCATTGCCGCCGTTCTCTTGGACCGGCGGGTGGTAGTAGGCGCTCTGGAGCCCGACGCGACCCGGGCCCGTGAAGCGGTTGAAGACGAGCTGGCCGCCGCCGCCCATCAAGCCGGTCTTGAAGCCGTAGACCTCCTGAGTCATCGACACCGAGTGGTCGCGGTACAGCCAGCCCCCGGGCTCGATATCGATCGTCTCGCCCGGATCGAGCGCCTTCTCGAACACGTTCCCATAGCCGTGCACCCAGACGACCCCTTCGTGGTCGGCCGCGAAGAACTGGTCGACGAAAAAGCCGCCGCCGTACATCATGTTCGCGAAGCCCTGGATCCGGCTGTAGTCGTACTCGACGTTGCGAGTCGCGGCCAGGAACTGGTGCTCGCGGACGATGATCCCGTCGCCCGACTGCAGGTGCAGCGCCGCGATGTGCCCGGGAGCGTCGCGGCTGAACGCGATCTCGCCGGCGGACTGTGCCTCGAGCAGCAGCAGCGGCATGCCGCCGAACATCCGGCGTTTGAGGCCCTTCTTGAGCGGGTGCAGGCCGATCTGCATCTCGGGGTACTTCCACAGCAGCACGTGGTGCTCGAAGTAGATCGGCAACTGGCCGTCGAGCGCCATGTGGAGGACCGGCACGAGCTCGCCCTCGAGGCGGTACCTGAGGCCCGGCGCCTCGCCCGCGGTGATCTGGGTCGGAAGGATTGTCGGGGCTGTCGGCATGCGCGTCTCCTTTTCTGGGCCCTTGTTGGGGCGGCCAAACGCCCGCCACCCCAGCTGCAGCCCGGACGGTACCGCGCCCCGCGTCCCGCTGCGAAAACCGCACATCGTTTCTCACGCGCGGACGCCGAGAACGGCGATAATCGCCACGCGTGTCGACGATCTACGTAACCGGACACCGCCATCCCGACACTGACTCGATCGCGTCGGCGATCGGCTATGCCGAGCTCAAGCAACGACTCGATCCAGGCAACGACTATGTCCCCGTCCGGCTGGGCGACTGCAACCCGCAGACGCGCTGGGTGCTCGACCGCAGCGGCGCCCCCGAGCCCGCGTTCCTCGCGCACGTGATGCCGCGCGCGGTGGATGTGATGCAGACGAGCTTTCCCATCGTCCGCGAGGACGAGACGATCCGGGACGCCGGCATCGAGCTGGCCAGGGCCGGTCTGGAGCTCGTCGCGATCGTCGACTCGGCCGGCGCGCTGACCGGCGTGCTGACCGAGCGCGCGCTCGCGCGTCGCTACATCCGCGAGTCGCGCCACACCTCGACGCTCGCGGACGCGCCAACGTACGTGTCGGCGATCGTGTCCGCGCTGGACGGCGAGCTGCTGTGCGGCGAGGATCGCCAGCTTACCGGTCGCGTGTGGGTGCACGCGATCGACGTCAATACGCCGACCGGGATCTCGGATGGCGACGTGGTCGTCGTCGGCGACCGGCCAGAGGCGCAGCTGCTCGCGATCGATCACGGCGCCGCGCTGGTGATCATCTCCAACTCGCATCTCCCGGACCCCAAAGTGCTCGAATATGCCCGGGCGAAGGGCACCGCGATCGTCGGCTCGCCACTGGACAGCTACGTCTCGGGGCGGATGGTCACGCTCGCCGCTCCGTGCAGCGCCCTGATGGAGACAGATCCGCTGACGGTCACGCCCGACTTCCTGCTCGACGACATCTCCGAGCAGATCAAGGGGTCTTACTACGGCGCTGCTGTCGCGATCGACGCCGAGCGCCGTCCCGTCGGGCTGATCACCCGCTCGGACCTGGTCGCTCCCCCACGACGCCGGGTCGTGCTTGTCGATCACGCCGAGCAGGCCCAGAGCGCGATCGGAATCGATCAGGCGGAGATCCTCGAGATCCTCGACCACCATCACATCGGCTCGATCGAGACGCGGGTGCCGGTAACGGCCACGTTCGACCCCGTGGGGTCAAGCGCCACGCTGGTCGTCGAGCGGTTTCGCCAAAACGGACTCGAGCCGAGCCCGTCGACGGCGATGATGCTGCTCGGGGCCGTGCTGTCGGACACGGTGATCCTCAATTCGGCCACCACGACTGATCGCGACCACGCGGTCGTCGCGTACCTGGAACGGGCGCTGGCGATCGACGCACGTGCGCTCGGGCGGGAGATGTTCGAATCGACGACCGACGTGTCCGGGATCAGCGCCGATCAGCTCGTGACCCAGGACGCGAAGCGCTACCACGTCCGCGGCGGCAACGAGATCTGCATCGCGCAGGTGGAGGTCGTCGGCAAGGCGCTGCTGGAGCGCAAGGAGGAGCTGCTCGCCGCCCTGCGCCACGAGCGCGAGGACAAGGAGCTGGCGCTCTACGCGCTGATGGTCACCGACGTGCTCGAGCACGGGACCCAGATGCTGGTGGCCGGGGACGTGGGCGCCGTCGCGCGGAGTTTCGGCGTCGAGCCCGAGGACAGCACGATCGCCCTGCCCGGCGTGATGAGCCGCAAGAAGGAAGTCGCCCCGAAGCTGATGACGGCGCTCTGAGGCCGGTGGCGGCGATTCCGTGGGGCGGGTGGATATCGACGTGGTATAGGCCGTCGATATCCCACTAGGCCAGCCCGCTGCGCTAATGCGCTGCAATCGCGCCGAACTCGCGCGACGGTGCCTCGCCCCAGAGCTGCTCGAGCCGGTAGTACTCGCGCACCTCAGGGGTGAACACGTGGACGACCACGTCTAGATAGTCCATCAGGATCCAGGTGGCGCCCGCCAACCCCTCGACCCGGCTCGGCAGCACCCCGTGGTCGTGCTTCATCCCCTGGTGGATCCGGTCGTGGATCGCCTTCGTTTGCCGGTCGGAGCGCCCACTGCAGATCACGAAGTAGTCCGTGTAGCCGATCATCCCCCGCAAGTCGAGCAAGACGATGTCGAGCGCCTTGCCGTCGGCGGCGTAGTCGGCGATCGCCGTGGCGATTTCCTCGGGACTCACGTGTATAGACCCTCCTGCTTGATGTATTCAGATACCCGGTCGGGGACGAGATAACGGATCGGCTGACCGGCACGGACGCGCCGGCGGATCATCGTCGAGGAGACCCCGATCCGCGGCATCTGGAAGAAGCGCGCCCGCTCGCCGCCGGGCAAGGAGTCAAGCGCCGTCCGGACGGCGCCCTGCGCGGTCCCGCGGCGCTTGGCGATCGCGAGCGTCGCGAGCTCCAACACGCGCTCTGGCTCCTTCCACCGGGGGAGCCCGGCGGCGATGTCGCCGCCGACGATCAGGAAGTGCTCAGTGTTGGGTGCGCTCGAGGTCAGCTCTTGGAGGGTATCGACCGTGTACGACGGTCCGTCGCGGCGCAGCTCGATGTCGGACACCTCGAAGCGCTCGTCGTCGGCCACGGCGAAGCGGCACAGTTCGAGTCGGTGCTGGGCTCCCGGCTCCTGTTCGACCGGCTTGTGCGGCGGAATCGCGGCCGGAATCATGATCACGCGGTCCAGGGCGAGCTCACGGTATGCCTCTTGGGCGCACACGAGGTGACCGAGATGTGGCGGATTGAACGTGCCGCCGAGGATTCCGATGCGCACGGCGCCTAGAGCCGGGTCTCAGCGTCGGATCTGACCTTCGCCCTCGACCAGGTACTTGAACGTACAGAGCTCCTGGAGGCCGATCGGCCCGCGCGCGTGCAGCTTCTGCGTCGAATTGCCGATCTCGGCGCCCTTGCCGAACTCGCCGCCATCGGTGAACCGCGTCGACGCGTTGACGTACACGCAGGCGGCGTCGACGCCGAGCTGGAAAGCGCGCGCCGACGATGTGTCGTGGGTCACGATCGCCTCCGAGTGACCGCTGCCGTGGGCGTTGATGTGCTCGATCGCGTCGGCGGTCGAGTCGACGACCGCGACCGCCATCTCGAGCGCCAGGTACTCGGTATCCCAATCGGCGTCGGAAGCGGCGTCGATCGCGGCGCCGCGGGCAGCCGCCCGGGCGCGCTCGTCGCCGTGCAGCGCGACCCCGGCGTGGAGTAGCGCGTCCGATGCTCGCGGCAGGAACTGGTCCGCGATCTCGGCGTGGACGAGCAGCTTCTCGGACGCGTTACAGGTCCCTGGACGCTGGAGCTTGGAGTTGAGCACGATCGCCTCGGCTTGATCGAGGTCGGCGCTCGCATCGACGAACACGTGGTTGTTGCCGGACGCCGCGTAGATCACAGGGACGGTCGCGACGCCCTTCAGCGCCGCCTTCAGTCCCTCCCCCCCACGCGGGATGATCAAATCGACGATCCCGGTCTGGGTCGCGAGCTCGGCGAGCTCGTCGCGATCGCCCCCGGCCAGCAGCGAGATCGTTCCGGCGGGCAGCCCGGCACCGACCGCCGCATTCGATGCGACGGCACCCAGGACCGCATTCGAGTGAGCGGCGGAGCTCGAGCCGCGGAGCACGACCGCGTTGCCCGACTTCAGGCACAGCGCCGCCGCGTCGATCGTGACGTTGGGGCGCGCCTCGTATACGACCGCGATCACTCCCAGCGGAACCCGCACACGGCGCATCTGGAGGCCGTTCGGGAGCGTCGATCCGTCGATCACCTCGCCGACCGGGTCCGGCAGCGCGGCGATCTTGCGCACCCCCGCGGCCATCTCGGCGATCCGCTCGTCGGTCAACGCGAGCCGGTCCAGCAGCGCCTCGGAGAGCCCGGATTCGTGCCCGGCCTCGAGGTCCCGGGCGTTGGCTTCGAGGATCTCGTCGGCGTGCTCGAGCAACGCAACCGCGATCGCCTCGAGCGCGGCGTCCTTCACGCCAGAGCCGAGCGTCGCCAGCTCGCGCGCCGCGCGCTTGGCACCCGCGCATACATCGGTGATCGAAACTGCCGTGCTCGCCATCGTCCCTTGAAGGTTACGCGAGGACGAAATAGTCCCGGTGGACCGCCTCCTCGCTGGCGCGCGGCAGCAGTTCCCGCACCGCGCCGGATTGCAGCCCACGCACCTTCCGAAGCTCGGCCGCCGAGTAGTTGCAGATCCCCTTCCCCACCGCCTGCTCGTCGAACAGGATCTCGACCGCGTCGCCGGCCTCAAATGAACCGAGCACGTCGACCACTCCGACCGGCAGCAGGCTCGTGCCGCCCTCTCTCAGGGCTCGCGCCGCGCCCGCGTCGACCAGCACCCGGCCTCGCGTCGGCTTGGCGTACTTGAGCCACAGCTTGAAGCTCGAGTAGCGGCCCTCCCGCGCCGGAAACCTAGTTCCAACCGGCTCGCCGGCGACGGCCGACGCGATCGTCCCCGACCGCAGGCCGCTGGTGATGATCGTCGGGATTCCCGCCGCGGTCGCCATCTCGGCCGCCACCACCTTGGAACGCATCCCGCCCGAGCCCAGCGGCGACGCTTCGTGCCCGATGTCGAGTGCCTCGAGCGCCGTGAAGTCGAGCACTTCGTCGACGAGCCGAGCGTTCGGGTGCGCGCGCGGGTCGGCGTCGAACACGCCCTCGGCATCGGTCAGCAGCAGCAGCAGCTCGGCGCCGAGCAGGATCGCCACCTGGGCGGCGAGGAAGTCGTTGTTCCCGAACGAGATCTCGTCGGTGGTCGTCGTGTCGTTCTCGTTGATCACCGGGACCACGCGCCAGTCGAGCAGCTTGCGCAGCGTCTGGCGGGCGTTGAGGTAGTGGGTCCGGGCGCTCATGTCGAAGAACGTGAGCAGCACCTGGGCGGTGGGGACGTCGCGTTCACGGAGCAGCTGGTCATAGACCTGGTAGAGCTTGCCCTGCCCGACGGCGCTCGCCGCCTGCAGCTCATCGATCGTCCGTGGGCGCAGTGCCATGGCCATCACGCCCATCCCGCGCGCGATCGCGCCGCTGGTCACGACGATCAGCGAGCGGCCGGCGTGGTGCAACTCGGCGAGCTCGTCGCAGATCCCGCTCAGCACGTCCTCGCGCACGCCGCCGCGCTCGTCGGCGACGATGCTCGAACCGAGCTTGACCACCAGGCAGCTCACCCCGCGAGAGCTTACGGCGGCCGGCGCGGGCGGGACCGGGGAGACCGGAGCGCCCGGCGTGCGTGGGCGAAGCGGGGAGGCCGAGCGACCCGGCCTCCCCCTCTCGCTATTGCGTCACGCCCTGCGGCGGCACCACGCGTTCGACGGCACGCCCTGGCACGGGTTGGGCATCGACTTCAGCCCCCTGGGCAGCGGATGCATGACCACCGTCGTGCGCCGCGGGTAGTGGTCGCCCGGCTGGCACCCGAACGGCGCCAGTGAGACCTGCGAGTCGCACAGCACCTCGTTGAGGAACGGAATGTTGGCGTTGTTCCCCGACGTGGTCGCTGGGCACGGGTAGTTCTGCTGCAGCTGCCAGGGCGGCTGCGTTGAGGCTGCCGCTGGTATCGGTGTTGCCGCTGAAGCAGCTGTCCGGATGGACCTCGAAGTTGAGCTGCTCGAAGTCGCCGTTGGTCGGGTTGCCGTAGCTGCCGTCGTGGCCGAACGTGTTGTCCAGCACGGCGTTGCCGTAGTCGTCCCAGAGGCACGTGCCGTTGCCGGTCAGCGGGCTGTTCACGGTCCCGCCGGGGCACGATGTGCCGTTGTCCGTATACGGCACGATCGCGAGACCCCAGGCGTTGTTGTTCACGAACCGGTTGTCCATGATCGTGTCGTTGCGACCGCCGGACACGGTCATGCCGGTGCCGACCGGGCCGGCCGCGGCGCTGCCGGCGGACGGCACGTTGGGGTTGTTGTTGTTGTGCAGGTAGTTGTCCATGAACACCCAGCACGAGTGCGTGTGCGTGATCGAGCTGATCCCGTTGTTCGGGCAAGCGCCGTCCTGCGGCGGCGGGTTGTCGCCGTTCTGGCTGTTGGTGTCGAACCCGTCCTCGTTGTTGTCGAACTGCGAGTTCTCGACCACCAGCCGGCCGCCAGAGTTCGAGCCCGAGTAGCCGAGCGCGTTGTATTCGGCCCAGGCGTGATCGACGGTCTGATCGCAGATCTGCTGGCAGGCGCCGATGTAGTAGCCCGAGTCGTTGAAGTTGCTCGCGTACGTCTGGTCCCAGGTACCGCCGCTCCAGTTGCTGGAGAAGATCCCGTAGGTGGCAGCCGTCGCTTCGCTCTTGAAGAAGGTGCTGGTCGCGGTCAGGTACGAGCCGTAGTAGCCGTGGCCGCCGACCTTGCCGCTGTTGGCGCCGCCGTTCCACCAGACGCCGTTGCCGGCGTCACGCGACCCGCCGAGGAAGTTGCAGACGGTGAGGTTCTCGATCGAGACGTTCGGGGCCTTCCACACCATCAGGCCGTTGACGCCCGACGCCTGGCTCGCCGCGCTCGCGATGTACGAATCCGTGGAACCGCTTGCGCCTTTTAGCCCGTAATTCTGAGCCGACGCGCTCCGGCTGCAAACGGCAGACCCGGGCTTGGTTCCGTCGACGATCACCGTGTTGCGGTTCATGCCGCGGATATGAAGATTGGCCTTGGTGACCAGCACTCCGGCGGGGAAGTCGGACGCCCCCGCGGGGGTCCGAATCGAGCTGGGGTTGGTCTTGTAGTCGCCTGGACCGATCAGGATCCAGTCGCCCGGTTTGGCGGCGTTGACCGCCGCCTGGATCGAGCTGTACTTGCCCTTGATCCCGTGATACGAGCCGACGGTCAGGACACTCGCGTTCGCCGCCGCGGCGAACACGAGCATGCTGCTCAGGACGAGCAGCCCTGTTAACGCACGACGCATAGTTCCTCCTCGTTGACATCAATGCCCCGGCCGGACGGCGCGGCATCCTACACGGCCGCGGGCGCGATGCACTAGCGGGAACCGTTGAGCTAGTAGCGGGAACCGTTGAGCGAGTCGGCGCTCGAGCTCGCGATTGAGGCGCTGGTGACGAGCGCGGATCCGGACCAAGGATGGAGATTTTCGTTGAAATACGCCGTCGATCTCCCACCACCTGGAGCGTGTCACCACGCCCGCGCCCGCCCGCGCGCGTCCCTCGACCATCAGGGCGAGCCGCGCGGCGTGCGAGGAGCGGACCCGGGCTCGACCGGCCCTAGGTCGACAGGAACCCGGGGGACGACTTGACGCGTGTCCCCTTGCTCGGGCACGGCCCCGAGCGTTCCCAGCGGTGGGTCAAACCATTCGGCTAAATTCTGGCAAAGCTCTTAGAGCGCCGGCCTTAGGCGCTCCTATCCGAATCCGGAGGTCCGGGCGCACCACGGGTTCGCCGGCACGCCCACGCACGGGTACGGCATCGTCGGAAGCGGATCGGCCGGCAGTGGATGCATCACCACCTGCTTCCGGCGCGGATATTGCCCGGTCGGGCAAGCGGCCGGCACCCCCGGGACGAGCTCGACCTGCGAGTCGCACAGCACCTCGTTGAGGAAATTGGGGTTGCTGTTTCCGACCGGCGCCGGCGAACCGTCGCAGGTCGGATGCGTGCTCTCCAGCGCGACAAGATCGGGGCTCAGGGTCGTGCCGGGGAGCGCCTTGTTGGCCCTGTAGCAGTTGGTCGGATTCCCAGCCTCGAGGTTGACCTGGCCGAAGTCGCCGTTCGTCGGGTGCCCGAACGAGCCGTTATGACCGAACGTGTTGCCGATCAGTGCGACGCCCCACTGATCGAACAGGCAGGAGCCCGCACCGGCGGCGTTCAGCGTCCCTCCCGTGCACGGCGGTCCGCTGTCGAGGTACGGCACGAAGATCACGCCCCACGCGTTGTTGTTGACGAACCGGTTGTCCATGACCGTGTCGTTTCGGCCGCCGGAGATGGACATCCCCGTGCCGACTGGCCCCGCTGCGGCGCTACCCGACGAGGGGACGTTCGGGTTGTTGTTGTTGTGCACGTAGTTGTGCATGAACACCCAGCACGAGTGCGTGTGGGTGATCGGGCTGCTCGCGCCGTTCGGGCAGGCGCCGTTCTGTGGCGAAGGCTCGTCGGCGTTCTGGCTGTTTGTGTCGAATCCATCCTCGTTGTTGTCGAACTGCGAGTTCTCGACCACGAGCTTCCCGCCGGAGTTGGTGCCCGAATAGCCGAGCGCGTTGTACTCGCCCCATGCGTGGTTGACCACCTGGTCGCATACCTGCTGGCACGCCCCGATGTAGTAGCCGGAGTCGTTGAAGTTGCTCGCGTACGTCTCGTTCCAGGTGCCGCCGCTCCAGTTGCTCGAGAAGATCCCGTACTCGGCGGCGGTCGACTCGCTGCTGTAGAAGCTGCTGGTCGTAGTCAGGTAGGAGCCGTAGTACCCGTGGCCGCCTACCTTGCCGCTGTCGGCGCCGCCGTTCCACCAGATCTCGTTGCCCGTATGGCCGTCGCCGTCGCGGCCGCCGAGGAAGTTGCAGGCGGTCAGATTCTCGATCGAGACGTTTGCCGCCTTGTAGACCATCAGGCCGTTGAGGCCCGTCGTGCCGGAGGCGGCAATCACCCCGTAGCCTCCGGCGCGCGCGTCGGAGCCTTTGGGCCCGAAGTTCTGCGCCGACGCGCTCCGGCTGCAGACGGCCGTTCCCGGCTTGGTGCCGTCGATGATCACCGTGTTGCGATTCATGCCGCGGATGTGCAGGTCCGGCGTCGTGATCAGCACGCCGGACGGAAATGTGGGGCCGCCCTTCGGCGTTTGAATATCACCGGGAGTCGTCTTGTAGTCCCCGGGAGCGATCAGGATCCAGTCGCCCGGCTTCGCGGCACGGACCGCGGCCTGCACCGACGTGTACTGGCCCGGGATCCCGCGGTAGGTCCCGACCCTCAGCACCGCCGCGAACGCCGACGGCGCCAGCGCACAGGCGGCTGCGAACGTAAACAGCGATGCCAGCAAGCGGCGCATACCGGTCCCTCCTCCTCAGATGTAGATACAGGAACCCTAAGACCGCCACAGGCCCGATCATCATCCCGATCGGGTGACAGGCTGCCGCGCGCTCAGACCTCGGGATCGAGGTCGAACGCGATCCCCGCGATCTCGACCTCGTCGCCGGGCTGAAACCCCTCGGCCTCGAGCGCCCGGATCACGCCGATCCCACGCAGCCGGCGTTCGAGGTGAGCGAGCGCCTCCTCGTTGTCGAGGTCGTATCGCGCGACGAGCCGCTCGATCCCGGCGCCACTGACGGCGAAGCTGCCGTCGCCGGTTCGCTGCACGGTGTAGCGGCGCGGCGCGGCTGGCCTGAACACGCGGTGCTCGGCCAGCTCGGCCGGCGGCGCGACGACCGTCTCGTGCGGTTCCGGGACAGCCTGTATCGGGACGCGGCGCAGCAACTCCGCGGCCAAGTTCACGCAGGCCGGCGCCGGTGACCGCGGAGGTGAGGATCACCGGCACCGTCCGGGCCGAGCCGCTGCTCCCAGTCGGCGCGCGCGGCCGCGCCACGCTCGGCATCGACCAGGTCGGATTTCGACAGCGCCAGGATTCGCGGAAGCGCCGCCAGGCGCGGATCGTGTCGCCGCAGCTCGCGCTCGACGGTCGCATGGTTGTCGACCGGGTCGGAGCCGTCGAGCGGCGCCACGTCGAGCACGTGGACCAGCAGCCGGGTCCGCTCGACGTGCGCGAGGAACTCGTGTCCGAGCCCGGCGCCCTCGCTGGCGCCCTCGATCAGCCCCGGTATGTCGGCGATCACCAGCTGGCGCTGATCGGAGTCCAGCGTCCCGAGCACCGGCGAGAGCGTCGTGAACGGGTAGTCGGCGACCTTCGGCTGTGCTCGGGTCAGCCGCGCCAGCAGCGACGACTTGCCGGCGTTCGGCAGACCGATCAGCCCGACGTCGGCCAGCAGCTTGAGCCGCAGCGCGATCCACGTTTCGTCGCCTGGCAGCCCGCGCTCGGCGAACCGCGGCGCCTGGTGGGTTGGGCCGGCGAACCGTTTGTTGCCGCGGCCGCCAGGGCCGCCGCGGGCGACGACCGCCCGCTGTCCCGGCCGGACGAAATCGTGCCTGGTGCCGTCGCGTTCCAGCACCGCCTCCGTGCCGGGCGGCACCCGGAGCTCGAGCGCCGCGCCGTCGGCACCGTGCCGAAGCGCCCCTTCGCCGTGTCCGCCGCGACGGGCCTTGTAGTGCGCCTTGCGGCGGTAGGTCTCGAGGTCGCGCAGCGAGTCGTCGCAGATCAGGACGATGTCGCCGCCGCGGCCGCCGTCGCCGCCGTCGGGGCCGCCCTTGGGCACGTGCGCCTCACGTCGAAAGCTGAGGCTGCCGTCGCCGCCGGCGCCGGCCTGTACGTGAATCCGCGCTCTGTCATGCATGTCAAGGCCCGGTCGGGCGCTCGACGGTCGCGGCGACCGGCTGGCTAGTCCGCGGTCGGCTCGTCTGAGTCGGCTTCTGCCGCGGGCTCCGCGTCGGCTTCGGCGGCGGGGTCCGCGTCCGTCTCGGGCTCGGCTTCGGCGGCGGGGTCCGCGTCCGTCTCTGGCTCGGCTTCCGCGTCGGCGTCGGGCCCGGCGCGGCTGCGCCTCACGTCCGCCGCAGGCTCCGGCTGGACCTCGGACTCGGGCTCAGCGAGGGCGACCGCTCCCGCGTCCGCGACGATCGAGATCACGCGTCCGCGCCGCCCGCGCGTGAACAGCACAGTCCCGGCCGAGCGGGCGAAGATCGTGTCGTCCTTACCGATCCCGGTGCCGTCGCCGGGCTTGAACCGGGTGCCGCGCTGGCGGACGATGATCTCGCCGCCGGTGACGGTCTGCCCCGCGAACACCTTGACGCCGAGGCGCTTGGCATTCGAGTCGCGGCCGTTTCGGCTTGAACCGAGCCCCTTCTTATGAGCCATCGCTGCCTCCCGCCTGCTCGGCCGCGACCGGCTTCGGGGTCGAGGCGCGCTTGCGACGCGCGGCGCGACCGATCGACGTCACCTCGAGCCGGGTCAGTTCTTGGCGGTGACCCGTACGGCGCTTGTAGCCGCGTTTGGGCTTGAACTTCACGATCCGCAGCTTCGGCCCGCGCTCGTGCCCGAGCACCCGAGCCTCAACCTTGACCTTGGCCAGGGCATCGCCGTCGACCACGTCAGCGCCATCAACGAGCAGCAACGGCTCGAGCGCGACGGTCTCGCCATCGCCGGCGGACAGCCGCTCGACGAGCAGGGACTGCCCCTGCTCGACGCGGTACTGCTTTCCACCTGTCTTGATGATCGCGTACATGGCTATTCCGAAGCTGACCCTGCCTTGGCGCTCGAACGGCGCCGTCCGCCCCTGCGGCCGCGGCGCCGAGGCTTCGATTCTAGTTCATCGCCGTTTGTATCCGGTTGATCGCTGTTGCGGGCTCCCGGAACGTCGACCAGCGACGCCACGGCCGACGTCCGACCCGCCTCGTCGATCCGCACCAGGTGCTTTTCGCCGATGTACCTGGTCCCCCCCTTGATCGAGATGATGTAGCCGTCGATCTTGGCGACCGCGTCGCCGGGGCTGTACATGTGCGGCTCGACGATCTCGACGTGCACCTCCTCGCCTTCGCGGAACGGGATCGCCCGTTCGAGTACCTCGTCGCGGTCGCCTTCGAGCAGGACATGGAAGTGCTCGAGCGGCAGCCCCTCTGAGCCTTCGAACACGAACATCTTGCCGGTGTCGGCTTCGACCGCGTGCAGAACGCGCCCGTCGTTGGCGGTGAACTCGGCGCTGACGCGCGGGTTCATCTGGATCAGGATCGCCTCGGCCGAGGTCTGGAGCGAAAGCTCGCGCAGCCGGCGTTCGAACTCGATCGCGATCGTCTCTTCGGACTTGATCACGCCTTCGCCGTCGCACGTGGGGCACGGGCGGGTCATGATCTCGCGCACCCCGTCGGTCACGTTCTGGCGCGTCATCTCGACCAGACCCAAGGGCGAGATCTCGACCACGAACGTCTTCGTCCGGTCCTCGTCGAGCGCCTTGCGCAACGTCTTGAGCACCGCGTCGCGGTTGCGCGCGCGGGTCATGTCGATGAAGTCGATCACGATGATGCCGCCGATGTCCCGAAGCCGCAGTTGGCGCACGACCTCGTCGGCCGCCTCGAGGTTGGTCTTGGTGATCGTGTCCTCCAGTCGGGCCCCCTTGCCGCGACCGATGAACGACCCCGAGTTGACGTCGATCACCGTCAGCGCCTCTGCGTAGTCGATCATCAGATAGCCGCCGCTCGGAAGGTCGATGCGGCGCGAGAGCGTCGAGTCCAGCACCTGCTCGACACCGAACGCCTCGAACAGCGGCGTCGATTCCTCCCACAGCTCGACGTGCTCGACGAGCTCGGGCGCCGTGCGCGAGAAGAACGAGACGAGCCGATGGTGTTGCTTTGGGTCGTCGACGATCGCGCGCTCGAAGTCGGCCGAGAAGATGTCCCGTACGACCCGCACGGAGAGGTCGGCCTCCTGGAACACGAGCGCGGGCGCCGTGGTCTCGTCGACGCGCTTCTGGAGCACCTCGCCGAGCTTGAACAGGTACACGAGCTCTCGCTCGAGGTCGGCCCGCTTTACCCCTTGGGCCGCGGTCCGGATGATCGCGCCCGCGCCCTTGAGGTCGAGCTTCGATGCCTCCTTGCGGAGCCGCTCGCGCTCCTTCTCGTCGAGCCGCCGCGAGACGCCGATGCCTTCGCCGTACGGCGCATAGACCATGTAGCGCCCGGCGATCGTGAGGTCCATCGAGAGCCGCGCTCCCTTGGTCTTGAGCGGGTCCTTGACGACCTGGACGACGATCTCCTGGCCCGGCTTGAGCATGTCGGTGATCTGGCGCGAGTCCCGTCCGGTGCCGCGGCCACGCCGCGGCGCCTCGACTCCGGGCAGCACGATCTCGTCGACGTGCAGAAAGCCGTTCTTCTCGAGCCCGATGTCGACGAACGCCGCCTCGAGCCCCGCCAGCACGTTGTCAACCCGGCCCTTATAGATGTTGCCGACGATCGACCGGTTTCCGCGGCGCTCGAGGTACAGCTCGGCGACCCGATAACCCGCCGCCGAGGCGGCCGGCTTACGGCGCCGGCGCGTTGAACTCGAGCCGGATTTCCGCGCGACGGTACCCGTCGACTCCAGCATCGCGACTCGCGTCTCTCCACGGTCGACGCTGACCAGTACTTGCTTCTTCAATTGTCATTCAGTCCTTTAGGAAATCTGTTGCCGCGCACCGAGCTTTGGGCGCAGCGTTACTTACGAAATTAGCGCGCGGCCCTTACTAGCCGATGCGATCCGCGCTTGGACGTAGATCGACTGCAAGAGGCCGACCGCGATGAACGTGACGATCACCGACGAGCCGCCGTAGCTGATCAGCGGCAGAGGGACGCCCGTGATGGGCATGATCCCGATCGTCATTCCGACGTTCACGAAGACCTGGAACATCAGCATCGCGAGGATGCCGCCGGCGATCAGCGTGCCGAACAGGTTCTTGGACATCGTGAGGATCCGCAGCGCACGCCAGATCAGCAGCGCGTACAGCGAAAGCACTACGGCGCAGCCGACAAACCCATAGATCTCGCCGACCGCCGCGAACACGAAGTCCGTCGAGCTGGCCGACAAGAAGCCCTGCGTGGTCTGAGTCGCCAGCACGCCTCGACCGGTCTTCTGGCCCGAGCCGATCGCGATCAGCGACTGATGGATGTTGTAAGTCGCGCCCTGCGGGGTCACTGGATGGGTGCAGGAACCCGACGAGGCGTTGTTCCTGGTAGTGGCTCAGTACGTGAAAGCCCAGCGCCGGCCCGACCACGAGGGCGCTCACAAGCGCCGAGATGAACAGTACCACGAGCGCGGTCAGCTGCTTCCAGGAGGTGCCGGCGAAGAACAGGATGGCGAAGCCAATCGCGACGTAGACCATCCCGGTGCCGAGGTCCGGCTGTGGGATCACCAGCAGCGAAGCGAACAGCGCAAGCAGCATGATCCGGGCGGTCGTACGCCACTCGTGCAGTCGCCGCGAGCGATCGACCGCGAACGCCGCCAGCGCGACGATCAGCAGCACCTTGCCGAACTCCGACGACTGGAACTCCAGCAGCGGCAGCGGGATCCAGCGCCGCGCGCCCTGAACCGGCGGCATCCCGTACACGACCAGGTTGAGCGCGACCAATGACCGCGAACAGCCCGTACTTGTACTCGCGCAGCCGGGAGTAATCGATCCGGCTCAGCACGAGCGCGATCAACAGCCCGATCCCGGCGAAGATCGCTTGACGCTCGACGTAATACAGCGGGCGTCCCGGGATGTCGCCCTTAGTGGCGAGCTTGAGCGTCATCAGCGAGCAGCCGACCAGCCCCAGCGACCCAGCAGCAGCAGCGGGTCGATCAGGGTCCAGCGGCGCGGACGCGGAACCGCATCTGGCTCGCCGGTCTGGATCGCGGTGGCGCTCATCGGCTCCACCCGGTCGACTGCCCGTACACGCCACGCCTGTCGAACGTCGCGCTCATAGGGTCGCCGATGTCCCCGATTTGTAGACGCCGGACTTGCCGAAGAACCACTGCGAGAGGATCTGGCGGGCGACCGGCGCGGCCGCTATGTCGCCGAAGCCGCCGCGCTCGACGTGGACGACGACCAGGATCGGCTTGCTCGTGGCGGTGACGAAGCACGCATACCAGGAGTAGTCGGGCTGGCCGGTGTACTGGGCGGTGCCCGTCTTACCGTAGACGACCTCTGGGAAGTTGCCCATCACATCGTCGGACGTGCCGCCCGCCGTCTGGGCCGCATCGTGCAGACCGTCGAGGATCGTCTGGCGGTAGAACGGATCGATCGGAATATGCCTGGCCGGCGCCGGGTCGATCTGCTGCAGCACGGTCCCATACTCGTTCTGGACGTTGAGGCCGAGATGCGGGGTGACTACGGTGCCGCCGTTTGCCAGCGCCGAGTAGGCGACCGCCAGCTGCAGCGGCGTCACCTGCACGTCGCCCTGACCGACGGCGAGGTTCTCGTTGTCGCCCACCGACCAGGGGCGGTTGGTGCCGTCGGCGATCCCGCACCCGCCCGGGGTATGCTTGGGACTGCGGTGCCAGCCGGGGTGCATGTGTGCGCTCGTGAGGTGCCCGTTGGTGTAGCGGAACGGACCCGTCGCCGTGTCGCACTCGGCCTCGAGCTTGTTGTGCTCCGCGCGCCAGCGCGGCGTCGGGAGCGTCCCTGGCGACTCGGCCGGCAGGTCGATGCCGGTTCGGCGGCCGATCCCGAACTTATGTGCCCAGTCGTCGAGCGCACCGCCTTTGGGGTGCGTATAAGGATCGGCGTTGGTGACGACGCCGAGGTTGTAGAAGAAGTCATCGGACGAGACCCGGAGCGCGTTGACGAGGTCGAGGCTGCCGTCGACCGCGTTGCCGGCGTTGTGGCGGCACTGGCCGCTGAAGCAGAACTGGCCGGTGTCGTCGAAGATGTCGCTGGTCGTCCAGGCACCGCTCTCGAGTGCGGCCGTCGCGGTGATCGGCTTGAACGTCGAGCCCGTCGGGCCGGCGCTCTGGATTGCCCGGTTGAGCAGCGGGTCGCCGCCGTTAGGGTTGGTCAGCGCGTTGTATTCGGCGTAGGAAACGGGCTTGGTGAAGATCGACGGGTTGAAGGTCGGGTAGGAGCCCATCGCATAGACCTGGCCGTTGTAAGGGTTCATCGCGACGAACGCCCCGGCGTCGGCGCCCGGGTTGGACGCGATCGAGGTCGCCAGCGCCTGCTGGCCGACGCGCTGGAGGCTCGTGTTCAGCGACAGCGCCAAGTTGTGCCCCGGAGTCGGCGGCACGGTCGCGAGATCCCGGGTCGGCTGCCCGAACGCGTCGATCTGCACCTGTTCTGACCCGTCGACGCCGCGCAGATAGCGGTCGTATTGGCCCTCCAGCCCCGACTGCCCAATCACCGCGTTGGGGTCGACGCCCCGATAAGCCTTGTTGCTGCACAGCGGCCCGTTGGTCGGCTTGCCCGACCCCCAGCACTCCTGGGCGGTGATCCGGCCGACGGTGCCCAGCAGCTGGGCCGCGAGGTCGCCCTGCGGATAACTGGGAATGTAGATCTGCGCGACCTGGACGCCGCGGAACTCGTCCTCGCGCTCCGCCAGGTAGTACTGGACGTATTTGTTGACCTGGGTGATGTCGACGTCGGCATAGGGCAGGATCGCCAGCTGCTGCTTGACCTCGCACGGAATCTTCGCGAGCCGGAACGTGCCGCCCGTCGGTGGCGGGCCCGCCACCCGGCACCTGATCTGCTTGTTCGAGAACCCCAGGACGTGAGCAAGGCGACGGAAGACGACCGCTTGACCGCCCGCCGTATGCGGCAGGTCCGGCGGCGAGATCTGGACCTCGAGCGCCTTCGTCGAGGCCACCAACACGGTGCCATCGTTGGCGACGATCTCGCCGCGTGGAGCCGCAATCGCGATGTCCCTGACGCGGTTGACCGTCGCCGCCTGGAGGTACTGGTTCCCTGACAGAACCTGCAGGAACCAGAGCCGGAAGAACAGGATCGCGAACACCGCGAGCGCGAACGTGCCGAACAGCGTGACCCGCAACGCGAGCTGCGGCGTCATCGGGGGCCGACGGTCTTCGGGCGGCTGGGTCATCGCGAGCTCCGCGGGATCTGGCCCAACCGCTGGGAGGGCTGTTGCAGCGGGCTCAAGCCGCCGGTCGTGTAAGCGCGGCGCCTCCGGCGACGCGGATCGTCGGGCAGCGCCGGCAGGACGACCTTGCGGACGATCGCGTAGACCGGGAGCGCGATCAGCGTGTTGACGAGCACCGTGATGAAGATCTGTTGCAGCAGCAAGAGGCTGACCGGCGCATCGACGCCCAGCAAGAACTGGATCAGCGACATCCCGATCCCGGCGAACGCGGTCGCGGCCGCGCCGGCGGCCAGCGGCACGAGCCCATGCGCCGGGTCGCGCACTTCGCGCAAACGTCCGGCCCAATACCCGATCGGGATGTAGAGCAGCGAGGTAATGCCGAGCGTCTGGACGAGCACCGTGTCCACAAGCAGCCCGGTCCCGAAGCCCATGATCGCCCCAGGCATCGAGCCTGCCAGCAGCCCGACCGACATCACCACCAATGGCGTGATGTCGGCGCTCACCCCGAAGATCGAGATCTGCGAGATCGCCGACTCCTGCACCACGACCGTGACCAGCGCGAGCGCGATCAGCCGCAGCGTCAGCCCGAGCGACCGGTTCATCCGCCCGGCACCTGAGCCCGCACGTTGTTGTTGTGGGGGCGGGTCAGGACCTGCACCGTCGACAGGTGGCGCAGGTTCGCCTGCGGCGCGACCGTCACCTGCTGGTTGCTCAGCAGCTGGTTCTGGCTGGCGTTCGAGACCGTGCCGATCGGGAGCCCAGGCGGATAGAGCGAATTCAGGGCCGGATCAGACGGGTCCGTGAACCCCGCCGTGATGACCTGATTGCCCGTCTGGATCGGGGCGTGGCTCGGAAGGTCTTGGAGCAGTAGCGCGTTGGGGTTGCCGACGGCGGGTACGAGAATGCCCTCGTAACCGCCGGGCACGACCTCGGCCGTGACGCCAAACGTATGGTCGGTGATCAGGGTCACGATCGAGACCGTCGAGTCCAGCGTGGTCACCTTGCCGATCAGCGCGCCGTCGCCCGTCACCGGGTTGTTGAGGCCGACCCCGTTGTCAGAGCCGACGTCGATCGTGATCGTCTGATACCAGAGCGTCGGGTCACGGGCGATCACCTCGGCCGCGACCGGCTGATAGCTGTTGATCGAGTTCGCGTCGTCGAGCTTGATCTGAGCCTCGAGCTGACCTGTCAGCGTCGCCTGCTGTTCGTAATAGTCGAGCCTCGCGGTGAGGTTGTTGACCTGCTTCTGCAGGCGGTCGGCCCGCGACTTCGCGTTCAAAGTGTCCGAGAACCAGCCGGCGACGTCCTTGACCGGCGAGAGCACCGTGCTGGCTCCCTGCTGGATCGGCGAGATCACCTCGACGATCCCGCGCTGCACGTTGTGCAGCGGGCTATCGGCCGACTCGCCGAAGTATGCGGTCAGCAGGATCAGGGAAACGCCGACGAGCAGCGCGAGTACCGCGCGGCGCCGTCGAACCTGTTTGTCATGCACGAGCTACGTGTCTCCAAAGTTTGCTCCCGGCTCCCGCTCGTCACCGGCGGCGGCGGTTACGTGAATTCTTACTCGACCGGTGGATCGCTTCGAATTCTTCGAGCGAGCGCCCTGATCCGACCGCGACACACGTCAGCGGAGACTCCGCCAGGTGGGCAGGCATCTGCGTCTCGTGTCGCAAGCGCTCTTCGATCCCCTGCAGCAACGACCCCCCGCCCGCCAGCATGATGCCACGATCCATGATGTCGGACGCCAGCTCGGGTGGCGTCCGGTCGAGCGTCTGCTTGACGGCGTCGATGATCTGCGAGACCGGCTCCTCGAGCGCGCCGCGGATCTCCTCGCTGGTCAGGATGACCGTCTTCGGCAGCCCCGACACCATGTCGCGGCCGCGAATCTCGGCCTGGACCTCCTCCGGCATCGTGTACGCCGAGCCGATCTCGAGCTTTACCTCCTCGGCCGTCTGCTGACCGATCAGCAGCTTGTACTCGCGCTTGACGTAGTTGATGATCGCCTCGTCGAGCTCGTCGCCACCGACGCGGATCGACTGCGAGACCACGATCCCGCCGAGCGAGATCACCGCAACCTCGCTCGTGCCGCCACCGATGTCGACCACCATCGACCCGGTCGGCTCGCCGACCGGCAGCCCGGCGCCGATCGCCGCTGCCATCGGCTCCTCGATCAGATAGGCCTGTCGCGCACCGGCCGACAGGCACGCTTCCTCGACGGCGCGCTTCTCGACGCCCGTGACGCCGCTCGGGACGCACACCACGACCCGTGGATGCGCCCAGCGGTTCTGATGGACCTTCTGGATGAAGTGACGCAGCATTTCCTCGGTCACCTCGAAATCGGCGATCACGCCGTCCTTGAGTGGGCGAATCGCCGAGATTGTCCCCGGCGTTCGTCCCAGCATCCGCTTGGCCTCGATCCCGACCGCATGCACCTCGCCGGTCCGCGAATCGACAGCGACCACGCTCGGCTCGGACAGCACGATCCCGCGCCCACGCACGTAAACGAGCGTGTTCGCGGTGCCCAGGTCGACCGCCATATCACGGCCACCGAAGCCGGTTAGATACGTAAAAAAGCCCATCGATTGAGTAGCTGGAAGCGTGGACGAGCGGCGAAAAGCAGACTGACCGCACCTGGCTGCCAGCTCCGTCCGCGGCTGAGTGTACCGGAGGTGTGTTCGCCGGGGCCGCGCGAGAGTGCGCTGCGCGGAGGCAGAAAACGGCTGGAAACGCGATTAATGCGAAATTGCCCTCGGAGGGGCCGTCGTCACGCGTCGAAACAGCCACGGCGCGAGCTCGACGAGCGCGGCGACCGGCAGCCCGACGACATTCAGATAGTCGCCCTCGGTCGAGCTGACCAGTAGCGCCCCGCGGCCCTGGATCGCATAACCGCCGGCCCGGTCTCGCCATTCGCCGGTGTCGAGGTAGCGTTCGATCGCCGTCTCGTCCAGGGGCCGCATCGCGACCAGCGTGCTCGCCGCCAGTGTGCGCACGCGTCCGTGCGCGATCAGACAGATGCCACCGATCACCGCGTGACGGTGGCCGGCGAGCGCCATCAGCGTTGCCCGCGCGTGTGCGCGGTCGTGCGGCTTGCCGTAGATCCGCCCGCCGAGCGTGACGATCGTGTCGACGCCGAGCACGGTCGCATCCGGCCGAATGTCCGCGACGGCGGCCGCCTTGCGGTAGGCGTTCTCGACCGCGACCTCGTGCGGAGGGCCCTGATCGAGCTCTTCGATTTCGGCGGCCTGGACCTCGAACTGAACGCCGAGCCGGGTCAGGATCTCGCGCCGCTGCGGCGAGCGCGAGGCGAGGATCAGCCCAGCGCCGGGAAGAACAGCGGGACCTCGCGCTTGGCCGAACTGTCCGAGTCGGACCCGTGGACCATGTTCTGTCCGACCGCGATCGCGTAGTCGCCGCGGATCGACCCCGGGCTCGCCTCAAGCGGATTGGTCGCGCCGATTACCTGGCGCGCCGCGGCGACCGCCTGCTCGCCCTCGAGCACCATCGCGACCAGCGGGCCCGACGTGATGAACTCGACCAGCTCGTCGTAGAACGATTTGCCCTCGTGCTCGGCGTAGTGGCTGGCCGCGAGATCGCGGCTCATCGTCATCAACTGGAGCGCTACAAGCCGCAGTCCCTTGCGCTCGAAACGAGCGATGATCTCCCCGGTCAGGTTGCGCGCGAACGCATCAGGCTTGACGAGGATGAGCGTGCGCTCCATGAACGGCCTCCCTTCCTAGAAGAGTGCGATGGTCAGGTCGTCGAGGGCTGCTCGGCGGCGGACTCTGACGTCGCCTCGCGGCGCCGGGGGCGCTGGCGTCGCGGTGCGGGCGCGGGAGCCCCGATCTCGGCCTCACAGTACGGACAGACCCTCCAGGTCGGATCGAGCGGGCGTCCGCACGACTGGCACGGATCCTTGAGCTTGCGCATGCAGTTGGGGCAGCGCAGGTAGTCCTTCTCGACCTCGTAGTCGCAATGCGGGCAGAGGTGGTAGCCGAGCTCGGCGAGCCGCGCCTCGGCGGCCTGCATCTCGAGCTCGCGCTCGCGCACGTCGTCGAGATACTCCGGCGGCCGGACGATCATGTAGACGATCGTGCCCACGAACGGGAACAGCGACGCCGCCGTCGCGCAGCCCACCAGCAGTGGGTCGCCGACGCGCCGCCGCGCGTCGGCGTATGTCCAGTAGACGAGCGCCAGCCAGATCACGACTAGGAACAGCACGACCAGCTCAACCGCGAGATTGAGCGCACTGTTATGGATGCCAAAGATCGCGTAGGGCAGCACGGAGGGCCGAGTGTAGTGGGCGCCGGGACGAATTCGCTGTTCTTAGGTACGCCGCGGGGGGCGACACTCCTCGTTGGTGCGCCTGAGGATTGTTACAGGAATGCCCGCCCGAAAACGTAACCAATCCCGAAGAAGACAAGGATCACGACCGCGACGATCAGCGCCACGAGGCCGATCATGGTCAGAAAGCTGGGCTCGTCGCGGTCGTCGTTCATAGCGTCGAGGCGCGCTCGCTGCGTGACGGCGACAGCAGATCGGCGATCAAGTACAGCGAGCCGGCCGCGATCACGACGCCGTCCGGTCCGGCCAGCTCCCGCGCGCGGGCAAGCGCCCGCGCGGGATCGGGAACGATCTCGCTTAATGGCCCCCCGAGCTGGGTGGCGAGCGACTGCAGGGTCGGCGGTGGCAACGCGCGCGGATTGTGGCTCGACGTGAACACGACTGCTTCGCAGGCCGGGAGCAGCTCGGACAGCATCCCGGCCGCATCCTTGTCGTCGAGGATCGACACGACCCCGACGACCCGATCGTGCCCGGCCGCGATCTCCGGCAGCGACTCGACCAGCGCTCGCATCCCGTCGGGGTTATGAGCGCCGTCGACGAGCGTCAGCGGCCTGGCGGTGAGCTCCTGGAGGCGGCCGGGGACCTGGACCTCGGCCGCCGCGGCCTCGACCGCAGGCTGGTCGAGCTCGCCGAGGAACGCCTCGGCGGCCGCGCGCGCGAGCGCGAAGTTACGGCGCTGGAAGACCCCGCGAGCGGCGACCTCGACACCTGGTTCGACCCCGGCGTGCACGATCGTCGCTCGGCGCTGCGCCGCCACTCGTCGTGCGACCTGCTCGACCTCGGGCGCGAGTCCGGGGCCGAGCACGAGCGTCGCGCCCTCCTGGACTACGTCGAGCTTCTCGCCCGCGATGTCGGCGAGCGTCGGTCCGAGCCAGCGCGTGTGCTCGAGCCCGATGCTCGTCAGGACCTGAACCTTGGACGGGATCACGTTGGTCGCGTCATAGCGCCCGCCGAGCCCCGCCTCGATCACCGCCACCTGCACCTCGCGTCGTGCGAGCTCCGAGTAGGCGGCCGCGGTCAGCGCCTCGAACTGGGTCACCGGATCGTCGCCGCCACTCGCACGGTTGACGAGCTCGGCGGCATGAGCCGCGCGGGTCACCGCGGCCGCGAATGCCGCGGGCTCGAGGTCGCGGTCGCCGATCCGGATCCGCTCGCCGAACGAGACCAGGTGGGGCGAGAGATAGGCGCCGGTCGAGAGCCCGTGGTGGGCCAGGATCGCCGCGATCATCCTGACCGTCGACGACTTGCCGTTGGTGCCGACGACGTGGATCGACTCGAACTGGCGCTCGGGATGCCCGAGCGCGGTCATCAGGCGCCGCATCCGCTCGAGCCCGAAATGCATCCCGAACAGCTCGAGCGACAGGAGGTAGCGCTCCGCCTCGGCCTGGTTCATCGCCGCCCCTGCCCCACGGGCTTGGTCACAGCGCCCTCGGCTTAATGTGCTTGGTCACAATGTCTCCTGCTCCGGCGCGCGTGGTCACAGCGCCTCCAGCTCCGCGCGCAACCGCTCCAGCTTGTCGCGCTCGGCTTGCACGACCTGCGCGGGCGCCTTGGCGACGAAGCCCTCGTTGGCGAGCTTGTGCTCGGCGCGCTCGATCTCCTGTGTCAGCTTTGCGCGGCGCTCGTCGCGCTTGCGCTCGGCGCCGTCGAGGTCGAGCTCGCCGCTCGCCAGCACCTCGATCGCGCCCCCCGGGACCGGCACGCTGGCCACCGTCTCCGTGCCGCGGGTGCCGTTCGCCAATGACAGCCGCGCCAGCCGCGCGACGTGCTCGGCGGTCTGCTCGTAACCGCTGGCCTCGAGCCTCGCCGGAACGACCGCCGCTGCCTTGATGCCGGCCACGTCACGCCACGTGCGGAGCGCCTGGACCGCCTCGATCACGCGGCCAATCTGCGCTTCGGCGTGTTCATCGATCGGCGCGGGCTGCGTTCCGACGCGGCCCGCCAGCAGCCCCTCGGCGCCGGGAATGTGGGAGTAGATCTCCTCGGTCTCAAACGGGATCAAAGGGTGCGCGAGCGCGACCGTCTCGGTCAACACGTACAGCAGCTGGGAGGCGAGCTCAGGCTCGCCCGTGCGTAGCCGCGGTTTGACGAGCTCGAGATACCAGTCGCACAGCTCTCCGTAGACGAAGTCGTACAGCGCCAGCGCGGCGTGCGAGAAGTCGTAGCGCTCGATCCGGTCAAAGACCTCCGTCCGCGCGCGCTCGAGGCGCGACAGGATCCACCGATCCTCGGCCGTGGTGGGGGCGCCGGCGGCGCGCGCGTCGGGCCCGACTCCGAGCAGGATCAGGCGCGCCGCGTTCCAGAGCTTGTTGGTGAGCTGCTGTCCCTGGGCAAGCTTGTCCTCGTTGAAGCGGACGTCCTGGCCAGAGCCCATCGCGAGCAGGCCCCAGCGCAGCGCGTCGGCCCCGTACGGCGGAAAGTTGCCTCCCTGCGTAAACACCGGCGGTCGCGGGCCGCCCTCGATCAGGTCAAGTGGGTCGATGCCGGTTCCGAGCGACTTCGACATCCGCCGCCCGTCGGGGGCCTGGATGATCGAGTGCACGTACACGTCCGAGAACGGGATCTGGCCGGTGAACTCGAGCCCCATCATGATCATCCGCGCGACCCACAAAAAGATGATGTCGCGGGCGGTGACGAGCACATCGGTTGGGATAGAACGCCTCCAGCTCGATCGTCGAGTCCGGCCAACCGAGCGTCGCAAACGGCCACAGGGCGCTGGAGAACCACGTGTCGAGCACGTCTGGGTCGCGCTCCCAACCGTCGCCGGCCGGCGCTTGTGTGCCGACGTAGGTCTCCCCGCCGCGGTACCAGACCGGCAGCCGATGTCCCCACCACAGCTGCCGCGAGATGCACCACGGCCTGATGTTCTCCATCCAGTCCAGGTAGACGCGCTCGTGGTTGGGCGGGTGGAACTTGATCTGGCCGCGCTTGACGACCTCGATCGCCGGTTTGGCTAGCTCGTCCATCGCCATGAACCACTGCAGCGAGATCAGCGGCTCGATCCGTTCGCCGGAGCGCTCCGAGAACGGGACGTCGTGAGCGTACGGCTCAGTACGTGCGATCAGCCCCTGCTCCTGCAGCTCCGCGACGACCGCCTGCTGAGCCTCGGCGACGGTCATCCCGGTGAAGCGCTCGGGCGCCTCGCCCGTGATCCGGCCGTCCTCGCCGATCACCTGTGGCTGTGCGAGCCCGTGGCGGCGGCCGATCTCGAAGTCGTTCGGGTCGTGCGCCGGGGTGATCTTGAGCGCTCCGGTCCCGAACTCGGGCCGGACGTAATCGTCGGCGATGATCTTGAGCTTGCGCCCGACGAGCGGCAGGATCGCGGTCTCGCCGATCAGCCGGCGGTAGCGCTCGTCGTGCGGGTTGACCGCGATCGCGCTGTCGGCGAGCATCGTTTCCGGCCTGACGGTCGCAACCGTGATCGCCCCCGACCCCGACGCCAGCGGGTAGTCGATGTAGTAGAGCGTGTCGGTGACCTCGATCTGCTCGACCTCGAGATCGGAGATCGCGGACCTCGTGCCGGGGTCCCAGTTGACCATGTAGCGGTCGCGGTAGATGTAGCCCTTTTCGTGGAGGGCGACGAACACGTCCAGCACGGCCGCCGCATACGCCTCGTCGAGCGTGAACCGCTCCTCGGCGTAGTCGCACGACGCGCCGAGCCGCTTGAGCTGCTCGATGATCGTGCCGCCGTGCTCCTGGCGCCACTCCCAGACGCGCTGCTCAAACCGCTCGCGTCCCATCTGCACGCGGCTGGTCCCCTCGAGCTCGACCTGGCGCTCGACCTGCATCTGGGTCGCGATCCCGGCGTGGTCGGTTCCCAGGATCCACTTGCTGCGCCTGCCCTGCATCCGGTGATAGCGGATCAGCGTGTCCATGATCGTGTCCTGGAACGCATGGCCCATGTGCAGCACGCCGGTCACGTTCGGCGGCGGGATCGCGATCGAGTAGTTCTCGTCCGCCGTCCCCTCGGCCGGCGGATGGAACAACCCCGACTCGAGCCACTTGCGCGCGATCCGCGGCTCGACGTCGGCCGGGTCGTAGCGAGTGGTCTTCTCGAGGTCGGTCATCAGCTGATTGAGTCTAGGTCAGGGTCGGTTGACCGCGGGGCCGGGCGCGGGGGGGTTGGCGAGGCGCTGGGCGCGGCCAAGGGCTGTGTCCATCGAGTGCGCGACGCAGTGTGCTGGGCGGGGCGGGGCGGGGGTGCGCTGCGCGCGCTTGCTCGGTGTCGTTCGCGCCCGATGAACCGCTCGTAGCCCGGGGCCGCGCAAGCGCGGGCGGCGCGCCCCCGTCCCGTCCCGCCCCAACGACGATTACGCCGCGGCTTCGTCCTCGTCGGACACGGCAACCGTAACCAGTGTCGGCGCCGTATTTTTTTCGATCGTTTCGCGCGTCACGACGCACTTCTGTACGTCCCGGCGCGAAGGAAGCTCGAACTGAACTTCCAACAGGACCTCTTCGATGATCGACCGCAGTCCGCGCGCCCCGGTCTCGCGCTCGAGCGCCTTGTCGGCGATCGAGCTCAGCGCCTCGTCGGCGAACACGAGCTCGATCCCGTCGAACTGGAAGAAGCGCTGGAACTGCTTGACGAGCGCGTTGCGCGGCTCGGTCAGGATCTGCATCAGCTCGTCGCGCGACAGCTGGTGGATCGCCGACATGACCGGCAGCCTGCCGATGAACTCCGGGATCAGGCCGTACTGGATCAGGTCCTCGGGCAGGCAGTGCTCGAACATCTCGCCCAGGTCGCGCTGTTCCTTTGACTTGATCACCGAGCCAAAGCCGACGCCCTGGTGACCGATCCGCCGCTCGATCACCTTGTCGAGTTGGGCGAACGCGCCGCCGCAGATGAACAGCACGTTGGTCGTGTCGATCGACAGAAACTCCTGGTGGGGGTGCTTGCGGCCGCCCTGCGGGGGCACCGACGCCGACGTTCCCTCGAGGATCTTCAGCAGCGCCTGCTGGACGCCCTCGCCGCTGACATCACGCGTGATCGACGGGTTGTCGGCCTTGCGGGCGATCTTGTCGACCTCGTCGATGTAGATGATCCCGGTCTCGGCCTTCTTGACGTCGTAGTCGGCGGCCTGGATCAGCTTCAGGAGGATGTTCTCGACGTCCTCACCGACGTACCCCGCCTCGGTCAGCGCGGTCGCGTCGGCGATCGCGAACGGAACGTTGAGAATCTTAGCCAGCGTCTGCGCGAGCAGCGTCTTGCCGCACCCGGTCGGGCCGAGCAGCAGGATGTTGGACTTCTGCAGCTCGATGTCGTTCTCGTCGGACTGCAGCATCTGGACGCGCTTGTAGTGGTTGTAGACCGCCACACTGAGCGAGCGCTTGGCCTGCTCCTGACCGACGACATATTCGTTGAGGACGTCGTAGATCTCCCGCGGCTTGGGGAGGTTCTCGATGTCGAAGCTCGGCGGAGCGGTGAGCTCCTCGTCGATGATCTCGTTGCAGAGATCGATGCACTCGTCGCAGATGTAGACGCCCGGGCCCGCGATCAGCTTCTTGACCTGCCGCTGTGACTTGCCGCAGAAGCTGCAGAGAAGCTGTTCGTTGGAGTCGGTCGGACGTGCCATGAATCTCCTCCCAGAGCTCGACTCGGGCGGCGTTCTCCGCGCCGAAGACTAATGCCTTCAGTGCTGAGAGATAACCCGATCGATGATTCCGTACTCCTTTGCCTGCTCGGCACTCATGAAGTAGTCACGCTCAGTGTCGTGTCGGACCTTGTCCAGGTCCTGGCCTGTGTGCGTGGCGATGATCTCGTCCAGGCGCCGGCGGACGTCGATGATCTCGGCTGCATGAATCTCAATATCGGTCGCCTGACCCTGGAAGCTTGAGGAGACCTGGTGGATCAGGATCTTCGCATTGGGCAGCGCCATGCGCTTGCTGCCGGCGCCACCGGCCAGCAGCAGCGCGCCCATCGACATCGCGATCCCGACGCAGATCGTCTGCACGTCGGGCTTGATGAACTGCATCGTGTCGTAGATCGCGAGGCCCGCGTACACCGAGCCGCCCGGGGTGTTGACGTAGACCGAGATGTCCTTGTCGGGATCCTCTGACTCCAGGTGCAGGAGCTGAGCCACGATCAGGTTCGCGATCTGGTCGTCGATCGGGGTGCCGAGGAAGATGATCCGCTCATTGAGCAGACGGCTGTAAATGTCGAATGCGCGCTCCCCGCGGGAGGTTTGCTCGACCACCATCGGTACGAGTGGGCTCATGGTCCTCGCTTGTTTCGCGTCCTACGTCGGAATCCTGCCGACTGTAGCAATCGGGTTAATCGCGCTCGACGGCCCGGTCAGCTTCCGAGCGGTTCTCGCTCCCAGGTCTGCAAACCCTACCCATCATTGGTTGTCAGTGACCAATTGAGCTAAAGCTTCACATACACCGTGCCGATTAACGGCGCATAGCCCGAGGAGCGGGCCGACCGATGTCAGGCGGTACCGAATGAAGAAGTTCAACGTGTACCGGCTGGGTGCCGCGCTAGCAACGTTTGCGGCCCTGGCGATCGCGGCGGGAGCCGGCAACAAGTTCTAGGCCTGCGGCGGGCGCGCACCGGACCGCGATTCACGCCCGCCAACGGTCCGACAAACGATGCTCAAGCATCTGAACGTCCGCGTCTACTGCGCCGGCGTGTTTATCGCGGGCTGCATCGTGATCGCCGGCCTGGCGGGCTCGATGGACTTCCGCTACCTCGAGCAGGACCCGCTGACGTTCGCGGCTTTGTTCGCGGGCGTGATGCTGTGCGAGCTGATGCCGGTCAAGATCCCGCGCCGCGGAGGAGACGAGGAGATAACGCTCTCGACCTCGTTCTCGATGGCGCTGATGCTGGCCGGTGGCCTCGCGCCGGCGCTGATCGCGCAACTGGCCGCGTCCGGGGTCCAGGACCGCGTGGCGGGCAAGCCATGGTGGCGCGTGCGCTTCAACATCGGCCAGTACACGCTGGCGATGGCGGGCGCTTGGACGGTGATGCGGATCCTGTCGGCGGCGCCTCACGTCGGGACCGCGCATCCGTTCTCGAGCTCCGACCTGCCGGGGATGATCGTCGCCGCCGGGATCTTTTTCTGGGTCAACACGACGGTCGTCGGAACGGCCGTGTCGCTCTACCAGGGCGTTCCCACGGGCCAATACTTCTCGAACGACCCACTGTTCGTGCTCGTCACCGGCGTCGTGATGCTGATGCTGGCACCGATCGTGTTCGCCGCCGCGGCGTTCAGCGTCGTGCTCGTGCCGCTCTGCCTGGCGCCGGTGGTGGCGATCTACAACGCGATGACCCGAGGGGCCCGAAACGAGTACGCCGCCAGGCACGACTCGCTGACAGGGTTGGTGAACCGGTCCGCATTTCGCGACGAGCTCGCCGAGGTGCTCAACGACGACGCCCGGGGTTGCGTGCTCCTGATCGACCTGGATCGGTTCAAGGACGTCAACGACACCCTCGGCCACCGTTACGGCGATCTGCTGCTCGAGCAGGTCGCGGAGCGCTTCCGGGCCGGCGTCGGCGGCGACGCGCGGATCGCGCGGCTGGGCGGTGACGAGTTTGCGGTCGTCAGCCCGATCGGCGATTGTGAGGATGCGTTTCGGCTCGCGCGGCAGCTCGCGATCGCTCTGCGTGACCCGTTCCAGATCGAGCAGATGGTCGTTGACGTGCAGGCGAGCGTCGGCATCGCTCTGTTCCCAGAGCATGGCTCCGGGGTTGAGACGCTGCTGCAGAAGGCCGACGTCGCGATGTATCGCGCGAAGGAGACGCGGGCGGGCGTCGCCCTCTACGAGGAGCGCCACGACCACCACAGCCCAGCCAAGCTCGCGCTGACGGCTGAGCTGCGGACCGCGATTCAGGAGCGCGGAATCGTCGTCTGGTACCAGCCGGAGCTCGATCTCGAGACCGGAAGCGTGCTGGCGCTCGAGGCGCTGGTGCGCTGGGAGCACCCGAACCTCGGGCTGCTGAGGCCCAAGTCGTTCGTCAAGATGGCAGAGCGCACCAACCTGATCAAGCCGCTGACCGACAAGGTGATCGAGCTGGCGCTCAGCCAGGTTGCGGCGTGGGCGGAACTCGGGCTCGAGATCACGGTCGCGGTCAACATCTCGGCGCAGGTGCTGGTCGACCACGAGTTCACCGGGCGTGTGATGGCGGCGCTCGCGAAGGCAGCCGTCCCGCCGCAGGCACTGAAGCTCGAGGTCACCGAGAGCGCCCTGATGGCCGACCCGGTGATCGCGCGTCAGGTGCTCAAGGAGCTCGACCGTCTCGGCATCGCGATCTCGATCGACGACTTCGGGACCGGGTACTCATCGCTCGCGTACCTCGCTGACCTGCCGGTGTCAGAGGTCAAGATCGATCAGTCATTCGTCAGCCGGATGGCCGACGGCTCGAGCGAGACGATCATCGTCAACTCGACGATCACGCTCGCCCACCACCTCGACCTGCGCGCGGTCGCCGAGGGTGTCGAGGATCCGTCGATGCTGGCCGAGCTCGAGTCGCTAGGGTGCGACGCCGCCCAGGGGTACGCGATCAGCCGGCCGATGACCGGCGCCGATGCGACCCGCTGGCTGACCACCACACACCTGTCGGAGCAGACCCAGCAACCCGAGCGGCAGGTCGCGTGATCCTGATCGTGCTCGCCGCCGTGTCCGTGCTGTCGGTGCCGCTGACCGGCGGTCGGCTGCACAACCTGACGCGCGTCGAGGTGCGGTCAGCGTGGCTGCCGCTGACGGCGCTCGCCCTGCAGGTATGGATCACGACCGTCGCTCCCGGGGGCAATCCGCGCCTCTACGCGCTGATCCACGTCGCGACCTACGGGCTGATCGGATTGTTTCTGTGGGCCAACCGCCACCTGCCGGGTACGCGTCTGATCGCCGCCGGCGTGACCCTCAACGCGGTGATGATCGCAATCAACGGCGGCGTCATGCCGGCCGCGGTCGCGGCGCAGCGGCTCGCCGGACTGTCGCTAAGTCCCGGCTTTCATAACTCGGCACAGCTCGCGCACCCGGCGCTGTTGTGGCTCGGCGACGTGATCCCGGTCCCCGGCCCACTCCCCAACGTCTTGAGCGTCGGCGACCTGATCGTGTTCGCGGGCCTGACAGTCTTTCTCCAGCGCACTTCGAGGCTCGCCGGGGCCCGCGGCGCCGCGCCAGGAGCGGTGACTCAGCGGCTACCGCGCGTCCACAGCTGACCGGCATGGCGACGAGGCTCAGCGGCTGCCGGGCGTCCACAGCTGACCGGATGCCGGCGAGCCCTCCTCCTGGCCGGGCGTCCAGAGCTTCTCGCGTGCCTTGGCCTGCTCGACAGTGATCGGCTTCGCCTCGGCGACCAGCAGCTCGATCGCCTGGCGCGCGGCCACGTCCTCGCGCAGCGCCTCGAGTCGACCGGCTTTGCGGAGCTGCTCCAGCAGCTCGGCCGGGTCTGAGCCGTCGCGTTCGGCTACCGGGGTCAGCGCCTCGATCAGATCCTCGTCGCTGGGCTCGATTTTCTCGGCCTCGACGACCGCGGCCAGCACCGCCTCGCGCCGCAGTGCGCTGGCGGCGTCGGGCTCGGCCTCGTGAGCGAGCGATTCCTCGTCCTTGCCCGCGATCTGGAGGTACGTCTCCTTGGAGATCCCCTGGCGCGCGAGCGCCGAGAATGTCTGTTCGACGATCTCATGCGCGCGGGCGTGCACAAGCCGGTCCGGCACGTCGACCTTCGCCTCGTCGGTCGCCGCCTGCAGGACGGCCTGCTCGAACTCACGCTCGATCGCCACTGCGTCGGCGTCTTGCAGCCGCGTGGCGATGTCGTCGCGCAACTCAGCGAGCGAGTCAAAGCCACCCGCCTCGGACGCGAACTCGTCATCGAGCTCCGGTAGCAGCTTCGCCTTGACCTCCGACACCTTGACGTCGAACTGCGCACGCTTGCCCCCGAGATCGCCTGGATAACCCTCGGGGAACGTGACGTCGACGGTCCGTTCGTCTCCCGCCGACGCGCCGACGAGCTGCTCCTCGAACCCCGGGATCAGTCGCTCTGCGCCGAGCTCGACGAGCTGGTCACGGCCCTCGCCACCGGCGAATGGCTCGCCATCGACGCTCCCGACGTAGTCGACCACGACGTGGTCGCCGCCTTCCGCGGGACGGTCGACCGTCTCGAGCGTCGCTAGCCGGTCGCGCAGTGCGTCTAGCTCGGCATCGATCGCGCTGTCGTTCGCCTCGGGCTCGCGGCGGCCGACTTCGAGCCCCTTGTAGGTGCCAAGCGTGGCTTGCGGCCGAACCCCGATCTCGATCGAGAACTCGAGCGGCTCGCCCTCCGCCGGAAGCTCGCCGACGTCTAGTTCGGGATCGCCGACCGGCGCGATTCCGGCACCGTCGAGCGCGTCGGCGTACCACCCGCCGAGCGAGCTGCGCAGCGCCTCGTCGAGCACCGCGTCGCGACCCAGACGCCGGATCACGACGGTCGGCGGCACCTTTCCCCTGCGAAAGCCGGGAACCCGCATCTGACCCCCGAGCTTCTTGGCCGCCTGCTGGACGCGGCGCTCGACCTCGTCGGCCGGAACCTCGGCCCGGACGCGCACGCGGGACTCGGGCAGCGGTGTGACGTTTGTTTTCACGGAAGCCATGGTTCGCAGACGATAGCTTCCGCGCGCGAGCACGCGCCTGCCAGGGCGAGCGCCGAGCGCCGGCGACTAGAGGAGCGATCCTTCGTCGTGCACGAGGCCCTTGAGCTCGCGGAGCGCCACCGGAAGCGTCGTCGTGTCGTAGTTCCCCGACGCCTTGACGTCGGCGAGCACTTGCAGCGCGCGCTCGATCGCCTCGTCGTTCTCAGTCCGCCAGGCCTCGATCGCCCGCGCCCCGCCGCCGTTGTCGCTCGGGGCCGCCAGCAGCGCCTCGCGGGTCAGCGACCGGTGCAGCCGATAGAGATCATCGCGCAGCGCGGCCCGCGCGAGCGCCTGCCAGCGGTCGGCGCGCGGCAGGTCGAAGATCCGGTCGCGCAGCCAGTCGATCCCCAACAGCGACCCGAGCGAGAAGTAGGCCGTCATCACCTCGGGCTGCTGAGCGCTCGGTCATCAGCCCGTCCTCGACGATGTCAAACACGTACAGGACCGACTGCATGCTGGCCACGCGGCGGGCGAGCGAGCGCGGCACGCCCGCCTCGCTCAGCTCCTGCAGGCGCTGCTCGAACGCCTCCGCGTCGCGACCCTCGAGCACGCCCGGGATCGCGTCAGCCAGCAGCCGCGCGCCGGGCAGGAAGTGCTGCGTCGTCGCCTCGATGTCGATTGGCTGCGGATAGGCCCGCACGAGCCAGCGCGTGGCGCGCTCGACCAGCCGCCGCCCTTCGATCAGCATGTCGAGTTGCGTGTCCGCCTGGATCTGGTTGTCGAGCGCCTCGACCTCGGCCCAGAACGAGCGCATCTCGAACACCTCGCGCGCGACCGCGTAGGCCCGCGCGAGCTGTGAGACCACGGCGCCGGTCTCCTCCGCGAGCCGGAACGCAAACGTCGTCCCGGCCCGGTCGACGATCTGGTTGGCGACGACCGTCGCGATGATCTCGCGCCGCAGGCGGTGCCCGCGCATCTGCTGGCGGTAGCGCTCGGGGAGCGGGCTGGGGAAATAGCGCTCGAGGTCGTGCTCGAGGTACGGGTCGTCGGGAAGATCGGAGTCCAGCAGCTGCTCGAACAGATAGATCTTGCAGTACGCGAGCAGCGTCGCGATCTCCGGCGACAGCAGGCCGCGCCGCTCGGATCGGCGGTCGGCCATCGCCTTCTCGCCCGGCAGGAACTCGAGCTCGCGATTCAGCCCGGCCTCCTGCTCGAGATAGCGGATCAGGCGGGCGTGCACGCCCGCCATCGAGGACGCCTGCCAGAGCGCCAGACTGAGCGCCTGCGTCTGCGTGTAGCTCCCGTACAGCACCGTATCGGCGACCGCATCGGTCATCTCCGACAGCAGCGCGTTGCGCTCGTCGGCGGTCATCTCGCCGTCGGCGGTCAGGCTGCCGAGCAGGATCTTGATGTTCACCTCGTGGTCTGAGGTGTTGACCCCGGCGGCGTTGTCGATCGCGTCCGTGTTGATCCGCCCCCCCTGCTGATCGGGCCCGCCGCGCGCCGCGTACTCAATCCGCCCGCGCTGCGTGAAACCCAGGTTTCCGCCCTCCGCGACGACGCGACAGCGCAGCGTCCCACCGTCGACGCGGACGGCATCGTTTGCCTTGTCGCCGGCGTCGGCCGCGGTCTCCTCCTCCGACTTGACGTAGGTGCCGATGCCGCCGTTGAACAGCAGGTCGACCGGGGCGCGCAGCAGCTCCCGGATCAGGTCGTTGGGCGACAGTTTCTCGGCCTCGATGCCGAGCGCTTCGCGCACCTCCGCCGAGATCGCGATCGACTTCGCGCTGCGCGCGAACACGCCGCCTCCGGCCGAGATCAGTTCCTGGTCGTAATCGGACCACGACGAGCGCGGCAGCTCGAACAGGCGCTGGCGCTCGGCAAAGCTGACGGCGACGTCCGGGTTGGGGTCCAGGAACACGTGCAGGTGGTTGAAGGCCGCCAGCAGTCGCGTGTGGCGCGAGCACAGCATGCCGTTGCCGAACACGTCGCCGGACATGTCCCCGATTCCGACGACCGTGAACTCCTCGTTCTGAACATCGGTACCCAGCTCGCGGAAGTGGCGCTTGACGGACTCCCACGCGCCGCGAGCGGTGATCCCCATCTGCTTGTGGTCGTAGCCGTGGGAGCCGCCGGAGGCAAACGCGTCCCCCAGCCAGAAGCCGTACTCCGCCGCCACGTCGTTGGCGATGTCCGAGAAGCTCGCCGTGCCTTTGTCGGCGGCGACGACGAGGTACGGGTCATCGTCGTCGTAGCGCACCACCCGCTCGGGCACCCGCACGTCATCGCCGACGTAGTTGTCGGTCACGTCGAGGAGCCCGCGCAGGAACGTCCGATAGCACGCGATCGCTTCCTGCAGCTCTGCCTCGCGACCGCCCTCGGCAGGCGGGCGTTTGACGACAAAACCGCCCTTGGAGCCGACCGGGACGATCAGCGCGTTCTTGACCATCTGTGCCTTCATCAGGCCCAGCACCTCGGTCCGGAAATCCTCTCGACGGTCTGACCAGCGTAAGCCGCCGCGCGCCACCCGGCCGCCGCGCAGGTGGATCCCTTCGACGCGGGGCGAGTAGACGAAGATCTCAAACCGCGGCCGTGGCAGCGGCAGCAGCGTCAGCGTCGGCGAATCGAGCTTGAACGACAGGTACGGGAGTGGTTTGCCCGCCGCGTCGACGCAGAAGTAGTTCGTGCGCAGCATCGCGCAGACCACTGACCTGAACGAGCGAAGGATCCGGTCCTCGTCGAGGCTCGCGACCGAGTCGATCGCTTCACCGATCTGAGCCTCGATCTCGCCCGCCTCGGCGCGATCGCTGCGGTCGGGGTCGAACCGCGCCGAGAACAGCCGGACCAGCAGCACCGCGATCTCCGGGTTGCGCACCAGCGTGCGCTCCATGTAACGATCCGAAAACGCGATCGTGGCTTGACGCAGATAACGCGCAATCGCGCGGATGATCGTGATCTCGCGCCCGGTCAGACCGGCAGCCAGCACCAGTCCGTTGAGCCCGTCGTCCTCGAGCTCGGTCGCCCACACCTCGAGAAACGCCTCGGCGAACGGGGTGCCGGCCCGGTCGAGCTGCTCGGCTGGGCTGCTGATACCGAAGTCGTAGACCCAGACCGGCTCCAATCCGCTCGGGGTGATCTCGTACGGGCGCTCATCGAGAACCTTCGCCCCCATGTGCTCGAACGTCGGCAGCACGTCGGACAGCAGGACGCGCGACGCGCTCAGCAGCTTGCACCGGCTCATTTGCTGGCCGTCGCGCAGCGTCCGGTACAGCGACAGCATCGGCCGGCCTGTTCGCTCCAGCTCTCCGATCCGGTCGACGTCGACGACCGCACCCTGCGCGCTCCAGTCGGCGCGGTACGCGGGCGGGAACGCGTCGCCGAAGCGCGCGAACAGCTCGAGCCCGCGCTGTTCACCGTGGGCTTCGACCAGCGCGGCACGGAGATCGTCGGTCCACGCCCGCGTCGCCTCGGCGATCCGCGCCTCGATCGCGGGTACGTCGTAGTCATCGCCGATCCCGTGTGGGCAGCGGATCACGTAGTTGATCCGCACCACCACGGACTCGGTCAGCTGCAGGCTCCAGTCGACCTGACCGCCACCGAATGCCTCGGCCAGGATTCGTCCTGCGGCCTGGCGATTGGCGGTGTTGAAGCGGTCCCTCGGCAGGCACAGCGTGCAGGCGACGAACCGGTCGAGCTGATCGCGCAGGACGAACAGCCGCACTCGCTGGCGCTCGCCCAGCCCGAGGATCCCGATCGCCATCTCGAACAGGTCGTCGGCCGAGATCTGAACCAGCAGGTCGCGCGGGAGGGACTCGAGGATGTCGATCATCCCCTTCGCGTCGTGGCTGTGCGGCGGGAACGCGGCCCGCGCCATGACCCGCTCGACCTTGTCACGCAGCAGCGGGATCGCCCGCGGACTGGTCTTGTACGCGGTCGTCGTGTAAAGCCCGACAAACCGCCGCTCGCCGACCACCCTGCCGCCCTGGGCGAACCGCTTGACGCCGACGTAGTCGAGATACGCCGGCCGATGCACGGTCGCGCGCGAGTTGGCCTTCGTGAGCACGAGCGGATGCGGCGACCGCGCGAGCTCGAGCGCCTTTGGGTCCAACGGCTTGGACGGGGTCGAGGAGGCGCCGCGAAGAATCCCGAGCCCAGAGCCGGGGATCGCTGTCAGCTCTCCGGCGTCGCTGAGGTCGTACTCGCGGTACCCGAGGAACGTGAAGTGCTCCTCTGCGAGCCACTCGAGGAACGCCTCAGCCTCATCGAGCTCGTGCGGATCGATCGGCGGCAGCTCGCGCCGAAGATCGGTCGCGACGGTCGTCGCTCGTGCTCGCATCGGGCCCCAGTCATCGACCGCTGCCTTGACCTCCTCGAGCACGAGCTCGACGCCTGCCCGGAGCACGGCGAGACGGTCCGGATCGGCGAGCCGGGCCACCTCCGCGTGGATCACCGACTCGTTCATATACCCAGGCGCGATGCCGCCCGGCTCGAGCACCTCGGTCAGTTCTCCATCCTGATCGCGCACGACCCTGATCACGGGATGCACGATCAGCTCGATCCCGTAGCCCTGCCGGTTGAGCTCCATCGTCACCGAGTCGACGATGAACGGCATGTCGTCGGACACGATCTCGACGCACGTGTACGGCGAGTGCCAGCCGTCGCGCTCGAGGTCCGGGTTGTAGACGTTGACGTTCGACTCCCCCGCCTGGCGCTGCTTGGCCGTCCGCCAGTGGGCGACGACGGCGCCGCAGAGGTCGAGTGGATTGCGATCGGCGAGGTCTGTGGCCGGCACCCAGTGGTAGTACTGACGCACGAATTCGGCGTAGGCGGCCGACGACTCGCCCTCAAGACGCTCGGCGACGCAGGTGCTCAATCCGTCGATCAGCTCCAGTTCGAGGTCGCCGGCCCTAACGGCCATTCGAGACTCCCTCCTTCATCTCTCTGTGGTGCAAAACCTACCCTTCGGCCGCGACGCACGCATCGCCTGATGTGAATAGGTGGCCGGTGCGGGTGGCCGGTGCGGCATGGCGATCGGCGATCATGCAAGTATGGACGCGGCGAGCAACGGCGCGCGGACTCAGCCGGCGATCATCTCGACGGCGGGGCTGACCAAGGTTTACCCAGGGACGGACTTCAAGGCGGTGGACGGGCTCGACCTGTCGATCGAGGCTGGCGAGATCTTCGGCCTGCTGGGCCCGAACGGAGCCGGCAAGACGACCACCGCGGGGATGCTGACCACACGTGTGATCCCGACGTCGGGCACCGCGCGGCTCGGAAGCGTCGATGTGATCGCGCAGCCCGCGCTTGCAAAGCAGCTGATCGGCGTCGTATCCCAACAGAACACGCTCGACCGCCAGCTGACCGTCTGGGAGAACCTCTACTTCCATGGCCGGCTGTTCGGGATCGGAGCGGCCGAGTCACGCCAGACCGCGGACCGCCTGCTCGAGCAATTCCGGCTCGCCAACTGGGCCAAGGCGTCCGTGTTCGCGCTGTCTGGCGGGATGGCTCAGCGGCTGATGGTCGCCCGCGCGATCTTCCATCGGCCGGCGGTTCTGTTCCTCGATGAGCCGACTGCCGGCCTCGATCCACAGAGCCGACTCGCGCTGTGGGAGATCCTCGGCGAGCTTCACGCCGCTGGCCAGACGATCATGCTGCTCACGCATTACATGGAGGAGGCCGACCAGCTCTGCAACCGGGTGGCGATCATGGATCACGGCAAGATCCTCGCGCTCGACACCCCGGCAGAGCTCAAGCGGACGGTCGGCGCCGACACGATCGTGACCGTCAAGACCGACGGCGACGTGGAGGCGTTCGCGGCTCACCTCGCGCGCGCGCTCGATGAGGTCACGCGCACCCGCACGGTCGGCGATGGCGTCGAGCTACACGTGCAGGGCGGCGAACGGGTCGTTCCCCGCGTCGTCGCAGCCGCCGAGGCCGGGGGCTTCAATCTGGTCGACCTGCACGTCGCCGAGCCGACGCTCGAGACGGTGTTCATCAACCTGACTGGAAAGGAACTGCGCGAATGACCGCGACCGCACAGGCGGAGTCCCGGCCCGCGATCGTGGTCGAGCCCGCACGTTCGCTGTTCACCGCCAGCCGCGAGGCCCTGTGGGCCCTGGTCCTGCGGGATCTGGTCGTCTTGCGCAAGACCTTCGGGGAGTTCGTCGCCAGGACGCTGATCCAGCCATTTCTGCTGGTGTTCGTGTTCCTGTACGTATTCCCCCGGATCGGCCAAGGCGTCGGCGGCGGCGCGGGCCCGGTCGCCGAGTCGCACTTCGCGACCGTGCTGGTCCCCGGCGTAGTCGCGATCTCGATCATGTTCCAGGGCATCCAGGCCGTCGCGCTGCCGTTGTCCACGGAATTTGGATACACGCGCGAGATCGAGGATCGCGTGCAGGCGCCGTGTCCGATTGCGCTGGTCGCGATCGCGAAGATGCTGTCTGGCGCGGTGCAGGGGGCGCTCGCCGCGGTGATCGTGTTTCCGATCGCCGCGGTCGTTCACGCTCCGGGCGTTCATGCGCACCTCAACGTCCACTGGGCGATCGTCCTGACATTGATCCCGCTCGCATGCGTGGCGATGAGCTCGCTCGGCCTGCTGCTGGGCACGGCTTTCGAGCCGCGCAACATCGGCCTGATGTTCGGCTTCGTCGTCTTGCCGCTCACCTTCCTCGGCGGGACCTACTACCAGTGGACGCGCCTGAAACCGGTCACGGTCGACGGCTTTCACTGGCTCCAGACGCTGGTCTTGATCAACCCGCTGATCTACGTCGCCGAGGGGATGCGCGCTGGACTGACCGACGCCGCCCACATGCCGCTGTACGTGATCTACCCGGTGCTGACGGGCTTCTGCGCCCTGTTTTTGGCGCTCGGTCTGCGGAACTTCAGGCGGCGGGTGCTCGTTTGAGGCGCGCCTGCAACGACGCGACGTCCGACTCGGGATCGTCGACGGTCACCAGCAGGCGGCCGAACGGAGCGTCGTCTGAGAGGTCGATCCGGACCGCCGGGCCGCGGCCATGGACGGCCGCAAAGTCGGGCCGGCCGCCGGTCATCAGCCGCACTCCGTAGGCGCACATCCGCGGCACGCCGGTGCCGGGTGCGCGGATCCCGCGCAAGAACGCGTACGGGTCCTGCTCGGCGCACACCGACTTCACTGATTCGAGCGGGATGTGCACGTCGCCCCGGAAGGCGGCGAGCTGCTCGAGTTGAGAGAGCCTGACCACGAGTTCGTCGTGGTCGATCGCGAGCGTCGCCATGGTGATCAAGATACCCCCAGGACCAAGTCCTCGGTACCGGTCCACGGGCTTCGCGCAGCCGGTTCGTTGGGGTTGATACCAGGCGGAATACGCGCAAAAGGGGCGGCTCCCTATGACCTACACACTATGTGCTTTTTCACGTTCGACCGGTTAAGCGGCCCGCTCCATGCGTCGTGCGCGCCGTCGGCGGCGGACACGACCAGTTACGTCCCTGGCGGGAACGTATAAGACGAATGGGGCGGTACATAGGGGCCGATCTCGAGCACGATCTCCCCGTGCCGCGTCAACCGCACGGCTCCCGGCCGACCCCGCCACCGGCGGCCATCGACGAACACCGCGACCATGCCGTCCCTGAACGAGGCCAGCCGCGTGTTCGAAAGCGGCTGTCCCCACGAGTGGAACAGCCCGGCCAGTGACAGCGCGCTGCCGTCGCTGACGAGCACGACGCCGGTCGGATCGACCGTCACCAGCGCCCCGTAGCAACGTGCCCGCTTGATCCGCCCGTCCGACACCGTGCGCGGTGGCCGGGTCCCGATCCCGGCCGGGATCAAAACGACCCGGTTGGCGGCAAAGACCTCAACATGGACGCCGTAACGTGGCCCGAGCGGCTTGAGGCATGGACCGATCACCGGGCCGGTGGCCGGCGGTTGAAAGCGCGGCCCCCGCCCCACCGGCCGTGCCTCCCGGATCAGGGCTGCGGGGATCCCGGAGCTCGAGTCCTTAGTCGTCGTGCCGCAGCCCGCCACCAATACGGTCGAGGCCAGCATCACGCACGATCGAGAGTCGGCTCAGCGATCCCACTCCCACGAGGCCTCCTCATCCCAGTCGGGCTCGGGCAGGTCAGCTTCGGCGCGCGCCGCCGGCCTGGTCTGCTCGGCGAGCCGGAAGATCACCGGCAGCAGCGCGCAGCCGGCCGCCAGGCACATGGTCACCGCGACCCGCGCGACCAGCGGCGGCAGCGCGATCAGCACGAAGCCGTGCAGGAGGACGCCAATCAGCGTCGCGCCTTCGAACAGCGTCGCGAGCGCGATCAAAAAGAAGCTGAACCACCCGTGGCGTCTCAGCACCAGCCCTCGCACCGCCCAGCACACGAACGCGATCAGCACGAACAGCTCGATCAGCTGTCCGATCCCGATGTTCGGGCGGCCGTGCAGCTGCTCGCCGAAGCCGGCGACCGTGAGCGCAATCAGGCAGGCGAGCGCGAGCCCACGGGCGACGAGCAGGTCCAGCTCGCGGTCGCGCAGCCGCAGGGCGGCGAACACGCACGCAAGCGCGACGATCGCAGGCCAGAACCAGACGATCGACGGATCCGGCGCGTACCGGAGTCCGCCGGCAATCACCGCTGAGCGGCCGTTGATATGCACCGGGATGCTCCACCGGCCCACGTACCGCGTGCCGGGCGCGAGCGCGGTCGCGGCGAGCGCATGCAACCGGCCGTCGTGCCACTCGTAAGCATGACCGCTCGACACGGGCGTCCAGTTCGGAGGCGTCCGCGGGCCATCGCCGGCTGGAACGAGCTCGGCCGGGACTTGGTTTAGGAAGTACATCGCCGAGTTGCGGTTGACCTCGACGCCGCGCGCCGAGAAGCGCAGGTACGGAGCTCCCTGGTAATCCAGCACCACCAGCGTCAGGGCCGGGGCGACGTCGAGCCACATCCGCAGGTCGCCGTCGACCACCTTCGCGTCGACCCCGGCGGGAACCTGGTGCACGACCGCGAGATAGCTGCTCGCAGCCGGGTTCACCGGGCCGTGCGCCGACGCGGGCGCCGGTGCGACCAGCATCGCGAGCGCGACGACCAACGCGGCCACACCCGCTGACAATCGCCGGCGGCGAGATTTAGACTCGGAGCCTATGCGCACTACACAGTGGGGCATATCGCTGCGAACGCTGTCGGGACTCGTCAGCACACTGGCAATGGTCGCACTGGCGGTCGCACTCTGGCCCACCTCGGCGCTCGCCGACGGTGACCCGGCAAGCGACGTGCTCGTCTCGGCGACGCTGTTCTTGCCGGCTGATGCCGGATTCACCCTCCACCAGCAGTCAGAGCTCGGCGCGCTGCTGGCCGCGTCGGCCAGGTCGGGGTACCCACTCCGGGTCGCGGTGATCGCCAGCCCCAGCGATCTTGGGTCGATCACCCCTCTGTGGCGACAGCCGGCGAGCTACGCCGGCTTCCTCGGACAGGAGCTGTCGTTGGTCTACAAGGGGACGCTGCTGGTCGTGATGCCCAACGGCTTTGGCCTCTACGGTCCAGGCGCAACGGCGCCGGCCCAGCGCGCGGCGCTCGCCGGCCTCGCGCCGGCGGCCTAGGAGCGACGGCGATCGCGGCCGTCCAGCGGCTGTCGGCCGCCGCCGGCCACCCGCTATCGATCGGACCGGTCACGACCCGTTCGGCGCCCGATACGACCGACTATGCGGCTCTCTTGGCGCTCGTTCTGGGCGTGGGGTTCATGGCGACCGCTTGGGCGGCCAGCCTTCGCGCCCGGCCGCTGCGCTCTCGAGGCGCGTCCGCCGGTTAAACCGGCATATCCAGCTTGGGCCCGTCGCGCCAGATGTGGCAGCGGGCCGGCTTGGGAGACCGGCCCGCTGTCACTTCGGCGTGCTGTCAAACGCTGGGAACCCTCCCACCGTGGGAGGGTCTGCTTGCTCACGTCTGTAGACGAGCAGCGCCGGCGAGGAGGACCAATTTGGTCTTTTTCCGCCGGCCTGTGAGTTGCCGGTCGCGGAGCTTGCGCCGGGCGGTGCGGTGGTGCTGGCGGCGGTCGTCGTGGTCGTTGGAGCAGCCGTGCCAGTAGTGCCTGTCGAAGCGGTCGGGCTGGTCGAGCCGTCGCCTTTATTCGGGTTACCAGCGTGCCCGGCGCTGGAACCGTTCGTCTGCGGCCGCAGTCTGTGCATCGCTCGTCCACATAGTCAATTACGTCGAGCCTTGCGGAGGGTCAGGATGTAAACGGCACCGAGCCTCCAAACACCTCGCCCGGTCTTGCCCCTATGTATCGGAGGTACCTCAGCGAGTATTAGCCGGAGGTAAGGCCGCGGGCCTGACGTTGCCGCCGCGAGCTCGGCGTAGCCTGTCGTTCTGAATGGTCGAGCGATCCCAACCGCCGCCGCCCACCCAACCGCGCCGCCCGCCCAACACCAGCGCGCCCGACGCCAGCGCGCCCCCGGCGCGTACCTGAACCTGCCACTGTGGGCGCGCTTCGCGCTGACGATCGTGATCACGCTCTCACTGCTGGCGGCACTGGTGATCTACGTCAACGCCAACAACACGAACTCCAACCCGTCGCTCAACGAGGCTTCCGAGGTGCGCGCCAACCGCGAGGCCGAGATCCTGGTGGCCGAGGATCAGGCGCCACATACGCTCGCCCTTGCCAGCAGGGAGAAGCCGGCGGTCGCGGTCGAACGCGCGATCAAGGCTCGGATCAGCTCGCAGATCACCGCCGGCGCGATCGACGGGCCGCTGCAGCACTCCACCTGCCGGGCCACGGCAACTCGCCCCGGCGGTCGTACGGCGTTCAACTGCGCGGTCGTCGCCGGCAGCGTCACATACCCGTTTCTAGGTGTCGTGGACACGACCGCGCGCACGGTGACCTACTGCAAGCGCGATCCGCCACCGGCGCCGACCGACAACGTGCCGGTCAGCCCGCGCTGCACGCTCTGAGCTCGGTAGCCGGCGGGCCGACTAGGCCCGCTCGGCCGCCTGAACGCAGGGGCGCCAGAGCGCGGCTGGCGCTTGAGCGCAGGGTGCTACCAGGGGCAGTGCGACGGGTTCAGAGGTGGCGCAGCACGTTGCCCACGTGCGAGCCAAACCGCACAGACCGTGGAAAATCCGCCGCCCGCATTTGAATTTTCCACGGACCGCGCGCTCAGCGCGACAAACGTGGAAGATCCGACCCCGAAGCGCGGATATTCCACGAACTGCGTCGCCCTAGGTAGGCGGACGTCGCGCGCCTAGCGCTGGCGCGGCGCCCGCCACCTATCTGGCCGCCACCTATCTGGGTTAGTCGCGCTCGGCGTCGGGGCGATCGGCCACGGCGGTTCTCGGCTCGCTGCCCCCCCGCTCGTCGACCGGCTCGCCGGCGCCGCGCTCGTCGACCGGCTCGCCGGCGCCGCGCTCGCCGACGCCGCGCTCGCCGACCGCGTCGCCTTCGCGACGCTCCTGCTTATGGCGCTGGTGGACGCGCTCAGCCTCTGCACCGGCAACGGCACCGGCCGCTGCGGTTTCCGCGCGATGGCGACGCCAGCCGCGCCGGCGCGTGCCGGCGACGGCGCCCGGCTCGGCGACGACGGTTCTATGCGTACGCGGAGCCAGCGTGTTGAACAGCAGGATCACCGCGGACGCGCCCCACAGGACCTCGGTCCAATGGTTGGCGGCCGCCATACCCAGCACGTTGCCGCTGATGAGTGCGATGATCGCCGCGGCGCCGAGGCAGCAGCCGACGATCAGGCTCATCGTCTTGGCAAGCGCGTGCTGCGCGGCGCCGAACAGCAGCAGCCCACCGGCGGCCGCCGTGAACATGCCGCTCCAGCCGTTCAGTCCGAAGATCCCGAAGAAGACCTTGGCCTGAACGGGCGCGTCACCGTTCGGGAAGTTCGAGAACTTCACAAACGTGTGCTCTTTGTAGAGAAAGTACAGCCCTGCGACGAGCAGAATCGTCCCCAGGATGAGCGCCGGTCCACGCGCGAGACTGGCTCCCTTTTCAGTCCGAGCTTCGGTGCCCACGGCCCTCGTGCGTGGTGCATCAGTAGTGGTTACAGCCATTTTGCGGGCCTCTCAAGTGTTGGGGCAGTCTCCGCGCCGCGGGCGTCGCCGGTCCCCCAAACGCCTCTCGCGACACGACGTATCAGTTAGGTACTACCCCCTCGTCGGGCTCGCCACACGTCCGACGACGCCCCCGCCGACACTAAGCTCCGTCGGATGGACGATCAGCTGCGCCGTCGAGCCGTGGGAGCCCCGGCCGCGCGGTCGCTGCTGCTCACGATCCTCGGCGAGTACGTGCTCCCGACCGCCGACGGTGTGTGGCACGAAACGCTGATCGGAGCGCTCCGCGCGGTCGAGGTCAAGACGCAGGCGGCGCGTCAAGCGATCGCGCGTAGCGTCGCCGCCGGCTGGCTGCAGTCCGAGCGCGCTGGAAGGCGATCGCGCGCCCGGCTCAGCGAAGCGACCGGGGAGATGTTGCGCACCGGCGCGCAACGGATCTACGGCTTTGGTGAACCGCGGCAGTGGGAGGGCCGCTGGCTGCTGGTCACGCTTCGCGTGCCAGAGGAGCGTCGCGATGTTCGTCACCAGATGCGGACGCAGCTCGCGTGGGCGGGCTTCGGCTCGCTCGGCGGGGGTGTCTGGATCTCCCCGCACGTCGAACGCGAGAACGAGCTGCTGGCGATGTCTCGAAATGGCTCGGTCGCGGAGCTGCTCTCCTTTCACGCCGAGCTCGGAGCGCTCGGCGACCCGGCACGGCTCGTCGCCGCCGCCTGGAACCTCGAGCGAGTCGAGGCGGCGTACAAGCAGTTCGTCGCCGACTTCGGTCGGCTGCGGCCACAGACGCCGACGGCCGTGTTCCGCGCCCAGACGCTGCTCGTCCACGAGTGGCGCAAGTTCCCGTTCCTGGATCCCGACCTGCCCGAGCGGTTACTTCCGGCGGGCTGGCCACGCTCGCGAGCCCACGAGCTATTTCACGACCGTCACGCTTGCTGGCACGAGGCCGCCCAGGACTACTTCCGGTCGATCGAGGATGGGCGCGAGCCCGCCGCGGCGCGATCGTCGAAGCTGTCGCGAATCGCTTCGAAGTAGGACCCGCACTCTCGGCACCGCCACTGGGAGGTGATCATCTGTCCCCCCCACTGGCCGACCCGCTCGACGTCGACCGCGTCGCAGAAGGGACACGCCGGGGCGGTGCTCATTCCCACCGGCGCCGTGCCGGGTCCCAGCGAGAGAAGTCCGTCGGCTCGTCGAGCTCGAGCGTCACGCCCTCGGCGTTGAGCAGCTTCGATAGCCAGTCGCGCACGAGCGCTCGCTGCGCGCGGGCATCCGACGACACCATCCGCAGCGCGACCGCCGCCTCGACGCCCGGGTCGCCGGCCGGACCGGGCCAGCGTCCCGCCTCCTCCCAGGTCTCACGCAGCCGCGTCACCAGCAGCTCGCGCTGGCGTCCGCCCGAGCGGCAAAGCCTCCGAGCCCACGCCTCGGCGTGAATCCGGTGCGACCCCTCCTCCTGCAGGATCTTCTTGGCCCGCTGAGCCATCGCGGTCACCGAGCTGTCGGCGCAGGCCGCGACGAACGTGGTCAGGACGCCGTCGACCAGTAGGTTGGCCGCCACGGCGGCCGTCCAATCGGGCAGCTCGTGATCGAGCAGCGCCAGCCGCCGGTCGCCGCCGAACCCGCCGTCATCGACCTCGGCGCCGAGCGCCTTCAGTACCGGGTAGGTCGAGCGCGAATGACCCAGCTCATCCTGAGCCATCGCCGCCGCCGCGACGGCGGACTCGAGGGTCGGGGCGCTGACCGCCCACTCCGCGTAGCGGCGCCCGAGCGCCGCCTTGTTGTCGGCCAGCGATCCGACCAGCGAGACCATCGCGTCCCTCCCGGCCGCCTCGAGCTGTGGGTCCGTCGTCGCCGCGGCAGTCACGCCTTGATCGCCTCCCTGATCGCCGATCGCGGGACGATGATCATCTGTATCCACGCTTGCTCGTCGTAGATTGAGCGCGCGCAGACGAGCGCCAGGTCGGCGTCGTCCTCGGTTACCGCGCCGACGTGGTGCAGGGGCTGGTCGTACTCGGTCCGCGCGAATACCTCCCAGACCTCAGTGGAGTTGACGCTCACGCGACGATCCCCAGGCTGCGCATCCGGGCTCGGGCGTCCTCGCGGATCCGGGCGCGGGTCCAGACCGGGTCCCAGACGACCTCGATCCGGACCTCGTCGACGTCGGGCTCGCGCAGCAGGCGCTCGCGGATGTCTGACTCGATGAACTCGGTCGCCGGGCAGCCCATCGACGTGAACGTCAGCGCGAGCTCAACGGCGCGCTCGTCCGGGATGTACTTCAAGCCGACGATCAGCCCAAGACCCACTACCGACACCGGGATCTCCGGGTCTTCGACCTCCTGTAGGGCAATCCACAGCCGAGCTTCGACGGCATCCGTCATGCCGGCCACCGCCAGCTTCGACGGTCCCGCTCGTGCCGCAACCGCCAGCTTCGACGGGGCCACTCATGCGGCCACCGCAAGCCGCGACCGGTAGCCCTTCTGTAGCCGGCCGACGTAGTCGCGGTTCATCGGGCCGCGCCCTTTCCAGCGGACGATCACGTCGTCCCACGAGATCGGCCCGTCGTCGAGCAGCCAATGCTTGCGCTCGGCGTCGAACGCGGCCGGGAAGGGACAGTCGATCACATAGCGCTGCTCCTGTTCATCAAAGTGCGCAGGCACCTGAAGCCCGACCTCGTCCATGAACGGCACGACCTCGGCCATCCACGCCTGGCGCAGCTCATCGTTGCCCATCCCCTTGAAGCCGTACTCGAGCTGGATCGCGTGCAGCTTGCGCTCGTCTGGCAGCCCGAACCACTCGAGCGTCAGGATGAACATCCAGTCCAGAGAGTCCTGCAGCGCCCGCTTGTCATCCGGATTGGCGCACAGCTTCCGTACCCAGGTGCGGCCGTGGCGCAGGTGGAAGGTCTCCTCCTTGTCGACCTTCGCCAGCGCCCTTTTCCACGGGCCGAATGTGCTGGACCGATGCACGTCGGACAGCAGCACGAACCCGGCCTGATCGTAGAGCGCGTTGGCCAGCACGAGCTCGTACCACGAGTCGAGCGCAAGGTCGAACGCGTACGGGTACTTGAACGCGGCGGGATCGCGCTCGTAGATCAGCTCGTTCATGTCGACCCCGAGGTCGCCGAGCAGTCGATAGCCGATGTGGGCGTGAGCGAGCTCGTCCTGGACGATCGAGACCGCGGACCCGAAGTTGTTGAGCGCCGGCGCGTGCTGCGCGGCACGCAGGTACGCGGGCGCGCTGATCAGCTCAGTGTCGGCCGATACGGTCAGGATCCGCCGTATACCGAGCAGATACTGCGGCGACATATGCGCCAAGCCCTCGACCAGCTTGCCCGACGCGAGGTGTGCCCGAACCTCGTCCTCAGACTTCTGAGCCAGTTCCTGCACCGGGATTTCGCTCGCCATGCCGCGCCTTTTCAGATATGACAGTTGACTGACGCCCGACAATGTATAGTATCCCTTTGATGAGATCAAGGGCGATCGGCGCATGGCGACGCTGATAGGGCTCGATGGGGTCGCGCCGACGATCGGACGCGACGTCTGGCTCGCTCCGACGGCGGTCCTGATCGGAGACGTTCGGGTTGGCGACCGGGCCAATATCTGGTTCGGCACCGTCCTGCGTGGCGATTTCTCTTATATCGAGATTGGTGAGGAGTCCTCGATCCAGGACAACGCGGTCGTGCATTGCGGGATCGATCTGCCGACGATCATCGGTCGCCGCGTCACGCTCGGTCACGGAGCGCTGGTCGAAGGCTGCGTGATCGAGGATCATGCGCTGATCGGGATGGGCGCAATCGTCCTCCACAACGCGCACGTCGGCGAGGGCGCCATGCTCGCCGCCGGGACCGTCCTCACCGAGCGCGCGACCGCGCCCGCGGGGATGCTCACCGCCGGAGTCCCCGGCCGACCCAAAAAGGAGATGTCGGGCGCCGCCGGACGGTGGCCGCAGATGGCCACCGACGACTACCAGCAGCTGCGCGCCCTCTACCTTGATAAGAGCGTCGCTGTCGAAGGCGACCCGACCAGAACCCCAGCAGAGGAGATGTGATGGAAGCCGCGATGCTGATCGGAGGAGAGTGGCGGCAGGCCGCTTCCAACCAAGCGCTCGAGGTCATCAACCCCGCGACCGAGGAGGTCGTCGGCAGCGTGCCGAGCGGCTCGAGCGCTGACGTCGAGCTCGCCGTCGAGACGGCCAAGCGCGCGCTACCCGAGTGGGCCGCGACCGACGTCGAGAAGCGCGCCCACATCCTGACTGCCGCCGCAGATCTGATCGAGCAAAACGCCAAGCAGCTCGCGCCGGTGCTGACCTCGGAGCAGGGCAAGCCGATCGCCGAAGCGCTCGGCGAGGTCACACATCTCGCCCACGGGGTGCGCTACTACGCCGAGGCCGCGACCAAGGTCAGGGGCGCCTATCAGGAGCTGCCGTCAGCCTTCGGCCCCGCCTACGGGCAGGTCGTTCGCCGCCCGATCGGCGTCTGCGCGGCGATCACGCCCTACAACTTCCCGCTCACGCTGCTCGGGACCAAGGTCGCGCCCGCGCTCGCGTCCGGCAACACAGTGGTCGCCAAGCCGGCCGCGACGACGCCCCTGGCGACGCTCGAAGTGGCGCGGCTGTTCGCCGAGGCCGGGGTTCCGCCCGGCGTACTGAACGTCGTCACCGGCCGCGGCTCGGAGATCGGCGACGCGCTCGTCTCGCATCCGGATGTCCAGCGAGTCGCGTTCACCGGCTCGACGGCGGTCGGCCGGCACGTCGTCTCGATCGCGGGCCCGCAGCTGAAGCGGATCACGCTCGAGCTCGGCGGCTCCGATCCGGTGATCGTCTGCGAGGACGCCGACGTCGACGCGGCCGTCAAGGCGGTGATCATCGGCCGCTACTGGAACGCCGGCCAGGCCTGCCTGGGCTGCAAGCGAGTGTTCGTGCACGAGGCCGTGTTCGATCAGTTCGTTTCCCAACTCGTCGAGCGCGTCGAGCGCTACGAGCCCGGCGACGGCACCGTCAAGGCCGAGAAGCCGCGGCTCCGGATGGGGCCGATCCACACTCGGGCCGGCCGCGACGAGCTCGTCGCGCAGCTCGAGGATGGCGTCGCCAAGGGTGGCGAGCTGCTGACCGGTGGCGGCACGGGCGGCCACGGCAAGGGTTGGTTCCTGGAGCCCGCGGTCGTCACCGAGCCCGGCGCCGGCTCCCGCCTGGTCACCGAGGAGGTGTTCGGTCCGGTGCTGCCGGTGTTCCGATACAGCGACTTCGACGACGCGGTCACGCGCGCCAACGACACCCCCTACGGCCTCGGATCGTCGATCTGGACTCACGACGTGCGCAAGATCCACCGTGCCACGGTTCGGATCGAGGCCGGCATGCTGTGGGTCAACCAGATCCATTACGGCTACGACGAGCTCCCGTTCGGCGGCGTCAAAGCCAGCGGTTTCGGCAAGGAACACGGGCTGGAGGCGCTCGACAGCTATGTCGAGCTCAAGTCGGTCGTGGTCGGAGGTCTGGGCTGATGAGCGGCGTCACGTTCGAGGCCGACGGGCGGGTCGCCAGGATCACGCTCGACAACCCACCCGCCAACTCTTATGACCTGGCCGTGATGACCGCGTTCGCCGATGCCGTCGACGCCGCGATCGAGAACGATGCCCGCGCGGTGATCGTCCGCAGCGCGAGCGAGAGGTTCTTCTCGGCGGGCGCCGACGTCAAGAAGTTTCTCGAGGGCGACGTGACCGCCAACATGGACATGATCCGCACTAGCCAGGCCGCGTTCATGCGGATGGCCGCGGCGCCACAGGTGTTCATCGCCCACATCAACGGGCATGCGCTGGGCGGTGGGCTCGAGATCGCGCTCGCGTGCGACCTGCGGTATGCGAACGCCGGCGCGTACAAGCTCGGCACGCCCGAGGTGACCCTGGGGCTGCTCCCGGGCAACGGCGGTACCCAGCGCCTGACGCGGCTGATCGGTCCGGGGCGGGCGCTGGACCTGCTGATCACGGGGCGCACCTTCTCGCCCGATGAGGCGTTCGCGATGGGCCTCGTGAGCGAGCTGTTCGAGCCGGCGGAAGCCGATGACCAGATGCACGAACTGGCGCACAAATTCGCCGGTGGCCCGGCCTTGGCGTTGGCGGCGATCAAGCGCTGTGTCTATGAGGGCGGCCAGCTCCAGCTCGACCAGGGGCTGCGCCTCGAGGCGGAGGAGATCGAGCGGCTGTTCCGGTCACGCGATGCGACCGAGGGGCTGACCGCGTTCGTCGAGAAGCGCCAGCCGGAGTTCGTCGGATCATGAGCGCAACGACCACGGCGCCGTTGCAACGCGGTGCGTTCATCGACGGGACGGCCCAGCCGATCGACACTGAGACGGTGGCGATCACCAACCCCGCGACCGGCGACCTCGTCGGCCACGTCACCAATGCCGGCCCAGCGACGGTCGACGCCGCAGTTCGCAGCGCGGCCGCCGCGGGTCGGGAGTGGGCGCGGCTTGGTTATGCGGATCGCGGCAGGGTGCTGCACGCCTGCGCGGACGCGTTCGAGGCACACGTCGACGAGCTTGTGCCACTGCTGGTGGCCGAGCAGGGTAAGACGATCCGCGAAGCGCAGCTCGAGCTGCACAAAGCGGCCGAGACGCTCGAGCACTACGCCGGGCTCGCCAAGGAGGTCCGCGGCGTCTACGTTCATGGCCTCGATCCGGGTGTCGACGGCCGCGTGCTGCGCCGTCCGCTCGGTGTCGTGGCGGCAATCGTGCCGTGGAACTTCCCGACCACGCTGCTCTGCAACAAGCTCGGGCCGGCGCTGCTGTGCGGCAACACGGTCGTCGCCAAGCCCGCCGATACGACCCCGTTCACGACTCTGCGGCTGGCCGAGATCCTGACCGAGGCAGGACTTCCAGCGGGTGTCCTGGGGGTCGTGCCAGGGACCGGACCCGTGGCCGGGGAGGCGCTCGTCACGCACCCGCTGGTCCGAAAGGTCGCGTTCACCGGCTCGACCCCGACCGGCGAACGCGTCGGCGCCCTGGCCGCCAACGGGTCCAAGCGCGTGACGCTTGAGCTCGGCGGGTCTGACCCGATGATCATCTGCGCCGACGCGGACCTCGCCAAGGCCGCGAGCGCCGCGAGCATGGGGCGCTTCTACAACTGCGGCCAGGCGTGCCTCGCGATCAAGCGCCTGTACGTCGATCAGACGGTCGCCGACGAGGTCATCGAAGCGGTCGTCGCCAAGGCGGGCAAGTTGCGGCTCGGGATCGGAACCGAGGCCGGCGTGCAGATGGGGCCGTTGCACACCGAGCGTCAGCGTGAGCTGCTCGAACGCCAGGTCGGCGAGAGCCTCGCCGGCGGCGGCGAGCTACTGGTCGGCGGCGGTCGGCCCGACGATCCGGCGCTGGCCAACGGCTGGTTTTACCGCCCGACGGTCGTGCTCGACCCCGGCAAGGACTCGCCAATGGCGCGCGAAGAGGTGTTCGGGCCCGCGCTCCCGATCTGGCGCGTGCGCGACCTCGACGAAGCGATCGAGCTCGCCAACGATTCTCCGTTCGGGCTGGGCTCGGCGGTCTGGACCGGCAGCCTGCAGGCCGCCGAGCGCGCCGCGTCTGAGCTCGACTGTGGCTACACGTGGATCAACTCGCCGACCAAGGTGTACGACGAGCTGCCATTCGGCGGTCTCAAGAGCAGCGGCTACGGCAAGGAGCACGGCTCGGAGGCCTTCGACCACTACACGGACGTCAAGTCGGTCGTCGTCAAAACTACCCTGTAGGTAATGACCACAGGGGACCAGCGCCTCAACGCATCGACGATCGTCGACCGCGCACTCGAGCGGGTCGACCCGGCCAAAGCGGCGCAGATCGCTGCCGACGCGACGCTCAGCTTTGGCGATCTGTACCGTCAGGTGTGCCGCGCGGGAAACCTGCTGCGTGAGCTCGGAGTCCGCCGGGAGGATCGCGTGCTGCTGGTGCTCGACGACAGCACCGTGTTCCCGATCGTGTTCCTCGGCGCGCTTCGGATCGGCGCGGTGCCCGTCAGCGTCAGCGTGCTCGACAAGGCCGACAACTTCGCCCACTACATCGACGACTCGTACGCGGAGCTGGTCGTGACCGATGCCGACTGTCTCGAGCGGCTCCGCGAAGCGTTCGGCGACCGCCGGCTCCGGTATCTCGTTCGCGGCGTGCTGGAGCAGGATGTCGTCGAGCTCGACCAGGCCCTCGCGGCCCAGGAGGACGAGCTCGGGCCGGCGCCGACGCACCGGGACGACATGGCGTTCTGGCTCTACAGCTCGGGATCGACCGGCAAGCCGAAGGGGGTCGTGCACCTGCACCACGACATCCAGGTCACGTGTGAGACCTACGGCGAGCAGGTGCTGGGTCTGCGCGACAACGACATCACCTTCTCGACCACGAAACTGTTTCACGCGTACGGGCTCGGCAACGGTCTCTCGTTCCCGCTGTGGGCGGGCGCGACGGCGGTCCTGATGCAAGGGCCGACGCGGCCCGAGCCGATCCTCGAAACACTCAAGACCCATCGCCCGACGGTCTTCTTCAGCGTCCCGGGGCTGTACGGCGCGCTGTGCCGCACGCCCGAGATCGAGGACGCCTTCACCTCCGTGCGTCGCTGCGTTTCGGCCGCCGAGGCGCTGCCGCCGCAGACGTTCGCCCGCTTCCAGGAGCGCTTCGGGCTCAAGATCCTCGACGGGATAGGTTCGACGGAGATGCTTCACATCTTCTGCTCCAACCGCCCCGACGAGGTGATCCCGGGGACCACCGGCCGCGCCGTGCCGGGCTACGAACTGCGGCTCGTCGACGAGAACGGCAACGTGCTCGACGGCCCGGCGACCGGCGGCCTCGAGGTCAAGGGCGATTCGTGCGCGGCCTTTTACTGGCACCAGCACGAGAAGACCAAGCACAGCATGCTCGGCGAGTGGTTCGTGTCGGGGGACCGCTACGAGCGGCGAGCCGACGGCGCCTACGTTTACGTCGGTCGCGTCGACGACATGCTCAAGGTCGGCGGTCTGTGGGTGTCGCCGATCGACATGGAGCACGTGCTGCTCGCCCACCCGAGGGTTGCCGGCGTCGGCGTGATCGGGATCACGCTCGACGACGCCTCGCGGATCGCGGCGTACGTCGAGTGCGACGGCGCCCCAGGCGACGACGCGCTCGCCGACGAGCTGCGCGACTGGTGTCGCGCACGCCTGCGCCGCTACGAGTACCCGCACGTGGTCGAGTTCGTCGACGCGCTGCCGCGCACGCTGACCGGCAAGGTGCAGCGTTTCAAGCTGCGCGAGCTGTGGGGCGACGTGCGCGGGGTTGGCGTATGAGGACCGCGGTCATCGGCGCCGGGCCGGCGGGGTTCTACGCGGCAGACCAGCTGCTCGAGGCGGAATTCGAGGTCGACCTGTTCGACGCGCTCCCGACGCCGTTCGGGCTCGTGCGCTCGGGCGTCGCGCCCGACCATCCGAAGATCAAGTCGGTCACGCGTGTGTATGAGCGGACGGCCGCCAAACCGGGCTTCCGGTTCTTCGGCGGCGTGGTCCTCGGCAACCAGATCTCGCGGGACGAGCTGCTCGAGCGCTATCACGCGGTCGTGTACGCATTCGGCACATCCGACGATCGACGCCTCGGGATCCCGGGCGAGGACCGCCCTGGTTCGCACGGCGCGACCGAGTTCGTCTCCTGGTACAACGGCCACCCCGACGCCACCGACCTCGGCTTTGACCTCAGCCGTAAGCGGGCGGTCGTGATCGGCAACGGCAACGTCGCGATCGACGTCGCCCGGATGCTGGTACTGGATCCCTCGGAGCTGGCGGCGACCGACACCGCCGACCACGCCATGACGGTGCTCGCCAACGCGGGCGTCGAGGAGGTGGTGATGCTCGGGCGCCGGGGGCCGGTCCAGGCGGCATTCACCAACCCGGAGCTGCGCGAGCTGGGCGAGCTCGCGCGGTGCGACGTGTTCGTCGATCCGGCCGATCTCGAACTCGACCCGCACAGCCAGGCGTGGCTCGAGAACGAGGCCGACCCGACGACCAAGCGCAACGTCGAGCTGCTGCGCGCCTACTCCGCGCGCGAGCCGACCGGTCACACCCACAAGATCGTGATGCGCTTCCTCTGCTCGCCGGTTGCGGTGCTCGGCGAAGGCGAGCATGGGCGCGTCACCGGCATCAGGATCGTCCGCAACCGGATCGAAGCCGGCGACGACGGGCGGCTACGGGCAGTCAGCACCGGCATCGAGGAGGAGATCGAGTGCGGGCTCGTCCTGCGCTCGATCGGCTACCGCGGCCGACCGGTCGAGGGCATCCCGTTCGATGAGCGCGCCGGCGTGATCCGCAACGACGGCGGCCGCATCTGCGACGACAAGGGTCGCCCGCTGCGCGGCGAGTACGTCGTCGGCTGGATCAAGCGCGGTCCCACGGGCGTGATCGGCACCAACAAGAAGGACGCCGCCGAAACAGCCGCAAAGATAGTCGCCGATGCTGAGCGCGGCGCGCTCGCCGACCCCGGCGCCGAGGACGCCGAGTCGATCGCGGCCTGGTTGTCGGAGCGAGCGCCCGAGGCCATTACGTGGGCCGGATGGCAAGCGATCGACGAGCACGAGCGCGGCCTCGGCGAGCCGCACGGGCGTCCCCGGATCAAGTTGGTACGACTCGGGGAGCTCGTCGCCGCGTCGCGCAGCGGGGTCAGCTCGCGCTGAGTCCCTCGCCGCTTCGCTGGTGGCGTGCGAGCCCGTCGTCGGGAAGCTCGTAGTAGTCGGCGGCCTGGGAAACGAACCAATGCCCGGCAGTCCGCAGGCCCGTCGGCTGGTCGAGCGTCCCTGCCGCGATGCTGATCGTCTCGCGCCTAGGCGCATCCCAGAACATGCTCGAGCCACAGTCGGCGCAGAAGCCGCGGCGCGCGTTCGCGTCGCTCTGCGGGCTGTCGACCCAGCGCAGCGACGCGTCGTTTCCGACGACTAGATCTTTGCGGCTCGCCGACGTGAAGGCCGCGAAATGGCCGTGCCAGCGGCGGCACTCCTCGCAATGGCAGATCAGCACGTCTCGCAGCGGGCCACGAACCTCGTAGCTGACGCTGCCGCACAGACAGTGCCCGGTCGCCATCCGTCGTTCACCGTCGCTCAAAGGTGCGGACCGGGCGCCGCTCGGGCTCGCGGCTCGGCCGTCTGGCCCGTCTCCGCGCACGATCGGCGAGCCGTTCATGACCGCGCAGCCGAACGCGTGGGGGCTCCGCGTCGTCGAGCGGGATCCCGCCCCGCGGGGCGTCGGGGGGTGGGTGCGACGGCGGGCCCTTCCCCCACCCGCCGTCGTCGGAGTCCGAATCGGAGTCATCCGACGAGGGGCCGCGACGGCCGAGCAGAATCGGGGCGAAGGCGACCGCGAGGACGAAGCCGACGTACAACAGTTCGGGGAGGTTGATGCCGCCGACCTGAGACTTCCCGGGCACAACAGACAAGGTACAGGTCGGGTTAAGTTGGCCCCGGTCATAGGATCGGGACCGGCACGAGATGATCAAGGAGGGATAGAGATGGAGATAGGAATCGGCCTGCCGGCGGCGATCTCCGGGGTCGAGGGCGACGCGCTGCTCGAGTGGGCGCGCGCCGCCGAGCAGCGAGGTTTCTCGACGGTGGGAACCCTCGACCGTCTGGTGTACGACAACTACGACTCGCTGACCACCCTGGCCGCGGCGGCGGCCGTGACGTCGACGATCCGACTCACGACTTCGATTGTGCTGGGCCCCCTGCACAGCAACCATGCGCTGTTCGCCAAGCAGGCCGCCACACTCGACCGGTTGTCCGGTGGGCGGCTGGTGCTTGGGATCGCTGTCGGCGGCCGCCCGGACGACTATGCCGAGTCGGGAATCGATTTCCACCGCCGTGGGCGCGACCTCGATGCGCTGCTGACGCGCGCGCTGGCGATCTGGCAGGACGCGGCACCGGACATCGGTCCGGCGACGACCGACATGGGACCGACCGTAATCCTCGGCGGCAACGCGCCGGCCGCGTTTGCAAGGATGGCGCGCTTCGGCATCGGCTGGATCGCAGGTGGTGGCGGCCCGGACGCTTTCCGCGACGGTGCGGCGACCGCCCGTCAGGCGTGGGCCGACGCCGGGCGCGAGGGCTCCCCACGGTTGCTCGGGCTCGCGTACTTCTCGCTTGGCCGGGATGCCGAGGCCCACGCCGAGCGCTATCTCAAGCACTACTACGCGTTCGCGGGCCCGTACGCCGACCGGGTGGCGGCGGGCGCGCTCACGACGCCCGAGGACGTCCGCGAGCGGATCGTTCAGATGACCGACGCCGGCTGCGACGAGCTGATCATCTTCCCGTGTAGTGCCGGGCTCGATCAGGTTGAGCTGCTCGCGGGGGCGAGCTTGAAGTAGCTGTAGTCGACCCGCACCGCACTCTCGATCTCGGTGATCACGATCACCACGTTGCCGCACACCCGGCAGCGGGCGACCATCCCCGGCGCACGCGAGTACACGCTCAGCTCGGCGATCTGCGACTGGGTCCCGCAGTGCTGGCAGGCGCCCATCGCGGTCGTCATCTCACCGCCGAAGTGCACAAACAGCGGCCCGGCCATCGCATTTCCGTCAAGTGCATCCATCGTCTTCACGTTCCCGTCGGTCCGAAGCGCTCGGTCTTGATTTGGTGGGGCTCGTGGCCGGCGTCGACCAGTACCTGCGCGGCCGTCTCGACGAACGCGCTCGGTCCGCAGACGTAGACAAGCGGGCGCTCGGCCGGCGGCCACGTCACCTGTTCGAGTAGCCGCGCGTCGATCCGGCCACGGTGTCCGCTCCAGTCCGACGGCCACTCGCGCGTGAGCGTGAACTCAATATCTGCGCCGCGGTCGGCTGCCAGGTGCATCAGCTCTTCGCGGTAGATCACGTCGTCCAACGCCCGCGCCGAGTACAGCAGCCTGGCCGGCACGGCGCCGTTCCCGTTAGCCCAGTGACGCAGCATCGATCGAAACGGCACCACGCCCGAGCCACCGGCGATCATCAGCAGCGGGCCACCGAACGACCGCTCCCAGACGAAGTAACCGCCGATCGGCCCGCGCAGTTCGAGCTCGTCGCCAACCTGCAGCTCGTCGACCAGGTACGGCGACACCTCGCCGTCGTCGAGCCGCTCGACGGTGAGCACGAGCTGGCTGTCTTCGGGGCTCGAGGCGATCGAGTAGCTGCGCTGCGCCTGGTAGCCGTCGGGAGCCGTCAGCCTGACATCGACGTGCTGCCCGGCCCGGTGACCCTGCCACTCGGGCAAGTCGAGCACGATGCTGTGCGTGCGCGCCGTCTCGGTGAGCAGCTCGGCGACCCGCCCGAGCTGCCAGTTCAGTCTCCCTGGTAGCGCTGCTCGAGCCACGGGTCGCCGTGATTGTGGTAACCGTAGCCCTCCCAGAAGCCCGGCTCGTCGTCGACGGTCAGCCTCAGGCCCCGCACCCACTTGGCGCTCTTCCAGAAATACAGGTGCGGGACCAGCAGCCGCGCCGGACCGCCGTGCTCTGCCTCGAGCGGCTCGCCGCCGTACTGGTAGGCCACCCACGCCTTCCCATCGGTCACGTCCTCGAGCGCGAGGTTGGTGGTGTAGCCGCCGTCGGAGAACGCGGTCAGGTACTCGGCCTCGGTCGAGGCGCTCTCCAGCAGCGTGTCGACCGGCACTCCCTTCCAGGCGGTGTCGAGCTTGGACCATTTGGTCACGCAGTGGATGTCGACCGTGACTGTCTCGGCCGGCAGCGCCTGAAACTCGCTCCACGACCACGACACCGGCTTATCCACCTCACCTTCGATCGAGAACGTCCACTTGTCGAGCGGCGTATGCGGCGTCGGGCCCGCCGACAGGACCGGAAAGTCAGGCGTCAGGTACTGCCCGGGCGGGATCCGCGACGGATCCCCAACCGGTCGCCGCCGACCGAAGAAGCCACGCGATACCGGCGACATCACACTCCCTTCCCGTCAGGTTGCTGGTCTGGGCTGACCATCAGTCTCGCCGATTGGTCGCGCGTGGTTCAAGACTTCTTACTGGAGCAGTGCGACGAGCCGCTCAAGTCGGCTTCGGCTCGAGCTCCGCGGCGCGCATCGGCACCCCTGCCGCGGCGTACGCGTCCGGGGCGTCGAGGGTCTCGGCCTCGAGCAGCGCGTGCGTAAGACTTTCGAGTTGATCGCGGTGATCACGCAACAGTTGGGTGACGGCATCATGCGCGTCGTCGACGAGCGTGCGCACCTCCTCGTCGATCTGCCACTGCAACTGTGGCGATACCTCGCTGACGCCCGGCAGCAACGGGCCAGAGCCGTCTCTCGGGAGCACGGCGATCGGGCCGATTTTGTCGCTCATCCCCCACCGACCGATCATCTGGCGTGCGATCTGGGTCAGGTTCTCGATGTCTGACTCGGCGCCCGTGGTGATCTTGCCGTAGACGACCTCTTCCGCGGTGCGACCGCCGAGCGCAACCCTGATCTTCGCGTCGAGCTCCTCACGCGAGTAGGAGACGCGGTCATCGTCGGGCGTCGACAGCGTGACCCCGAGCGCCATCCCGCGCGGGATGATCGAGACCTTGCGCACGGGGTCGGCGTCCGGGGTGAGCATCCCGACGAGCGCGTGCCCGGATTCGTGGTAGGCGGTTCGCTCTCGGTCTTCGGGGCCGAGCACGATCCCGCGCGGCGCGCCGAGCAGGATCTTTTCCAGCGAATCGGTTAGGTCGGCCATCTGCACCTTGTCGTGGTTGCGCCGCGCGGCCAGCAGCGCCGCCTCGTTGCAAAGGTTCGCAAGGTCGGCGCCGACCATCCCCGGTGTAGTCGCGGCGAGAACGTCGAGGTCGACGTCGTCGGCGAGCGGCAACGAGCGGGTGTGGACCTGAAGGATCTTCACGCGTCCGGCCCGATCGGGCGGCTGGACCGCGACCCGGCGGTCAAACCTTCCCGGCCGCAGCAGCGCGGGATCGAGGATCTCGGGGCGGTTGGTCGCGCCGAGGACGACGACCGCCTCGGATGAGTCAAAGCCATCCATCTCGGTCAGAATCTGGTCGAGCGTCTGCTCGCGCTCGTCGTTGGCGCCGGTGATCTGTGCCGACCCCTGGCGTGAGCGGCCGATCGCGTCGAGCTCGTCGATGAAGATGATCGCGGGCTGGGCCTCCTTGGCCTTCGCGAACAGGTCGCGCACCCGCGCGGCGCCGACGCCGACGATCGCCTCGATGAACTCCGATGCCGCGATCGAGAAGAACGCCGCGTGCGCCTCGCCGGCGACCGCGCGCGCCAACAGTGTCTTGCCAGTTCCGGGAGGCCCGTACAACAGCACGCCGTGCGGCATCCGCCCACCGAGACGTTGGTAGTGCTCCGGGGTCTTTAGAAAATCGACGATCTCGGTCAGCTCGCTTTTTGCTTCGTCGATCCCGGCGACGTCGTCAAACGTGACCCGGATCTTCTCCGGGTCGACCCGCCGCGCCTGCGAGCGACCGAAGTTCCCCAGGCCGCCGAGGCCACCGCCTTGTCTTGTCGCGCGGCGCGTCGAAGAGAACGAACAGTCCGATCAGCAGCAGCGTCGGACCGAACCCGAGCAGGATCTCCGCCAGAATCGAGGTCGTCTGCGTGACCGACTTCGCGTTGACCTCGACGTGATGGGCCTCGAGCGCCGCGGTCAGCTGCGTGTTGTTCCAGAAGCTCGGGACCTGGGTCGAAAACAGCGTCGTCTCTGGCGCCTTCGCGTCGTTCTGCGGATAGCGGATCTTGTTCTTGAAGGTGCCCGAGATCGTGTCGCCGCGCGACGAGATCGACTTCACGTTGCTGGCGTCGAGCTGGGACAGGAAGTACGGGCTGAACGGCACCACGACGCGCGTTTGGCCCGCTGGCTGCAGGAACAACACCGAGAGCCAGTTGAGCGCCAGCAGGACCGCGACGAAGATCCAGAAGCCGCGCCACCGGTGCGGCGGACGCGGCTTGTGCTCGTCGGGGGTTCCGCGTCCATCTGGCGCCGGCACCACCCGCCAGCCCTTTTTGTCGCGCGGCATCGGTGCCTGCGACGGCGGCTTTTCGGTCTGGGATTGGGTATCGGGCTCGGCCACGAACCAATGATCATAAAGGGCGGTTAGGCGGCGGGGTCAATCCGACGAATGCGGTCCGGCGACGACGGGTTAGGCTCGTGCGCACGTCCCGGTTCGTGGTTCAACTGCACGACGCCACCACGCTCCACTTCGATTTCCGGCTCGAGCGCGAGGGAGTGCTGCGCTCGTGGGCGGTCCCCAAGGGACCGTCGCTCGATCCAGCTGTTCGCCGTCTCGCGGTGCCGGTCCCCGACCACGAACTCGACGCCGGCGAGTTCGAGGGGGTCCATCGCGAGGCGACGCGCGGCAGCGGGGCTGTGATCATCTGGGATGAGGGTCCCGCGACGATCCTCAGCGACACGCCTGAGCATCTCTCGTTCGTCCTCGAGGGCCACAAGCTCCGCGGCAGGTTCGGGCTAACGCGCACCGGCGAGCGGAGCTGGATCCTCGTCAAGGCGTCGGACCAAGATGCGCGGCCGGGATCCGACATCGTCGCCGAGCAACCGGCCAGCGTCCGTAGCGGACGCACCTGGGATCAGGTGGCGAACTCTTGATCTCGCGCGACGAGACCGTCGAGCAAGGCCGGCGTCAGCTCGTCGAGCGAATCGATACTGGTCGCGGCGAGCGTCAGCGCATCCTGGGCGGGAGGAAACTCCTTGTTGGGTACCGCGATCACCAGCATTCCGGCCGCGGCGCCAGCGCGCACTCCATTGCTCGAGTCCTCGATCGCCGCCGACGCGGCGGCGGCGACCCCCAGCCGGCCGGCGGCGGCCTCGTAGATGTCAGGGGCCGGCTTGCCGTGGCGTACGTCGTCACCTGAGACCGTGACCGCGAAACTGTCCGCCAGCCCGCTGAGCGCCAGCACGGCGTCGATCACCGGCCGGTTCGACGACGACGCCAACCCCAGCGGCCAGCGCTCGGCCAGCCGATGGACGGCCGCAATCGCGCCCGGGAGGACCGGCAGTTCCCGCTTATAGCCTGCGAGCAGACGGGCGACGACCAGCTCGTTAATCCGCTCGGGCGCCAGCGGCACGCCCAGCTCGTCGTGCAGGTACGCAGACCACTCGGCGGAGCTCATGCCCATCATCGCCTCGGTCGCGCCGGGTCGCCAACGTCCGCCGGCTTGCTCCGTCACCGCGCGACGGGCCGCATCCCAGGCGTGCTCGGAGTCGATCAGCACGCCGTCGAGATCGAAGAACACCGCCTCGAGCGCGCGCGGAGTCAAAGAGCTTGGGACAGCGCCTTCGGGCGGCGTGCGCGACCAGCGACGAGACCGAGCTCGACCTGGAGTGCCCCGACCAGCGGAGAGCCGGGCAATTTCTCCTGCAACAGCGCGAGGCAGCGCCGGTAATGCGTCAACCGCCGTCGGCGTAACGGAGCGTCCGGCACGCGGCGCAGCTCGCGGACCTTGGACAGCTTGTCGGCAGCGAAGACCATCGCCGCGTCCGTACCGGCGAGGGCAACCTGATCGCGCAGCCGCGCCTTGCGCTGGACATACGTTGTGATCCGCTCGTCGTCACTCACGGCGCAGACGAGTGCGGTGATGGCGGGACCAAACGCTGCGGCAAGCTCGTCCGCAGTCGCATCGGTCTTCTCGAGCGTGTCGTGTAGGACGCCGGCCGCGATCACCTCGTCGGGCGCACCCGTCTCGTACAGCAGAGCCGCAACCTCGATCGGGTGCAGGATGAATGGTTGACCGTCGACCTGGCGAACCTGCCCTGCGTGCGCCCGCTCGGCGTAACGGAACGCCTCGCGTGTCTTCGGCCGTCCCTGCACGAACTCCGGCATCCGGCGCTCGCCTACCACGGAGCAGAGTCTATAAGTGTGCGCAAAGTGCGGGAAAAATTCGCATCATCATGGTAGAGCTGCGAGCTAGCGTCGCCGCTCCGGCCGCAGGTGGGTGACGGCGAGCTCGTGCTCGGACGCCAGACGTAGCGCGATCAGCGACCGGTGACACGCCTCGGGGTCGGCCTCAACACAGAACAGCGCACCGACGCCGTCGCGCGGCAGCCGCGCGACGAGTCCCGGCGAGATCCGCGCGGTCGAGGATCTCGCGCGTGTATCGCCGTGTGTAGACCGGTGCCAGCTCGACGCGCGACCGCTTGCCGACGCCCTGGCGCGCGTCCTCCGCGTACTGGAGCTGGCGCAGCTCAGTTGTCGGTGCGAGCTCGGGATGATGCTCGTAGTCAATCCGCGCCTGAGCGAGCGCCCGCTGGAGACGCACGGCGTTGGCCCACGCGTATTCGCGCCCCCTGACTCCGCGACGCTGACGGACGTCGATCAGCAGCCGTACATCAGCCGCGCGCAGAGCGGCGAGGAACGTCGCGAGATCCCACTCGTAGACGCCGATCGTGGTGATGCGCCGCACTGGCACAGGCTGGCACGCAGGCCGCGCCCGAGTTCCGGAACAAATGGAAACCCGTCAGCGGGACGAATTCGTGCTCTCCAGCCGCCGAGCGGAACTCGTGACGGCGTACTCCGATTCGATCGCCCGAATCTGCCTCGAGTAGTCGTCGCAGGCCGACTGCTCACGGTCGAGCGCCGCAGCGTAGGCGGCGAACGCAACCGTCCGGTCGCTCGCCGGAGCGTCAGAGAATCGCTCATACGCCGCCCGGACCTGCGCACACGCGATTCGCCAGTCGCAATACAGCTCGATCATCCGGTCGACCAGCTCTGAAGGGATTTTGGGTTCGGGTGGGGTCATGGGTTGCGGTTCGTGCGTCGGCTCGTCTCCCGCTAGACGCACGAGCTCGGCCTCTCTCAGCCGCTCTGCGATCTGGGGATCGACGATCTGCTTGATCAGGCGGTGATGCATGCGATGGTCACGACGATTACCGTAGGTCGCAGATGGCCTCCTGAGAAGGTCCAATCGAGCAAGCGATTCGAGGACCACGCGCGAGGGTGCACGATCTGGTTCGCTAGGCCGGTGGACATTCATCTCGTGTTGGATCGGGAAGCTCCGTTGCGCGCGCAGCTGGAGCGGGAGTTGCGCGCGGCGATTCGCTTGGGGCGGCTGCGCGCGGGCGCGAAGCTGCCCGCGAGCCGCGTGCTGGCGGACGAGCTACAGGTCTCGCGTGGCGTGGTCGTGGAGGCGTACGCGCAGCTGACCGCCGAGGGCTATCTGACGGCGCGCGCGGGAGACGGGACGAGGATCGCCGACGGTCTCGCACAGCAGCCGCCCGCGGCACGAGCGCCGGCTGCAGTTCGCGCGCCGGATTCGGTACGACCTACGCAGCGGCGTGCCCGACCTGTCGCTGTTTCCACGCCGGGAGTGGCAGTCAGCGATGACGACCGCGCTTCGTGAGCTGCCCGATGCGGCGTTCTCATACGGCTCACGCCGCGGCATGCGCACGCTCCGGATCGCCCTCGCCGACTACCTCGGGCGCGTGCGGGCGGTGGTCGCCGACCCCGAGCGGATGTTTATCTCGGCGGGCGCCGTGCATGGGATGGAGATCCTCTGGTACACGCTGCGACAGCGCGGCGCGCAGCGCGTCGCGGTCGAAGACCCCGGCTGGCCGGCGATTCGAGAGTCGATCGTGCAGGCCGGTCTGCAAAGCGTGCCGGTGACGGTCGACGAGCGCGGCCTCAACATCGCCGAGCTCGAGAGCAACGATGCGGACGCGGTCGTGCTGGCTCCCGCGCACCAGTACCCGACCGGTACGGTGCTCGCCCCCGGACGTCGAAACGAGCTGATCGCCTGGGCCCGGCGCCACGGGACGGTGATCGTCGAAGACGACTACGACGCGGAGTATCGCTACGACCGTGAGCCGATCGCAGCGCTCCAAGGCCTCGCCCCGGACTGCGTCGCCTACATCGGAACGGCCAGCAAGACGCTCGCGCCCGGCGTGCGCCTCGGCTGGGTGCTGGTTCCCAGTCATCTGGTCGGCGAGATGGCGGCTCAGCACGGGGTCGCGCGCGCGGTGCCGAGTGCGCTGACGCAGGCCGCCTACTCGACATTGCTCGAGCGTGGGGAGATCGACCGGCACCTCCGACGCACCCGGCGTCAATACCACGCCCGCCGGAACGCGCTGATCGAAGCGCTGGCAGCTCAGCTGCCGCAAGCCTCGGTCGGCGGGGCGGCGGCGGGACTGCATCTGATCGCCCGGCTCCCCGACGACACCGACGAGGCCGCGGTCGCCGAAGCGGCGGCCGATCGTGGCGTCGTTGTCCACACGTTGCACGACCAATGCGCGGTCACAACTCAGCTGCCACCCACGCTCCTGCTCGGCTACGGGCTGATCCCCGAGCAGGCAATCCCGCGCGCCGTGCAAGAGCTCGCGATCGCGGTCGAGCTAGTGGGCTCCCAGGAACGGTCGACCCCCTAGTCGCTTCCGAACAATGGTCCGCGGATCGCGCGGTTCGTTGGTCCTTCCCCATGGCGTGCGTCTCGCCATACGATCGCGCTACGCATCGAAGCCGAAGGGGGCCCATCGTCATGGAAGCTCGAAGGACCAATCGCGCACTCGTCATTGGCGCTCACGGTGTGCTCGGTGCACTTACGGTTCGCGCGTTCGCGGCCGCTGGCTGGGAGGTGCGATCCGGCGCCCGTCGCCCAGGGCCCAACGAGGTCGAGATCGACCTCAACCGGCGACGATCGATCGCCGCCGCGCTCGACGAGGGAGTACTGGTGGTCAATACCGTCCCGCGTCCAGAGCTGCTCGCGGAGCGCCATGTCCTCGAGCACGGAGGGGCTTTGATCAACACCTCCGACCTGCCGGCCTCGGCGGGTCGCTCACTGCGCGCAATTGCGGCCGGCGCGCGCGGCACAGTGTTGATGAACGCCGGCCTGGCACCCGGCGTGACGGCGGTCGTCGCTGCCGACCTGTTGCGCATTCATCCCGACGCGGACGAGCTCGAGCTCGTGTTCACGGTCTCCACCACAACCCCCCGCGGTCCGGCGAGCGCGGGCTTTCTGCACCGCGGTCTGACCGCCGTCCCACGGCATCGGACGACGAGAGTCCCACTGCCGCGACCATTCGGCGAACGTGTCTGTCTCGGCTTTGGCGAGCGCGACGCGGGCTGGCTCGGCGGGGTCGCCGAGGGCCGAATCGTTCGCCAATACGTCTACATCAGCGAGCCGGCCGCGCACGAGCGGTTGTTGGCGCTCAACAGCGCGGCCGCGATGTACACCATTCCGAGATCGCTCGTCGGCCCACGGGACCCGACCGTCGATGGTGGCGCCAGCGACGAGCCGGTCGCGCACTGGATCGCCGCGCTTCGTGCCGGCCGCCGGCTGAGCGCACGAACAATCGAGTGCCGCGGAGATTTCCTGCACGCCGCGCGGAGTACGGTCGTGTTCGGGGCCGCGCTGCTGACGCAAGAGCGTCGCGGCGGATGCTTCGACCCCGAGGAGATCTGCACGCTGGGCGACGTCGAAGCCGACCTGCGGGCCGCCGGCGTCACGGTCGTGCCGCAGGTCTGTTAGGCGACGCCGCACGAACGCGAGCGCCGCACAAGACCGCCCGGCCCGGCCTGCCCGCGGTGTTGGGGGTCTCGACCGTTGTTGCGCGCTGCGCTGATCTGAGCCCGATCCTGGCTGGGGAAGCGCGGCGCGGGCCGATCTGCCCGCGTTCGTGCGCCACAACGTGCAAGAGCGCCGCGCCCGGCCGGGAACGTGTCACGTTTTGCGGCCTATGACCGAGCATTACGCAGCACGTGCGACCGGCGGCCGGGCGCTCTTGCACGTTAAGCCGGCTCTCGAGCGTTAAGCCGGCTCTGGAGCGACAGCCTCCGATCCAAGCGCCCGCCTCCGGCCGAGTGCCGGATCGGCGACCAAGCAGAAGCGGCGATGGCGCTCGACGACCATCGGATCGCTCAAAAAATGCTCTACCATCCATGTGGATGGTGAGTGGATGGAGAGCGAGAAGGCGGGCGGCTGGAGACGCGACAAAGATGGCTGATGCCGAACGGAGCGAAAAGATCACGATCAACGTCGGGCCTGTCGACCTGGGTCAGATCGACCTGCTCGTCAGCGAGGGCTTTTTCGCAAACCGCACCGATTTCATCCGTACCGCCATTCGGCGTCAGCTCGACAGCCGGTCAGACGCCGTGGAGAGAACGGTGGCCCGACGCGAGCTGGTTCTCGGCGTCGAGCATTACGGCCGCGAGGCGCTGGAGCAGCTCCGGGACTCTGGTCGCATGGTGCAACTGCGCGTGCTCGGGCTGGCCACCATTGCCGATGACGTTTCACCCGAGCTCGCCGTCGCGACGATCGCGAGGGTTGAGGTCCTTGGTGCCTTTCGGGCGCCGCGGGCGGTGAAGGCGGCGCTCGCCTCGCGCACCACATGATCGCCTGCGCGAGCCGGGCCACCCCCGATCGCGCCGTTAACCCGACGTCGCTTCCTGAAAGGAACGTGCGATGAGAGCAGATACGAACATCACGATGGCCGAGGCGTTGCGACTCACGCGTGCCGGGCGGTTGACCGACGCGACTGCGGTTCTGCGGCGTGGTCTGGCGAGCGCCGGGATCCCCGCGGCGGGTGAATCCACCGCCGCGCAGCCGTTGGGCGATCTCGGCCGTCTTGGACCAGCCGTGTCAAGCAGTCGTTCACTCGGCTGGCCAGGCCTGCCCCACGCCAACGCCGCGTCCGCGCGCCACGGTCTCATAGAGCACCTCCAGGCTACGCTGCCTGGTCTGCCAGACCTACCCGGCACGCGAGACAAGCTCAGTTCGGCCGGGTGGCGCGACGGCACAAGATCGTCTCGTGACGGCGCCGCGGCGAAGGCTGCCGCCGCGCCGGGTGGTGAGATCCGCCACCTCGCCCACACCGAGGGCTCGGGTACCCGCAGCTACGACCTCTACATTCCGACCGGCTACGCGAGCCGACCGGTGCCACTCGTGGTCATGCTCCACGGCGGCAAGCAGAACGGATTGGACTTTGCGGCCGGCACGCGGATCAACGAGTCCGCCGAGCAGCACACCTTCCTCGTCGCGTACCCGGAGCAGTCACGGGCGGCTAACGCCGGTGGCTATTGGAACTGGTTCTCGGCGTCTGACCAGCAGGCGAACGCGGGCGAGCCGGCAATCATCGCCGGCATCACCCGCGAGGTCATGCGCGATCTCGCCGTCGATCCGACTCGCGTTTACGTCGCCGGGTTTTCGGCCGGGGGCGCGATGGCGGCCGTCATGGCCGCGACCTACCCAGACCTGTACGCGGCGGTCGGGGTGCACTCAGGGATCGCCTACCGCGCCGCGCACGACGTCGGCTCTGCTTTCGCGGCAATGCGAAATGGGGGTACGCCTGCGCCAACCAGCGCAGTACCGCTGATCGTCATCCACGGCGACCAAGACACAATCGTGGCTCCGGTCAACGCAGCCAAGGTGATCTCCTCGCGGCTGGCGGCTGGCGACATCACAGGCAGCGACGCGCCGATCACGGCGCGCAGCGACGGCGGACGCGCCTACACCCGCACCTTGCACCGCAATCTCGACGGGATCGCCGTCGCGGAGTCCATGATTGTCCATGGCGGCGGTCACACCTGGTACGGCGGCAGTCCGGTTGGTTCCTACACCGACCCGGCCGGCCCTAACTCTTCCGCCGAGATGATCCGGTTCTTCCTCAACACCGTGTCCCCGCGCACAACCTGAACCAGCACGGCAACGCGCCGCAGCCGGACGCCCTGTCATCCGCTCGGGTGCCGTCGAGGTCGGCGTGGGTCAGTGGCCCCGCGGGGAGTCCTCGGGTGGTGGTGATGGCGGCGGCGGGATCGTGGTCAGCTCGGGCGCCATGTCGGGCCAGATCAGCAGCACTCGGCAGGGCGCGTGGTCGATGACAAAGCGTGTCGCCGGGCCGAGGCTGCGTGGACCGAGGCGCTCGCGGTCTCCGTCGCGGGCCAGGATGAGAATGTCGACTCGGTCAGCGGCCGCGACGACCTCGCGTTCGACTCGCCCGCGTCGGGACTGGAGGGTGGCTGGGCGCCCCAGCCGCGCTTGGGCTTCGGTGAGCAGCTCGTGGGCGGCCCGTTCGGAGATCGTTTGCAGCTCCTGTGGGGCTGGAGGTCGAGGTGGGTGTCGCCCCAGCAGGCCACGGCGCGCCGCCCGGGCGACGGTTTCGGGTTCGGTGCTGGCGACGTGCAGCAGGGTGATCTCCGCGTCGCCGGGCAAAAACGCTTTGGCGTCGTCGATCGTGGCCTGCCAGGTGTCCTCGATGATCCAGACGAGCGCGCGCATAGCGTCAGGCCTTGAGAGCTAACCACAGCAGCACCGTCGCCGCGACCAGGCCTGCCGGCACGGTCAGCGCGCCGAGGCGCAGGAACTCGCCCAGCTCGACATCGGTGTCCTCGGCGCGCAGAACGCGGCGCCAGAGCAGCGTCGCCAGCGATCCGACGTAGGTGAGATTGGGGCCGACGTTGACGCCGATCAGCGTCGCGAGGACCGGTCCGGGGCTTGCGGCGGTGGCTGCCACGGGGATCAACATCAGCGTTGCGGGGAGATTGTTGACGAGGTTGGCGAAGACGGCGCTCAGCGCGGCGATCGCGAGCAGGTCGGGCAGCGACCCTCCAGTCGGGAGCACGGCGCGGACCGCGGTGTCAAGGCCGTTGGCGCTGGCGGCCTGGACGATCACCCCGAGCCCGACGACGAAGATCAGAAACCCGGGCTCGGCGGCCCGCGCCAGCGCCAAGGGAGTCTCGGTCTTCCGGGCGAACGCGGGAATGGTGATCGCGAAAGCGCCGGCGGCGGCAAACCACACCGGCGCGATCCCGACCACCGAGCTGAGCGCGAACCCCGCCAGCGTCAACACGAGCACCGCGACGGCGAACCGCGGCAGCTCGGGGCGTGCCGGGCGCGCGGCAGCGTGGCGGGGGCGTTTGAGATCGACCGCGAAGAAGCGCGTGAACACGACCCATTCGACGCCCACCGCCGCGATCGTCGGCAACACCATCAACACGGCGAAGTGCAGGAACGACAAGTGGCTTGCGTGGAACGCCAGCAGGTTGGTGAGATTGGACACGGGCAGCAGCAGCGACGCCGAGTTGGCCAGGTGCGCGCACGCGTAGACCTGCGGCTTGGCGCTCGTGCGCATCCGCGCCGCGGTCGCGAACACGACCGGGGTCAGCAGCACGATCGTGGCATCGAGGCTGAGCACCGCGGTGATCGCCGCGGCGATCAGGAATACGAACGCCAACAGCCGCTCCGGGCTTCCCCCCGCGCCGCGGGCCATCACCGCACCCATCGCGTCAAACAATCCCTCACGCCGGCAACCGTCGGCGATCAGCAGCATCGCCGCCAGAAAACCAACCGTCGGCCCCAGAGCCCGAAGCGCGTCGCCGGCCCCCGAAAGCCCAATCGCACCGACGGCCACGAGCAGCACGGCTCCCGCGCCGGCGGCGGCCGCCTCTGACAGATACGGCGGGCGTGCCACGGCGACCGCCAGCGTCGCCGCCAACATCACCAGCGCCAACGCAAGCGCGACGCCGTCAGGCATGCGCTACCGCTCCCGTCGTGGCCGCGAAGGGGGTGGCGGCTTCGGCCGGCGATGGCGCGGGTGGCCGCCGGACCGGGGACCATCAGCGCCCGGGTCGGGCGGCGGACCGGGCCTGGGCGGACCGGGCCTGGGCGGAGGCGGGTGCGGCGGACCGGCGCCGGGAGGGCGTAGTGGCGGCACTGGCGGCGCCCCGGGAGCGGGCGGGCGGGGCCGGCGATAGCCGAGCGCCGCCTGAACGCTCGAGGGCCTCCACTCGGCACCGCCGCGCGGCGTGGGGACGCCCTCAGCGTTCAGCGCGGCGGCGATCGCCTGGAGACTGAGCCCGCGCTCGCGCAGCAGCGCCACCCGCTCGGCGAGCTCCGGGTCCACGGACGAGAGCCCCGGCCGGCCGCGCGGGCGCCGGTCGCGGTGCGGCTCGCGGTCCCAACCCTCGACCTCGCGCAGCAACGCGACCGCCACCCGCGAGTCGGGCTCGGCCGAGTCAAACCCCACGTCCACTGCAATCAGGTCCGCACCAGCCTCCTCGAGCCATGCGAGCAGCCTCACCAGCTCGCCGAGCGAGCTCGCGGCGTCCCGCAGCTGGGACACGACCAACACTCCGGCGCGGCCCGCAGCGATCAGCTCGAGCGCCCGGGTGAGTCCGCTTCGCGCGGGACCACCGTCGTCACCGACGCGGGCGATAACCTCGACGCCGCCGGTCACCGCGGGCTCGCGGTCCCCGCGAGCTCCGACGTCGACACCGGCCGGCAGATAGAAGACCGTTGCGCGCGTCATCTCCCCCATCATACGCAAATTATTAGCGTATGGGAGGCCGATCCGCGCCACGCGGCCGTGGCGCGACCGGCTGCGCCTGGGCGCTCCAGTGCGCGCGGTCCGGCGCCTACCCGACGGCGTCGAGGTCACCGTCGCCGGCGGCGAGCCCGAGGCGTTCGACGCAGTCGTGCTCGCCGTCCACGCCGACCAGGCGCTCGAACTGTTGGCCGATCCCAGCTCCCGCGAGCACGAGCTGCTCTCGGCGTTTCCCTACCAGCCCAACGAGGCGGTCCTACACACCGACGCCGCGCTCTTACCCCGGCGGCGCCGCGCGTGGGCGAGTTGGAACTACCACCTCCTCGACGAGCCACCCGGGCGCGCGACCGTCACCTACCACATGAACCGCCTGCAGTCGCTGCGCGCCGACGAGCATTACTGCGTCACGCTGAACCGGACTGATGCGATCGACCCCGCCCGGATCGTGCGCCGGATCGCCTATGCGCATCCGGTGTACACGGCCGCCGGCGTCGCCGCGCAGGGGCGGCATGATGAGATCAGCGGCGTGCACCGCACCTTCTACTGCGGCGCCTACTGGGGCTGGGGATTCCACGAGGACGGCGTCGTCAGCGGCCGTCGAGTCGCCGCGCAGGTGCGGCAAGGGAGCCGTGAGCGTCAGCGCGCTTTATGAGGGCACGATCCGCCACCGCCGCTACGCGGTGCGCGCAGTGCAGTTCACGCACCGGCTGACGCTCGCCTACGTCGACCTCGACGAGCTGCCCGGACTGCTCGGTGGAAGTCTCGTCCGGCGCCGGCCGGGCGTGGTTCGCTTCCGCCGCGCCGACTACCTCGGCGATCCCGCGGTGCCGCTGGGCGACGCGGTGCGGACGCTGGTGGCGCAGCGAACCGGCGCCGCGCCCGGCGGGCCGGTGCGCGTGCTCACCGGGCTGCGCTCGTTCGGACACTGCTTCAACCCAGTCAGCTTCTACTACTGCCACGACGACGCCGGGAGGCTCGCCGCGCTTGTCGCCCACGTCACCAACACACCGTGGGGCGAGCGCTACGCCTACGTCCTGCCGCCCGGGGAGTCCGCCGGAGTGCTACGGGGCAGCGCCTCCAAACAGCTGCACGTATCGCCGTTTCATGCCTCTTGACCAGGACTACGACATCCGGGGCACCACGCCGGGGCCAACGCTGTCGGTGCACATCGAGAGCCGTCGTCACGGGGCACCGGCGTTCGACGCCACGCTGAGCCTGCGCCGCCGCCCGCTAACGCGTGCCACGCTGGCCAAGGCGACGGCACGCCACCCGGCCGCCACGCTGCGCGTATTGGCGCTGATCTACGGCCATGCGCTCGGGCTCTGGCTGCGCAGCCTACCGCTGCATCCACACAGGGGAGCGACATGATCGACGGCGCGGTCCGCCTGGGCGTGCGAGCGCTGCTGGCCCGCACGCGCCGGGGTCGGCTGACGCTCGCGGAGGGCACACGGCGCACCGTGTACGGCTCAGGCTCCCCGTCGGCGACCGTCGTGGTGCACTCCCCCGCGGCCTACCGCGGCCTGCTGCGCGGCGGTCTGGGCCTCGCCGAGGCCTACATCGACGAACACTGGGACTCACCCGATCTGCCGGCGGTGACCCGGCTCCTCGCACGCAACGCCGGCTGGGTCGATGCGCTGCGGGTTTGGTGCTCGCCCGCGGTCGAGCCGTTGCGGCACGCGCGGGCGCTGCTGGCGCCCACCAACACCCCGGCGGGCAGCCGCCGCGACATCGCGGCCCACTACGACCTCGGCAACGCGTTATTCGAGGCGATGCTCGACCCGTCCATGACGTACTCGGGCGCGATCTTCGAGTGCCCGCAGAGCACGCTGGAGGAGGCGCAGCTGGCCAAACTCGAACACGTGTGCGCCAAGCTCGGCCTCGGCCCCCGCGACCACGTCCTGGAGATCGGCACCGGCTGGGGCGGCTTCGCGCTGCACGCCGGCGCCACGCGCGGGTGTCGGGTCACGACCACAACGGTAAGCAGCGAGCAGCACGCGGTGGCGACCGCGCGAGTCCGCGCCGCCGGCCTGCAGGACCGCGTGACCGTGCTGCTCAAGGATTACCGCGAGCTCGGCGGCCGTTACGACAAGCTGGTCTCGATCGAGATGATCGAGGCCGTCGGCTGGCGGCAGCTCGGGACGTTCTTTCGTCGCTGCAGTGCACTGCTCGCATCCGACGGGGCAATGCTGTTGCAAGCGATCACCATCGATGACCGGCTGTTTGACGTCGAAAAGGCCTCGCGCACATTTATCCGCACCCACGTGTTTCCCTACGGAGCGCTGCCATCGCTCGCAGTGATCGCCCGTGAGGTCGCCGGGCGCACCGACATGCGGGTGGTCGCGCGCGAGGACCTCACGTCCCACTACGCCGAAACGCTGCGACGCTGGCGCGCCAACGTGGAAGCGGCCGCCCCGCGGCTGGCCGCGCTTGGCTACGACGAGCGTTTCCAGCGGCTTTGGCGGCTTTATCTGTGCTGGTGTGAGGCCGGGTTCGAAGAGCGCCGCATCGGCAGCGTCCAGCTCACGCTTGCCAAGCCGCGCTGGCGCGACGGCGGACGGGCGCAGGACGCCTCAGGTCGCCGGGCGACCGCTTTTGACGAGGATTGTTGGCTGCATGAACGGGTCCAACCGGCAGCAGCACCTGGCGGCCTAACACAACTCGGTCGATATAGGAGTACGGTTGATGTATCTGGCCCTGCAGCCAGAGCGCCGGCCTAAGGCCGCAAGCCGCCGAAAGCGCCATCTGCGCGGACGAGGCGACGGACCCAAGGCAAACAGCGCCCGACCGCGGGGCCAGCCATTTGACACGGGACACCGCCGCTCGTGGTGAGCGGGCAGTGCTGACCTACCGGCTTTTTCACGCGGCTAACGTCTCCGTGGTCGAGTGTTCGTTTCCTCCACGTCTCGACGGGTAGGACAATCAGATGGCTTCGAGCGATGACATGACCGACGCCGCCTCGCGTGGCGAACGTCGGGGTCGGCAGAAGCAGGCTTCCGCAGGATCTCGCCGGGGGCAAGGTGCTGGACGTCGTGCAACGGCCCCGGACGCGCAACGAGGCCGAGAGCGTGCCAGCGCCAGTAGGCGGCGGCGGTCGAACTCATCGGACCGGACCAAAGCCCGGCCTCGTCGAGCCGCGACCACGGCAACCGCACCGGCCGGAAACCGGGCGATCCGCGTCCGGGAGTCAGGCAAACCCCGTCCCAGGACGAACGCAGGCGAGCGAACGACCGGCGGTGCGCCGTCGGAGCACGTGCGCCAGCGAGCCGCAGCACCTTCACACCAGAGCCACAGTCTGCTGACCACACTATGGCGGTCACTGCAGATGTCGCTTCGCCGCCTGGAACGCAAGCTCAAACGAGCGCTCGCCACGCCGCAGGCGCGCAGGATTCTGGCCGCATTGCTAGCGCGTCGCCTCCCGGGGCCGTTGCGCGTTTTGGTGGAGGGGCTGGGCGATCCGGACCAGCGCGGCTTTTTGTTCTGGTGGCTGGTGGTCACCCTGGTCGCGACCCTGGCGATCGCGTTGCTGCTCAGCATCGTGCTCGCCCCGGTAACCGCGATCGTGGCCCTCGTCGGGGTTGGCGTCTGGATGCTGACCCGAGAGCGTCGTCAGCCAGTCGCTCAGCGAACCTGAGGGTTTACACACGCTAGGCGGCCTCGAAGAGGCCACTGCGCGACGCTGGCATCACCGTTGTCCCGTACCACTGGTAGTGGCCGCCATACAGACCCAGAGGGCCGCGCATGACGCGCGGCCCTACAGGTCCAGTAGATCACGCCGCCTTGCAATCCTCGGTTCAGGTCACCCTCAGGTGGCCCTTCATACCAGCCGCCGCGTGACCCGGAACGGTGCAATAGTAGTAATAGCTACCAGACCTCGTGAACCTGACCGTCAGCGTCGCAGCTTTCCCCGGCGCGATCAACGGCGTCTTCGCCCCGTTGATCTTAAAGTCATGGTGCAGCTTGCCCTTGTTCTCGACCCTGAACACGACCGTCCCCGTCCTGACCGAGCTCACCGACAGCCGGAAATGGAACTCCGTCGCAATCACGGTGACCGTCTGTGAAGCCGCGTGCGCCTTCGGCGTCTGCGCGACGGCCGCACCGCTCGCGACGAACGCCGGGACCGACACCGCGACTACACACGCGACACAAAACAGGTAACGCCGATGCATCAAACCCTCCCCTTCGGTGATTTTTGCCGAACTCGTTTGCCCAAGTGCGCGGCCCCAGCCGACCATGCAAAAAGGAAAACCGAGAGACCGGAACCGAGGCCCGGCCGACCCAGCCCCCGCTCTCACCAACCGGGCGGATCGATCGATCCGCCGGCACAGTCTATGTGTTGTCAAGTATACGTGTCGTTAAGCTAGCGTCCACTGGGCGTTAGGAACTTCGACGCGAGGTGGTTCTCCGGAGTGACTGTTGGTGACTCCCCCAGCAGCGTCACGGACGGGTGTACAACGCGCAGCAGGCACGCTACATGAGCAACGTGCTCGGCCACATCGCCCTCCACCCGAGCAACCGTGACAGCACAGGCGTCCTGATCGCCGCCGACTTCGAGCCAGCTCCCGCAAATAAGGCAGAACCCGCGCCTTGGAACTGGCGGCGCACCGACGTCCGACTCCTGGATCGACACGCTCTCGTGACTTCGCATCATATGTTCGACCATCGCCTCAGACTCCGTCAGTCGCCGATCGAGTGAAAGTGGGTCGCGAGGTGGTGGCCGGCCCGCCACGACGTCGCCTGGATCGACTCGGTCGGGTTGCGACCGGTCGTCGTCGGGAACGCCGCGCCGCCGAGCACTAACAGGTTGGGGACCTCGTGCGAGATCTGCCACTTGTTCAGTACCGACGTCGCCGGGTCGCTGCCCATGCGCGTCGTTCCAAATGCGTGCGTGCTCGGCGAATACTCGGTCGGCGGGAACGTCCAGATTTGCGAGCCACCAGCGGCCGCCACCCATGGCTTGATCTTCTCCTGCAGGTACAGCGCAGCGTTGATTTCGTTCTCCTGCAGTGCAAACGTGATGCGAAGCACGGGGCGCCCGAGATCATCCTTGACGACCGGGTCGAGGTCACAGTAGTTCTGGGGGTAGGACAGGGTTTCGACCTGAGCAGAGATCGAGCCAACGGAGTCAGCGTTCTCAGCGAGCCAGGCCTTGTAGGCCGACCCCCACGTCGGGACGGTCGGCGGGAGGGTGGTGGCGGTGCCGATCGGCTTGGATTCCATCGTCGCGCTCACCATGCCACCCGAGATAAAGCCGAGCCCCGAGTGATCGAAGTTGTCGGCGTCCCAGTTATCGACCGCGGTGTACTGCCCAATCGTGCCGCTGTACAAGTTGAGCTTCTGGCCTTGGAAGACACCCATCACCGACGCCGACGCAAGGCCGTGGCCCATGTAATTCTGGCCGACTTGACCGTGGTTGTTCGAGAGGCCGTGGGGATACGCCTTCGACGTCGACAGGAGAAGCAGGCGCGTGTTCTCGTAGATATAGCTCGCGAGGATGACGACCTTCGCAGGTTGGAAGTGAGTGCGCCCTCCCTTGAGATACGTCACGCCGCTGGCTCTACCGTGCTTGTCGACATTGACCTCGAGCACGCGAGAGAGAGCCTCGACCTTGAGGTTCCCGGTCTTCACCGCCTGGGGGATGAAATGGAGATTCGTGGACGCCTTCGCGCCCGTCCAGCAGCCTGTCCAGCCGCAGAAGCCGCAATAGGTGCACTCGGCGAAGCCATGCCACGGAGCCGATCGAATGCCCGTCGGGCCCGGGTACGGGTGCACTCCGATGTCCTTCGCGGCCCGGGCGGTGAGCTCTGTCCACCCACTTCGACGCAGTGGCTTGTTCGGGTATCCGCGCGTACGTGGCCCCTCGAAGATATTGCCGGCGGGATTGATGTGGCCGTCGATGTTGCCCGCCTGTCCCGAGACGCCGTGTCGGTACTCGACCTTGTCATACCAGGGCTCGAGCTCCTCGTAGCCGAACGGCCAGTCGATGACGGTCGAATCCGCGGGAATCGCAGTGGCGCCGTATCTCTTGATCGTCTCGGAGCGGACCTTGAAGTTCCATGGCAGGTAGCGCCAACTCTGGGTCATCCAGTGGATCGAGGTGCCTCCAACCGCGTTCATCATGGGGCCGGTGGCGCCGAGCGGTCGGGTGGCCTGCTCAGACGACAGGCGGCGAGTGGTCGGGACCTCCTTGTTTGCCTTGAAGCGCCCCATGTAGTCGCGAATGTCGTTGCGAATCTCGTCGAATGGATAGTCCGAGAACGTGACGTGCGGCCCAGCCTCGATACCGACCACCTTGAGGCCAGCATCGGCGAGCGGCCACACCGCGGTACCGCCTGCTGCTCCAAGTCCGACGACCACGACGTCTACTGGCTTGTGTTTCTCAGGCATGGCTACTTGTCCACCTTGGTGTGCTTGAACACGGGCAACGAGTACGACGAGGCCAGCGCGGGCTTCACCGGCACGTTTAGCTTCTGATCATGAGCGTCGACGAACAACCGCGGGCCGGGGAAGCCGACGAGCTTCCAACCGACGAAGCCGACATTCCCACCGTGGGCAGGGTCACCGAACATGCCTTGCACGGCGTGCGTGAGGATCATCGTGAACACGGCTGTCGAAGTCGGCGTAAAGCCGGTCGCCGTGCCGGCCTCCATATCCGTTAGGACGCTGTCCTGCTGGCTCGCTGCGAGAGCGGCGAACGCCGCACCAAACTTTTGCTCCGCGTAGGTGTCGATCGCCGCGATCGCGCTCGTATACGGCCCGAGGAACACCGACAGATCGCCCGCGAGCGACCAGTCGATGTAGCGCAGGACGTTCGCTTCCTTGGCGCCTGGCCCGGTCGCGTCGGTCGGCAAAAGGCGTTCGAGGACTGCCTCGAGCGTGTCTGCCTGAGCGGGTGACAGCGCCCGCAGCGCATTGCTCAGCAGGTCGGCCGCTTGCGCCTCGGCCGTCGGCGCCGCCGGTGCCCCGGCAATGCCTCCGGCGATCAGCGCTCCTCCGGCGAGTGTCCCGCCTCGTTGTATGAGCTGACGCCGAGAAACGCCACGCGCCGACCCGCCCTTTTGCTTATCGCTCACGCGATCCCTCCTCTCGATCGCCGCCCCTGTGCGCGGCCGAGCGCAGTCTACATCGAGCACGACCCGGAGGCAAGTGCCACTCGGTTTCGATGAAAGACCGGTTTCCGCTCACTTGAGCGCTACTATCGAAGCCAGGATGACGGATACGAGCGCCCGGGGAATGGGGTTGCGCGAACGCAAGCGAGCGCGGACACGCGCGACAATCATCGCCGCGGCGCTGGAGCTGTTCGCGAACAACGGCTACGACGGGACGACGCTGGCTCAGATCGCCGAAGCCGCGGAGATCGCCCCGAGCACCCTCCACGCCTACTTCCCCGCCAAGGAGGACATCCTCTTCAGCAGCCAAGACCGGGCTGCCGAAACCGCCAGAACGCGGATCCTCGAGCGACCTGCGGACGAGCCATTGACCGATGCGCTCCTCGTATGGCTCACGGACATCGTCCCGGAGCTGTTCGGAGCCAACGGCGAGGCGCTCGTCCGCCAGCGCGAAATCATTGGCAGCAACGAAGCACTCATCGCCGCACAACGACTGCGGCGTGCCCTGCTTGAAGACGCATTCGCTGAAATCTTCGCCACCGATTCCGGTCAGTCAGCAGACGACCTCCATCCCCGCCTGATGGCCTCCGTCGTGACGAACACCTTCGTCACAGTCACGCAGTGGTGGTACACACATCGCGCCGACGAACCACCCACCGGCCGCGGACTCTACGCGCTTGATGCCACCTACGTCACGCACCTTATCGCCGCGGCTGACACCGCCCTGAAGACGATCCCAAGCCCCTGAGCACGCCACAGACCACACGGGCAGGCCATCGCTGTTGCATCGGGCCCTCGATCAGAGACCGGCGCCTGCTCGCAAGACCGCCTAGTTCACGCGATCTTGCAGCGAAGCTGCCAGTCGCTGTCCGGATTTGAGCTTGACGCGGAACGCCAGTTGCCAGTTGCCAGGCATCGTGGTTGCCGGCCCGTTGTACACGTATCGGCCGGGCTGCTTCTCGCGTAGCGGAAAGGTCAATGTGCCCATGGACATAGCGAGCATCGTGAAGTTGACGGTGACGGCTGCGTCTCTAACGGGCTGACCGTGACTGCTGATTACGAGTGCGACTGAGTTCTCTGCGCCGGAGCGGTTGGGGGCGATCGAGAGTCCGAGCGTGGTGTTGCTCGCGTGAAGAAGTGTGTCGACTCGACCGGGGCCAACGTGTCTCACGGCCTGGCTCTCAGCCGCCACGGCGAGGTGTTCATTATCACCCGCGACGAGCACCGCAACTCCACCTAGTGCACCGCAACCGAGTAGCAGGGCACCGACGAGTGACAGGCTGCGGCGATCCCTACTCATCTGCTCATCTAAGCCTCGCGTAGCTTCCCCTTTTTGATGGAACCGCTTCCGGCGTGGCATGACCTGCCGTGGCTGCCACACCACGCCGGAAGTTCTGTCATTTGGTGTAGTGCTTCCAGTTCTTTGCGATGTGGTCGCCGGTGCGCCAGGCGAGCGCCTCGATCGTGTTCGTTGGGTTGTAGGCCGTGCTGGTAGGGAATGTCGATCCGCCGAGGATCGCGAGGTTCGGCACCTCGTGCGAGATGAGCCATTTGTTGACGACGGACGTCGACGGGTCGTCACCCATGCGTGTCGTTCCGTACGCGTGGCTATTGACGGCGATCGGGCTGGCCGGCGTGGTCCAGGTCTCCGATGCCCCCGCTTCGTTGAGGACGTCCACGCACTTCTGGTTTGTGAAGTCGACGCGCAGCTGCTCCTGCTCTCCGATGTCGAATGTGGCGCGGATTACCGGGAAGCCCTCAGGGTCCTTGACGGTCGGGTCGAGGTCGAGGTAGTTCTCCTCGTAGGCGAGGCACTCGACCTGCGTCGATGCTGATCCGACCGAATCCGCGTTCGCCTGCATCCACTGCTTCCACGCCGAGCCCCACTGCGGGGCCGACGGCGCCGCCATCCGTGACTGGCCGATCGGCTTGGCCTCCATCCGCGAATCGATGATTGCGCCGCCGATAAAACCGAGTCCCTTATGGTCGAAGTTATCGCCGTTCCAGTCATCGATCGAATTGCGCTGCGCACCGGGCCCACTGAACAGATTCAGCCGCTTGCCAGGAAACAGCCCACTCGCACCCGCGTAGACATGGCTGATGTAGTGCTTGCCGACCTGCCCGCTGTTGTTCGAGAGCCCCTTCGGAAACGCCTTTGACGTCGACAGCAGCAGCAGGCGTGTGTTCTCGTAGACGTACGTCGAGAGGATCACCAGATCGGCGGGCTGAAAGAACTGTCGGCCGCCCTTGAGATAGGTGACGCCAGTCGCGCGCCCGTCCTTGTCGACCTCGATCTTTGTCGCTCGCGCCGTCGGCACGATCTTCAGGTGCCCGGTTCTCTGCGCCTCCGGGATCGCGTTGTAGTTTGTTGAGCCCTTCGCCTCGACCATGCAGCCGTTGAAGGTGCAGAACCCGCAGTACTCGCAGCCGGGCAGCCCTTTGTAAGCGGCGGAGCGGATCGCCGCCGGTCCCGGGAACGGGTGCCAGCCGAGACGGTCGGCGGCGCCCTTCATCAGCTGGGTCCAGCCACTACGGCGCAGGGCAGACAACGGATAGCCCCGCGACCTCGGAGCCTCAAATGGGTTGCCGCCCCGAATCTTCTTGCCTTTGATGTTACCGGCCTGCCCCGAGGCTCCCATGTCGTACTCGACCTTGTCGTACCACGGCTCGAGATCCCGATATGAGATCGGCCAGTCGGCGAGCGTGGAGTTCGGCGGGATCGCGCTCGCGCCGTAGCGTTTGATCGATTCTGAGCGCGCCTTGAAGTTCCATTCCAAGTAACGCCACTGCTCCATCCCGTAATGAATCGACGAGCCACCGACGCCGTTCATCATCAGGATCACTTCACCAGCGCCCTGCGTCGCGGTCTGCGACGCGTTTTTTCGCCATGTCGGAACTTCTCTCGCGCACTTGGGCTGGCTCATGAAGTTGCGCACGTCGTTACGCAACTCGTCCATCGGGAAGTCTTCCGGTGTCCAGTGCGGCCCAGCTTCGAGCGCCACGACGTCGACCCCGGCCTTGGTCAACGCCAGCGACGCGTAGCCGCCCGAGGCACCGAGACCGATGATCACGACATCCGTCTTCCTCATGTGCGTGCTCATGCGACTGCCTCTTTCCTTGCCGCTGGATACTGTCCGCCAGCATAGGTCGACGCGAGCGCCTCCTTGACGTTGACACCAATCGCCTGATCATGTGCCGGCACGGGCATCCTCACCCCCGGGTATCCGATCAGCTTCCAGCCCGCATAGTTCTTGTTCCCGCCATATTGGGGATCGCTGAACATCCCCTCGAGTGTGTGCTCATGAATCGTCGCGAAAAACGTCGCGGCATCCGGCGTGAACCCGGTCGCCTTACCCGAATCGATGTCAGTCAAGACGGCATCCTGCATCGCCGCACTCAGAGACGTGAACGCGCCGCCGTACTTCGTCATCGCGTAGGCGTCAACCGCGGATAGGTTTGCGGTATAGAGCGGCACGAGCTTGCTCAACCCGCCACTAAGCCCACCCTCAAGTGAACGTGCGATAAATGACGCGACCCCAGCCTCGACCGCCCCAGGACCGGTCGCGTCCTCCGGGATCAACCGCTCGACAAACGCCTCCAGCACCGCCATCTGCTCCGCAGACAGCGCCCCCGCGCCAGCCGCCAGCTCACTCGCCGGCGCGCTCTGCGCCGCAATCGCCGGACCGATCTGAACGGTACCCGCCGCCGGGATCGCAACCGCAATTCCGATCGCTCCCCGCTTGAGCAGGTCACGCCGGCTCACACGCCCTTCGGTTTCAGTGTCGCCACTCTCGTCCGTCATCGCCACCTCCCTGATGAATCGTGATCTTGTGACACTGCAGTCATCGCCGACAAATCGGCCAGCGATGTCGCACTCCGGATCATCGGCTCGTTAGCCACGTCGAGCCGCGGCGCCCCCCGAAAGACAGGGGGTCTACGCCAATCTCTCCTTTCCCGCTCGACGCCAGCACGGCGGCCGAAGAGCGCTCGTGCTTAACGTCACGTACTGTATATCGAGCCGAAGACGGAGGCAAGTGCCGCTCGGTTTCGATGAAAGACCGGTTTCTGCCCGCCCTAGCAATCCGGCCGCCAACACGCGTCGGCGCCCGAGGCGATCAGCGAGCGCGCCCGACAAGGGCAACAGCGCAACGACGGTCACCAAGTAGCCGGTGAGCACCCACTGAAGGCCGCTCACGCCCGAGCCCATGTCCCGTCCGATCGCGGGAATGGCCACGTTGACCACGCTCGCAGCGAGGAACCCGACCGACGAAGCGAGCACCGGTATTCCTGGCTTCGTTTGGGTGCCTGGTCTGTCGTTCTTCGAGCATCGAGAGCAGCGCGCGTCGGACGAGTCGGTCGATCGTTCTTTCGCCGGGGGTGATCCTCGCCGGCCGCTGTCCCGGACACCGTTAGGCGCCGGCGCCGCTCGGTGCGATCGGCGTGGCGATCGGCTGGTGGCGGTCGCTCGTGCGGGTCAACCAGCCGCTGAGATCCGCGACGCAGCAGGGAGCTGCACAGCCGATCGGATTCAAAGCGCGGCTGCCTGGCTGCCGTAAACGCGCGTGCGCCGACCCGAAGCCCGCGAACCTCATTTCTGCGTTCTCAGTCGTTCCCGATGAATGCCGCCGGCGGGTTTCGTCCTGGCAGCTGGTTGGGGAGGTAGATGTTGGGGTCGCCGGGGTACGCGGCGCGCCAGTTTTGCGCCGAGTAGCGGTCGAATCGGTTGAGCAATGCCGGCTTCTCGCGGTCGGCGCGCGACATCGAGCCGTGCTCAGCCTGCACCTTTGCCCATTTCATCCAGCCGTCGCAGGCCTTGCGCATCGCCGCGCGTACGAAGCCCTGGGGGCTCGCCGTCGCGTGCGGGTCGAGCTTGCACAGTTCGGCGACCGCGGCTGTCGATGGCGTGTACGTCGACGGGTATCCGGGGGCGCCGAGCGTCAGCGGGATCTGGTTGGGCACGACGCCGTGAAGGGGGTGATCGTTCGGCAGGAGCGAGCAGGGTTCGCTCTTTGGACGTAGTGTCGCCCGCCGATCTGTGTCAAGATCTTGACGTGCGGCGAGTTGATATCGACACCTCAATTGGCTACGCGTTGAAACGGACCGCCACGGCGCTGCGGACGGCGATGGAGGCCTCGCTGCGATCCCTTGGACTGAGCGTGCCGCAGTATTCGTGCCTGGAGATTCTCGACGCCCGGCCTGGCATCTCAAACGCGGACCTAGCCCGGGGTGTGTTCGTGACCCGCCAGGCGATGCATCAGCTGCTCGGCGGCTTACAAGAAGCCGAACTGGTCAGTGCCGGCGGCCAGGGGCGCGTCCAGCGTTACTCCTTGACCCCAGAAGGACAACGAATCATCGCGGCCGCATCAGCGGCCGTTGCAGCGGTGGAGGAACAGATGCTGTCTGGCTTGCAGGCATCCGAGCGACAGCAGCTGCATAACGATTTGGAGCGGTGCACCGCAGCTCTCGGTGAGGACTGACTTCGAGCCGAGGACCAGCGTCGCCCACGGCAGCACGGGAGCAGCTGCATCGCGTCAAGGTCTTGACATTTGTCAAGGTGTTGACGTAAACTTGATCGCGCCAACCACGTTCAAGGGAGCTTCTGATGCCCGCTACTGGGCCCGACTTCATCTCACTTCAAGTCCGTGACCTCGAAAGCTCCGCCGCTTTCTACGAGCAGTACCTCGGTCTGGTCCGCAACCCCGCAGGCCCTCCGCACGCCGTTGTCTTTGACACCAAGCCGGTCGCATTCGCCGTCCGCGATCCACTGGCCGGAGTCGATCTGAACGCCATCGAGCAGCCCGGGGAAGGCATCGCGGTGTGGTTGCACGCACCCGACGCCCAGCAAATCCACAACGCACTCGCTGACGATGGGGTCACGATCCTGACCGAGCCCTTTGACGGGCCATTCGGGCGGACCTTCACATTCGCCGACCCAGACGGATACCAGATAACCCTGCACACCAAAAGCTAAAAGCTCGCCTGCCCTGCAAGATCCGCGAGCTTGACTGGGCGCGCGATCGCGTTGCCCGCGACCTGCGCGATGTACTGCTCGTATGTCTGGCCCGACGTTCGCATCAGGGCGATCACGGCATCCACCACTTCGCTCGTCATCGCCAATGGGATGCCTCTGCCCGGCCGCTCAAATGTCGCCATAGGCATGCTCGGGGCGCGTTCGGGACGGACCAGGAGTCGATACGTGCTCGTGGTGCGGCATGCTCACCAGTCGTGGATCGTGCCGTCCTTCAACCGGCTGACCGGCAGGTAGGCCGGCTGATACCGGAACCCGGCGGCTACCCGCTCGTCCAGCTCGACCCCTAGGCCGGGCGTGTCGCCGGGATGAAGATAGCCGTCGCGGAAGGTCATGCTCGGGCGGAACACGGAGTTGGTCGCGTCGCTGTGTTCCATGTACTCCTGAATGCCGAAGTTGTGGATGGCGAGTCCGACATGCAGCTGCGCCGCGAACCCGACGGGCGACACGTCCGTTGGACCGTGGAACCCCGACCGAATCTGGTACTGCGCGGCGAAGTCCATGACTTTACGCAGGGGCGTCACACCCCCAAAATGGGTTGTGGCGGCGCGGACGTAGTCGATGAGCTGTTCGGAGATCAGCTGCTGGAAGTCCCAGACGGTGTTGAACACCTCACCGATCGCGAGTGGCACGGTCGTGTGTTGGCGGACGATCCGCAGGCCCTGTTGGTTCTCGGCGGTGGTGCAGTCCTCGAGCCAGAACAGATCGTACGGCTCGAGGCTCTTGCCCAGCTTCGCCGCCTCGATGGGCGTCAGTCGGTGGTGGGCGTCGTGCAGGAGCGGCAGCTCGGCGCCGAACTCCCCTCGCACGTGCTCGAACACGGTCGGCACGTGCCGCAGATATGCGGCGGTATCCCAGTCTTCCTCGACTGGTCGGGCGCCGCGGCCGGCAGGCTCGTAGTCGTAGCGCTCACCTGAGACCTGCGGCTGATCGGCGACACCGTACAAGGCCCGTATGCCCGGGACCGCGGTCTGCACTCGAATGGCGCGATAGCCGCGCTCGAGGTGAGCGTGGATCGACTCGGACAGAGACGACAACGAGGTTCCCGAGGCGTGTCCGTATGCGAGCAGGCCGTTGCGAGAGGCGCCGCCGAGTAGCTGGTACAAGGGCAGCCCGGCGACCTTCGCCTTGATGTCCCACAGCGCCATGTCAACGGCGGCGATCGCCGCCATCGTCACCGGCCCACGACGCCAATACGCCCCACGATATAGGTACTGCCAGGTGTCCTCGATCCGATGGGCGTCGCGGCCGGGTAGCAGCGGCGCGACGTGCTCACGCACATATGCGGCGACCGCAAGTTCACGCCCGTTGAGCGTTGCGTCCCCCAAGCCGGTGACGCCGTCGTCGGTCGTCAGCTTCAGCGTGACGAAGTTCCGGCTCGGGCTTGTGACCACAACCTCAGCCGATGCGATGTTCAACTTCCTCTCCTCAGTGATCTTTGGTTGTCGCGGTGGCGAGTCCCGGCGACAGCAACTCGAGCAGTCCGCGTACCTGCTCCTTTGTGCCTGTCGACCTCAGCGCGCCTTGGAGCAGCTCGGCGTTCTGATCCGTCTGGACCCGCTGCGGGTCGCCCACAAGCCATTGCGTCCAGGCCTCAACGATCCGCATTGCGGGTTCTGCTCGCTCTCCCGCGGCCAGTGCGGCCCGAACCACCGGAACGACCCGGTTGCGGAGCTTGTCGAGTCCGTCGCCGGCGATCTGCGCGAGCGGATAGCCGATCCGGCCGTTAGCGAAGCGGTCCCGGAGCTGGCCGCGGTACGCGTCGGTGTCGAGGTCGACGGCTGGCAGGTAGCGCTCGGTAAGGTCCCAGAACAGCTCGAGGGCGATGTTGAGCTCCGGATCTGCGAACGCGTCGGCGACGGTCTCATGCCCACGCAGAAGCCCGCAGTACGCAAGCAGTGAGTGCCCGCCGTTCAGCAGCCAGAGCTTACGCAGCTCCCACGGCTCGATATCGGCCACGAACCGCGCACCGACCTGCTCCCAATCCGGCCGGCCCGCCGGAAAATCACCACACAGCACCCAGTCGGAGAATGGCTCGCATACGACCGGCGCCGCATCCACCAGCCCGAGCTCGCGCTCGACCAGCCGACGATCATCATCCGTGGTGCGTGGAGTGATCCGGTCAACGGACGTGCTGACGAACGACACCTCTCGGCCGATCCAATCTGCGCTCCGGGCATCGATCTGCTCGGCCGACTCGAGCACACGCGCGCGCGTCAGCTCGCCGTTCGCAGGTAGGTTGTCGCAGCTGATGATCGCCAGAGGTTCGCCGCGGCGGCGATGCCGTTCCACCAGCGCCAGCGTCAGGCGCCCTAATGCTGAGCCGGCGTGATCGACCGTCGTAGGCGCGTAGCCGGCCTCCGTGACTGTCAGTGTCACCACCGCCGTCTGCCGCGCGGCGACCGCCGCGATCAGGCCATCGAGATCGTCGCCGGGTGACACGTCAGAGATGACGTCGATGACAGTCATCCGGTCACTGACCGCCCCACGCTCGATCAGGGTGTAGAGCCCCTGCTGTGGGGCCAGGGCCTCGGCAACGTTGGCCGTGCGGCCCGTGAAGGCGGAGATGCCCCACTCTCGCTCCGGATCGGCGACCATCGTGTACCACGCCTGATGCGCGCGACTGAAGTTTCCGATCCCGAGGTGCACGATCCTCACCGTTCGCAGCGGCGATGGCCAGCTAAAGCGACTAAGACGCGTGGCTTTCATCGGGGCTACTGCAGGGAGGCGGCCGCGCCGCTGGCGTTCGATGGGTCCAGACGGAACACGGTTCGCGGGATCTCGTTCACGAGCTCGTTCGCGATCCTGCGTGCCTCTTGCGCCGACAGCTGATGCTCGACGACCAGTTCGGCCAGGTAGCTGGCGTCGAGACGGCGGCTCATGTCGTGCCGAGAGGGGATCGAGCACAGGGCGCGGGTGTCGTCGACGAACCCGGAGGTCTTGTAGAAACCGGCGGTCTCGGTTATGGCTGCGCGGTAGCGCCGGACCGCGGTCGGGGCGTCGAGGAACCACCAGGGAGCGCCGGCGTACACACTTGGATAGAAGCTGGCGAGTGGCGCGATGTCGCGCGAGAGTGCCGTCTCGTCGACCGTGAACAGCACGATCCGGAACAGTGGGCTGGTCCCGACGTGGTTGAGCAGTTGCCGGAGGGGCTCCGTGTAGGTGGTTACGGCGGGTAGGTCGTGCCCCGTGTCGGGGCCGAAGCGCTCGTACGTCGCCGTGTGGTGGTTGCGGATGACGCCGGCGTGCAGCTGCATCACGAGCCCGTCGTCCGCGGCCATGCGGCCAAACTGGAAGAGCATGTTGCGGCGGTATGCATGGGCGCCGTCATCGCTGATCGAGCCGTCGAGGCCCTGCCGGTGCAGGGTCTCGGCCTCGGTGTCGCTGAGCGGTGTCGCCCAGGCGTCGGCAACGCCGGAGTCGGTCGCCGTCCCGCCGTGCTGCTTGAAGAACTCGCGTCTGAGCCGGATCGCCTCGAGCAGACCGCGGTAGGTGCTGCAGTCCTGCCCACTGGCGGCCGCCAGCGCATCCAGGCGCTGTCGCCAGGTATCCGCGCCCGGGTTCATGTATGCGTCGGCTCGCAGGGTTGGGAGCACCCGCGTGGGCAGCTCCGCGACGGCTGCTAACCGGCGGTGGTGCTCAAGTGAGTCAGCCGGATCGTCGGTGGTCGCGAGCACCTCGACGCCGAAGCGTGCGAGCAGCTCGCGTGGACGGTTTGCCGGCCGCGCGAGCGCTTCCAAGAGCCGATCGTAGAGCTCGTCGGCAGTGTCGGTCCCCGGCGTCAGCGTGAGGTCGAAGACGCGAGCGAGCGAGTCTGCGAGCCAGTAGCGGACCGGCGTCCCGGCGAACAGGTGCCAGTTGGCGCAGAGCGTTTTCCAGATCTCGCGCGGCGGCGTTGTGGAGCCCCCCAGCCCGAGATCGTCGAGTGCGATGCCGGAGCTGTGCAGCAGGCGCGTGACGTAGTGGTCGGGCGTGACAAACAGCTCTGCCGGATCGGCGAACGGCCGGTTGCTCGCGAGCATCTCCGCGCTCACGTGTCCGTGCGGGGAGATGATCGGCGCGTCGGCCACGGCTCGGTAGAGCTCGCGCGCGAGCTCGCGCACCGCAGGATCGATCCCGAGCAACCGATCTGGATTTGGGCGCGCTGCCCTCATGTCGTGGACGGCGCACCGGTTGAGGCTCGGATCGTGAGATGGGTCGCCAACGTCACGGTCTCGGGCGCACGCCGCGGATCGTCGAGCATGGCGAGCAGTAGCTGAACCGCTGTGCGCCCAACACGCTGAAGATCGCCGGCAATCGTCGTCAGCGGCGGATTGCAGAAATCCGCGCCGAAGATGTCATCGCAACCAACGACGCTGATAGCTCCAGGGACGTTCACGCCGCGCTCCGCGAGCCTCCGCATAAGGCCGATCGCCATCAGATCGTTGAACGCGATGCAGGCGGTCGCGTCGGTGTTGAATGCTGCCTCGGCCGCGGCTGCTCCAGAAGCGAGGGTTGGCGCGAACGGACCGAGCTTCACCGCGCTGATGTCTTTGCGGCGAATCGCGTGCTGCACCGCGCCCCACCTGATGCGGTCTGACCACGATCCCACAGGGCCAGAGAGATACGCGACGCGTCGGTGCCCGAGCGAGCGGAGATGGTCGATCGCCTGTCTGACACCGGCACCCGTGTCCAGGCAGACCGAGGAGAAGCCGGCGACGATGCGGTTGATCAGCAGCACCGGAGTGGCCTGTGCCGCTGACTGCAGTTGCTCATCGGACAGCCTCGTGGCGGCGAGCAGCACGCCGTCGGTCAGCCGTCCTACCTGGCGGAGCGCTCGGGCCTCCACGGCCGCGGACTCCTGGGTGTCGGCGAGGACCTGCGAGAAGCCGGCCGCGGCAAGTTGCAGCTGCGTGCCCCGAGTGAGCTCGGCGTAGTAGGGATTTGCGATGTCCGGGAGCAGTAGCGCGATGCTGCCGCGAGTCGGATCGGACCCTCCACCACGGCGAGGATTCGATCGGTAGTTCACCTCGCGCGCGGCTTCCAGCACGCGCTCACGCGTGGCGGGATGCACCCGATCTGGGTTGGACAGGGAACGAGACACCGTGGAGGTGGCCACCCCCGCGAGCTCCGCGACGTCACGGATCGTCGCGCGCCTCGCGGACGAGTCCCGGCCAGGAGTCATCGGAATAGGTCGCTTGCGGGCACTGAGCACAGTCTACGGGGCGTGTGGCAACTTTTGGCAAATAGTTGCAGATTGTTGCGCAACCTCTTAAGGTGCCGTGAGGAGACGTGGCTCGACGAAGGCCACGCGTCTTGCTCGCTCTAGCTGGCTAAGGAGGAGAGCCGTGTATCTACCGTCTTCCCGGAGAATCCCGATCTCGCAGTCGCCTGGTCGCCCTGACGGAGGCCGCCCGCTTGGGGGTGCCTGCCATGACGACCATTCCGCACCGACGGTGAGTCGGTGGCGGACTGCGGGTGCATGGGTCGCGCGCGCGGCCCTGCTGGCTGCCGGGGTGGCGGTGCTGGTGGCCGGGAGTGTCTCGCCCGCGACCGCCGCCGGGAGTGCGACGTGCCAGGGGCAGCCCGCCCAATGGATGGACTCCAGCCTGCCCGCCGATCAGCGGGCGAGCCTGCTGGTCAGCCACATGACGCTGGCGCAGGAGGTGCAGATGACCGCGGCGGTCTCGACCGCCACAGAAAGCCGGGAGGTGCCCCCGATCCCGTCGCTGTGCATCCCGGCGCTGCTGCTTACCAACGGGCCAGCCGGCATCAGCACCGGCGGCCCGGTGCAGGAGCCGGCGACGGCGCTGCCCGCTCCGATCTCACTGGCGTCGACCTGGAGCGCGCAGGCCCCCCGCCAGTACGGGCAGGTGCAGGGCGCCGAAGCCCTGGACCAGGGACGCAACGACGTCGAGGGCCCGGACGTGAACATCGCCCGGGTGCCCGTCAACGGCCGCACGTTCGAGGCCTACGGCGAGGATCCGTACCTGGCCGGCCAGATCGCGGCCGGCGACATCACGGGGATCCAGTCTCAGGGGGTCATCGCGACTGTCAAGCACTACGCCGCCAACAATCAGGAGACCGACCGGGACACGATCAACGAGCTGATCGACCAGCGGACCCTTGAGGAGATCTACTTCCCCGCCTTCAAGGCGGCCGTTGCGGCCGGCGTGGGTTCGGTGATGTGCGCCCTGAACCAGGTCAACGGTGTTTATGCCTGTGACAGCGCCGCGCTGATCGGGGTGCTGGAAAAGGACTGGGGGTTCCCGGGCTTCGTGGTGTCCGACTTCACCTCCGTCCCCGCCATCCACGACACCGTCCAGGCGGCCGACGCCGGCACCAGCCTGGAGCTGCCCAGCGCCAAGTACTTCGGCCCGGCCCTGGCCACTGCCGTGCAGGACGGCCAGGTGAGCAAGTCGACGGTGGATGAGATGGTGCACCGCATCCTGTTCTCGATGTTCCGCCTCGGCCTGTTCGATCGCCCCGCTCCGTCGCCCACGCCGATCCCTGCAGCCCGGGACGGGGCCGTCGCTAAGTCCCTGGCCGAGGCCGGCACCGTCCTGCTCAAGAACGACCACGGCACGCTGCCGCTCGACGCTGCCCGGCTGAGGTCGATCGCGCTCATCGGTCCGGAGGCTGGCACCGCGTCGACCGGTGGCGCCGGCAGCGCCAAGGTGGCCCCGATCGAGACCGTGAGCCCGCTGCAAGCCATCGGCGCCGAGGCCGCCCGGCACGGCGCGATCGTCCGGTACGCCGGCGCGCCGCCGGTGAACCTGGGGCCGGCGGCCATCCCCAGCTACGCCCTCACCCCGGCCGGCGGCGCGCCCGGGGACCACGGCTTGCTCGCCCAGTACTTCAACAACGCCAGCTGGCAGGGCACCCCGGTCGTGTCCAGGGTGGAGCCGTACGTCGACGAGAACGCGCTGCCCCCTGGCGGAGTGGATTCGGCGCACACGTACTCGGTCCGCTGGAGCGGGACGTTCACCCCCCCGGTCTCGGGCTCTTACACGCTGAGTGTGACCACCCACAACCCAAGCACGCTGTACTTGGGCGGCAAGCAGATCGCGGCCTCCAACGGCGGCTTCCCGGCGCAGACCGCGGGGGGCACGGTGAGCCTGACGGCGGGCACGCCGTACCCGATCGAGGTCGACTACGCCACCAACGGGATGGCGGTCGCCGAGCTCAGCTGGCAGCCGCCGGCAGGGGCCGACGGCCCGCTGATCGACGCGGCCGTCCAGGCGGCCAGGTCATCGCAGGTGGCGGTCGTCTTCGCCGGGGACCAGGAGACCGAGGCCGTCGACCGGCCGAACCTGTCCCTGCAGGACCCGCAGGACGAGCTGATCCAGGCCGTCGCCCGGGCCAACCCGCACACCATCGTCGTCCTCAACACCGGAGGCCCGGTGCTCATGCCCTGGCTGAGCCAGGTCCGCGCCGTGGTCGAGGCCTGGTATCCGGGCGAACAGGACGGCAACGCCATCGCCCCAGTCCTGTTCGGCGACGTCGATCCCGCTGGCAAGCTGCCCATCACCTTCCCGGCGTCAGACAGCGCAGTCCCCGCCAACACCCCTGCCCAGTACCCCGGCGTAGACGGCATCGCCGACTACAGCGAGGGCCTCGACGTGGGCTACCGCTATGACGACGCCAAGGGGATCACGCCACTGTTCCCGTTCGGTTACGGGCTCTCCTACACCAGCTTCGGCTTCTCGCACCTCGTGGTCGCCCAGCACGGGGCCGCGGTCACGGTTGACGCCGAGGTGACGGACACCGGCCGGCGGGCAGGCACCGAGGTGGCTGAGCTCTACGTCGGCGACCCCGCCGCCGTCCAGGAGCCGCCTCGCCAGCTCCGGGGCTTTCAGCAGGTGACGTTGTCGCCCGGTCAGAGCAGGATCGTGCACTTCAGCCTCCCGGCAAGCGCGCTGGCCTATTGGGACCCGAGCACCCAGGGCTGGACGACAGCGCCCGGCCGCTACCAGGTCTGGGTGGGCGACTCCTCGGCCCTGGCGGACCTGCCCCTGCACGGCCAGTTCTCCGTCGACGGGAGTCAAACTGGAATGTCGGCGGCGGACCGATGATCCAGGCTGGCTTGGACCATCCCCGAGTACCGATAATCGAGGTTGGAGAACACGTGGATCGTACGCCGTGCTCCGGAAGGCAATTCCAGACGATGTTGGATTGAGGCCTCGGGTGCTGCGGGCGGGCCGATCAGTCGCCGGTGCTCCGTTGGCGCGGCGAGAACTGTGATCGCCGACCAGCAAGTCGGTGAGAACTGGTCGCCCGCATATTCAGCGTAGCCGCCCCCAACGGGACCCGCCGACATGTTCCTCGTCTACGCGAGGATCGGCCAGATTCACCGGCGCATCCACCGACAAGACGTCCCGGACCCGGGCCGCGTGAGATCCGAGACTCCGGCGGGCGAGCCGACTTCATCCGCGCCGACATCGCCGCCTCCACCGGCGCGGTCCGGCAACTCGCCAACGACGCCACCGAGATCCTCGGCGAACGTGTCGACATTCTCGTCAACAACGCCGGCATCTTCCCCTCCACCCCGACCGCCACGCTCGACGACGCAACGTTCGACGCGGTCATCGCGACCAACATCCGCGCGCCGATCTTCCTCACCCAAGCCCTCGTCCCCGCAATGATCGCCCGAGGCTCCGGCGTCATCATCAATATCGGCTCCTGGGTCTCGACCGTTGGCCTCCAATCCGGACCGCTCTACAGCGCCAGCAAGGCGATGCTCGAGCAATCCACCCGCGCTTGGTCGGCAGAGTTCGGCCAACAAGGGATCCGGGTCAACACGCTCGCTCCCGGCGTCATCCTCACCGAAGGAAGCCTGCCAGTCAAAGACCAGCAGGAAGTCATGGCCCGAGGATTCCCCGCCGGCCGCGTCGGCTCACCCGACGACATCGCCAAAGCTGCCGTCTTCCTCGCAAGCGACGACGCGTCCTACATGCACGGAGCCACGCTCCTCGTCGACGGAGGCGCCCTGTCGACCCGCCTGCAGTAGCAGCCGGCCCCCAGCGCACGCGACATACGGGTGACAGAGGCTCAGGAAACCCCTGGCAGCAGCTCAGGCATGAAGACCGTGGTTGCTGCCGGGTGCGGTAGCGAGTCCAGACAGCGTGCGCGGTTTCCGCGCAACTGAGGAGCACACACACTCAATGCGGCGTGCACGCCGCACTGTCATCCCCCAGCGCGGTCACTGGGCGGTAGCACCGCGCTCAGCTGCCAGGTCCCGGGGACGCCTTTCAGCTCGTAGGCACCGCGGGGCTCGAACTGGATTCCCGAGCCCGCCACGACGTCGGCCACGGTCTGAGACACTAGGATCTCCGACCGCTGGGCTCGCGCGGCGACGCGGGCGCCGATGTGGACGGCGATGCCGCCGATGTCGCCTCCGCGGAGCTCGATCTCTCCGGTGTGCACTCCGGCGCGGATCTCGATCGCCAACGCTTTGACCGCCTCTCGCAACGCGCAAGCGCATTCGATCGCGCGACCGGGCCCGTCGAAGGCGCTGAGCGTCCCGTCGCCGATGAACTGAACCACGACCCCGCCGAAACGCTTGACCTCAGCTCTTACGAGGTCGTCATGCCGGTCGAGCAGCTCGCGCCAGCGCCGGTCGCCGAGATCGGCTGCCAGCGCCGTCGATCCGACGATGTCGGTGAACATAATTGTGGCGAGCAGCCGACTGGGTCGCGGCCCGCGCCGCGTTCCGGTGAAGAGCTCGAGCACGTCGTCAGCGGCCGGCTCTCCGGCCCGCTCGCCGGGTGTCTTCGGTGCGTCGAGCGGCAGGCCAACTTCCTGTGCGAACCGTTCCATCTGTGCTTGAGACAGCCGCGCTCCCAACACCACCGCGGTACCGTGTGCCTCACGCACGAGTGCTCCGAGCTCCTCAGTGTCGACTTCGCAGAGCGCCAGTGCCTCAGCCGCGCGGAACTGCGTGTAGGCAACGCGTAACGCGTGCTCGAAGCGGCGAAACAGCTCGCCCGCCGCGAGCCACGGCTCCGGATCGGCCTCGCCCCGTAGCCGTGTCAACTCGGCGTAGGCCAGCGCGCGCAGCGCGATAGCCTCCGGCGGGGCTCCCTCTCCAGGGGTTGCGGCGATGACCGCGTCGAGGTCGCCGAGCACGGCGCTCGCTCGGGCTTCGGCGCGTTCGCGCCCGGTCGTGTCCTCGGTGCTGTCCTGCCGGTTCGCCAGATCGGCCTGGACGCGCACGGCCATCCAGTACAGCTCCGCGTTGTAGATCAGATCAGGCTCCGCTCTGGCCACCCGTTCAAGCCCTTCGGTAACGAGCCGCTCGGCCTCGGCGAGCTCACCTTGCCACAGGCGCAGAGAGACAAGCCAGGCCTGAGCCGGGCCGATCAGCTGAAAGCCGCCTGAGCGCTGCATGAGCGCCCAGGCTTCGGTGAGCAAGCCCTCGGCCAGCGCGAGGTCGCCACGCTCGGCCGCGATGTGTCCGGAGATCATCTTCGACGCGGCGATGTTGAATTGCGTCGTAGCCGCCTCCAGCGCCGGTTTGATCACACGATCGGCTTCGTCGAGGCGGCCCATCCGAGCCAGACGCCATGCCGCCTGGACCCGGAGCTGGTCGCCCGCGTACCGCTCGAACCCAAGCCGACGCGCGACCTCGATCCCCTCGAGCCCCATCTCAAGCGCCTCCTGGATCCGCCCGGCATCGTCGATCGCCTGGCTGCCGTTGATGTACGCCCGATGAATTTCGACCGGCAGGCCAAGCTCGGTGGCGATCTCAAGCGCACGGCGCCCGGACGCCATCGCCCGCTCCATCTCGCCGAACAGGCCGTAGACGATGGCCAACGTATTCAGGGCCTTGGCCTCGATCTGGGGCGCCCCCAGCGTGCGGGCCAGCTCGAGCGCCTCCTCGATGAGACCTCGGGCCTCGCGGCCCCGCCCAGTCAGCATCAGCGATCCTGCCTCGTCGGCGAGCGCCTCCGCCCGTTCGATCGATGGCGGATCCGAGGGAACCAACCGCCGGGCCTCGACGAGATGCTCGATTGCATCGTCACCCTGTCCGGTGGTCCAAAGCGCCCGGCCGATCCGGGTCTCGGCCGCCGCCGCCAGCAGAGGCTCGGTCCGCTCGTCGACCGCGTCCCGCGCACGCTGACCGAGCGCCAGCGCTCGCTCGCCGTCTCCTGCCCACTCGGCCATTCGCGACCCGCGGACGAGCAGCTCGACCTGCGTCATGCCGGCAATCTCCTCTGGCGCCTCAACACCGTTCCAGATCCCCATGGCGCGCTCCACGTGCCCGACTGCCTCGCTGTAGGCGTTCATGCGCTCGGCATCGGCCGCCGCCTGAAGGGAAGCCCCGAGCGCTCGGGGCAGCTCGCCCGCCGCGTACCAGTGGTGGGCCAGCTCGGCAGCCGCCCCCGCGGTAGAGAGTTCAGTGTCTCTCGCCAGCGTCTCGGCGATGATCCGATGTAGGCGTAGACGCTCGCCCGGAAAGGTGTCGTCGTAGATCGCCTCGCGCAGCAGCGCGTGACGAAAGGCGTAGGCCATTCCGTGGCCGGTGAGCAGGAGCACGTGGTGCTCGGTCGCTTCCCGAAGCGCCGCATTGAGCTGGGCCTCGGTGATACCCGACACCTGTCCGAGGAGGCGGTGATCGACCGAACGTCCCACCACAGCCGCTGCGCGGAGGACGTCCTGGGTGACTGGATCCAGTGCTTCGACTCGGAGCAAAAGCGCCTCCCGTAACGAGCCGGGCAGGTCGTCGGGCGGGCCGGTGTCTGAGGTGGCCAGCAGCTCCTCAGCAAAGAACGGGTTACCTTCCGAGCGCGCGAAGATGCGATCGATGGTCCGGCCCGCGAGCCGAGTGCCAACGATTGCCTCCAGCTGGTCGGCCAGCTGGGTTCGTCCCAGCGGCTCCAGTGCGAGCCGCTGCGCTTGTCCGGAACGCTCGAGCTCGGCCAGAAACGGCCGCAACGGATGGCCTCGCTGAAGCTCATCCGAACGGTACGTCGCCACGAACAGGAGCCGGTCGCGCCGAGCGTTGCGCACTAGGAAGCCGAGCAGGTCGCGCGAGGAACGATCGATCCAGTGCAGATCCTCGATCATCAGCACCACGAGTCGACGCTCGGCCAGACGGGCGAGCACCCGGTACACACCCTCGAAAAGCTGCTCGCGGCTACTAGTTGTCCCCGCCTCGCCGAGCACCGGCCACAGTGCTGCCAGCGCCGCGCGTAGCGGCGGTTCAAGGTCATGCACCGCATCGCCATTGTTCATCACCGAGCGCAGCGCGGCCACGATCGGAGCAAATGCCAGCTCGCCTTCGGCGACCTCTATGCACTCGCCGGCCAAGACCACGGCCTTCGCCTGACGAAGCCGGAGCTCGATCTCGGACAAGAACCGGCTCTTGCCGATCCCCGCTTCTCCGGAGACCATCAGTGCACAGCCGGCTCCTTGCTCGGCGCGGCGCATGAGCTGCTCGAACGCCTCAAGCTCGGCAGCGCGTCCGACGAACCGCGGCGACGAGATCCGCTGCGCCATCTTCAGTTACGTCCCGGCGTAACGGTTGACCCCAGGCCCCATGGTGCGATTATCGCTCAGCACGGTCCTGTTGGCCCACCGCAGCCTCCGACGCAACGTCGGGCCATTGACTGCTGGGGGCCCTCGGCACCTCGGAACTCCTCCTGCCCGTAACCAAGCTTCAGCGACGAGCAGCCTCTTCCGCATCAGACGAGCCCGAACTCAATAGTGGGTACCTGAACGCCGTTGGCGGTCGCGACACGTGGCTGCTTGCGCCCGACCTTGCGAAAGCGCGCGGGTCTTATCGACGGCACCGTGGTCGAACCGACGAGTTGGCGTCGACCTCGCGGACGAATACCGCTGCTGACGACATTGCAGGTGTCTCGCTCCGACCGTCGTCCCTTCCTGAGACCCTATGGACGGTGACGTCCGGCCCGGGTGGTAATCCATGGCCGGTCCCCTCCCGTGCGTTGGGGACGTTGAAGCCGCGCGACTGGTCCTCGCGCGGCGGCCCACAACTACATACGAGAGGAGCCGACCATGGCTGTTAAGGCTACGTGCCTTGTCGGTCTCGACGTGCACGCGCGGCAGACGCATGCGGCGGCGCTTGACGCGAGCACGGGGGAGATCGATGTGAAGCGGCTGATCGGGATGCCGGAGGCGGCGGTGTTGCCGTATCTCGAGCGCTTGGGCGGTGGGGTGGTGGCGGTGTACGAGGCTGGGCCGACGGGGTTCGTGCTGGCGCGCGAGGCAAATAGGCGCGGGCTCGATGTGCGGGTGGTGGCACCGGGATCGATCCCCAAGGGCGCGGGCGACCGGGTGAAGACCGACCGCCGCGACGCCGTGCGGCTGGTCAGGCTGCTGGCTGCGGGCGACTGCGGTTTACGTTCGTTCCCACCGTCGAGGACGAGGCGTTCCGCGACCTGATCCGGTGTATCGAAGATCTCCGCGGCGATCTGATGCGCGCCCGCCATCGCCTGTCGAAGTTCCTGCTCAGGCGCGGGCGCCGCTACGAAGAGAAGTCGACCTGGGGCAGCGCGCACCTGCGGTGGCTGCGGGCAATCGACTTCGATGACGGCTGCTCAGAGGCCGCGTTCGTTGACTACCTCGCCTCGGTCGAGCTGCTGGGCGGCCGCCGGGCGACGCTGCTTGAGGTGCTCGAGACGCAGATTCCGGGCTGCTCGCACGCACCCACGATCGCGCGGCTGCGCTGCTTCCGTGGGATCGACACGCTCTCCGCGTCGGGCCTGTGCGCCGAGGTCGGCAGCTTCGCGCGCTTCTCGAAGCCCGGACTGATGTCCGGGTTCCTCGGCATCGTCCCCAGTGAGCGGACCTCCGACACCAAGCGCCGGCAGGGATCGATCACCAAGGCCGGCCCCGGCCACGCCCGCCGGCTTCTGATCGAAGCCGCGCACCAGTACCGGCGCCGCCCGGCGATCGGCGAGACGCTCGCCCGCCGCCAGCAAGGCCAAGACCCGCGCATCATCGAGATCGCCTGGCGCGCGCAACGTCGCCTCTACCAACGCTGGCAGCACCTGCGCGAAGCGCGGCGCAAGCCCGCAGGCGTGGTCGCGACCGCCGTCGCCCGCGAGCTCGCCGGATTCCTCTGGGAGGCCGCCGTCCTTGACTGACCGTACCCCGACCATCGCGCCCGGGACGCTGCCGGGGCGAGCACGAGCAACCCGGAAGGCCCACGACCGTCGCACGAGGCTCGCGCGCGAATCTCGGGCAGCCAGCCCAGCCGGCCGCGCCCGTCCTGAGACAGCGAGCCGCGACGAATACCGGGTCTTGAGGTCGCAGCCCTCGAATATCAGTCTGACCCCGCAGTCGACCAGACTGGACCTTCCGCTCGTGCCGCCCCGCCAGCGCCCCGGACACGCCCAACAACACATCCACCGACAACGGCATTTGACAGAACACCCTCCATATCAGATTCGCCCAATGTCAGGACCACGAGCCGTTCGAACATGTGTACCGGCGCTCGTCTTCCCGCGACTGTCTTCTCGTGACTTTGGAGGGCACGGGTTGACGCGGCTTCGGCGTGCACTCGAGCGCGGCACCGATCAGATCCGCCCGATTGTCGCCAAGCTTCCTCGCCAGCCGATGTTGAGGACGCGCTAGCGATCGGCCTCGCCCGGCTCGAGCGAGAGCTGAAGAGCTATCCGCGAGAAGAGGCCCGCGAAGCGGGGTGCTTTGAACGTCGTACAGTCGGGCGCGCAGACCCGCGGTCCCGACCAACGCTCGGCGAGTGGTGCCCACCGAGCAGTCTGACCGAATTCGTCCCCGCGCTGAAAGTGGGGTTTTGCAGCGATTATTGACGGGTGAGCGATGGGACTCGAACCCACGACCGCCTGGACCACAACCAGGAGCTCTACCAACTGAGCTACGCCCACCGTGGAGGAGATGAATCTACCAGCGCGTGCCCCCGAGAGGCGGTTGTGCGGCGCTAGCGCCCAGCGGGCTCCGGCGGCTGAATCTTTATCGGCTCGTTGAACGGACCGTAGACGTGGTGCATGAAGTGCGCGGCGGCGGTCATCTCCAGCTCCAGCGTGCGATACGTCGACTTGTCGAGGTAGATCGTGAAGAAGCCCGGCGTCTGCGGGTCCGCAAACGAGATCACCCAACAGCTCCGGCCCTGCACCGTGGCGGTCCCGAGGACCGTCGCGTCCTGGACCAGGGGCGTCCAGTAAGGGGCGATCGGCTTGATCGGATCCTGCGGCGACTCCTGCCAGCTCCCACCGGGCGCGCGATCCCAGCGCCGGTTCCCGATGATGATCGTGTCGTCTCCGCCACGCACGTCGAACCGCAGCTCATCGGGCGCTACCGCGTAGTACGTCGTGTAGACAACCTCCGCGGGATCCGACGCCAACCGCTCATGCGTGACGAGCGAGCTGAGCTGGCCGTACTCCGCCTCGGCGTCCCGCACGAGCCGGAGCGCCGATGCGGTCGGCCCGTGCGCTGGCAGGGTGAAGTCCACGCGCCCGCCGCCGTTGAACGTGAGCGACGCGCGCTCAGGAATAGCCGGAGTGTTGAAGGCCGCCTCGTAGCACCCGGCGGTGCAGGCGGTCGCCTCGGCGGTCATGCGCTGGCCGGCGCGGGTCATGATCGCGATCCTGGTAGGAAGCCTCGTGGCGCCGCCACCGCTTTGTCCAAACACGGTCGCGACCACGAGCAGCTGGCCATGGCGGGGTGCGGCCGCGAGTCCCACCGCGAGGCCGCCGTCCTCCTTGGCGAGCACCACCGCGCCGGCCGGCTCGTCTCCCAAAGTGGCGGGAGTAAAGCGCGGCGGCGGAGGGGGCCGAGGGGTCGGCGTGATGACCGTGAAGACGATCACAGCGGCTAAGCCGGCGGCGATCAGGGCAACCTGGACAGCCAACCAGGGTCGGTTTACGGCCGTCGCGCTCATCCGGGGCCAGCCGCCCCGATCCTGACCGGGCACCTGGTCAGCCATTCGGTTAGGTTGGTCCGGACGGTCATCTCCAGATGGCACGTGCCAGCTGGCTCCAGCCGTGCTCGCGTGACCCGGAAGCGGGAGGCCGACAGCTACCGCTAGGACCGTCGCCGCGACTACCACCAGCGCCAGTCCGATGACGAGCGGGAGCCCGACGCCCGCCCGGGTCCCAACAGGCGCGGCGGCGAGGCAATGTGAAAACCGGCGTCGGTCGCGAGCGTGCGGACCGCGCTTTCGGCAGCCGTCAGCAGACCTCCGCCGGCGGTTCGAATCGAGATCCCCGCGAGCTCGCGATCGGCCACGCCAGCGGCGTGGTCCTGCCAGTAGAACCCGAGCCCGTCCGGCATCACGACGAGCAGCGGCTGCCTGTGGATGTAGGAGAGCTCGGTGCCCAGGAACTCGGCGTAAGCTCGCGGCTTAGCCCACAGCGCCGTAACTGAGCCGAGGTCATCGCCGTCAGGGATGATCGCCACTCGGATCGGGTAGCCCGCTCGGTCAGCGGCATCGATCGACCGTACGAGCTCTGCCCGCTGCGAGGGCGACGTCCCGGCGTCCGGGGGCACGAACGCGACCTCCGAAACGAGCACGTCGCTCGCCGGGTCACCATCGGCGAGCGCGGCTGAAGCCACGGCTCCGGCCGCCAGCAGGCTCGCGAGCAACGCAGCGAGACCGCGCCGGACCATCACTCGGTGAGCGCGCCGCGCCCGCGCTGAGTCGGGGCCGGGGCGATGGATCTGGCTAGCGCGTGGCATTCGACGCGTCTACTCGCATGACTACATCCACGGTCGCAGTCAATGGGTCGTGGCGCGCGCGAACGGTACGGCCGCGCTGCTTGTTGTCACGCCAGGCCGCTTCGCGATCGCCAACGGGCCTAGAGCGGTCGTGGCTGGTGCCTCGCCGACCAGCGCTGCCGTCACACCAACGATCACCGCCAGCAGCACGACCTCTGCCCCGGCTGTTCTGACGAACCGACTTCGAGCGGCCGGGGACGCCGCATCGGCCCTCAGCGCCGGTACCGAGATGCGGTTGTTGAACGCCCCCAGCGCCAACAACGGCAGGACGAGCGCGATCTTCGTCAGGACCAGCACGCCGTAGGTCGTGTCCCACAGTCCCGCGCCAGGCGCCGACCTCAAGGTATGCGCTTATGACACCGGCGACGCCGAGCACCGCGACGGCGACGGTGGCGAGCAGCGAGAACCTCGGCACAGTCCGCATTGCCAGCCGCCAGCGGGCACGCGCGGGGCTCACCGCGACGGCCGCCAGTACGAAAACCAGCCCGCCGAGCCAAGCCGCAGCAGCCGTTATGTGCGCGCCGTCGGCGATGAACGCCCCAACCCCGCCAACGCTCGCGTGGCCGGACGCCGTAGCGGTCAGCAGCAGGCATATGCCCAGCAGAGCCAAGGCGACCTCACGCGGTGTACGCCAACGGCGACCTCGGAGCTGCAGGCTCAGTGAAAAGAGCGCGAACAGCATCGCCAGCCATGCGCGCACGAGCCACACCTCACCGAACCGCTGGTGCCGTACCACCGCAAGCGCACCGGCGCCGAAGCCTGCCAACAGGCTCGAGCCATTCTCCTCAGCCGCCTCAAAAGGGAGACCCAGTGCGGCGAGGAGCACGAGCAGCGATCCCGCCACGGTCAGTGCGCGCCAGAGCACGCGTCGGACATCGGCCGGGACGTCGCGTAGCACCAGCACCAGCGCCGCCGCGCCGCCGCCGCACAGTAGGAGCAATAGGAGATTGCCAAACCGGATCACACCAAAGCCGAACGCGATCCCACCTGGTACCTGCCCGCGTGCGAGCAGCTTGGCCCCGATGGCGCCCGCCCTCCCGCGTCGCCCGACCGAGAACGTGAACACCCCGTGGACCACGTGGGTATCGGCGGAGGTCACCCGCCAGGCGACGGTGTATGTACCGGTGGCGAGGCGATGCGGGATCGTCACGGCGATCGTGTCGGCAACCGGGTGCATCACAGTTCCCGAGTCGACGCGCCTACCCGCGGCGCTGTACACGGCGAGCGTCGGGACGCTGATCCCCTCGTCAAAGGTCAACGTGACCCGCGTGGGAGAGGACCCGACGACGCCACCGAACGGCGGGCTGGTGCTGATCAGGTACGCGTGAGCCGACGCCGCGGCGGGCAGCAGCGCGAGGCCGACAACCGCGAGCACACCAGCTGCGACGACGCGTCGACTCCCAACCAATCGACCGACGGCTCGCAGCACCCCGAGGTCAAGGCTACCGGGCACCGTATCGGTGCGCAGTGCCGATCATGTGAACCCCACCCTAGTTATTTTTGCTCCCTGAGCCGGGCCAGGTCGCAGTTGACGTGGCTTGGTACCACGCCATCACGAGTCGGCGTACATCCGGACTCTCGATCTGGCGCGCGTCTGCCACCTCATGCGATTCGACGCGCGCCCCATCCCGCTCAAGACGGGTTGCAGAGGCATGTACGCGTCGTGCAGCACCTCCGGAGAGGGGTTCATTGATCATCAGGATCGGCAGCCCCTCGAGCTTGTCAACGGGCAGTGGCGCCCCCGGTATCCGCGGAAGGTAGCCCGCGAGCGCCACCACTCCACCGAGGCGGTCGGGAATCACCTTCGCAGCGGCCAGCGCCAGAACCGCACCTTGGTCGACTCCCAGCAGGATCGGCGCGCGGCGGAGCTCACTGCTGCGCTCGACTACATCGAGCACGAATTGCTCGACCTGGAACAGGCAGTCGCCGAACGAGGGCGGATCCGGCGTTCCGTTCCGCTCGCCCACGTACCAGTAATGGGCGATGGTCTGTCGTCCGAAATAGGCCGGGCGAGGTGCACGGGGGATCCACATCTCTACGCCGGGACCCAACGACCGCCCGAGCGGGACCAGATCCGTCATCTGACCCCCATAACCGTGCAACGCGATCACGACCTGGTTCGCCGGCCCCTCCGCGACCTCGACTGTGGTGAAGACGAGTTGGCTGCGAGGGAGTTCCACTTGCGAAGGAGAGGCCGGTGACGACCGCCCGAAGCCCGGCCGCAGCGGGCGGTTGTCACATTGATCCGAGAGGAGAATCAGGTCAGTGGCTTCACGCGCTCCTTGGCAGCGTTGTGTCCGGCGATATATCCATACGTCAGGCCCGGTCCGATCGTCCCGCCGCCTGACCAGTACGCCTGCCCGGCTGGCGAGGCGATGCAATTACCCGCGCCGTAGAGCCCGGGAATCACCTTCCCGCCGACGTGCATCACCTGAGAGTGCACGTTGATCACGGGGCCGCCCTTGGTGTCAAGGGTGCCGCCGCCGAGAATGATGCAGTAGTAGGGACCCGAGGACAGGATCGGGTACATCTGCGAATTCTTCGTGTTCCCGGGCCGAGGCGGACCGCCCCACGCGAGCTGGATCGGTGTCGATCCGCGGCCGTAATCCAAGTCGACCCCGGTCTCCGCAAACGAGTTGTATCGATTGATCGTGTTCGGGAGGTTCGTCAAGAAGCTGTCGTCGAGTTGGACGAGCGGCGTGACTCGCCCGGTGATGCTCGCCTTGCCGGCGATCGAGGTCAGCCGCGTGTTGATGTTGGCCGCAAGCTCTGCCCAGGTGTTGCCCGAGATCACATACGGCGCCTTCACGCCCGGCAGCGGAACGTTGCCGAAACGGAACGCCCAGTTCACCTTGCTGCTTGCGACCGCGGAGTCGTAGATCATGAACTGCACCAACTGCGTGTACTCAGACGGCGTCGCCTCCCAGTGGAAATGCGACTGCGTCCGCTCGTTGTAGACCATCTTCTCGTTGGTGAACCGGTTTCCAAACTTGTTCACGTAGATCATGCTGTCGCCGTACGGGATCCACACCTCGTCGGAGACGCTCGAGAACTGAAGCGCTTGCTCTACGAGGTTTTGAACCCAGAAGGCGTTGTTCATGTTGCCGCATTGCGCTCCGAGCGCGAGACCGATGTCGACGAGGTCACCGGTGTTCGTCGGGACACCGCAGCCACCGAAGATCGGTCCGCGCAGATAGGCCAGGGACTTGACTGGGTCCTGCGTAAAGCCGCCGCTACCGAAGATCACCGCTTTGCGAGCGCGCATCGCGAGCGTCCGGCCACCCTGCTGGACCTGAACGCCGACGACCTCTCCGGCGGAATTGCGATAGACCGCAAACACGCGCGCGTTGTAGACGAACGGAACGTGGTGCTTCTGGAGCCACGCCTGCTGGTTGAGGACGAGGCTCGATCCGCCACTCGTGCTGCCCTTCTTGACGGCGTTGAGCCCGCGCCCGTGAGGAGCATGATCTTCAGCAAGATCGGCGTGATAGTCGGGATCGCCGATGTCCATCCGCGACGTCTGGGGATACCCCATGGTCGGCTGGATGACGGAGTCGAACGCCCCGATCTTCGCCATGTAGGAGACCATTTCCGACCCACGGTCGTAGTAGGTCGCGATCAGGTCGTACTGCAGCTTCGGCAGGCCCAACCGCGGCGAACCCGGGTCATAGAGCGACGGATACGACAGCCGCGCCATGTACTTGAGCGCCCAGTCACGAGGATCGGTCAGCCCCTTCGAGCGCATCACCGGGTTGTTGGGAATCCAGTACTCGCCGCCCGACTTCAGCGTCGTCCCGCCGACCAACCCCGCACGCTCCAGGATCAGGACCTTCGCGCCGTTCGCCCGCGCGGTGATAGCTGCGCTCATCGCGGCGCCGCCGCTGCCGACGACGATCACATCGGCCTCGCGATCCCACTTGCGCGGCAACTTCGTGACAACGTGCGTGTTGGTGTCGACCGAGGCAGCGAAGGCCTCCTGAGCCGCGAGCGAACCGCCGACCGCGGCGCCGCCTACCGTCAATCCCGCAGCCGCCAGAAAGCGCCTACGCGAAAGTCGCGAACCAGCTTCCGCCGGATGATCGGACCCCTGTGCCCCGGCATCCCCGTCTCGGTCGCCGTGCTCCCGCTTGCTGCTGTCCATACGGACCCCTCCTCAGTTTTCCTCTCAACCCCCGATCACGTAAGACACCCAGCGACGGCGCGCCGGGCTGATCACGTGATCGTGAACGTACCCTTCATCCCGAGTGCGGCATGACCGGGAACGGTGCACCGGTACCCGTAATTCCCCTTCTTCTTGAAGTTGACGGTGATCGACGCACTCCCACCAGGCGCGATGAGCTTGCTCGTCACATGATTGATGCTGAAATTGTGGGCAAGCTTCCCCTTATTCTTGATCCGGAACGTCACCTTCCCGGTCCGAGCGCGCTTGGTCGACAGCGTGAACTTGTACTCGACCGCCGTGACGTTGACGACTGCCGTCGCAGCATGAGCCGAAGGTAAGACCCTCGCGTCCCCTAACGACGGTCCGGCGAGCGCAGACACCATCGATGCCATAACCGCCACCGACGCAATCCAGCCAACTTTACGTCCCGACATCAACCCTCGCAGCAAACAGCCGGCTCCCGTTCCCGAGAGTGGGGTTTTCGATTCCACAGGCCCGCTCCTTTCTCCCGCCCGACCCGAACAGCGCTGGCAACGTACATCAAGTGCCACAGAAAAGCAAGCTGGACTCGATTTTGGAGACTTATCGATCTTTGGCCCCGGGTCGCGGCTACCATTGGGCGGCCATGGCAGAGCTCGACTCGTTCTTGCAGTCGCAGCCGGCCATGGGTTTGCGCGAGCGCAAGAAGCGCCGTACGCGCGAGACGATTGTGCGCACGGCGCTCGACCTGTTCGCCCGGCAGGGGTTCGACCGGACCACGCTGGCGCAGATCGCAGATGCCGCGGAGGTCGCGCCCAGCACCCTTCACGCTTACTTCAGGACCAAAGACGACATCGTGTTCGAGCTCCACGACGCGACGCGGGCCAGCATGAGAACGCGAATCACGGAGCGCGCCGCAACGGAAACCGTGATCGACGCCATGTCGGCCTGGTTCTCAGAGGTGCTCCCGCGGATCGCCGCAGCCGACAGCCTCGGCACGCTGCGACAACGCGCCGCGATCATCCAGAGTGACAACGCGCTTGCCGCCGGGCGACGCCTCCGCTTCGCACTTCTGGAGGACGACCTTGCCCCTGCCTTCGCGGCGGAAGTCGGCGAGAGTCCGGACGACCTGCGGGTCCGGTTGCTGGCCTCGCTCGCCGTAAACGGTCTGCAGACGGTCTGGAGCTGGTGGCTAAAGCAGCAGAACACCGAGCAGGTCGATGCCGGCGAACTCGTGCAGCTCGACGTCGCTTACCTGATACGTCTCATCAGCGCAGCCGAGGAGCTCGTCAAGACGATCCCCATGCCACTCGGCCCTCCTCGGCATCGAGCTGATGGCGCTGGGCGCTGACGCGCGCCGTGAGGCCCACGTCTTCGACCGTGGAGCGTAATCTGTCTAGC
>CAVYGK010000032.1:0-284731 GCA_963768015.1 uncultured Solirubrobacterales bacterium
GTGTTGGGCTCGCCAAGAGCGGCGACGTGCAGAAGGCCGAGCGCGGCTATCGGCTCGCGCCGGACTCGCCCTCCTCGTCCGCGGAGTACAAGCTGACGTCGTTCCGTTCAGGAGCAATGGGCGGCGCTACCGCGCTCTTCGTGATCCCGCTCGGGTTCAAGTAGCCACGCGTTATCTAAAGCTGGCTGCTCTGGGCCAGTACGGTTCTGTCGGACTCAGCGAGCTACTGTGTTGGATATGCCGGTGATCGCGAGGTAACACGCAGGCCCGATCACCCGCATGATTCGGCATCATGTGAGCCCCGAAGGGGCGAGGTGATCTTCGATCACCCACATAATGTCCGAGCCACAGCGCGATCGTGAGGATGTCGATGTTCTCGGCGCGCGGAGCATCGCGTCGGTGTGCCGGTTACGTGGAATTCCACGTAACCGGCACAACCACGTGACTGCGCTGTTGCTCTCGGGCATTCCGGCGAGTGGTCGCCCGCCGCCTCGGTCACGCGGACGTGCAGACGACGTTGAACGTCTACGCGTGGGTGAGCGATGACGCTGAGCTGCGGGCGGTCGCTGATTGGCGGGCGTTCACCGCGGGCTGGAGGACCTCCGTTGCGCTCTGACCTGCCGCTCGCCGCCTATGACGGCACCGAGCACTTCATGCCCGACCATCACCTGGTGTTGTGGGAGTCGATCCCGCCGGGCTCCGGACGATGTACTTCACGATCCCGCAGATCCCGGCGGAGTACCTCGGCGCGCTCAAGGCCAACGGCGATCGCGGCGGGGCGATCGACTTGCGGATGCTGCCCGAGCCGATCGCGCACGAGCTGGCGTTCTGCGTGTGGCGGATTATCGAGCTCGGCGGCCTGGTACCCTATGAGCCGCTTGACCGTCTCGCCCGGCGCCTCGCGGCCGTGCTCGCCATGCTGCCGGCAGGCGAGCGGGGTCGGCGGACGTCGCTGATGGCCGCCCCGGCGACAACCTGGATCCGTGAGCTGCTGGCGGCATCGACCCGTGAGCGAGGACAGCTCCCAAGCGCCGCACGAAAGGCGAACCTGATCTGGGCCTTGCGCCGCTGCTACAAGCTGTTGTGCTTCGCCACGACACGCGCGTGGTGGGAGCGCTAACTATGTGCGGATGTGCGGGTTAGCGAAGGTTGCCGGATCACCGCGCGAGCTACTGAGGCTGACCGGTGGCCGCCGGAACTGACATATCGACTGTTGCTCCGGGAGCGGTGTGGATCGCGAACTGGCCCGCGGCGCTCGACCTCGGCGTCACCATGACGGCTTCGCCGGACTGCGAAACCGCCGCCGAAGCTGCTTACGGCCACTGCGGCTGCCGTGTCGCCGGCGGGACCATCATTCGACTGCCGCACCGCTGGCCGTGTGGATGACGATGTGGCCTATCGCCGCCGAATCCGAGCAGTCCCATGGTTGCTGCCTCCGCGGCGCATACCGCGAGCGCGATTGCCACTCCTGACGCAACAACGGCGATACCGACTGTTGCCGAGCCATTGCATGGATCAGCACCTAGCTGTCATCCGGAGTTTTCCGCTACCCAGCTCCGGACCCCACCGTGACTACGGCAGGGTGGGCATCCCTCGAGCGGCCACCACGGCGCCCGCGCTGTTCTTCAGGGTCACAGACTCCCATCCCCTATGAGATCCGATTGGCACGCCGTAGATGTTGTCGGTGACCGGCACGACAGTCGTGCCTCCGTCAGCCCATGAGACGGTGACCGAGGCATTGCCGTCTGGCACGGCGCCCAGAAGCACTTGGATCCTCTCCCCGCCGAGTCCGTAGGGGATCGTGTCAATCGTCCACAAGTCGCCCGCGTCAACCGCGCTCGTGCTGTTGCAGCCGCTCCCGGCTCCCTGCGGACCTTCAACATCGACGAGACACGCGCCGGAGCTCCCCGGGACCAGCCACACATCGTCCTTCGCAGGCCCGACGGTGGTTTCGCCCGCCAGGGAGGGATTGGCTCCAAAGGTCGCCCCGAGCTCGACGAGACCGGAGATCGCGGCGGCGACAGTGCTCTCGCTCGAGGTGCTGGCCGTTCGTGCCACAGTGTTCTTGCGCGCCTGTCTCAGGAGATGAAAATTCTTGACCAGCGCAGCGTCCACCCGAATTCGCGCCGCCTGTCGGATGTAGGAGCGGGCTTGAGCCGCACGGGCCGCTGCGGCCTGTCCAGGGGTGTGCTTGTAGCCGAGCACCTTGATGCTCGCTAGCCGCGACACGCCGGAGTGCGCACGAGCTGCGGCATGCCCGGGGGCATACTTGTAACCGACTATCTTCGTACTCGTCTGCGAAGGCGCGCGTGGCCGCGTGCCGCCGCCCGACGCCATCGCCACTGAGGCGAGGATCCCAAGAACTGCCAGACCACTGAACAGTAAGAGCACCTTCTTTCTCTTCATCAATTCATCCCGTTCTGTGGGGGCTGGGTAGTCATCGGTGCAGCTCCATCAGGGTTGTTCGGCGCAGCTCAATAGAGGCGAAGGTGCAGAGTTGATCCAGCACAATGCCAAGTCAACGTTCTCTCCATTCAGCGGGTGAGAAACCGATTCGTCCTGGCATTTGTACATGTCGAAAAACGAGCCCGAGCTTGACGGCCAGTTAGGAAACACCTGCTCCTGCACACATACGGGGTAATTGGCGCCAGCGTACGCAGCGTTGGAGGTTTCGTACTCAGGATAATGCGAGAAATGACGATTCGCGCAGCACGAGTTATCCTGAAAATAGATCGTCGCTCGCGCTACGGCAACGCTCAGCAGCGCGAGAATCAGCCCGACGAGCGTCACGACCACGCATCATCGGGCTGGACGGTGCTTGGAGCGGAACATCACCACAATCATCTTTCTCGGCTGGCTTGTTTGCAGGCGCGGGGGAATCGCCCAGGCGCGCATGCTTGCCCATAGGAGATAGCACCGCCAAGCACTTGTGTCAATGGATACGAGCCCGGGCCGCGGGAGTACCCGCCGTGTCTAATGCGCCAGCGCAGGGCTCGGAAGAACCCGGGCCCCGTATGCAGCCGTCCAGGGCACGATCGTCGTCGCTCCAACACGCACGTCGAGATCGGTCGGGCCTGCAGCAGAACCGATCGTTGCGGGTGTTAGATCGCTTGTTGGCCCCCTCCCCCGGTCCTGGGGGTGAGGGCGGCGCCGGCGGCCGGGCTGTCACGGGGGTCGCTTCGCTCCCCTTCTCCTCGCTTCGCTCACGCTCCACGCGCGTCGAGTCACGTTTTGGCTCATTTTCGTGACCTTATAGGGAGAGTCAGGGGCGATCTGAGCACCAACGTGACCCAATCCCAGAAAAGGATCAGGCTCCGCGACGCCCGAGTGCTCCACGTGCGGCCCCGCCGACAGCTCGACACCCGGGCGCCGGCCCATCGGCAGACGTCGACGCTCGCACACGCCGCTGGTCCCGAGCCCGAACCGCAACCACCAGCCACGACCGCGCTTGACGCGAGCGCAAGCACCGGCTCGACTTCAGAAGCCCTCTTATCCACGCTCTTTTGCGGACATCCGTACAAGAGAACACGCAGGCAAAACGCGGTCCCTGACTCGCTTTCTCCCGGATAGGAGGTGCGCCGGGTCGACCCGCCGGTCGGTCCCGCAGACGATGCACCGCCGGCCGGCGATTGCGGCGCGCTGGGTCTCGGTCGCCGCCATCGATGGCGTACGGCGGAGCGGCGTCGAGTTTCGTCACTGCGGCTTGGCGCGCAGGGGTACGCGCCGGTGAAGCGGTGTGCGCTTCATCGGTAATCCTCCTCTCGAATCCGCGGGGAGTCAGCGCCCGCGGACGTTCGCTATTCGTGCTCGGTTGGCTCGAGCTGCGGGGGACTCTCGCCGTCCCAGAACGCCTGCCCCAGCGACGCGTCGGGTTCAGCTGGCGGCTGGATGCGCCCCTGGCGGAGAAAGCGCTCAAAGTCCGATCGCCTGATCCTGACCCTCCTCCCGACTTGGAGCGCCGGGAGCAAGCCCTGGTCAATCCAGTTGCGGACGGTCTGCTGGTTCAGCTTGGGGATGCGGGCGACGTCCGCGACCGTAAGGAACTCATCGTCGATGCCGCTCATCGAACGGACTCAGCGCCGGCACCGGCCTCAGGACCGAAGCCAGTCCCGCTCCCGGCGGAAGTGCAGCGACCGGAGCTGCTCGCGCGTCTTGCCGACCAGGTCGCCCTCGCTGAAAAGCACCTCCTCCGCGTAAAAGCGGATCGCTTCGCTCTCCGTGCCGTCGCTCCAGCGAACCACCGCGCGCGAGCTCCCGTGTGAGCCCAGCGGTAGGTCCTCGAACCGCAGGACCTCCTCCACCGTCGGGGCTGCCTTCGGACGGGCTCACTTGCGTCAGCGTACCTTCGTCTCCCGCATGCCTGGCGCTACGGTGGACCAATGGCTTCCAGCCGTTTGGCGGATCGCCCGGTCATTGCGGCGCGCCTGGCAGCGCAGCGCCTTTCGGGACCACCGGCTGCAGACGTCGTCGAGGCGACGCGCCATCTGCTCGCGGTGCAGGCCCAAGACCCGCGGGGCGCGCGGCTCGCGCTGCGCGCTCGCACCGCGGGTGGGCACGCGTCGGCGATCGACCGCGCACTGACCGATCAGCGTTCGCTGGTCGTCACGTGGGTCAACCGCGGGACGCTGCACCTGATCGCTGCCGAGGATGAGCCGCTTCTGCATGCGCTGACCACGCCCCAGTTGCGCAGCAGTAGCGAGCGCCGGCTCAGACAGGAGGGCGTCAGTGCGAGCGCCGCAGACCGGGGGATCGCCGCCATCGTCAAGGCCCTCAGCGAGGACGGCCCGATGACGCGCGCCGAGCTCCGCGCGGTGCTCGAGAAGTCGCGCGTGCCCACTGTTGGACAGGCCATGGTTCACGTCCTGTTCCGCGCGACGTTGGACAGGCTGATCGTCCGCCGGCCACTGATCGCGGGCGAGTACGCGTTCGCGCTGGTTGATGATTGGCTGGGCGCGCGCCCGAAGATCGACCGCGATCGCGCGCTGGCGGATCTGGCGCGCCGCTACCTCATCGGTCACGGGCCGGCCGACGATCGAGACCTCGCCAAGTGGGCACGGCTGATGCTCCGGGACGCCCGCGCCGGACTGAACGCGATCGCCTCCGAACTCAATCGCCGTCCGGACGGGCGTCTTGACCTGCACCGCGACGAGGTGCCCCCGCTCCCGCCGCCGCGGCTGCTCGGACCGTTCGACCCGCTGCTTCTCGGCTGGCGCGACAGAGCATTCGTGCTCAATGGCGCGGATGGGGTAGTCACCCTCAACGGGATCATCAAGCCGATCGCCCTCGTACGCGGACGCGCAGCGGGCACCTGGACGATGCCTGGCGGCCGCGTCGAACTGCACCTGTGGAAGCGGCAGAGCCAAGCGACTGCCGCGCTTGCCCGCGACGCCGCCGCCGTCGAGGCATATCTCGCCACACCCCGAACGCGATACTGAGCAGCAGGCAACTCACGCGTAGCCGCTCGGTCGCGCCGGGACGAAGCCCGGCGCAACTCACCGGGCAGTATCGCCTCTATGACCGCAACCGCGCCGGAGGTCGTCGACGCGCATCGTTCAGCTTGCGCTGCGCCCGCCCGAGCTGCCGATCGACAGTCCGGTGGGTCTCGCCGGTCAACTCGGCCATCTCCTCGCGGCTATATCCGCCGACGCGCAGGCCGACGAGCCGCGCCTCCCGCGGCCGGAGCCACGCCTGCCTGGTGTCTTCCCCGGCGCTGATCAGCTCGAGCCGCCAGTCCACGCCGTGGCGCGTGTCCGTCGCCAGGTCCGCCACCTCATCCAGACCGACCGTTCGCGCCGCCCGCCGGTGGAGCTTCATCCCTCTCTGATCGCGGTGGTGCAGAGCCAGGCAAACGCGCTGGCCGGCCGCGGCCGGTGGCAGACCAGCTGCAGCCAGGCGAAGCCGCGAGCGTCGTCCACGTTCACCGGCGAGGTGGGCACGCGGCGGCTGACGACAGCATGGAGCGCGACCGCGTGGTCCTCGAACAGCCGCGCCTAGTCGTCTCGGACGGGCGCAGGCAGCGTCGACACTCGCGTCACGCCCCGGCGAGTCCGCGGTGGCCGAGCGCCGGCTTGACGTGCCGGGCGATCTGCGCAGCTCGGTCGGAGCCGATCGCGCCCTCGGCCTGCGCCCAGCAGGTCGCCTCGCTGACCCGAGCGAGCACGGCGCTTCGCACCGTTCGGCCGGCGCCGATGCCGGCGACCGCGAGCAGCGCGCCCGACACGGCGGTGCGGTCGTGACGAACCAGGCGGTCGATCAGCGCGAGCTCCTCGGCCTCGAGCTTCACCGGCGGGGCCTGGGATAGGACGGTGGGCGTGCGCCGCGAGAACGCCTCGGCGCGAGCCCTTCGCTGCCGCTCGTGGCGGGAGAGATAGCGCCGCGTGCGCGCGGCACCAGTCGTGGATCGCATCTCTGAAACCTCCATTGAGTGGATTGGTGGGTGGTGTGGCGGCCGGCGAGCGCGGTCGGTCGGCGGCCCGCGCCGCGAGCCGGAACGACGAGATGGGCGCGGCGGCCGCAGGGTTGACGTCGCAGCTGCGACACGCGCAGCCGGCGTGTCGAGGCTCGGCCAGGGCCTCAGCCGGTCAACCCGATGAGTTCAACCGCATCCGCCGGTCTTTGCTGAGAAGGTTGAGAAAAAGGAGGCCGAAGATGGGCAAGCTGGTGGTTACCGAGTTCGTCTCGATCGATGGCGTGTTCGAGGATCCGGGCGGATCCGAGAACTACGAGCACGGCGGCTGGACCTTCGAGTACAACCGCGGCGAGGACGGCGACAAGTTCAAGATGAACGAGCTGATGGAGGCGGATGTCCAGCTGCTCGGCCGGCGGACCTACGACGGCTTCGCCGAGGCGTGGCCTTCCCGCGATGGCCCGTTCGCCGACAAGATCAACAACGGCCCGAAGTACGTGGTCTCGAACACGGTCACAGATCCGGAGTGGCAGAACACGACTGTGATCTCGGGCGATGCCGTCGAAGGGGTGTCGAAGCTCAAGGACGAGACCGACGGGACGATCATCGTCGCCGGGAGCGGCACGCTCGTCCGCGCTGCTCGCGGCGGATTTGGTGGACGAGCTCCGCCTGATGGTCTTCCCGACGATCCTCGGGCGCGGTCAGCGCCTGTTCCCCGACGGCATCGACAGGCTGAAGCTGAAGCTCGCCGAGAGCCGGACCGTCGGCCCCGACGGCGTCCAAGTCCAGGTCTACACGCAGGCCGAGTAGGAGAGGAATGATCGATCAGCCCACCGCAGAGGATCTGCTTAAGATTAGTCGCCGCGTCCGAGCGCGCTCAGCGCCACCACCACTATCCCCTCGGTGTAGGTCTACAGATCGGCGTGGGCGCTGAGGTGGGCATCACGCCAAAAGGATCGCAACGTCGTAGTCGCCTGGCGTCGCCTCACGTTCATACAATCATCCCGACCTGACCCACTACTCGCGGCACACGCTCTGAAGGTCGCCGAGCTGCGCGCGACCGGTTAGCTCGTGCTGGTCGAGCGCACATCGAAGGGGTTCATCTGGTGACCGGATCTTTTTCATACGGCGGCGCGTCTAACCCGGGGCCAATCAAAGCCGGGGAGCGTGCGGTTGCCGACGAAGCGGCCCGGAACGCACTGCGTCACCCGGACGACGACGATCCCGGCGACACCGACGGCGACGCGGGGGGTCTGCTGGTACGCCTGCGGCGGCTGCTCACGCGTTGTCGTACCGACACCCGGTCGTGATCGTGGGTCGACTACCGACGCCTGCCGTTGGCACGCTTGAACGGCGAAGCAGCGCTGGTTGACGTCGATTCTGTGCCACATCCCCGGAGTCAACCGACCAGCGCCGAGAGCCGCTCGGCAAATCCGCGTGGCTCCCTTCGAGAGCAGCTATCGGGGCGCTACCGAGCGCGCCACAGCGTCGCTTTGGGCTAAATGCAACAGCGCTGGCCGCGTCATGCACAAGCGCGCCGGCTGACTGAAGAGCGGCCGACACGGCCGCTTTGCCGCGCCGTTGCACTCGTCCGGCCGGGCCGCCTTCGGGCGAATGCCTATCCGGCAAAGCGCTCGTCTAAGTCCCCGCGCGAGCGCTGGCCGCTGATTGGCGAAGGCAGAAGACGTGCCGACTGAGGCGAACGCGTCCGTTGCCGCTGGTTGCGAGCGTCCGGCGAGCAGTTACCGCGCTGACAAGGGACATGTGCCGGTTGCATCCGAGCAAGCACCCGAGCACGTCGGTGCATGCACGCGATGCGAGCCGTGCACTATGAACCGCATCGGGCGGCTGCTTGGTAACAAAACCAAAGGCCAAGAGTTCTGTGGCGACAAGGACGTCGCTGATGAAGACTGGCGGACGCCTGCGCGCGCGGGTACTCGCTCGGGAGAGCCCTTCAGGAACGGCGAGGCGAGCGAGCAGAGTCGAGGCGGTTAACTGCGGTCACAACGCGCGGCATCCGGCGCGCCGCGGTGACGATGAGCCGATCGCTCAGTCGCGGCGTGGGAGGCTGTGCGGGCACGCTTGGCACGGGCGTGCTACCCGAGGCCGCGAGCAGCTCCCAGTCGCCGGGTACTCCCTTCAGCTCGTGGATCCCGCGTGAGGCGAAGTTGAGGCCTGAGCCGGCGGCGAGGTCGCGCACCGTCCTTGAGACGAGCGTCTCGCCGGGTGCCGCGGCCGCACCGATCCTCGCCGCGACGTGCACCGACAGGCCGGACAGCTCGTTACCGATCCGCTCGCACTCGCCGGTGTGGACACCGACCCGCAGCTCAAGCTCCAGTGGGCGTACGACCTCGTGCAGCTGCTCGGCGCAGCGGATCGCGACCGCAGGGCCCGGGAGCGTGCACATAGAGCCGTCACCGGCGGCGGAGATGACTCGGCCGCCGTGGTCCTCGACGCAGTCGCGGACCAGGCGCTCGCGCTGGACGCGGAGCTTGCCCCACGCGTCGTCACCGATCTTCGAGACGAGCATGGTCGAGCCGACCACATCCTCGAACAACACCGTTGCCAACAGGCGATCCGATGGCGTCGCTGCGCGGCCGCTGACGAGCTCAGCGTTGTGCTCCCAGACCACCACGAAGCTCTCGGCGAAGGACATACCCGGCTCGCTTGGCCGCAGGACGACAAGCTCGCCTGCCGGGAACAGCTCCGAAGCGTGCCGGCTCACCGCCTCGGGCAGCGGATTGGTCGGCATGTGCAGAACCCGCACCGGGCACCGCACCTGAGTGGCGATACACGACACATCGGTCCGCATCGCGGCCTCGATGTACGCCCTCGCCACTGGCCGGCTAGCCGCGGTCCGCTCGAGCAGCGCGGCTTGGCGGTACACGCGCGGCGAGGCGATCGCCGGGTCCCAGCCGTCAACCATGACGCCGCTGCCCCAACGGTCGGCGCTCTCAAGCCACCACTCGGCCCAGCGACGGGCCGCGCCCGGCTCCCAGCCGGTCAGGTCAGGGTCGTCTGCCAGGGGCATAGATAGGTAGGGACACACCAGCACAAGCCCGTCGACGCGGTCCGGATACGCAGCCGCAAACACCACCGCGCCAGGCGCGGTCGCGCCCGCCGCAGAGATCTGCGCGCGGGCCAGCCCGACCGCATCCATGACCGTGGCGATATCGGCCGCCTGCTCCTCAAGCGTCGGTAGGCGCTCGATCGGCTCCGACTGCCCGATGCCGCGCATCTGAAAGAACGCCGCGCGCCACGCAGCACCGAAGCGATCCACCTGCTGACCCCACGCAGGATCGGTCCACATCAGGTCCAGGTGTGCGGGGATGTCCAGGCACACCACAAAACCAGCAGTCCCGGAGCCCACCACCTCATACGCAAGTTCCCGCCCGCCACAACTGACGTACCGAATCTCGGGCGGTTCAGCCACGGCTAAAAGCGTAACCCGCTCTCGAGGGCCAGACGAGCGCTCTCCCCACCAAACCAGTCGGCCGCACGCGACCCGGCCGGACGAGTGCAACGGTGTCCCTGCTGGGATCCCAAGCGATTGACAACATACTGTCAAGCAGCATGCTGTCAATCTTGAGTCAAGCCGTGCGGGTATTAGGGTGCCCTAATATGTTGGGTCCGTTCTCGCTGCACCCGACTTTCTAGGAGCCCCATGCCCGAACGCCGAACCCTCTCGACTACGGTCGCCGACGTATCTTGGCTAACCCCAAGCATGGTCCGGGTCGTAGTGGGAGGGCCCGATCTCGAGGGCTTCGCCATAGGGTCGTTCACCGACCACTACGTCAAGTGCCGGTTCGGAGACAGGACGCGGTCCTACACGGTGCGCGCTTGGGACCCCAAGCGCCGTCTGCTCACGCTCGACTTCGTCGTCCACGGCAATCGGGGCATCGCTGGTCCGTGGGCAGCCCAGGCCCAGCCAGGCGACACGCTCCAGATCATGGGACCCGGCGGCGCCTACGCGCCCGACCCGGAGGCCGACTGGCACCTCATGGTCGGCGACGACGCCGTGCTCCCAGCGATCGCCGTCTCGCTGTCGCGCGTGCCGGCAGGTGTTCCCGTATTCGCCGTCGTCGAGGTGGACGCGCCCGAGCACCGTCAGCCGCTGAGCTCTCCCGGAGACCTCGACGTCGTCTGGGTGCACCGCCACATCGACGCCGGACATGACCCCTCCCTGCTGCTCGACGCCGTCCGCACGCTGTCATTGCCCGCTGGGAGAGGTCAGGCATTCGTGCACGGCGAGGCCACCACGGTCCGCGTCATCCGCCGTCATCTGGTCCTCGATCGTCGCCTACCGACCAGCACACTCTCGGCCACCGGCTATTGGAAGCTGCGCCGCACCGACGAGGAGTGGCGCGCCGAAAAGCGCGAGTGGATGGCACAAGCGGACGCTGATCTCCTCGAAGCCCCCTCCGCCCATTAGGCAACCTGATCCGATCGCTGTCGCCGTTCGCGCTCGGTCGCGGGGCGCTTGTTGCTCGAGCGTCCGGGCGTGCCTCGGCATAACGACCGACTAGGAGATACGTGATGAAGTTGCTTCTCACTTCGGCTGGCATCAAGAACACGAGCTGAAGTCCTTGGGAGTGCTGGAGCTCACGGCGCTCCCCAGAGCATTGGATCCCGCTGGTCCAGGAGACTGACGCCCTGCTCGTCGGAGGCGGCGACGGCTTGTATCTGTGTCACTGGACGCGGCAGTCCGGGCTCGCTGACCTGTTTCCGTCGCTGCACGAGACGATCTACGTTGGCGTCAGTGCTGGGAGCTTCGTAATGGCCCCCAACCTTGGGGAGGAATTCGTGCGGGTGGAGGCCGTCCACCGGTGGCGGCAGAGCGCTGGGACTGGTCGATTTCGCCATGTTCCCGCACCTGGATCATGAGGATCTGCCGGAAAGTCGTATGGCCACCGCACAAAGATGGGCCGCTGGCGTGCCGGTGCCGGGGTACGCGATTGACGATCAGACCGCGATCAAGGTGACCGCCGGGTCGGTCGAAGTCGTCTCAGAGGGGCAGTGGAAGCTGTTCACCCGGTAACGCGTCACTGCTAAGCGTCGCGAATGCCCAAGATCATTGCGGCGAGTAGGAGCGAGGTGAGTGCCCAGGCGGTCAGGACACCCATCCCGGGCCAGGGCTGGATCGGCAGCGAGTGAAGGTTCGTTGTGGACTGGATCGCGAGCCCGCCGCTCGCTGGCGCGATCTCCTTGATGTCTTGGCCGAGCGTTCCGCCCACGATGTGAGCGAGCAGCGGTGGGACGTACAGCAGCGCGACCACCGCACCGATCGAGACCGCTGTGTCGCGAATCAGCGTGCCGATGCCGAGGCTGAGCAGCGCGATGAGGACCAGGTAGACGACGGTTCCGCCGGCGGCGCGCCCGGTCGCTGGCGCACCGATCGAGATGAGCGCGTAGCCGTGGCCCGGATCAAGGCCGTCTGCCGGCAGGAGCAATCGGCCGACCGCCAGGCAGCCAGCCACTGCGGCCGCGCCTGCGAGGGCGGTCAGACCGGCGAGGTTCGCCGCTTTGGCCATCAGGACGGCGACGCGCTGTGGCGTCGCCGCGAGCGTCACACGGATCATTCCTGTGGCGTACTCCTCAGAGATGGCGATGATGGCCAGCGTCGCGACGAGGAGCTGACCCAGGTAGACGCCGGACAGGCTGAGCTTGGTGCTGTCACCGCCCGGGGTGACGCCCGAGACGTGGGTCAATCCAGCCGCGGCGACGCTGATTGCCACCATTCCCGCGACAACGGCTGCCGCCAGCCAGAGATTGGCCGCGAGCGTACGAAGTTTGGTCCACTCGGCATGGAGCGTCGCCGTCATGCGTCCCTCGTGGCGAGCCGGCGCCCCGCCAGCATCAGCAGCACCAGCGTCCAGGCGGCGAGCACTGCCAGACCGGCTCCCGGCGCGAGCGGGGGGTAGCCGTTGGCGATCGTGTACGGATAACTGACCTGCGCGGACCGGGGTAGTGACCCCAGGATCGAGAACCCGGCGGCGGGGCTCAGCCGCAGCAGCCACATCGGCAACGCTGGGTTGCTCCCGGGGCTGGTCCCCGACACGTAGGGAACGATGAGCACGGCCGGCAGGACGAACACGACGATGCCGGCAACGAGGGTGCCCGCAGTTCTGCGCAGCAGAACCCCGATCGCGAGGATCGCCGCCGCGCTGAGCGCGAGAATCGCGCCGGTGCCGAAGGCGATCCGCGCATCCGCTGCGACGCTCGCCGGCGAGATGTAGTTGCCGTTCGTCGCCGCGACGTGATTGCCGAGGGGGATGGAGATCGCCGCCGCGGCCGCGCCGGCGATGAGGGCGACACCTGCGATCACCACGGCTTTGGCCGCCAGCATGTGTCCGCGACGGGGCACTGCGGCGAGGGTCGTTCGGATCAGGCCGCGACGGTACTCGCTGGTGATGAACATCGCCGCCACGACCACAGTCACGATCAGCGCAGCGATCAGTGCCTGGGTCAGGATGCTCGCCGGCGTGTCGCTGCTGGCGGTCACGGCGACTGCGATATCACCCGAGCCGCTGACTACAAACGCGGTGCCGGCGCGGTGGTAGCCGCCGTGGCCGAGCACGTCGTAGAAGCCGCGCGGGCTCTGCCCGATGCCCTGACCGGACCATTCGTGGTGGGGCGTCGTGCCGCTGAGCGTGACGTCGTCGAAGCTTGCGGTGGCCCTCGTCGCCAAGCCCCCATACGTGACCGGCGAGGTGACGAACAGACCGATATCGAGGGCCCGAGGCAGGCCGCCGAGGGTCGTCGTGCCGATCGTCCGCCAGGTCCTTCCAGTGGCCGAGTCGTAGGAGGTGAGCTTGTCGCCGCTCCTCGTGAGTCTCAGCCACCGCGGCGAGGCCGCGGAGACCGCACCCGTCAGTCCGGCCGTATCGTGCGTGTAGTCATACTGAAAGCGAACGCCGTGGACCGCGGTGGCCATTACCGCGGCATACGGCGCGCCTTGCCGGGGGCTGGCGGCGATGATGACTCCGGCCTTTGACCATGCAGCGAGCCCGGGCCGCGTGCGGGCCAGAGACGGAGCGGCGTTGGCGGGCCCAGCCGAGGTGGCTCCGGTCAGCGATGTGACCCGGGCGATGATCGTGCCGTTGCCGCGCAGCTGTTGCCCGACCAGGTAGTAACTGTCGGCGACGGCCTCGCCATCGGGTCCCACGGGGACGTAGGGATGCCCGCTCCCACACTGCGGCTGCTGCGCGCCCGCCCCGCCTGGTCCGGGAACGCACACCCCGGTGTGTTGGCCGTTGGCCGTCAAGTAGGCGAACAGCACCAGCAGCGCAGCCGCGAGCGTCAGACCGATCGCCCACCCGCGCACCGTCCGGAACTTCGTCCACTCGGCGCGGAGCGCATCGACGAAGTAGGTGCCGCTGCGCCCCGGAGCTGCGGCCCATCGCACGCCGGCGGCGCTCATCGCCCCGCCTCGGGGTCTGGCGCAGCCCTGAACTCAACCTCGCCGCTGGTCAGCTGGAGGTACACGTCCTCGAGCGCGGCCCGCCGGGGGGTGACCTGGTGAGCCGCGCTCGGCTGCTGCCTACCCAGGAGTTCCTCGACGCTCGCATTGGCCAGGACCCTGCCGCGGCCGACCACGATCAGATCGTCCGCCATCCCCTCCAGCTCACCCAGCAGATGACTTGAGACCAGGATCGCCCGCCCCTCCGCGGCCAGCGAGCGTAACAACCCTCGGACCCAGATGATCCCGTCCGGGTCCATCCCGTTGAACGGCTCATCGAGGATCAGCACCCGCGGGTCGCCGAGCATCGCCGCCGCGATCCCTAGGCGCTGGCGCATGCCAAGTGAGTAGCCGCCGGCCTTGCGGCGCGCCGCGTTTCCGAGGCCGACCAGGTCGACGACCTCGTCGACGCGGCGAGCAGCGAGCTGCTGCGAGCGCGCGATCCACAACAGATGGTTGCGGCCGGACCGGCTCGCCTGCAGCGCCGTGGCATCGACCAACGAGCCGACATGTCGGAGTGGATGACGAAGGCCTCGATACGGCCGGCCGGAGACCAAAGCCTGCCCTTCGTCAGGGTTGTCGAGCCCCAGGATCACTCGGATCGTCGTCGACTTGCCCGCCCCGTTCGGACCGACAAAGCCCGTGACCCTGCCCGCCGACACGGTGAAGGTCATGCCGTCGAGCGCGAGCGTTGGTCCGAACCGCTTGCGCAGCCCGGTGACTTCGATCGTTGCGTCGCTCATGTGCTCATCCGTTCTGGTCGATGGGTGCCTGCTGCGACGCGGTTGTACGCCACCGCCGGTGTCAACTCGGTGCGCGCGATCGACACCTGGTTGTCACGTGGGTCATGGCATCGTTCCGCCCATGAGAGTGCTTGTCGTCGAAGACTTCGAGGTCCTGGCGCAATCGATCGGAACTGGCCTGCGCCGCGAGGGAATGGCCGTTGACGTCGTCCTTGATGGGCCGGACGCGCTCTCCCGGCTGGCGGTCACGCGCTACGACGTCGTCGTGCTCGACCGTGATCTACCGGGAGTCCACGGCGACGACATCTGCCGGCAGATCGTCGCCGACGGAACTGACAGCCGGGTCCTGATGCTCACAGCAGCGCGCACGTTGAGAGACAGGGTCGAGGGCCTCGACCTCGGCGCCGACGACTATCTGGGAAAGCCGTTTGACTTCCCAGAGCTCGTCGCCCGCGTCCGTGCCCTTGGGCGACGGTCGACGCCAGCGGCGCCACCGACGCTCGAGTACGACGATCTGACGCTTGACAGCGGCCGACGGATCGCATTCCGGCGCGGCCGCCGGCTTGAGCTGAGCCCGAAGGAGTTCTCTCTGCTCGAGTGTCTCCTGGCCTCCTCAGGCCGGGTGATCTCAAGCGAAGAGCTGCTCGCGCGAGTCTGGGACGAGGCCACCGACCCGTTCACCACGACCGTAAAGACAACCGTGCGCCGGCTGCGCCGCAAGCTCGGCGACCCGCCCGTGATCCACACCGTCCGCGAGGCCGGTTATCGCATCGGAGACTGCCCATGACCACCGAATCGGTTTCGAGCACCATGCGCCAGAAGGTCCATGCCGTGCTGTTCGCAGAGCGGCCGATCCTCCGCGCTCAGCTGGCAATCCTGTACTCCGGCTTCTTTCTCGGACTGCTGGCGATCGCGCTCGGCGCCGCCGGCCTCCTGATCCTCCGAGGCTCACAGTCCGCAACGGCGAACGGCGGCTCGCCGCCCGGCTCACCACCGGACACCGCTCTGCTCGTGGTGGGAATCGGCCTGGTTGCCGCGGCGGTCGCGGTGACGGGAGCGTGGTGGTTGGCCGGTCGCTTTCTGCGACCACTGCGCTCGATCACGGCCGCCGCACAGGAGATCTCGGCGAGCGACCTCCACCGACGCCTCGAGCTGAAGGGCCCCGACGACGAACTCACCCAGCTCGGTAGAACGCTGGACGGTCTATTCGGCCGGCTCGAGACCTCGTTCGAGGCGCAGCGACGGTTCGTTGCCAACGCATCGCACGAGCTGCGAACCCCGCTCGCCGGCCAGCGCACCCTCCTCCAGGTGGCGCTCAGCGATCCGAGCGCGACCACGACGTCATTGCGAGAGGCATGCGAGCAGGCGCTGGAACTCGGCGACCAGCAGGAGCGGCTGATCGACGCGCTCCTGACACTCGCGACCAGCCAGCGAGGGATCGAACGATCCGAGCCAGTCGATCTCGCCGAGATCGCAGCGACCGTCCTCGCCGTGCGCCGACAGCCGGACCACTCACAGAGGATCGCGGTCGACGCGTCCATGGCCCCGACGGCCGCAACCGGCGACCCAATGCTCCTTGAGATCCTCGTAGCGAACCTCGTCGACAACGCGCTCCGCCACAACGTCGCCAACGGCAACATGACCGTTGCGACCACGAACGCCTCCGGACGACCAGCGCTGACCGTCGTCAACACTGGTCAGCTGGTTCCCGAGGTTGCCCTTGGCAACCTCTTCGAGCCGTTCCGGACGACCAGCGCCGACCGCAGCCGCCACTCGAACGGACACGGCCTCGGCCTCGCGATCGTGCGCGCCGTCGCCGACGCTCACGGCGCCACGATCGACGCCCACGCTCGCCCTTCCGGCGGCCTCGAGATCACCGTTACGTTCCCGGCGCCCTGATCCCCGACCCGGGTGAGCCTTCCGGCTGATCAGTGGAAGTGGCAGGCCTTGGCCGCCTGGTTGAAGGCAGGAGCGTTGGGGTTGATCGTCGTCGGCACGAGCAGCCAAAGGTCGCCAGTGCCCTCGACGATGCTGTACGCCTCCGGATTGCTCGGCAGGGTCGACCGAGTCACTGGATCCGGGAACTCGCTGACGCCATGGCGACGCATGCACTCCGACATCGCGAAGAGTTGCTCCTTCTGCTGCTCGGACGCGTGCGCCGGTGGGCCGCCGCCGGGAAGCTGCTTCCGGCAGGTGTCCTGCGCAGCTTGGAACGCTGGTGAGGCGGGGTTGATGCCCGAGCTCGCCGGGATGTTGATCCCGCCGCCCGGGCTGGGATCTGGGAAGTTCGTGACGCCGTGGCCGCGCATGCACTCAGAGAAGGCCAGGAACGACCCGTCGCGCGATGAGGCATTCGGCTTGTGCCCAGACGAGCCACATGCGCCGATCGCGACCGCACATACGGCCGCGGCGAGCGAGGGCAGCAGCCGCTGCCAGCGTCGCGGCGGTGGGGTGAGCGCGAGGGCGGACATGATCGGCTCTGCGAGACGAGTCGGGTATAGCGCACGGCGGCTAACACGCGCATAACACCGACCGCCCACTCGTAATGAGGGTTGCCGGTTCCAGTCCGGCGGCGGCTCGTAGAGAGGCGTTTCGGCGGTGGTAGCTTTGCGCCATGAAGGCCGTGCGGGGACGGGCGGCCCACGCCGCCGGCGCCGATCGGCGGGATTCCGCTCCTCGACGCAGAACCTTCGTCGACGCGTGTGCGCGACCATCGCCCGCCGCGGCGGGGCGTGCGTCCTCGCCGGCCGGTTCGCCAGCGTGAGCGCCTCGTGTCACGGGTTTGGCCGTTCCGGCCGTGGTCGTCGTGGCGTCCCATCCAACTGCGTAGCTATGGCCGGTGAGCGGCGGTGCGCCGAGCCGGACGGCGATCATGGCGGCGATCGCGCGCGCCACTCACCTGCTGCATTACGGCCCACGCGCACTCCTCGTTGACTGGCTCGCGTGGCCCCTGGTTGGCTCGCGGGCAGAGTCGCAGGCGGCGATCCCACTGGTGCGCCGCAAAATTCGCGATCGGTGGCGCGAAGGAGAAGCGGAGATCATGTGTCCGTGCGCGACTCGATCTACGAATCGGACCCGAACGCTGCCCCCGACGGCGAGTACGTTGTCGGTCACCTGCGGCACGCGGTAGCCGGCAACCAGGGTCGCCTGCGGGACGCTCGCCGCACACCACTGTCGATCACCTCGGTCGAGCCTGAACGAGGCGAGATCGAGGTCAGGATCGACGCCTTCGAGGATCGCGGCGCGAGGTGGCGACTCCCGGTCTGGGAGATCAGCCGCATCCAATTCGCCGCTGGCAGTCCCCAGGCTTCGAGCGACGTGGTGGCTGCGCTTGGCAGCGCTGCCGAGCGATTTGACCGCCCGCTTCGCGTGGGAGCCAGCCCGGCCGCGCGCGGGGACACGCTGCATTGCATCGCACAGCGTCGCTTGGCCGCTCGCGAGATGTTGATGGGCGCGGTCTCGTCCGTTGACCTTGCCCAGCTGATCGCGGCCCGCGAAGGTGACACGCGGCTGATTGCCCTGCTCGAGGAGTTCCTGTCCGCGCTGGATCTGCTCGAGCTCGACCGGCAGTTCTGTGCCGCGATGGTCAGCAACCCGCACGCGGGGGAGCTGATCAAAGGCCACGCAATCGTGCTCGCCGAACTGGGGTTGTGCCCGTTCTCCGGGACGGTGGTTCGCGACGCTCAGCTGTTCTCCGGCCGATGGAGCCGCGAGCGGCGCGCCGGGCACATCATCGCCCGACTCGCGTTCGCCGGAGAGCTGTGGTCAACCTGCGTGCGTCAACCCCTGACGCTGTACCGCGCCGCCGCGACCGAGGGGCCTCTGCCCGCGCGAGACGTCGCCTCTTTTGTCTCCTGCACGTTCTCCCCTGCCGTTGCGGAGGCGCATTTCGCGGGCGGGCGCTTAACCACCCACGCCGTCATGTGGCGTCAGACCCTGAGCTCTGACCGACTGCTCATGACCTTCCTAGAAACCGCCGCGATGAATAGGCAGTTCAAGGAGGCTGAGGCGATCCTGATCGGCGACCCGGCAAATCCCGCGTTCTAACACCCCGCTTCTCACCTGTGACCAGGGTGTAAAGACCAGGCTGCTCCCTCGTGCGACGAGCCGGTAAGGCGGCACACTTCATGGCATCACTAACCGAGGAGCCTCATATGTCCGCGAGGACTGAGTCGAGCGTCAGCGCGGTTGAGCCCTTTCAGGTCAGTTTCCCGAAGCCGAGATCAGCGATCTGCGCCGGCGCATAAACGCGACCAGGTGGCCCGAGCGCGAGACGGTCACCGACGATTCGCAAGGTGTGCCGCTCGAGATGATGCGCGAGCTAGCGCAGTATTGGGCGTCGGATCATGACTGGAGCAAGTGCGAAGCGAAGCTCAACGGCCTGCCGAACTTCATCACCGAGATCGACGGGCTGGACATCCATTTCATTCACGTCCGCTCCCAGCACGAGGACGCACTGCCGATGATCGTCACGCACGGGTGGCCCGGCTCGATCATCGAGCAGCTGAAGATCATCGAGCCGCTCACCAACCCGACCGCTCACGGCGCGAGCGCATCGCGACAAGGGCGGCCACTTCGCCGCCTGGGGGCAACCCCAACTCTTCTCAGAGGAAATGCGCGCCTCGTTCAAATCACTGCGCACATAGCGGTCGCGGTGCTCGCTGTAGCAAACACCGCGAGGCCGGCTGGACTCTGACGACCCACTTCGCGCGCTATCCGGAGTCGTCGTGCGCGCGAAATCGTATTGGTCCAAGCTGTCGGCGAAGGAAGATGTAAGCGATCGTCCCCCCGATCAGAGGCACGAGCAGTCCGATCGCTTGGTGCAGAAGGACGGCGGCGACCGCAGGGTTGTGGTCGACGCCATAGACGATCAGCATGCCCGCGATTCCGCCAATCGTTCCGATGCTGGCGGGCAAGGGAAGCGATCCACCGAGCGCGCCGATTACGTAGGCCATCAAGACGACCGCGAAACCGGGGAGAGGCTTGGCGTGGATGGCCAAGAACGCGCTCCAGAGGACGACCACCTCGAGCGCGAAGTAGCCGACCGCCCCGAGCACACTCGTCCAGCCGCCGCGGTGAAACAGGGCACGGGTGTCGGCGACCGCGTCGGCGAGCGTGGTGACCGAGGCGGCGATCTTGGGGTGACTGGCCCGTCGTCGCTCGGCGTAGGCGCTCGCCTGGCGCGACCACAACAGCGCGGCTGCGATCCCGAGCGCCGCAACCGCGGCCGGCAGCAGCGTCAGCAGCAGATTCCCCTCGCCGGCGAAGATGCCCGTCGCAAGCCCGATACCGCACACGATCAACGCAAACGCGCTGACGGCGGTGTTCAGGAAGCTGAGGTTGAACTGGCGCTCGGCGATCTGCTTTGGCGGCATACCGAAGCGATGCAGGAACCACGCTCCTACTCCCATCCCTCCGAGCGAGCCGCCCGGAACCAGCAGGCCGCCTCCCAGTTGCGCCCACGCGACACGCTGGTCCATCCGCCGGCCCCGCCCGTCGCGTTCGAGCACGCGCTCCGGGTCGACGACCCCACGCCAGGAGATGACAAAGCCCGTCTCAGACAGCACCTCGATTGCGACCGCCCCGATGACCCACTCCCAGGACACATGCTTGAGGCTGTTCAGCGCCTGCTCGAGGGTCGGGATCAGCCGTAGCACGAGGTAGGCAGCCACCGCAAAGCCCACCAGCTTGAGACCTGATTTCTGCAGATGATGCTTCGCGTCGCCCAGCGCGAGCCGGTTCTGATGCGCTGTCGTGGACTCACCCCGGAACCGGTGAAAGACCCCGACCGGGGCGCGATCCGCCATCACGCGCTCACGTGGGGATGCCGGCGCTGGCGTTGCTGGGATCGAGCAGCTCGAGCGCCAGCGCCGACCAGGCGAAGTCTTTAGCGCCCATGCCACGCCCGTCGTGCGGATCGTAGAACTCGCGCAGCCCCTCGCGCGATACCGTTTCGGTGATCGCGTTGGCCAGGGTGGCCGCCTGCTCCTCGTAGCCAAGTCGGACCATCCCGCGCCACACGAGCCACGCGCTGTTGACCCAGGTCGGCCCCCGCCAATAGCGCCGCAACCCACCGAAGTGCTCCTTCAGCGAGAAGGATGGCTCGTGGAGCGAGACCGCCGGCGGCGCGACTGGCGTCCAGAAGCGGCCCTCGTCGAGCAGGTACTCGACCAGGCGCCGGCCGATCTCCTCGGGGAGGTCGGGCAGCGCCAGCGGGGCGAGCGCCGTCCAAGTGAGCGGGATCCGCTCGGCGATCGGCGGGTCGACCGCCGGTAAGAACAAACCGCTCGGCTCGTCGTAGAGCCGGGCGATCAGCGCCGGCGTGATCGAGGGAAGCCCGAGCGCCAGCTGCGAGAGCCCATGTAAGACGTTCGTCATGACCTCACACACGACTGGGCCACCGTCGGCTCGGACCGCGTCGATGCGGAACTCGCGCTCGCGGTTGTGGCGCACCAACTCGACGAAGCCGGGCAAGCCCTGCGCGCGATCACGCCAGATCGGATCAAACTGCGGCGACGCATCCAAACCGGATTCGTCGGGCTGCAGGATCCACACCAGCCCGTCGCCCTCGAGGTCGCGCTGGGCTCTGACCGCCGCGTGATGCGCGACCACCCGGGGCTCGAGCGCCGGATCGCCGACCGCTATTCGCCATGCGAACGCAAGCGCCGGCGGCTCGATCGTCGACGTCATCGGGTCGTCGAGATGGACCACGTTGTAGAACAGGACGCGGGGGCCATCGAGCCGGTGATCCCAGAAGATCGTGTGCCCGATGAAGCCATCGGGCCGTGCGGCGGCGAGCAGCGTCTCGAGCTCAGCGCGAGAGCGCACCGGGTCGAAATGACGCCAGGCGATCGCTGCAAAGCACGAGTCCCAGTACCACTGCCAGCGATAGCGGTCCGGACTCGGGCGCGTGTAAGCGAACGACACGCCCTCCCGCTCCCCGACCGTCCAGCTCCGCTCGAGGGTCTCATGGCAGCACTGCTCAAGCCCGGTCATGCGCCGCAGTCTGACAAATGGGAGCGTGCCGAGCGAACCTATAGATCGCTTGACAACATGTCGTTGAACGACATATAGTGAGAACGTGGACGTGGAGCCTCGTCGTCCAAGCGCCGAGAAGTCGCCCCAGGCGTCGAGCAGCGGCCGTCGTCGTTGGCGGTCCGCCGCGCTCGTCGCTGTTCTCGTGGCCGTTGGGACGGGATTGGCGGCGTGCGGGGGCGCGTCCCCGAAGTCCCCGTCGAACGGTTCGATCTCCGGTTGTTCGCCCTCGGGCTGTTCGAATCCCGCCGCGTCAAGGTCGGCGGAGGCGATGGCGGTGAGGTTCTCGGGGTGCGTGCGCGCTCACGGCGTCACCGATTTCCCCGACCCGACCATCGGGTCAAACGGCCTGCCCAGCTGGACCTCCAGCCCTAACAACCCCGACGCTAACACCCAGTCACCGGCGGGTCGGGCGGCTCAACGGGCCTGCGAGAAGGACCTGCCCAACCTCGAGCCCCATACGCCCGCGGAGAAAGCGACGGCCAACTCCGCGGCGCTCAAGTACGCCACGTGCATGCGGTCCAACGGCGTGCCGAACTTTCCTGATCCCAACGGTCAAGGACTGATCCAGATCAAGAACGCGACCGGCGTCCTCGACGCCAGCTCGCCCCAGTTCCAGAAGGCTGCGACATCGTGTAAGAGTCTGGACAACGGGTTCGCTGAGCAGGAGAGCGTCGCGGTGGCGGCCGGCGCGGGAAGCGGCTCGTAAGGGCGATTGAGGCGAGGTCTGGCGTCGGCGCGAGACAGCGTTTCCGCAGCGAGCGGCGCGATCTTGACAATACGTTGGCTCTCGACATATCGTGTGGGTGTGGAACTTCGTCCACCGAGCTATTTCGCGCTCGCGGCGCTGATCGATGGTCCGTTGCACGGCTACGCGATTGCGCAACGCGCCCGCGAGCTCTCGGGCGGACAGGTGCGGCTGTCCACCGGAACGCTTTACGCGCTGCTCGAACGCGCGCTTTCTGAGTCGCTGATTACCGCTGGCGAGCCGTATGTGGAGGGTGGACGCCAGCGCCGCGACTACACCCTGACGCCGGCCGGCAGGGCGCTTCTGGCTGACGAGGCAGCGCGACTGGCGCACGCCGCAAGGGCGGTCTCCAGCCGCCTGCGCGCGACGTCAAAGCCGGTGCTCACGTGACCCACGAGCGGATCGGTCAGGCTGCGTTGCGAGCCTACCCGCCCGAGGTGCGCCGGAAGCGGGGACCGGAGATGCTGGGGATGCTGCTGGACGCCGGTGCGCAATCCAACACGGCACTCATGCGCGAGAGCGGGTCGCTGGTGCTCGCTGGCTTACGTGAGCGCAGGGCGATCACGACGCGAGCGGGAACTCGCCGGCTGATCGCCGACTCATGCTGCCAAGCAGTGCTGATCTGGTTGACGTTGTGGATCATCAGCGCCCTCAACACAGAGGCGATCGTCGGTCCGACGCAGCGATTGCTTGTCCAGGAAGTCGTGCTGGCTGCGATCCTGGTGTGCGCGCTCATTGGGTATGAGCGAATCGCCGCGGCCACCGGACTCGTGGCGATCGCCGCTTTCGGCCCACTCGCGCTACACACTCAACTGCTGCGGCTGGCGGAGGTTGTGGTCCCGATCGCGTGCCTACTGGTGATGGTGCGCGCGCCCCGGAAACGGCCGCTAGACCCTCGCCGACTACTGTGGCTCCTGCCCGTCGGCGCCCTTGCGGCGCTCGAACCGCACGTCTACGTCGGCCTGCCGGAAGTTCTCGCGCTCATCTCCGTTGGCGGGCTGCTCCGACTCTTCCACGACCCACGGTTAGCGATCGCGTGCAGCCTGGCGTGGATCATCCTCCTGACGGCCAACGCGGCCCGACCGGGCCATGCCGAGCTGGGCTTGCTCGTCATCCTTGCCGTCGTGGCTGCCGGACTCGTGCCCACGGTCGCCACTGGGCGACTGTGGATCATGCGCCACAGCGATGGGGCGTAGCCAACTCCCGCTTTGGCTCAGCCGGCCGGAACGAGGTGTCCGTTCCAGAGGGTTTCGCTCAGGAATGCCTTGATGGCTAGGAGCGAGCGCTTGTGGGTGACAGCGTGATAAGCGACGCCCGGCGCCTGAGTGCCGACGTCGTGCGTGAAGCCGTGTTCGGCGCCGCCATAGACGATCAGCTGGTAGTCCGTTCCCGCGACATTCATCTCCTCGATGAAGTCGGTCACCTGCTTGGTTGGGACGTGTGGATCTAAGGCGCCGTGACAGACGAGGATCTTGGCCTTGACCTGGCCTGGGCGGGCCGGGTTGGCTGTTTCGAGGCTCCCATGAACGCTGATCACGCCAGAGAGGTCTGCGCCGCTCCTGGCTAGCTCGAGCACCATCCGCCCGCCAAAGCAGTAGCCCACGGCAGCGATGGCGCCGTTAACGCTTCGATGGGATGCCAGGACGTTGACGCCGGCCAGGGCACGTTGGGAGGCCTTGTCGCGATCGCTCACCAACTCCTGGATCGAGGCCATCACCAGCTCGCGGTCGCCGACCACGCCCGTGCCGTACATGTCGCACGCGAACGCCACTACGCCGAGTTCGGCCATTTCCCTCGCTCGCGCTCTGGCGTGATCCTCGAGCCCGGCGCCGCCATGTACAACGAGCATTCCGGGACTTTCGCCGCCGTGGTCGCTCGATACGAGGAACCCGCGGAGCTCGACATCACCATCGCTGTATTCGACGGTTTCTTCTCTCAGGCTCATGCGCACCTCATTCGGGACCGAGGCCGACTAAGCACCAACCTCGTTGACGTTCGCGCCGAGGTCGATCACCCGCGCGGCCTCGGCGTCGCGCTTGCCTTTGAGCGTCAGCGTCTTCGAGCTCGCGGCAGTGCCGCAGTCCGGAATGCGAGCAAAGAGCCTCTCTGACATCACTATCTGGCCTCCCGCAGCAGATGACTGCAGCCGGGCGGCCGTGTTGACGACATCACCGAGCGCGGTGAAGTCCTTCACATCACCGGCTCCAACGTTGCCGACAAACGCGCGACCGACGTCGAGACCGATCCCGAGCGGCAACCACACCTCGGCGGATGAGCCGAATCCGACCGCCGCGAGAAGGTCGGAAGCATCACGCAACATGTCCCGCTCCCAACCCTCGGCAAGTAGGACAGGCAGGTAGAGCGCCATCACCTCATCGCCGACTAGCTTGTCGATGATCGCTGACCTGGCGAGGATCGCGGTGGCGGAGCCATAGAACCGGTTCATGAGATCAGCGACCTCATTGGGAGCCATCTCCTCAGCCAGCGACGTAAACCCGCGCACATCTGCGAACAGGACGCCGACCTCCATCTCCACGCCGCCCATCGGAGCCTTCTCAAAACATGTGTTGCACAAGCCGGGATTCTTCCGGGACGGTCCGAAACCAACGCGGCGCATGATCCGGCCGCCGACGCCACCGTACGGCGCGTTACAGAGCCGGCACCGCGGCTCGCTCGGCAGACGGCGCATGACCGCACAAAACGCCCGCGGCAGGTGGCGTTCCATCAGTTCGAAGAACGCCACGTCCTCGGCCTCGCCCTGCATCTGAAGTGGCTGCTTGCGTGCCATCGCTACTCCCTGCCGGCCGATCCTACCTCTACCATCAACCGGTCTCGTCTGGGCGCTGGCTCACTCTCGCTCGATCCGTCGCAACCCGTCCGTCGGCGTCCACCACTCGACGACGAGCAGCGTGGCCTTCTCGTCGAGTTGCGTGTGCACGACGTCGGCGATGTCGGCGTGGAAGCGGTCGCCGTGGGGGCCGTCGGTGAGCGGTCCGACGGCGATCGCCCGACCGGAGATCTTCGCCTCGCCCGGCCACTGTGCCTCCGAACCCTCGACGGGGTCGACCGTAGCGCTGTGCAGGGCGAACCGCGGATCCCGGCGGAGGTCCGCCCCCTTGCGCGCGCCTGGCATCGAGCCAAAAACCAATTCGCCGTCCTCGAACACTGCCTCGATCCCAGAGATCCGGGGCGACCCGTCGGCTCGCAGGGTCGCGATTGTCTTGTGCCTGTAAGCGTCGAACAGCGCCCGCACACGGTGGGCGAACTCCGGCTCTGCCCGTTCGACGTCTCGCCATGCCGTCATTCATCCATGCTCGCATCGATGATCGACGAGCGTCCTCGCCCACACAGCGCGCGTGCGCTAGATGCGTGTGATCCTCGCCAACCAGGCAGGCGCGCCGTGCGGGTTGAATCTTGTCTGGAGCCGCTCCGGCTTGACCGAGGTGACGCTCCAGCCGCCGCTGTCGTCGAACGCTGCCCTCAGCTCCTCCTGGCTGACCGGGTGCGGGCCACAGCTATCAGCCGGCCCGACGTCACTGAAACAGACCACGTAGAGGTTGGCGCCAAGAGTCGTCGCGGGAACGAGACTCGCAACGTAGGCTCGCCGCTCATCGCGGTCGAACGAATGAAACAGCCCGCAATCGAACACGGTCTCAAAGACCCGGCCAAGGCGGTCCAGGTGAAGGGCGTCGGCCACCAGGAACTCAGCGTCTGAGCCGCGCGTCGCAGCCTTCTCCCGCGCGAGCGACACCGCGGTCTCAGCCACATCCACTCCGACAACGCGCAGGCCCAGAGAGGCAACATGAAGGGCGTTCTCGCCGGTTCCACATCCCGCGTCGAGGACCGCGCCGACGAATGCTCCTTCGCCGGCGAGGCGCACGATCGCCGGCTGCGGACCTTCAAGATCCCAGGGTGCGGGGCCGTTGACGTACGACGCATCCCACGGCTGCCCCGCCTGCCGCTCGTGGCTGGTCGGTTGCCGCCCGCCGTAAAGATCGTCGTCGCGAGCTCCTGTCCGCCGGAACATCGCTCTCCTTCCCCTACGACCGTTGTACGCGACCGTCATCGTCGCACGCACGTGGCGCGATCGGCACGTACCTGATCCGTAAGAGGCGACGGCGCCGGGGCGGCTACTGCAGCCGGAAGTGGCACACGGTCGCCGCGTGCTTGGCCACCGGCGAGTTCGGGTTAATCGAGTTCGGGACCGCGAGGTAAGCGGCCGGCGGCGCGCCGGGGGCTGAGTGTGGCCCACCGAACCCGATGATCGCGAGGTAGGCGGACTGGTTGGACGGGGCCGAAGGTGTCGGGTCGGGAAAGCCGGTGAGGCCGTGCGCCCGCATGCAGCGCGAGGTGGGGAGCAGCTGGGCCATCACCTGCGCGGTCGCGCCGCGCGAGCTAACGCCCCCGCCGGGCAGCAGGTGCTTGCAGGCTGCGTCGCCGGACTGGAAGGCGGGCGACTGCGGGTTGACCCCGGGGACCTGGCCGAGCAAGAACTCCTTGTCCGCTCCGGGTGAGGTCGGGTCGGGGAAGTTCGACACGCCGTGCGAGCGCATGCAGCGTGCGAAGTTCAGCAGCTCCTGATGGAGCGCAACCAGGATCTGCGCCTGGGTCGGGTGACCGGCGGAGCTCGACGTGCTCGGCGAGCTGGAGCCGCACGCGGCGATCAACGTGGAGGCGGCGATGACGGCGGCCAGCTTCGGGATTCGCTTCATGCCGCCGGCGATCGGGGTCAAGTCGCTCATAAGCGCCTACTGCGCGTTCGGCGCCAGTGTGCGTTTCGTGTTCGCGAGCGCCTGCTGGACCGCCTGTAGCTGGCTCTGGGTGAACCCGCTCGACTGCGAGCGTCTGCGTATCAAGGCTGCCGGCGACAATCTCGCGATCGAGGGTCTGACCCTGTGTCGCGGTGATCGTGCCGTCGTCGATGAGCCGCTGGACGTCATTGAGGAAAGGCTGGCTAGAGCCCGACCTGTGACGTGGGGGTCTTGCTCAGGCCCGGCACGGAGGGTGCCGGGGTCTTGCCCGGACCCGATCCAGGCGGCGCCGGCGGCTTGGTTGTTGAGCCGTTTGCCACCGCAGCGTGGCCGGGTGCTTTCGCGGGCGCGTTCGCGGCCAGGCTGGCGGCGGCGGCGATCCCGCCGACCGCGGCCAGGAGGGCGAGGGCGCCGACCGCCGTGTAGCGGAGCCGGGTGTACCTCCGGGTTGGATCGTTCATCATCGTCTCCTTGCGGCGTCGGGACGGGTCAAGGTGACGATCGTGCGGGAAGCTGAGATCCACCTGAATCGGAGCAGTTCTTCAGCCGATCTTCAGGCCGGGTCGGCGACAATCGCCATAGAGATGGGCGAGCCGATCGGTCGAGTGGTGGTGATCGAGGACGAGCAGCCGGTACGTGACGCGGTCGTCGCCGCGCTTCGCGCGGAACGATTCACGGCCACGTCGTTCGAGGACCTCCCCCGACCCGGAGACGTGCTCGCTGTCGCGCCGGATCTGGCGATCCTCGATGTGCTGCTGCCGAGCGGCAACGGCTTTGAGTTGGCAAGGTTGCTCCGGCAGCGGCACGAGCTGCCGATCATTTTTCTCACAGCCCGCGACGCCGTGGCTGACCGCGTCGCCGGACTTGAACTCGGCGCCGACGATTATCTGGTGAAGCCGTTTGCGCTCGAAGAGCTGATGGCACGCGTGAGGGCTGTCCTGCGTCGGCGAGGCTCGATTCCACAGGTCCTGGAGGTCGAGCGGCTGCTCGTCGACGAGGAACACGGGTTAGCCGCCCGTGGCGGTCGGGAGCTCGCGCTGACGTCGACCGAGCTTCGACTGCTCGCGTTTCTCATGCGTCACCGTGGACAGGCGCTATCCAAGGACCAGCTGCTGACCCAAGTCTGGGGCTATGACGCATACGACCACAACCTCGTGGAGGTTCACATCAGTGCGCTAAGGCGAAAGCTCGAGGCAGACGGTCCCCGCCTGATCCACACGGTCCGCGGGATCGGCTATCGGTTCTCGCCGTGAGCGGCCACCGCCCCGCGCGAACGTGGCTGATTGCCGCCTCGATGCTCGGAATTCTCGCCGCGCTCGCAGTGCTCGTGGTGATCATCACGGTGCGCTACCGCGATGGGCTCGAACAGCGCCTTCGCACGGACCTCAAATCTGGCGCGAGCGCGCTCAGCGTGGCGGACGGGGCGGCAACGTTCAAGTCGGTGATGGGCTCGCTTGCCGCCGAGGGCATTTCGGTCGACCTCACTGGGGTGACCGCCCCGGGCGGGACGCTTCAGACCACGCCGGGCGAAGCGCTCCTGACCGTCCACGAGCTGATCCCGTTCGACGGCAGAGAGGTGCCCGCGACCCTCACCGGCAGTCTTGCGGGCATCGATCGGCAGGTCCGGAGCCTGGAAGTCACTGAAGCGATCGGCGGCGTGATCGTGTTGGTGCTCCTGGCGGCGCTCGCGCGCGTGCTAGTGCTACTCGATCGCGCCGTCGCGGACGCGCGCGCCTCTGAGGGGGCGATGCGAACGTTTCTGGCCGACGCTTCACACGAGCTCCGCACGCCGGTCGCCGCGCTCCAAGCGACCGCCGAGCGGCTATTGCGCGACCAGCCACCGCGGCCGGCGCGCGATGCGATCGAAGCCCAACTCGCACGCGACAGCCGTCGCCTCGGGCAGCTGGTCGACGACCTTTTGAACCTCGCACGGCTCGACGCTCGCGAGCAACCGCAATGGGAACCGCTTGATCTCGTCGACCTCGCATCGACTGCATTAGCCGCGACACGCACGAATGGCTCCGGCGCGCATGTCGAACTGGTCACCGACGGACCCGTTCGCGCCACCGGCGATCGCGACGCGCTACTTCGCGCCGTCCGCAACCTGCTCGACAACGCGTCTGCAGTTGCCGACACCGTCGTGGTCGAAGTCGCTCAGACGTCGAATGGTCCGACCATGTCCGTGACCGACAACGGGCCCGGTGTGCCCGCCGATCAGCGCGAACGGATCTTCAAACCGTTCGTCCGCCTGCCGCGGAGCCCACGTGGTGGCACGGGGCTCGGGCTCGCGATCGTTCGCCGAACGGTGCGAATCACACGGCGGCACGATCACGTGCGAGACGGCCCCGACCGGCGGCGCACGCTTCACGCTACGGCTCCCAGCCGGCTCCTGACGCTTTACGGGTCTGCCAGCCTTGTCGCGATGCCCCACCGGCAGAACCGCACCGCAACGATCGCCGAGCGCGGAGAGCTGATCATCGAGGTCGATCGCCGCCGTCCGTCGGGGCGGCTGTTGCGCCAAGCCGGTATGGACGCCTCTTACGTCGACCTCGCCGACGCCACTCATCTCGAGTTCGACTACATGCGGTGGCTGCGGACCGTGCTGCGTACCGTCGGCGCTCGGCGCGTCTTGCATATCGGTGGCGGTGCGTGTGCGCTCGCGCGAGCGCTTGCCGCAGACGGCGCCGGCGAACAGCACGAGGTGTGCGAAATTGACGCCGACGTGCTTGCCCTCGCTCGCGAGCATCTCGGGCTGCGACGGGCGCATGGGCTGCGAGTCCGCCACACGGAAGGCCGGGCCCACATCGCTGCACAGCCTGACCGCAGCTGGGACGCGATCGTAATCGATGCGTTTCTAGGCGCCCGCGTGCCCACGCGGCTGATCACCGTCGAGGCGCTCACTGATGCCGCGAGAGTCGCTCCGCTGACGTTGATCAACGTCGTCGACAACCGGGCGGCACGCGACGTCAACGCCACCGCATCCGCGATGGCGAACGCATATGCCAGCGTGTGGACGCTCGGCAATCAGGTTGGTAACACGATCGTCGCCGGCTGCACGGACGTCGACGAGCGGGACCGCCTACGCATCGCGGCGCTCGCCGCCGCCGATCCGTCGCCGGCCCGGCTCACGTCACCCGGACGAGTCGCACAGGTGATCGCGACGACCGTCCCACTCCGCGACGCCACCGAGCTCGCGGGCCGGCACCCGTAGCTCGCGATTCTTCTGACGACGCAGGAGCCCAGGTGTACTGGATGTCAGGCGCGCCCTCTTCGTTGCCGCCGCCGTCGGTGCGCTCGACCTCGGTGAAGCCGTGGCGCTCGTAGAAACGCTGCGCCCGCGTGTTCGAGACGAAGGTCCACAGACGCAAACGATCGGGGTGCTCGCGTTTCGCAATCTGCAGCAGCTGCGTTCCGATGCGTTGTCCCGTGAGATCTGGATCGACATACAGCTGGTCGATCCACTCGCCCTCGAGGGCGAGCATCCCCACGAGCTCGCCGGCGGGTCCTTCCGCCAGCCACAGCTCGAGCTTCGGGATCACGAAGTTCGCCACCCAAGCGCTCGTCTCGTCGTCAGAGTGCGCGAGCGACGGGATGCTTTGAGTCAGCGCAGCAGCCCTTCGAGCTCGCAAGTACAGCGCCGCCACCGGCCCGGCATCGGCCCGATCGGCCCGTCTTGCCGTGAAGCTCGAGCCGGTCAGAGGGAACTGCCGCCGGCCTTGCGCCACGCCCGCGCCAGGAAGCCGTGCCGACCAGGAGCCAGCAGCTCGACACGCCCAAAGCCGGCATCGCGGAACATCCGCTCGATGCCGTCGCCGGTGTAGTTGAAGATCCGACAGTCGCCGATCAGCTCGTAGCGCACCTTGCGGACCGGCCCCTTGAGCAGGGACCACGCCGGGAACGAAGCGACCACGCAGCCCTCGGGGCCAGAGAGCGCGGCCATTCGCCGCACGAAGATCTCGGGCTCTGGCAGGTAATCGAACAGTCCCAACGCCAGGATTACGTCGAAGCTCTCCTGGATCGACGTCTCCAGGAAGTCGTCGGCAATCAACTCAACGCGTTCGTCGTAGCGCGCGAGACGGGCGCGCGCCATCTCGATCATCGGCTCGGCGAAGTCGATCCCGACGTAACGCGCCGCGCCGGCTTCCAGCACGAACTCGCCGATCCGCCCGGAGCCGCAACCGACGTCGAGGACGTGGGGCTGCGAAAGCGCGCTGACGGTATCCACTGCGAGCTGGCGGCGCCGGAACAGCCCCGGACGGAGGAGTCGGACGAGCGGCCGTTCGTCCTCATAGAGATCGTCGAACTGCTGGGCATGCGAGCGGAACCGATTACGGACTTGTTGCGCGGTCGTTGCTGAGTCTGGCATGAGCCTCACCATACGTGGTCAGGCGGAAGCGGTGCGCGATCGCTCTGAGGACATCGGCCGCTCGCCACCTCGCGGCGTTGCGCTGCACGGTTCGAAGCTGGGCTCGAACCCGTTGCGCCGGCTTGGCCGTCGGCTCGAGCTGTGGACGGAGCGGCTGGGGGTCGAGCTCGTTCGGGTGCAGGTACAGGCCACCCAGCGAGCCGGCGCTTTGCAGCCCCGACAGGACGAGCGAGGTCGGCGTGATGCTCCAGTACGACGCGCCCCCGACCGGCAGCGACACGGGTCCCCAGTGGCAGGCCGCGACAGGGAACTCCCACAAGTTCGCCTCGGCGAGGAAGTGTGGCGCACGCGCCACGGGAACGCGATCGCGACGGACTGGAGAATCGCATTGACTGGCGTCGTAGGAGAACCCCTCCGCGGCCAGCACGTCGTACGCCCAGGTCACCTTGTTCGTGATCGAGAAGGCGGGGGCTCGATAGCCGGTTGGCTTCTGCCCGGTCAGTTGCCCAATCGTTTCGGAGGACTGGCGCAGGTCGGCCGTGAATTGCACCGATGTCTGCCCGAAAACCGGCAGGTGGGCGTCGCCGTGGCAGGCGATCTCGTGACCAGCATCGGCGATCGCCCTGACGAGGTCGGGATGTGCGCGCGCGGCAATCCCCAGGACGAAGAACGTGCAGCGTACGCCGAGCTCTTCGAACAGGGCCAGCATCGCAGTCGTTTGGCGAGCCAGCGCAGGCCCCGGCTCGCGCCAATTCGAAGCGCCCACCCGCCGTCGCACCAGCTGATGCCAATCCTCGAAGTCGACGCTCAACAACAGATCCTGCGTCGTCTCGTCGCCGGAGTTCGTCGATTGCTTCGCGGTCTGGTCAAGCATCACTGGTCACCCGTGGTAGCGGCTCGCCGGCTGCCTCGCGCGACACGCTACTCGCAGCACTGCCGCTCGAAGGTGCTCGGGTCACGCGGCGCGCGCGGCCTCGAGCAGACCGAGCGCCGCCTCGGCGGGCAGGACTGCAAGTCCAGCAGACTGATCGCTCGCTCCGAACGTCAGCACCAGCTCGTCATCCCGGCGCGCCACGCCCGCGCAGAATTCGATCTCGTGCCCGAGGAAACTAAACGCCGGCGAGATCGCGGCGAGACGCCAATCGTCGTCCAGCAGCGCGAACCGATGCGGGTACGTCCGAATGCCGTTGTGCTGGGCCGCCTCGTGGACTACGAACAACCATCCGTCTGGCACCGATACGCCCTGGGAGCCGCCACGCAGGCTGCCGGCGCCGGGCGGTCCGGTCACCTGCGAGACGACCTGCACCTGGCCGCTGGTCGGATCGCAGGCCAGCACAACCGTCGGATCGCAGCTGTACAGAAAGCACAACGTCGAGCCGCAGAGGAACGGCATCCAATTCTTCTCGTGCCTACCCGGGACCGGGCCGGCAACCACACCCACGTTGTCGATCCGTGACCCGTCGAGTGCCAACAACGCCATCTCGCAGCGCTCATGCGGATTGCGATCGCGCACCGTGGCGCTCGCGAACCACGCCTCATCAACCTGAATCAGCCGGCAATCCTCGTAACCGATGACCCTGGACGGATAGCGGGGCGGCCCATTGTCGCCGTCGATCAGCGCATCCACGCCCGTCACCTCGAGCTGCCGGTCGAGCGTCAGGAGGTAGTTCTGGGTCTCGATCACTGGGTCGCCTGTCAGGTAGACGTAGCGGCCGTTCTCGAACCGGTAGTTGGCCGTTCGGACGATCAGACGAAAGCCGTCGCCATCCGCCGCGATCGTCGGGTTGAATGCCGGCCAGTCGGGCGAGACGTCGAGACGGATCTCCGCGAAGTCGGTGCTGGGCGCCAGCGACCCGAGCGTCGGGATGGGAGCCCGGGAGCGTCGCCGGTTACCGAACCGCTGCACCAGGTACTGATCGATTTCGGCCGGCAGGTTCGACATGGCAAGCAGCTCGGCAGCGGTGGAGGCCGCCGCGTCCGTCGCCCCGGTCTCAGCCGCGGCGAGCGCGAACTCGTATCGAAGCCCCCATTCGTAGATCCATTGATGCACGAACAGCCGATCGCGTGGATGCGGGATCTCGAGACCGCACTCGGCGAACGCGCGCGCCGCCTCGTGCCAGCCTGCAAACCGGCAGATCCTCGCGAGCTCGTGCAACGCCTCGGCGCGCCCCGGTCGAGCTTGCCAGGCTGACAACAGGATCGGCAAACCGGAGCCCACGTCACGGCGCCCTAGCAGTGCCCCGGCCTGGTACAGCGCATAGAAGACCTCCTCCTCCCAGCCACCCAGCTCAGCTCGGCGGAGATACAGCTCGATCGCGCGATCATCCTCGCCCAAGTCGCGGTAGGTCTGGGCGAGGTAGAAAATGGCTCGAGCATTGTCGGGGTCGCGTTGTAGATCGCGCTCGAGCAAGTGCCTGTCCCGTTGCAGTTTCTCGGCCCGGTGACCGCCGTCCCCATGGTGTTCGACGACGAACGCGGCCAGCACGTCGTGCGTGTAGGTCCCTTCGGTCGCGAGGTACTCGTGCGTCGACCCCTCAAACCACCACCGTCGATCGCCCCGCACGAGGCGGGGCACGGCATAGTCCAGCCCGCCGTCGTGATGGAGGAAGTACGCGTCGGCGCTCAGTGGCGGCAAAGGCGTCTCCCAGCGCAGCGTCATGTCCGCGTCCAGCAGCAGCAGGTAGTCGGCAGACCCCGCGGCGAGCGCCATCAGCTCACTGCGGTTTGAGCCGAAATCTCGCCATTGGCGGTGATGGAGCTCGCCAGGCAGGTCGCCCAGCAGCTCGGCCACCACCGCCGCGGTGTCGTCGCGCGAGCCCGTATCGCAGATCTGCCAGCTGTCGACTATCGGCCGCACCGACTCGATGCAACGGCCGATCACCGGTGCTTCGTCGCGCACGATCATGCACAGCGCGATCGTCGGCCGCGCCAGCGGCGGATGGTCCGTCCACGCGGCCAGACTTATTGCTGGCACCCGTTACGGGCCCGTCGCGCCGGTCGGGCCCATCGGACCGGTCGGACCAGGGGAACCGGTCGGGCCGGTCGGGCCGGTCGCGCCGGTCGCGCCGGTCGGGCCCGTCGGACCAACCGGACTAGTCGGCCCGGTCGGTCCGGTCGGCCCGGTCGACCCGATCGGCCCCGTCGGCCCGGTGACGAACGGGCCGGTCGGTCCAACCACCCCCGTCGGACCGCTCGGCCCGGCCTCCCCGGTCGGACCAGTCGGTCCGGTCGAGCCGATCGGCCCGGTTGGCCCCACCACACCTGCTGGTCCGGAAGTGCCGCTTGCGCCAACGGGTCCAGTGGCTCCAGTCGCGTCCGCGCCCGCGGCGCCGGTCGCACCAGGTGGGCCTACGGCACCGGATGAACCGGGCCGGCCGGCAGGTCCAGCCGGGCCCCGTTTCATTAAGCCGTGCTCCGCAAGCTCGCGGCGCACGGTCTTTCGCACCGCGTGGGGCTCGAGGCTGAGCCTGGTGAACTCCTGCCGCACGATCTCGCGGATGTCCGCCGCCGTGAGGTCGTCGCCGTTGTAGCGGATCGTCTCGTGAGCCTTCGCCAGGGCTTCGGGACCCCACACCAGTGAGGCCCCGAGCGCGGCACCGATCACCGCCCGCCGGCTCGTTGGCTTTGCCGCTCGTCTACTGCCGCTACCGTCGCTTCCCGGAGCCGGCGGATGCTCGAGATCAGTCACGGCCGCCGTCTCATCGCCAGCTGTTCAAACGATTATCGCCACGCCGGTTGGTCCGGTGGGTCCGATCGGCCCAGTCGGCCCCGACGGTCCCGTGGGCCCCACCGTCGGCGCTCCGGCGGCTCCGGTCGGTCCGGTCGGCCCAGTCACTCCCGCTGGCCCCACCGTTGCCGCCCCGGTCGGCCCGGCCGGTCCGGTCGTTCCCGCTGGTCCGGTGGGGCCAAACGCGCCGATCGCTCCCGTCGGCCCACTGAGGCCCACCCCGGCGGCGCCGGTTGGACCAGGCGGACCCGCCGCGCCCGACGCGCCGGGCGTCCCGGCCGGCCCCGTCGGTCCCCGCTTGGGGCCTTTGAGCAGGCCGTGGCTCGAAAGCTCCTGGTGGATGATCCGTTTCACCCCTTTCGGCAGCAGACCAAGCCTGGCGAGCTCGTCGTGCACGATCTCGCGGACTTCGGCGGGCGTCAGATCGTCGGCGTCGTACCGAATCGCGCTTTGAGCTTTGGCCACCGCATCTGGGGCCCAGACCAGCGAGGCACCAAGGGCGGCCCCAACCACGGCTCTGCGGGTAGCGGGCTTCGCGGCCCACGGCGCCGGATCCGTCGATCGCTCCTCGTCGGCGCCGGCGCTGCCGGGCCCGGCCTCGTGTTCTGGTAGCTGCGGATCGCTCACCGCGTGCCCTCTCCACCAAATCGTCCAGAAGTAACCGACAAACTCCCCTCGCGGAACCGTACAACCCTGCACCGGGTCCCGCAAGCGACGACTGCCACGAGGGTCCGGACTGGCGCAATCGGACCAAGCCCGCTATCGATACCACGTATGACGTTGCTAGCGGAGGTCGTGGCCGCTTCGGCCCAGGTGGCGGAGACTCGTGCGCGCTCGCGCAAGGTCGCGATCCTCGCCGGGCTGTTGAAGAACGTTGACCCGGGCGAGATCCCGATCTGCGTCGGCCTGCTCTCCGGCGTGCCTCGCCAGGGACGCATCGGCGTCGGGTATGCGACGGCCTACGGACTCGACCTGCGCCCCGCCAGCCAGCCGTCGCTGACGGTCGGCGATGTGGATCGGACGATCTCTGAGATCCAGGCGGCCACCGGCAGCGGCTCGGCGACGAGGCGCAAGCAGCTGCTCGGGGAGCTGCTCACCCGCGCCACCGACGAGGAGGGCGAGTTCCTGAGGCGACTGCTGACGGGCGGGCTGCGCCAGGGTGCGCTCGCCGGCGTGATGGCGGATGCGGTTGCAAGAGCCGCTGGCGTCTCGGGCGAGATCGTGCGCCGCGCGCTGATGTTGTCCGGTGATCTCACACGAACGGCCGAGATCGCCGTGGTGAGCGGCGAGCAGGGGCTCCTGGAGGTCGGCTTTGAGATCTTCCGTCCGATCCTCCCGATGCTCGCGTCGACGGCAACCAGCGTCTCCGAGGCACTGTCGGGCTTCAACGAGGCGTCGGTCGAGTGGAAGCTCGACGGGATCCGGATCCAGATCCATCGCCGCCGAGACGAGGTCCGCATCTATACGCGCAACCTCAACGAGATCACGGCTTCGTTGCCCGGGATCGTCGCCGCCGTGCTGACCCTGCCGATCACGCAGGCGGTGTTCGACGGCGAGGCGCTGTGGATGACGGGCGACGGGCCGGCGTCGTTTCAGGACACGGTCTCGCAGATCGATCGCGACGCGCCGCCCGAGGGGATCGTGACGTTCCTGTTCGATCTGCTCCACGTCGACGGCGAGGACCTGCTGGATTCGCCGCTGCGCGAGCGCGCTGCCAGGCTCGAAGCGATCGCTCCCCGGCTGAAGATCCCTGCCGTCCTCACCTCCGATCCGGATGCGGCGCAAGGCGTCCTCGACGAATCGCTTGCCGCCGGTCACGAGGGGGTCGTCGTCAAGGACGCGATGTCGAGCTACGCGGCCGGCAGACGCGGCAAAGCGTGGCGCAAGGTGAAGCCGGTCCGGACCTACGACCTGGTCGTGCTCGGTGCCGAATGGGGCCATGGCCGCCGCCGTGGATGGCTCTCAAATCTCCACCTGGGAGCCCGTGATCCGGCGACGGGCGAGTTCGTGATGGTCGGCAAGTGCTTCAAAGGTCTGACCGACGAGCTGCTGGCATGGCAGACACAGGCTCTGCTTTCTCGCGAGACCGGCCGGCGGGGCATCGCCGTGCTTGTCCGTCCCGAACTCGTGATCGAGATCGCGCTCGACGGGGTCCAATCGTCGACCCGCTACCCCGGAGGAGTGGCGCTCCGCTTCGCCCGCGTCAAGCGCTATCGCCCAGACAAGGACGCGGCCGAGGCCGACACGATCGACGACCTGCGCGCGCTCCTCCCGACTCCAACGGACCGGTAACTTGGCAGCTGTTTCTCGCGTCGAGTAGCGTCCGATTTACCGAGATGTCGATCGCCACTGACAGCACGCAGCTCACCGACTTCTTCGCTCGCTTGGGCGAGGACCCGGCGGCGCTCGCGGAATATGAGCGCGACCCACGTGCGTTCGTCGAGCGCTCGGGGCTGCCTGAGGCCGCGCTCGCAGCGCTCTCGAGTGGCGACCTTGACCGAATCAGCGCAGCAGTGGCCGCCGAGCGCGCCGAATACGACGAGCACGCCCCGCCCGAGCACACGCCCGGCGAGCACGCCAGCCGAGCACCGCCCGGTGAGCACGCACCACCCGAGCACGAGCACGCCCCGCCCGAGCACACGCCCGGCGAGCACGCCCCACCCGAGACACGCCCGCCGAGCAAAGCCCGCCGGAGCACACTCCCGACGACGCGCCGGCGCTCGAGCACGCCCCCGACGACGCGCCGGCGTTCGAGCACGCCCCTGACGACTGAGGCGCCGCGGCTCGCGGACACCGACCGGGATCCGGCGCCGATCGGCGGATCGCTGACGGTCGTTGGCACCGGCATCGACAGCACGAGCCAGCTGTCGACTGGTGCGCGGGGGGCGATCGCCGGCGCCGACCTCGTCCTGCACATGCTGGCCGATCCGGTGACCGTCCGCAGAGTGCAGATGCTCAACGCCAACGAGCGCTCGTTGACCGGTCATTACGCACCGGCCAAGGACCGCCGCCTGACGTACTCCGAGATCGTCGATGAGGTCGTTGCGGAGGTGCTGAGCGGAGCCAACGTCTGCATGGTTCTGTACGGCCACCCCGGCTTCTACGCGCTGCCCGGGCGCGAGGCGATCCGGCGGGTCCGAGCTGCCGGCCTCAGCGCCCGGATGGCCCCCGCCGTGTCGTCGCTCGACTGCCTGTTCGCCGACCTCGAGCTCGATCCGGCAGTGGGAGGCCTCCAGGTGTACGGTGCGACGTACTTCTGGCGGCGCCGGCCACCCGTCGATCCGCGCGCGACCTTGGTGCTGCTTCAGGTCGGGATGCTCGGCGAGGAGGGTGCGGCCCCGACCGCAGCGGTGCAGGAGCGCTTCGCGTCGCTGGTGCAAATGCTGCGCGACCTGTATGGCCCAGACCGGGAAGCGCTGCTGTACGAAGCGTCGCCGTATCCCGGCATTCGTCCGCGGATCGTGCGATTCCAGCTCGACCAGCACAGCGTGCCGGCGCCTCCGCGCGTCGCGCTGCTGTGCATTACGGCGTAACCGCGCGCTGCGCGAGCGTGCGACGCGTCGCGACGACCCCGGGCGGGCAGCCCTTTGCCTCATACAGCGCGATGGCTTGCGCCGCCGCCTCCTCAGCACCCGCGGTCGACCCGGCGCAGTACAGGACGGCGGCCAGCGCGCGGAGCGTCCGTGCTCGCATCGCGGGCGCGTCGGTCCGTTCGGTGATCGCCACGGCCTCCCGGGCGAGCGCCTCGGCCTCGGCCGCCTGACCAGCCGGCGGCGCGGATCTCGGCGATGATCGCGCGCGCGATCGCCTGCTGCTCTGCGTCCTCGGGGTTGGCGAGCGCCAGCCCGGCCTGCGCCGACTCTTCCGCCTCCGCATCGCGTCCCTGCCGATGCAGCGCCTCCCCCAGAAACACGAGATGTTCGGCCAGGTTGCCGGTATCGCCGAGCTCCTCCAGCAGGTCGATGCCCTCGCGGAACAGCGCCTCCGCCGCGATCGGCTCGTCAGCCATCAGCTCGACCGACCCGGCGAAGAACCGCTGCGACGCCAGGAACAGGCGGTTGTCGAGCTCCTCGAGCACCGGCGCCGCCTGTGCGTAGGAGGCGCGCGCCTGCTGGAAACGCCCGGCGAGCCCTTCGACGTATGACCTGAACACCGTGACCGATGCGGCGGTCGAGCGGTCGTCGTCGGCCTCCGCCTCGGCCAGCATCTCGTTGCAGACGCGGAGCGCGTCGTCAGTACTCATGGGGCCGTACGCCGCCTCGAGCGCCAACTGCATGCGGACGGCTCGCCGCGCGTCGCGGCCCGCGGCAGGCGCGAGCGGCCGCGCGTGCTCAGTCGCGTCCTGCATCGCGACGATTCGGAAGGTCGGAAAGATCGCCCACCCGAGCATGATCCAGGCTCGCGCCAGCTGCACGTCGTCGTGCGTCTCGCGCGCGACGTCGATCAGCTCCTGTGCCGCCCTGATGAAGCCATCGAGCCCGTCGCTGGGGCGCACGTAGGTGGCGACGAGCCCTCGATCTGCGGCGGCGCGCTTCGCGACCAGTGTGAGCCCGGTCGCGGTCGCCCGCTCCTCGGCCTCCGCGAGCCACGCGTCGGCCTCCTCCAGACGCCCGCTCCGCCGCCGCGCCTCCCCGAGTGCGATCAGCAGCCTGAGCCTCTCCGGGGCATCCCGATCGAGCAGCTCCGTCGCTTGTTCGAGGAAGCTCGCTGCCGCCGGCAGGTCGCGTTGCGCCTCGGCCTGCTGCGCAGCGGCCTCGAGACGCGGTACGGCATCGGCGACGAGAGCAACCGCTCGTGCGTCTGCGGGGTCGAGGTCCCGGCGCGCCCGGATGCTCATGTAGAGGTGATGGCCCACGGTCCCGTCGAGGTCGACGTGGGCCGGCTGGCGCTCGATCAACCGGGCGACGCGCTCGTGCAGCACGGCCCGCTCGGCCTTCGGCAAGGATCCGTATGCGACGTCGCGTACGAGCGGGTGCCCGAAACGGAAGCGCGCTCCAGCCGCCAAGATCAGCTCGGCCCGTACCAACCTGTCGAGCCGGCTCGCAACCGTTTCCGGTTCGTCGACCGCGAGCGACTGGAGCGCATCGCGTCCGAACTCTTGCCCGATCACCGCCGCCGACTGCAGCGCCAGCCGGTCGTCAGCGTCGAGGTGGTCCAGGCGCGCGGCGATCACTGACTGAACCGAATCCGGGACTGCGACCTGGTCGAGGGGGCGCGCCGGCACCCAGCGGTCGCCGCGCCGCTCGAGCGCTCCGCCATCGACCAGCATCCGGAGCAGCTCTTCGACGAACAGCGCATTGCCGCCCGCGGCGTCGACGATCTTCTCCGCGACCCGGTGGTCGACCTTGGCCCCCGCCAGCTCTCCCAGCAGGCGGCGGCTCTCGTCTTGCGACAGCGCCGCCAGCCACACGGCCGTTCCGTCCGCCCAGCCAGGGCGGCTATCGAGCAGCTCGGTGCGGGCGACGCAGACGATCAGCACCGGCTGCCCGCGGCTCGTGCGCTCGAGGTACTCGACGAGGTCGAGCAGACGCGGCTCGGCGGACTCGGCATCCTCGAGCACGACCACCAGCGGGCGCTCCGACGCGACGCTCTCGACCAGCGTCCGCGCGGCCCAGGGCAGCTCGTCTGCCTGCGCGGTCAGCCGACCCTCCGCCAACGCCTCGAGGATCGCTGCCGCGCGCTCGTCGTCGACCCGCTCGCTGAGCGGCTCGCCGACTGCGCGGATGATGTCGACGAGCGGCCGATACGTCGTTCCTTCGCCGTAGCGCGGGCAGCGCGCGCTCACGACGGCCGCATTCCGGAGTCGCGACGTGAACTCGAGCACCAGCCGCGACTTGCCCGCGCCTGCCGGGCCGACGACCGTGACCAGCCGGCAGCGTCGCTCGTCGGCGGTCCGGCGCTGCTCGGCGCGGAGCCGCTCGAGTTCGAGTTCACGGCCTACGAGGGAAGTGTCGAGTCGCCGCGCCAGGCCGGGGGCGTCACCGCGCACCTCGTGGATCCGCCACGCGCGAACGGGTGCCGGTCGGCCCTTCAGCACGAGCTCGCCCATCGGCTCGGCCTCGACCGCGTCTCGCACCAGCGCGAAGGTCGACTCGCCGACGACAACGCCGTGCTCCCCCGCCTCCTTCTGGAGGCGCTCGGCGACGACCACCGCGGGTCCGGTTGCAAACGCGTGGCCGGGGGCCGGGTCGCCGGCGACCACCTCGCCGGTCTCGATGCCGATCCGCGGGATCAACCCCAGCGCGGCGACTGCGGCGCGGATCTCGACCGCCGCCCGCACGGCGCGCACCGGATCGTCCTCATGGATCGCGGGGATCCCGAAGATCGCCATCACGGCGTCGCCGATGTACTTCTCGACCGTCCCGCCGTGGCGTTGCACAGCGCCGCGCGCGGCGCCGTAGTACCGATCGGTTACGGCCCGCAACGCCTCCGGGTCGAGACGATCAAACAGTTCGCTGGACTCGACCAGGTCGCAGAACAGCACAGTGACCCGTTTCCGGGTCAGGCCGGCGGACATGCGGGGAGTGTAGGTCCGGTCGGAGATGTGGACCGCTCGTGACCCGTGACCGCGGGCCGGTACAAGCTCGCCTCTGCGGGCACGCGGGCGTCGGAGAACTCTCATCAAAACCTGATGATTGTGTCCAAATCCGTCCAGTTCCTCTGATCGGGTCCTCAAGGTCTCGCTCTGAGATGCCGACCTCACCGGCAGTCAGGGGACTGAAAGGGGCAAACCTGCTGTGAGGTAGGGACGCAAAGCAAGAGGTCTCGTTTCGCGAGATGGCTCGGCCGCCAGTCCGCATCGCCGCGTCCGCGAGGGCGCCCACCAGCAGGACTCGCCATGAGCCGTCAGACAGAGCAAATCGCACAGCCAAATCCGCAGTTCGCCAACCCCGGACGCAGCGCCCGGGTCGGGCTTGCGCTGCTGCTGGGGCTTGCCATCTCGCTGCTCGCCGCGCCAATCGCACAAGCGAAATTCGCGGTCAAGCAACTGCATCTGAGCACCGTCTCGGGCCCCGCGGACTATCTCTTCACCGCGGGCAACACGGTCGTCGAGCAGGGGTCCGTCGACCGTGGCCGCTACTACCGCTTCGACGTCTATGACCCGTCCGGCACCGTTCACCGGACAACGGCATGTCGCCCGGCATCGCGGAACGGCAACGTCGGCGGCAGCTACATCCTGCAGAGCACGGATCCGCTGTCGAACACGACGGCGTGGAGGTTCCGACTGCGGGAGTTCTCGAGCTCGTCAGCGTGCAGCAGCGCGACTGGGGCGCTACACGACTCTTCCCTGTACTTCGACGTCGCCGGCGCGGCCAGCTACAGCAGTTCCGCGTTGACCACGCCGCAAAGCGTGTTTGGAGCAAACTCGACCGCATACGTCCAGGTCGCAGGCGTCGGGGCGCCCAAAACAAGTGGGACAAACGGCACACTGGCAACCGGGACCTGGAGTACCACCTGGATCCTGCCGTCGGGGCAGACGGCGTGCGCGAACACCACTAACAACGCCAACGACCTGCCCGGATCGACGTCCTCGGGACAGCTCCCCGCCCAGACTTCGCTCTCGTCCCCGGCTCAGCCAAACCTTCAATACCGGCCGTCGTCCAGCACCGGGCCGGACGCCTGGAACATCCAGGCCAACTACGAGACGGGCCCTTGTCCGAACTTCGCCAACTCCAACCAGGGCCAGTGGAGTCTCAAGTTGAGCGCCGGCAGCAGCCACTTCGTGACCCTGCCGGTCTTCGCCGTAGACACGACGCCGCCCACCACCACCTTGACCAGTGGACCGTCGAACGTGACCGCCTCGACGACCGCGACGTTTGACTTCATCTCGTCCGAGCCCAACTCGACCTTCCAGTGCAGCCTCGACGGGGCTCCGGCGAGCACCTGCAGCTCGCCGCAGACCTACCTCGGCCTGAGCGACGGTACTCACACGTTCAAGGTCCAGGCGATCGATCGGGCCGGGAACGTCGATCCGACCGGCGCGACAAACTCGTGGACCGTCGATACGACAGCTCCAACCGTGACTCTGACGACGCCGGGTGCCGGGAGCTACACGAACGACACGACCCCAGCGCTCAGCGGCACCGCCGAGACCACCGCCGGTGACTCCGGTGTCACGGTCGACATCTACTCCGGGACGAGTACATCCGGATCGCCGGTCCAGACAGACGACGCGACCGTAAAGGCCGGCGGCTCGTGGACGGTCAACGCCACGACGCTCCGCGACGGGACCTATACCGCCCAGGCTCAGCAGGCCGACGAGGCGAGCAACACCGGATACAGCGACGAGCACACGTTCACCGTTGACACGATCCCCCCGTCGATCACACTCTCGACTCCGCTGAACGGTTCCCACACCAACGACACGACGCCCGAGATCAGCGGCACCGCCGGCACGGCCGCCGATGACAGTCCCACAGTGACGGTGACGATCACGGGCGTCGGCAGCCCGATCCAGCAGACCGCGAACGTCTCGCCCTCCGGCCAGTGGGTGGTCAATCTGAGCCAGGCACTCGCCGACGGCAACTACACGATCGAGGCATCCCAGCAGGATCTGGCCGGCAATACGGGCAACAGCTTCACTCACGTCACGATCGACACGACGCCGCCGCAGACATTCCTCGACGCGGCGCCGGTGGGCACGACGAGCTCGACGACGGCCAGCTTCAGCTTCCATGGCACCGACGCCCTCTCGCAAGCCGGCATAACGTTCCAGTGCCAGCTCGACGCGGGGGCCTGGGGACTGTGCGCCTCGCCGATCTCGTACTACAACCTCGCCAACGGCACTCACACCTTCAGCGTCGAGGCGATCGATGGCGCGGGCAACGTCGACCTCACCGGGCAGACTGCGACGTGGACCGTGAACACCTCGCTTCCCGCGGTCACGCTCGAGAACCCCGCCGACGGGTCGTACACGAACGACTCGACACCAACGTTCAGCGGCGTCGCTGGCACCGCGGCTGGAAACTCGTCCACCGTCCAGGTCCTGATCTACAACAACACAGACCTCTCGGGCTCACCGGTGCAGACCCTCAGCGCAAATACAGCGGCCGACGGGTCCTGGTCCGTCGCTGCAGCAACCCTGCCGGACGGCACGTATGCCGCCTATGTGCAGCAGTCGAGCGCCGCGGGCACGGGGACCAGCAACGTCGAGACGTTCACCGTCGATACGCAAGCGCCGACCACGACGATCACGGTCGGACCTCCCGGGACAAGCGGCACCGGCAAGGCCAGCTTCAGCTTCAGTTCGTCGGCCCCGGGCGCGACCTTCCAGTGTCAGCTCGACGGCGGCGGCTGGACCTCGTGCAGCTCGCCACAGGACTACTCCGGGCTGGCCAACGGCTCGCACGAGTTCCAGGTGCGCGCGACTGATCTGGCGGGCAACGTCGGTCCGGTAGCCAGCCAGACATGGTCTGTCAACACCAACCTGCCCGCGCTCACCCTGAGCTCGCCGAGTGACGGGACGACGAGCAACAACCCGACGCTCACGATCGGCGGCACCGGCGGCACCGCGAGCGGCGACGCGGGCACCGTGACCGTCGAGCTCTACAGCGGCACCAACACCTCCGGTAGCGCGCTGGAGACGCTCACCGCCCCGGCCGCGCCCGGCACCGGCGCGTGGAGCACGCAGCCGTCACCCGGGCTGCAGGATGGCACCTACACCGTGTACGCCGAGCAGGGCGGCGCGGCGGGCACCGCCTACACGGCCGCGCACACGTTCACGATCGACACGACGCCTCCGACGACGACGATCACCTCGGGCCCGCAAGGCACGACTTCGGCGACGACGGCGCGGTTTGCGTTCAGTTCATCGGACGCGGGCTCGACGTTCCAGTGCCAGCTCGATGGCGGTGCCTGGACGGCGTGCTCCTCCCCGCAGTCGTATAGCTCCCTCGCGCTCAGCAGTCATTCGTTCAGCGTCCGCGCGACTGATCCGGCCGGAAACGTCGACCCCAACCCTCCGGTCGACGATTGGACGATTGACACAAGCGCGAACTCGCCCGTGACGCTGACAGCACCTGCCGACGGAACTGTGACCAACGACACGACGCCCACCTTCTCCGGCGCCGCGTCCTCCAGCGACGGCGACATCACGGTCGAGATCGACGACGTCAACGGCAACCCGGTCGAGTTTCTCGACGCCGCCGCCGCGAACTCGTGGTCGGTGACCGCGTCGCCGGCGCTTCCCGACGGCTCCTACACCGCGTTTGCATCCCAACTCGGCTCGGACGGGATCACGGAGGATTACTCGAGCGCGATCGACTTCACGATCGACACGACGCCGCCGGCCGTGACGCTGACCTCCGGACCCAAGAGCATCGGCAACGACACGACGCCCACGTTCGGCGGGGCAGCCGGTACGGCTTCCGGCGACCTCGGCACGGTGACGCTCGACATCTACAGCGGCGACACCGCTACGGGCGCGCCCGTTCAATCGCTTGCAGCGACCGTCTCCGGAGGCTCGTGGTCGGCGACCGCGAACGCGCTGGCGGACGGCACCTACACGGCCCAGGCCTCGCAGTCCGATTCAGCAGGCAACACCGGTCAGACCGTCAAACGCACGTTCACGATCGACACGGTCGCGCCCGATACCTCGATCACGTCCGGCCCGCCCGTCTCGACGACGGCGACCACCGCATCGTTCAGCTTCGCGTCGACGGAGAGCGGTTCGACGTTTACGTGCCGCCTCGACGCTGGCGCGTGGACGGCTTGTTCAGCGCCAGTTAGTTACAAGGACCTCGCAGCCGGCCAGCACACGTTCGCCGTTCGAGCCACCGATGCCGCCAGCAATGTCGACCCGACGCCGGCAACCAGTAGCTGGACAGTCACCGCCTCCTCGGCGCCGACCGGTACCACGCCTGGCGCCGGTCAGCAGCCCGGAAGCCCAACCGGCACGACGCCCGGCTCCGGCCAGCAGCCCGGCGCCACGACGCCCGGGACGGCCACGACCCCGGGCTCGGGGAGGTCGCCGACTGCATCGCCGCTAAAGCTGACGCTGACCGCCAAGGCCAGGCAGCGGCTCTCTCGCCGCAGCCGGCTGACCGTCCAGGTCCGTTGCGTCAAGGCGTGCTCCGTGATGCTCAGCGGCAAAGTTTGTGATCGCGACAAAACCCAAGCACGGACTTCACTCCAGGCTGCGCACGATGCTCGTCCGTCGCCTGCTGACGGCAAACGTGGCTGCCGCGAAGCGAATTGCGCTGACGATCACGCTCTCGTCTGGCGCTCGTAGGGCGCTCACGAGCCGCGCTCACCGCAAAGCACAGAGTCACGCTCACTGTCTCGGGCGTCGCCAGCGCGAGCGGCATGAAGACAGGCTCCGCGCACGTAACGATCGTGCTGGTGCTCTAGCGCTTCCGATCGGCACCGCGATCTCGTCGGCCGCCGTCGCCTGAGAATGGACCACCACCCGCGCCGGTGCTCCGCGGCGCGGGTGGTCGGCAGTTGGCGTTATAGGGCTCGACGGCTAACACCGACGTAACAGCGTTACGTGCGTGTTAGCCGGTCACGGACGACCCGAGGCCGCTCGCCGACAGCGCGGCTCTGACGGGAAGCATCTGATGCTGATGGCGTCCCTAGAAGCGACGGAGCGAGTAACTAGAACGGAGGACCGGATGCGTTCCGCGCGCCCTAGCAACGTCTTAATCGTGGCCCATCAGACAGCCGACAGCCCGCAATTGATCGAAGCGGTCGCGCGGCGAGCCGATCATGGGCGGTGCATGTTCACGCTGCTCGTGCCGCGCCGCCCACGTGGACTACAAGCGGTCGGAGAGCTCGATGACCTTGGAACCAGTGAGGCGGAGGCGCGAATCACGGCGGCGATCCCGCTGCTGTCCTACGCCGCGCGTCGATCGGTGGTCGGGATGATCGGCTCCCACGACCCGTTCGCAACGATCAAGGACGCGGTCAACCTCCTGCGCTTTGACGAGGTGATGATCTCGATGCTGCCCGCGAGCCTGTCCCGTTGGCGGAGCGCCGAGCTCCCGGCTCGCGTCCGTGCGCTGGGCGTCCCCGTGATCGAAGTGATGGCGGCCGAGGCCGAGGTGACCGGGCTCCCAGCCGCGTGATCGAGGGCGGCCGCGCTCGCGGACAGCCGCTCTCGAGGGGCAGCCGCTCCGAGCTCAGCGCGCGAGCCGGCCAACCAACGACGATGCGGTGGTAACGCCGATGATGACCGCGCCGGTCACGACTCCGAAGTCCAGCCCGAGGTGCGCCGGGGTACCGATCAGCAGCCCCCGCAGCGCGTCGACCTCGTAGCTGAGCGGGTTGATCTTGCTGAGGATCTGCAGCCAACGCGGCATCACGGCAATCGGGTAGAGCGCGTTTGACGCGAAGAACAGCGGCATCGTGATCATCTGGCCGATGCCCATCAGCCGGTCGCGCTTGAGCACGATGCCCGCGATCGTCATCGATAGGCACGAGAAGAACGCCGCGCCGAGCATCACGATCGCGAACGAGCCGAGGATGTCGAGTGGGTTAGTGCTGAGCGCGACGCCAAGCACGGCCGACAGCACCAGCACAACGACTACCTGCGCCATCGCTCGGATGCCGGCCGAGAACGACTTGCCGAGGATCAGCGCCGAGCGCGGCGTCGGCGTCACCAGCAGCTTCGTCAGAACGCCCGCATCTCGCTCCCAGATGATCTGGATGCCGTAGAAGATCGCGACGAACATCCCGGACTGGGCGATGATCCCCGGCGCCAAAAAGTCGAGATACGACAGGCCGCCCGTCGGAATCGCGTGGATCCGATTGAAGGTCTCGCCGAAGATCACCAGCCAGAGGACGGGCTGGACGGCGCGCGTGAACAGCTCGGTGCGGTCATGGCTGAGCTTCTGGAGCTCGACCAGACAGAAGGTGGCGACGCGCGACGGATAGCGCCGCCAGCTTGCGGTCGCCGGCGGCCGCAGAAAGTCAGCCGACGCGACGCGCGGTTCGACGAGTTCGCCGGATCTCACGGAGCCCTCCTTCCGTTAGCGGAGTGCCGTCGAGACTGCCACCCGTGACGTCTCGGAACACGTCTTCGAGCGATGCCTGCGGGCCGAGCGCACGCTTGAGCTCGTCGGGCGGCCCTTCTGCACGGATCGTTCCGAGATGCATCAGCGCCACGCGATCGCAGAGCGCGTCCGCCTCCTCCATGTAGTGCGTGGTCAGCAGCACGGTCATCCCGGTCTGGCCGCAAAGCTCGTCGACCCGCTGCCAGACCCCGTCGCGCGCCAGCGGATCGAGGCCGACTGTCGGCTCGTCGAGGATCAGCAGCGCCGGCCTATTGACCAGCGCTTGAGCGAGCTCGAGGCGCCTGACCATGCCGCCCGAGTACACGCCCGCGAGGCGATCCGCGGCGTCGGTCAGTCCCATCACGTCGAGCGCCTCGGCGACACGCGCGGAGCGCTCTTTACGTGGCACGTCGAACAGCCGCGCGAACCAGGCCACGTTCTCGCGGCCGGTCAGCGCAGCTTCAATCGACAGCTGCTGTGGCACGTAACCCAGCAGGCTCCGGACCGCCATCGGTGAGCGCTGTACCTGATAGCCGAACACCTCCGCGCTTCCGTCCTGGAGCGGCAGGAGCGTGTTGAGGATCCGCAGCGTGGTCGTCTTGCCGGCTCCATTGGGCCCCAGCAGACCGAACACCTCCGATCGCTGGACGTTGAGGTCGACATGGTCGACCGCGAGGTGATCCCCGAAGCGATGGCAAAGCGCCTCGCATCGGACTGCAGGCAGCTCGACGGGTTGCTCGATCACGCTCATTTCCGCGCCGCCCCCGATCGCTCAAGACCGTCGGCGACCTTCGCCAGCAGCTCGACCGCCCGCGCCAGCACCTGCTGCTCATCGTCCTCGAGCTCGGCGATCTCGGTCGCGAGCGACGTTACGCGGCGGTCTCGCCACGCGCCGACCCTGCGGCTGATTGCAGCCGACAGCTCGAGGCGCGCCATCCGCCGATCGGTGTCGCTAACGCAGCGCTGCAGCAGCCCCATCTCGCTCAGTTGGCGGACGAGCGTGCTGACCGTGTTGGCAGCCAGGCCGAGCTCGCTCGCGGCCTCGGCGACCGACACCCCGGGCCGCCGGCGGACCAGCTTCACGAGCTCGAGCTGAGCTCCGGTCAGCAGCGACAGCTCCGCCGGTCGACCGGCATATCGACGGCCGGCGCGGCGGATCCGGGCCATCTGCGCGACGAGCTGGTCTGCCACCTCGTGCAGCTGGTCGGGCGTCGCCTCCGTCGATATTGCTGCCGATCGCATCGCGTCACATCATATACCTCTGTGACAGAGCTAATTCCGTCAGACTCGTGGCGCTGGGTGGGACAATCGGCGCCATGCCCGAGTCAAACGTGGACCGCGCCCGTCGCGGCTTCGACGCGATCAACCGCGGTGACTACGACACGGTCCGCGACCTCCTGCACCCCGACGTCAAGTGGCACGCCGGCAACGCAGCGGACGGTTGCCTGGACCGTGACCAGGTGCTCGCGTTCATGCGGCGCCCCGAGCGACCAGCGGGGTTCGAGGTGGTCGAGTTCGTCGACGCCGGCGACCAGGTCGTCGTGATCCTGCGCCCGCCGCGCGACCCTCGGTTGCACGCGAACCTGACGACCTTCCGCGACGGGTTGGTCGTCGAGATGGTGCACTTCGACGACCCTGACGAAGCGCTCGCCGCCGCCGGCGTCACGCGCTAATCGGCCCGTCCGGCATATCCCTGACCGCCGTCGGGGCGCTTCCGTATCGCTCTGAGTGGTCGGATCCTGCCCGCTGAGCTGCCGGGGTGAGTTATCGCGGATGTGCGGGTAGAACCGGGATAAGGCCCGTAGGTTCGTCGAGGTTTCGGCACTTCCGAAGCCGCGGGGAGCCTGAGAAAACGGAGGTAGGGAAATGGCCACCAGACCGACAACGTCGTCGCGCCAGGCGACTGCAAAAAACCGTGCCACAGGCACGCGCGCCACGTCCAGTTCCGCCGCAAGTAGAGGAACATCCGGTTCGCGCAAATCATCCGCTAGCTCGCGTAAGCGTTCGTCGAGCTCGAACCGCAACGGCTCCACTGCTCGCACCGGCAAGACCGCGGCGAAGCAAACACGGAGCAACTCGCGGACGAACTCAGCGCGCGGCGGCGCGCGCGCCGCGAGCACCTCGGCGAGTAACGCTGAGCGGACAGCGAGCTCGCCGTCAACCGCGCAGCGGTCAGCCAGCCGCTCATCGCACAATGGGACACGCGAGACGGTCACGCGGATCGCGATCCCGGCTGCCACTGCTGCGATTGGGGTGGCCGGCGGCGTGCTGCTGGGCCGCAACGCGTCACAGCAAAGCAATCCCGAGCTGTTTGGCTTCAGGCTTCCGAACGTCAACATCGACTTCGGCGACGTCGGCAAGCAGATCGGCGAGGCGGGCCGCCAGTTCGGCAAGCTCGCGTTCGAGCTCCAGGCGGCTCGCCAGAAGGCCGAGAAGATCGGTAAAGCGATCTCTTAGGGATTGCCGCGAATGGCATCAGCTACCAAGGCGGCCAAGATGCGCCCCGCGCCTGCCAAGGCGGCCAGCAAGACCGCCAAGGGCGCGAAGAGCTCGGCCAAGGGCGCGAAGGGCTCGGCCAAGGGCGTGAAGCGCTCAGCCAAGGTGACGAAGACCGTCGCGCACGCCCCGGCGCCCGCGCGGCATCTCGCGCTCAGGCTCGCCCGCAAGCTGCTCAAGCGGGCCGCGGCGGCCGCGCTCGAGTCGGGCGCGGAAGCGGTCCGAGGCGCGCTCGAAAGCGCGACCGCCAGTCAACCAGGATCGCTCGCGCCGGGATCGCTCGCGCTCAATGCTCGACAGATCCCGATCCAGTGTTCGATCGACGTCGCGGTCCCGGTCCGCGTCGCATGGGATCAGTGGATGCAGTTCGAGGCGATTCCCGAAGGGATCGGTCGCGTGGTCGAGATCGAGCGCGAGGGCGACGAGCTGTTCGGCACCATCGGTGGACGCCGGACGTCCGACTGGTCCGCAGAGATCACCGACCAGCGCGAGCGGCAGAGCTTCGCGTGGGTTTCGCATGAGGGATCCGACTGTGCCGGCGTGATCACCTTCCACGCGCTTGCCAGGCGCCTGACGCGGATCGAGCTCGACCTCGACGTCCAGCCCACGAGCATCGGGCAAGGCGTGACATTCAACACGCGTCTCGCCGACCGACGAGCGCAAGCCGACCTGCGGCGTTTCAAAGCGCGGTTGGAGTTCCTCAATCCGGATATCTACGAGGCAGATGGCTCTTCACGACCGCGTTCAGGTGGGTCCAAGCGATCGGCCCGGCGCAAGAAAGTCGAATCAAAGGGCGACGCCTAGCGCGACGCGTACGGCGCGGCCCACGATCAAACGGAGGTAACTCGATGTCAACGATGGCGATGCAACGGGGGGCTGGCGGCGGCTATGTCCAGCGATCCAGCTCAAACGGACTCTACGACGTCCTCGACCTGATCCTGGACAAGGGCCTGGTCGTCGATGTGTTCCTGCGCGTATCGCTCGTCGGCATCGAGCTGCTGACGGTCGACGCGAGGATCGTGATCGCGAGCGTCGACACCTACCTGCGGTTCGCCGAGGCCGTCAACCGCCTCGATCTTCAGGAGCAGGAGCCCGAGGGCCTGCCCCAGCTGATCGAGGATCTGCGTCACGGCGGCGCCAAGGAGAAGACCAAGGGCGCTTTGGAGGGAGCCAAGGAGAAGCTGCTCGGCTCGTCAGACGATGACGAGGAGAGCAACGGATCCGGCAGCAGTCGCAGTAGCTCGCGTTCCCGCCGCAGTTCGAGCTCGTCCGGCTCGAGCTCCCGGCGGAGCTCCGGCTCGTCTGGGTCCAGCTCCGGCGCCGGCTCGAGCTCCCGCGGACGCTCTGCAAGCCGCGGCAAATAGGGCCAGATGCAACGGTCGGCGCCTGCCCACTACGTATATGGCGTTGTCGCTGCCGGGGCCGCCGCACCGTCGGGTCCCGGGATCGACGGCGCTGCGGTGCGTCTCGTCGCGAGCGATGGGATCGCGGCGCTCGTGAGTGAAGTCGAGCGCGAGTTGCGGTTCGGCCGCAAGGCGATGACCGCGCACGCGAACGTCCTCCAGCAGGCGCTGGCGAATGGGGCGGTCCTCCCGATGCGCTTCGGCATCCTGATGGCCGACGACGAACAGATCCGCGATCAGTTGCTCGAGCCCGCACGGTCCAGAGCTCAGCTCGCAGCTCGAGGATTTCGCCGGCAAGGTGGAGCTCAAGCTGCGGGCCACCTACGACGAAGGGCGGCTGATACGCGAGGTTGTGGACGAGGATCAGGACGTGGCGCGGCTGCGCAATTCGCTGCGCGGCGTCCCCGAAGCCGCCTCCTACTACGGGCGCATCCGTCTCGGAGAACTGGTCTCAGAGGCTGTTGAACGCAAGCGCCAGGCAGACTCCCAGCGGATCCTCGACGCGCTCGCCCCGCTGGCGCTGGCACTGGACGCCGGCGAGCCCAACCACGAACGGATCGTCGTCAGCGCATCGTTTCTGGTGCGACAGGAGCAGATCGAGAAGTTCGACGCGGCGGTCGATCAACTGGGGCGCGAGCACGAGGCGCGGATGCGCTTCAAGTACACCGGCCCGCTGCCCCCGCATTCGTTTGTCCGGTTCGAGGCGGAGGCCTGAGATGGGTCTGTTCACCGGACTGTTGACACTCCCATTGGCGCCCGTGCGCGGGGTCGTGTGGGTCGCCGAGCAGGTGGTCGAAGAAGCCGACCGCCAGATGTACGACGAGAATCAGATCCGTGCCGAGCTCCTGCAACTAGAGCTCGACGTGGAGGACGGCAAGCTCGCCGAGCAGGAGCAGATCGAGCGCGAAGAGGAACTGCTGGAACGCTTGGCTGTGGCTCAGGCGATCAACCGGGGGTCTGACGAAACGGAGGCCTTGGATGGCTGAGCAGAAACGCCGTAACCAGAACGACAGCGAGCGCTCAAACGGATCCGACGCTGACACCGAGCGCAAACGCCGCACTCATAGCAGGAGCCGAAGTTCAGACGCCAGCAAGCTGTCTGCGCGCGACGCGATCCAGCAAGTACGGAAGGAGCTTCCTCAGCTGATGGGCAAGCCCGTCGAGGCGATTCTCGGCGTACACCACGACGACGACCACTGGGAGGTCACTGCGCAGATCGTCGAACTCGCGCGGATACCCAACTCCACGGACGTGCTGGGGGTGTACAGGGTGACGCTGGACGAAGACGGGGAGCTCGCCGGATACCAGCGCCAGCGCCGCTACAACCGCGGCCAGGCCGACGAGGATTGACGATGGCGTCCGCGGACCAAACTACGCCGGACTTCCTCCCCCAGACCTCAAACCGAGCCGATGTTCGCCCCCGTGGCAGTGGCCCGGCGAACCTGGCCGACATTCTCGAGCGCGTACTCGACAAGGGAATCGTCATTGCCGGCGACATCCAGATCAACCTGCTGGACATCGAGCTGTTGACGATCAAGCTGCGGCTGCTGATCGCCTCAGTCGACCGCGCTCAGGAAATGGGCATCAACTGGTGGGAGACCGATCCCAACCTGTCTCGCAACGCCGAGCAACTGGAGACCGAGAACCGTGAGCTCCGCGAGCGCGTCGAGCGGCTCGAACGGGCGATCGAACCTCCCAAGAAGACGAGCAGCCGGTGACGGTTGACCGCGCGCAAGAGCGGCTTCTTGAATCGCTCGCAGGGCTCGATCCATCCGACCTGAACGCGCTTCTCGAACAAGCGCGTGCGCAGGCCCGGGAGCGGGTTCTGGCGCTGCTGGTCGAGGCGATCACCGAGGCGTCGCTTCACCAGGTCTGTGATCTGCTCTCGCGCGAGCAGCGTGGCGCGGATCCGGCGTCCGATGTAGAGCCGCCCGACGTCGAGCCGCCCGAGGTCAAGCAACGCGTGGAGCCGTCCCCCGGGACGACCGAGCTGGGCTGGTACGTGTACTGCGTGATCGGGGCAGATGGCGCGACGCCGGCGCCGATTCTTGCCGGGATTGATCCGGAACACACGACGTCGCTGCTCGAGCGAGGACAGCTCGCCGCGGTTGTCAGCCGCGTCGCCCTGGCGGATTTCGGCGAGCAGCCGCTGCGTGAGCATCTGTCGGACATGGACTGGCTCGAGCGAACGGCGCGCGCACATGAGGCGGTGCTCGAACAGTTTGGAGTCGAGCGGACGCTGATCCCGATGCGAATGTGCGCGGTCTATCGGAGCGCGAGCGGGGTGTTGGAAATGCTCGAGCGCGAGTCGGACGCGCTCCTGGCTGCACTGGAACAGCTGGAACACAAGACCGAGTGGGGCGTCAAGGTGTTCGCCGAGCCGGACGCGGCGGTAGGCGTCCCGACCGCCGGACTGCAGCTGCCCACCGGGGGCCAGGGAGCTGCCTACCTGCACAAGCGTCGACAGGAGCGCGATGAGCGCGGCGAGCTCGATGCGAGGCTTGAAACCGCGTGTCAGGAGATTCACGCGAGGTTGAGCGCGATCGCCGACGACGCCCTGGTCTCCGCTCCGCAGCGCCCGGAGGTCAGCGGCCACGCGGGCGACATGATCCACAACGGCGTCTACCTGGTTGAGGATGGTCAGCGCGACCGGTTCGTTGGCGAGCTCGAAGCGCTCAGAGCCGAGGGCGCGTCGCTCGCGCTCGACCTGGTGCTGACCGGGCCATGGCCCGCGTACAACTTCGTCCCCGGCACGATCGGAGCAGCGTGGTGAGCGCCGCGGTCGCCAGCACAGTTTCGCCGCGAGTGCTTCATTCGCCGGGAGCGCGTCACGTATCGCTGATCGACGTACTCGATCGATTGCTGCAAGAGGGCGTTCTGATCCAGGGTCAGATCATGCTGACGGTCGCCGACATCGACCTCGTCGCTGTCGACCTGCGGATTCTGATCGCCGCCGTCGACAAGCTGGCGAGCCAATGAGCCTGCTGTTGTACGCGATCACCGATGGGCCGCCCACCGCCGAGGAGAGCGCGGGCATCGATGGCCGACCGCTGCGCGCGGTGACCCACGACGGCCTGGTGGCGGTGGTCGGCGAACGGCCCGTCGAGCTCGACCGCAGCGCGCCGGCATTGCTGGCGTACGAGCGAGCGCTGGAAGGTCTGATGGCCGATGCGACGATCCTCCCGGTCCGCTTCGGGACAGCGATCGAGAGCCCGGTCGCAGTGCAGCAGCTGCTCAGCGATCGACACGAGGATTTCGAGGCATCGCTCGGACGGGTGCGTGGGGCAGTTGAACTGACCTTGCATGCCACCCTGACCGACGACGAGCCCGGCAACGGCGATAGCTCGGGTACCGCCTACATGCGGCGGTTGCTCGAGCTCCGCCGGCGGGCCCGCCGGGTCGCGTCTGAGATCAAGCTCGCCCTGGCGGAGTTGGTGCGGACCGGAACCTACCTGGTCCGATCCGATCCGGAAGACGCTGTCGCGGCATCTTTCCTCGTTGACGACGACCAGGTCGATCGGTTTCTGGAACGGCTGCGCGAACTCGAGGACGCGTGTGACGACGCGACGTTCGTGTGCACCGGCCCGTGGCCGCCGTACAGCTTCGCGGAGCCAGAGAGCCTATGACGACGCGCGTCAACACCGATCCCGAGAAGCTCGAGCAGGGCCTCGCGTCGCTCGTGCTGACGATCATCGAGCTCCTGCGCCAGCTGATGGAGCGACAGGCGATCCATCGGATCGAAGCGGGCAACCTGAGCGACGAGGAGGTCGAGCGGCTGGGGCGCACGTTCCTCGCGTTGTCGGAGCGCATGGACGAGCTCAAGGAGACGTTTGGCCTGACTGACCGGGACTTGAACCTGAACCTCGGTCCCCTCGGGGACCTTCTGTAAGGAGGAACGAGATGGCGACCAGCCAGGAGCGCTTTTTCGACATGCTGATGGAGCGGGTCCGCTCCGACCGCTACCCCAGCGGCCAGCTACTCGACCGGATCGAGGGGGGGTTCTGGAATCCCGACCAGCTGGTCGAGTACGTCGAGATGCTGCTCGACAAGGCCGACGAGACTTGGTACCCGAGCAGTCAATTGCTCGATCGCATTCAGCGGATGCTCACGATCGTGGCGGCCGTCTCATGAGCAAGGGAGCGAGCATCGTCGGCAAGGCCGTCACACAGCGGATGTTCGGCGAGCGACCCGGAGTCGTCCAAGCGCTCGTCGCCGCCACCGTGGCCGGCGTCGCGACCGGAGTGCTCACCTATCGCCTGCTGCGCAGCGGTTCTGACTGACGCCCGGTTTTCCGGGGTCGGGGATGCAACCGTCGGTGGGCCCGGATTGCGCCCGCCCCACACGGCTGCATAGCTCGCTGCATCCCGGGCACGGGCACCCGAATACGTTTCGCCCTCGTCGCTTCGGGTAGGCCTGAGTAAAGCCAATTTTGAATACCGGAGGTGGTAGCGGATGGCGGGCGAGGTTCAGGGGACGGTTAGAGACATATTGATTAACGCGCTCGAGAACGCGGGCAAGAGCGCGAACGGCGGTGGCGAGAGCGCTCCCGACAAGGGTTCCGGCAAGAGCCACACTGGCATGAAGGGCCTCGCGGCCGGCGTCGGTGCGGCTGCACTGGCCCCGATGGCGCTGAAGGGAATCGGCAAGCTCGCCGACGAGCTCGGCATCGATGCGCTCGACGTCGTCAAGAACCCTGAGCACGCGCTCCAAGGCGTCGGCTCCAATCTCACGGACAAGGTGACCTCCGGGATCGGCGACAAGGTCCACGACAAGGTCGACGAGGCCGGAGGCCCCGGCGGCATCCTCAAGGACACAATCAAGAGCGCGCTTCCGTTCGGCGGCGGCGGCGGTGGTAGCAAGGGCGGCGCCCCGGGCGTCGGTAAGGGACGGCGGATGCCGATCCAGCAGGAAATGGACATCGGCCTCCCGATCGAGACCGTCTACAACCAGTTCACCCAGTTCGAACTTTGGCCCCAGTTCATGCACCGCGTGAACCGCGCCACGCAGGAGGACGACTGCACGGTCTCGTTCACGGCCAAGATCTGGACCCGCACGCGCGAGTTCAAGGCAGAGATCGAGGCCCAGCATCCCGAGCAGCGGATCAAGTGGCGCGTCACCGAGGGCATCGCCCACACCGGCGTTGTCACATTCCACGCTCTCAGTCCGAACATGACTCGCGTGCTTGTCGGCTTCGACGTCCAGCCGGGTGGCATGATCGAGAAGTTCGCGCGGGGCGCCCGCCACATCAAGCGCGCATCTCGCGGCGACCTGCATCGCTTCAAGGCGTTCATCGAGATGCAGGGGTTCGAGACGGGCGCCTGGCGGGGCGTGATCGAGGATGGCGAGGTTGTCGAGGAGCACGACCCCGCGTATGACAAGGACCGCCCCTACACGGATCCTGAGGACACGCTCCAAAAGCCGGACGACGACGACGAGAAGTCCGACGACAGCGACGAGAAGTCCGACGACAACGAGGACAACGACGATCGCGAGAAGGGTTCGCGGCGGCGGTCGAGCAGCTCGCGTAGCTCGAACGGGCGGTCCAGTGGCCGTTCGAAGCAGCCCGCGGCGGCCGCGAGCGGCGGCTCGAGCTCGTCACGTCGAGCCTCCGGCAGCAGCCGCGGCTCGTCGCGCCGAGGGTCGGGCAGCAGCAGTGGCTCGTCATCATCGCGGCGCGCGCCGGCCAGCTCGAGCGGCGGCGGCAGCTCGTCGCGACGGTCATCCGGCAGCTCAGGCTCGGCGACGTCCAAGCGGTCGTCTTCGAGCAAGACGTCGAGCAAGGCGTCGAGCAAGTCACCGAGCAAGTCGCGTGGTCGGCAGCCGCGCGCACGCGCCGGCAAGAGCTCGTAAGGAGGATTGTGATGCCGATTGACGCACGACAAACAGCGCTCGCGCTCGCCAAGGCGGCGCTCAAGGACCTCCCGGCACTCAAGGACCTCCAGCCGGTGCTGAAGGAGCTCCAATCGAGCACTCCCGAGAAGCCCGAGTCGCCGCAGCCGCGCAAGCCACATATCTCGCCCGGCACGGCGATGCTGATCGGCGCCGGGCTGGTGGTCGCCGGACAGACGCTCGTCAAGGCCCGCGGTTCTCAGGCACTCGGCTCGGTCCAGCAACTGCTGCGTCCGAACGATGCCGACGACGGCGCGGGAGCCGACGATGAAGAGTTCGACGAGGACGAGGACTACGACGACGAGTTCGACGAGCCGGAGGCCGAAGGTGACGAGGACTTCGACGACGAGGACTACGAAGACGAGCCCGACGAGGAATCCGAGGACGACGAGGAGTCCGACGAGCCGGAGGCCGAAGGTGACGAGGACTTCGACGACGAGGACTACGAAGACGAGCCCGACGAGGAATCCGAGGACGACGAGGAGTCCGACGAGCCGGAGGCCGAAGGTGACGAGGACTTCGACGACGAGGACTACGAAGACGAGCCCGACGACGAATACGACGACGACGAAGATCTCGAAGACGAGGACGAGGACGAGGCGCCGCGACGCCGCCGGCAAACGGCGAGCAGCGGTCGTCGGCGTCGCTGAACGATCAGAGCTCGCCGCGTAGGCGAGCGAACACCGCGGCCAGGGTTTGGACCTCGGTCACCGTCAGGTGATCGAAGAACACGCGTTGCACGTCGGCGACGTGGCGCGCCTGGGCTGTAAGAAGGAGCTCGAGGCCGGCGTCTGTCAGGCAGGCGTCGGTCGCCCGGGTGTCGTTCGGATACGGCTCACGCGCGACCAGGCCACGACGCTCGAGCGAGTCGACGATCCGCGACACGCGGCTGAGGCTCAGGCCGACGTCGGATGCCAGGCGCGACAGGCGCCGCCGACGCCGCTCGGAGGCCGCCAGGCGCCCGAGCAGCTCCAGCTCGCTGATCGACAGACCGTGGTTCTGGACAAGGCGGCTCTCAAGCACGCGGTTCAGCTCGCGCGTCGTACGCTGGAGGCCGAGCCACGCGTCCGCGTACGGCCCCTCGTCACCGAACAGGTACTCACATTGATCCTCGCTGGCGGTCGTCACGAGCGCACCGCCGGCCAGTCGGCCCGGGGGTCCGGCAGCGGGGTCAGCCGTCGCTCGACCTCCTCGCGACGGGACTCCAGCCACGGCGGCAGGATGATCCGGCGCCCCAGCTCCTCGATCGTTCCGTCGACCGTGAAGCCCGGCTCCTCGGTCGCCAGCTCGAACAGAACGCCACCCGGCTCGCGGAAATACACGGAGTGGAAGTAGTGACGATCGATCACCCCGCTGTTAGGGATACGCGCCTCGTTTAGGCGGTCGAGCCACTCTCCCTGCTCGGCATCGGTCGTGTACCAGGCGATGTGGTGCACGGTCCCGGCGCTCTGGCGCCCGCGCTCCACGGGCTGCTCGTCAAGCGCGATCCACCCGCCACGCTTATCGCCGCGCAGCTCCCAGGTGTCAACGCCCGAGGACAGTGGTGCGGCGCCCATCAGCTGCGCCAGCAGCGCGTGCGTGGCGTCAGGCGCGCCGCTATAGGCGCGCACGCCCTCGAAACCGTGGAGCGCGAGCTCGGCAGGGATCTCGGGGTGATCGGCGATCAGGGGCTCGTCGCCGCTGTTGTCGACGATCAATTCGTGTCCTAGGCCCTCGAAGTCGGCGAACGCGACGCTCGCGTCCGAGCGCTCGACGTCGGTCCCCTCCGCGCGGAGCCGATCGGCCCAGAAGTCCAGGGCCTGCTCGGAGCCCACCCGCCAGACGACCCGGTGCACCATCCCCGCCCCTGGCCGGCCAGGGACCGCGAACGGGTACTCGAAGAACGTCAGGTCGGCGCCAGGCCGTGCCAATTCATCGCCGTAGAACAGGTGATAGACGCGCGGATCGTCCTGATTGACGGTCTTGGCCGTCAACCGCAGCCCGAGCAGACGCGTGTAGAAGTCGACGTTGCGCCGGGCGTCGCCGGTGATCGCCGTGATGTGGTGGATGCCGTCAAGTTTCATTCAGGCGCTCGCTTCTCGGAGAAAAGGTTGTCGAAGCAACTTTGCTAAGGCAACTTTATCGCCGATTGGTTGTGCTGTCAACTATCGCTTGTTTGAGCGCACCACCGACGGAGGTGAGCGGAGCGTTTGTGTGGTCTGGGACCTGGCGCCGACCGCCCGCGCATTCCGTCACACTGGCGAGCATCAGCGACCCCAGACGACACCGCGCGCTCGTGACGAGCCTCAAAATCGTGCCCGTGGTCCTAGTCGCGGCGCTCGTCGTCGTGCTGATCGCCCGGCCGCACAGCGGCAGGGGCCAGTCGACCGCGACCGCAACGGCGACCGCCGACGCCCCGGGCGTGACGGTGGGGCCGGCAACGGTCGGTCGCACGATCCCACCCGGGTTCGTGGGGCTGTCGATGGAGTTCAGGGGCCTCGAGGAGTACGTCGGCCAAGATCCGAGCGCGCTCGACCCGGCATTCATCCAGCTGATCCGAGACATAGACCCAGACCAGCCGGTGCTGAGGATCGGCGGGGACAGCACCGACTGGACCTGGTGGCCGGTGCAGCACGTCGCCCAACCCCCGGGAGTCAAGTACGACCTCACGCCGCAATGGATGAGCGTCGCTCGCGCACTTGCCACGACCCTGCACGGTCGCCTGATCCTCGGGATCAACCTCGAAGCCGACAACCGCGCGGCCGCGGCGGCCGAGGCAAACGCGATGGTCAACCGGATCGGCCGCAGCGCAATTGCCGCGCTCGAGATCGGCAACGAGCCCGAGCTCTATGCGAGCTTCGGCTGGTACAAGTCGGCCAGCGGCAAGCAGGTCCCCGGCCGCGCCCCCGGCTACAACGAGACGGACTTCTTCCACGACTTCTCGAATTTCGCCGGGGCGATGCCGAACGTAGCCCTAGCCGGTCCCAGCAGCGGATCGCATCTGTGGCTCGCGCAGCTGGGCTCCTTCTTGTCGGCCGAGCACCGAGTCCACCTCGCGACGGTTCACGCCTACCCCCTCAAGCGCTGCGGCGCGACCGCCGACGTCACGATCCCGCAACTGCTCGCCGACAGCGCCTCTCACGGACTGGCCGAGCAGATCGCGCCCTTGATCGCCGCCGCTTCGCGCCACGGCGTCCCGCTGCGTGTCGACGAGATGAACGGGGTGAGCTGTGGAGGCGCACGGGGCGTCAGCAATACGTTCGCCTCGGCTCTGTGGGCGCTCGACACGATGTTCGAGCTCGCGCGAGCCGGCGTCGCAGGCGTCAACATCCAGACGGTCCCGAAGGCGATCAACGAAGTGCTCGGGGCCACCGACAGCAACGGCAGCTGGCAGGTCCGCGTGCACCCCTTGTATTACGGCCTGATCATGTTCGCCCAGGCAGCACCTGCGGGCTCGCGACTGCTTCGGCTCTCGGGCCCAAGGCCGACGGGGGTCAAGATCTGGGCAACGCGGGCGCCCGGCGGCCGCATTCACGTAGTCGTGATCAACAAGCATCCAGGGGTCGGCGAGGCGGTTCGCTTGAGGAGCCCATCAACCACCGGCCCCGCCAGCGTCGAGCAGTTACGGGCGCCGAGCGTTGCCGCCGAGCATGGGGTCACGCTCGGCGGGCAGACGTTCGGCCTCCAGACCTCCACCGGCGTGCTCAGCGGCCAGGCGCAGGCAACGACGTTGTCGCCCAGCGCCGGTGCGTACGTGGTGCACGTGCCGGCGGCAAGCGCGACGATGCTGACCTTCCCATAGCCGGGACCCCTTCGCGCACGGTAGGGTTGACGCGAACCCGCCCGGCGGACCGTAGGAGGAGCAAGCTAGATGGACGATTTGATCGTAGTCGGGACCGACGGCTCCGACACCGCCAAGCAAGCGGTGGAGGAAGCCGTGCGCCTGGCCAAGGCACTGAGCGGAGAGCTGCACGTCGTGTCCGCGTTCGAGCCGCTGCGCGGCGCGCGAGTCCATGGTGCGCCGGAGGGAGCCGCGAAGGTCTGGCAGCCGCTGCCGGACGATCAGGTCGAGGGGATTCTCAGCCAGGCTGCCGCAGGCGTTCGCCTCGCCGGGGTCCCGGTGACGACGCACGCGGTTCGCGAGGACCCCGCGGACGCGCTTATCGGGGTGGCGGACAAGGTCGGCGCGACGATGATCGTCGTCGGCAGCAAGGGCATGCACGGCGCCCGGCGACTCGCGCTTGGCAACGTGCCGAACAAGGTCTCGCACCACGCCCGTTGCAACGTCCTGATCGTCGCGACGGACGCAAAATAGCTAGAGCCGGATCGGGGCGCGGCCGCCGGCCGCGGGTCGCGCGCGTGCCTGCTAAAATGCTTGCCAGCAAGCAAGTATTTAGCTAAGGAACGTTTTGATCACCGCACCTCCGATCCTCGACGAAGAGACAGCTGTCCGGCTCCGCGTGGCGATCGCGCGCCTCTCCAGGCGCCTGCGCCCGACGGCTGCCGGCGCCGCTGCCGGCCTCACGCCGACGGGGACCTCGGTGCTGCTGACGATCGCGCGGACGCGTGAGATCCGGCTGTCTGAGCTCGCCGCGACCGAGGGGCTCAACCCGACGATGCTCTCGCGCGTGATCGCGGACTTCGTTTCCGACGGGCTGGTGGCGCGAACCTCCGACGACGGTGACCGTCGCGCGGCGTGGGTCGCGCCCACGGCCGCCGGGCGCAAACTCGCCGAACGAATCCGCCGTGAGCGGACGGCCGCGCTCAACCAGGCGCTCGAGGGCCTGCCGGACGACGACCGCCACCTGCTGGAGCGCGCGTTGCCGGCGCTCGAGGGGCTCGCCGAGCAGCTCAAGGACCGCTTGTGACCCGCGTAGTTCGCGCGGGAAGAGTCACGTTCGCCGCGCTCGCCGTCCCCAACTACCGCCTGTACTACGGCGGTCAGTCGATCTCGCTGATCGGTACTTGGATGCAGATGACCGCGCAGGCATGGCTGGTCCTCAGCATCACGCACTCGAGCACCGCGCTCGGCGTGGTGATCGCACTGCAGACGCTGCCAGTGCTGTTGCTCGGTCCCTACGGCGGCGTGATCGCCGACCGGGTCAACAAGCGCCGGCTGATGATCGCGCTGCAGAGCGCGATGGGAGTCCAGGCGCTCGTGCTCGGCGTGCTCACGGTCACCGGGGCGGTCCAGGTGTGGGAGATCGGGGTGCTCGCTGCCCTGCTGGGTCTCAACAACGCGTTCGAGAACCCGGCCAGGCAATCGTTCATGCTCGAGCTCGTCGGGTCGGACCACCTTCGCAACGCGGTCACGCTTAACTCGGTCCTGGTCAACGTCGCGCGGGCGATCGGCCCAGCGGTCGCGGGGATCCTGATCGCGACCGTCGGTGACGGGGTCTGTTTCTTGGCCAACGCCGCCAGCTTCGTCGCGGTCGTCGTGTCCTTGACGATCATGAACAAGGCCGCGCTGTCGCCCACCCCGCCCGCGCCACGCGCGCCGCGGCAGCTGCGCGAGGGGCTGCGCTACATCCGGTCGTCGCCGCAGCTTGCGATCCCGCTGGTGATGATGGCGGTCGCGGGATGTCTGACGTACGAGTTTCAGGTGTCGCTGCCCGTGATGGCCTCCCGCGGCCTGAACGTCGGTGCGGCGGGGTTTGGCTTCATGACCGCCTCGATGGGCGTCGGTGCCGTCGTCGGCGGCCTGCTGGTCGCCGCCCGGGGCAAGACTGGCCTGCGGCCGCTGGTGCTGGCGGCATCGGGGTTCGCGGTCGCTCTGGCGGTCGCGACGATCGCTCCCTCGCTGCCGATCGAGCTCGTCGCGCTCGCGTTCGCCGGCTCGGCCAGCATCTCGTTCATGTCGACCGGTAACTCGACGCTGCAGCTGAACTCAGAGCCGGAGATGCGCGGCCGCGTGATGTCTCTGTGGTTCGTTGCCTTCCAGGGGTCGACCCCGATCGGCGGGCCGATCGTCGGCTGGATCATGGCCGTGATCGGGCCGCGCGCCGGACTTGGCCTCGGCGCGGTTACGATCGCGCTGGTTGCCATCGGCGGGCTAGCGGCGCTGCGTGGAGCGCCGTTGCGGCGCGCCCCTCGCCCGGCGCCCAGCCCCGCACGCGGCTAGCTGTCGAAACCCGAGGCGCCCGTTCGACGCCTGGGTGTAGGCACAATCGACCACAGGAGAGCGGCAATGCGCAAGATCGTCGTCACAGAGTTCGTGTCCATCGACGGCGTGATGGAGGACCCAGGAGGAGCCGAGGGAACCGACTTCGGCGGCTGGACGTTCAAGTTCAACGACCCGGCGGGGATGAAGTACAAGCTCGATGAGGTGCTCGAGCACCAGGCGCTGCTGCTGGGGCGCGTCACCTACGAGGGGTTCGCCGCGGCGTGGCCCGAGATGACCGACGAGGTCGGCTTCGCCGCCAAGATGAACTCGATGCCCAAGTACGTCGTCTCGCGCACGCTCCAGCGCGCCGACTGGAACAACTCGACGATCCTGTCCGGTGACGTCGTGACCGAGATCCAGGGGCTCAAGCAGCAGGACGGGGGCGACATTCTGGTCGCAGGCAGCGCCAGCCTGGTGCAGGAGCTGACCTCGCACGGCCTGGTCGACGAGTTCCGGCTGATGGTGTTCCCGATCGTCCTCGGCCACGGCAAGCGTCTGTTCGCCGATGTCGGCGGGACGCCGATACTCAAGCTGGCCGACAGCACGGCGCTGGACTCCGGAACGGTGATCCTCACCTACCACCGCGCTTAGATACGCTCGCCCGAGTGGAGGCGCCCAGCTTCGACTTGCAGAGTCACTCGCTGCAATCCGATGGCGCGCTGACGCCGAGCGAGGTGGTGCACGCGGCCGCCGCGGCGGGAGTGACGCTGCTGGCGCTCACTGACCACGACACGGCGGCCGGGGTCGCCGAGGCGGCCGCCGCGGCGGCGGCTGCCGGGATCGGGCTCGTCCCGGCGACCGAGGTCACGTCGCTGCTGAACGCCGGTCAGGACCTCCACGTGCTCGGCTACCTGATCGACCCTGACGAGCCCGGGCTGGCATCGGCGCTCGAGCGATCGCGCACCCATCGCGAGCAGCGCGCGCAGCTGATGGCCGAGGCGCTGAACGAGCTGGGGTTCGAGCTCGACGAGCAGGTACTGGCCGAGCGCTCGGCCCGCGGCGAGTCGATCGGGCGGCCCCACCTCGCCCAGGCAGTCGTCAGCGTCGCCTCCAACCGGCCGCGCCTCGAACACGAGGGGCTGCTTGACCCAACCGCGTTCCTCGTCGCCTACTTGACAGAGGGACGGCCGGCATTCCGCGTCCGCCAGGCGCCGTCGGTCGAGGAGGCGATCGAACTGATCCACGGCGCCGGTGGGCTGGCGGTCTGGGCGCACCCGTTCTGGGACGTCCACGACCCGAGTGACGTGCTGGCGTCGATCGACCGGTTCCGTGCGGCCGGCCTCGACGGGGTCGAGTCCTTCTACGTCACCCACACGCGCGAGCAGACGCAGCTGCTCGCCACGCGGTGCGCTGAGCTCGGTCTGTTGAGCACCGGCTCGTCGGACTTCCACGGCCCCGAGCACAGATCCTTCTCGAGGTTCCGGGCGTTCAACACGTACGGGCTTGCGCCCGTACTCGGTCCGCTCGCGGGCTAAGCCCAACTGCGAGCCGTGGGCGTGGCCGGTCCGCTTGCGGGCTTGCGCTAGCCCCGCGGGCGGACCGATCAGCCTCTCGCGTCGACTCAGCCGGCTTTCGGCGTGTGAGCGACGACGAACGTGCGATTGGGTGTCTGGACGACGATCACCCGCTGACCCTGCTGAAGCTGCGACAGGGTCGACTTCTGGCGGTTGTCGCGGACGACGGCGTTGGCCGGAATCGTCAGCGCGGCCTGCTTGTAGGTCGCCTTGGCGGTCCCCTCGTTGATCGTCAGCTGCTGGCCGCTGACAGAGCTGACCGTCCCGCGGTTAAACGTGACCGTGACGAAACCCTGCTTGGTCCAGACGACGAGGTCGCCCTGGACCGCGCGCGTGGCAACCAGCCGCAGTGCCCGGGCACGGAGGCCGCCGGCGCGCAACGCGCGCAAATTGCGGCCCTGATGGAGCCGGACCGGGACGTTGGTCCGGCTTGCGGCGCCCGCGTTGGCAATCGCGCCGGCGCCCGCACCGACGGCAAGGCAACAGATCGCAACCGCGACCAATCGTGAATGTTTGCGTAGCGATTTCATACCTCCCGGAACACACCCAGGCATCCGATCGTTGCGGTATGGCCGGGTTAGTGCGGTGTTGCTGCCGACCGGGCGCTACCCCCGCGGGCCAGCCTAAAACCCCGCTTATGCAGGGATGTTGCGGTCCGACAGGTGTTGCCCGACCTTGCGTTTGACGCGCTGCAACGCGTTGTCGACGGTCTTGCAATCGCAGCCCAAGCGGCGCGCGACCTCCTCGTAGGAGTACCCGTCTAGGTATAGGGCCAGCACGCGCGACTCGAGCTCGGACAGCGCCGTCGAGATGCATGCCACGAGCGCCCGCAGCTCCTCGGACGAAATCACCTGGTTGACCGGATCATGAACCGAGGAGCCAGGCAGCATCTCGTCCAGCGTCGGCTCGCTGTCGCCGAACGATCCAGCCGGAGTGCTCGAGAACGAGACGTACTGGTTGAGCGGGGTGTGCTTGTTGCGCGTCGCGGTCTTGACCGCGGTGATGATCTGGCGCGTGATGCAGAGCTCCGCGAAGTTGCGGAAGCTCGACTCACGGTCCGTCCGGTAGTCGCGGACGGCCTTGTAGAGCCCCACCAGGCCCTCTTGGATCAAGTCATCGGCGTCACCGCCGGCCAAGAAGTACGAGCTCGCCTTCAGGCGCACGAATCCGTAGTACCGGCGAACGATGCGGTCGTACGCGTCGGCGTGCCCCTGTTTTGCGAGCGCGATCAGATAACCGTCATCAACCCTAGGTTGAGCCTGAGAGTGAGCAGAAAGTCGGGCCACGAAAACCTTCCTTGTTACCTCTGCCACGTCGCAGAGGATCGGACTGTCGTGGCGCGCTACCTCCCCTGGCGCCGCACCTATGAAAGCCTTCCCAGAAAGCAGGGCGCTAAGCCTCACTCTCCCTCAACTCTCAGCCTAAAGCTCGAGTTGATCCTTATTTAGCGGCGCGAGCTTGACATAGCAACGCTCCGGTGTCAAGTGCGTTGCAAGCCGCGTTGCCGATTACGGGCAACCTCGAACAACAGCACGGCGGCCGCGGCACTCACGCTCAGCGACTCGATCCGACCCCGGAGTGGGATCGAGACCAGTGCGTCGCAGCTCGCAGCGACCCGCGGGCGCAGGCCGCGCCCCTCGGACCCGAGCACCAGTACGAGGCGGTTGCCGTAGTCGACGGCGGTATATGCCGCAGACGCTTCTTGGTCTGCGCCGTAGCACCACAGCCCGGCCCGCTTAGCGTCGGCCAGCAAGTCGGCCAGGTTGCGGACCTTGGCGATCGGCAGGTGCTCGACCGCCCCGGCCGACGCCTTGCAGACGGCCGGCGTGACCTCCGCCGAGCGCCGCTCGGGCAGGATCAGCCCGGAGGCACCGGCGCACTCGGCACTGCGGACGATCGCGCCGAGGTTCTGCGGATCCTGGACCTGGTCGAGCGCGACGATGAACGGCTCCTGGAGCGCCAATAGGTCGTCCGCCTCCGCGTATACGAACGGTCCTGCCTCAGCGCATATCCCCTGGTGGTCAGGGGAGCCGCAGAGCCGCTCGAGCTCATCGGCGTCGGCCGTGCCGGTGATCGCCGCAAGCGGCGACAGCCAAGGCTCGCGCTGCGCATTGCGGGTCGCCCAGACACGGATCACGTCGCGCGGCCCGCGGATCGCCTCACGCACGGGGTTGCGCCCGTAGACGATCACGCGGCTGGCAGCAACTCGGGGCCGTCAGGCCCGTCGCGGACCTCCCAGCCGAGCGCCCGGAGCTCCTCACGGAGGGCGTCGGCCCGCGCGAAATCGCGCTCCACGCGCGCCTGCTCTCGAGCATCCGCGAGCGACATGACGTCGGCCGGTACCTCGAAGGATTGGCGATCGAGCAGCTTTGCGAGGCCCAGCACGTCGAGCATCGCCCGCAGATCGGCATCTCCGACACGATCGCTGCGGTTGGCCTCGCGCTCGCTGCGGTTGGCCTCGCGCACCCAGTCGAACACCGCCGCCAGCGCGCGTGGGGTATTGAAGTCCGTCGCCAGTGCGTCGGTGAAGGTCTCGCGCAGGGGCGGCGACCATTCGGGGCTCGGGCCGTCAGTCAGACCCCGCGCCGCCTCGCGGATCCTCGTGCAACGCGCACGGGCCTCCTCGAGCCGCTCGTCGTCGAACTCCATCGGCTGCCGGTAATGGGCGCCACAGAAATACATCAGCAGCGCATCCCGACCGTAGTGCTCGAGCGCCTCGCGCAACCCGAATACGTTCCCCACCGACTTCGACATCTTGTCGCGATCGAGTCGCACCATGCCGTTGTGGACCCAGACCCTGGTCAGCGGCTCGCCCCGCGCCGCGAACGTCTGCGCTGCCTCATTCTCGTGATGGGGGAACAGCAGGTCAGTGCCGCCGCCGTGGATCTCGATTCCGAGACCGAGGGTCTGCTCGGCCATCGCCGAGCATTCGATGTGCCAGCCTGGCCGGCCCCGGCCCCACGGAGCATCCCACCAGGTGTCCTCGCCGTCCTTATGCGCCTTCCAGAGGGCGAAATCGAGCGGGTCGTGCTTGCGGTCTGACCCCTCCAGCCCCTCCCCTTGGTCCATCTGATCAACGTCGCGGTGGGATATTTCTCCGTAGTTCGGGTATTTGCGGACCGAAAAATAGACGTCGCCACCCGTTGAATAAGCGTGTCCATTGTCGATCAACCGTTCGATCAGTTCGACTATCGGCCCGATGGTTTCGCTCGCCCGCGGCTCGTGATCGGGGCGGCCGAGCCCGAGCGCATCGGTGTCGGCGACGTACGCCGCCGTCAACTCCTGCGCCAGATCGGCGCTATCGACCCCGGCCTGCAGCGCAGCCGCGTAGATCTTGTCGTTCACATCTGTAATGTTTGACACGAAGTCGACTTCATATCCCTCGCTCGCAAGGAAGCGCTTGAGCAGCGAAAACACCACGAACGGCCTGGCGTTGCCGACATGGATGCGACCGTAGACGGTCGGGCCGCAGGTGTAGATACGTACGCGCCCGGGAACCGCCGGCTCGAGCGTGACGAGCCTGCCGGTCCGCGTGTCGTGCAGGGAGATCTCGCGCAACGTGCGGCAACCCTACCGGCCGTCAGCGCAGCAATCCGACCCGAGAGCTAGGTTGCCGCGCATGTCACCCCGCTCGATCAACGCCGAACGCTTGCAAGCGGTCAAACAGGGCTTCCGCACTCTGCCCGAGCGCTATCTCGGCGCGGACTCCGGCTCTGACGCCACCTATCACGTCAAGCTGTTCGACCTCGGTCATACATGGGAGATTCGCTGCACCAGCCACGCCGCCCGCGTGCGCCAGGGAGCGACTCGCAGAAGCCCCGATGTCACGATCTGGACCGACGCCGACACCTGGTTGGCGCTCCGCCAGGGCGATCTGTCAGGCATCGACGCGTTCGACCGCCGCCGCCTGTCGGTGCGGGGCAACCTCGACTACGCGATCGGCTTTGAGGGGATGTTCAGGCTCCCCGGGGGTCGGCCGCCGTTGCTTGCGATCCACGACATTCCGGTCGGCCGCCACCGGATCTCGACGCTGACGATGGGCCACGGCAGCGATGTCCTGCTCCTGCACGGCCTCGGCGGAACGCGCGCATCGCTGCTTCAGACGGCGGCGGCGCTCAGCCAGCGCTATCGCGTACACGCACCAGACCTGCCCGGCTTCGGCTCCTCATGCAAGCCGGCCCGCGGTGCCTACAACGCGCGCTGGTTCGCAGAGCTGATGTTCGGGCTGATGGACGCGCTCCAGGTCGACAGCGCCCATCTTGTCGGCAACTCGATGGGCGGCCGGGTCGCGATCGAGATGGGTATGACTCAGCCGGAGCGGATCCGCGCGCTCGGTCTGCTGTGTCCCGCCGTCGCGTGGGTCAAGCGCGGCTTGCATCCGCTGGTCAGGATTCTCCGCCCCGAGCTTGGTCTGCTGCCACACGGCTTCTCACGGGCCGCGGTCGCGTCTCAGTTCTGGAGCATGTTCTACGACCGCGACCTGATCGACCCGGCCGTCGGCGACCTGATGGTCGACGAGTTCCGTCGCATCTACCACACTGCCGGGGCGCGGTATGCGTTCCTATCCTCGGCGCGCAACATCTATCTCGAGGCTCCGTTCGGGCGCCACGGCTTTTACCCGCGGCTTGCCGAGCTGTCGCCCCCGGCGCTGTTTGTTTGGGGAAGCCACGACCGCCTGATACCGCCGGCCTTCAGCCGCCACGTCCGCCGGTGGCTTCCGAGCGCCGAGCAGGTAACGCTCAGCCACTGCGGCCACGTTCCCCAGGTAGAACGCCCGGAGGAGACAAACGGGCTGCTGAGCTCGTTCTTCGCCAGGGTCGACGACGGCGAGGGGCAGGGCACAATCGACGGCTTGGACGCGGCAGCCGCGTAGATACGCGCGTGCAAGCCCCGAAAGCCTAAAATCGGGCACCATGGCTGTCGCCGACAAAGCGCGCAGCAACGGCCACGCCGCCGGGCAGGAGAAGGCGTCTGGCTCGCACGGTTCGTTGCTGAACCGTGCGCTCAAGGAACTCGCACAACAAGCCCAGCGGCGGATCCCGCGCGCCGACCTCGACGATCGCGACCCCGATTACATTCGCGAACAGCTGCCGCTCGCGTGGCTGCTTGCGAGCCTCTGGTACCGCGGCGAGGTCCGCGGACTCGGGAACATCCCCGACGAGGGACCGGTGCTGCTGGTGGGCAACCACTCGGGCGGCAACATGACACCCGACACGGTCGTGTTCACGCTCGCGTTCAACACGTACTTCGGGGTCGAGCGCGCCTTCTACCAGCTGGCCCACAACCTCGTCCTGTCGATGCCGTGGCTCGCTTCGTTGCGCAAGTTCGGGACCGTCGCGGCCTCGCCGGAGAACGCGAGCAAGGCGCTCGAGGCGGGCGCTGCGCTGCTCGTCTACCCCGGCGGCGACTACGAGGTCCACCGCCCCACCTGGGATCGCAACCGGGTCGACTTCAACCGCCGCAAGGGGTTCATCCGGTTGGCGCTGCAACAGGACGTCCCGATCGTCCCGGTGGTCTCGATCGGTGGCCAGGAGACGGCGCTGTTCTTGACCCGCGGCGAGCGGCTGGCCCGGCTGCTGGCGCTCGACCGGGTGTTCCGGCTCAAGGTTCTGCCGATCTCGCTTGCGCTCCCGTGGGGACTGAACGTCGGAGACATGCTCGGTCATATCCCGCTGCCCTCGAAGATCACGATCGAGACCCTGCCGCCGATCGACGTCCGGGCCGAGTTCGGGGCGGACCCTGATCTCGACGACGTCTACGACCACGTGATCCGCCTGATGCAGGACACGCTCGACGCGCTGTCCGCCGAGCGCCGGCTGCCGGTGATCGGATGAGGTGTGACGCGCACACTGTCGTCTCGGCGCCGGCCGAGGCGGTCTGGATGATCGTCTCTGATCCAGGGCGGGTGCTCACATTCATGTCCGGCATCACTCGCTGGGAGGTCGACAGCGAGGAGCCGACCGGGCTCGGCGCCCGGTACCGGACGCTGATGCGGGTGGGTTCGGCCGAGGTCGGTGGGCTGGTCGAGGTCGTCGAATGGGATCCACCATGGGACCTAGCCTGGACTTCGGTCACCGGCATCGACCAGCGCGGCCGCTGGCGGCTGCGCACCGCCCCGGGCGGGCGCACGCGGGTCGAGATCAGGCTCGCCTACGGCGTCGCCGGCTCAGGGCTTGCGGGGTGGCTGGCCGAGCGGATCGCGGCGCCGGCGGTCACCTCTCACCTGCAGTCGAGCTGCCGGCAGCTCACCCAGCTGGTCGAGCACGAGCGCCTGCGGGCCGCCGCCGCGCAGCGCCGGACCGCGAAGTCCGGCTGACCCCGCGGCTCATCCACGAACTCACCGGTACCGTGGCGCGGCTTAACGCGCAAAAGCGCCACGCCCGGCGGCTCACGTGTCGCGCTATGCCGGCGATAACCGGCGTTACGCAGCACGTTCGATCCACTGCCGGGCGTTTGTTCGCGTTAAGCCGGTTGAGCGACACGCTCCTAACGCCATCGGGACGGCGGGCTTCACGGGTCAAGCGGGTGCGTGGGCACGAAAGCGCAGCGAGCGCTCGTTGCGGTCGACGCGCGCGTCTGCAAAGCCGGCAGCATGCAACCGATCAGGCAGCGTACCCGGATCCACGAGCGCCAGCGTGTCGCCGACGTGGATCAGGCGGAACCTCCAGCCGCCGCCGATACTGTCCGTGCCGGCGAACACGCCGCCGGGACGCAGTACCCGGGCAACCTCTGATCAGGTTCTGCTCGACGTGCTGCGCCCACGCCGCCGACGAGCAGATGCGGTTGTGCCAGAAGTTCACGCGGCTGAGCTTAGGGGCTGTGTTACCTCGAGGGGGTTATAGCCACGACGAGGTCACACACCCCCCTCAGGCAGCCAAGAGGCTGAAGCGCACGCTCGTGCCGTGGCTGGAGTCGGCGAGCCAGATCTGGCCCCCGTGGGCCTCGACGATCGCTCGCGAGACCGCCAGCCCGAGCCCCGCCCCGTCGGCGGTCCGCGCCGCGTCGAAGCCACCCCGGTAGAAGGCGGTGAACACGCGCTCGCGCTCTTCCGGCGCAATCCCATCGCCGGTGTCCGCGATCTCGACCTCAATCCCCGTCGCGACCGGCTCGGCCCGGACGACGACGCTTCCGTCGGCGGGCGTATGGCGGATCGCATTCTGGATCAGGTTGAACAACACCCGCTGGAGCTTCTCAGGATTGGCCCGCGCCGGCGCGAGCTCGTCGGGGACGCTGGTCACGACCGCGACGCCCTTCGCCTCGGCCTGAACCCGCATCGCCTCGACGGTTTCGTTCACAAGCTCGTGCAGTGGAACGCGCTCGAGCGACCAGCTGATGTCGCCCGCCTCCAGCCGCGAGAGCTCGAACAGGTCGTCGATCAGCGCGCTGAGCGCGTCGATGTGGGTGCGCATCCGCTGGAGATAGACCCGACGGGTCTCGCCGTCGACGACGATGTCGTCGCCGACCGCTTCCGCGAGCAGCCTCAGCGTCGTGATCGGGGTGCGGAGATCGTGCGAGACGGCGGCAACGAGGTCCCGTCGCGCGCGGTCTGACTGGTCACGCGCGGCGGCCTGCGCCTCGAGGTCGGCGATCATCGCGTTGGCTTCCGCCGCGAGCTCGGCGAGCTCGTCCCGGGCTGAGGTCTCGATCGATACGTCGCGCTCGCCACGACCCACCGCGCGCAGCCCGTCACGGATCGTCTCGACGTCGTGCAGGATCCCGTTCGCGACCAGCTTCGCGCCGATCGCGGCCAGCACGCCGGCTAGCACCACCACCGCCGCTACGAACACCGCTTCGTGCCCGGACACGACCATCAGCACGCTGACGATCACCAACGCGACCAGCACCGGCGCGACGGCGATCGCAACCACCAGCGCGAACTGACGCGAAAGTGACCCGGCCCGGGAACGCAGCCAGCTGCTTGTCACGGCGCGAACCGGTAGCCCACCCCCCAGACCGTCTCGATGTGGCGCGGCTGCGCCGGGTCGAGCTCGATCTTGGCCCGCAGACGGCGGATGTGAACGGTGACCGTCGAGGTGTCCGTGTAAAACGAGTATTGCCAGATCGCGTCCATCAGTTGGTTGCGCGAGAACACCTGGCCGGGGTGGCGTGCCAGGAACAACAGCACGTCGAACTCGCGCTGTGTCAGCTGAACCTCCTCGCCGCGCACGTGCACGCGCCGCGAGGTCGGGTCGATCGTCAGGTCGCTACAGACGATCGGCTCCTCGTGCGCGGTCGAGTTGTCGACGCGTCGCAACACGGCGTCGACGCGCGCGACGAGCTCCGCGGGCGAGAACGGTTTGACGACGTAGTCGTCCGCGCCCAGTCGCAGACCGACGACACGATCGGACTCTTCTCCCTTCGCGGTCAGGAGGATGGTCGCGATCCGGTCACGGGCGTGCTCGCGCAGGCGGCGCATCACCTCGAGTCCATCCATCCCCGGGAGCATCAGGTCGAGCACGACCAGGTCCGGGCGCTGGCTGGCCACCTCGGCCAGCGCCTGGGCCCCGTCGCCGGCGACGCGCGTGCGGTAGCCCGCGCGTTCCAGGTAGCGCGAGACGACTTCGGCGATCGTCGGCTCGTCGTCGACGACCAAGACGGTCCCCCGGACGTGATTCTCCATGGGCTGATTCTGGCAGCGGAAAGCGCCGCCGCCAATGCCCGTCGGCGGAGTTCACAGCCTGTTCAGAGCTCGCCCACCGGCCCGAGGGCCGAGTTCACAGCCTGTTCAGAGCTCGTCGACCGGCCCGAGGGCCGAGCTCCCAAAGTGTTCAGAGCTCGTCGACGGTGGCGATCGCGAGTGCGGCGATCCCTTCCTCGCGCCCGATGAAGCCCATCCCCTCCCCACGCGTCGCCTTGACGTTCACGTGCGATGACGGAAGTCCGAGTGCCGCTGCGAGCGTGGCGCGGATCTCGTCGCGGACTGGTGCGAGCTTCGGCCGCTCTAGCAAGACCGTCCCGTCAACGTGAACGACCGCATATCCGGCCTCCCCCACCATCTCAACTGTCGACCGCAGCAGAGCGATCGAATCGGCGCCCTGATAGCGCGCATCCGTATCCGGGAAGTGCTCGCCGATGTCGCCGAGACCGCAAGCACCGAGCAGCGCGTCGATCACCGCGTGGGTGAGGACGTCGGCGTCGGAGTGCCCCTCCAGCCCGAGCTCGTGCTCGAGCTGCACGCCGCCGATCACCAGCCGCCTGCCGGCGGCGAGCCGGTGGCAGTCATATCCGATCCCCGAGATCAACCGCGCTCCGCGAGCAACAGCTCCGCGGCCCGCAGATCGGCGGGCGTCGTGACTTTCAGATTTCCCGGGTCGGCGGGGACAACACGGACGACGCCACCGGACCGCTCGACGAGCCACGCATCATCAGTTGCGCGGGCGAGCTCATCTTCGGTAGCCGAGAGCGCACGTTCCAGCGCCGCTCGCCGGAACACCTGGGGCGTCTGCACCGCCCACAGCCGGGCCCGGTCGAGCGTCCGCGTTACGGTGCGCCCGTCGTCGCCGACCTCCTTGATCGTGTCCGACACGGGGGCGGCCGCGATCACGGCGTCTGCGCCGCACCGTTCGAGCTCGAGTAATGCCTGCTCGAACAACTGCGGTGTCGCCAGCGGCCGGGCGGCGTCATGGACGATCACCGGGTCCGAGCCGGGCGCCGTGGCGTGCAACGCGGCCCGCACAGACTGCGAGCGGAACTCACCCCCAGCGACTGCGAGCGTCCCCGACGGCGCGTACGAGAGCGCGTCGGCGGGCAGCGCGACGACGATCTCAGAGACGGCCTCGACCGCCCGCAACGCCGCGACGCTCCAGTCGAGCATCGGCCGCCCACAAATCGTGACGAGCGCCTTGGCTCGGTCCGAGCCAAGGCGCTCGCCACGTCCCGCGGCCACGATCAGCGCGACCGCCATATTCAATGCCTACTTCGCGGCGACCGCCACCTTGCCGTTGCCATTCGCTCTCGCGTGGCCATTGCCGTTGCCGTTGGACTCGACCAGCAGGCTGTACAAGTGCTCCTCGACCTCCTGCTCGTCCATCTCGAGCGCGTACATCAGCTCGGAGGCGAGGATCTTCTTCGCGCGCGTGAACATCTGCTTCTCCCCCGTCGAGAGTCCCTTCTCGGACTCGCGGATCGCGAGGTTGCGCACCACTTCGGCGAGCTCGTAGATGTCGCCGGTCTTGATCTTGTCGCGATTGTGCTTGAAACGCCGGTTCCAGTTCTTCGGCATCTCCGAACACTCGTCGCTGAGCACTGCGAGAACCTTCTTGACCGTCTCCTCGTCGATCACGCGTCGCAGTCCGGCCAGCGCTGCGTTCTCAGTCGGGACCATCACGGTCATGTCGTTGTGGAGGATCTTGATCGTGAGGTACTCGCGGCTCTCACCGAGCACCTCTTTCATCTCCTTGCGGAGCACCTTGCCCGCGCCGTGGTGCGGATAGACGACACTGTCGCCGATTTCGAACTCGATGTGGGGGGGCGGATCTGCAGGCTCAAGATCATCCAGCTGCTCTTCCGTTAGCTCTGTGATGGTGTCCTCCTCTGTCAGTGCGGCGCAGGACGATGCCCGCTCGCGGATTGCGGCTACGTCTGCAGGTAGCGATCAACCAAGTTGATCTCCTGCTGTCGGCGAAGGCCCTCGCGGATGTCCTTCGCCCGGATCTCGCCGACGCCGTCGACGGTCTCCAGCTCGCCATCCGACGCGGCGAGCAACTCCTCGAACCCTCCGAACTCCGTCACGATCCGCTGCACGACGAGGCGCGGCAGCCTGGGTATCCGACCCAGGATCCGGAATCCACGCGGAGATGAGGGGTAATCGAGGGTGTTCAGCTTCCGGTCGTAGCCGAGCAACTCGGCTAGCCGTCCGAAGTCCAGCAAGTCTTGGTGCGGCAGACGCACCAGCTGATCGACGACCGCCGCGAATCCATCGTCGGTGTCCTCGACCAGGTAGTCGTGCAGCAACGCCGCCTTGTCGGCGGCGACGCCGACCATCGTCTCATCGAGCTGCATCTCGATCAGCCGGCCCTCGGTCCCGAGTTCGACGATGTAGCGCTCGATCTCGACCGCCATGCGGGTCACGAGCTCGGCGCGTTGAAGCACGGTCAGGACATCGTGCAGGGTGACGCCGCCCTCGAACTCGAGCGCCGTCAGCCGGGTTGATACCTGATCAAGGCGGCTGCGGTACTTGTCAAGCGTCGCGAGCGCCTGGTTGGCTTTCGCGAGCACGACCGGGATGTCCTCGAGGATGTACTTGACGCCGTCGACGTACAGCGACACGACCTCGCGCCGCTCCGAGACCGCGATCACAATCGCGTCGGTCTGCTTGGAGACCCGCTCGGCGGTGCGGTGACGGGTGCCGGTCTCGAGCGTCAAGATCGTCGGGTCCGGCGTCAGCTGCACATTGACGTGGGCGATCTTGGTCGCGTTCGAACTGAGCGCGATCGCCCCGTCCATCTTCGCCAGCTCGTACAGGAAAGCCGGTGAATACTCCACGTCGAGCTTGATCCCGCCCGAGAACAGGAAGCCCAGCTCCTCGGGATCGCCGATCACCATCAGCGCGCCAGTTCGGGCGTCGACGATGTTGTCGATCCCCTCCCGCAGAGCGGTCCCCGGCGCCACCATCTCGAGCGCCCTCATGATCCGGGACTCTTGTCGAGACTCGAGCTCTTCTTTGAGCTCTTCCCCGGAACGCGGCGGCATCAGGGCAATTTTAGCCGTAATGTTGCCGTCAGGTTGCGCGACCGCAATCGGTTGTAGTGCCGCATACTAGGCCGCCTGCGCCCGCGAGCGCGGGGCCGCGACGGCGCCTAGCGCGGAGCGCAGCGAGGGGTGCGTCTCCGGCGCCAGAACCGGCCCCAGACCGAACCGCCGCGCCTCCGCCAGCCGCCGCTCGGCGTGCGCCACGGTCCGCAGCTCACCCGTCAGCCCAAGCTCTCCAAAGCACGCCAACGGACGTCCATCGCCACCGGTCAGGGTGAACCCCTTGGCGGCACTCGCGACCGCGAGCGCGACCGCGAGGTCCGCGCCGGGCTCGTCGACCCGCACGCCGCCGACGACGTTGACGAATACGTCGGACGCGCCGAGACCGATCCCCCCATGACGGCCCAGCACCGCCAGCACGAGGGCGACGCGGTTGCGGTCCAGACCGGCGACGACGCGCCGCGGTGGCACGAGCTCCGATTGCGTGACGAGTGCTTGGACCTCGACCAGCAGCGGTCGCGATCCCTCCATCGCGCAAAGGACGACGCTGCCGGGGCTGTGGGTCGCCTCGGCCACGAACCGCGCCGAGGCGTCGAGCACCTCGACGAGGCCGTCGTCGCGCATCTCGAACACGCCCGCTTCGTTAGTCGAGCCGAAGCGGTTCTTGACCGCGCGCACCGTCCTGTAGGTGCGCTCGCGCTCGCCCTCGAACTGGAGCACGCAGTCGACCAGGTGCTCGAGCACTCGCGGGCCGGCGAGCGCGCCGTCCTTGGTCACGTGGCCGACCAGCAGCACCGCGATCCGCAGCCGCTTGGCGACCTGCATGATCCCGTCAGCGACCTCGCGGACCTGAGCGACGGAGCCGGCCGCGCTCGACAGCTCTCGGCTGTGGAGCGTCTGGACCGAATCGATCACGCACACTTCGGGACGCTCTTGCTCGAGCGTCGCGAGCACCGTGTCGAGATCGGTCTCGGCGATCGCGGGGACCGCCAGCGCATCGCCCGAGCTCAGTCGCTCCGCGCGCAACCTGATCTGGGCCGCCGACTCCTCGGCCGACACATACAGGGTCCGGCGGCCGGCGGCACACAGATTGGCGAGCACCATCGTCGTCAGGGTCGATTTGCCGATCCCCGGCGAGCCGCCGATCAGGACCAGCGAGCCGGGCACGATGCCGCCGCCGAGGACGTTGTCTAGCTCGCCGATCCCGGTGCTCAGGCGACGGTGGTGGTCGGCTCGGACCTCGCGCAGCGCGATCGGCTTCGCTGCTGCGCCGCGGGCTCGCCGCCCGCCGGCGCGACCGGGCGCCGATCCCGACACGGGTTCGGCGAGCTGCTCGACGAGCGTGTTCCACTCGCCACAGCCCGGGCAGCGTCCGGCCCAGCGGGCTGTCTGGTGCCCGCACTCTGAGCAGACGTGAACTGTCGCGGCGCGGGGCATCGGGTTCCTGAGCCTACGCGCCGGACCCGACGGCAACTCCGCTTATGTCACTTTTGTTACATCCGCCGCAACTCGCTGGCCATCTCCGGGTTAACGGCGGCGAAAAGGAGTCCGGCCGGAACGACCAGTTCGGAGGTGCGCAAAATGCGCCGTCTGTTCGTCGGGTTGGCTGGGATCGCAAGCGTCGCGATCATCGTCACCGCAGCGCTCGTTCTGACCTCCGCAGCTGCCAGCGGGAGACCCACGCCACGATGCGCCTCCGCCCGGCACGTGTGCGCGAGACACGTGAGTATCCACGCGGGGCCGAACCCGAGTGTCGCCGGCGAGGTGGTACTGATCTATGGTCGCCTATCGGCGCCGTTTCCGGCCGGGAGACGGGTCGTGCTGTGGCACAAACTCCCCGGCTGGCATCGCTTCCATCGAGCCGCCGTGACCACCACGCTCACCGGTGGGCGGTACGAGTTCGTGCGCCCGGCCGGACTAGTCGAGACCAACCGCGCGTGGTACGTGGTCGTCGGCCGGCGCCGCAGCCGGACCCTTCACCAGCGCGTGCATGCACTGGTGACACTGACCGCTTCGGACCTCGCCCCTTCCCCCGGTGAGGCAGAGACCCTGAGTGGCACGGTCACGCCGCGTCAGCCACGCAGCGAACGGGTTTTGATCCAGTCACTGGTCGGGTCGGCGTGGCTAACAATCGCGAGCGCGCGGCTGAGCAACGGCACGAGCTTCAGCGCCGCCTACACGGTCCCCGCCGCCGGGTCCTTGGTGCTCCGCGCCCTCCTGCCCGGCGACAAGACCAACATCCGCTCGGTCTCGAGCGCGGTCACGTTGTCGGCGAACCCGATCCACAAGATCAAGCACGTCGTGATCATCATGCAGGAGAACCGATCGTTCGACCAGTACTTCGGCACCTTCCCCGGGGCTGAGGGGTTTCCCGCCGGGGTGTGCGTCCCCGACCCACTCCACGGCGGCTGCGTACGTCCGTTCCACGATCCGAGCAACCTCAACTACGGCGGCCCCCACGGCGCCGCGAACGCGGTCGCCGACATCGACGGCGGCAAGATGGACGGGTTCGTGGGGCAGGCCGAGAAGGGCATGGGCTGCACGACCAACAACCCCAATTGCAGTCCGTGCAAGGCGACCCGGACGTCGAAGTGCGTCGACGTGATGGGCTACCACGATGCGCGTGAGATCCCCAACTACTGGACCTATGCCGAGGACTTCGTCCTCCAGGACCACATGTTCGAGCCCAACGCCTCGTGGAGCCTGCCCGAGCACCTCTACCAGGTGTCAGAGTGGTCGGCCTACTGCACCAACCCAAACGACCCGTACTCGTGCAAGAACGCGCTGGAGAGCCCAAATTCCCCCGGTACGCCGCTGAGCCAGACGCCGCTCTACGCCTGGACCGACATCACCTACCTGCTGCACAAGTTCGGCGTCAGCTGGGCTTACTACGTGTTCCAGGGGACCGAGCCCGACTGCGAGAACGACAGCGCGATGACCTGCGCACCGGTCAAGCAGGGCCCGAAGACGCCGGGCATCTGGAATCCGCTCCCCCACTTCACTGACGTCCACCAGGACGGGCAACTCGGCAACATCCAGTCGCTGAGCAACTTCTTCACCGCGGCCAAGGCGGGCGCGCTGCCGGCGGTCTCGTGGATCGATCCCAACGGGACCGTCTCAGAGCACCCGCCGGCACTGGTCAGCACCGGTCAGACGTACGTGACCGGACTGATCAACGCGATCATGGAAAGCCCCGACTGGGACAGCACCGCCATCTTCCTGTCCTGGGACGACTGGGGTGGCTTCTATGACAACGTCGTGCCGCCGAAGGTCGACGAGAACGGGTACGGGCTACGCGTGCCCGGAATCGTGATCAGCCCCTACGCGCGCGCCGGTTTCATCGATCACCAGATCCTGAGCCATGACGCCTACAACAAGTTCATCGAGGACGATTTCCTCGGCGGCCAGCGCCTGGACCCCGCCACCGACGGGCGTCCGGACCCGCGTCCCGACGTCCGCGAGGCGAATCCGATCCTCGGCGACCTGACGGCCGATTTCGACTTCAACCAGCCGCCGAGGCCGCCGCTGATCCTGCCCGTGCACCCGGCGCCCGGGCCCGCCTCGACCCCGCCCCCGGCGTAGGTCGGGGCCGGGCCGGAGACGACGATGACGGCGATCACGGCGACCACGATCAGCAAGTGGTTTGACTCGCTCTGCGCGCTGGACGGTGTCGATCTGCACGTCGAGGAGGGTGAGGTGCGCGGCCTGCTGGGTCCCAATGGGGCCGGGAAGACGACCCTGCTGCGGATCCTGTTCGGCCTCTTGCCGCCGAGCGGCGGGACGGTCGAGCTGCTCGACCGCCGGCTCGATCCGACCGACCCGTCGGCGCTCGACGGAGTCGCCGGGTTCGTCGAGGAGCCGCGCTTCTACCCATACCTGTCGGGGCGCGCCAACCTCGAGCTGCTCGCCGAGCTCGATGGAGCCGGTGCACCCGGGCGGGTGTCGGGGGTGCTCGATGCAACCGCGCTCAGGGCTCGCGCGGCCGACCGGGTCAGCGGCTACTCGACCGGCATGAAGCAGCGGCTCGGGATCGCCGCCGCGCTCTTGCGGGCACCGCGCGTGCTGCTGGTCGACGAGCCGACGAGCGGTCTCGATCCGGCCGGCGCCCGCGACGTCCTGGAGCTGATTCGGCGGCTCGGGCGCGACGGCGTCGCGGTGCTCGTCTCAAGCCACCAGATCGGCGAGCTCGAGGGGATCTGCGACAGCTTCACCGTGCTGCGCCGGGGAGCCGTGGTCTGGGATGGGAGCGCCGCGGCGCTGCGCGCTCAGGCGCCCGCGCCGGCTTACCGGCTTCAGACCAGTGACGACCGGCGCGCGCTCGAGGCCGCCACGCGCGTCGATGGCATCGACGCGACGGCCACTGTCGACGGCGGGCTGACCCTGACCGCAACGAGCCCGTCGCTCGATCGTCTCACGCTCGTGCTCGGACGCGACGGCATCGCGATCCGCCGGCTGGAGTTGCTCGGGAGCCCACTGGAGTCGATGTTCTTCGAGCTCACCGCCGACGAGCTTCAGGTCGGAGTGCCGGCACGATGACCAGCTCGGCGATCGCGGAGACGGGTTCGCTCCGCCGCGAGCAGGAGGCGGCGAGCGCCGGGGTTTGGCGTGTTTTCCGGACCGAGCGGCGCAAGCTCCTGGCACAGCTTCCCGCCCGCGTACTGATCGTGGTATGTGCGCTGGGGCCGTTTGCGTTCGCGGCCGTGCTGTCGCTCCAGAGCGGAGTCCCGGCCGACACGCTGTTCGGCGTCTGGGTCCACGCGTCGGGCTTTGCCTTCTCGCTCGTCGTGTTGTCGTTCGCCGGCTCGTGGGGCTTCCCGGTGATGGCGGGGGTTCTGGCGGGTGACCTGTTCGCGGCCGAGGACCGGCACGGGACCTGGAAGACGGTGCTGACACGGTCGTGCCGCCGGTCTGACGTGTTCGCCGGCAAGGTGCTGGTGGCGGCGAGCTTCGCGCTGGTGCTGCTGGCCCTCGCGGCGCTCTCGAGCCTCGCTGCCGGCCTGCTGATCGGAGGCGGCGGCCAACTGGTCGACCTCAGCGGGACGCTGCTCGCGCCTGGACACGCGCTCGCACTCGTAGCGCTTAGCTGGCTCGTCAGCGCGCTGCCGCTGCTGGCGTTCGTCAGCCTCGCAGTGCTGTTTTCAGTTTTGACCCGCAACGGGATCATGGGGGTGCTCGGCCCGATCCTGGTGGCGCTGGTGATGCAGCTGCTGGCCCTCGTCGGACGCGGCTTCTGGGTTCATGCGCTGCTGGTCGCCGCTGCGTTCGATGACTGGCACGGCCTGCTGGCGGGCAAACCGTTCTACGGGCCGCTGGCGCTCGAGAGCGCGATCTGCGTCGGCTGGATCGCCGCTTGCCTGGCGGGCAGCTGGGTCGCCCTACGACGGCGTGACTTCGCCGGGCCGCCCGTGCCACGCCGATCCGGCTGGGCGGTGCCACTCGCTGCCGCCGCCGGCGCCGCGGCGTTGATCGCGTTCCTGGCGGCCGCGAGCGACTGGGGTCCCGAGGCAGTCACCGCGGCGCGTCTGCAGGCCGCGATCACCCCCACCTTCAACCAGCTCACGCTCTTGCAGCAGCGCGAGCTCGGCCGCGACGTGCCGGCGGGCGCGCGGCTCGACATCCTGCCCAGCTGCCGACGCCGAGCCGGGCCCGGGGGCGGACCGGGTGACGACTGGGTCTGCACGCTGACCGTGCTCACCCCGCAACTCGGATCCGATCCGTTCACGACGACGCCCGTCACCTATGACGTCAGCGTCAAGTCAAACGGCTGCTACAAGGCCGAGGCGCCGCCCTCGTTCGTCGGCCAGCAGATGATGACCGCCGCGCGCGGGCGCAGCGTCGTCAACCCGCTGTTCACGATCTACGGCTGCTTCGACACGCTCTGAGTCCACGACCCGCGTACCGGGCTCTGATTGAACGACCCGCGTCGCCGGAGCAAGCGAGCTTGCTTGCTCCGAAGTACGCGAGTTCGTCTACTCGGAGTCCGTGGGCGCGTCTGACCCGGCTGGCTCAGCCGGCTCGGATCCGTGCTCGTCGTCGTCGTCGCCCGAGCCACCCTCGGCGCCAACACCGACGGGCGTCGGCTTCGGCGCGGGCTCGATCACCGACAGCTTGACGTCCTCCTCGCCGTCGCCGCCGACGCCCGGCTCGACCAGCACCGTCGATCCCGACGGGACCTGCGAACGGAGCACGAAGTCGGCGAGCGGATCCTCGATGTAGCGCTGGATCGCGCGCCGCAGTGGCCGGGCGCCCATCGCCGGGTCCCACCCCTTTTCGACGAGCAGGTCCTTGGCCGGCTCCGACAGCTCGAGCTGGAGTTCCCGCTCGGCCATCGACTCGCGGATCCGCCGCAGCAGCAGCTCGACGATCTCCTTGATCTCGTCCTTGGCGAGCTTGTGGAACACGATCACCTCGTCGATCCGGTTCAGGAACTCGGGCCGGAAGACCTTCTTCAGCTCGCCCATGATCCGGTTCTTCATGTCGTCGTAGGTGATCCCGGTCTCGTCGTCTGAGACGGCGAACCCGAGCGGCGTGTTGCGCGCGATCTCGGAGGCCCCGATGTTCGAGGTCATGATCACGATGCAGTGGCGGAAATCGACCGTTCGGCCCTGAGCGTCGGTTAGACGCCCGTCCTCGAGGATCTGCAGCAGGATGTTGAACACGTCGGGATGCGCCTTCTCGATCTCGTCGAGCAGCAGCACGCTGTACGGCTTGCGGCGGACGGCCTCGGTCAGCTGGCCACCCTCGTCGTAGCCGATGTAGCCGGGCGGGGAACCGACCAACCTCGACACGGCGTGCTTCTCCATGTACTCCGACATGTCGATCCGCACCATCGTGTCCTCGTCGCCGAACAGGAACTCGGCCAGCGTCCGGGCTAGCTCCGTCTTGCCGACGCCGGAGGGCCCGAGGAAGATGAACGAGCCGGTCGGGCGCTTGGGGTCCTTGAGACCCGCGCGCGAGCGCCGGATCGCCTTTGACACGACCTCGATCGCCGGGTGCTGCCCGATGACGCGCTTGTGGAGCTCCTCCTCCATCCGCATCAGCTTCTGGGTCTCGGCCTCGGTCAGCTTGAAGACGGGGATTCCGGTCCACATCGAGACGATGTCGGCGATCTCCTCCTCGCCGATCGACGGGCGCTCGGTCGACTCGCCGGCCTCCCACTGATCGGCCAGCTCGCGCTTGCGCTGCACGAGGCGACGCTCGTCGTCGCGCAAACTCGCGGCCTTCTCGAACTCCTGGTTCTCGATCGCCTCCTCCTTCGCACGCCGCGTCTCGGTGATCTCGTCCTCGAGGTCGCGGTACACGGGCGGCGAGGTCATCGACTTGATCCGCATCCGCGACGCGGCCTCGTCGATCAGGTCGATCGCCTTGTCGGGCAGGAAGCGGTCGGAGATGTAGCGGTCGGCGAGATCGGCGGCCGCCTCGAGCGCCTCGTCGGTGATGTTGACCTTGTGGTGCTGCTCGTAGCGGTCGCGCAGGCCCTTGAGGATCTGGACCGTTTCCTCGGTCGAGGGCTGGTCGACGGTGATCTTCTGGAAGCGGCGCTCGAGCGCCGAGTCGCGCTCGAGGTACTTGCGGTACTCCTCGAGCGTCGTCGCGCCGACTGTCTGCAGCTCGCCGCGGGCGAGCGCCGGCTTGAGGATCGAGGCTGCGTCGATCGCGCCCTCGGCCGCGCCGGCACCGACGAGATTATGCAGCTCGTCGATGAACAGGATGATGTCGCCGCGCTGGGTGATCTCCTTCATCACCTTCTTGAGCCGCTCCTCGAATTCGCCGCGGTACTTCGAGCCCGCGACCAGGGCGGCGAGGTCGAGCGTGTAGATCTGCTTGCCCTTCAGCAACTCCGGGACGTCGGCGTTGGTGATCCGCTGCGCCAGGCCTTCGACGACGGCGGTCTTGCCGACGCCGGGCTCGCCGACCAGCACCGGGTTGTTCTTCGTCCGCCGCGAGAGGATCTGCATGATCCGCTCGATCTCCGTCTCGCGCCCGACGACCGGATCGAGCTTTCCCTCGGAGGCGAGCTTGGTCAGGTTGCGGCCGAACTGGTCGAGCAGCTTGGACGACTTCTTGCCCTCGCCGGGCCCGGCGGCGCCCTGGGCGCCCGCGCCGGAACCGCGCTGCCGGCTGCCCGGTCCGGACAGCATCCGGATCACTTCGTTGCGGATCTTCTCTGAGTCGGCGTCGAAGTCGAGCAGGATCCGTGCCGCGACGCCTTCGTTTTCGCGCACGAGGCCGAGCAGGATGTGCTCGGTACCGATGTAGTTGTGGCCGAGGCTCAGCGCTTCACGCAGCGCTAGTTCCAGCACCTTCTTGGCGCGCGGTGTGAACGGGATCTGACCGGAGGTGACCTCCTCACCGGAGCCGACGATTCGCACGACCTGCGCACGAACGCGCTCGACGGTGATGTCGAGGGACTCCAGCACACGGGCGGCGAGCCCCTCCTCTTCGCGTAGCAGCCCAAGCAGGATGTGCTCGGTACCGATGTAGTTGTGCTTGAGGGTCCTCGCCTCTTCCTGGGCCAGGACGACCACCTGACGGGCTCGCTCTGTAAATCGCTCAAACATGTGCTTCCTGTCTTTTTGGCCGGTGCTTTGCGAGGTGGTCGGTCGCGAAGTTTTCCTTTTCCGTCCTCCTACGCCACGATGTGACTTAGGGGATGCCGACAGGCCGTCTCACGCATCTCTTCGGCTAAAACGCCTCATTGGATGAGTGCCAACGGACTTCAATCGGGCCATACCTCAGTCTAACAGCCGCTCTGCGGTACCCAACTGCACCGATTCGCGGTCTGTGCGCTACTTCACACGCCACGCGGGGGCGCCGACGGTCGCTTCGCGCCAGCCTCGGACCGGCTCCGCGAACGGGGCAGTTTGCCGCCTGTCGAGAGCCACGATCCGGCCAAAATCAGCAGCAATCCGGCCAGTGCAGTCGGCCCCGGGCGCTCGCCGAGCAGCGTCACCCCCAGCACGACAGCGACCAGCGGGTTGATGTAGGTGATCACGGTCGCCCGGCTGGTTCCGGCCTCGCGGATTAACAACGTATAAACGACGAACGCGATCGCCGTGCACAGCACCCCGAGCGTCACGACCGCTGCCCACGCGCCCGCGGTTGGCGTCCGGGACGGGGTGTCGAGCGCCGCAAACGGGGCCAGCAGCACCATCGCGACTACCAGGCTCGCCCCCATCACCGCGCGTGAATCGAGGCCGCCCATCCCGAGCTTGATGAGCATCGGCCCGATCGCGTAGCCGACCGCGCCGATGAAGATCGCGAACGCACCCAGCAGCTCGGGGCCGTTGCCGGCGACATCGATCCCGACCAGCGCGATCACGCCCGTGAAGCCGATCACCAGACCGGCTGCTCGGAGCGGGGTCGGGCGCTCGGAGGGATCGAACCGCAGCGACAGCACCGTCACGAGCAACGGCACCGAGGCGATGATGATCGCAGCCAGCGACGACGCCACGTGGACCTCGCCGGCGGCGATCAGCGGGAACGGGATCGAGATCTCGGCGACCGCGTAGGCGATGATCCAGACCCAGCTGTTGCGTAGCGTGGCGAACTGACGCCACGAGACCGCGACGAACAGGACAGCCGCGATCGCGATCCGCAGCCAGGCCACGTCCGGTGCCGGCATCCCGCCGTTGATCGCGATCTTGATCAGCAGGTAGGAGCCGCCCCAGACCACGGACATGAATGCGAACGCCCACTAGGCGCGTCGCGTCATGACCGCAGCGCCGGAAACAGCACCACCTCGCGGATCGACCGCTTGCCGGTCAGGAGCATCACGAGCCGGTCGATCCCGATCCCGATCCCGCCCGTCGGCGGCATCCCATGCTCGAGCGCTTCGATGTAATCCTCGTCGTAGGGCTGCGCCTCCTGATCGCCGGCGGCCGCCAGCCGTCGTTGGGCGGCGAACCGTCGCCGCTGCTCGTCGGGATCGTTGAGCTCCGTGAACGCGTTCGCGATCTCCATCCCGCCGACGAACGCCTCGAACCGCTCGACGAGGCCGGGAGTGTCGCGGTGATCCTTCGCGAGCGGAGACAGCTCGACCGGGTAATCGAGCAGGAAGGTGGGCTCGATCAGGGTCGGCTCGACCTGCTTTGAGACGAGCTCGTCGACCAACTCGGGCCAGCTGTCGTCGTCGGCGACCGCCATCTCTTGCGCCCGCATCGCCTCTGCGAGCTGGTCTCGCTCCTTGAGCGCCAGGATGTCGATGCCGGTGCGGCTCTCGATCGCGGCCGCGAGCGTCTCGCGGCGCCACGGTGGCGTGAAGTCGATCGGACCGTCATAGCCGACGGCATGCGCAACCGCGTGAATCAGCCGTTCGCAGCGGGCGGCGACGTCGCGGTAGTCGGCGTACGCCTCATACCACTCGAGCATCGTGAACTCGGGGTTGTGGGTCGTGTCGACGCCCTCGTTACGGAAGTCCTTGCCGAGCTCGTAAACGCGCTCGAGCCCGCCGACGATCAGGCGCTTGAGGTACAGCTCGGTCGCGATCCGCAGGTACAGGTCGCGGTTCAGAGCGTTGTGATGGGTGGTGAACGGACGCGCCGAAGCGCCACCGTAAAGAGGCTGCAAAACGGGGGTTTCGACTTCGACGAATCCCTCGTCGTCGAGGAACCGCCGCGTCGCCGAGATGACCCGCGCGCGGGTGACGAACAGCTCGCGGGCGTCCTCGTTGGCGATCAGGTCGAGCTCGCGGTGGCGGAAGCGCGTCTCGACATCCGACAGCCCGTGGTGCTTGTCGGGCGGCGGGCGCAGCGACTTGGCGAGCAGCGTGAACGCGGTGATTCTCAGCGTCAGCTCGCCCCGGCGCGAGCGGAAGGCCGTGCCGTCGACGCCCAGCAGGTCGCCGAGATCGAGACCCAACAGTTGCTCCATTCCCTCGGGTCCGAGCTCGTCGACGCGCGCCTGGAGCTGGATCCGGCCAGAGCGATCGACCAGGTCCAGGAAGGCCATCTTCCCCTGGCCACGGCGAGCGGCAAGACGCCCCGCGACGCGATGGGTGATCACGGTCTCCTCGCCGGCTTGCAGGCCTTCGTGCGCCGCGCGCACTTCAGCGATCGGCTCGACGCCCTCGTACTGGTAAGGAAACGGGTCGATGCCGGCCGCGCGCAGTGCGTCGAGTTTTGCCCTGCGCGCCTTGAGCAGCTCGGAGGTGTCCGCTTGGGGCGGCCCCGAAGGCGATGGGTCGCCGAGGATTTGCGGCATCGCCGATGGATCGCTCATGACGGCCCACGATATAGCGCGACAACTGGGCGCGGCTCATCGCTGAACGTGAGACAACCCAGTGCGGACGATTGGAACGCTGGACCACAGATAAGGCGGCTGTGGTCGAACGTTCGCACGGGCGAAGCTGGCTATGCAGCCGGGCTACCTCGCGCCGACGTCGATCTTGGTGATCTTGAGCTTGCGCTCGCCGCGCGGGGTGGAGATCTGAACCTCCTCGCCGCGCTTGCGACCAAGTAGTGCCTTGCCTACGGGGGATTCGTTGGAGAGCTTCAGCTCGGCGGGCTTCGCCTCGGCAGAGCCGACAATCGTGTATTTGGTGGACTTGCCGCCTTGGTCCTTGACGTGCACGACCGAGCCGACCCGCACGACGTCCGTGCCTAGATCGGAGGCGTCGACGACCGTCGCCGAGCGCAGCTTGTCCTCGAGCGACGCGATCCGCGCCTCGAGCATCGCCTGCTCGTTCTTGGCGTCGTCGTACTCCGCGTTCTCCGTGATGTCGCCGAACTCGCGCGCCTCTTTGATGCGGGAAGCGACTTCGCGGCGTCGCGTGGTCGAAAGATGATCGAGCTCCGCCTTCAGATTGGCGAGGCCCTCCTGGGTGAGGATGACGTCTTTGGGCATAGCGCTAGTTAGACCTGGATAGGTTGGATTCCTGGGAGAGAAAACCCGCCGGCGCGGGCGGGGTCCCCACACTCGAATCACCCAAATGGGTGAGGTGGGCGGACGAGTATAGACACCGCTGGATGCGGGCTTAAAACGGTCTCCCCGCTTCCCGTCGGACCGAATCGGGATCGCCCTAATCCCAGACCTTGGTCTAGGTCGATTTAGCTCTTGGTGCCGTTGGCCATACGCGCGCGTATGCCGAACATTGAACGCGATGCGAGAACTGCTCTCAGCGCCGACCGCGAGTCCGCTGGGACTGGGCGCAACGGTCGCCCATCCCCTCGCGCCCCGGATCACCGCGGCGCCGAGAACCGTCGCCCGTGACGATCTGCATCCGGACATCGCCTCGCAGGGCGCGCTTGACCTGTCGATCGTGATCCCGTGCCTCAATGAAGCCGGCACGATCGAAGAATGCGTCCGCCGCGCCCAGGATGCGCTGGAGGCGAACAACATCGTCGGTGAGGTGATTGTCGCGGACAACGGGTCCGACGACGGCAGCGACGCGCTCGCGGCGGCTGCGGGAGCCCACGTCGTACACGAGCCCGAGCGCGGCTACGGGAGCGCCTACCTGGCCGGCCTGGCGGCAGCGCGCGGCCAGTACATCCTGATGGCCGATGCCGACCTGACGTACGACTTCGCCGAGGCTCCGCGGTTCCTGGCGGCGCTCGAGGGCGGAGCCGACGTGGTGATCGGTAACCGGATGAAGAACATCCTTCCGGGCGCGATGCCGTGGCATCACCGCTACATCGGCAATCCGCTGTTGTCGGGCTTTCTCAACGTCCTCTTCAACACCGGCGTCGGCGACGCCCACTGCGGCATGCGAGCGGTCCGACGCGACGTGCTGCCGCGGCTCGACCTGCGGACCACCGGGATGGAGTTCGCCTCCGAGATGGTGATCCGCGCGTCCAAGGAAAAGCTTCAGATCCGGCAGTTTCCGATCCAGTATCACCCCCGGGGCGGCGAGTCCAAACTGTCGAGCTTCAGGGACGGTTGGCGCCACCTGCGCTTCCTGTTGGTCCACTCGCCCAACCACCTGTTCATCCTGCCGGGTGCCGTGATGGCGGTGCTCGGTGCGCTGATCGAGCTGATCGTGGTTGCCCATATCGGGATCCTCGGCCGCGAGTGGCAGATCCACGCGACGATCGCCGGGGCGCTGTTGGCGATCGTCGGCACCCAGGTCGTCGCCCTCGGGATCTGCGCGAATGCCTACGGCACGTACTACATGGGCGAGCAGGACAAATGGTTTGACCGCATGCGCGCGCGCTACCGGCTTGAGCACGGGCTGCTGCTCGGCGGCGGAGTCACGCTGCTCGGCCTAGCGATCGCCACGTGGATCGTGCTCGACTGGCTCGGTAACGGCTTCGGGCGCCTTTCGGACGAGAACCTCGCGGTCCTCGCCGCGACGCTGATCATCGTCGGGATCCAGATCTTCTTCTCGTCGTTCCTTCTGTCGATCATCGGCCTGCGCCGCCGGCGCTGAGCCAACCGGACAGACCGAACGTGCTCGACACCGCCGATCCATCCGCGAACCCGCGCCCCTCGATGCGCATCTGCCTCGTCTACGACTGCCTGTTCCCGCACACGGTCGGTGGCGCCGAACGCTGGTACCGGAACCTCGCACGGCGTCTCGTGGCGGAAGGACACGAGGTGACCTACCTGACGCTGCGCCAGTGGGACCGTGGCACTGACCCCGACCTCCCCGGCGTCGACGTGCGAGTGGTCGGGCCCCGAATGCGGCTGTACGCCGGCCCCGGGCGCCGCCGGATCCTGCCGCCGCTCGTCTTCGGGCTCGGGGTGTTCATGCACCTGCTCAGACACGGCCGTCGCTATGACGTCGTGCACACGGCCTCGTTTCCCTATTTCTCGCTGCTGGCCGCGGCTGCGGCCAGACCGGCCGGCCGCTACCGGCTAGTCGTCGACTGGCACGAGGTGTGGTCGCGTGCCTACTGGCGGGAGTACCTCGGGCGGGCTGGCGGCACGATCGGGTGGCTAGTGCAGCGCGCATGCGCCCGCGTCCGCCAGCGCGCGTTCTGCTTCTCCCGCCTGCACGCCGAGCGCCTAGGCCAAGTCGGGCTGCGCGGCGAACTGACGGTGCTGCGCGGCGAGTACGCCGGCGAGCGTCAGGGGCACCGGGCCATGCCTTCACAACCGCTGGTCGTGTTTGCAGGTCGGCTGATTCCGGAGAAGGGGGTCACGCTGGGTGTCGCTGCCGTTGCGGCCGCATCCCGCCGGATCCCGGGTCTGCGGGCAGTGTTCTACGGCGAGGGCCCCGAGCAGCCGAGCCTGGCTCGCGCAATCCGCGACCACGGCCTGTCGGACATCGCCACGACGCCCGGCTTCGCCCCCTCGGACGTCGTCCAGGCGGATGTCCGGCGAGCGCTGTGCATGCTGCTGCCCTCGCGGCGGGAGGGCTACGGCATGGTGGTTGTCGAGGCCGCGGCGCTGTCGACCCCGAGCATCGTCGTCGCCGGCGAGGACAACGCGGCGGTGGAACTGATCGTCGACGGCGTCAACGGTTTGATCGTGAGCCGGTCCGATGCCGCTGCCATCGCCGACGCAATAGTGCAGGTGCACGAGGCCGGCCTCGCAATGCGCGAGCGGACGGCGCAATGGTTCGCCACGAACTGCGGGAAGCTGTCGCTGGACCAGTCGCTCGCGACGGTGCTCGGTAGCTATTCCGCAACCTAACCGTGACCGCGCTGGACGAGCAACGACTGAAGGCATGGGGCCAGGGGGCGGCGGACGACCGCCGGCAAGCCCAATCCGATAACCGAGCCGCCACCCGACCGCTGACGGGCGGCGCCGTGATGTTGGGCTTGAGCCGTGGCCTCATCACGGTCGCGGGCGCCACGACCACGATCGTCGTCGCCCGCCTGCTCGGCCCCGCGGGGCTCGGCGCCTACGCAGTCGCGCAAACGATGATCGCGGTGCTGCTCGTGTTGACCACGCTCGGCGTCGAGCACGGCATCGTGTATTTCGTCAGCTCAGGCCGCTGGAACCCAGCGGACGCGTGGCGCAGCTCACAATCCATGGCGCTGGTCTGCGGTCTCGCCGGCGGCGCCGGGGCGATGCTGGTCAGGCTATGCATCCCCTCCGCGTTCCACGGCTTGTCGGTGCCGCTGACACTGGCCGGTGCGCTCGCGCTCCCGTTCGTTCTGTCGTGGTTCTATGGCTCCTACGTGGCGCTCGCCACGGGGCATTACGAGGGCTACGCGATCCCGTCGGCGCTCCAGGCGGTGCTGGCGGTGTGCCTGGTGATTGGGTTGAGCGAGGTCGACGGCGTCACCGGCGCCGTGCTCGGCCTCACCGCAGCTCACGTGATCGTCGCGATCGTCAGGTTGCCGGTCAGCCGCCGCATAGTCGACCGCCAGCGCGGCCGAGCCACCGCGACCGCCGGCCAGCTGCGCCGCGCGATCGGCTTCGGGGTGAAAGGCTACGGCTCGAACGCGCTGCAGGCGATCAACTACCGGCTCGACCTGTTCATCCTCAACGCCACCGCCACAGGCGCCGTCGTCGGCCACTACGCGCTCGCCGTGTCGGTGACAAGCGTGCTGTGGGTGCTGCCGCAGGCCGTCAGCGACGTGCTGTACCCGCGAGTCGCGGCGCTAAGCGGGCAAGGAGGCGAGCAAATCGAGCGCCTGCGCGTGGCAGAGGCCAAGAGCCTCCGGCACTCGGCGCTGGTCAGCATCGTCGTCGCGTCGCTCGCCGCCCTAAGCCTCGCTGTGCTGGTCGTGCCGATCTACGGCGGCGCGTTTCGCCAGAGCATCGTGCTCGGACTGATCCTGCTCCCCGGCGTCGCGCTGATCGGGATCTGCACCACGCTTGCTGCCGCGATCGCCGGTCGCGGGCGCCCCGGTCTGCTGCTCGTGACCTCGATGATCGTCGCGCCACTGACCGTCGGCTTGTACGTGTTGCTGATCCCGGCGCTGCACGCGACCGGCGCGGCGCTCGCATCGACGATCTCCTACACCGCTTCGTTCGCCCTGGCCGCGTTCTTCTACCACCGGGTCACCGGCTGCAATCCGCTGCCGCTGCTGGTGCCCACCCGCTCCGAACTGGCCGATTACCAGGCGCTTCTGTCTACGAGATGGGGGCGCCTCAGCTCCCGCCGGCGCCGTCTACGCGAAGCCTGAGGCGCGGCCGTCATGCGAATCCTGATCCGTCCCGAGTGGTATCCGTCGGCCTCAAGCCCCACGGCGGGCGTGTTTATCAGGGATCAGGCTCGAGCCGCCGCACGCCTGCACGACGTCACCGTCCTCGTCCATCATCCAATGCCCCGTGCACGCGGGGAGGCGTCCGTCACGACCGCGCTCGAAGACGGCCTGCGTGTCGTGCGCGTCCACACCCGGATGCGCCTCGGGACGACCCGCGGCAGGCTCGAGTTCCTCGCGATCGCCGCGCTGGCGTTGCGGCGGATGCGCCGCCGCGGCCAAGGCCCGGACATCCTTCACGGACACGTGTTCTCGTCCGGCTTCCTGGCGCTCCTGCTGTCCCATGGCCGCTACCCAGTCGTCGTCAGCGAGCATCACACCGACTTCATCGAGGGCAAGGTACGCGGGCGCGACGCCGTCGTGGCTCGGTTCGTATTCAGGCACGCCACCCTGGTGTGTCCGGTCAGCGGTCGTCTCGAGCGCCACCTGGAGCAATTCCAGCCGAGCGGCCGCTACGAGGTCGTCCCGGAGGTGGTTGACGTCGAGCCGTTCGTCCCGTCAGCGCAGCAGATCGCCCGCCACGGCGGTCCGGCGCGGCTGCTGGTCGTGGCGCTGCTCTCGCCTCAGAAGGGAATCGAGTACCTGCTCGACGCGCTGGCCCAGGTGCACGACACCCGCAGCGACTTCGTGCTCGACGTCGTCGGCGACGGCCCCGAACGGCCGGCGCTCGAGCAGCTCGCGCTGGTGCGACTACCGTCAGAAGTCGTCAGCTTCCACGGTGAGCGCTCGCGCGCAGAGGTAGCCGCGTTCATGGCGCGGGCGGACGCGTTCGTGCTTCCCAGCGTCGTCGAGACATTCGGCGTGGTACTGATCGAGGCGCTGGCCGCCGGGTTGCCGATCATCACGACGCGGGCGGTGCCCGATTACCAGCGCTTCGAGCCGCCGTTCGGGATCGTCGTGCAGCGACGGGACGCCGCGGCACTCCGCGACGCGGTGCTGGCAATGCTCGAGCGTGGCTCCACGGGCTCGCCAGCGGCGGCGCTCGCGCTCGCACGTTCGTTTAGCGAGCCCGCGATCGGCCGTCGCTGGGACGAGATCTACCGACAGGTTCACGCGCGAAAGCCTCGGTGATTGACCCTGATCGCCTCATCGATCACGCCGGAACATGCGCTCCGCGGGCCTCGGATACACATGCGGGTCGAGATTTTGGGGCGCATACTCATCCCTGAGTTTCAAACGACGATCAACGCCGCAGTTGCGCGCCGATCGCCGGCATCGGCGGAAACGTGTAGACGATCAGAAGCAGCCGCCGGCCGACATTAGGGCGCCTGTCCACGGAGCACGCGGAGCCTGCGTTTGAGTGGCAGCGGAGTCGCGAGTGACAGCAACGGGAGCGCCAGCGACCGGATGTCGGCCACGCTCCGGCGCCGCCGCATTGCCGCCACCCGGATCCTGACGGCCTCGGCGGTCTGGGCGCGCTCCTTGCGGGCTGCGACGTTGGCGCCACTCATCCGCCGGACCGCCAGCGGCTCATCGAGGGTCGTGATCAGCCCGCCGTCAGCGAGCCGCAACCACAGGTCGTACTCCGTCGCGTACCGGTAGCGCGGATCGTAGCCACCGGCCTCCAGTGCGCGTGTTCGCCGGATCATGGCGCACGAGTTCGGAATCGGGTTGAAACGCATCAGGATTCGATTCACGTCGCCGGGGGCGAAGCTCGTCCGCGGTTGCATCGGCCGGCCCTGGGGGTCGACCTCCGTCATCCGGCAGCCGACGACTGAAACCTCCAACCGGCGTTCGAGCACCTCGGCTTGGCGCTCGAGCCGCGCCGGCAGTGACCAGTCGTCAGCATCCTGGACAGCCACGAAGTCCGCACGCGCGGCGTTCAGGCCCTCGTTCAGGCTGCGTGAGATCCCCATGTGCGGCAGCGGCATGTAGCTGACGCGAGGATCCGAAGCACTCGCTGCCCGGACGATCGCCGGCGTCTCGTCCGTCGAGCCGTCGTCGACCACGATCAGTTCGAGGTCCGCCAGCGTCTGGCCGAGGATCGAGTCGATCGCCTCGCGCAGCGTCGCCGCGTTGTTCCAACAACCGATCAGGACGCTCACCCGTGGCGGGCGGGGGTCGGACACCGGCGCAGCATATGCTGCAGAAATGTGCGGCATTGCCGGGATCGCCGGCGATGGCTCCGGCGACGTCGCGGCGCTCGAGCGGATGGCGAACGCGATGGTCCACCGGGGCCCCGATGGCCAGGGGATCTGGCACGACGATCACACCGGACTTGCGTTCCGTCGGCTGGCGATCATCGACCTGCACGAGCGCTCGAACCAGCCGCTGCATCTCGGTTCGCTGCACCTGGTCTTCAACGGCGAGATCTACAACTATGTCGAGCTGCGGGCGGAGCTGATCGGCCTCGGCCACCGGTTTGTGACGGAAGGCGACGGCGAGGTGCTGCTGCATGCGTGGGCGGAATGGGGGGAGCCGGCGCTGGAACGTCTGAACGGCATGTTCGCGGTCGCCGTATGGGATGACGCCAGTCGGCGGCTGACGCTGGCAGTCGACCGCTTCGCCGAGAAGCCGCTGTTCCTGCACGAGCGCTCCGGACAGCTCATGTTCGCCTCCGACGTCCGCGCGCTTCGGGCTGCAGATCCCGCGATCGGCGTGCCCGACCACGACGCGACGGACCGGTTCCGGGCACTCGGGACGATGCCCGTCCTGCCGCGCACGTTCTTCGCCGACGTCCGCCGGCTGCCACCGGCACACGTCGCCAGTTGGGACGGTGACCGGCTGGCGCTGCGTCGCTGGTGGGAACCGGCGGTCGTCGACGTCCCGAGTCGGCCCGAGGATGCCGCGGCCAGGCTGCGAGAGCTGCTGGCCGACGCTGTGTCGCTGCGCCTGCGCAGTGACGTCCCGGTCGGCACATCGCTGAGCGGCGGCATCGATTCCTCGAGCGTCGTCTCACTGTGCTCGCAGCTCGCCGGCGGCCATTCCCGGCACGCGTTCACCGCGACGTTCCCAGGCTTCGCCCGCGACGAGTGGCGATACGCGGAGGCAGTCGCGCAGGCGGCTGGCGTGGTCGAGCATCACCGGATCGCTCCGGAGCTCGAGGACCTGCTCGAGGACCTCGACCGGCTCGTAGAGATCCAGGAGGAGCCGTTCGGCAGCACCAGCATCTACGCCCAATACCGGGTGATGCGCGCAGCGCGCGAGGCCGGCGTCGTTGTGCTGCTCGACGGGCAGGGAGCGGATGAGATGTTCGCCGGATACCTGGACGACCGCGGATGGGCCGTTCGCAGCAAGGGCTTGCAGCACGCGCTGGCGGACGTGATCCGCGACCACGGCGTCCTGGGACCGACCGCGGTCGCCTACGCCGCGCGCCGCGCGCCACGTTCGATCGCGGCGCGCTACCGGCTGCGCGCCGCGTCGCCCTACGCGCCGCCGGCCGTGGCGCTGGCCGCCGCGCGGCACGAGCCGCCGCGGCCGGATTGGACGGAGGCGGGCACACCGCTGCGCGCCGAGCAGCTTCGCGAAGCGAACCGCACGAGCCTCCCCCAGCTGTGCCGCTTCGCCGACCGCGACAGTATGGCGTTCTCGGTCGAGGTCCGGCTGCCGTTCCTCGACCTGCGCGTCGCCGAGTTCGGACTGTCCGCCGCACCCGAGCTGCTCTACCGCGACGGAGTGACGAAGCGAGTGTTACGCGACGCCGTCCGCGGCCTTGTTCCGGACGTCGTGCTCGATCGCCGTGACAAGGTGGGATATGAGACGCCGGAGGCGCGCTGGTTCGCGAGCCCGGCGGGCCGCGCCCGGATCGGCGAAGTCCTGCTCGACGGCGGGAGCGACCCTGGCATCGTCAGAACCGAGATCGAGCGTGACCTGGCAGCCGGCGCGTGGAGAGACGTCGGGGCGATCTGGCGCGCGGTCAACGTCGAACTCTGGCTCCGAGCCTTCAGGGGCACGGCGGCGGCGTCGACGCGCGCGTGGACCGAGCGCGCGTAGACCGAGAAATCACGCGCAGGCGTCCACGTAGACCTGTCGCGTGGCGGCCACGAACCGCTGCACGCCGAACTCGGCCAGCGCCCGCACGCGCGCCGCCGCGCCGAGCGATGCGCGCAACTCGGCCTCGGTGCTGAGCCGCAACAGCGCCCCCGCCAGCGCGCGCTCGTCGCGGGCGGCAAACAGCAGGCCAGCGTCGCCCACCGCCTCAGGGTTGCCGGGCCCGTCGGCCGCGACCACCGCCAGCCCACAAGACATCGCCTCAAGCAGCGCCAGCGACATCCCCTCGCGCTCGGACGGCTGCACGAACACGTCAGCCGCCGCCAGCAGCCGTGGCAGGTCGGTGCGGTACCCAAGGCAGATCACGCCGGCAGGGCCCATCGCCGCCAGCTCCGCCACCTGGGGACCGTCGCCCGCGACCGCGAGCACGAACGGAGCGCCGAGCTCGCGCGCCCGCGCGGTCGCCGCCGCGGCAAGCAGCGGCGCCTTGCGCGGCTCGAGCTGGCCGGCGAATAGGCCCAGCACCGTGCGCTCGTCGACGCCGAGCTCCGCCCGCGCCAATGCGCGAACCTCGGGCCCCGTGCCGGCGGGCGGATCGATCCCGTTGACGATCACCGACAGCTTGCCGATGTCCTCGAGGCGAAGCAGCGGCGCGAGCTCGTCGCGTTCCGCCGCCGAGGTGCAGATCACCGCGCGGGCGGCGGCCCCGACCCCTCGAAAAGCGCGAGCCATTGCATCCCGCCGCGCCCCTTCGAGGCGACGCAACATGTGCAGTCCATGGGTCGTGACGACCGCCGGCCGAGCGCGCAGCAGCGGCAGCGTGAGCACGCTGGCGACGTCGCCATGCACGTGCAGCAGCTCGGCGCCGCGCATGCGCACCGCCAGCCGCGGCCAGCTGACCGGCAGCGACCGCAGCGCGCTGGCCGGCGTACGCCCGGAGCTCAGATAGATGCGCCGATGCGCGGTCTCGGGCATCCGCTCGAGCATCGCGATGTAGCGCTCGGCGCCGCCCCCTCGGTGCGGCAGCACGTGCAGTGCCCTGATCACATCCTCCTGCCGGCCGTCTTCGATCTGCGCGGCAAGCGTAGAGCAGGCTTCTGTCAGCCTCGCCTAACCTTCGCCGCCGCATGCCCAGCCGACGCCTCCTGGTGGTTACCTATCACTTCCCACCAGACCCGTCGGTTGGTGGTCGGCGCTGGGATGCGATGACCGCCTGGCTACGGGAGCTTGGCCACCAAGTGACCGTGCTGACAACCCGCGCATGGGGTGACACCGCTGAGGACGGTGACCAGGTCGTCCGCACCGCAGACCTGGTCGCAAGCCAAGCCTTGCGGCGCCTCCTCGCGCGTCCCGCGCTTCCGTCCGCCGGGAAGGGGATTCCGCTTCAGAAGCCGGCCCCGAAGATTCTCGCCGACGTCGTGGTGCCGGACGCGTATCTGCTGAGCTGGGTCGCGGGCGCCGTCCCAGCAGCCCGACGGTTGATCGCCGAGCGCGCGATCGACTGCGTGGTGACCAGTGGCCCCCCCCACTCCGCGCACCTGCTCGGGCTGGGCCTCGGTCGACACGCGCCCGGGTGGATCGCCGACTTTCGTGACGGTTGGCGCTACGAGACGCTCCGCGCGCCGTGGCCAACCACGGTCCAGGATCGTGTCGATGCAGCGCTCGAGCGTCGCGTGGTCGCCAGCGCCGACGGCATCGTAGCCGTAACGAAGCCGATAGTCGACGACTTCGCCAGACGGCTCGGCGCGGAGTCGGCATTGATCCCGAATGGGTGGGACCCGAGACTTGAGCCGATGCTGGCCGATGCCGCACGCCCGATGCTCGACCCGCGTTACCTGAACATCGTCCATACCGGCCAGCTGAGCGGCCTCCGAGGGCGCGATCCGCGCCCGTTGTTCAAGGCGCTCAAGCTGCTCAGCGATCGCAACCCGGATGCCTCAAATCGGCTTCGGATCGTTTTGGCCGGCAGGCTTGACATTGCAGAGCAACAGATGCTCGCCGGCCTCGGGCACGATTCCGGGATCGTCCACATCGGTCACCTTGAGCGCACCGCCACCGCCGCGCTCCAGCGCGACGCCGACGCGCTGCTGTTGATGACCTCCATTGGACATCCGTCCCAGGCCACGGGCAAGCTGTTCGAGTACCTGACCGCCGGCCGCCCGATCATCGCGCTCGCGAAAGACAACGAGGCGGCCCGGATCGTCACTCAGACCCGCACGGGCGTGACGGCGGCTCCAGATCAGCCAGAGGAAATCGCCGACGCACTGCTCGCGTCCGTCGACGGCCGGCTCGCCGAGGCGTATTCGCCCCGCCGCCTCGACCAGTACATATATCCGGCGCCGGCGGCCGAGTTCGCAGCGGAAGTCGAGCGAATACTCGCGCGCCACCGCAACCGTATAAACGTCCAAACGGCAGCTCAGTAGCACCCTCCACCGTTACACTGCCGCGCTCGGTACGGAGGCTGCGGCATGCCTTCACGGGGCAACTCTGGCCGGAGGGCACGGCTAACGGAGTGGGGACTCGAAGCCGATGCATCAATCAATGTCAGCAGTTGAGTTGCCCGCGATCGAGCGGGTCCCGAGGCGCGTGCGCGCACTTGTGCGAGTGCCGCGCCCGACGCGTGAGGCCCAGATCCTGTGGCTGGCCGTCGTGCTGTTCATCGGGGTCTCTGCGTGGTGGCTGACGCAGGACACGCGGGTGCCGGACTTCGATAGCGGCATCCACATGCACACCGCGTACCTGTTCCAGCAGGCGATCGCCGGGGGCAACGTGGCGCTGCCGTTTACCTCCTACGACTCCTATCCGCCGTTGGTTCACCTGCTCGGGGCGCTGACGATCTTCGTCACCGGGATGCACCCGATGGCACTGATCATGTCCTCGAACGTCGTGTTCGTGCCGCTGATGGCGTTCGGCTGTTACGGAGTCGGGAAAACCGTCGCCGGTGAACGAGCCGGGCTTCTCGCCGGCCTGTTCGCGCTGGGGTCGCCGATGTTCGTCTCGATGATGCATCTCTACGACCTCGATCCACCGCAGGCGGCAATGGTCGCTGTAAGTGTCTGGGCGCTGCTCGCGTCACAGCGCTTCGAGTCGCTGCACCGGTCGCTGCTCGGAGGGATCGTCTGCGGTCTGGCGCTGATGACAAAGCAGACGTCGGTTGTCTTTATCGGCGGCCTGTTTCTCTCGATCGTGGCGCGCGACGGATGGCGCAACTGGCGAGGCTTGCTTGTCTTCTCGCTGGCGCTGTTTGACGTGGCCGGCATCTGGTACCTGTTCCATTTCCACCAGCTGAGCTCGACGCTGAACACGATCGGCGGACTCCAACCCAACGCGTCTCAGGCCCCCGCCCGCTGGTCGATCAGCAACGGCTCGTGGTACTTCTGGAACCTCGTCAATCAGCAGACGCTCGCGCCGCTGGCCATCGCCTTCGCGGTTGGGGTCGTGATCGCGGTCCGCCGCCTGATCGTCGATCCCGCCGCTCGCGGGACCTACCTGCCCGATCTACTCGTCGGCACCCTCGTCTCGTACGCCGGGATGACCTATCTGGTGCACAAGGATCCGCGCTATACGCTGGCGGCGCTCGTGTACCTGGCCGTCCTGGCGACGTTCTGGATCCCGTCGATCCGGCGGACATCGATGCGGTGGGCGGTGTCAGTGGCAATCGTCGCCGTCGCGGCGGTCAATTTCGTCGGCATGTCCTTCGGGCTCGGAGGGATCGCCGCCCGGGTCATGGTCGCCCTCCCGGGTGCCCAAATGTCGCTCATATATTCCGGTCACCTGACCCTCTACGAAGATATGGGTTGGGTCAGAGGCGGTCCCGTCGCCAACGGTGATGTGCTAGCGCTACTGCAGGGCATGCATCGCGAAGGGGTTCGCACGATCTCGATCGATCCCAGCGCCGACGAGGTCGATTTCAGCACCGCGGGGATCCTCCCGCTCGCCGATGCCGAGCACATCACGGTCGTCCTTCACCCGCGCTCACCGACAGATCGATACCTGCTACTGCGTGCGGTCCGCCGGGGGGACCCGGCGCCGTGTCAGTGGATCAGAGGCAGCGCCAGCGACATCGAGCAGCCCAACGAGGCTCGCCTGGGAATCTACGTGTTGTCCGGGCCTGTCAACGGCCTCAACGCAGCCGAGCTGCGCAAGCCTTCCGATCCAACCCAGCGATTCACGATCGCCTGTCCCGGGCGCCCGACGACCAGCTGGTAGGGCGCTGCCAGATAGACGGCGATCGTCACGGCATGCGCCCAACGAGCTCGTCTGCCTCTACTAACGAGCCTCCGCGTGTGCGACGGTACCGGGCATGAGTGGCAGGTCAGTGCTCGTGACCGGCGCCTCGCGCGGCATCGGGGCCGCGGTGGCGCGCGCGTTCGCGCAAGCGGGCGATCGGGTCGCGATCCACTATCGAACCCAGCAGGACCGCGCCGCCGAGGTGCGGGCCTCGCTGACCGGCGACGGACACATCGTCGTCGGAGCTGACCTGGCCGATCCAGACGCGGTCAGGGCGATGGTCGACTCCACCGCCGTCGCGCTCGGCAGTATCGACGTGCTCGTCAACAACGCCGGCGTGTACGAGCCCCACCCGATAACCACGACCGCATACGAGGAGTGGCAGGCCGGCTGGAGGCAGACGCTCGCCGTCAATCTCGTCGGCGCGGCGAACGTCACCTGGTGCGCCGTGCGGCACATGGGAGCCGGCGGGCGGATCGTCAACATCTCGTCGCGCGGAGCCTTCCGCGGCGAGCCCGACCACCCCGCCTACGGTGCCAGCAAGGCCGGGTTGATCGCGTTCGGCCAGTCGCTCGCGCGTGATCTCGGACCGCGCGGAATTTCGGTGACCGCGGTCGCGCCGGGCTTCACGGAGACCGACATGGCCGCCGACGCACTCGCCGGGGCGCGGGGCAGGATCCGGCGCGCCGAGAGCCCGCTCGGTCGCGTCGCGACAGCCGAGGAGGTCGCGGCGGCGGTGCTCTACCTTGCCTCGCCGGAGGCCGAGCTCGCGAGCGGAACCGTGCTCGATCTCAACGGCGCGTCGTACCTGCGGCTGTAGGTGTCCAGCAGCTCTCTCGCCTCGGCCAGCGTGCCGGCCCGCTGCAGGCCGTCCTGCATCGCGTGCTCGCCGCCGAGCCGCTCCAGATACCACGGGTAGAACTTGCGCAGATAGCGAGTCGCGCGCTCGTCGCCCAGGTGCTCGCGTGCGCGCTCGATCACCCAGTCGAGCTCGGCCAGGATCTCGTCGGTCGCCGGCGCTTGCGAGCGCTGGCCCAGTAGCTCCTCGAACAGCCACGGGTTGCCAAGCGAGCCACGCGCCAGCAGCACACCGGCGGCCCCGGTCTGATTGAACGCTTCGCGCGCTGAGCGGGCATCGCGCAGGCCGCCGGAGATCAGGACCGGGACCGGAAGCTCGTCGACCAGCTTCCGGGCGAGTTCGTAATCTGGCTTGCCGGCGTGCCGCTGCGACGCGTGTCGCGGGTGCATGCACACCCCGGCGACGCCGCCATCCTCGACCAGCCGCCGAGCCACCTCGGCGCCGCTGCGGTCGCCGGCGTGCACGCCCGAGCGGAGCTTGACCGTGACCGGGAGGCCGCTCCCCCGAGCCGCCGCACGGGCCAAGGCGACCGCGCGCGCGGGCTCGGCGAGCAGCGCAGCGCCGGCACCGGTCTTGCATACCTTGGGCACCGGGCAGCCCATGTTGAGATCGATCAGATCGGCGCCCGCCGCCGCGACCCGCTCTGCCGCGGAAGCCATCACATCGGGGTCGTGCCCGAACAGCTGCATCGAAACCGGATGCTCGTCCGGGTGGATCCGCAGCAGCTCTCGGCAGGTGCGCTCGTTGCGGTAGTGAACGGCGAAGCTCGAAACCATCTCGGAGACCACGAGCCCGGCTCCGTATCGCTTCGCCTGCAGCCGCACGAACCAGTTGCCGATTCCGGCCAGGGGAGCGAGCACGACCCGGTTCGGGATCGTGATGCCGCCCAGCTTCCAGGTGTCGGTCAACTTGCCGGCGATCGATTCATGGTACGAATCAGCCAGTGGATCTCACAGCTCTGATGCAACCCTGGTTCGAATTGATGCTCGAACAGGTCCCGGGCCTGGAGCTGTTTGACGCCCACACGCACCTCGGCCAGAACGACCCCGACGGGATGAAACAGACCCCCGAGCAGCTGCTGGCGGCACTCCGCAGCGCGAACGCGGTCGGCGCGTTCGTGTTCCCGATGCACGAGCCAGACGGCTATTCGGCCGCCAACGACATGGTGATCGAGGCAGCGCGCGCGTCGGATGGAGTGCTGGTTCCCTTTTGCCGCGTCAAGCCCGGCGACGACGCGATCGCCGAGGCGGAGCGGGCGCTCGCCTCCGGCGCGATGGGGATCAAGCTCCACCCGCGGGCCGAGCAGTTCACGCTCGACCATCCCGACATGCCCAAGCTCGCCGCGCTCGCCGACGAGCGCGGACTGCCGATCCTGATCCACGCCGGCCGTGGGATCCCGGCGCTGGGCTCGCACGCGGTCGCTCTCGCGGGCGAGTTTCCGAACGCCAGGTTCATCCTCGCCCACGCCGGCATCTGCGATCTGTCGTGGATCTGGCGCGTGGCCCCCGACTATCCGAATCTGCTGTTCGACACCGCCTGGTGGATGCCCGCCGATCTGCAGACGCTGTTCTCGCTCGTGCCGCCCGGACAGATCCTGTTCGCGAGCGACGCGCCTTATGGCAACACGATGGGGTCGGCGGTCTTCCAGCTGCGGATGGGGCTCCAGGCAGGCCTCAGCGACGAGCAGCTGCGCTGCATCGCGTCAGGTCAGTCGCTGCGGATCGCAGCGGGCGAGCCGCTCGCCCAGTGCGGTCCCGCGGTCGGCGAGCGCGAGCAGGCATCGCACGTGCTGCTCGACCGCGTGTCGGCGTTCCTGATGCTCGGTGCGATCGCCACGATGCGCGGCAACGAAGCCGGCGCGGAGATGCTGGCGCTCGCGCGGCTGGCCTGCGACGTCCCCGACGAGATCGACGACGCGCCGCTGTTCGCGGTGATTCGCGGGCTGCTGGACCAGTTCGATCAGGCGGACGCCGAGGAGCCCAAGGAGCGCCGCCGGCTCGTGTTCCTGATCATGGCCTCGATCGTCGCGCGCACCCCTGACGTGCCGGTGCCCGCGCTCGCACGGCGGCCTAGACCGGGCGTTTCGCTCCCAGATCAGGCGCAGCCCGGTGAGCGTCAGCAGGTCGTCGACCTCGTCGATCGTCTCGTGCACGGACGGCACCAGCGCCTGGGCGAGACCCCCGGTGGCGATCACCTTGGTATCGGGGCCGAGCTCCTCGCGCAGCCGGTGCACGATCCCGTCAACCTGGGCGGCGAACCCGAATACGATCCCGCTGCGAATCGCCTCCACGGTCGACTTCCCGATCAGCGAGCGCGGCTGCGCCAGCTCGACCTTCGGTAGCTTGGCCGCTCGCTCGTAGAGCGCGTCGATTGAGATCTCGGCGCCGGGAGTGATGATCCCGCCGAGATACTCACCTGCGGCGGAGACGACGTCGTAGGTGATCGCGGTGCCGAAGTCGACGATCACGCACGTGTCGTGCACCCGGTCATAGGCGGCGACCGCGTTGACGAGCCGGTCGGCGCCGACCTCGCGCGGGTTATCCATACGGATTGGCATGCCGGTCTTGATCGACGGCCCGACGACCAGCATCTCGTGGCCCAGGTAGCGCCGCGACATCTCCGTCCACTGTTCGGACAGCTGCGGCACGGTCGACGAGACGATCGAGGTGTCGATGTCCGCGAGCGCGAACCCGCGCAACGCGAGCAGGTTCGAGAGCGCCGCGCCGAGCTCGTCCTGGGTCGACTCGCGCACGGTCGCGAATCGCCAATGCTCTGTCGGCTGCGAGCCGCCGTCCTCGAACACGCCGAAGTGCGTCTGCGTGTTGCCGACGTCAACCACGAGCAGCATCGGCGAATTACACCAGTGCTGGGCCGCCGCGGCGCACTGCCTGTCCCCCGCCGAGCGCTTTCAGCGCGTCGGCCAGCCGCGCCCCGTCGGGAAGCGCGAGTTCGGGGTCGAGCTCTAGCAGCGGCACGAGCACGAACCGCCGCGAGCGCACCTCGGGATGCGGAAGCGTCAGCCGATCCGACTCATAGACCAGGTCGCCGAGCAGCAGCAGGTCGACGTCGATCACCCTCGGCCCGTGCCGGACACCGCCGGCCTCGCGGCCGATCTCGCGCTCGACCGCTTTACAGGCGTCGAGCAGCGGCTCGGGGTCGAGCGCGCTGGTCACCTGCAGACAGGCGTTGTAGAAGTCGCGCTGGTCGAGCACCAGCCCCACCGGCTCGGTGTCATAGACAGACGACGACGCCACCACCTCGACGCCGTGCCTGGGCAGCGCCGCGACCGCCGCCTCCAGGTGCGCGCGCCGGTCGCCGATGTTCGAGCCGAGACCGAGAAAGCCCGGCCTGCTCACCCACTCGCCTCGCGCCACACCTCGACCGACACCTCGCCGACGGGCAGCGCCAGCGGCGGCTCCGGCTTGGCCGCTTTGACCCAGACGGCGCTCAGGTCGTAGCGCTCCAGCAGCCGCTCCGCGATCGCGGCGCACAGACGCTCCAGGGTCTTGTAGTTGCGCTGATGGGCGACCAGGTTCGCCAGCTCGCAGACCTGGCCGTAGTCGATCGTGTCCTCGATCCGGTCGGTGATCGTGGCGTCGCATTCGCCGACGTCGATTCGCAGGTCGAGCAGCAGACGCTGGCCGACCTCGCGCTCGGCGCTGGTCACGCCGATGTGGGTGTAGAGCGACAGGCCACTGATCTCGATCGTGACCTCGGGCTCTGGCCGGTCCTCGTCGTCGTCTACGTCGTCGACATCGTCGAACTCGTCGGCGTCGTGCTCGCCCATGGCGGGTTGACCGTAGCAGCCGTGACCGCCAGCGCGTCATGGATTGGCGCTGCGTCGTGGACGCGGAACACGCGGGCGCCGTGCAGGTACGCGAACACGTTGGTCGCGATCGTCGCCGCGATCCGGTCCTCGACCGGTTTGGCGGTGATCTTGCCGAGAAACGACTTGCGCGATGTGCCGATCGCGACTGGCCGGCCAAGCGCCACGATCTCGTCCAACCGCCGCAGCAGCTCGAGGTTGTGCGCGATCGTCTTGCCGAAGCCGATCCCCGGATCGAGGATGATCTTCTGCTCGGCGATGCCGCGCGAGACCGCGAATGCCAGCCGCTGTTCGAGGAACGCCTTCACGTCGGCGACGACATCCCCGTAGCGAGGGTCGCGTTGCATCGTCCGCGGCTCGCCGAGCATGTGCATCAGGCAGCAATCGGCCCCGCCGGCCGCGACCACGTCCGCCATCATCGGGTCGCCACGAAATGCCGTGACGTCGTTTACGAGCGTCGCCCCGGCTGAGATCGCCGCTGCCGCGACGGTCGCCTTAGATGTGTCGATCGAGATTTGCGCCCGCGAGCCCGTCAGCGCTTCGATCACCGGCATCACCCGTCGCAACTCCTCGCGCTCGGGCACCGGGCTCGCGCCCGGCCTGGTCGACTCGCCGCCGATGTCGAGGATCGCCGCGCCCGCCCGCTCAAGCTCGAGCGCGTGATCGGCCGCCGCGCTCGGGTCGAGATACAGGCCGCCGTCGGAGAACGAGTCCGGGGTCACATTCACGATCCCCATCACCACGAATTCGCCCGCGGCCGCGGCGGCGACAGCGCTGCGCATCACGGCTCCTCGTCGGGCCAATGCCCGTGAAGGTCGAAGTATTCGCGGGCGCGCTCCTCCTCCTCGCGCTCGCGGTTTGACTCGACGCTCATCCTGAACATCCAGTTCAGCATCCAGACGATGATCGCGACGATCAATAGCGCCACGCCGGCCCCGGCCTCGAGTGACCGGCTGTTGCTCTGCTCGGAGACGCTCGCGTGCCCGAGCACGATCAAGACGACCCCGGCCACCGCGATGCCGACCGGCAGCCAGACTCGCGTAGCTGCGAGCAGCAGACGGCCCGGCGTGCGTTCGGTATGCGACTTCACGTCCTGATCACGTTACCCGTGGTGCACCACGAGGTGGCTGACAACTGGTATACAACCGGCCGCGATGACCTCGATTGATCCAAAGCTCACCCGGCGCGCCCTCCTTAGGGGAGCCGCGGGCGGCGCAGCCCTGGTCGCCTCGGCGGGACTGCCGGCCTGGGCTCGTCAGTTCACCGCGACCGCCGCCGGGATCCGCAGGCCAGACAGCCTCCCGTTCCCGCACCTGCCCGCGGGCCACGCTTCGATGCCGGAGATCGAGCACATCGTGGTGCTGATGATGGAGAACCACTCGTTCGACAACCTGCTCGGCATGGTCCCCTACCAGGTCAAGGGACGCGCGACCGTCGACGGCTTCACGCGCCGCCACGGCCAGGTCCAGAACTTCAACCCCGACGCTCAGGGAAACCGCATCTACGCCACCCCGATGAGCTCGCCGTGCCAGCTCAACGGCGAACCATCGCAGTCCTGGAATGCGTCACACCAGGCCTACGCCAACGGCGCCAACAGCGGCTTCGTGCTGGCGAGCGGCGACGTCGCAATGAGCTACTGGGACGAGCGCGACCTGCCGTTCACATACTCGCTCGCGCGGTACTACCCGCTCGGGCAGCGTTACTTCTGCTCGGTGCTCGCGCAGACCTACCCGAACCGCCGCTTCCTGTTCGCGGGCACGGCGTCCGGTCTGACCGCGACCGACGGGCTGACGTTCACCACCCCGGCGGCGAACGGCACGATCTTCGAGCGGCTCAGCGCACACAACATCAATTGGGGGGTGTATTACGAGAACGCGCCGAGTTACTTGATCATTCCGGCCGAGGCCGACATCCCCCGCACGCACCCAATCGGCCAGTTCTACTCAGACGCGGCCCGCGGCAAGCTGCCCTCGTTTACGTTCATCGATCCGAACTACAACACGACCTCAGAGGAGAACCCGCAGGACATCCAGGTCGGCGAGCGCTTCGTCGCCAGCGTCGTGAAGGCGCTGGTCCACGGGCGTAAGTGGCACAGCACGGCGCTGTTCTTGACCTACGACGAGCACGGCGGCTACTACGACCACGTCCCGCCTCCGCCGGCGATCCTGCCCGACTCGATCGCCCCGATCCAAGAGCCCGGGAAGCCGACGTTGGCGCCCGGGACGTACAACCGCTATGGCTTCCGCGTACCGCTGATCGTCGTCTCACCGTGGGCGAAGCAGAACTACGTCTCGAACGTCGTCCAGGACCACACCTCGATCACCGCCTTCATCGAGCGCAAGTGGAACCTGCCGGCGATGACGTTCCGCGACGCCAACGCCCACCCGATGACCGACTACTTCGACTTCTCGAAGCCCGCGTTCGCCACGCCGCCGAAGCTCGCGGCCGCACCGGGGCTCGCGGCCGGCCTCGCGCGGTGCAAGGCCGCGGGACTGACGCCGCCGCTCTAGCGACGGTCCCTCAGCCGAGCCGCGCGCGCGGCAGCGCGCCATCCCGGATCTGCAGCTCGACCCGTTCACTGAACCAGCCCGGCGCGCTGAGCGTCAGCGTCAGACGCTGTCCGGCGCGGTAGACGCGGCGCTCGAGCGCCCGCTCGACGCGGCGCAGGTGCCGGCGCGTACCAACCCAGCCGTGTCGTGGGCAAGCGCGGCCGTGGCACCGCACCGTGATCTTGGTGCTCGCCGGCATGCGGGAGAACGAGATGTGCTCGAGCCAGGTGCGGACGCCGTTCCAGCGCCACCGGATCACGATTCGAACCCTGAGCGCGCGGGGGTGCGACGAGGGCGGCGGGGCGACGACCGTAACCGGGCTCGGCGGCGGCGGGGGCGCGGGGGCGACGAGCGGGCCGACCGGGACCGCCGTGCTCCAGCCGCTGGCGTTGCCGTACACCTCCCAGACGTCACCGTCGGAACCGATCCAGAACACGTCGTAGCCCGAGCTCCCGGCGGCGACGACGGTCGGCGGGGACGGGACCACGGGCGGGTCTTCGATCGGTCCCGCCCATTTGCCAGCGGTCTCACGGGCTTGCCAGAGGTGAGCTGCGGCACCGCCGGTGCCCTGCCAGAACACGTCGACCTCGCCCGAGCCGAACTCGACGCGGTGGGCGGCGAGCCGAGTGGCCCCATGCCGATGTCCGTAGGCCCGCTGAACGAGCCGGACGGCCCACCGCCGCCGCTGGCCGACCAAAGGCTCACATGCGACGGGGTCCCCTGCCAGAACGCGGCGATCGAGGCGGTCCCCGAAGAGCCGGCCAGGGCGGCGACGGTCGGCGCGGAGTTGAGCGGACCCATCCCGAGGCTGCGTGGCCCTTCCCAGACGCCGCCGGCGTACCAGGCCTCCCACAGGGCCGCGTTGGTGCCCTGCCAGACGACCGCGAACTGCACCTGCCCGCCGGGCACGGCCCACGACGCCGCCGCCGGCTGAGATCCGAGCGGGCCCATTCCGATCCGCGTTGGACCTGACCAACCCCCGCCGGTCGTCGACGCGGTCCACAACGCGCTGTCGGTCCCCTCCCAGAACACAACGTCGGCGCCACCGGCGCCCGCGGTGGCGCTTGGGGACCCAGCCAGACCCCCGATCCGGGTGTCAGTGGCGCCGGTCCAGCGCCCGCCGGACTGCACGTTCTCCCACAGGTCGCCGTTGGCGCCGCGCCAGAACAGATGCACCCCAGACGCGTGCGCGACGGCCGCCAGCGGCCGGCCAAGGTTGCTCGCCTGGGCAACCTGCGCTCCGCACAGCAACGCTGCGACGGCGACCGGCGCGGCGGCCGCCACTCGCCAGTGGCGCCGTCCGGCCCGCACGCCTAAACGATGTCCGGCTTCTCTGACCCCGTGCCGCGGATCTCGGCGGTGCCGCCGGCGAGCCCGGGACGGGGCAGAGGCCGTGGGTGGTCGCGCCCGGTGCGCTCCGCCGGCGTCCCGGTGACGGCCGGCACCTCGGGCGGCGGCGGTGCCTCGGACCCGAACACCTCTTCCTCGCTCGAGCCCTCGAGCAGCGCTTCGAACTGCTCCTTCTCGATCGTCTCGCGCTTGATCAGGATCTCGGACAGCTTCTCCAGCGACGCGCGCTTGTCGCTCAGAATGTCGCGCGCCTGGACATGGGCGGCCTCGACGATCCGGCGGATCTCATCGTCGATCTCGCGGGCGATCTCGTCGGAGTAGTCGGGCTCGGCGCTGAACTCGCGGCCGAGGAACGGCAGCCCGTGGTCGTGGCCGAACACGCGCGGGCCGAGCTTCTCGGACATCCCGAAGCGCATCACCATCTGCTTGGCGGTCGCGGTCACCTTCTCGAGGTCGTTCGAGGCGCCGGTCGTGATCTCGCCGAAGATGATCTCCTCCGCGGCGCGGCCGCCGAGTGTCATCGCCAGCGTGTCCAGGAGCTCGGCGCGGGTGGTCAGGAACTTGTCCTCGCCGGGCAGCGAGATCGTGTAGCCGAGCGCCTGGCCGCGAGAGATGACCGAGATCTTGTGGATCGGGTCGGAGTTCGGCAGGTAATGACCGACGATCGCGTGGCCCATCTCGTGATAGGCGGTGATCTTGCGCTCCTTGTTGCTCATCACCCGGGTCTTCTTCTCGGGACCCGCGATCACCCGCATGATCCCTTCCTCGAGCTCGATCTGCGTGATCTCGCGCTTGCCATTGCGGGCCGCGAGCAGGGCGGCCTCGTTGACCAGGTTCGAAAGGTCGGCGCCGGTGAAGCCTGGGGTCTGGCCGGCGAGCGCGTCGACGTCGATCTCCCGCGCGAGCGGCTTGCCTCGCGTGTGCACCTCGAGGATCTTCTTGCGCCCGAGGCGGTCGGGGCGATCGACGACGATCTGGCGGTCGAAGCGACCCGGGCGCAGCAGCGCCGGGTCGAGGATGTCGGGCCGGTTGGTGGCCGCGATCAAGATGATGTTGTCCTTCATCTCGAAGCCGTCCATCTCGACCAGCAGCTGGTTGAGCGTCTGCTCGCGCTCGTCGTGGCCTCCACCGAGCCCGGCGCCGCGGTGGCGGCCGACGGCGTCGATCTCGTCCATGAAGATGATGCACGGGCTGTTCTGCTTGGCCTGCTCGAACAGGTCGCGAACGCGCGACGCGCCGACGCCGACGAACATCTCGACGAAGTCAGAGCCGCTGATGCTGAAGAAGGGCACGCCCGCTTCGCCGGCGACCGCGCGCGCGAGCAGGGTCTTGCCGGTGCCCGGCGGGCCGTACAGGAGCACGCCCTTGGGGATCCGAGCCCCCAAGAGCCTGGAACTTCTTGGGGTTCTCGAGGAACTCCTTGATCTCGTGCAGCTCCTCGACCGCCTCGTCGACGCCGGCGACGTCACGGAACGTGATCTTCGGCGAATCGACCGACATCCGCTTCGCGCGCGACTTGCCGAACGACATCACCTTCGAGCCGCCGCCCTGGACCTGGTTCATCAGGAAGATCCAGAAGCCGATGAAGAGGATGAACGGGAGCACATAGGTCAGCAGTGAGAGCCAGCCGTTCGAGGACTTGCTCTGCACGTCGAAGCCGCCGGCCGGGACGTCCGACTGGGCATCCCTGATCAACGCCGGCGCGTAGGAGTCCGGATAGCCGACCGAGTACTTGGCGCCGTTGTAGAGCGTGATGTCGGCGCTGTTCTCCTTCTGGTCAAGCGTCATCTCCTTGACCTGCTTGTTGTCGAGCTGCGTCAGCAGGTCGCCGAACGTGTAGTGCTGGCTATGGCTCGAGCTACCGATCAGCTTCTGAGCGAAAAACGCCAGCACGACGACGATCAGAATCGGGAATGCGGCGCTTTTGAAAAACCTGCTCATGAAGGGATCCCGTCGTCCAGCCCAGTGCGCACACTGAGCCTTATCGGCGTTTTGCCGGGATTTCGCAAGCGTAGCAGCTGAGTTTGACTCGCAAGTAGGGCCAGCACCCTCATGCAGCGGGGTTTTCACTACTGATTCAACGCCGCAACGTAGGGAAGGTTGCGGTATCGCTCGGCGTGGTCGAGGCCGTAGCCGATCGCGAACTGGTTCGGAATCTCGAATCCGACATATCGCGTCTTGAGGTCCACCTTGCGCCGCTCCGGTTTGATCAGCAGCGCGCAGACTTCGAGTGAGGCCGGATTGCGCCCAGCGAGATTGCGCAGCAGATACTGGAGCGTCAGGCCCGAATCGACGATGTCCTCGACGATCAGCACGTCGCGGCCCTCGATCGGTGCGTCCAGGTCCTTGAGGATCCGCACGACGCCCGATGACTTGGTCGCCGAGCCATAGGAGGCGACCGCCATGAAGTCGACCTCGACCGGAATCTCGAGGTGGCGCATCAGGTCCGAGAGGAAGAACACGGCGCCCTTGAGCACGCCGATCAGCAGCAGATCCTTGCCTTCGTAGTCGCGCGAAACCTCCTCTGCGAGCTCGCGCACGCGCCGCTGCAGCGCCTCAGCGGGCACGAGAATCTCGCCAACCGCTCCGTCGTCGCTCACGTTTTCAGTTTATGGGGGGGCGTTTCACCAAACCGCAGTACGCCGCTCGTGACCGTCGCCCGCACCCCGTGCGGGAGGTCGAGCGAGGCCGTCCCATGCTCGCTGAGGGCTGCAATCTCAGCCGCACGTCGCGCCGCGCCCGCCGCCGGTCGCCCAATCGCCCGGTCGGCCATCCGCTGGACCACGAGCCGTTGCAGGGCCGGCGCAAGGTCGCGCAGACGGGCGAGCTCGATCTCGTCACGGCCGTCGAGCGCGGCGGCGACGACCTCGTCGAGCACGTCGGCCTCGTCGCGCAGGATCTCCGCGAGTGCGAGCACGTTGTCCTGAGCTGCCGGATGGACCCGCTCGAGCGCCGGGACGAGGTCGCGACGGATCCGATTGCGGGCGTACGCGGCCGACTCGTTTGACTCGTCGTCGCGCCAGCGCAGGCCGCGCTCCGTGCAGTAGGCCTCGGTCTGGTTCCGCGTGAAGCGCAGCAGCGGGCGGACCAGCCGGCGGTCGCGCGGCCTCATGCCCAGTAACGCTCGGCGGCTCGGCGACGAGGCCACGCGGTACAGGATCGTCTCGACCTGGTCCGATCGCGTGTGCCCGGCCGCGACGTCGGCGTCCCGCGCTAGCGCGAGCTCGAACGCGGCCCGGTAGCGCTCCTCGCGCGCCCACGCCTGGACGTTGCCGGCCTCGTCGGGCTTCACCGGGCGGCGCACGTCGAGCTGCACGCCGAGCCGCTCGCACATTTCGGCACAGTGCCGCTCGTCGGCATCGGCGGCGGCGCGCAGGCCATAGTTCGCGTGCACGGCGGAGACCGCCTCCCGCCCCGCGATCCGCACAGCGAGGTCGAGCAAGCAGGTCGAGTCACGCCCGCCTGAGTACATGACGACGACTGGTCTCGACGCCGCCAGCAGGCCCTCCTCGCTCACCGCCGCCAGCAGCTCGGTCTCGCTCACGCGGCCTCTCGAACCCGTTGGCGCGCGATGAATACCTCGGTCGACTCGCTGAAGCCCTTCAGCTTGACCTCGGCGATCCGCTCGAACTCGAGGTGTCGGGCCGCGGTGTCGACCACTGGGCGGGTGACGAGCACCTCTCCTTCGGCGGAACGCGCGGCGACGCGCGAGGCGATGTTGACCTCGCGTCCGTAGTAATCGCCCTCCCGGTATAAGGCGACGCCGTAATGGATCGCGATCCGCGGCAACGGTCGTTCCGTCTGGAGACTCTGAAATCCGACCGCCCAATCAGTCAGCGCCGCCGGATCGGAGCTGACGATCATCGCCTCGTCGCCAATCGTCTTGATCACCCGGGCCTCGTCGGGCAGCGTCGCCTCGATGGATTCGATGAACCGCTCGACCGCGTCGACCGCGGTCAGCTCGCCCTCCTCCTCGGTCAGGCGCGTGTAACCGGCGAGGTCGGCGAACGCGATCGCGACCCGCATCCGACCGAGGTTGGTCGACGTGCCATCGAGGTCGACCTCCATGTGCCCGACCACGTCCTGCTCGACGAAGTGCTGCAGGTAACGCTGATGGATCTGGTCGAGCACCGGTGCGGCAAGCGGCAGCACGTCTCGAGACAGGGCGTCCATCTGCTCGGCGGCTTCGACTCCGGTCGTGCCGGATTGCATCAGCGGCTCGTGCACGTAGAGATGGAACAGCCGCACCTCCGCGTCGGCGATCTGCGCCATCGCCTGGCCGTAGACCCGCACGAGCTGAAGTAAGGCGGCGAGCGGGAAGCCGGACTCGAGCACCGCCGCCACGTAGCGCAGCAGCTGCAATTCGTCCTCGGAAATGGCATCGATCTGTCCGGGACGGATACCCAGCCCGGCCATGAGACGGACGATCAAAGCCTCGTCGAGTCCCGTCTCGCGTGCTGCGTCGCGGACCCGGACCGACTCACGAGCGCCCGGGAACAGGTCCTCGAGGAATCCGAGCGCGAGCCGGCCCTCCTCGGTCGCGCGCTGGATCTCGGCCAGCGAGTGACCGCGCTCGCGCATTCTGGCGACGACCCGCGCCGTTCCGATCGCCGCCGGCGTCCACGCGCCGTCGTATTGCGGGATCAGACCGCGCGCGACCCATCTGCGAAGCGTCGCCGGCTGGACGCCGACGCGGCGTGCGGCCTGGGTAAGCGTCACGCGGACAACGTTCCGGTTGGGGGGCCAGCAAGTCGGCGATGGGGTCCCGGTGAGGACGGGGCCCCATCGCCCGCGGGCGTCACGGCCCGCTGCGTCGGTCGTCGGCGTTCGTCACGTTTCCGGCGGCGCCTCGCGCTCGCGCTGAGCAGCGCGACCACGTTCCGACCTGGTGCCTTGCTTGATGCTCTAGGTCTACTCGGCAACGGACAAAAAGTCAATCGTGCGGCACGCTACGACCGCGTTTTCCAACGCAGGAGCCAGCGTTCAGAGCTCGAGGTGCGGGTACTCGGCCGCGATCATCTCGCGGTAACGGGCATACAGCGGCTTCGTGATCGGGATGATCGCGAGCGCCGCTTTGACGTCCCCGCCGGCCTTGATCCGGCGGCGCGCAATCGCGATCGCGACGTTCTCCTTGCCCTGGAAATACTTGTTCGCGGTTTCGGAGCTCATCGACATCCGCACCTTCGGCTGCCAGTCGATGTCGTCTGACCACTCCCAGGCGAGGTTCGGCTCGCCCGCACGCCCCGCTCGGATGTTGACCACCAGATCGAGGTCGGTGAACTCAAACCGCTGCGGCGTGTCGGCGTCGCGCAGCTTCGGCCCCATGTCCTCGTCGTCGCTCATCAGCGTGAACGTCCGGTCGATCACCTCCCGGAACTCTCGCGCCGATTTGAATTCCGCCATCGGGCGGGCAGTCTAGGAGAACTAGGATCGCGATCCGATGTCGGAGCCGATCCATCTGCACCCAACCGCACCGCTGGCCGAACGGGTGCTGCTGCCAGGCGACCCGGGACGCGCACTGCTGTTAGCGCAGTCGCTGCTGGCCGAGCCGCGGATGTTCAACCACAACCGCGGCCTGTGGGGTTACTCGGGGACCGCCGCCGACGGCGAGCCGTTGACGATCCAGAGCACCGGCATGGGTGGACCGAGCGCCGCGATCGTGGTTAGCGAACTGGTCGACCTCGGCGCGAGGACGCTCCTGCGAACCGGCACCTGCGGCGCGCTCGCGCCTGACCTCGCGCTTGGGCAGCTGTTGATCGCGGTCGAAGCGATCGCCGGCGATGGGACCAGCCGCGCCCTTGGTGCCGGTCCCCGCGTCGCCGCCGACCCCCAGCTCACTGCCCGGTTGCAGGCCGCCGCCGACGGGGCGGCGCCTGCGGGTCCCGTAATCTCGACCGACCTCTTCTATGACACGCAGAACCGCGCCGAGGAGCGCTGGCTGGCCCAGGGCGCGCTCGCGGCCGAAATGGAAGCGGCCACCCTGTTCGCGCTCGCCGCGCGACGCGGCGTTTCCGCGGGGGCATTGCTGCTCGTGACCGACCTTCTAATTCCGAAGCGCCAGCGGATCGACCCCGAGGCACTGCGAGACGGCGAGTACCGGCTCGGCGAGCTCGCCGCTCGGGCGCTCGCCGGCTGACCGGCAGCGCACCCGGCGGGAGCCGGCCAGCGCGTTATTCGGCGTGCTGCTCGGCGGCGGGCAGGGGCGCGTCCTCTGGCGTCTGCAACCGATCGAGCGCGGCCTCGATCCGGTCCAGGCGCTCCTCGAGCGACTTGACCTCGCTCCCGCGATTCAGCCGCGAGTCCAGCCGGTCAAGGCTGTCCTCGATGCCCTCCAAGCGCTGCGAGACGCTGCGGACGCGACGCGTCAGGCGCTCGATGTCGCTCGCCGAGGGAATGTTCAGTGCGCCCATCGCGGCTTCCTGAGCGCGCATCGCCCTCTCGCGCGTCTCAAACGCCGCCGATAGAGCACTTGAGATGACCGGGTTCTCGAGCAATTCCTGGGCGAGCTTGCCGATCGCCTCCTCCCCCTGCTTGGTGACGCGCACCTTGAGGCTGTTGTCGTCGGCCATCGAGCCGGACTCTACCGCTAAGCGCGTCGCCACAAACGCCGTCACCCGCGATTCGCAGCGGCGGAAATGACCCTCAACCTGGACTCGAGGGTAAGCCATGGATCGACTGCTGATGAGCCAGGTATGAAATTGCTCTTTTTTAGGCTAATAACCGGCGGTACTGGGTATCGAACTGCCGTAGAATTGCTCCTTCCGGTCCGCAGGTGGCGGCCGATGGGGCGGTTTGCGAAGCATGGTTCAGCGTTGAAATGCCCAGGACCAGCCAGTAGCTTGCATCACACGTCGCCCTTGAGCGACACGATCAAACACGCGCGTACCGGCACGAGGAAGAGGAGAACGCCAACAATTGCCTGCTAGGGGAAAGTTGCTGCTCTTGCTGACCCTGGTGGCGGTGGCGCTGACGACGCTCGGCCTCGTCGCGTTGCCCGACGCGTCTGCCGATGCCTGCACGGTGACGGTCACCGTCGTCGGCGGCAAGACCTATACGTTCAACGTCAACGTCGCGCCCGGAACTCCGATCTCCGCCATGAACCTGCCGATCCAGGGCGTGGTCGTGTCCGAGAGCGAGTCGTGCGCGCCTGTGTCAACGACGTCGTCGACACCGACGACGAGCTCCTCGTCGAGCTCCGCTCCCTCGTCGAGCAGCAGCTCGAGCTCGAGCACATCGCCCTCGGGGTCGGGATCGTCGACCTCAAGTTCCGGTTCATCCTCGACGACCACGAGTCGAGCAGCACCGCGCCGCCGCGACCGACCCACCCGAGCCGCACCCAGCGCGCGTCATCTCGGCCGCAGACGACGACCACCTCGACGACCACCACCACGGCCGCGCCCACGAAGAAGAGCAGAAGTCGAAACCGAAGAGCAACTCGAATCTGCCAAGCGGTCCGGGCGTCCCGAATCCGACGAACCCGACCTACTCGCTCGCGCTTCCCGGCGCCGCGCCGATCGGCGTCCCGAACTTCTTCATCGACAGCTTCCAGATCCCGCCGTTCTTGATCCCGATCTACCAGGCCGCCGGAATCGAGTACCAGGTGCCGTGGCAGGTCCTGGCCGCGATCAATGAGATCGAGACCGACTACGGTCGCAACCTGTCGGTCTCGTCGGCGGGAGCGGTCGGCTGGATGCAGTTCTTGCCGTCGACGTGGAAGCGCTGGGCCGTCGACGCCAACGGGGACGGAATCGCCGATCCGTACAACCCGGTCGACGCGATCTTCACCGCCGCGCGGTATCTGCATGCTGCGGGTGCCTCGACGAACTTGGCGCAAGCGATCTTCGCCTACAACCACGCGAACTGGTACGTGCAGTCGGTGCTGCTTCGCGCGAAGCTGATCGACGGCATCCCGTCGTCGCTGGTCGGTTCCCTGACGGGGCTGGTGCAGGGCCACTTCCCTGTCGCCGCGCCGTCGAAGTACGCCGATGACGACGTGCTGGGGCTGGCCAAGAAGCGCACGACGGGCTCCAACGCGGCCGTCGCGATCGGCTCCACGCCCGCGACCGGGACCAACATCTTCGCCAAGCCGGGCTCGCCGGTGATCGCGGTCAACGACGGCAAGATCATCAAGATCGGCGACAACGCCCAGATGGGCCACTACATCGAGCTCCAGGACGCGACCGGCAACGTCTACATCTACTCGCAGCTGGGGTCGGTGTCGAGCAAGTATCCAGTTCCCAAGCAGGTCAAGCTGACCGCGCGCGACATCGCTTCCGAGCTGTCCGCGCCTGCTGGCAAGGCGCCTACGTCGCCTGCCAGCGCAGGCACGCAGATCGCCAAGATCCTCTCGTTCCCCTCGGCCGAGAAGTCGATCAAGAAGGCGACTAGATCGGCTAAGTCAAGCGCCGCCCCAGTGTCGGCAGCAGTCAAGCCTGCGTCCGCGCCGACGACCTCGGTCCAGACGCCCATGGTCAAGGAGCGCCTGTTCGCGAACCCGACGCGCAGGGCGTCTTACGCGGCCGGCGGTGATCTCCAGATGCGTGCAGGCAGCCAGCAGATCTCCAATTTCCAGGACTACTTCTCCGACACGCTGCACCTGGCAAAGAACCAGTACACGCTGAAGCCGCTGAAGGCGGGCTCGATCGTGATCGCCGGGACGATTCTGGGGCGGATCGGCGGCCCGTCGCAGGACCTCGCGCCGCACCTTTACTTCCAGATCCGCCCGGCCGGCAAGAACTCGCCGCTGATCGATCCCAAGCCGATCCTCGACGGTTGGAAGCTTCTTGAGGCCACGGCCGTATACCGCGCCAACGGCGTCGATCCGTTCTTCGGGCCCGGCGCCAAGAATGCGACCGTCGGCCAGGTGCTGTTGATGTCCAAGCAGCAACTGACCGAGCGCGTGCTGCAGGATCCGCACGTGCAGATCTACAACTGCGGCCGGCGCGACATCGGGGCCGGTCTGATCAGCCGCAACGTGCTCGCGACGATCGAGTTCCTTTCGGCCTCCGGCCTGGACCCGTACGTCTCGGGCCTCGACTGCGGGCATAGCGTCAATGCCTCGACCGGCGTCGACGAGCAGGGCGCCACCGGCGACAGCGTCGACATTTCAAAGATCAACAACATCCCGGTGCTCGGTCACCAAGGCCCCGGCTCGATTACCGACGTCACGATCCGACGGTTGCTGACCCTGCAGGGCAGCATGGCGCCCGATGAGATCATCAGCGACATGGCCTACAAGGACCAGCCCACGACGCTCGCGCTGCCCGACCATCGCGACCGGATCCAGATTCTGTTCACGCCCGACTACGGGACCAACAACAAGCTCTCGCAGCAGGTCAAGGCCCTCCTGCAGCCCAACCAGTGGGTGCAGCTGATCAACACGATCGGCAAGATCCCCGAACCGGTCGTCCCGATCGCGCCCAGCAAGTACGCGATCCGCGTCCCGGGGAACTGACCGGCCGCCAAGCCGCGGCGCTGTTTCGGTTCGTCCAGATCGAGCTGCCATGGCCGCTCGGGCCGCCTGACGGCCGCTACCTGCTCAGGTCCGCCGACGATCCCGGGGGACCCCCCACGCACGTGCTGGTGTTCGCCACGCTCGGTGCCCCGCAACGGCAGCGCCTGGCGCAACGGCGCAAGCAGCGGGATGCCCCGCCCGAGCCGGCGCCGACTCCGGTCAGCACCGGGCGGGCGACCGTGATCGACGTCGGCAGCCCGATGGCCGACCTAGAGGTGGCGGCCGAGTGGCTTTCCCAAGCCGGCGACCGCGAGCTCGAGCAAGGGCTCGCGGTTCTCAACTGGGCGCTGCATGCGTTCCGCCTCGTCAGCGCCGACCCCTATCTCAATCTGGTCAACCGGGGGCAAGCGCTCGTCGCGCGCGTCGGCTTCGGCGCCGGCGAGCAGGTCGCAGACGGCCTCTGGACCGAGGCGATCGAGCTCGTCGATGCTCCCGGCCGGCAGCGGCGACGGCGGATGCTGACGCCGCAGGCGAGGCTGGCGGCGGTTCTCGGTTCACGCCAGCGGCCGCTCATGTCCGAAGAGTTGACGCTGCGTGCCCGGCTCGACCTCGATCACGAACGTCACCGCGAGGCGGCGCTGCAGCTGCTGGTCGCGCTCGATGCGGCGCTCGCCGAGCTCCAATCAGAGCCAGGCGCCGACCGGCTCTCAGAGCGGCTCAGCGAGCTGCGCGCTCAGCGAGAGCCGGTCGCAGCCGCCGCCCAGGCCGCGCTCGGCGGCGAGCTGTCCGCGTCGCAGCTCGCGGCCGTGTCGTTCGCACTCGGCCGGGTCGAGGCCGCGCTGCGCGCCCGCGCGGTCAACGACGCGTGACGTTGCAGCTGCCGACAAACCTGAGCGCCGACCGCGGTTGGCTCGAGCGCCTGCCCGCTCAGCTCGATCGGGTCGCGACGCGCTGGCGGGTGACGGTCGGCATGCCTTATCAACCAGGCGGCCAGTGCGCATGGGTCGCCCCCGCCCACAGCGCTGCCGGCGACGAGCTCGTGCTGAAGCTCGCCTGGCGCCACTACGAGGCCGAGCAGGAGGCCGACGGCCTGCGTGCCTACGACGGCGGCGGCGCCGTGCTCCTGTACGCGGCCGAGGCGTGGGACGATTGCAGCGCGCTGCTGCTCGAACGCTGCCGTCCCGGCACGGCGCTCGGCGCGACGCTGCCCGAGCCCGACCAGGATGTCGTGATCGCGGGGCTGCTGAAACGGCTCTGGAACGCAAACGTGGACGCGTTCCAGTTCCGGCCGTTGCAGTCGATGTGCGACGCCTGGGCTTCGTCGTTCGAGCGCCGCGTCGCCGACGAACCGCCGGCCCTGGACCGTGGGCTAGCCCGGACTGGGATCGAGCTGTTTCGGGCCCTGCCGGCGACGGCCGAGCGGCGGGTGCTGCTGGCGACCGACCTGCATGCGGAGAACGTGATCGCCGCCGAGCGCGAGCCGTGGCTGATGATCGACCCCAAGCCATATGTCGGCGATCCGGCCTATGACGCTGTTCAGCACATGCTCAACTGTGACCGCCTGACGGCCGACCCGCACCGCCTTGCTCAGCGGATGGCGGCGTTGCTCGAGCTCGATCGGTCAGCGGGTCGTGCAGTGGTTGTTCGCGCGTTGCGTCCAGGAGTCGATCGACTCACCAGCGCTCGCCCGGGTCGCCTCGGAGCTCGCCCCGGCGGCGCTCAGATGAGACCCCCGGGGCAGCAGTTGAGACCCACCGGATCCCAGCGGCGCTCAGTCGAGACCCAGCAGCGCGGCGACGCCCGCCAGTTCGTCGACCACGTCGCCGCTGCAGCGCACCGCCGCATAGCGGTCAAACGGCGTCGGCCCCTGCGTCACGATCGCCAGCTTTCCACCGCCGGTGAGCGTCATCTCGGGCAGCTGCGCGACCGGGTAGACCTCGAGCGACGAACCGACGCAGATCAGCAGGTCGGCGCTGCACGCGAGCTCCTCGGCGGACCGCAGCGCGTCGACCGGCAGGTACTCGCCAAACAGGACCACGTCCGGTTTGAGCGGGCGCCCGCAGTCACACCGCGGCACTCCGGCCGGGTCGGCCCGCTGGCGCTCGCGGACCTTAGCGAGCGGGAAGCGCCCGCGGCACGACAGACACGAGCTGTGGCTGATCGTCCCGTGCACCTCAATCAGCCGCACGGTGCCGGCCTTGGAGTGCAGCCGGTCGATGTTCTGCGTGATCACGGCATCGAGTAGGCCTGCCTGCTCGAGGCGCGCGAGCGCCGCGTGCGCCGCGTTGGGGAGCTTGCCCTCGAGCGTCTGAAAGCGGTCGCCATAGAACTGCCAGAAGCGCTCGGGATCGCGACGGAAGACGTCTATGTGCGCCACCTCCATCGGATCGACCTTCTCCCACAGCCCGGTCCCGGGCGAGCGAAAATCCGGGATCCCCGACGGCACCGAGATTCCCGCTCCGGTCAGTGCGACGACCCGCTCGGAGCCGCTTATCAGCTCGGCGAGCCGGGCGCGCTCGATCACGGCGTTGGTGGACATCGCGCGCGGAGTCTAGGCGCGTAGGGCGGCTAGAGGCGCGCTAGGCGCGGCGCCCGGCACGCGCGGCCGCGAGCGCGGGCCCGAAACGACCGAGGGTGCGGTCAAGCGACGCGGTCATCGCGCGCCTAATGAACAGCAAGTCGACGATCGGCGACACCGGTGAGCGGCGCAAGAGCTGGTACTCGAGCGCCAGCGTGACCTCGACGCCGTCGGGTGCGGCGATGAAGTCGACGCTCTGGCGCCCGCGGATCGAGTCGTCGGTGACCTCGACCACCTGCCCCTCCAACGGCTGATAGGCGGCCACGCGCTCGACCACCCTCCCGCGGCCGGCGGGACTCGATTGCCAAGTGACGCTCGAACCCACCGCGGGCCAGTCGCCGTCTACTGACAACACGCTGTCGAGACCGTCAACCCACTGCGCCCAGCCGTCGGTCTGATACCAGCAGCTTTCGGCCTCCGCGACCGTGCCGGCGAATGTCCGTGCGACTCGTACCCCCCGCATGGCGCTCGATTCTCGCGGTTTGATGCAGCGCGGGAGTAGGCTGCAAGATGGCGGCCATGACAGACGATCTCCCCCAGCCAGTCGAGTCCTACCCCGGAATCTCGTCCCGGGCGTACGAGCATCCCGCCGACCGCGCCGCGACCGCAGCGCTGAAGTCGATCCCGATGCTCGACGTCGTCGTGCGCAAACTGGTCGAATTTCGCTACGAGCGCGCGCTGCGCCAGTTCTACCTCGGTAACTCGGTCAAGATTTCCGAGCGCCAGCTCCCCGATCTGTGGGCCTCGTACCAGGGGGTCTCCACGATCCTCGACATGCCAGACGTCTACGACCTGTACGTGACGGCGTCGGTGTTCGGCAACGCGCGGGCGATCGGATCCCAGCAGCCGATGATCGTGCTCGACTCCAACCTGCTTGAGCTGCTGGGAGCGGGAGAGCAGCGGGTGATCCTCGCGCACGAACTGGGTCACATCCTGTCCGACCACGTGCTCTACATGACCGCGCTCGACATCCTGCTGCGCAGCGTCAACCTACCCGGGATCGTCGGCTATCCGCTGCGCGCCGTACGGGCGGTGCTGCTCGAGTGGATGCGCGCGGCGGAACTGAGCTGCGATCGCGCGGCGACGCTCGCAGTGCGCGACCCGCAGATCGTCTGCCGAACGCTGATGGTCGTCGCCGGCGGCGTGCACGCGGACAAGCTCAACCTCGATGCGTTCATGGCGCAGGCGATGGAATACGAGAACTGGACGGATTCACACGATCGGGTGCGGCGTTTCTTCCTCGAGATCGGGGCCACCCACTCACACTCGGTCCGCCGGGTGTCGGAGGTCCTCCAGTGGGTGCAGAGCGGCGAGTACGACCGCATCATCCGCGGCGAGTACCGCCGACGCGGCGACGACAAGGACGTGCGCGAGGAGGCCAGCGACGCGATGGAGTTCTACGCCGAGCGCTTCCGGGCCCTATTCCGCGAGCTCGGCGAGAACGTCACGACGCTCGGCTCGCAGATGGGCGACGTCAGCCAACAGCTCGCCGACTGGCTGCGCACCCGCGGCGCCGGAGCGAGCGGCCGCGGCGACTGACCCCGCCGAGAGGCCAGCGGCCGCGGCGACTGAGGCGGCACAACGTGCAAAAGCGCCGCGCCCGCGGGCTTACGTGTCGCGTTCTGGCTAGCCGCCTATGACCGGCGCTACGCAGCACGTTCTACCGGCCGTCTGGTGCTTTTTCACGTTCGTCCGGTTGCGCGGGCGCGCTGCACCTCGATTGCGCTGGGCAACTCTTGACTAATTCGAGTTAACGATATATCGTTGATGCATCGCTATAGATCGACAAGAGGAGATGAGTAATGAGTAGCGATGCATTTGCACAAGAGTGGCCCGGGCGACGAGCCTGGGGCCGCAGAGCCCGCCGCAGCAAGGCGTGGGCTTTCTCCGAGAGCCGGGGAGGCCGCCACAGCCGGCCGGGGCCCGAGGAATTCGACGATGAGTTCACGTGGCGCTTCGCGCGGGGTGGCGGCCCGCGGGGTGGCGGCCCGCGGGGCGGTGGCCCGTGGGGCGGCGGCCCGTGGGGCGGTGGCCGGGGCGTGGGGTGGCCCGCCATTCGGAGGCGGCCATCGTGGTCGCGGCCGTGGCCGCGCGCGACGCGGCGACGTCCGGCTCGCGCTGTTGCGCTTGCTGGCGGAAGAGCCGCGCAACGGCTACCAGCTGATGCAGACGATCGAGGAGCGCAGCGACGGCCGCTGGCGGCCGAGCCCCGGCTCCGTGTACCCGACGCTGTCGCAGCTCGAGGACGAAGGGCTCGTTCGCTCTACCGAGTCCGACGGCGCGCGCCACTTCGAGATCACCGATGCCGGTCGTGAGCATCTCGATACCCGGGCCGACGAACCGACCCCGTGGGACGCGGGCGAGGACGATCCGGGCCTTGGCCCGATCACGGAGATCGGACCGCTCGTGATCCAGATCGGCAAGGCAGCCTGGCAGGTCGCCACGGTTGGCGATGAGACGCAGCGCAATCGCGCAATCGAAACGCTGACCGAGACCCGCCGCGCGCTGTATCGGATCCTGGCCGAGGACCAGGCGGACTGACCCGTTCCGAGTCAGCGACGTCGTAACGTAAGGGGGCACATGTCTTCGTCGCAAACCAACGGAGCATCGAGCGACACCCGCGATAACCGTCCGCGACCTCGTCAAGAACTACGACGAGATCGAGGCGGTTCGCGGCGTGAACTTCGAGGTTGCGCCCGGCGAAGTGTTCGGATTCCTGGGACCGAACGGGGCGGGCAAAACGACGACGATAAACATGCTGTGCACGTTGGCGAAGCCGACCTCGGGCGAGGCCCAGGTGGCTGGGCACGACGTCGTGCGCGAGCGTGACGACGTGCGGCGCAACATCGGGCTCGTGTTCCAGGATCCGACGCTCGACGGCTACCTGACCGCCCTCCAGAACCTGCGGCTGCACGCCGACCTTTACGGCGTGCAGTCGGACCTCGTGATGCCGCGGATCCAGCAGGTGATGGAGATGGTCGGCCTGTGGGAGCGCAAGGACTCACCGGTGGCGACCTTCTCCGGCGGGATGCGCCGACGGCTCGAGATCGCCCGCGGATTGATGCACTCGCCGCGCGTACTGTTCCTCGACGAGCCGACGATCGGTCTCGATCCGCAGACACGCCGCTCGATCTGGTCCTACATCGGTGAGCTCAAGGAGCAGGAGGACATCACGATCTTCATGACGACCCACTACATGGACGAGGCGGAATGGTGCGATCGGATCGCGATCATGGATCACGGTCAAATCGTCGCGCTGGACGCGCCCGAGGCGCTCAAGGCCGCCGTCGGCAAGGACCGCGTGACCATCCACACCGACGATCACGAAGCGACGATCGCGGCGCTGCGCGACACGTTCGGCATTGACGCGCGGGTGGCGGAGGGAGCGGTCACTTTCGGCGTGCCGTCCGGCGAGGAGTTCGTTCCGCAGCTGTTCGCCGAGCTCGGTCTGCCAATCCGTTCGGTCAGCGTCTCGCGGCCGACACTCGACGATGTCTTCATGTCCTACACGGGGACGACGATCCGCGACGCCGAGGAGGACAGCTCCAAGCACCGTAACCGGATCATGATGCAGATGATGACCGGAGGGCGGCGATGACCAACCCCGGCGACCCGCTCGCGTCCCAGCGCGCGGCGATGAGCACGACCACTGACCGCGCGCAAGCGCAGGCAGCGGGGGCCCCGCCGCCGACGCCGAGCCATCCCGTCGTTCGCGTCAGCGTCCCCAAGCGCAGCCTGGCGTCGGAGCTACGGGCAATCCGGATCGTCTGGCGCCGAGAATTGATCCGGTATCGATCCGACCGGCTGCGAATCGTCACCATGCTGGTGCAGCCGCTGTTGTTTCTGTTCGTGCTGGGCTCCGGGCTGCAGACGTTGGCCAGCGCGAGCACGCACGGCGTCAACCTGAAGACGTTCATCTACCCCGGGATCCTCTGCATCAGCGTGATGTTCACGGCGATGTTCTCGGCCGCGTCGATCGTCTGGGACCGAGAGTTCGGGTTCCTGCGCGAGATGATGGTTGCGCCGATCCGCCGCAGCTCGATCGTGATCGGCAAGTGCGTCGGCGGAGCGACCGTCGCAGGGATCCAGGGTGTGATCATGATCATCCTCGCCCCGCTGGTGCACGTGCCCTACGGCGCGGTGTGGATCATCGAAGTGTTCTTCCTCCAGTTGCTGCTCGCGTACTCGATCACCGCCTTCGGGGTGATGATCGCCGTTCGCATCAAGCAGATGCAGTCCTTCATGGGCGTCATGCAGATGGTGATCACGCCGATGTTCTTCATCTCCGGCGCCCTGTTCCCGATCAGTGGTCTGCCCACCTGGCTGGCGATCCTCAACCGGCTTGACCCGCTCACCTACGCGGTCGCGCCAATGCGCGAGATCGTTTTCTCCCACCTGGCGATCCCCGCGGCGGCCGTCGCCGCGCTCGCTCCTCCGATCACGTGGTTCAGCTGGCCGGTGCCGACGGCGCTCGAGATCGCGATGGTCCTGTTGCTCGGCCTCGTGCTGATGGGGATCGCAATCTGGGAGTTCAGCGCGACTGAGTAAGAGGCGGCCGCCACGTAGCCGTCGTAGGCGGCGACCCAGTTGTGCGCGATCGACCGCTGCGCCGCGGCCAACGTCATCTGGCCGGCGCATACCCAGGCGTTGGGGCGATTCTCGAGCAGGTCCTTGGGGTTGGGGCTCGCCCCCGGTTCGGGCCACAGATTGCGAGGGTCGTTGCGCGCGCCGCCCAGTTCGAGCGGGACATGGTCGTACTCGTAGGCGTAGATCGGTTGGCGGTCGCCGTAAGCACGCAAGCTGGCGCGCTTCTCAGCCTCGGTCACTTGCTCGGGCGGCCGCACACGGTCGGTGTAGCCGCTCGTGCAGATCGTGCGGCGAATGTCCGACTGGGTCACAGACGGGTCGATCGCCCCCCCGGCGTGCAGCGCGGGTCCGGCAGCGAGAACAGTCCGTGGCCGCGTGCGTGGCACGAACCCGCCGGCGGCTGGAGTTCTACGCGAACGAGCCGGTGGTGCTGGCGGGCAACCCGGCGGCGGCCGCGCAGACTACGTAGGCAACTACGCTCCGCACGGTTAGCAGTCAAGCATGAGAACCCGCCGCACGTGATCGAATACCCCGCGCTGGGCGACGAACTCGTCTCGCTGCGTCCCTGGGCGGCCGCCGATCTCGACAGCCTGATCGCCGCGGGCAACGATCCGGTGGTGCGACGGTTTCGCTACTCGCTGCCGGTCGACCTGGCGGGAGCAAGCGAGTGGTTGGCGCGCAGAGAGGCAGACCGGATCGACGGCACGGCGGTCGAGCTGGCGATCGCCGACCCGGACGGTAGTGGGCCGAAGGGTTCGGTATCGCTGTGGGCGATCAATGCACGCCACGGGCACGCGATGGTGAGCTACTGGGTCGGTCCCGGTGCGCGCGGCCGCGGTCTGGCGACGGCCGCCGTGAGATTGCTCGCGCGGTGGGCTTTCGATGAGGTGGGGCTCGTTCGCCTGCAGCTCTACATCGAGCCCGAAAACGTTGCCTCTCAGCGCGTCGCAGAGAGGGCCGGGTTCGTCCGCGAGGGCCGCCTGCGCGGCCACTTCGCCGGGCGCGACGGCAGTCGCGTCGACACGTTGGTCTAGGGCTGCTCGAGAGCGACCTCGAGCGGGGCCGCCCCGGTGAGGCGGCCCCTCAGGCTCGTGACTAAACGGTCGCGGGGGCGGGCTCTTCGACGCGACGCGGAAGCAGCGTCTCGCGCGCGATCACCAGCCGCTGGATCTGCGCGGTGCCCTCGTAGAGCTGCAAGATCTTGGCGTCGCGCATCAGCTTCTCGACCTTGTACTCCCTGATGAAGCCGTAGCCGCCGTAAACCTGCACGGCGTCGGTCGTGACCTCCATCGCGGTGTCGGCCGCAAACCGCTTGGCATGTGAGGACTCGAGCGTGTTGCGCTTGCCCTGGTCGAGCAGCACGGCCGAGTTCCAGGTCGCCAGGCGCGACAGGTGGACCTTGGTCGACATGTCGGCGATCAGGAACTGGATTGCCTGATGCATCGCGATCGGGACACCGAACTGGACCCGCTCCTTCGAGTAATCGATCGCGAACTCCATCGCGGCGCGGGCGACGCCGGTCGCCATCGCGGCGACACCCGGTCGGGTCCGATCGAGCGTCATCATCGCGATCTTGAAGCCCTTGTTCTCCTCGCCGATCAGGTGATTGAGCGGGATCTCGACTTCGGGGAAGGTGATCGTCGCCGTATTCGAGGCGCGCTGGCCCATCTTGTCCTCGTGCTTGTCGACCACGACGCCGGCGTCACGGGGAACGATGAAGCAGGAGATCCCGCGGTGGCCGGCCTCCTTGTCGGTCTTCGCGTAGACCGTGTAGTAGTTGGCGTACTCGCCGTTGGTGATGAAGCACTTCGAGCCGTTGATCACCCACTTGTCGCCACGGCGGACGGCGGTCGTCTTCATGCCAGACACGTCGGACCCGGCATCGGGCTCGGTCAGGCAGAAGGAGGCCAGCAACGGCGCCTCGCTGAGCCGACCGAGGTACTCCTTCTTGAGCTCCTCCGAGGCGGCAAGCCCGATCGGCGCAGTCGCCAGGCCGTTGCAGGAAAGCGTCGTGCCGATACCTGAGCAGCCCCACGCGATCTCCTCCTCGATGATCACGCCATCGAGATAGCCGAGGCCGGGGCCGCCGTACTCGGACGGAAGGTGACTGTTCATCAGCCCGAGCTCCCAGGCCTTCTCGATGATCTCCTGCGGCCAGGTCCCGTCGCGGTCGTAGTCCCAGGCGACCGGACGAATCTCCTTGGCGGCGAAGTCATGCGCCATCTCTCGCATGCTCTGCTGCTCTTCGGTGAGCGTGAAATCAACCACTTTGGGTTCTCCTTGGATCCTCGATTGACTAGTCAGTCAACCGCCATGGTCACAAGGTTACCCGATCGTTAGGCGTCTCCAACGCAGCTCCCACCGGCACGGAGCGAACCTGCGCGTCTGACGGGACTATGTGTCCCGCCAGGCGCGCAGGTCCGCGCAGCCTGCAGGCCAAACGAACCATGGATGGCTGCCGCTCGAAAGCCGGCTTAACGCGCACGAGCGCCCGCCGGCCGGTCGCACTTGCTGCGTAACGCCGGTCATAGGGCCGCAAAACGCGACACGTTCCCGGCCGCGCACCGCGCTTATGCGCGTTGTGCAGCTCGAACACGGGCAGCTCGGCTCGCTCCCCGCTTCCCCAGCCAGAACCAGGCTCAAATCAGCGCAGCGCGCAACACCGGTCGAGGCGGCCAACGCCACGCCCCGCTGGTAGCGCGCGCCCTAGCAGGTTCCATAGCCCCACGGGATCCGACACCCTGCGCAACACTTAAAGCCATGCAAGGCGCGTTCGGCACCGTCGTCTGGGTCGTTGCGGGCATTGGCGTGGTGGGCGCGATCGCCGCGGCGCTGCTCAGCCGGCGAACCTGGGACGACTACGGCCGCCACCACGTCCTGCAGGATGCCGACAGCGCGGCGGCCGAACGGGATGTTGAGATCCAGCAGCTGCTGGACGCGCGCAACGCTCTGCGCCGTCGCCGCGGCGAACCCGAGCTCGACCTCGAGCGGGAGCTCGCGCGGCTGCGCGCGCCGCAGATCGACCCGGAGCTGCGCGAGGAGATCCGCCAGCTGGTGGTCGCCCGCAACCATCGCCGCGCCCGCCAGGGCAAGCCGCCGCTCGACGTCGAGGCCGAGATCGCTCGCGAGATCGCCGCGCTAAACCAACTCTGATCGCCAATGGCGATAGATTGGGCGCGATGGCCGACCCGCGTCGCGTAGAGCTCGAAGACCTGATCAATCGTCCGGGGACGTATTTCAACCCCCAGACCGAGGTGCTGGTGGTGGTCGACGACTCTCCGCAGCTCGACACCGAGATCTTCAACATGGAGGAGTTCGAAGGCGCCGACTGGGTGATGATCTCCGACGAGGTCCCGATCGAAGAGCACGAGCGCGACGAATTGCTCGAGCGCTTCCAGGTCCACTACCACCCCGGAGTCGCCGAGGACGAGGACGACGAGGACGAGGACGAGGTCGACGAGCTAGAGGTCGACCACCAGGATCCCGGCCGCGAGGATTAGCCGCCGCCGCTGTTGATCAGCGCCGCGCACTTCTGCATCTTTCCGACGTCGATGCCGGCGCGCCTGATGCACTGCTTGTACTTAAGGATCGCGACGCCGAACCTGAGCCTGAGGTTGAGCCTGAGGCCCCGCCCGCGGAGCTCGAGCCGCTCGCGCTTGAGCCGAGCGCGCCGCTCCCGATCCCGAGCTGCTGCGTGATCCCCTGAAACTTCGACGCGAAAGCGCTGAACGGCTGCACGCTCGTAGGCGCCGAGATCGTCTGCGGCTGGTTTAGATCGGAGTACTGAACCGTCATCGCGAAGCCGGCCGAGCTGGCGCCGCCAAGCAGGGTCGAGATCTGCCCGCTGACCGGGAACGTGAAGGCGAGCGACAGCTTGCGCAGCGTGTTGTCGGAGGTTCCGGTCCACACGTCGACGGACGGATTCTTGACCTGGGCCGCGATCTTCTGGCGGGTGGCGGCAGACAGTGTCGCCCCGATCGCGGTGCTCGATGTGCTCGTCGACGCCTTCTGCAGGAACGTATTCAGGTCGCCGAGCAGCGCGGCGAGGTTCACGCCGGCCCGGATATGGGTCGTCGAGGCTCCGCCGACCGTCTCGGTGCCGACGACGGTCGGGTTTGTGACCCAGTGCAGGGGATCGATCCCCAGCTTCGAGAGGCCGCCGACACCCGACCCTGCGCTCGAGAAGCCCGAAGCGAGCTTCTGAAAATCGCTTGCGGGGAACTGGTACGCGGTCCCGTTGAGCGTGACATAGCCGGCGCTGGCGGTCGAGATGATCCCCAGCTGCCCAGCGTGGCCAAGCGCGTCGATCGCGATGGTGAGGTCGGACTCGGGCAGCTTGCCCGCGCCGCGGCTCTGAAACGGTCCGCTCGAACGACAGCGAGATCGGGGTTGAGCCCGATCTCAAAGCGAGGCTGAAGCTCAGCACGCCGCTCTTGACCGCGTGGCTGCCGCTGAACGTCTTCGACAGCAGCACCTGCGCGTCGCCGGCGCTCGAGCTCGAGCTCGAGCTTCCGCAGCCGACGGCGACGGCGGCCAGCAACACGCTGGTAACAACTACGAGCGCCCCTCGCATCATCCCGGCGCGGTTAGCCATACAAACTTCCTCCCTGGCTCCGCACGTCCACCGGCGCGAATGTAGCATCGCGTCGGTGCGCAGAACCCTGGTTGTTCTGCTCGCGGTGGGCGCCTTCCCGAGCTGCGCGGCCGCGGCGCCGGTGCTGGTTCTCGGCCATAACGGCCGGGTTAGTGCCAGAAACGACCCGTTTCTGAGCGGGCCGGCGCTGACCCCTGCGCCGGCGCCGATGCCGACGGCCGGTCACGCTCGTCGCGCCCGGCCTTTCCTCGCCTCGATCGCAGCGGCCAAACGCCGACCGAAGCGCAAGCCCAAGCCGCCGCCTCAGCCGACCGTCTTCTCGGTCCTGGCGAAGCTCTCCAAGAGCGGCGCGATCAGCCAAGAAGCGGATCAGGAGTACAGCGCCGCGTTCAGCAATGCGCTCACGACCGAGAAGCATCTGAAGGGAACCCGCCTTGCGCAGCTCGACGCGGTTACTGAGACGATCCACCAGATCGCCGCGTCAGGCCAGCTGACGACGTCGCGACTGCCGGCGTTGTTCGCGACGCTGGCCGCCAACGTCGAGTGGTGGACGAGCGGGCCCTTGCTGTCGAGCGACCAACGGGTCGAGTTCGCCGGCTCACAGCTGGTGTGGGAGTACTACCCGGGCGAAGGGATCCAGCTCCAGGTCCTGGGTAGCTTCGGCAAGGCCGACGGGCTCTACACGGGGGGGCCGGCGGACTACCCGTCGATGGAGCAGCTGCTGTCGGAGCTGATCCCGCTCGCGGCTCAGCGCGGCGGCGGCCTGACCTGGGAGTACTACTTCAACTTCGACGGCGGCCGCGCGCCGTGGACGAGCGCGATGTCTCAGGCGACCGGGCTCGAAGCGCTCAGCAGGGCGTATCAGGCGACCGGCAACCCGTACTACCTGAACATCGCGAGCGAGGCGCTCCCCGTGTTCACCGTCGGGCCGCCGGCCGGGGTGGCGATCAAGACCGGGCTCGGTACCCGCTTTATCCAGTACACGTTCACGCCCCGCACGTCGATCATCAACGCTTTCCTGCAGACGCTGATCGGGCTGGACAGCTACGCGAAGGTGAGCGGCAACCCGCTGGCAGCGCAGCTGTTCGCGGCTGGCAACGCCGAGGCGATGGCCGAGGTTCCGAGCTTCGACACGGGTGCCTGGTCGCTCTATCAGCCCGGCGTCGAGGACGACCTCAGCTACCACGTACTGGTGACCGGCTTCCTCCAGCAGCTCTGCACGCTGATCCAGGCGCCGGTCTACTGCACCACCGCCCAGCATTTCGAGTCCTATCTCCACACGCCACCGGTGCTGACCCAGCTGACCTTCAAAGGCCGTGCGCGCAAGCCCGTCACGCTGAGCTTCCGGCTGTCGAAGATCTCGCACGTTGGAATCGTGGTCGCCGAGGGCGGCACAACGAAGTTCGAGACCAGCGCGACGTTCCCGTACGGCGTCAACCGTTTCACGATCCCGGCGCTCACGCAGGCGGGCGCTTACAACGTCGCGCTGGCCGCCACGGATCTGGCGGGGAACTTCGCGCGTATCACCGGCACGCTCACGCTGACTGCCCCGCCGCCGCCCCCCAAGCCCAAGCCGCCGCCCCCCAAGCCCAAGCGCTGAGCGAGCAGCTCGGGCACCCGACGGCCAATAGACTCGGCTCGCGATGAGGCCGCGCACGATCCTGTACACGGGCAAGGGGGGCGTGGGAAAGACGTCGGTCGCCGCCTGCACCGCGCGGCGTTGCGCGGCTGCGGGCCTGCAGACGCTCGTGATCTCGACTGACCCGGCTCACAGCCTGTCGGAGTCCCTGTCAGAGGACCTCCGGGGTGAGCCGACGCAGATCGCCGACCGCCTCTGGGGACAGGAGGTCAAGGCCCAGGAAGAGATGGAGCGCCACTGGTCGGGCGTCCAGGAATGGTTCGGCGAGCTGCTGCAGGAGCGCGGCGTCGACCGAATCTCCGCCGAGGAGCTGACAGTCCCGCCGGGGATGGACGAGCTGTTCTCGCTGCTGCGCCTGCAGCAACACAATGAGTCGGGCCGCTGGGACGCGATCGTCGTCGACTGTGCCCCGACCGGGGAGACCTTGCGGCTGCTGTCGTTCCCGGACGTCGCGCGCTGGTGGATCGACAAGGTGTTCCCGCTCGAGCACCAGATCCTCGCCGCGGCCCGCCCGATCGCGCGCTCGCTGCTCGACATCTCGCTCCCGGGCCAGGCCGTATTCGCCGATCTCGAGCGGCTGTCGCAGAACCTGATCGCGATGAACGAGATCCTCCGCGACCGACGGCGCTGCTCGATCCGGCTGGTCATGAACCCCGACAAGATGGTGATCGGTGAGGCGATGCGCACGTTCACCTATCTCAACCTGTACGGCTATCTGACCGACGCGGTAATCGTCAACCGGCTGTTCCCGGCCGGTGTGGGCGACTACTTCGACGCCTGGCGCCGCGTCCAGGAGGAGCATCTCGAGCTCGTCAACTCCGCCTTTGCACCGGTGCCGGTGCTGTGCGCTCCGTACTTCGAGCAGGAGGTCGCCGGCGCCGCAATGCTCGACCGGCTCGCCGCGGCGTTGTTCGACGGTCGCGAAGCCGGCGCGATCCTCCACGAGGCCCTAATACAGGAGCTCGAGGTCGATGACGACGGAGCGCTGCTGAGGTTGGTCCTCCCGTTCGCCAATAAGGGCGAGATCTCGCTCAAAAAGCTCGGGTTGGAGCTGATCGTTGGCGTCGACGGCCATAAGCGAACAATCGTGCTGCCGCCGGCGATGGCCGGCTTTCGCCCTACTGGAGCGAGCTTCGAGAACGGCGCGCTCGAGGTGCGGTTCGATGGCTGACGACGATCCGCTGGCCCGCCTCGAGGCGCGCCTGGACCGCGCCTCGGAAGCCGCTGAGCGGCTAATCGCCGAGGCGGCCGCGGCGGCGATTCGAAGGCCGCCTCCGGCCGGCTGGCAGCGCGTCGAGCAGGAGGGCGAGCCCGAGGCGAACTCGGCGCTCGGCGGCGAGATCGAGTTGCTGCTGGACGCGATCCACACGTTGCGCGACCGGATCCCGCCCGACCTGCAGCAGCGCTTGGGCGAGGCGCTGCGCGAGCTCCTGCTGGCGCTTCGGGCGCTGATCGACTGGTACCTGGAGCGCAGCGAGCGCCGCCGCCAGGAGCCGGCCGAAGTGCAAGACATCCCGATCGACTGACGATCCGAGGGCCCCGCCTCCCGCGGCCGGGGCGACACATACAATCGGGTCCTTGGCTAGCTTCGACGATCGCCCACCGCGGGGCCCAGGGATGAGCAAATCCCGCAGCGACGCTGGAGGGGCACGGCGGTCCAGCTCGTTTTTGGGACGGATCGGTCGCGCGTGGCGGATCGTGCCACCGGAGCGCAGGCTGGCCGCAGTCGCCGCCTTCGGCCTGTTCTTGACGCTGTTTCTGCCCTGGTATCAGGAGACGGTGATCGCGAGTTCGACGACGCCGGCGCTGCGCTCCGCGAGCGTCTCGCTAACGGGCTGGGGAGCATTCTCGTTCGTCGAAGCGGCGGTGCTGCTGGTCGCGGCATGCGTGCTCGCGCTGTTGTTCATGCGTGCCGAGGGCAAGGCGTTCCACGTGCCCTGGGGCGACGGCGGCGTAATCCTGGCCGCCGGTGTCTGGACGTGTCTGCTGCTGATCTGGCGGGTGTTCGACAAGGAGGGCACCACCGGCCACGGTCAATACGCGACCACGTCAGGGATCGAGTGGGGGATCTTCGTCGCGATCGCCGTCGCCGCTCTGCTGGCCTACGCGGGCTCGCGGATCCGACGCGCACACGAGCCCGAGCCACCGCTGCCCGACGAGCGTCCGGTGGCGCCGAAGCGCTCGCCTCGAGGATCCGCTCGAACGACCCCGGAAGCACGCGCGGTACCGCAGGCACGCGTTCAGACGGCACCGCAAGAAACGGCCCCAGAGCCGAGGCGCGAGCCCGAGCGCCGCCCGAGCCGGCCGCGCACCGGGCGCGCGTCAAGCAAGCTCAACTTCTCGGACCTCGACGAGATCGAGTTCGGCGAGCCGCCTGAGGTGCCGACCGTCCGACGCGTGCGCCCGCCGCATGAGGCCTTCATTCAGCGGATCTCAGAAGCCTCGAGCCAACCGCACGAGGATCCCGACGACCAGCTGCCGATCGACCTCGACGACACCGACTAGTGCCCGGAGTCGCCCGGATCCCGGGCCACTAACGCTCAGCCCCCGCCCGGCTTGAGCACGAACGAGAAGTAGGCGCTCGCGAGGCCGATGATCAGGATCCCCGTCAGGATCAGCGTCCGCGAGCTGATGATGTGCCCAAAGACCCCGATCAGCAGCCCGATCACGAGGACCACGACGAACACGGTCAGCTGCGACTGCTGGGTGGCGAGGACGAGGAGCACTGGTTGCCAGAACCCTATATTCACAACTGATGCCTCCGGCGAACTCAAACCCGAGCTCGGTCGATGACGTCGCTGCCGGCCTGCGCGGGGCCGGCTACCTGCCCGGCTCCAACACCGCGCTCGTCTCGTTTTTGGCGACCAAGCTCGGCAAGCCCGTGCTGGTCGAGGGCCCGGCCGGCGTCGGCAAGACTGAGCTTGCCAAGGCGCTCGCCCGCTACCTGAACCGCACGCTCGTGCGGTTGCAGTGCTACGAGGGGCTCGACGAGGCCAAGGCGCTGTATGAGTGGAACTACCGCAAACAGCTACTGCGGATCCAGACCGAGTCTGACAGCGCGTCGTGGCAGGACGTCCAGGACGACATCTTCGGCGAGGAGTTCCTCCTGCCCCGCCCGCTGATGACCGCGATCGCCTCCGACGAGCCGGTCGTCCTGCTGATCGACGAGATCGACAAGACCGACCAGGAGTTCGAGGCGATGTTGCTGGAGCTCCTGTCGGACTTTCAGATCTCGATCCCGGAGCTGGGACGGATCGAGGCGCGCACGCAGCCGGTCGTGCTGCTGACCTCGAACAACACCCGTGAGCTGACCGAGGCACTCAAGCGGCGCTGCCTGTATCTGTGGCTCGACTACCCCGAGACCGAGCACGAGCTCCAGATCGTCCGGCTGCACTCCCCAGAGCTCGACGAGACGCTGGCGCGAAAGCTGGTCGAGATCATCCACCAGGTCCGTGAGCTCGACCTCAAGAAGCCGCCCAGCATCGCCGAATCGATCGACTGGGCGCGGGCGCTGATCCTGCTCGGCGCGGACGAGATCGACGACGACGTGTTCCGCGAGACGATGAGCGTGATCGTCAAGCACCGCACCGATCTCGACACGGTCGCAGCCCGCGTCGGGGTCAAGCTCGAGCGTCCGGCGAGCGACGACGCGCGTCCGGCGGCGTAGGTTTGACCCCGCCCCCGGCCAAGCTCTATGCCCGGATTCCGGACCGCGGCCCGGGCGGTTTTGACGCGGAGCTGCTGGCGTTCGCCGAGGAACTGCGCGAGGAGGGGATGGCGCTCGGGACCTCCGAGCTGCTGGACGCCTTCGCGGCGCTGGAGCAAGTCCCGTGGACCGCTCAGGACGACTTCAAGGGCGCGCTGTCGGCGACGCTCGCGAAGTCCCCCGAGGACGCGCGCACGTTCGAGCTCGTATTCGAGCGGTTCTTCTTTCGCGCTGCCGAAGCCCAGGCGGCTCGTCACAAGATCAGCGAGGCGCCGTCGCGGTCAGAGGCGTATGAGATCGATCTCGAGGCGCTGCGCCAGCAGATCGCCGCCGCGCTGCGCGATGGCGACGAGGCGACGCTGCGCGATCTCGCGCGGCTCGCGATCGCCGCCTTCGGCCGCGGCGAAGGCTCGGGGGTACTCGGTGTCGACGTGCAGCGGATCCGCCGCGCGCTCGGTTTACGCACCGAGCCGCAGCCCGACCTGCCGCACGACGATCCGCGGCGCGACGGGATCGAGCGCGAGCAGCTACGGCGGTTCGAACAGCAGCTGCGGCGCGAGCTCGAGCGGGAGCTGATCGAACGGACTGAGAGCTTGCCGCCCAAGCGGCCGCTGACCGATCTCGACCGCGCGCTCCCGACCGGGCCGATCCAGGACCTGGCGGCGGTCCATCGGGTCGTCGCGCAGCTCAAGCGCCGGCTCGCGACCCAGGGCCACGAGCTCAAGGGCGCCAAGCGCCACGCTCACGTCGACGTACGCCGCACGATGCGCGCCTCGCTGCAAACCGGCGGCGTGCCGATCGAGCTCAAGTACCGCCCCCAGCGTCCCCGGCGGCCTGAGATCTTCGTGCTCTGCGACGTCTCGACCAGCGTCACCAGCGCCAGCACGTTCTTCCTTTCGGTACTGCACGCTCTGCACGACGCGTTTCGAAAGCTGCGGTCGTTCGTGTTCATCGAACGGATCTCGGAGGTCACCGAGGTGTTCGAGCGCGAGCGTGATTTCCGCGCCGCCAGCGAGGCCGTGTCGCGCGACGCCGGCGTTGCCGACATCTCCGGCTACACGGATTACGGGCGTGTCTGGACCGAGTTTTTGGCCCTGATCGAGGACGAGCTGCACCCGCGCGCGACCGTGATCGTGCTGGGTGACGCGCGCACCAACGGGCGGCCGCCGCGCGACGATGTGTTCGCCGCGATCACCGCCCGCGCCGGGCGCACCTTCTGGCTCAACCCGGAGCCACGCCTGTACTGGAATTACGGGGACAGCGTGATCGCGGCCTACGAGCAGCACTGCACGGCGTTCGAGTGCTGGCGGACTGACCAGCTCGAGGAGTTCGTCAAGGCGCTGACGAAACCCGTGGCAGCGTGAGACACAGCTCGAACTGACTCGCCTCGCGGCGCGCGCCGAGCTGTTCGAGGGCGGTGGCGAACACGTCGTCGGGCGGCACGTTGGCGAACCGCAGGCCGCCGCGGGTGGCGAGCAGCGTCTCGCGAGGCCGCGTCGTCGTCGATCGCCGCGGCCTGCATGATGATCCGCACCGCGCCGCGGTCGCGGTACAGCGCGGCGCCGACCGGCTCGCCGTCGCGCTCGACGACGAGCGCCTCGATTCGCGACAGGGAACCGTCGGCGCGCTGCCACGGCTCCCGCGCCGTGCGATGGGCGGCGATCCACTCGTGTGCACGGTCGGGCTGGGCCGGGCACCACGCCGCGGTCCCGGGCGCGTCCAGCGTCCAGACGATCAGCTCCCTCACCCGTTCGAAGCCGAGCTTCTCGTATAGCGCGATCGCGGGGAGGTTGTCCTGCAGCACCTCGAGCCAGACAGTCGGGCAGGCGACCGCCTCGATCGCCGCCACCAACGCTTGCTCGCCGAGGCCGCGACCGCGATGCGAGGGCACGGTCGCCATTCCGCCGACCCACGCGTCGTCGCCCCGCCGCGCGATCAGGGCCAGCGCCGCGGGCCGGTCGTCGACCGCTACCCGCGAGCAGGCGAGGTCGATGTCGTTCTGCGCGAGGTGCTCGGCGAACGCCGAGTCATCGAGCGCCAGCGCGACCCCGTAGTCGGAGAAGCCCTCTCTGAACAGCGCCGCGAGTTCGGCGAGGCCGAGTGACTGCGCCTCGACTACCGCGATCGTCGGGTGTCGCGAGTCGGAAATTCGGCGCTCGACATTAGCGGGAGGGGGTCAGGCCCCCCTCCCGGCCTCCCCCCGTTGAGGGCCGATAGGCCGGGCCGGCAAAGCCGGCCCTCGGCGTTCACCATCCGGGGATGGCGAGCGTGGCAAACATCAACGACGTGCTCGAGGGTCGTGTGGCGCTCGAGATCGAGTGTGTCGATCGGGTGTACCTGAATGCGTACGTGCCGAAGCTGCAAGTCGGCGGGCAGGTAGTCCGGTTCCTGCGTGACCATCTTGGGCATCCGATCCCCTCGCCGGCGCTGCTGGGGCCGATCGGGAACCGGTTTCGCCGGGAGGTCAAACAGTTCGCGGCCGAGCGCGAGATCCCGATCTTGCAGCTGAAGAAGCCGGATCGATCGCGGTGGGATGATCGCAAGCTCGATCATGTCCGCCCGTATCTGGAGGCGGCTGAGCGTGAGCGGCGGTTCGGGGTGGTCGCGATCGTCGCCTGCCAGGAGTTCCAGTGGGTGTTCTCGGCTCGCTCGTCGGCTCCGCAGACCGACCCGCCACCCTTACCAGACCAGGATCTTCTCCACCGGCACCGAGGTCCGAATCGACTTTCGCTACAAGCACAGCCGCGTCAAGCAGTACCTAAAAGACGGCCGTGCGCTGCGGATCGAGACCGTGATCAACAAGCCGGCCGACCTCGAGGTCGCTGCCCGTCTTCACAACCTGCCCGAGCTGATCGACAAGGCCCGCCGAGTCAACCAGCGGCTGCTTATGATCGAGCAAGCCGGTCAGAGCTGTGCCATCGGCTCTGCGCTCTTTGAGCGCATCCACCAGCCCCACAACGAGGGCCAAAGAACCGGAGCCCTGCGCTTCGGGGATCAACGCGCCATGGCTCTGGCCGGCGCCCTCTGCCATCTCCTGCCAGCCGTCACCGGCTTCACCAACAAAAGCCTTCGCGGACTCGTCGCCGGACACCTCGGCCAGGACTACAGCCAATCCAAGATGAGCTATGACCTCAGACGCCTGCGACTGCACGGACTCATCCGCCGCCTGCCGCACAAGAACAGCTACCAGCTCACCGCCGAAGGCATCCGCGTCGCGGTCTTCTACACCAAGTTGCAAAACCGCCTCCTGCGCCCGCTGCTAGACGCCGACCAGGCGCCCGCCAAGACCGAGATCCGCCGCGCGCTCACAACACTCGATCACGCAGCCGCCCAATACATCCAAGCCGCCCGCCTCACCCCCGCAACATAAACTCGTCACAACGTCACGACTTCCGCAGACCAAGTCGAACTAGCCCTCGTCGACGAACCGCGTCGTGACGGTGCGCGTGTCGCCGTTGGCGTCGCGCAATACCCAGTGGGCAACGTACTGGCCGGGCGCCAGGGCGGGGACCGACACGCCGGAGGCCGTGTCGACGTTGGTGGCGTGGAACAGCGGACGCTGGGACGCGGCCCCTGTGATCGTCAGCGCGACCGGAGCGCCAGTCGCCGTAATCGAACCGTGCGGACCCGGCAGCCCCGACTGGGCTGAGGCGATGAACGATCCGTACAGGGTCTCGTCCTGGATCGGCGCGGTGGACTCGATCAACGGCACTTGGGTCGTGGTCTGCCCGCCGCTGAAGTCGTCGATCTGCGAGATGTCCTTGGTCGACAGGCCTTTCGCCTTGCCGCTCAGCGGGCAGATCGTCCCGTTGCCGAACACGCCGTCCCCGACCTGGTCCGAGACCGGCGTCGCCCCGAGCGGCGGCCCGTAGAAGTCCCCGGGTTGGCAGGTCCCGGACGCAATCTGGGTCTGGTTGCCCGTAATCGCCACGCGCAGGTGGGCGACGTGCAGCGTCGTCAGGCGGCGGCCGGCCCGGTTTGAGAGCGTCAGCTGCTGACCGCCGTGCAGTCGCACGCCGCGGACGAAGATCGCGCCGTTGGGGGCGGCCGTCGCGTGTCGGCGACCGAGCTTGTAGCGCGCCCCGGCGACCAGGCCGGAGCAGCGCACCGACTGGATCCGCAGGAACGCGGTGCACTCGGGAAAGCCCGTCGGGACCAGCGGGAGCTGGCTGTTGCCCACCGCCGCGACGCTGCCCGGCTCGCCGAGTGGCACGGTCAGCTTGACGAGCGCGCCGTTGAGCTCGAGCGGGGACTCGGCCCGGTTGTCCTCGCTGCTCAACGTCAGCTGGGCTCCGAGACGGAGCGGTCCCGTGGGCACCTGCGCGAGGTCGGTCTCGGTGCCGCACAGCTGTGCGGGCGGCGCGGTGAACCTCGAGCCGACGCTCAGCGCCAGCACGCCGGTCTGGCCGCATGGACCGAGGATCACGTTGTCGGAGTTGACGGCGTAGCCGTGATCGAGATCCGACCAGCCGGTGTAGCCCGATTCCGTGAACGGATTGCCGCCGTCGCCGGTCGCGATCAGGTCCGGCAGCGGCGCGTTGGCCGACCCGCCGTAGACCACGGCGACGCCTTCGCGGTCGTCGCCGACCGCATGCGGCGCCCCCGACGCCGAGCGCAGCTGGACCGGGCCCCAGGACCCGTTCGTGCGCGTGTTGGCATGGGCGGTCGCGACGACGATCGAATCCCTGAGCAGCGACACCTCAACACCCAGACGACCGGCCACGCCGGTGCTGCCGCTGACGTAGGAGCTGAACTGCCTCAGGTCGACGGTGTGCAAGGGCAGCGGCGAATTGGTCGCGGTCGAGGCTTGAACGCAACCGCTGGCCGCGTTTGACCACATGTCCTGGATCAGGTACTGGTGACCGTTGATGACCTGGTTGTAGGGCGAGCCGTCGGGCGCGTACCCGAGCGGCGTCCCTTCCTGAGGTCCGGCCTCGCACTTGTCCGCCACCTCGAGCCCGTTGGGATCCATCCACGCGGTTCCGTATGGGTCCGTGATCGCCTCCTCGGTCTCGTGCGCGACCGTGTCGATCGTCGTTTCGGCCTCCGGATTGCCCTCGGGATCGGAGCCCGGGGGCGGCGTCAACTCGACCAGCGGGTCGGGGACCGGAACGTAAACCGTCGGTCCGCTGCCGAGGTCGAACTCGGAGTGGTAGCCCGCATAGGTGGTCGTCGCGCACTGCCCGGGCTGCGTGCACGTATCGACATCGGGCGGGAGGAACACGTACCAGATGTTCGTCAGCCCGCGAGCCCCGGCATTGTTGGGTCCGATCAGGTGGTCGACCTCCCGCTGAAGCTGAAGGTCGGTCACGCAGGTCGCGATTCCCGCCGGCGAGGCGCACTGGTCGGACTGCGCGGGATAGAGGTCGGTGTCGTCGACTGAGTCGACCGCCGGGTTGTAGCTGATGCTCGTGCTACCCGGGCCGTGGGCGTCGTGGTACTGGATCAGGGTCGAGTAGACGTTGTTCGGCGCACTCGAGTCGTGCGCGACGTCTGACAGGAACTGCTTGACCAGCGCCTCGTAGCCGAGCGTCCCGGGCGACGGAGATCCGTCGAAGTGGTAGCCCGGCGGCGCCCAGAAGATCGTGTGCAGGGCAACGTTGCGCATCACATCGCCGCCGTGGTAAACGACCGGCCAGTTGGTGCCGCTCGTGACCTCGGGCAGCGTGCCGAGCTTGGGGATGATCCCCATCGCAAAGCCGATCCGGGGCTTGAACGTACGCGTCGTGGAGTGTCGCGAGGCGGCGGCGCGCCGTGGCGCGGCGGGCGCGGCTCCGGCACCAGCGAGGATCGCGATCGCGACCGCCGCAACCGCGACCAGACTGAGAACCGGCTTCGGTCGCCCCATTCGCCGCCACCTTATCGCAGGCGGGCGGTGCTTCGAGCAGCCGCGCCAGCCGGCCAGGCGCCGCGCAGCGCAGCCGTGGGGCGGCCCAGGCGGAAGCGCAGCCGCGACGGGACTCGCCGCTGGGCGATAGCATCTCGGCCAGCATCTGAAAACCCAGGGGGGCTGGCGGGAAAGCCGGCTGAGATAGCGCCCCTCGCATCCGCTGCGGCCCGGCGCTGACCCTTCGAACCTGTGGGGTAATGCCCGCGGAGGGAGCGACACGAGTAATGATCGAGGCTCCGCCACAGGAGCCTCGCGAGCTTGGAAGCACGGGCGGCGTGCGTATAGAGCTCGTGAGCCGGACATTCGCGACCAAACGCGGGCCCGGTGCAGGCGCTGTCGGACATGTCGCTGCACGTCGCGCCGCGCGAGATCGTGGCCGTGGTCGGCCCCAGCGGCTGCGGCAAGTCGACGCTGCTCGAGCTGATCTGCGGTTTGCAGCGGCCGGACTCGGGGATCGTCGACTCCGCGCCGGCGGCGCTGATGCCACAGCGCGACCTGCTGTTGCCATGGTTGAGCGCGCTCGACAACGCGGCGCTGGCGCTGCGCGCTCGCGGGGTCAGGCGCGAGCCCGCGCGCGAGCTCGCGCTGCCGTGGCTGCAGCGCTTCGGACTGAACGAGTTCGAGCACGAGCGACCGTCCGCGTTGTCGGGCGGGATGCGCCAGCGGGTCTCGTTCGTACGCTCGCTGCTGGCCGGCAAGCCGGTGCTGGCGCTCGACGAGCCGTTCGCTGCGCTGGACGCGCTGACCCGGGCCGACCTGCAAAGCTGGCTTCAGGGCAGTCTGCAGACCGAGCCGCGCACGGTCGTACTGGTGACGCACGACGTCGAGGAGGCGGTCGTGCTCGGCGATCGGGTGGTCGTGATGTCGCCGCGGCCCGGTTGTGCCGTGGCCGACATTCCGGTCGGGCTGCCGCGCCCGCGGCGGCGCACCGATGCCGAACTGGTGGCGTTGCGCGAGCAGGTCTATGGCGCCCTGGGGGTGCGGCAATGAAGCGCGTATTGATCAGCTGGAGGGTGTCGCAACTCCTTGCATTGAGGCGGCTCATGGGCGGACTGCTGCGTGGCTGGCGGCCGCTGCTGCTGCTCGTCGCGCTGCTGGGGGTCTGGGAGCTGTACGTCGATCTCGGCGGCGCGAACTCGTTGATCCTGCCCGCGCCGCACGCGATCGCCCAGTCACTGTACGACGACCGCTCGCTGCTGTGGAGCAACTTCCTGGTCACCGCCGAGGAGGTGCTGCTCGGGATCCTGGTCGCGTCGGTGGCCGGGCTTGGGCTCACGATCGCGATCCACTTCTCGCGGACTCTGCGCCAGGCGATCTATCCGCTGCTGGTCGCCTCGCAAGCGATCCCGATCCCGATCATCGCGCCGCTGCTCGTGCTGTGGCTCGGATTCGGGATCGCACCCAAGCTCGTGGTGATCGCGCTGGTCTGCTTCTTCCCGATCGTGGTGACGACGCTGGCGGGGCTGGCGGCGGTCGACCCCGACCTGGTCAAACTGATGCGGAGTTTTGACGCTCCGCGCCGGCGGACGTTCTGGCACGTCGAGTTCCCGTCGGCGCTTCCCGGCCTGCTGACCGGCGCCAAGATCGCGGCCGCGATCGCGGTGATCGCCGCGGTGCTGGCCGAGCTGTCGGGGTCAAATGCTGGTCTTGGCTACCTTTATCAGCAGTCCGAGGCGCAATTGCTGATGCCGCGCGCGTATGCAGCGGTGTTGATCCTGTGCCTGTTCGCGATCGCCCTGTTCGTGGCGCTGACCGTGATCGAGCGACGCGCGCTGCCCTGGGCTTACGAAACAACTGGAGACTCGACTCGATGAAACGACTTTTGCCGGCGCTGGTGGCGGCGCTGTCCGTAGCGCTCGCGCTCGCCGCCTGCGGCGCCAAGCAGGACAAGCTGACGGCGGCAGGCGCGCCAGAGGAGAACGTGTCGCTGATGCTCGATTGGTTCCCGAACGCGGACCACGTCGGCATCTACGAGGCGCTCGCAAAGGGGTACTTCAGCGCCGCCGGGCTGAACGTACACGTGCAGGTGCCGTCGGACCCGGCCTCGCCGCTGCAGTTGCTGGCGGCCGGCAAGGTCGACGCCGCGATCTCGTACGAGCCGGAACTGCTGCTGGCCCGCAACCAGGGGGCGCCGCTGGTCGCGATCGCGGCGCTCGTGCAGCGCCCGCTGACGTCGATCGTGTCGCTCGCGTCCAAGCACATCACCACCCCAGCCCAGCTGCGCGGCAAGACCGTCGGCGACGCGGGTATCCCCTACCAGCACGCCTACCTGTCGACGATCCTCGCCGATGCCGGCGTCCCGCAGAGCTCAGTCAAAGAGGTCAACGTCGGCTCCAACCTCGTGCCGGCGATGCTGTCGGGCCGAGTCGACGCGACGCTCGGTGCCTACTGGAACTATGAGGCGATCCAGCTGCGCCAGATGGGCAAGCGCACCAACGTGATCCAAGTCGAGAACGCCGGGGTTCCCGACTACGACGAGCTCGTGCTGGTCACGCGCGAGGACGAGATCGCCAACCGGACCAACGTCCTGCGCCGGTTCGTGCAGGCGCTCGGCCGGGGCTACGAGGCGGTCCGCGCCGATCCGTCGGGTGCGGTCTCGGCGCTCGTGCAGGCGAACCCGTCGTTGAGCACCAAGCTTCAGCTGGCCAGCGTGCGGGCGACGCTGTCGTCCTACTTCCCGTCGAATCCGAACCTGCCGTGGGGCTGGCAGGACTCCGCGCAGTGGACGAAGTACGGCGAGTGGATGCTCTCGCGCCACCTGATCTCCGACGCGGCGGCGATCGTCGACGCGTCGACCAACCAGCTGCTGGCTGGTCAGGGTCCATAGGCGGTCTGCGACGCGGAGCGTGGCGGCGGCGCTGGAACGGCTTTGGGCCGCGTACGTGCATAGGTTCTAAGGTCCCCAGCCGCAGCGGCGCTGCTAGGCCCGGAGAGTCAGGCTGCGAGCCGCAGCGTCGCGGCGCTGCCCGCGCCGCTCAAAGCGTGGAGCCCCGCGAGCCCTGACCACGGCGCGTAGGGCTCAAAGAACGCCGCGACCTCGTCCTCGGTCGCGCGGGCGTACGGGTCGCCACCGCCCTGCAGGCGGCCGACCAGCTTCAGGTACGCCAGGTCGCCGGCCGGGAGTTGATCGAGACGTCCCTGGCCGGTGAGCGCAAGCGTCTGGATCGTCCAGCTGCCGATCCCGCGGATAGGGCGCAGTCGCCGCCAGGCGCGCTCGTGATCGCAGTCAAACAGGTCGGCCCGGCCGCCGGCGACCTCGCGGGCCGCCTTGACGATCGTCAGCGCCCGGCTCGGGTGCAGGTCGAACGAGACCAACAGCGCCGGGGCTTCACCGGCCAGGACGGCCGCCGTCGGGGCGTCGCGCAGCCTCGACACCGGGCAGCGCCGCCCGAGCCTCGCGACCAGCCGCCGCTGGATCGCAGCCGCGCGCTCGTACTCGATCAGCTGCTCGCAGATCGCCCAGACGAGCGCCTCGAACGGATCCGGGCGGCCGGCGACCCGCAAGCGAGGGTTGGCACGGACGGCCGGTCCGATCAGTGGATCAAACCGGAACCGGTCGTAGAACGGCTCGAGGTCCTGATCGATCCCGAGCGCAAACCGCATCCGCTCGAGTCGCCCATTCGGCGGCGGCGCGGTCCTCGGCCTGGGCGCCGAACAGAACTCTGTCGGCCGACAGCTGCGCGATCCGGATCCAGACCGGCTCATCGCCGGCATGCAGGAGCCGGTGCAGGACGCCCCCGCGGAGCTGGGAGAGACCGTCCAGCCCGACCCGTCTGGAGAGCCGAAACGGCCACCGGGGCCGGACCTCGATCCGGACCTCGAGACCGCCCGCGGCGGTCAATCCCCCGGCTTTGCGATCAGGTGGACGTCGACCAGGAACGAACGCGAACCGACGATCGGCAGACCGTTGACGTTGCGCTGGCTGCTCGCCCGGGCACGCGCCAGGCGACGGCTGCTGGCGCGCCGCAGCAGCGCGACGGTCGCCGCCCCGGCTACGAACCCGGTGGCCGCGGCGGCGGCAGCCTGAACGGCCGGCAGCGTGGCGGGCGAGCTGGGCTCGATCGTGCGGACCTCCGCGAGCACAGGGAGGCCGTCGACGACCTCCTCGCCTTCGATCAGCTCGACGTCGGTGTTGCTCTCAGTCGACATTGGGATCGCACATCGTGACAGCGGACTCGGTCAGTTCAAAGCAACTTATCTCAAAACCCGACGGCGCTCGTCGCCAAAGATACGTAGGATGGAGCGCGCAGCCATGCCGACTTCGATCGACGTCTTCGCCAAGGCTCGCGAGCACGAGGATCTCGAGCGGCTCCGGATCGCGCGCGAGCTTGGCGCGCTCCCGTACTTCCACGTGCTCGAGGGCCCGACGCTCCCGGTCGTCGAGATGGAGGGCGCCGAGCGGATCATGCTCGGCTCCAATAACTACCTTGGGCTGACGGGCGACGAGCGCGTCAAGCAGGGCGCGATCGACGCCCTGAACCAGTACGGGACCGGCCTGACTGGGTCGCGCTTTCTGAACGGGACGACCGCCCTGCACGTCGAGCTCGAGGCCGAGTTCGCCGATTGGCTGGGGACCGACAGCGCGCTGGTGTTCACGACCGGCCACCAGGCCAACGTCGGCGCGCTGGGAGCGATTCTCAGCCCTGCCGACACGGTCGTGGTCGACTCCGGCGACCACGCGTCGATCCTCGACGGCTGCCTCGTGTCGCGGGCGAAGCTGCGGCCGTTCAGGCACGGCCGCCTCGACAAGCTCGAGTCGACGCTCGAGAAGGCCGCCAACGATCCCGGCGGCGTACTGGTGGTCGTCGATGGCGTCTTCTCGATGGAGGGCGACGTCGCGCCGTTGCCGGAGATCGCCGAGCTCTGCAGCCGCTTCGGCGCCCGTCTGATGGTCGACGAGGCCCACGCGCTGGGGGTGCTCGGTGCCCGGGGCGCCGGCTCGTGCGAGTTGCTCGAGGTCGAGAATCGCGTCGATCTGCGGATGGCGACGTTCTCGAAGTCGCTTGCGTCGTGCGGCGGCGTGATCGCTGGGCCGGCCGAGGTGATCGAGTACCTGCGCGTCACCTCGCGGTCGTTCATCTTCACGGCCGCCGGGGTCCCGGCGGCGATCGGCGCGGCGCTCGCAGCGGTCCGCATCTGCCGCTCCGACGAGGGCCGCCAGCTGTTCGCCCGCGTGCTCGACAACGCTCGCTACCTCCACGCCGGGCTGAATGACCTCGGATTCAAGGTCGTCAAGCCGACCCGGCTCAAGGACGGGACGGAGCTCGTGACGGCCGTCGTACCGGTGGTCGTCGGCGACGACTGGAAGGCGGCGTTCTTGTGGAAGGCGCTGTACGAGGCCGGGGTATTCGTCAACACCGCGATCCATCCCGCCGTGCCCCTGGGCGGGGCGCTGCTGCGGACCAGCGTGATGGCGACCCATGACCGGGAGACGCTCGACCGGGCACTGGCGATCTTCGATCGCGTCAAGCGCGAGTTCGAGTCCGAGCACGGGCCGCTGCCGGTCGACTGACCCGCAGCTCGCCGGCGAGCCCTGGTCGACTGACCCGCAGCTCGCCGGCGAGCTCCCGGTCGACTGACCCGCAGCTCACCGGCAAGAGCCGACATGCGGCGGTCGCAAACGCACGGCGTCTGAGGCTGGGCCGGGGTGGCCGATACCCGCGATCTGACTTGTCCACTCCCGCACAAGACCTGCGGCGCACAAAAAACGCGCTCTGTGCGCATCAACCGCAGATGTGACGTTGCTGTGACTGAGCCGTTTCGTTTAGGTTCTCAAGTGCTGAGCGGTTGTGGCTGAACCGGGCGGCACAGTGGCCGACCGGGCGGGGTGAACGTTCCGGTCCCACGACGAAATCGGAGCCAATCGGCTCCCAGATCACAACGCAGGTCCTGGCCGGCCGCTGATGCACAGCAATGCTGCCCTGCCAACGATGGTCGATGTCCGCACACAAACAAACGCAGTCTGGGAGTGAGTAGCCATATGACGCAGCCGACCGCAATGAAGACCCCCGAGCCACAGCGGCTGCGGGCGCTCGAGCGCGCGAATGAGATCCGGCTTGCCCGGGCGTGTCTCAAGCGTCGCATCGCACTCGGAGAGGTCTCCGCCGCGGGCGTGCTCCTCGACTGCCCTGAGGAGGCACGTAGTTGGCCGATCGGCGAACTCCTGACGAGCCAGCGACGCTGGGGCACCACAAGGTGCCGCAAGTTCCTCGCACGTAACCAGCTCGTCGAGACCAAGCCAATCGGGACGCTTACCGAGCGCCAGCGCCGGATCCTGGCAGGCGGGCTGCAAGCGCCTGCAGCATTGCCGATCCCCACGTCGGCGATGCCGATCCCCGCGCCGGTGCCGGAGGCCACCTCCAGTCCGGAGATGGTGCTGGCTGTCGCGTAACTGCGCAGGGGCGGGGAGGCCCTCGCGCAGACCGGTGACCACCGGGACGTGCCCGCCATGGCGCGCGGAGCACGTCCCGGTCGGCCCCGTGTTAGACCGAGATCCCGATCGGCACCGGGTTCGCGCCCGCGAGCAGGAAGAACCAGATCACGAACACGGCGAGCGTCACGCCCGCGCTGACGACCAGCACGGCCTCGAGCACCACGTGGCCCGGGTCGTCGCGGCCGCGCGCGAGGCAGTTGGCGCGGTAGATCTCACTGAGCTTCGCCAGCACGGAGCCGAGCAGCGTGACCGTGACCAGGACCCCGACGAGCATTGCCAGCAGTGCCGCTCCGAGCGACTCGGTCGCGCCCTGAATCTGTGAACCAACCCAAAGCCACAGCAGCGGCGTGCCGACCCACAGGCAGAGGCTGCCGATGAACATGATCAGCACCACCAGCAAAGCGCCGGCGCCGTTTCTCAGCAGTACGCGCATGCGGAGTCCGAACGTGTCTACCGGGCCACGGGCATCCCGCGGCCCCCGGCTAACGGACAGCCGGACGAGAGCTTGACCTGCCACCAGCCCATCAGCATGCCGATCAGGCCCAACCGCGGCCTGACCTGCCACGCGCCACATCCCGGCTCACCGAGCTCGCGACGGTATATGCGGACGAACCGGTACGAACCAGGATCGAGCAGCATCCGTTCCAACAGCGCACGCTTTTCCTCCTGCTCATCGGCCCGCCTCGAGATACTCTCGCGAGCCTCGTGGAGGCGCTCGGCGAGCTCGTCGCGAACCCGCTCCAGCTCGCCGAGGTCGAGCAGCCGCGGATGCGAAGCGTGCGCCGGCGGCTGATCGAGGCCGCCCATCGGGAACGCGGTCACGAACGCATCGGCCAGCTCACCTTCGAGCCTGGCGATCTGGTGGCGCAGCGTCCGCCTGGCGGCCTGCTCCTCCGGCCGCGCGACGCGAGCGCGCTGTGGCGGAGCCTGGACTGGGGTAGCGGTGTACAGCAGCCGTCCCATCCTCGGCCACGTTATCAATTAAAGGGGCATCAGACGAGGGTCCTCTATGTCAGCAAATCGACGCAAATCGCCAGCGCCTCGTCGAGATACATCGAAGGCACACCGTCGACGCCGACCACAAACAGCGTCACACGATCTGTCCGCGGACCGACCTTGCGCCCAGCGACCGGGTCTGCAAACAGCACACAGTGCACATCGCGGCGGCTGCCGATCGCCAGGCTGCCGGGGTTCAGCCACTCACCCCGGTCGGCGGCGCGCTGACAGTCGGCGGTGGTGGTGATGCGGATGCCGAGTCCATCCTCCTCCGCCGCGGCGGCGTCCAGTGCCCACACTGGCACACCCGTCTCGATCAGCGCGACCAGACAGGCGTCGGTGACGAGATCGGCGGATCGGAAGCCGCCCTGCATCAGCCGCGCCACCGCAGCCTGCTCGCTGGGGATCCGTTGCACGTCGGGGTCGAGCCCGATCTGCCTGAAGAATGCGCGGTATGCATGCGGGATCGGCTTGGTCCGCGCGGCGACGACGCTGGCGCCGCGGTAACGGCTCGAGAGCTCGTGGAGCCGGTGAACGAGCGCCCGCGGACTGCGACGGCGGCGTCCCGACACCGTCACCCAGCGCAAGCACAAGCCCGGAAACTCGGCCTGCACGGCCGGCTCGACAAACCCTTCCGAAGGGTTCACTGTCCCCGCAGCAGCGCCTGCACCTGTGGCTCGAGCGCTGCGCTCGTCTGCCACCTGTCCCCGATCAGGCGGGCCTTGACGATTCCGCCACGCTCGGCCAGCTCGACGAACGGGCAGACGACTACGCCGTACAGGGCCCCGACTGAGCCATCCTGGTCGTACGCGACCGGAATCGTCCACTGGTGCGAGCGGATCAAGGCGGCGGTGCTCGCGTGGCTGGCGCCGATCGCGACCGCTGCAAACTGCACCTCGGCAGGCGGGAATCGGCCCGACAGCTGCTGGAGGGCGTCGACCTGATGCTCGCACTCCGACGAGCCCGTGACGAAGAACGACAGGACGAGCGGGCGGCTCGCCGAGATCAGGCAGATGTTCAGCGCCCGTGGATCGTGGCGCGCGAGCGTGCACGGCGGATTCAGGTTCGGATCGCCGTTCAGATTCGTGTTCGCGAGTGGCGCGGCGAAGTTGCGCAGCCGATGCCCGGCCGGGACGCCAGCGGTCCCGGCTCCGTTGGTCGCGAACTGGTAGACGGACACGACCACGAGCAGCGTCAACCCAAAGACACCGATCATCCACCGGTAGCGGCGCGTATCGACCACGGCCGGCGATCGGGAGCGCTGCGGTTGGCCTCCTGGCGGCGCCGGGCTGTCGGCCGGGCCGCCGGGCGACTCGACCGCCGGCCGCGCGGCCCGGTCGGGGTCGAGGCGCTGCAACACGCCCGGTTGCGGCTGGTCGCCCGGATCGGTCACGCCACCCCCGCCTTCCGGTGGCGGCTGGTCACCCGGATCGGTCACGCCACCGGCTGCCGGCGCCGCATCGCCCCGGTGGTGGCGGCCGGCAGCGACCGGATCCGTCCGAGCGCTCGACCGCGCTCGGACAGGGCCAGCACGGCCGGGAGCACCAGCAGCACACCGGCTAGCGACACGGATAGGTCGACGAGCGTCACGAAGCCGAAGTCGCGCAGCATCGTGATGTCGGAGAAGATCAGTACGCCGAAGCCCACGATCGCGGTGATCCCGGATGCCAGGACGGCCGCGCCGGTCGAGCCATAGGTGCGGGAGAGCGCATCGAACAGCTCGTGGCCTCTGGACCGCTCCTGGCGGTAACGCTCGGACAGCAGGACGCTGAACTCGGTCGAGATCGCGATCACGAGCGTCCCGAGCGTCGCCGACATCGGGTTGAGCGGGATCCCGATCAAGAACAGGATCAGCGCCGACCAGCCGGTCGCGAGCGCGATCGGGACCATCGGCACGACCGCGCGGCGTGCATCGCGGAACACGACCGCGAGCACCAAGCCAACGGCGACCAGACCCGCGAGCAGCATCAACAGCCGCCGCCCGGATGACGAAAGCGCCGCGTCGGCCTCGGCGGCCAGCACGGGGAGGCCGGCGAGTTGGGCGCGCACGCCCGGCGGTGGATTGAGCTGCGAGCGCATGTAGTCGATCACCTTCGCCTGGCGAGCCAGTGGCATCAGCCGAATCCCGAACGCGAGCGTCGCCTCGCGGTGGTCGGGCGTGATCACGGCTTGCGAGAAGTACGTCGGCACGGCCGCGAGCAGCTGGTCGATCTGGGTCTGGGTCAGGTTGATCTGGCGCGTCGATTGGCTGCTGGTCGAGAACAGGTCGGGTAGCGATAGGGCCGGGCAGAGCGTCGAGTGCGCGCAGCCGCGCTCTTCGAGGTAGCCGTAGTGCGTGAGCAGTCTGTTTTCGTAGGCGATCATCCACTCGACCGTCTTCGGCGTCGCGACATTCGGCGCGCGCACGGTGACATCGATCTCGCCCGAGACGCCGGTCACTCGCTCGAGCGTCCGCAAATCGCGCAGCGCGGGCATGTTCGACGGCACCAGCTTGGTCACGTCGGACTGCACGGCCGTCTGGCTGTCGACGACCCACCCGGCCAGCGCCAGCACCGACGCAACCACTAGCACCCGGCCTGGGTTCCGAGTCACCGCGGCGAGCAGCTGATGCCGCTGCGGCCGCGGCGCGCGGCGCCCGGCCCCGCGGAGGATTTCGACCGCGCCGCGCCACGCGCGCGAGACGGGGGCGCCTACGGTTGAGACGATCTCCGATGCGCCCCTGAGCGACGCTCCAAGCGCGCCGCCATCGCGCTCGGCCAGGACGAGCGCAGCGGAGCCGGCAAAAAGCGCGCACGCGAGCGCGATCGCGATCCCGACCACCAGCAGCAACCCGAAGCTCTGGACCATCGGCACCGGCGACAGCAGCAACACGAGGAAGCCGGTGGCTGTCGCGAGCGCCGCGGTCGCGATCGTCGGCATCGCACGGCCGGCGGCGTGCGCGACGGCGTGCTCGGCGTCGACCGGTCCCGCACTCGGCCTGGCGCGCCTCCTGGGCGCGAGCCTGGAACTGGATCCCGTAGTCGACCGCGAGGCCGATCAGGACCGGCAGCACCGCGATCGAGGCCATCGTCAAGGTCGTGCCGAGCAACGCGAACAGCCCGAACGTGATCCCGGCGGCCGCGAGCGCGATCGCGAGCGGCAGCAGCCGCAGGCGGTTTCGAAATACGATCAGCAACGTCACGGCCATCACCAGCAGGACCGCGACCAGCAGGCCGGCGATCGACCCGGTGATCGTGGTGGTCAGCTCATTGAGGACGACGGGCACGCCGGTGACCGTGTACCGGCCGCCGTACGCCGATCTAAACATCGGCATCCTGATCGCCTGGCGGATCCAGCTGATCGCCTGCGCCTGTTGCGCGTCCGACAGCGACGACCGCAGGCGGATCTGGACCAACGCCGAGTTCGCGTTCGGGAACAGGTATGCGAACCGCGCCTTGGGCTGGTTGACGCCGCGGGTCTGGTCGAACACGATCGCCGGGATGAACTGCGTTGAGTCGATCGACGGCAGCTGTGTGATCCCCGAGTCCAACGCGAGCTGCTCGAGCGACTGAAGCTGCTGCTGATACTCGAGCTCGCCGGCGGCCTTGGCCTCGTTGAGCGCTTTGGAGCGGCTCATGCCGCGCCCGAGCGCGAGCTGGTAGGCGCTGCGCTCGGCGCTCCTGACGCTGGTTCCGACGCCGGCGAGCATCGCCTCGATCTGGGTGTTGACCGCCGCGACGGCGCGGTTGAGGAAGGTCCCGGGCCCGTACACCGCCTGCACTGGGCGGTAGCGCGCGAGCTTGCCGCAAGGGCTGTTGACGCCGCCGTACGGCGCGTGCGGAGTGCTCGAGGGAACGAACGCGCGCAGCGTCTGGCTGGGCACGACGTACTGACCGGCGAAGCAAGCCTCGAGCTCCGTCAGCGTGCCGAGGTCCTTGGTCTCGACGAGGTCCGTCAGCGGCTCGCGGATCAGGACGATGACCGCGTCGTCGCCGAAGTGGCGTTCGTCGTCGACGGTCGCCTTGTAGCTCGGGGATGACTTGGAGACGAACGTGTCGATCCCCGCCGACGGCTTCAGGCCGAGCGACAGAAGGCCGCCGCCGAGCGCCAAAACGAGCACGATCGCTAGCGTCAGAAGCGGCCGGCGCGCCGCGGCCCCGGCTAGCCGCTCGAACCTCTTCCCGGCAGTCATCTGAAGGGTCAGGCTATCGTCGCCGACGGGCGGCTCGCGCCGTTCGCAGAGGCGCGAGGAGCCGGCGCCGAACTCAGTCCATCGTCAGCGGGCCCTCTGACTCGCCGGACAGGAACTGGCGGATGAACGGGTTGTCCGAGTTGAGCATGTCCTCCGCGGGGCCGGCCTCGACGATCCGCCCCTTCCAGAGCACATTGATGTAATCGGCGACCCGGCGGGCGCTCATGATGTCGTGGGTGATCACGCAGAAGGTCGGCAGATGCTCACGCTGCTTCTCTTTGGCCTCGTCCATCATGTCGCGGTGGATCTCGAGGATCAGCTCGCCGAGCAGCGCCGTGCGGACCGGGTCGAGCCCCGAGTCGGGCTCGTCGAACAGGACGATGTCGGGCTCGAGCACGAGCGCTCGCGCGAACCCGGCGCGCTTGCGCATCCCGCCCGAGAGCTCGTTGGGCATCTTGTTCGGAGCGTCGCCGAGGCCAACCTCGTTCAGCCGCCGCATGACGATGTCCTCGATCTCGTCCTCGCTCTTCTCGGTGTGCTGGCGCAGCGGGAAGGCGACGTTGTCGAACAGGCTCATCGACCCGAACAGCGCCCCGTCCTGGAACAGCAGCCCGAACTTCTTGCGCATGTCGAAGAGGTCGTCGTCGGCCATGTTCGGGACCGATTGCCCGTGGACGAGGACGTCGCCTTCGTCGGGGTACAGCAGGCCGACTATGTGCTTGATGCAGACCGACTTGCCGGTCCCTGACGGCCCGAGGATCATCGACACCATCCCCTCGGGCAGCCCCATGTTCAGGCCGCGGAGGATGTGCGAGCGGCCAAACGACTTGTAGGTGTCGATGAACTCGACCGCATCGGGCCGGCCGGAGGGGTAGACCTTGTAGGTGTGCCACTGGTACTCGTCGTCGGAGACGCCGCTGGGCGGTTCCGGACGCGACGACCCTTCGTCGACAACTGACACGCGCGATTCGCTGCGCTCCTGTTGTTCGGTCGTCCTGCGTCTGCTCCCAGCGGGGCGCCTCTTCGATCTCGCCGCCGTGGGGCGCGGCGCTCGTCACCTGGTCCTCGCGCTCTTCGGGCGATAGTCCGATCTCGGCGTCGCGCTCGGCGGCACTGCTCTCCTCGTTCTGATCGCCGATCTCCCGCGGGTCGTTGCTCATTTGCGTCTCGCGCTCTTCCGTGTCCTCTGGATTCGGCTGTTCCATTTAGCCTCCGATTGGCGCGCGCGGATTCGCGCCCCAGAAGAGCTGCGTTCCGAGCATGCCGATCAGGTGGATGCTGACGATATTTAGCACCATCGATTTTGCCGTCGCGGTCCCTACGCCGACCGGTCCGCCACTGGCGTTATACCCGTAATAGCAGCCGACGAGAACGATGACGATTGCCATCGCCATGGCCTTTATCAAGCTGTATAAGAGGTCCGGCGGGTTCTGGAATTGCCAGAAAATTAAGAAAAACCACCCGACGAGACGTAGCCGATCTGCTGCACCACGGCGAGGTAGCTGGCGAAGAACCCGGCGCCAATCGAGCACAGGTATACGAACGGGAGCACCATCAACGCGGCGAGCAGTCGCGTGGCGCACAAGAACGTCATACCGCTGATCCCCATCACCTCGAGCGCATCGATCTCGTCCGAGATCCGCATCGAGCCGAGCTCGGCCACGATCCCGGTACCGACCTTGGCGGCCATCATGTAGCCGAACACGAGCGGAACCAACTCGCGCAGGTCGCACCAGGCCGCGAACACGCCGGAGTAAGCGGGGGTGCCCTCGCCGTAGGTGAAGTACGCGCCCTCGATCCCGCACTGCAGGCCGATGATGAACACCAGCCCCCAGATCACGAGCGTCGACGAGATGATCAGAATCCCGGCCTGACGCAGCGCCTCTCCGAAGAACCGGAACACCCGTAGCGTGACGATCTCGCGCACCACCTGCCCGGCGAACTTGACGATCTCGCCGAACGACTCGATCCAGCCCTTGGGAGTGACGATCAGATCGTTCATTTGATGATCGTCGTGATCTCGGGATGAGTTGCGAGCAGCGTCTGAGTGAACGCGTAGTTGAACGCGAAGATCCCCAGGAACGCGATCACGACCGCCTGGTTGACGGCGCGCCCAACCCCCTCGGCCCCGCCGGACGCGGTCATCCCCTTGTAACAGCAGACGATCGCGATGATCGCTCCGAACAGGGTCGTCTTCAGGATCGACCCCCACAGGTCGGTCGTCTCGGCGTTGTTGAAGAACGTCGCAAAAAACGGCCCCAGCGGCGCGTGGTTGACGAGCGTCGCCAGGATTCCGCCGAAGATTCCGAAGATCAGCGCGTAGACGTCAAACAGTCCCGTCACCAGCATCAGCGCCAGAAACCGGGGGACGACCAGGTTCTTGATCGGGTCGACGCCGAGCACCTGGAGCGCGTCGAGCTCCTCGCGAATCTTGCGCGCCCCAAGGTCAGCCGTGATCGCCGTGCCGGCGACGCCGGCGAGCACGATTGCGTCGACGAACGGCGCGAACTCCCTGATCGACGCGAGCACGAAGAACCCACCCAACCGGTCCAGCGCCCCGAACAGCACGAGGAAGTTCGCCGCCTGCAATCCCGGCGCCTCATAGCCGAACGCGATCGTCGAGATCAGCAGCGGGAACCAGCACAGCTTCATCGCGAACAGGAACTGCCCCACGAACTCGCTCCCATAGGGATACGGCGGCCGGACGGCAGAGACGAGCGTCTTGCCCGTCAGGATCATCATGTTGCCGACCTCTTCGAGAACGTTCTTGGTTGGCAGGAACGCTCGGTCGGCGACTGCTCTGATCAACGCCTCACTTCCTCCACGGGCTAGGAGCTCTTAATGAGCGAAAGCTAGGCGCGTAAGCCTACGACAGGTGAAACTCAAAAACCAAGTGTGAACCGTCACCACGGGCGACAACCGGCGTTTGGACACCCATTTTGTTGGTATGTTGCGCCCGCGTTGAGCGCTTGGAGAACGAGGAGCTGCCCGGTCATCGCCGGCGTCGTCGCGGCGCTGGCAGTGACGGCCTGCGGGTCCGGCGCGCGCCAGGATGCCAACGAGCCGAGCGGGCACTTCAGGGTCGCGATCACCCGCGCGACCTTCCCGCCGCTGCAGAAGCTGGCGTCGCGCACGCGGCTGGTGCTCGTCGTCCGCAACACCGGCAGACGGCCGATCCCCAACTTGGCGGTCACGATCTGCAACGTCACCTGCACGTATCCGGCCCCGCCCGGGCAGGGAAGCAGCGCGGCTGCGTTCTCGCAGAACATCACGCAGCCGTACGTCGCGAACCCCTCGCGACCGATCTGGATCGTCGACCGCCCGCCGGGGCCCTGCTCCTATAGCTGCCAGAACGGCGGTCTGGGGGCTTACGTGACCGCGTATTCGAATACCTGGGCGCTCGGCCACAAGCTCGCGCCGGGTGCTTCGGCGATCTTCGTCTGGGGTGTGACGGCCGTCTGGGCGGGCCGGCACACGGTCGCGTGGCAGGTAGCGGCCGGACTCAACGGCAAGGCGAAGGCGGTGCTCGCGAACGGCACCCAGCCACACGGCACGTTCACGGTGTTCGTGAGCTCCAGGCCACAGCAGTCGTACGTCAACAACAAGGGCCAGATCGTCGTCGTCCCGCCGGGCAAGAGCCCAAATTAATCGTCGCTCACGACTCGCTCGACGTCGCCCAGATGTTGATGCTGCCGTCGACCGCGTAGCGGTCGATCTGCTCGAGTTCGCCGGCGTCGAACGAGCTGCGCTCGAGCGCCGCAACGTTCTGCTCCAGCTGGGCGACACTGCTGGCGCCGATCAGCGCCGACGTGACGCGCTGATCACGCAGCACCCAAGCGATCGCCATCTGCGCAAGCGTTTGGCCACGCGCGCGGGCGATCTCCCCCAATGCGCGGACGCGTTCGAGGTTCTCGTCGGACACGAGATCCTCCGAGAACGCCAGCCCTCGGCGGACGCGCGAGTCGTCGGGGATCCCGTGCAGGTACTTATCGGTCAACAGACCCTGCGCGAGCGGCGAGAACGCGATGCACCCGATCCCCTCGCGCCCCAGTAGATCGAGCAGGCCGCCCTCGATCCAGCGATTGAACATCGAATACGACGGCTGATGGATCAACAGCGGCGTCCCGAGCTCGTTCAGGATCGCGATCGCCTCCTCGGTCCGTTCCGGGCCGTAGGACGAGATCCCCACGTAGCGCGCCTTGCCCTGGCGGACCGCCGTGTCGAGCGCGCCCATCGTCTCCCGCAACGGGGTGTCGGGATCGAAGCGGTGCGAGTAGAAGATGTCGACATAGTCGAGCCTCATCCGCGCCAGGCTCTGATCCAGCGAACCGAGCAGGTACTTGCGCGACCCGTGGTCCCCGTACGGCCCCGGCCACATGTCATAGCCGGCCTTGGTCGAGATCACGACCTCGTCACGCAGCCGGTGAAAGTCCTCGGCGAAGATCCGCCCAAAGTTGATTTCCGCGCTCCCGTACGGTGGCCCGTAATTGTTGGCGAGATCGAAGTGGGTGATCCCTAGGTCGAATGCGCCGCGCACGATCGCGCGGCTGGTCGCCAGCGGACGGTCGTCGCCGAAGTTCTGCCAGAGGCCCAGCGAGATCGGAGGCAGGAGAAGGCCGCTGCGGCCGCAGCGGCGGTATTCGCAGTCGTTCGTAGCGATCGGACGCCGGCACATAAGTTGAGGCGGGGCCTGTCTCGGCTGGCGGCGGCATCGGAGGCCATTATCTCCAGCTGGCGCTAGATCTACGCATTTTGCGCATGCCGATCATCCCGCCGGAGGGTGGTGTTTGCGACCTATTTGTCCATCGGGATAGTGACCGGCGCCCCAGTCTCGCCTACATTTGCGTCCTCGCGTCTCGAACGAGACGCACATTCACGTGCGCGTCCCCGCCGCCGGGGCGCTGACAGGAAGGAAAAACTAGAGCGCATGCCCATCCGACAGCAGAACGTCCTCGCCGCACAGTGGGCTCCCAACGGGGCGCGATCGGGGCTCCGGACTTGACGGTCCCTGACAACCAGTTCTTCGGGGCAAACGTCTTCAGCCCCGCCGTCCAGCGCCAGCGACTGTCCAGCGACGTCTTCCAGCGCCTGGAGGTCACGCTCGCGCGCGGCGAGGCGCTCGATACCTCGCTCGCCGACGCGGTCGCGCTGGCGATGAAGGAGTGGGCGCTCGAGAAGGGAGCGACGCACTACACGCACTGGTTTCAGCCGCTGACCGGCTCGACCGCCGAGAAGCACGACAGCTTCTACTCGCCGACGGGCGAAGGCACCGCACTGACGGAGTTCACCGGCAAGGAGCTGATCCAGGGCGAGCCGGATGCCTCATCGTTCCCCACCGGCGGCATCCGGGCGACGTTCGAAGCCCGCGGCTACACGGCCTGGGACCCCACTTCGCCGGCGTTCATCCTCGAGAACCCGAACGGCGCGCTGCTCTGTATCCCGACCGCGTTCGCCTCGTGGACCGGCGAGGCGCTCGACCACAAGATCCCGCTGCTGCGCTCGATGGACGCGCTGTCGAAGTCGGCAATTCGTGCTTTGAAGCTGTTCGGCAACGAGAGTTCCTCGCGCGTGTTCACGACCGTCGGGCCGGAGCAGGAGTACTTCCTGATCGACGAGCAGTACTACTTCGAGCGCCCTGACCTGGTCACCACGGGGCGCACCCTGTTCGGAGCCAAGCCGCCGAAGGGGCACGAGCTCGACGACCACTACTTCGGCTCGATCCCCGAGCGGATCCTGGCCTGCATGCTCGACACCGAGCGCGAGCTCCAGAAGCTGGGGGTCCCGGTCAAGACGCGCCACAACGAGGTCGCGCCGAACCAGTACGAGATCGCACCGATCTTCGAGAACTCCAACGTCGGCGCCGACCATCAGCAACTGACGATGCAGGTCATGCAAAACGTGGCCCGGCGCTACGGGCTCGTCTGCCTGCTGCACGAGAAGCCGTTCGCCGGCGTCAACGGCTCCGGCAAGCACAACAACTGGTCGATGGGCACCGACGACGGCGAGAACCTGCTCGAGCCGGGCGACACGCCGCACGAGAACCTCCAGTTCCTGTTCTTCTGCGCCGCGGTGATCGAGGCCGTCAACAAGCATCAGGGACTGCTGCGAGCGTCGATCGCCTCCCCCGGGCAGGATGTTCGTCTCGGCGCCAACGAGGCGCCGCCGGCGATCATCTCGATCTTCCTCGGTGCGGAGCTCGAGAAGGTCTTCGGTGCGATCGAACGCGGCGAGGTCGGCGAGTCGACGCCCGAGTCGTTCCTCGGCCTCGGTACGCCGGTGCTGCCGCCACTGCCGATGCACGGCGGCGACCGCAACCGGACGAGCCCATTCGCGTTCACCGGCAACAAGTTCGAGTTCCGCGCGCTGGGCTCCAGCCAGTCGCTGTCGCTCCCCAACACGGTGCTCAACACGATCGTCGCCGAGGCGATCGACGCGCTCGCCGAGGAGCTCGAGACGGCGCTAGCCGAAGGCGCCGAGCTCGAGGCGGCGTTGCGGCCGATCCTGCAGCGCAGCTACGCGGCGAACAAGCAGATCATCTTCGGCGGCGACAACTACGCCGAGGAGTGGCACGAGGAGGCCGAGCAGCGCGGGTTGCTGAACCTGAAGGCGACGCCGGACGCGCTGCCGTACCTGATCAACGACCAGACCGAGGCGCTGTTCTCCAACTACGGGGTGCTGTCACCGCGCGAGCTCGAATCCCGCTACGAGGTGTTCCTCGAGCAGTACGTCACGCGGCTCAACATCGAGGCCGAGACGGCGGCGTCGCTCGCGCGGACGATGCTGCTACCGGCCGCTGCGCGCCACATCGCGCTGCTGCTCAGCGCGCAGCTGCCCGAGCTCGCGAGCGAGGTCGAGGCGGTCGTTTCGCAGTTCGTGGACAAGATCAGGGCCCTGGAGTCAGCCAACCTCGCCGAGAACCAGCCCCCCGACGACCTGCTCAAGCACGCCGAATACATGCGCGACGTGACGATCCCGGCGATGGCCGAAGTGCGCGACTGCGCCGACAAGCTCGAGAAGCTCGTCGCCGACGATCTCTGGCCGTTGCCCAAGTACTCGGAGATCCTGTTCATCAAGTAGTGCCGGCTAGCGAGGGCCCCGCTCAGAGCGGGGCTCTCGGCCGGGTCTCTCACAGGCTTACGCGGCGAGCACGGGAGCCAACCGCTGCTCAAGTGCAGTGCGCGGCATCGCGCCGACGATCCGGTCGACTTCTTGCCCCTCTTGCATCACCACGAGCAGCGGGATCGACTGAGCGCCAAACCGCGACGCCAGCCCGGGGTTGGCGTCGACGTCGACCTTGACTACCTTGAGGTGGCCGGCGTGACTCTGCGCGAGCTGCTCGAGGACCGGCGAGATCATCCGGCACGGACCGCACCAGGCGGCCCAGAAGTCGACTACCACCGGCACGGAGGCAGTCGTTTGCTCGGCGAAGCTGTCGGCGTCGGCATCGACCACCCACGGGAGCGTCGACTTGCAGCGTGGGCAGCGCGGGAAACCGTGGGCGATCGCCCCGACCCGGTTGCGGGCGCCGCAGCTTGGACACTCGATGATCGCCACGGATACCAGCTTAGTGCTGTGTCATTTGTCGTCGGCGACTTCGTGGACGACGATCACCGGACAGCGGGCATTCTTGATCACGCTTTTCGAGACGCTGCCTTCCAGCCGTGCGCGAAAACCGCTCAAGCCGCGGGATCCCATCACGATCGCCGCCGCTTCGCGTTCGCGTGAAAGCTCGAGGATCGTCCGCGCGATATCGCCGGCGTCGGAGACCGCCAGCGGCTCGGCGTCGAGACCGAGCGACCGTGCGAGCTCCGCGCCCTCGGCCGACACCTGTTCGGCCCCTCGTCGCAACTCCTCATCGACCGCCAGCACGGTGGCGGGATCGACCGTTGGCGACATCGAGACGTCGGGTGGGTTGGCGACGGTGGCGTAGGCGAGCCCCGCCTCCCAGACCGTGACCACCAGCGCCGGGCGCGGGCGCATCAGGCGCGCAGCGTCGGTCACGGCTTGACGGGCGGCCTCCGAGCCGTCGAATGCGATCAACAGCGGGCCGTCAGAAGTGTTCATGGGGCCAGCATATTCGAGCGGGCGCGCGCGGCTGCGGCGGTCAGCCGGCTGGCGCCGCAACTTGCGATCGGTGACCGGGTTGTTCGCTACGGTGAGTCGCCGTATGTTGGAACGCCGCGTGGGCAGCGGGCGTCCAAGGAACGGATGCCGCGGACTCGGCCACCTGCTGTTGGCGCTGATTTGCGTCGTCAGCGCGGGGGCACTGTCGCCGCTCGCGCTGGCCGGTTCGGGCGGCTCGCTGCATCACGCGGGCGGCTCGCTGCAGGGCGCGGGCGGCTCGCCGCAGGGCGCCGGCGGCTCGCCGCATGGCGCCGGCGGCTTGCCGCGTGGCGCGGGCGCATCGTCGCTCGCCGGAGACGCGCGCGGGCATGGCAACCCGCTCGACGGCCGCGCGATGTGGATCTGGGAGCTGTCCGCGGTCAATGGCGGCAACGTCGCCTCGATCATCGCCACCGCCCGCCGCTACGGCGTCGGCACGTTGATGATCAAGAGCAGCGACGGGACGACGTTCTGGTCACAGCAGTTCACGCCCCAGCTCGTGGCCCAGCTCCACGCCGGCGGGTTGAAGGTCTGCGCTTGGCAGTACGTGTACGGCAACCACCCGATCACCGAGGCGTATATGGGCGCAGACGCCGTCCATGACGGCGCCGACTGCCTGTTGATCGACGCCGAGGTCGAGTACCAGGGTAAGTACGTGGCGGCCCAGAGCTACATGCAACGGCTGCGCAAGCTGATCGGCGCCAACTTCCCGCTTGCGCTGGCGGGCTTCCCGTACATCGACTTTCATCCGAGCTTCCCGTACTCGGTGTTCCTCGGTCCGGGCGGCGCCCAGTACAACGTGCCGCAGATGTACTGGAAGGACATCGGCGTGACGGTCGATGCCGTGTTCGCGCATACGTACGCGTTCAACAGCATCTACGGTCGCCCGATCTTCCCGCTCGGTCAGGTCTGGGAATCCCCTCTCCCCCGCCAGATCGTTCGCTTCCGCGAGTTATCGCGCATCTACGGGGCGAGCGGCGTGAGCTGGTGGGACTGGCAGGAGGCGTCACCATCCGGTTGGACCGCGCTCTCGCGCCCGGCCGGCACGCTGGCCGGGTACGTCCCCCAGGACCCGATGGCGAGCATCGGACAGGGCGCCCAAGGCGACCTCGTGGTCTGGGCCCAAGAGCATCTCGTCTCAGCCGGATACCCGATCGCGGTCGACGGCGACTTCGAGACCACGACGCTGAACGCGGTCGAGCAATTCCAGCTCGCCCACGGACTCGCCGTCGACGGGATCATCGGTCCCCAGACGTGGGGTGCCCTGCTGCGCTATCGACCGGCGACCGTCGTCTGGGGCGCGCCCGGGACTCCTCGTCGGCCGGCGGCCAGGGCCGCGGCACGCGGAGGGCGGGTGCTGTACGAGCCGGTTCCGAAATCTGCCTCGCTGCCCGAGAAGCGCAACGAGCTGGCGGGCGCCGGGGGTGCCGGCCGGCCGTGACTAGTGTTCCCCGCCATAAGTACGGTCCCACCGAGAGTGGTGTCGGATGGATGGATGGCGAGGACGCAGGAGCGAAGCTGTAGCCGCGCTACAGCGAGTTCCGAGGACGACGCCAGACGCCATCCGACGCCGCTCGAATGGGGCCGTATTTGTGGTGGAGCACTCAGCAGGCCCTGCTCGCGCGCGTAGGCGACCAGCTCGGCGCGCGTGCTCCGCTGTGTCTTCTGCTGGATGTGGGCGCGGTGCGACTCGACCGTGCGGACGCTCAGATACAGCTGCGACGCGATCTCGGCGTTGGTGTGGCCGAGCGCGATCAGCCTCAGCACCTCGACCTCGCGGGCGCTGAGATCGTCCGGCGGTCCCGACCCCGCGGGTGCCGCAGCGGCGAGCCGCGCACCGAGCTCGGGGTTCAGATACGTGCGGCCGGCGGCCGCCAGACGGACGGCCTGGATCAGCTCCGCTTCCGCTGCCTCCTTGAGCACGAAGCCGGTGGCCCCGGCGCGCAGCGCCTCGCGCGCCAGCTCAGGGTCTCCCTGCATGGTCAGCACGACGATGTTGGTCTGCGGGGCGCTCTCGCGGATCCTCGGGATCGACGGGATGCTCGATCCGCCGCGCATGTTGACGTCGAGCACCAGCACCCGCGGGCGGTACGCGGCGACGCGGCGCTCTGTCAGCGCGACGTCGCCGGCCTCGGAGACCACCTCGAAGTCCTCCTCGGCGTCGAGCAGCATCCGCAGACCGGCGCGCACGACCTCGTGGTCGTCGGCGATCACGATCGTGATCGCCGATTTGCCGTTCTCCCGGTCGTCGTTCACGATCGAGATTCCAGCACGGTGCCCGGCTCGATCCTAGTCGGCACGTCCTCTTCGAGCTCGACCGCGCCTCGCACGACGACGTCGGCGCCGAACGTGACGTCGCCGACGACGACCAGCTGCTCCGCCTCGCGCAGCGATGGCGGACCGTCCGGAAAGCGCCGGTCGAACTGGTCCAGGAGCTTGTAGAAGCGCTTGTCGAGCTCGACCAACGGGAGGTTGTCGGCCCGCTCCGGCAGCGGATCGACGTCCGCGTCAGCGCTCAGCCGATAGACGTCCGAGCGCAGCACGAGCAGGTCGTCCGTGGTCTTGACCGGAACGAATCGGTGCCTGGGCACGAGCAGCAGGCTGGCGCCGGTGAAGCTCTCGATCGCGGCGCCCATCGCGCTCTCGAGCTGGATCACAGGGGTCGAGTCGGGGTCACGGGGATCGACGGTCTTGCGGTTCACGATCAGCGGCAGCTCGAGCACTCCGTCCGCGCGCTCGAGCGTGTCGGCCAGCACACGCAGATCGACCCACAGGTTGTTGGTGTTGTAGTAGCGCCAGCGGCGGAAGTCGCGAAACGAGTCCTCGTCCTCGGGCGGGGTCTGGGCTATCTCGCGCAACACGAGCTGACCGTCGGAGCGGCGCCGGGCGATGTGACCGCCTTTGCGGTCCGCGGCCGTACCCTGGACGACCTCCATCAGAAACGGGATCTGATCGCGGTCGATATGCGCCACGATCCGTGGATCGAGCTTCGCGCCGAGGTTGTCCGAGTTCGAGATCATCGCGTAACGGAATCCCCGCTCGAGCAGCGCGTCGAGCATTCCGGAGCGGCGCAGGGCTCCGTACACGTCGCCGTGGCCGGGTGGGCACCACTCGAGCGCCGGAGCCGCCGGCCAGCGGACCGGCATCAGGTCGGACGCGTCGAGCTTGGGAATCATGCTCTGCTCGAAATCGGGTGGGAGCCCGTCCTGGTCGAGGTCCGGGAAGCCGGCGAGCGCTCGCGCGGTCGCCCCGCGCGTCGCATCGCTGTTCATCAGCACGAGCGGCAGGCGAACCCCGAGGCGGTCGCGGAGGGCCAGCGTCTGGCCGACGATGATCTCCAAAAACGACCGCCCCTCCCGCGCCTCGACGAGCGACTTCGGCTCCTGCAGGCCCATCGTGGTCGCTAAGCCGCCGTTGAGCTTGATCACGACCACGTGCGCGAGCGCGTCGGCGGCATCGACGTCGGGTAGGTCATCGAGCGCTAGGCACGTCCCCGGCCGGCTCGAGCTCGGAGCTCGGGAGCATCGCTTCCTCGCCGGACTCCAGGCGCCGGTAGGCGCTCTCGAACGCACGGATCGCCTCCTCGTGGGCGCCGGCGCGACGCATCTTCTCCGCCGCCGCTCGCAGGCCTTCCTCGCTCATACGGTTTGAAATTGTGACCGGCCGGGCGCCCGCACGCGTGGTCGGTGGCCCGGCCGGTCTGTCTGGCGCTGCGCCCCAGTGGGTCGACCGGGAATGTCACGCCTGAAAGGCGAGGTCCGGGGACCGCTGACCGCGGACGCAGGACCCGACGTGTAGCAGCGCTACACGAGGGCGGTACCGCCGGCGAAGCCGGTGGTGGGACAAAGGTCAGCGGTCATCCGGGGCCGCATTTCGGGTGGGACGTTTCCGGGAGCCCCACTAGCCCACCGTGGCTCTTGTTCGCCAGTCGAGCGTCGTCACCGCTGCCCCCTCGATCAGCACGTCGCGTTCGCGCACCGTGTTGTGGGTCAGCAGCGTGTAGCGCCCCTCCGGCAGACCGCCGAAGACGGCCGCGTACATCGTCTGACCCGGCATCGGTCGCTCGAGGATGTGTTGATGCTCCCGTTTGCCGTCCTCGTGCCCGGTCGGGCAGATCTCGATCTGAAGGTCGTGACACTCGGGGTCGGCGTGGATGATCAGTGCACCGGTGTTGCCCCCGATGTCGAGTACGACGTGCTCGGGATGCGGGCGTAGGACCGGTTCTTCGTGATTGGACATCGAGCTGCGCTCCTACATGCTCGGCACGTCGTAGCCGCTGTACGGCACGCCGAGATAGGGGAAGTTCGGCAGGTAGTTGTCGAACGTCAGCCCGTCCGTCACCGCGCTCGCGGCGCCGTCGGGTGAGAACGACGTATCGACGAGCGGGATCGTCTTGCCGGCGATCGCGCGCAGCTCGATCGTGAACACGTCGTCGAACACACGCCTGCCGTTCGGGAACCCGGCGACGTCGTTACCGAGCACGCCCAGCACGCTGGGGTCGCTCGTATTCGGCGGGATCGACGTGTTGAGCCGCAACATGTCGGCCTGCGTCGCGCCGGTGAAGGTGCTGAACGTCGGCGACACGACACCGGCCGGGATCCCAGTCAGCAGGATCGCGAGCAGATCGGCGCGGGGCTTTGTGTACGCGGCGAGGTGCGGGAAGACGCCCGGGTAGAGCACGTTCAACAGCGAGGCGAGCTCGGGGTGGGCGACGCCGCCCGCAAAGCTCGAGTCGTCCTCCGGATAGCTGGCGTTCCATTCGTCCTTGCGACCGAGCGGAACCAAGACCTCGTTGAACAGGGGATTGCCCAGCCGCGAGACCTGGATCCACGGCCCGATTTCGAAATCAGGCTCGCTGCGCAGTTCGACCTTGCGCCGGCTGGCGGTCGTCCAGACGCCGATCGTCGGGCCCTTGTCGACGACGTCCGAGATCGGAACCTTCAGCGCGATCGTGTGGACGTTGACCTGGGCGGTCGCGTTGACGCCGTCGCGTTGGGGGAGGCTGCCGAACGCGTGCAACTGCTCAAACGGCCGCAGGTCCCCGAGATCGAAGACCGCACCGAGGTCGACGTAGAAGCCCTCTGCCCGCTGGCCGGCGAACACGGTCCGCCCCCCAGGCAGGCTGTGGACCGCCTCCCCGGCGAGCGCCGCATAGTCGGGCGTCGACAGCGGTCCGATATTGCACGGTGGCGAGGCCAGCCCGGTGGCCAGCACCGTCGCGTCCCATTTGGTCCGGCGCGTGACGCTGTAGAACTGGCGCTTGTTGAAGTGCGGATCGTCGATCGCGGCGATCGGGCCGGTGTTGTAGAGGAACGTGTCGGGGTCCAGGATCTGCGTCTCGAACCGGAACTCGTAACTGATGTCGGGCTCGGCGGAGCCCCGGTTGGAGATGTGGATCGAGTACAGGACGTCGTCGCCGAACTCGTAGAAGTTCGGCCCGGCTGCCGGTCCCTCGAGCGGGATGTAGTTGCAGATCAGCGTCACGGTCGTCGGATCGTCCGGACTGACGAACGCGTACAGATCAGTGCTGTCCGCTACCGGATCCTGGCTGGTTCCGGGAGCTTCGCGATGCGATGACATTTATTCGGTCCCTTTGGTCGATGGGTTGGCGGCGTCGAGCAGCCGCTTTGTCAGCGCCGGGTCGTGACGGCTCCCGCCGGCGGCCGGGACGACGGCGGCCACCGCGACCGTCGTGGCGACGCCGGCCGAGCCGGCGAGCAGAGAGCGACGCGTGAAGCCCCCGGGCTCCCGATCATTGCGTTCGGTCACCTGAACCTCCTACCTCAGTGCTGGTGGACGCTGAGAACTACGCGCCCAAAGGCAGAACGGATCACTCCGATGCGCGCGACGCCTCGCCGTGGCCCCCGGCACGGCGGGCCCGCCAGGAACCGTCAGACGCTGCCCGTCAGCCGCCCCCCGCCGCCGCACCTGCGCGTCGACGGCCGCCGCCACCAGCAGCACGATCCCAGTCGCGATGAACTGGCCGGCCGCGTTGATCCCCATCAGCGCTAGGCCGTTGAACACGATTGCGATCACGAGCCCGCCGAGGAGCGCATGCAACGGCTTGCCGCGGCCGCCGAACAGGCTCGCCCCACCGATCACGGCCGCGGCGACCCCGTACAGCGTGTAGGTGCCCCCGTCGACGTCGGTCGAGATCGACCCGAGGAAGGACAGGTACACGAGCCCGGCAATGCCCGCCGTCATGGCGCTCAAGGTGAAGGCGACTCTGCGGACGCGCTGGACGTTGATGCCCGCGCGGCGCGCTGCCTCGGGGTTGGCGCCGATCGCGTACATGTAGCGCCCGAGCCGGGTCCGTCCGAGCATCACCGAGTAGACGAGCAGTACAACCCCGACGAACGGGATCACAACCGGGGTCCCTTTGAGCGTGACCAGCAGGCCGCGGTTGATGCTGCAGATGTAGACGAGCGCGATCCCGCCGACTGCCGTGATCGCGACTGTGAGCAGGGTGATGCTTAGCGGGGGCGCGGTCAGCCCCTGTGCGCGCCGCCGAGCTGCGCGGGAAAGCGAGAGGGCGGTGAATATCGCGAGCACCACCACCAGGATGATCCACGAGACCCCCGGGCTGATGTTGCTGTTCACGAGCTTGAAGATGGGGCCCGTGGTCGAGGTCGAGATCACGCCACCGACGGCGGATTTGTCGATCGTGGCGAGCTCGATCACCAGGCCCTCCGCGACCAGCAGTCCGGCGAGCGTGACGACGAACGAGGGAACGTGGAGCCTCGTGATCAGATTGCCCTGGACGTAGCCGAAGGCTGCGGTCGCGGCGACCCCGCCCAGGATCGCGAGCCACCAGGGGAAGTTGACCGGCGAGGCGTTCAGCTCCGCGATCACGAACCCGCCGATTCCGAGCACAAAGCCAACCGAGAGGTCGATCTCCGACAGGATCAGCGCGAACACCTCGGCGGCCCCGAGCAGGATGTAGATCGCCGACTGCTGGAACAGGTTGACGAGGTTCTCCGCGGAGCCAAACCGGGAGCGCTCGAGCTGGAAGAAGATGATGATCACGATCAGACCGACGACGATCGGCAGCGCGCCGCTCTCTCCGCTTCGGATCCGCCGACCCCAGGCCCGCACGTAGTCACCGAGCGAATCGGCGAGGACCTCTGGCGCTACCGCGGTTAGTTCGGGGTCATCCCCGGGGGCGGCGGTCGCGTCCTCCGCCTCCTCGGTCGAGAGCGGCCGCTCCTCCAGCTCGGACGGTGTCCCGGTGCCTGAGAACTCGTCGGGCGGCATCATTCCTCCTGTCCGGCCTGGGCTGGGACAGCCGTAGTCGCTGACCGCGCGTGACGAGGTCCCAGTCGTCATGTAATCGACCACGCTGGCGGGGTCGAACTCCGACACCGGCCCCTGAGCGACCATCTGGCCCAGGTACAGAATCACGATCCGGTCGGCGACTTCGAACACGTCGTTGAGGTTGTGCGAGACCACCAGCACCGATACGCCCTGAGACTCCAGGCGCTTGATCAGGCTCAGCACCATCCTCGTCTGGGCCACGCCGAGCGCCGCGGTGGGCTCGTCCAAGATCACGAGCTTGGCCTTCGACATGACCGCCTTGGCGACCGCCACCGACTGCCGCTGCCCGCCGGACAGCGACTCGACCGGCTGTCGGATCGACCGGATCGTGGTCACGTGAAGCTCCTTCAGCGTCTCCCTCGCCGATATCTCCATCGTCCCCTCGTCGAGCAGACGGTGCCGAAGCGGCTCATGGCCAAGGAACATGTTCTGGACGATGTCGAGGTTGTCGCACAGCGCCAGGTCCTGGTAGATGGTCGTGATGCCGAGGGTTTCGGAATCACGCGGCCCGTGGAGGTGGACCGGCTTTCCCTCCCACAGGAGCTCCCCTTCGTCGGGCCCCCACAACCCGGCGATCGTCTTGATCGTGACCGACTTGCCGGCGCCGTTGTCCCCGGCCAGAGCCGTGACCTGCCCGGGCGGGACGTCGAAGCTGATCCGCGTCAGCGCTTGGACCGGGCCAAACCGCTTGGTGACTCCGCGCAGCGCCAGCAGCGGAGTGCCGTTGGAATGTGGCGACGTCTGACGCGGTCGCGGTCTTCGGGCCTTCGGCAGTGCTCATCTCTTCCCTCGGTGCTTGGGTCCTTCCCTCAAAACGGAAGGACCCAAGCACACTAGCGGACGGAATCTCCTGACTACGAACTGATTCCTGCCGCCTTGCATTCGGACGCGTACTTCCCGGCGCACAGCTGTGACGCGGGCACGAACTTGTCCGCGATCACGGTCGAATTCATGTTCGTCGGCGTGACCCACTCGGGGGTCAGCAGCACCGACGGCACCGTGTTGCCGTTCGTCGGGTCGGTGGACGTGGCGTTCACCAGGCTCGACGGGGCGGTCTTGCCCGCGCGGAGGTACAGGGCGAGCGCGACGGCCCCCTGAGCCTCCTCGAAGATGGGCTTGTAGACCGTTCCGCACTGGTATCCGTTGAGGATGTTCTGCAGTCCGGTGAGCGTCGCATCCTGCCCCGTGGTCGGGAACGTCTTCGGCTTGACGCCGTGGCTCTGCAGGTAGCTGATGATCGGTGCGCCCGTCTCGTCGTTCGGGATCACCGCCGAGTTGATGTTCGTGTGGGCCGTGTAGGCGCCCTCGAACTCGGTCAGTGCCTGAGGCGGCATCCACGTATCCGCCGTCCGGGCAACCAGCTTGTACTTCCCCGATCGGAAGAGCGGGGTGAGCACGCTGTCGTAGCCCTGTGCGAACAGCGTCGCGTTGTTGTCGGTCGCCGCTCCGTGCATCACCACGACCTGCGGCTTGGACACGTGCCACGCCGTCACACAGCTCGCGAACCCGCTGCCGATCAGCTCACCGACGCGGACGTTGTTGAAGCTGACGTAGTCAGCCGTGCCCTTCGGCGCGCCCAGCGTCAGGCGGTCGTAGTCGACCACCTTGACGCCGTGGGACGCGGCGTACCGCTGCACGGTCACGCCGGTGCCCGAGTCCTCGGGGTCGATCAGCAGCACGGTGGCGCCGTTGGTGATGTCGCTCTCGGCGTCGGTGACGAACGTCGAGTCGCTGCCGAGCGCGTTCTGAACGGTCATGTCGGAGCTCGGCAGCCCGGCCTTCGCGGCCGCCTCCTTCAGGTAAGGCGCGTCGAACTCGACGTACCGCGTGGAGCTCGTCGTATCCGGCAGGATCGCGGCGATCTTGCCCTTGCCGGAAGCAGCCAGCGACTTCAGCGCCGCCATCGCCGCGAAGTCGTTCGTAAACGAGGTCGCCGAGATACTGGGGGCCGCGGCGGCCGAGCTGGTCGCCGACGCACTCGTCGTCTTGCTGGTCGAGCTCGACGAGGAGCTGCCGCATCCGGCAGCAAGAGCCGCCACCGCCAATGCGGGCACAACCGCGAGTTTCCAACTTCTCATCAAAGGGTCTCCTCTCTGCCGGCGCCCCTGCGACGCCGATTGGTCATCTGGCACAGGAGCTACCGCTCAGTGCGCCCGAAAACGCTTTCACATCGTCGGGCGAATGTCCACAGCGCTTAATGGATCCTAAATTCGGCGCGCTCTCGCGCTAACCTGCACGCGCGTCAGCGCTGGCCGTAGTAGGCGTGCGGCCCGTGCTTGCGCTCGAAGTGTCTGGCCCTCAGGAGCTCGTCGAGCGGACCCGCTGCCGGGTCGAGCGCGACCGTCAGCAACGCCAGCTTCGCGACCTCCTCGAGTGTCACGGCCACCTCGACCGCGGCCGCCGGGTCGCGCGCCCAGCAGAACGGGCCATGCCCGCGGACGAGCGCACACGGAAGCTCGTCCGGACGACCGGCGATCGCCTCGACGAGCGCCGTGCCGGTCGCGCCCTCGTAGTCATGCTCGACCTCATCGGCCGTCAACGGGCGCGTCAACGGGACGGGCTCCGCGCACAGGTCGGCGTGCGTGGTCCCGAGGATCGGAATCTCGCGCTCCGCCTGCGCCCAGGCGGTCGCCCAGGTCGAGTGAGTATGCGCGACGCCGCCGATCTCGGGCAGTCCGCGATACAGCGCCAGATGGGTCGGCGTGTCGGTCGAAGGACGCAGGTCGCCCTCGACGACCTCGCCGCTGGCCAGCTCGACCAGCACGATGTCGGCGGCGGTCATCCGCGCGTACTCGACGCCGCTGGCCTTGATCGCGACCACGCCCTGCGCGCGGTCAATCCCGCTCGCGTTGCCCCAGGTGAGCTTCACCAGCCGCTGCGCCACCAGCGCCAGGTTTGCGCCCAGGACCCGCTCGCGCAGCTCGTCGAGCACCCGTTCAGATCTCCTCGTAGTCGAGCTCGAGCAGCTCGGCGAATCGTCGCCAGCGCGGCGCATGCTCGCCCAGGTTGGTGACGAAATGGTGCGGCCCTCCGGACTCGAGCCAGTCGTCCATGAAGCCCTCCATCCCCTGCTCGGGACGGAAATGGAAGTAGTGCATCTCGACGTGCGGTAGCTCCGGCGTGTCGAGCACCTCACCGTGGCCGACGAGCAGCCGGTAGTAATCGCCCTCGATCGGGATCAGCGCCGCAGTCGTGGCCGGGCCGGGGACCGCCGAGAAGACGGGTGTCGGCGGATTGTCCAGGCCGCCGATCCCGAGCGGCCGATCGATCAGACGGACCGGCCTGTCGGTGCGCGCAAGCCTCCAGTTGCCCTCCCCCATATGACTGATCAGAACCGAGTCGAGCTCCCAGTCCATCGCGTACATCTCGCTGAAGTGAGCGTCGCCGATCAGCTTCTGCGCGGCGCACATCAGGGTCGCGGTGTTCGTGTCCCCTTCGGCGGCGTACGCGTATCCGTCGGCCATCAGATCAGACGCTGCGAGCAGCGGCAGCTGTTCGAAGCGGCCGTCGCCGCCGATCGAGTCGAAGTGGAACGAGAAGCCGGCGTAGCCGCCCTCATCGAGCATCGCTCGCAGCGCGATCTCGAGCCGCGCCGCGTACCGATGACGAGCCGCCGGCAGCACGGGGTCGATCTCGAACCGCGCGCGATGCTCGGCGACCAGCGCTTCGACGGCCCCGTCACAAACGGCGCCGACCCGCGTGTTCAGCGCGCCCAAATCCTCGCTGACGACGGTCGTTCCGATCCTGCGCACCATCGCCTCCGGGTCGTAGCGGATATCGCCCATCCCGTTCATCGGATAGCCGAGCAGCGCGAGCTTCGAGCGACGCAATGCGGTTACCGCCTGGGCCGCGTGGGCCCAGTCAGCAAACGCGCGCCCGAAGCGTTCCGAACGCCAGTCGCCCGTGATGACGCTGAACGGAACGTCAGCACGCACGAGCGCGTTGGCCTGATCCTGGGCGCCGTGGATCCCCTGGTTGTAGGTCAGGCTGTCCATGTTCCAGTCGGCGGTCACGGCTCGCTCAGGTTGGATGTTGGCCAGCATCAGCGGCACCTGGAGGCCCATCAGCGCACGGATCGTCCGCATCGCCGGGCCGTACGTCAGCATCACGATCATCACGCCGTCGACGCCCGACGCCGCCAGCTCGGCGGTGATCTGCTCGATGTCTGACTGGTTGCGCGCCGGGCGCGCGAAGGTCACCGTTGCGTGGTCCGACAGCTGCTCGGTGACGGCGGCGGCGAACTGCGCCTGATGCTCGGTGATCCCGGGGATCATGTCGTCGTAGAGCTCCTGCATGATCCCCAGCAGGCCGATCGTCGGCGGTGCGTTCACGTTGCGCTCCTTGTCTCAGTCGCGATCCGCTTGAGCCCGTGCAGCAGCTGCGCCCGCGAACCCCCGAGCGTCTCGTAGAGCTCGCGGTAGATCGCATACACCCTGTCGTAGGTCTTGAATGCGTCGCCGTTGGGCAGGTAGGTGTGAGCCGTCGGCGGGGCGGCGGCCCGGACGGCCGCGCCGATCTCGTCGAATACCCCGCCGGCGACCGCCCCGAACAGCGCCGCGCCGCGCGCCGGCACCTCACCGGAGGCCGGGACTGTCACCGGTAGGCCGCTGATGTCGGCGATCAGCTGCATCGTCAGCGGGCTCCGCTGCGCGATCCCGCCGCACGCGACGATCTCGTCGAGCGCGATCCCGTACTCAGTGAAGTTGTCGATGATCCGCCGGTTGCCGTACGCGATCGACTCGAGCAGCGCGCGGTAGATCTGCTCGGGCGAGCTCTGCAGCGTGAGCCCGAAGATCGCGCCGGTGAGGTCGGCGTCGGCGAGGATCGAGCGATTGCCGTTGAACCAGTCGAGCGCCAGCAGCCCTGTCTCACCGGGGGCGAAGGCAGCCGCGGCGCGCTCGAGGCGATCGTAGGTCTCGGTCGAGCCGTCCAGCGTGCGCACGAACCAGGCCAGCATGTCGCCGACGGCTGCCTGACCCGCCTCATAGCCAAACAGGCCTGGCAGGATCCCGTCCCGGGCGACGCCGGTTATGCCGGGCAGGCGGACCTCGTCGGCCCCCAGGACCATGTCGCAGATCGAGGTGCCGACCACGGTCACAAAAGTGCCTGGGCTCTCGACACCAGCGCCCGGGACCGACACGAACGAGTCCACGTTGCCGACGGCGACCGAAACATCGTCGCCGAGGCCCAGCCGCCGCGCCCAGTCGCTGGTCAGCGTCCCGGCGCGCGTGCCGAGTGGCGAGAACTCGGTGCCGAGCTTCGCGGCCGGCTCCCAGAAGCCGGGGTAGGCGGCCTGGAAGTACTCGATCGACGGCAGTCCCTCCGTCGGTGACCACATCGCCTTGTAGGCCGCGGTGCACGTCTGTCGGCACTCGCGCCCCGTGAGCTGCCAGATGATCCAGTCGGTCGCCTCGATGAATGCGGCGGCTGTGTCGTAGCACTCGCGATCCTCGAGCCACAGCTCGATCAGCTTCGGGAAGTACCACTCCGACGAGATCCGCCCGCCGTACCGGCTGAGGAACCCTTCTTCGCGCTCGAGGGCGACCTCGTTGAGCCGGTCGGCGACGTGCTGGGCGGCGTGGTGCTTCCATAGCTTCGGCCACGCGTGGCGGCGCTCGCGCCAGCGGTCCTGGCGACACAGAGGCTCACCGTCCGCGGCGACCGGCAGGACGGTGCAGGACGTGAAGTCGATCCCGAGCCCGACGATCTTGTTGGAGCCGATCCCGGCCCTCGACACCGCCTCGGGGATGCCGTGCTCGAGCACAGCGAGCCAGTCGGCAGGGTCCTGCAGCGCCCAATCGGGCGGCAGGCGCTCGCCGGTCGACGGGAGCACTGAGTCGATCACAGCGCTTGCGTAGGCAACGACGCTGACCGCGAGCTCCTCACCCGTGCGGGCGTCCAGCACCAACACGCGGCCCGATTCGGTGCCGAAGTCGACACCGATGCTGCAAGCTCGCTCGCTCACCGCCGGGCGCTCGCTGCCGCGATCAGGACTCGGGCTCGGGATTCGCGGCCGGCGGCTCGTCCGGCGGCTCGGTGCCGGATGCCGGCTCGGAGGCGGCATTGCCGGCGGGCGCTGCCTGCACGGCGCTCGCACCGTTGCCGCCGAGCGCCGCGGCACGGGCGCGGCGGTACTCCTCGACGACGATCTCGGTCAGCTCCTCGACGGACGTCTCGGCGGTTGGCTTATCGAGGTTGATCACGCCGTCCTGGATCAGGTTGACGCGGTCGCAGGCCGTCAGCACGTGGACGTAGTTGTGCAGGATCATGATGATCGAGACGTTGCCCTCGTCCTTCAGCCGCTGGATCAGGTCGAGGATCATCGCGCCTTCCTTGGCGCCCATCGCCGCCAGCGGCTCGTCGAGCAGGATGATGTCGGCGTCGCCGGAGATCGTCCGCGCGACCGCGATCGCCTGGCGCTGGCCGCCCGACAGTCGCGCGACGGGCACGTCGATCGTCGGGATGTTGATCCCGATCTGGTCGAGCGCCTTGCGCGCGTCGCGGCGCATCATCGCGTTGTTGAGGAACGGGATCGGGCGCTTGACCGGCTCCCGGCGCAGGAACAGGTTGTGGAACACGCTCAACTGGTCGATCAGCGCCAGGTCCTGGAACACGGTGTCGATACCGTGATGGCGCGCGTCGTCGACGCTCTTGGGCGCGAAGTCGCCGCCCTTGAGCCACATCTTGCCGCTGTCGGGCTTCTGGAAGCCGCACAGGATCTTGATCAACGTCGATTTGCCGGCGCCGTTGTCGCCGAGCAGTCCGAGCACCTCGCCCTTACGTAAGTGCAGGTTGATGTCGCGCAACGCGATCGTCGCCCCGAACCGTTTGGCCATGTGCTCGACGCGGAGCACATCGTCCTCGGCCGTCGTCGGCGCGACGATCCGCTCGCCCTGGAAGGCCGCCTCAGCCACGACCGGAGCGCAGGCGAACGCGCTGGATATAGACGTTGACGGTCATCGCGATGATGATCGCGATCCCCAGGTACATGTACTCGTACTTGGCGCTGACGCCCTTGATCGTCAAACCGTCGTCGAGGACGCCGAGGAAGATCGCGCCGATCAGGGCCCCGACGACGGTGCCCGAGCCGCCGGTCATCACCGTGCCGCCGATGATGACCGCCGCGACAGCCAGCAGCAGATCCGTGTTGGACCCGGACGGGTCGGGGGTCATGCTCGACGTCCGGATCGCCTCGAGCAGTCCGGCGAACCCGGCCGTGACCGCGCACAGCGTGAAGTTGCGGACCAGCACCAGCCTGACGTTGATGCCGGCCTCGGCCGCACCGAGCCGATTGCCGCCCGGCGGCCACCGTGTACATGCCCCAACGGGTGAGCGACAGCAACACCTGCAAGATGATCACGAGCCCGACCGCCCAGATCAGCTCCGAATAGGTGCCCGCGCCGAAGATCTGGGCAAAGGTCGGCACGTGCACGATCGATGTGCCCGGGGTGGTGATCTCCTGCGAGTGGGAGATGATCAGCGTCAGGCCGTCGAGGAAGAACAGCATCGCCAGCGTCGCCACGAACGAAGGAATGCCGATGTAGGCGATGAAGAGGCCGTTGATCGCCCCCGCGATCCCCGCGACGATCAGCGAGCCGATCAGCGCCGGGACGAGCGGCAGTCCCGCCTCGGTCAGCTTCCAGTAGACGAACGGGGTGAACAACCACAGCGCGCCGATCGACAGGTCGATCTCGCCGAGCGTCATCACGAACACCTGTCCCGCGGCCATGATCGCGAGATAGGTGAAGTACGGGAGCAGCGACTTGAAGTTGCCGCCGGTCAGGAAGGTGCTTGTGGTGACCGCGAAGTAGACGATCGTGATCAGCGTGACCACGATGATGCTGCCCTCGCGCAGCGTCAGAAAGCGCTTGAACAGGCTCAGCCCGTTCCCTGCCCGGGCCCGGCCCTTTGCCGGGCCCGGAGAAGGCGGTTGGCCAGCGCGCGTATCGCTCGTGACCGCCATCGCTACGCGGGACCCTATCCCCTAGGTAGCTGGTTTACGACTTCTGGACGCCCGGCGATGTGCCCGTGCCCTCGTAGCGGCTCTTGGTGCTGCTGTAGGGGACGACCGTCGTCTTGTCGAGGAACTTCAGGCCTGTGTCGGTCTCGGCGATGCCCGACAGTCCAGTCGACGCGTTGTACATGTAGAGCTGGAGGATCGGCAAGAAGCCCTGCAGATAGGGCTGCTGGTCGATCGTGAACTCGATGTAGCCGGCGGCGAGCAGCTGCTCAGTGATCGGCGTCAGGTCATAGCCACCGCCGACCCAGCCCTTCGCCTTCAGTCCCTGCTTCTGGATCGTCTGTGCCAAACCCTGGGTACTGCCCGCGTCGACCGCGAACATGCCCTTGGCGGACGTGTGGGCGGTCGCCCAGGAGTTGATCACGGTCAATTCGGCAGGTACCGCGGCGCCGGTCGGGACGACGTCGTACTTGATGTTCGGAGTGCTCTTCAGCGAGTCGATCGCGCCGTTGATCCGCGGCTGGATGTTGGCCGCGCCCGGGGTCGCAATGAACAGCGCGATCTGCCCGCCGGAGGGCAGCAGCGACTGGATCATCTTCCCCATCTCCTGGCCGGACACGTACAGGTCCTGGCCGATATACGACAGGCGGCCGGTCTGCGGCTCGTCGGCGTTGTAGGCGACCACCGGGATGCCGGCCTTGAGCGCAGCCTGTACCGGGCCGAGTTGAACGCTGTCGGCGAGATCAGCGTGGTCGCGATCCCCTGCACCTTCGAGGACACGGCGGTGTTGATCGAGTTGACCATCTCAGACACGCTGCTGGTCGCCGAGCCGGTCCACGTGTACGAGCAACCCAGCAGCTTGCAGGCGTCAGCGGCGCCGTTCTGGGTCGGCGTGAAGAACACGTTGGTCGTCACGTGGTTGACCATCGTGTAGTGCTGCGGGGTGGTGAAGCCGAAGATGCTCGAGGCCGCGCTGGAGCTGCCCGTTGCGGCCGACGCGGTGTGTGACGTGCTCGAGCTAGAGCTCGACCCGCAAGCCTGGAGCAGAACCGCGGCGATGCCGGCCGCTCCACCGGTGAGCGCGGTGCGCCGGGTCAGCTGATGCCACTTGGTCTCCGGCGACTGACCGTTGGCGTACTTGCGCTCTTCGCGACCCTCGTCCCACTCCAAGCGGTCGATCGCGTCGTTGACTATGTCGTGTGGATCGTGCAGATCAGACATTCAGCTGCTCCTCCTCTTCCCGGATCAGCAGTGCCGACGCCACGGGTCGGACGTGCGCCCTGCTGTCCAATCAATTGATCGCGGCAGATCGCTGCGGCGCTCGCTCCTCGTTTCCAGCATTGACGCTGCTCATTTTCCCAGCATTTCCCCGGCTTCGCACCGCTCGCTAGGACGGTTGAGGGCACGCAACCGCATACGCCAGACTGGCCCGAACGGGCCGGCAGCCGGTCCCCTCTCTCCTCTCTTGGTGGCTTGTCCGCGGGCGCGATGTTAGCGATCACAAACGTCCGGTGTCAACGCTTTCGCGCAACCGTCGTGCTCGCGCGCACGATCAGACGGGGCTCGACCAACGACCCCGACGCGAGTCGTTCACGCGATTCGATCGCCCGCACCAATTGACGCAGGCTCCGGCTGCCGACCTCGATGAAGTCCTGCCGGACGGTCGTCAGCGGAGGCGTGAAATACGGCGCCTCGGGAATGTCGTCGAACCCGACCACGCTGACCTCGCCAGGGATCGCGCGGCCCGCCTCGTTCAGCGCGCGCAGCACACCGAGCGCCATCTGGTCATTGGCCGCGAAGATCGCGGTCACGTCGGGGTCAGCGCCAAGCCGGCGGCCGAGGTCGTGGCCGGCGCGGGCGCTCCAGTCACCTGCGAGCGGCGCGGGTGGATCGATCCCGGCCGCTTCGAGCGTCGCCATCCAGCCCTCGAGCCGTTCGCGCGATTCGAGCCAATCTGCGGGCCCCGAGATATGCCACACGTTCTCGTGGCCCAGGTCGAGCAGGTGCTGCGTGGCCGCGACCGCCCCGGCGAACTGATCGACCGCGACCACCGGCACGACGTCGGCCGGACCCGCCTCGACGGCTACCACGGGCATGTCGATCAGCGTGTGCTCGAGCGCGTCGGCGGCTTCGTCATCGGGCGCGATCACGAGGATCCCGTCCACTCCCTGAATGCGCAGGCGCTCGACCGCATCGCTGACCGAGGATCGATTGAGCGCCTTGAGGCTTGCGACGATCATGAAGTACCCGGCCTCGTGCGCGGCGCGCTCGATTCCAAACAGCGTCGAGGCGGGGCCATACAAGGTCGTGTCAAAGCCGACGACGCCGAGCGTATTCGTCCGCCCGGTGGCAAGCGCACGGGCGCTCGAATTCGGTCTGTAGCCGAGCTCGTGCATCGCGGCGAGCACCCGACGGCGCGTCTCGGGGCGGACGCTGGGACTGCCGTTGATCACCCGCGAGACCGTCTGATGAGAGACCCCGGCGAGCCGGCCGACATCGGACATCGCCGCACGGCGGCGGGGCCGGCCCTGCTCAATGGCGCCCTCATCCAGGTCCACTCACCCCTCTCTCGAGGCGACCAGAAATCGCCCGGTCACTGTTAAGCCGATGTTAGCGCTAACGTTCCCGCGCACAATGCTGAAGACAAGCATCGGCATCTGGGCGTTCGGACCGATGATCACCCGGTTCGTCCCCGGCGGCTATCAGCCCACGCACGACTACGTCGACGAGCCGGTCGCCGACAAGGTCCATCGTGCCGTCGAGGGTCTCGGCGAGCTGATCGACGGTTACGAGTTCCATTACCCCAACGAACTCTCGCCCGACAACCTCAACGCAGTGCAGGCGGCGCTCGACGGCCACGACATCTACTGCATCGCCGGCGGCCTGCACCTCGATCCCCGCTTCGGGCGCGGTGGTCTCGTCAACCCCGATCCGAAGTTGCGAGCCGAGGCCCAGCGGATCATGACAGAGGCGTCCGCGTTCGCCGGTTCGCTCGGCGCCCATCTGATCATCTGGCCGGGCGGCGAAGGCTACAACTACCCCTTCCAGACTCCGTACGTCGAATCCTGGGGCTGGCTGATCGAGGGAATGGCGCTCGCGGCGAAGGAATGCGAGCGCCATGGAATCAAGCTGCTGCTCGAGCACAAGAACTCCGAGCCAGCGATGAAGATCCTGATGCGCAACATCGGCATGTGCCTGCACGTCGCGCACAAGCTCCAAGGCCAGGGGCTGACCAACGTGCAGATCAACATGGATTGGCAGCACCTGCTGATGAACGGCGAGCACTTGCCCGAATACGCGGCACTGCTCGCGTCCGAGGGCCTGCTCGGGTCATCTGCACGCGAACTCCGGTTGGGGGACATTCGACGACGACAACATGGTCGGTACGACGGCGTTCATGGAGACGCTCGAGCTGGCGCTCGAGCTGCGGCGCAGCGGCTACGGCAACGGCGGCGAGCGGCTGGGCTTCGACCTCTATCCGTACACGGAGGACCAGGTCGGCGCCGTCAGGCGCTCGGTCCTGCAGTGGCGCTTCATCGATCAGGTCGCTGGTCGGATCGACGAGTCGGCGTTGCGCGAGGCCCAGCAGCGCAAGGACGCGGTTGCAGCCTACGAGCTCGTCTACGCCGCGCTAGGTGCATGACTTTCGCGTGAGCGCGGTCGGGATCGACGTCGGAACGACCGCGGTCAAGGGGGTCGCAATCGATCCGGCCGGCGGCGTGCTGGCGCGAGCGGAGGCTGAGTACCCGTTCGCGACGCCGAGGCCTGGCTGGGTCGAGCAGGACCCCGAGGACTGGTGGCGCGCGACGGAGACCGTTCTGGAGGCGCTGCGGTCAGAGGCGGGGCCGCCCGCCGGCATCGGTCTATCGGGCCAGATGCATGGGCTGGTGGCGCTCGACTCCGCCGACCGCGTTGTCCGCCCGGCGATCCTCTGGAACGACCAGCGGACCGCGACCCAGTGCCGGGAGATCGAGGACCGGCTTGGGCTCGAGCGGCTGATCGAGCTGACCGGTAACCGGGCCCTCCCGGGCTTCACGGCGCCCAAGCTTTTGTGGCTGCGCGAGACCGAGCCGGACGTCGTGGTCGAGCGTGGCGAGCGTGATGCTGCCCAAGGACTACGTGCGGCTGCGCCTGTGCGGAGCGCGGGCGACCGACGTCTCGGATGCGTCGGGGACGCTGCTGCTCGATGTCCGGGCGCGGCGCTGGAGCTCCGAGGTGCTCGACGCGCTCGAGCTCGACGCCGACTGGCTGCCGGAGGTGCTGGAGAGCCCGGCGGTCTCCGGTGAGACCGCGGCTGGGGTTCCCGGTTGCGGCCGGTGCCGGGGATCAGGCAGCCGGCGCGGTCGGAGTCGGCGTAATTGCGCCGGGGCCGCTGTCGGTCGTGCTGGGGACGTCGGGGGTCGTGTTCGCCGCCAGTGACCAGTTCGTGGTCGATCCGCTCGCTCGCCTGCACTCGTTCTGTCACGCGAGCCCGGCTGCGTGGCACGTCATGGGAGTGATGCTGTCCGCGGCCGGTTCTCTGGGCTGGGCCCGCGATGTGCTCGCCCCGGGCGCGTCGTTCGGTCAGCTGCTGGCAGGAGCTGAAGCCTGGGCTCCGGGAAGCGAGGGTCTGATCTTCCTGCCTTATCTCGCCGGCGAGCGCACACCGCATCCCGACCCAGATGCGCGCGGCGCATTCGTGGGCCTGAGCCTGCGCCATGATCGCGCCGCGCTCGTACGCGCGGTCCTCGAAGGAGTCGCGTTCGGCCTGCGCGACTGCCTCGATCTGGTCACCGAGCTTGGGTTACCGGCCACCGTGGGACGAGTTTCCGGCGGGGGCGCGCGCAGCGAGCTGTGGCTGCAGATCGTCGCGTCTGCGCTCGAACTCGCGCTCGAGCGGGTCGCGGTCGAGGAGGGCGCCGCGTACGGCGCCGCGCTGCTGGGCGGGGTAGCAGCCGGCCTCTGGAGCGACGTCGATGCGGCGGTCGCGGCGACGGTTCGGACCGGCGCCCAGATTGAGCCGGTCGATGCGTGGATCGAGCCGTATCGCGAGGCGCGCGAGCGCTTCCGGGCGCTGTACCCCGCGCTCAACTGACGTGGGCGCCCGGCCCGGGCGCGACCGCCCGCGCACCTTGCGGCTGCCGGACGCCGGGCGGCAGCAGACCGAGCACGTGGCCACCAAAACCGCCACCGACGATCCGAGCGCCGATCGCGCCAGCACCGCGCAGCCGGTCGACTGTGGCCTCGACCGCCGGCGTTGACACCTCGAAGCAGTCGCGCAGGCTCGCATGAGATGCATTGAGCAACTCTCCAACGCGAGTGAGATCGTGTTCGCGGAGAGCGGCCACGGTCTCCCGAACGCGCTCGTTCTCGGTGATCACGTGCCGGGCCCGGGCCGCCAGCGGGTCGGGCAGCCGCGCGGCCACCTCGAGCGTCACGTCTCGCAGGCTTTCGACCCCAAGCAGCTCGCACGCCGCCATGCACTCGGTGCGGCGGACGTTGTAGCCCTCGCTCGCCGCGTTGGCGTGACGCTGACCCGAATCCAGCGTGACCAGCGTGTGGTCGCAGAGATCAAGTTCGACCGCGCTGACCGCGAGCGAGCGGAAGTCGATCCGCATCGCGTGATCGCGCTCGCCGCACAGCGAAGCGATCTGATCGAGGAGCCCGGTGCGCGCACCCACCCAGTCGTTCTCGACGCGCGAGCAGATCTGCGCGAGCTCGATCGCATTGGGTCTGCGCGCCTCGACGAGCTCGAGCAGCGCGAGGCAGAGCGCAACCTCGAGCGCCGCCGACGATGACAGCCCTGAGCCGCTCGGCACCGTCCCAGTGACCTCGAGCCTGCATCCGGCCAGCTCGAACCCGACCTCCGACAGCTCGGCTACCGCGCCGCGCGCGAACGCGCGCCAGCCGCGCACAGGCGTGGGATGCGCAACCGCAAACGAGTCGTGGGCATCGAGATCGAGGGCGATCACCTCGACCGTGCCGCCGCCGGTTCGTCGGCCCCGGACGGTGACGCCTTCGCGAATCGCGAACGGCAGCGCCAGGCCCTGGTTGTAGTCGGTGTGCTCCCCGATCAGGTTGACGCGCCCGGGAGCGAACGCGGTCACGGCTTGCGGCACTCTGTACTCTCTCTGCGCATGATCGGCGACATTCTCCAGCCAACGCACCTGCTCCTGATCCTGATCGTCGCACTGGTCGTGCTGGGTCCCAAACGCCTACCCGAGGTGGGGCGCGCGGTCGGCCGCAGCATTCGCGACTTCAAGGGCGCGATCGACGGCGAGCATCGCGACGAGCCCGAATCGGTCATCAGCAGCCAGGCCACCAAGCCGGCCGGCGACCCCGCTGACAACATCGTCTGACGCGCCTGCAGGTACGCACGATGGCGGCGGTGCAGTGGGGAATCCTTTCCACGGCGCGGATCAACGAGAAGTTCATCGCGGGCTGCGCGGAGACCGCGCTCGTCACGATCGGTGCGGTCGCAAGCCGCGATCCGCAGCGGGCACGGGCCTACGCCGACGAGCACGGGATCTGGCGCGCGCACGGCTCCTACGAGGCGCTACTCGCCGACCCAGAGGTCGAGGCCGTCTACATCTCGCTGCCGAACTCGATGCACGTCGCGTGGACTCGGCGGGCTCTGCGGGCCGGCAAGCACGTTCTGTGCGAGAAGCCACTCAGCCGGCATCCGGACGAGGTTCGGGCGTTGTTCGCGCTCGCCGGCCGCGAGGGGTTGCTGTTGATGGAGGCGTTCATGTACCGCCACAACCCGCAGACCCGTCGCCTGCAGGAGCTGATCGCTGAAGGGGCGATCGGGCGCCCGCAGCTGATCCGGTCCGCGTTCGGCTTCGCGCTGACAGATGCCGCGAACGTCCGCCTGTCCGCCGCGCTGGACGGCGGCGCGCTGATGGATGTCGGCTGCTACTGCGTCAGCGCATCGCGGCTGGTCGCGGGCGAGCCATTGCGCGTGACCGCGCAGCAACGGCTGGGAGGAGAGGGCGTCGACGTCGCGTTCACCGCCACGATGAGCTTCGCCGATGACGTCTTGGCTCATTTCGACTGCGGGTTGAGCCTCGCCGCCCGTGACGAGCTAGAGGTCGTGGGCGACCGAGGAACGCTGTTCCTGGACGACCCATGGCACTGCGTGCAGCCGGTGATCGAGCTGCGCGCCAACGAGAGCGTCGAGCGCTTCGAGCTGCCGTACGTCAACTCCTACATGCTCGAAGCTGAGAATCTGTCGAAGGCGATCCGCGGCGACGCCGCACCGCTGCTGGGTCGCGACGACGCCGTCGGTCAGGCGGTCGCAATCGACGCTCTGTACCGGGCTGCGGCAGCCGGTGGAGAGGTGGTGAGCCTTGACGAATGACGAGCACCAGCGACGGCTGGCGTCCAACGAGGCGGTCTTCCGCGATGTCAACGAGGGGATCGAGCGCGGTCAGTGGCCGGGCGAAGAAGAAAAGCCGGTCGGCTTTCGCTGCGAGTGCGCCCGGCTGGGCTGCAACCTGCTGGTCGAGATGACGATTTCGGAGTACGAGCAGGTTCGCGCCGACCCCCGCCACTTCCTGATGATCCCAGGACACGAACTACCCGAGGTCGAGTCCGTCGTCCGGCGTGAGCCGTCCTACATCATCGTCGAAAAGCGCGACGAGGCAGGGGAGCACGCCGAAGCAATCGACCCGCGTAGCTGACGTCTCCCGCCTGCCGCTGACGTCTCAGCGCCTGATCGAGCCGTCCGAGGTCGCGGACGTCGTCGCCTTCCTGGCGGGGCCTGGCGGACCGCCCGGCTCACATCGCCTACCGCCTCGACCGCTCAAAATCTTGGCTGTCGAACCGGAGCAGGGGTCGGCGGAAGCTGCAGGATGTGGAAAATCCACCGGCCGCCGCCGGATTTTCCACGGAACGCGTGCCGGGCGCGACGAACGTGGAAAATCCGCCGGCGGAATGCGGATTTTCCACGATCTGCGTGTTCGAGAAGCCCGGCGGCTACCCAGCACCGGACCGCTCCGCACCCTCCCCCTTCGAAGGCCTAAATCGGGCAGCCGGATCGCTGGCTGCAGCCAGCAGGTTCAGCGGCATCGCCAGCGACTGAGCAGACCCGGAGCCGCTGACGTTTCAGGCGCGCCACTGACAGTCCGAGCGTGTTCCGCGAGGGCCGCGACCGTGTGACCCTGCGGTAGTCCTCGCGGACGTCGCCCTCGGAGCGGCGTGCCCGCGGCCGCGACCGTCGACGCCGATGTTGAAGCGCATCCGCACCTCGGTGCCGCCGCCGGATCGCGGGACGATCGCGAGTTCGTCCGCGACCTGTGAGATCAGCCCGAGTCCAAGCCCAAGCCCCGGCCGACGCGCGCGCGGCCCCATCCCGCAGCCGTCGTCTGCGATCAACACCCACAACTCGCCAGCGACAAAGGCCGCCGTGAGCTGGACGCTCCCGGGCTGATCGCTATAGGCGTGAACGACCGCGTTCGTCACGGCCTCTGACCCGGCTAGACGAACGGCGTCGACCTGACGTTGATCTGCCCCGGCTTGCACCGCGAAGTCGCGCAGCGCCTTGCGGGCGAGCGGCACCGATTCGGGCTCGGCCCGCAAAGTCACGCTGAGCGTTTTCGCGCCGTCTTCCATATCCAGTTGCTTACCCGTAGATCCCGGAGGCTACGCGCGATCGTGGCGTTAGACAACGGCTCTGCCCGCCTCAATCGGGCAGAAACCGGTGCATCACGGTTCGAATCCAGCGCCGCCTCCGCCCGCGCTTGCACACCCCAGGCGCGGAGCGTAGCCTCGACCCGCTGGCCCCGACGACTTGGTCAGGCTTGCCCGGGGTAGCGATCCCAATGAACCCCACGAGGAGCAGGCACGATGGCAAACAGCAGTCCATCCGGAGCTAGCGCCGCCAGCCGACAAGCGTGCCAAGTCGCCCGACGATCAGGTGCGAGCGCTTTACGAGCAGGCGGAGTCCAGCAGCGCCAAGGCGTTTGACGAGTTCGTCTCCAAGCCCAGCTTCGGCTCACTGCTGGCCCGCAGCGCCGAGAATGTCGCCGCGCTGACAAGGATCGGATCCGATTTCGCCGACCTCGTGCTGCGCAACATGAGGGTCGCGGGACGAGCCGACATCACCCGGCTCGCCCGCCAGCTCCACCGGACCGAGGACAAACTCGAGCGCGTGCTCCAGGAAGTCGAGCAGCTGCGCGACGAACTTAGTGCACGTGAAGGTTCGCGGCAGTCAAATGGTCGCGACCCGAAGTCACGCGGGCGCGCTGGGGCGGAAGGTTGAGCACCGTCGACCGAATCGTCCGCTCGCCACTGAACGCGTTCGAGTACACGAACATCCTGCTGACGACCGACGACGCGGTTGTGGGCGCGACACCGCGGGATGTGGTGTGGACCCACCGCGGCACAACGCTGTACCGCTACCGCTCGTCGGAGCGGCAGTATCCGGTGCCGTTGCTGCTGGTGTTCGCGCTCATCAATCGGCCGCAGATCTTCGACCTGCGTCCCGGTAACTCGCTGATCGAATATCTACTGACGGAGGGGTTCGACGTATTCCTGGTCGACTGGGGCTCGCCGGACGAGGAGGACGCCGAGATGGGTCTCGACGAGTACGTCTGCGACGAGCTTCACTGGGCGATCCGCGAGACGCTGCGCGTCAGCGGCGCCGACGATCTGTCGCTTATGGGTTGGTGCATCGGAGCGACGCTGTGCGCGATGTACTGCGGGCTGGACGAGATCCCATCGAGCGGGATCGACAAGCACGGGACTCCGGCCGCCGTCCGCAACCTTGCGTTGCTGACGATGCCGATTGATGCTCGCGGCTCGACGTACGCGAAGTGGATCGGCGACCCCGAGTTCGACGTCGAGCGCGTCGCCGAGGAATGGCGCGTCGTGCCGGGGAGCGCTGTCGACTTCGCGAACAAGCTGCTCAAACCGGTGACCAATTTCGTGACCACGTATCGCCGTCTCTGGCAGTCGGTCGAGGACGGCACCGCCCGGCCCGAGGTCTACCAGCCGATGGCCAAGTGGGTCGGCGACAATCCGGCCTTCCCGGGCCGCGCCTGGTCTCAGTGGATCCGAATGATGTACCGCGACGGGACACTGGTCGCGGGGAGGGCGCGGCTGCGCGGCCGGCGGATCGATCTGGGCCGGATCGATCAGAACCTGCTGGTTGTCACGGCCGGCGCCGACCACATCGCGCCGCGCCCCGGGACGATGCCGATATTCGACCTCGTCAGCAGCGAGGACGTGACGCACGTCGACCGCCCGGGCGGACACATCGGTCTGATCGCGGGCTCGGCCGCCCGCAAGGAGATCTGGCCGGAGATCGGCGAGTGGCTGGCCGAACGATCCGAGAGCTGACAACTATGAGTGAGGAGAGGACATGACCACTGACATCACCACCGAGCCGCTCGACATCTCGGGCGGCGTACGCCGGCCGCGGATGCATGGCCACGTCGTGTTCGTAACCGGCGGAACGCGGGGCATCGGGGGTGCGATCTCGAGGAGCTTCGGCGCCCAGGGTGCAGTCGTCGCCGCGGGCTACGGCCGCGATGCCGAGCACGCCAACGAGTTCCTGTCCGAGCTCGAAGAGGCAAAGATCAAGGCCAGCATCCACCAGGGCAACATCGGCTCGGCCGAGGATTGCCGGCGGACGGTGGCCGAGGTGATCGAGCGCCACGGGCGGCTCGACGTGCTCGTCAACAATGCCGGGATCACGATCGACAAGACGGTCCTGAAGATGAGCGACGAGGACTGGTACCGGGTGCTGGCGGTCAACCTGTCGGGAGCGTTCTTCATGTCCCAGGCGGTGCTGCCGCACATGATCGAGCGCGGCTCGGGCCGGATCATCAACATCTCCTCGATCATCGGCGAAACCGGCAACATCGGTCAGGCCAACTACGCCGCCTCGAAGTCCGGCCTGTTCGGGCTCACGAAGACGCTCGCCCGCGAGGCGGCCTTCCAGCTCCAGCGCGCCGGCAAGCTGACCGAGGACTCGATCGGCGTGACCGTCAACACGGTCGCCCCGGGATTCATCGCAACCGAGATGCTCGAGCAGATTCCGGAGAAGGTGCTGGACGAGGATCAAGGCGCAGATCCCGGTCGGACGGCTGGGCCGGCCGGATGAGATCGCACGCGTGGTCCACTTCCTCGCCGCCGACCAGTCGTCGTACATCACCGGGGCGGTGTGGGCAGTCAACGGCGGCCAGGACATGTAGCGCGGCACGCCCCGGCCGGGGCGCGTATCTATATTCAGCCGTAAATGGCCAATCGTTCCGCGATCGCGCTCGGCGAGATCATCCGTCAGCAGCGGGAGCTCGCCGAGCTCTCGATGCGCCAGTTCGCCGAGCTGGCCGGCATCTCTAACCCGTACTTGTCTCAGATCGAGCGCGGGCTACGCGCGCCATCCGAGAACGTGCTCGATGCAATCGCCGGCACGCTCAAGGTCTCGGCCGACGCGCTTTACAAGCAGGCGGGGATCGCCAAGCCCGGCACGGAGGGCGAATCGAGCGCTGTGCTCGATGCGATCGCCACGGATCCACGGCTGACCGCGCGGCAGCGGACGGCTCTGAGGGAGGTCTACGAGGCGTTCGTCGCCTCCTCCCCGCGCGCCGCGCGCCCTCACCGCCCGACGAACGAGGCCAAGCGGCGGACGAGGCCGAGCAGACCGACGAGGCCGAACCGACAGACGAGATCGATGAGTGAGCGTCGCGCCGCGCTCGTGACCGGCGCGGCGAGCGGGATCGGACGCGCCGTCGCGACGCGGCTGGCCGACGATGGTTACGACGTGCTCGCGGTCGACCTCGCACCCGATCCTGACGGCCCCGGCGTGCCGTTCGAAGCCGATCTGGTGTCGCCGAGCGCGAACGAGGCCGCGGTCAACGCAGCGCTCGAACAGTTCGGCCGCCTGGACCTGGTCGTCCCGAATGCGGGCGTGCAGCACGTCGCGCCGGTCGACGAGTTCCCGCAGGAGCGGTGGGACACGATCGTCGCGCTCCTCTTGACGAGCCCGTTCGTGCTCGCCAAGCACTCGTGGCCGGCGCTGAAGGAGTCGGGATCCGGGCGCTTCATCGTCATCGCATCGGCTCACGCGCTGGTCGCGTCGCCGTTCAAGGCCGCCTACGTGTCGGCCAAACACGGTGTCCTGGGGCTGGTCAAGACGCTGGCACTCGAGGGCGCCGATGCGGGTGTGACCACCGCCGCGGTGTGTCCCGGCTACGTCCGCACGCCGCTGGTCGAAAAGCAGATCGCCGATCAGGCCCGCGTCCACGCGCTGTCGGAGGACGACGTCCTCGAGCAGGTGATTCTGGCGCCGCACGCGGTCAAACGCCTGATCGAGCCGTCCGAGGTCGCGGATGTCGTCGCCTTCCTGGCCGGGCCCAGCGGGCGCGCGTTCACCGGCGTGCCGGTGACGATGGACCAGGGCTGGACCGCGCGGTAGTCGCAGCTCGTTTGTCGCCTGGTCCGCGGAAGATGCAGGATGTGGAAAATCCGCCGACCGCCGCTGAATTTTCCACAAAACGTGTGCTGGGCGCGACGAACGTGGAAAATCCGCCGGCGGCATGCGGATTTTCCACGATCTGCGTGTCCGAGAGGCCGCTACGTACGCAGCTCCGGACCCCTGCGCAGCCCCGGACCGCTCCGCACCCTCCCTCCCCCTCGAAAGCCTAAATCGGGCGAACCCAAACGCCTCGCGGGCCTATCGGGTCCGCCGCCGAGTCGCGGAGTACCCGAGGACCTCGGCCAGCAGCGGCGGCCAGTGCTCGCGCAGCGCCTCGTGGCCCATGAACAGCCCGAGGTGGCCGCCGGAGCTGACTCGCCGTTGCACCTGGTCGGCCGGCGTGCCAGCGTGATCCGCAAGCGCGAACACCTGGGCGGGCGGCGTGATGTGATCGCTGGCTCCGGCCAGCAGGTTCAGCGGCATCGTCAGCGACTCGAGCGAGACCGGGTGTCCTCGAAGCTCGAGCTTGCCCTCGATCAGCGCGTTGTCTCGGAACAGGTTGCGCACGATCCACAGGTAGAAGCCGCCGGGAATGTCCTGGGTGTGCTTGAACCAATCCTCGAACTCCCGGTAGCGCGCGACATGCTCGGCATCCCCGAGCTTGCACAGCAGCTCGATCTGGCGCGAGATCTCCGCTCCGGGCTGGATCATGATGAAACCGGACAGCATGTGGCGCCCCTCGAGGACTCCGCCGCCGGCGGCCACCAGCGCCTCGTAGAAGCGCAGGTCGCCGTCTGGCGCCAGCCAGCGGATCACGTCGCCGATCACCGGCTCGCCGGCGTGGAAATCGATCGGGGCGCCGGCGATCGTCAACGTATTGATGCGCTCGGGCGCGAGCGCGGCGTAGATCGTCGCCAGCCATCCGCCCTGGCAGTCGCCGATCAGGTTGACGCGGCCCCCGCAGTGCTCGACGGCGCGGTCGATCACGTCGAGGTAGTCCTCGATCGAGGCATCGGCCGTCTCCCGCGTCGCCGCCGCCCAGTCAAGCGTGAACGCGCGCCGCAGCCCGGAGCCGACAATCGTGCCCATCTGGCTCTGGTCCGGGGAATAGTCGACGATGCACGAGTCGTGGCCCGCCTGGGGCGGCAGCACCAGCGTCGGCACCACGCCCCGCGCATCTGAGGACGAGAAGTCGCGCAGCCTCGCCAGCGGCGCATCGAACACGATCTCGTGTGGCGACGACCAGCCTGGGCGCCGGCGGGCGCCTGCGACCGTGATCCAGCGCCCGACATCCAGCGGCCACGGCGCGATCCGGAGGCCCGCCCGGACGCAGTCATTGACGCCACCGGCGGCGGCGACCCAGCCGTCGAGCCAGCTGTCGAACAATCCGTCAAACGAGGGCGCGAGCACTGGTGGGCAGTACGACGACGTGGGCATCCATACCTCCTCACAAAGAAACAATGGCACCGGCGGTATACCCACCGGTGCCATCTAATTCTTGCGAATCTCTATCACGTGGGCCGGCAGTCAGCCCCGCAAATTGAGGAAGTTGCTTACTTCAGCAGGGTGCGAGCGGTGCTCGTGTAGGAGCCCGTGACCTCGCGCGCGAACTCGGCCTGCGCCTCGATCAGATTCTTCAGCCACTCCTGCTGCGTCGCGCCGGCGACCTTGAGCTCGAGCTCGATCGCGCGGTCGACGGCCTTCTCGTAGGAGTCGAGGTACAGGTTGCCCGCCTTGCGGGTCGCGGCGACGAACTGCTCGCCAGCCTCGGTCGCGCGCTCGAACGCGGAGTCGATCGAGGGGTTGGTGTGCTTGGTCTGCGTGGTTGCCATGTGGTGCTCCGTTTCAGGTGGGGTGCGCTTTCAGCTTCTGCTTGCAGATTAGCAAACAGCCAGCAAACGTGCAAGCGCTTGCGGAAAACCAGCTAACCGGCAAGCGGGCGACGGATCGGCCGGTGAGGACGAGCGCTCGGCTCGCAACCTTGCCACAACCGTGTCAAGGTTAGTACCATGCTCCCGATGCGCGACTTCATCGCCGCCGCCCACCAGCGCACGATCGTCTACGACGGCGGGATGGGGGCCACGCTCGAGCAGTTCGACCTTAGCCTCGAGCGCGATTACAAGCTCCCCGGCCGCTGCCACGAGGCGCTGGTCCTCAACCGGCCCGACGTGATCGAGGGCGTCCATGCGTCGATGCTCGAAGCCGGCGCGGAGGTGCTGGAAACCGACACGTTCCAGGGCTCGCGACTCAAGCTCGCGGAATGGGGGCTCGAGGACCACACGCGCGAGATCAACCTCAAGGCCGCGCAGATCGCGCGCAGAGCCGCGGGCGAGCACCGCTTCGTCGCGGGCGCGATGGGCCCGACGGGCTTCTTGCCGGCCAGCAACGACCCGACGCTCGGCCAGATTACGTTCGCCGAGCTCGTCGACGTTTTCGCGGAACAGACCAGCGGGCTCGTCGAAGGCGGCGTCGACCTGGTGATCATCGAGACGACCCAGGACATCCTCGAGCTCAAAGCGGCGGTGTTCGGCGCTCGCCGTGCGTTCGCGGAACTGGGCCGCGCGGTCCCGATCCAGTGCAGCGTCTCGCTGCTTCCCCAGGGCGGCAAGATGCTGCTGGGTACCGACATCAGCGCGGTGCTCGCGACGTTGGAGGCGCTGGACGTCGATGCGATCGGGCTCAACTGCTCGACCGGGCCCGAGGACATGCGCGACGCGATCCGTTTTCTCGGCGAGTTCGCCTCGGTGCCGGTCCATTGCATCCCCAACGCCGGCCTCCCGCTCCAGGGCCCCAACGGCGAAACGATCTTCCCCGAGCAGCCGGAGCCGCTCGCCAACGTGCTGGGTGAATTCGTCGACCGCTACGGCGTGAGCATCGTCGGCGGCTGCTGCGGAACCACTCCGGAGCACATCCGGGCGCTCGCCGAGCGCGTCAAGGACACGATCCCGGAGCCGCGCCCTAGCCGCCGGCCGCCCCACATGAGCTCGATGATCGCAGCGACGCCGCTCGTCCAAGACCCGCGGCCGACGCTGGTCGGCGAGCGCGTCAACTCGCAGGGCTCGCGCAAGGCGAAGGAGCTGCTGCTCGCCGACGACTACGACGGCCTCCTGGTCGTCGCGGAGGACCAGGTCGCCGGCGGGGCGCACGTGCTCGACGTATGCGTCGCGCTGACCGAACGTCAGGACGAGGCCGATCAGATGCGCGAGGTCGTCAAGCGGATCTCGCTGACTCAGCCCGCCCCGATCCAGGTTGACTCGACTGAGCCCGAGGTGATCGAAGCCGCGCTGGAGCAGATCCCCGGCCGCGCAATCGTCAACTCGGTGAACCTCGAAGCCGGACGCGCGAAGCTTGACCGCGTCGTCCCGCTCGCCAAGGCTCACGGCGCCGCGCTGATCGCGCTGACGATCGACGAGCAGGGGATGGCGAAGACCGCCGCGCGCAAACTCGAGGTCGCGCAGCGGATCACGGAGCTGTGCTGCGACGAGCACGGGCTCGATCGCGAGGCGCTGATCTTCGACTGCCTGACCTTCACGCTGACCACTGGCGATGAGGAGTGGCGTCCGAGCGCGGTCGAGACGATCGAAGGGATCCGGCTCGTCAAGCGGGAACTGCCGGGCGTCAAGACGTCGCTCGGGGTAAGCAACGTCAGCTTCGGCGTCGGGCTGCCGGCGCGCAGCGTCCTCAACAGCGTCTTCTTGCACCACTGCGTCGAGGCCGGGCTCGACCTCGCGATGGTCAACCCCAACCACATCACCCCTTACGCCGAGATCCCGGAGACCGAGCGTGAGCTCGCCGACGACCTGGTCTTCAACCGGCGCGAGGATGCGCTCGAGCGGTTCATCGCCCACTTCGAGGCCAAGGGCACCGACGCCGTCGACGCAGACAGCGCCAGGGCCGACCCGACCGAGGGCATGGAGCCCGAGCAGGCGCTCCACTTCCACATCCTGCGCCGCAAGAAGGAGGGCGTCGAGGAGTGGATCGACGCAAGCGTCGACAAGATCGGCGCGGTCCCGACGCTCAACGAGGTGCTCCTGCCGGCGATGAAAGAGGTCGGCGATAAGTTCGGCGCCGGCGAGCTGATCCTGCCGTTCGTGCTCCAATCGGCCGAGGTGATGAAGCGCGCGGTGGCCCAGCTCGAAAAGTACCTCGACAAGCTCGACGGCTACACGAAAGGCACGGTCGTGATCGCGACGGTGTTCGGCGACGTGCACGACATCGGCAAGTCGCTCGTCAACACGATCCTGACCAACAACGGCTACACGGTCGTTGACCTCGGCAAGCAGGTCCCGATCTCGACGATCCTCGACGCGGCGGTCGAGCACGACGCGACCGCGATCGGGCTCAGCGCGCTGCTGGTCTCGACGTCGAAGCAGATGCCCGCCTGCGTGCAGGAATTGCACGAGCGCAAGCTGCAATTCCCGGTCTTGATCGGTGGCGCGGCGATCAACCGCAAATTCGGCCTGCGGATCCTGTACCCGAACGGCACCGAGTCAGACGACACCTACGAGCCCGGCGTCTTCTACTGCAAGGACGCGTTCGAGGGGCTCGCGAAGATGGACCAGCTGATCGACCCCGAGGCGCGCGAGGGGCTGATCGCCAAGACGCGCGCAGCAGCGCAGCGCTTGCGTGAGCAGCCCGACGCCGAGCCCGATGACGGGCCACCCGAGACCGACGCATCGGTGCGCAGCGGGGCGCGAACTGACAACCGCGTACCGGAGCCGCCGTTCTGGGGCGCGCGCGAGCTCGAGGTGCCGATGGACGAGGTCTACCGCCACCTCGACACCCATGTCCTGTTCAAGCTTCATTGGGGAGGCCGCGGCGTCAAGGGCGACGAGTGGCAGCGCCTCGTGCGCGACGACTTCCAGCCGCGCCTGGAGCGCATGTGGCGCGAGCAGGACTACCTGGAGCCTCGCGCACTGCTCGGTTACTTCCCGTGCAACTCCGACGGGAACGAGTTGATCGTCTGGGATCCGCAGGCGCCTGGCGACCGGGAACTAGACCGTCTAGTCTTCCCGCGTCAGCCGCGACACGACCGGATCTGCCTGGCCGACTTCTACCGCCCGCTGGAATCCGGCGAGCCCGACGTCGTCGCGTTGCAGGCGGTCACGGCGGGCAGCCGCGTGACCGAGCTGATGGCGTCGCTCGAGGCCGATGGCGAATTCGCCGAGCAGCTGTTCGTGCACGGACTCGGTGTGCAGACGGCCGAAGGGATGGCCGAATGGCTGCACGCGCGCGTCCGCTCAGAGCTCGGGATCGGCCCAGCCCAGGGGCGCCGCTACTCGTGGGGCTACCCGTCTTGCCCCGAGCAGTCCGAGTTGACCAAGGTGTTCGAGCTGCTCGATGCCCCGTCGATCGGACTCGCGCTCTCGGGCGGCTACGCGGTCGAACCCGAGCAGTCGACGCTCGCGATCGTCGCCCACCACCCGCAGGCGGTCTACTTCGGGATGCGCTCGGGGATGCTGCCGCGCAATGCAAAGCAGGCCGACGACGAGCTGATAGCCGATACCGACAAGGATCCGACGAAGCTGGCGGCGCTCGCCGACGACGACCTGAGGGGTCGGAGGACGAGCCCGCGCTGGCCGGGACCTAGCGGACCCAAGCAGCCGCCGCGATATTCTTCGCCGGGGACCGGGCCGGCGGAAAAGAGCGGGAGTGTCGCCGACGACCGAGGAGCCAGACGCAACCTTCGTGCTCGTACGCACGAAGCTCGTGGTGCCGCTGCCGCGTTCGCAGATGGTGGCGCGACCGCACCTGGTCGAGGTCCTGGAAGCGGGGCGCGCGGCCAAGTTGACACTCGTCTGCGCTCCCACCGGGTGGGGAAAGACGAGCCTGCTGGCCGAGTGGGCGGCGACCGGCGAGGGGCGCTTCGCCTGGGTGTCGCTGGACGGCACCGACGATGAACCACTGCGTTTCTGGCGCTATGTCGTGGCGGCGCTGATGTCGGTCGAGCCGTCGCTGAGCGACACGGCGCAGCGCCGCCTGCGCGCGCCCGTCGTGTCGATCAGCGACGAGGTGCTGCCGGTGCTGGTCAACGCCCTCGCCGACGTCCGCGCGCCGATCGTCCTGGTGCTCGATGACTTCCACGAAATCGCCAGGACCGAGATCCACGAACAGCTCAGTTACTTCCTCGACCGCCTCCCGCCCGGCGTGCACGTCGTGGTGGCCGCGCAGGCCGATCCCCCGCTGCGTCTGGGCCGGTTGCGCGCGATCGGTGATCTGGCCGAACTGCGCGGCGACCAGCTGCGGTTCACCGACGAGGAAGCGACGGCGCTGCTCAACCAGGTACACGGGCTCGATCTGAAGCCGCACGAGATCGCGACCCTCCAGCGCCGGGTCGAGGGTTGGGTCGCGGGCCTGAACCTGGCGGCCCTGTCACTGGAACAGGACGAGGATCGAGGACGTGCACTCGACGCGCTTCCTCCCGACGACCGCTTCCTGGTCGATTACCTGTGGCGCGAGGTCGTGCTTTCCCAGCCGCGGTCCGTGCGGCACTTTTTGATGCGGACAGCGATCCTGGAGCGTCTGTGCGGACCGCTGTGCGACGCGGTCGCGGAGCGCACCGACGGAGAGAGGATGCTGCGCGAGCTCGAGCGCGTGAACCTGTTCGTCGTCCCGCTCGACGCCGACCAGATCTGGTTTCGCTACCACCATCTGTTCCGGGAGGTGCTGCAAGAGCAGCTCGAGCAGGTGGCGCCCGATGTGATCGGTGACCTGCATCGCCGCGCCAGCGTTTGGTATGCGAGCAACGGCCTGATGATTCCGGCGATCGAGCACGCGATCGCCGCGGGCGACGTGCACTACGCGGCCGACGAGCTCGAGCGCCACTGGCTCGAGTTCTATTCGACCGGTCAGGCTTCGGCACTGCTGTCCTCGATCGACCGGCTGCCCGCTGACGCGATCGACGCGCATCCGGCGCTGGCGCTGGCGCGCGGAGGGGTAGCGCGCGCCGTCGGGCGGATGGAAGAGGTCGAGCACTGGCTGGCGCGCGCCGAGCGGGCGGAGTCCGACGCCCCGGCGCGTGGGATGGCAAGCTCGGTCCGCGGTGGCGCCGCAGTCCAGCGGTCGATGTACCACCTCGCGCTCGCCGACGCAAACGGCGCGATCGTCTGGGCGCGGCGGGCCATGGAACTCGAGCCCGATCCGCGGCTCCCGCGAGTACGTGACGACCGGCTACTTCCTCGGCATCGTGCTGTTCTATGTCGATCCAGATCAGGCGGAGCCGCTACTGATCGAGTACCTGTCGGTCGTGCCCGACGGCGAGCAGGATGTGCGCCGCTACTACGCGATCGCGTTGCTGTCAGAGGTGCACGGCGTCCGTGGCGAGCTCGAGGTCGCCGAACGACTGGCGAACGAGGCCCGCCAGGTGGCACGCCGCCAAGCCCTCGAGGAGCATCCGCCGACCGAACAGGTGCACGTCGCGCTCGGGATCGCGCCGCTCGCCCGCGGCGAACTCGATGCGGCGGAGGAGCACTTCGAGCGCGGGGTCGCGCTCGCGCGCCGTGGTGGCGATCTAATCGAGTGCGCGCACGCACTTTTGTGGCTGGCCCGGCTGCGCGCACGCCAGCACGACCGGGCCGGCGCCGCGGCCGCGCTGGCCGCCGCCCGCGAGGCCGTACCGGAGCTGGGAGAACCGTCGCTGCGCGGGCTCTTGCATACGGTCGAGCTAGAGCTGGCCGACGATGACCACGCCGCGATCCCGGCGTCGGACGAGGAGGAGCCGCTCTCCGACGCCGAGCTGCGCGTCCTGAGGCTGTTGCCGGGGGACATGACCTACCGTGAGATCGCCGCGAACCTGTATCTGTCGCTCAACACGGTGCGCTCCCACGCGCTGCGCCTGCGGCGCAAGCTGGGCGTCTCGAGCCGCGCCGAGGTGGTCGCTCGGGCGCGGAAGCTGGGCCTGCTGTAAGCGCAGCCACCGCCGCTAGCGCGTCAGCAGAGCTCGGTAGGCGTCGAGATAGCGGCGCGCGACCGCCGACCAGCCCATGCTCGGTGCGACGATTGCGCGGGCGCGAAGCCCGGTCGCTGCCAGGCGTGCCGGGTCGTCGAGCGCCCGATTGACGGTCTCGGCCAGCGCGCTCGGAGTGCTGTCGGCGGCGAGCAGCGTCCGATCCAAGGGCGCCAGCAGCTCGGGCGTGGCGCCGACCGGCGTCCCGACCACAGGCGTCCCGCACGCCAGCGCCTCGGCAGTCGTCAGCCCGAACCCCTCGAGCTTGGCTGTCGGCATCACGACCAAAGTCGCGCGCCGGTACCAGTCGACCAGCGACTCATCCGACACGCGCCCGAGAAACCGGACCCGATCGGCGACCCCGAGTCGGGCGGCGAGCTGACGCAGCTGCTGCTCCATCTCGCCCGTTCCCGCCACCGCCAGGGTGGCCGCAGGGTGGGCCCGCAGGATCGTCGGCATCGCAGCTAGCAGGCGATCGACCCCGGTGCGCGGGGTAAACCGGCGAGCCGTGAACAGAAGCGGCGCTTCTGCGCCCGCGCGCGCCACGGTCGGATTCGGGCAGAAGCGGTCGACGTCGACGCCGCCCGCGAGCAGCTGCGCCTCCGCCGCGACCGCCGGATTCAGCTCGTCGTAGCTCGCGCGCGCATGAATTCGCTGAGGACGAAGGTCGCCGCGGCCCGCGCGACGACGATCCGCTCGCAGACGCGAACTCCGGCGACGGCCGGGCGGCGAACCGGCGCGGGCAGGGCGTACGTGTCCTGGCGTTCGTCGAGGAGCTCGCGCCACATCGGCGCGATGAACGTGTACAGATAGCGGGCGCCGCCGACCGCCAGGGGGAGCGCCGTGACCGGGAACAGGGCGTGGACCACGGTGTCCGGAGAATTCAAGCTGCGAACCGGCCCAAGCACCCCGCGCGCGGCGTAGAGCGGGTAGGCCAGCCCGTACAACGGATTGCGCTTCGAGGGCACTGGATGGCGCACGATCCGCACCCCGTCGGGCGCGGTCTCGACCACGGGCGATTCCGCGTCGATACGCTTGGCAAGCACGATCGTCTCGCAGCCCGCGCGCGCGAGGGCGTTCGCGAGCTCACGGACGTAGCGGGGCAAACCGCCGACTCGGTCCGGGAACACCGTGTTGCCGACCAGCACCACCCTCATCGGGCCGTCGTGCTGCCGAGCGCGGCGGCGGACCATTGCGGCCAGCGCGAGTCCCAGGTGTTGCGCTCAAGCCACGCGCGGCGCGACTTGGCCAGCCCGGCGTCGTCGCCGCCAGCTCGAGTCACCGCGAGCGCAAACTCGGCCGGAGTGGCCGCCTCGACGACGCCCACGCCCGCAATCCGGCCCTCAGCTCCGAGCGCCCCGGGCGTGCAGACGATCGGGCGGCCTCGTGCCGCATAGTCGTAGAGCTTCATCGAGTCCTGTCCACGCGCCAGCGCCGTTCGATGAGGCGCGATCAGAACCCTGCCGCGGTCGAGCGCGTCGACGAGCTGCGCGCGCTCGACCGGGCCGCACCACTGAACTTGATCGCCGTGCTCGCGCAGCGCCACTCGCAGCTCGGGGCCGGGCGAGCTGCCTTGCCCGCGATATTGACACTGCCCGTAGAGCTCAACCGTCCAGTCGGGGAGGCGGGAGAGCGTGGCGAGCAAGAAGGGCACGTCGAACCGTTCAGAGAGGGTGCCCGCGTAGACCATCCGGAGTTGGCCCGGGACGGGCCGCAGCGGCGCGGTGAGCAGTGAGTTGCCAGCTCCGTTCGGTACAACGCTGAGCTTGCTGGAAGTGAACTCAGCTCGCAGGTCCGACGATGCGAGGATCACCGCGTCGGCCTCTCGCGCGATGCGCCCATAGAGGGCGTCGAGCTGCTGGCGGCGATCGGGGATCAGGGCGCGCCAGTCGTCGGCACAGTCGAACACGCGCCGGTCGCCGGCGCAAGCCGCGACCGCCGGCCACTGCCAGGGGGCGGTTGCGACCAACACGCCTCGCGGCAGGCCGTCGAGTGCCGCCTTCAGCGATCGTGTCTCCAGCCACCGGGCCGGGGGCGAGCGATGGCCGGGGATCGCCGTCGACAAAGCCACGACGCGAATCCCGGGTTCGACGTCGAACGTCCGGGGTCGCAGCGACCGCAGCCAGGACCGGCGAGACCGGCGCGCGAGCAGTGCTCGGGCGTCGAGCGGGCGCTCGACGAACACCACCTCGTGACCATCCGCAGCGGCGCTCTGGGCGATCGCGTGCTCCCTCCGGATCCGCGGCACCCAGGTGCTCTTCGAGCAGATCACGATTCTCATCGGCGCTCCGCGCACAGCCGCTCGAGAATCGCCTGTACGGCGTGCGCCGAGCTAGCCCAGGTCGCACTCGAGGCGTGAGTTCGGGCGGCCGCGCTGGCGGCTTCGCGAACGCCGGGCCGCTCGAGCTCGTCGAGTCTGGCGGCCACGGCGGCAGCCGTCCGCGGCACCGCCCATCCGCTGCGCTCGTGATCGATCGTCTCGGGCAGCCCGCCCTCCGCCGCGACGATCACGGGCGAGCCGGCAGCCTGTGCCTCGAGCGACGCCAGACCGTAGGGCTCGTTCCGGGCCATGTAGACGGTCGCCTGGGCACGCGCGTACGCGTCGGCCAGGTCCCGATCGGAGATCGCGACGCGGATCTCGAGCTGCACGCCCGCCGACCGCGCGAGCCCGAAAAGGCGCCGTTCCTCACCTCCGTCGGGGCGCGGGGCGACGATCAGCACCGGCCACTGTCGGCGCGCCCGGGAGGCGGCCGCGATCACGATCTCGTGGCCCTTGCTCGGGATCAGCGTGCCGACCGACAGAATGTGCGCCGGCGTCTGGGATCGCACCGTCCGGCAAACGTCGGGGACTCCCATCGGGAGCACCTCGGCACGACGCTCATATGCATGGCGGATCTCATTTGCGGTGAACGACGAGTTCGTGGCCACGCTCTGCGCGCGAGCGACAGCGCGGCGATCCGCCTGGCGCGCGGCAGCGTACATCGGCGCGTAGACCTGTCGGGTTGCCGGGTTCTGGCTTTCCCGCGCCTCCCGTTCGGTGTCGAAGCGCCGCGGCTCGTCGCAGAAGTACAACGACGGCGGCAGTTCGCTGAGCAAAGCTGCGGGCGCCTGCAGCAGCCGGCACGGATTCGCGTACACGACGTCGACGCCGAGACCGCGCACGCGCCCCGCGATCGTTCGCCACGCTTGCAGGAGCAGGAGCAGGTCGAGGTAGCGCAGCGGCACCCGCAATCCGCGCGCCACCCGGGGAGCAAGCTGGTCCAATCCGACGACGGTCGCGTCGCTGCAGATCGGGATCGCGGTCGACGGGCAGACCTCGATCACCTCGGCCTGCAGGTGGGAGATCTGCTCAGTAAGCCGCCGGTGGGCGCCGCCCTGGCGGAGGTTATGGATCACGCCGACACGCATCACACGAGGCTGGGGCTGGCCTAGAGTCCGGTCGTGGCCGAGCCGCTCGAGTTCCCGGACCTAAGCATCGCGATCCTGACAGAGATGGGCGAATGGAGCGCCTCGACGCGCTTCCGGGCCCTGCAGTACGTCTCGCGACTGCGCTCGATCGTCGGTCACGTGGACGTCTCGATCGCCCGCGATGCCGTGCAGCGCCCGCCGGGCCGCGTCGGTCAGGTCCGCTATTTCGCGACCCATGCGCGGCGCTACGCACAGCGCGGCCTCGAAGTCCGCGGCCTCGTCGGCGGTCACGACGCGCTGCTTGTCCAGCGAGGGCTGTACCCGCTCGGGCCGGGGCAGATCGTCGGCGCGCTGCACGGCTACGGGGGCCGAGTGGTGCTGGACCTCGACGACGCAGTGTTCTGGCCCTCTCCCCTGTTGTCGCGGAAGGGACCGGCCGCCCGCTGGCTGTACGGTCCGCAGCAGACGCTCGCGCTGCTGCGCCGCGCCGATCACGTCGTCGTCAGCAGTGCGGCGCTCGCGGAGATGCTGCCGCCGTGGGCGCGGCCCGCGACGGTGCTCCCGACCGTTCCCGATCCAGCCAGATATCAGACAGCTTCCGAGCAGCAGCGGGCGCTGGGGCCGGTGGTCATCGGCTGGGCCGGAAATGGCGGCGGGCTCGAGTACCTCGACCCGCTTGCTCCGGTCTTCGAGCGCCTGGCGCGCGACGGCGTGGCCCGTCTGGAGGTCGTCTCGTCGGCGCCGTGGCGTGGCCCGGCTTCGTTCCGGCGCTGGGTGCTGCAAGACGAGACGAGCGTGTTCAGCGCTTTCGCGATCGGCATCATGCCGCTGCCCGACACGCCCTACACGCGTGGCAAGGCGGGATTCAAGCTCCTGCAGTACATGGCGGCGGGGCTCCCGGTCGTCGCCAGCCCGGTCGGCGTCAATGTCGAGCTCGTGCATGAGTCAGGAGCGGGCTTTCTGGCAGATCGCCCGACCGCCTGGGAAGAGGCGCTTCGGGAACTGGCCGGCGACCCGGAGCTGCGCCGGCAAATGGGCCACCGCGGGCGGGCGTTCGTCGAGCGTTACGCAGACCTGAACTTACACGCACACACGCTCGCGCGACTGCTTGCGGGAGCCGATACTGAGGGTGTCCGATCCAGGGCACCGGACAGTCGCTAGGCACACGCCGTGAGGCGGTTGCCGGTGCCGACGTCCGTCGAGGTCGAGGTCCCGAAGTCAAGCGTGGATGGCTACGGACCGAGACGCGACAGTGCAACGTGAAGCTAGTCACAGACAGTCTCAAGCGCAGGGTCGCTCTGCTCGCCGTCTTCTCGGCCGTCGCGTGGGTCCTAGGTCCGAGCGCGATCGACGCGCGGGCGCAGAGCACGGCGGCGCAGCAGTCGCTCACTTTCCTTACTTCTGAGGTCGACGCCTACGCCGGCCCGCTTGGCCCCTACCAGGACGGAATCTGGCCCAGCCCCGGCGGGGACTGCTGGGCGTGTGACAACGGCGGCCCCGCGACAGCTGCGGCGACGGTCTACATGCTCACCGGGCAATCTCAGCCGCAGCTGCTGCGCGAGGCCGAGGGGACGTTCGACACCGCAATCGCGACCCGCCAACGGCCGGACGGCATCTTTGTTCCACCCGCGGGCGACAGCCAGCCGGCCGGCATCGCGACGATCTTCTTTGCGGTCGAGCTCGGCAACACCTACCTCGAGCTGTCCCCCGTCCTGGGTCCGGCGCGCCGCACGCGGTGGCGCTCGTCGCTGGCGGCGGCGGCGTACTACCTGATCGACAACGGCAATCTCAGCTGGTACACGAACGGCAACATCAACCTCGACGAGATCGAGCTCATGTATCTCGCCTGGCGCGCCACCGGCGACCCGGCTCTGCATGCGGCCTACGACGAGGCGTGGAGTTTCACGCTGCACCCGCCCCAGGACACCTGGCCGGGGTGCGGCCTGGTCACGCTCAGAGCGCCGCGGCAGGTGGACGGATCGGACGGCGCCGGTTACCTGACGGAGACCGGGGCCGGCGGCACGGGTTTCGACCCCGAATACAGCTCGCTGCAGCTCGACACGGTCGAGCCGGCTATACCTGCTGTCGGGCGACCCCCGCGCGCTGCGGCTGGCGAACATGCTCGTCAATGCGCTGCTGCCGCTGGTTGACTCGAGCTGGCAGCTCGACACCAGCGACGGCACGCGCCACACGCAGGCGGACCGGTACGTCCCGCTGATCACGTCGGCGTTCGCGGTCCTCGGGCTGCATGGGAATCGCCCGGACCTCGCCCGTTTCATCGTGCCGCAGCTGACGGCGGTCGAGGCCGCCTACGCCGAGCCGTGGAACGACGACGGTGCGGTCTACCGGCGCGCGCTCGGAAACGACATCGCGGTGATCGCGATGGCCACCAACCTCGAGCAACCCGTCGGCTGGGCCGCGCAAGGGCGCCCGCTGGCGGAGGCCGACCGTTTGCACCGCCACCGTGCGGGCCGTCGGCAACCGGCGAACCGGCCCCGGGAGTGATGCTAATCTGCGCGACCGCTGATGAGGCGTCTGCTTGCGCTGTTTGTCGTCGTGGCGACCGCGCTGACCTTTTGCGGGGTCGCGTCGGCTGCGCCTCGCCGCGTGCCGTTTGGGTTCTTCGGGGTCGTCGTCGATCCCCAGCTGACGGTCGATTCGACCCCCGCCGTGCTCGACTCGCAGATGTCGTTGATGGCCCAGTCGGGCGTCGAGTCGGTCCGCACGAACTTCTTCTGGGAGGGAATCGAGCCCGCGCCGGGGCTCTATAGCTGGGCGCAGACCGACGCGGTCGTCGCCGCCGCCGCGCAGCATCACCTGCAGCTGCTGCCGATCCTCGAGTTCACGCCCCAGTGGGCGTCGAGCCATCCGAGCAGTGCTTGGCCTTACTACGCCCCCTCCAACCCAGCGACATTCGCCGCGTTCGTCACCGCGCTGGTCGACAGGTACGGCAGCAATGGGTCGTTCTGGAGCGCGAACCCCACCCTGCCGCGCGATCCGATCAAGTACTGGCAGATCTGGAACGAGCCCGAGGGCACGCTGTACGACTGGCGATCCGCGCCCTGGCCCAGCACATACACGACCCTGCTCAAGGCCGGCTACGCCGCGATCCACCGCGCCGACCACGCCGCCCGGGTCGTCTCCGGAGCGCTCGTCGCGCTGAACGGGACCAATCTGACCCAGTGGGCCGAAGCCCGCGCGCTGTACCGCGCCGGTTTCGGGCGCTATTTCGACGTGCTCGCAGTCAACGCGTTCACCAACGCGCCGAGCGTCACCGCGAGCGTCGACAGGTCGGTGAAAATCGTCACGCTGGTCCGCCAGGTGATGCGCGAGCATCACCAGGGCGGCAAGCCGATCTGGATAACCGAGCTGACCTGGACGGCCGCCCTCGGCCAGATCCCGAGGTCCGAGTACGCGGGCTTCGAGACGACCCCCGCGGGTCAGGCGGCCCGGATGAGCGCCTACTATCGCCTGGTCGCGTCGAAGCGCCCGGATGGGATCGCGCGTGCGTTCTGGTACACGTGGTGGTCTCCGTACGTAGCGACGCCCCTGTTTGGGAACTCACCGACGTTCCAGTACACGGGGCTGGTCAAGTGGCAGCCCGGCCAGCCATTCCAGACCGAGCCGCTGCTGTCCACGTACTCGCGCGTCGCCGCTCAGTTCGAGGGATGCCGCAAGTCCACCGACGCGGCTCGCTGCCGCTAGGTGGTCGCCTGCTTACGCAGCCCGATCCGGAACTCGGCCGGCCAACCTCCGAGCACGGTCAGTAGCCCGACGAAGACGGAGATCGACGCAAGCGCGGCCAGCCAAGGCGTCTGAGCGAGTAGGAGCGCGACGCCGCTGCCGACCGCGATTGCGATCGTCGGACGCACGCTGACCCCCACCAGGCTCACCAGCCGGATCCGGCCATGGAGCGAGATGATCGATCCGAGGCAGACCAGGGCCTCGGTCGCGACGGTCAGCCACGCAGCAGCGACGACGCCGACGATCGGGACAAGGATCAGGTTGCCGGCGGCGTTGAACACGATCGCGACGCCGTTCTGGAACAGCAGCGCGCGGTTCTTGTGGAACACGATCATCAGGTTGCCGGTCAGGTTGCTGAGCACGCTGATGCAGCCCGCGATCGCGAGGATCTGTAACAGCGGCGCCGCGTGGGCGTAGCTTCGCCCCAGCGCGAGCCGCACGAGCGGGCTCGCAAACAGCGCGACCGCCACGAACGCCGGCAGTGGACCGACCACGAGCCAGTGCCAGATTCTCCCCACAAGCTCCTGCAGCCCGCGCCTGTCGCCGGCCTCGACCGACAGCGCCGGCAGCGCGCCGCTCATCACCGTCCCCGACACGCCGGCGAGCACCGCGATCGCTTTCGCGGCCGCGGCGTACTCGCCGAGACGAGGCCCGGTAACCAGCCACCCGAGCAGCACGAGGTCGATCGTCAGGTAAACCCGGGTCATGATCGCGACCAGCCCCAGCGGGATCGAGCGCCGCATCAGCAAGCGGCGGTCAAAGCGCGATCCGCTTGCCGGCTCGAGCACGCGCCCGACGACGAGCGCCACGGCGACGCTGTCGACGATCGAGCCGATGCTGACCGTGACGCCGACGGCCACCGGCCCGAGGCCGAGCGCGGCGACGGTCACGCTCGCCGCCACCTGGATGCCCGTGACCACGACGTCGATCAGCGCCAAGACTCGCGTCCGGTTGGTCACGATGAAAAATGCCCGCGCCGGGTTTGAGACCGTTGAACGCCATGCTCGGCGCCAGCACCAGTAGCACGAGGCCACGGTCCCTCGACAGCCCGGCGCTGACCGCGAGCGCGACGACTGCGAGCGTCAGCAGTGCGGACCAGGCGGTAGCCACCTCGTAGGCCGCCCGAAGCATCGGGCGGTGCTCGGCGGCGCCCCCCACGGCGTCGCGGCTGATCAGGAAGCTGAATCCGAAATCCGCGGTCGCACCGAGCAGCGCAACGGTCGCGACCGCCGAGGCGTAGCCGCCATAACCGGTCGGTCCGAGCAGCCGGGTGATCGCCAGCGTCCCGACCGCTCCGAGCACGGTCACGGCTCCCAGGCGGCCGATGAGATTCAGCGCCGCCGAGAAGACGCGCGATGCAGATGGGCTCGAAGCTGCAGCGGGCGCTCGCGGCGCGCCCACTCCAGGCGTCAACGGGCGATCACGATTTGGAATTTTCCATCGTTGTCGCTCGAGTGGAAGTCGATGAAGCGAAACATCGGTTGCACGCCCTCACCGGTCACCGAGAAGTAGTACGGGTGCTGGCTGTGGTGCCGGTCGCGGGAGGGCGTCGATGGATCGCCAAGCGCGATCGGGTGAAACCAGCCGCTCCCCAGGTTGATCTGAAAGAAGTTGGTCTTGACCGGGGTCGGGGCACAGCCGTTTGGGCCGGGGTTGTTGATCGCGAAGCGAAATTGCGCGTCATCGCCCGTGGGCGTCGTTGGTCCGGTGGGAAACTCCGGCGCCGGCTCCGGCTTTCCACACGGGTCAGGCGCCCAGAAATGCCACACGCTGATCGTGCCCGAGACCCGAATCAGATAGCGCTTGCCGTTGCGCAGCGTAATCGGGGCGGTTACCACCGGCCCGCACCCGAAGTTGGCGTTGCACAGCGCGTGCGAGGAGTCCGGGGCGTCGTTGGAAACCAGGTAGACGACGACCGCGTGCCTGTTCCCCCAGCCCCAGGCAGCGAATAGCAGCGCCGCAGCCACCGCGGCCACGGCGGCCAGGTGATCGAGGCGGCCAACGTGCCGCCGTCCCCCGCGCTCCCTTGAGTGCAAAATGTCTGAACCCCTTTTCCGCCGAGCGCGGTGGCGCTCGGACCGTCGAGCGTTTGCGGCACCATCCTATCCCCGGCGGTCCCGCGTTGTGAAGAGCAATGCGGCTTAACAACACAGCGAGTGAAGCGAGTCGAGGTCACCCACATCTCTCCGGCGGCATTCGGTGCCGACGGACGCTGGGGCGGTGGCGAGCGCTATCCATTGGCGCTAGCGCTGGCGATGAGTCGGCGAGTCGCCACGCGCCTGGTCGTCCTCGGCCCCCACCCCGGCCGCGAGCAGGTAGATGGATTGGAGGTCTGCCGGCTGCCAGTCCGAACGCGGTTCAAGCGCGGCAGCGTCAATCCACTCTCGGAGGCGCTCCCGTTGTACGTCGCAGCGACGAGACGGCTGCACCTGCACCAGTACCAGTCGGTTCTGAGCAACGTGTGCATGGTGCTCGGTTGGGTTGGACGCAGACCCGTGTTCTGCACGGACCACGGCGGCGCCTCGTACAACTACGCCGACCGGTTCTCGCTCGAGCGGCTGCTGACGCGCTTCATCCCGGTCAGCCAGTATTCGGCGAGCCTGTTTCCGCGTCTGGTCGATCGGACCTCACTGCCCGTGTTCGGCGGCGTCGACGTGGCTCGCTTTCACCCCCACGGCGATCGCCGCGAGCGCCAGGTCATCTACGTCGGCCGGCTGCTGCCGCACAAGGGCATCGATGTCCTGCTCCGAGCGGTGGACGATCGGACGCGGGTACGGATCTTCGGGCGCCCGTACGACGCCGGATATCGCGCGGAGCTCGGCCGGCTTGCCGCGGGCAAGAACGTGACCTTCCACGAGCACGCTTCCGATGCGGAGATCGTCGACGCGTACCGGCGCTCGATGGTGTCAGTTTTGCCGTCGGTGCATCACGCGTCCGACGGCCGCTATCACCCGTCGCCGGAGCTGCTCGGCCTCAGCGTGCTCGAGTCGATGGCGTGTGGCACGCCGGTCGTCGCTTCGCGCGTCGGCGGCGTACCGGAGGTGCTCGACGATGAAGAGACCGGATTCCTCGTCAGTCCCGGAGACCGCGACGCGCTAGGAGAGCGAATCAGCGAACTGCTCGAGCCCTCGCTGCGGTGGGCTCGCATGTCAAGCCGCGGGGTCGAGGTGGTCCGTGAGCGCTTCACCTGGGACCACGTCGCCGAGCGCTGCCTACGGATCTACGACGGCTGACCGCTCCAGACTCGGGGCACAGGCCGCAGCAACTCCAGCGTCCGGTTGCACATCACCTCGCGCGAGAACTCGGACAGAACGCGAGTGCGACCGGCCGCCGCCATCCGGCGCATCTCGTCAGTGTGCTCCAGCGCCCACGACGTCATCGCGGCCAGCGCATCCGAGCTCTCGGCGGGCACGACGCGCCCCTCGGCTACCGTCGCGCACGATCTCCGGCAACGGTCCCGCATCGCTCACGATCACCGGAAGCTCGCTGACCAGCGCTTCCAAGAGGGCGAACGGCGCCCCCTCGTAGCGGCTCGGGAACAGGAACAGGTCAGCGGCCGCGAGCAGCTGCGGCACGTCATCGCGGACCCCCAGCAGCCGCACGCGATCGTCAGCTCCCGCGAGCTCCAGCGCTCGCGTCAGAGACTCGCGTTCGGGCCCGTCGCCGACCCAGATCCAAAACGCGTCTTTGTGCTCGGCGGCGACCGCGGGGACCGAACCTACGATCAGATCGTGCCCCTTCTGCCGGTTTAGCCTGCCGACTGTCAGCAGCAACTTTGCGTCGTCGGGAAGCGACAGCTGCTCGCGCAATCGGCGTCGCAGGACGGCACGCTCCGCCGGAGGCGGACCCAGGTCCTCGATCCCGTTGTAGACCAGGTAGATCCGGTCCGCTTTCCACCCCAACGCGAGCGCGAGCCGGCGCCGGTTGTCGACCGACAGGGCAACCCACCGCTCACCGAGTCTGCGCGTGACGGCATAAAGGAACCGCCGGGCGTTCGTGAACCGAAGGCGCGGCGGGACGACGTGGACGCTGGCGACCGAACGCGCAGGGTACATCGCGGCGGCTGCCACCGCCCCGGGCAGCTGATCAGGGTGCGCGAGCACCACCAAGACAGCGTCCGGCCGTGTCCGCGCCAGGAAGCCCAGCGTCGCCCAGGCCTGCGCCAACGCGCCCCACACCGCCTGGGCGCGCGTTCGCGGCTGCGCGATCGCGAACGCGACCCGATGACAGTGGGCTCCGGCGCCAAGCAGGTCACGTCGCAGCTCGGCGGTCGCGTCCGCGCCGGGGAAGCCGGCGTGCACCGCCCAGCCACGCCGGAGCGCTGCGTCGGCGATCACGCGCACGTAACGCTCGGCGCCCGCGTCCTCTCGCGCGGCAAACACGATCGCAAGCGTCGGCTCGCCGGCAGCCCGACGACAGTCACTCACCGTCGCCCGGAGTCCAAGCGCGCCACATTCGCCAACGCTGCGCGTCCGAACGCGGCTGACGCGCCAGCGCGGCAATCAGGCCGAGCAGGACGGCGACCATCGCGCTCACCTGCACGTAGCGGACCTCGACGTCGGTCAGCCAGCTGAGCAGCGTCGCGACCAGGCTTCCGGCCGCACCGGCGACCCAGATCCGTTGCCACGCAAACCCTCGGCGGAGATCGACGGCCGCGGCGGCGATCACGGCCACGATCGCCGCCAGGCCCAGCAGCCCTCCCTCGGCAAAGAACTGCAGGTAGGTGTCCTGCGCGTTGCCCGCAGGGGTGACCGGGACGCCGTACTTCGGCAAGTCCTTGGTGATGTTCCCCAATCCGACGCCGGCGACCAGATTTGCCTCGGCGGTCTTCAGCGCGGCGTTCCAGATGTGGATCCGGGCGAGGTCGCCCGCGGCCGTGCTGACATGGGACGCGGTCGGATGCAACACGGTGTTCAGACGCTGGCTCAGCGACCGTCCACCGAGACTGGTGGCGAACACCGCCACCGCCACCGCGATCGCCACCAGCGCAACACCGCGTGCGACCAGGAGCCGCCTGGGTAGGAGCAGCACCACCACGACGATTCCGACGCCGGTCGCGACGATGCTCGCCCGTGACAGCGAAAGCAGCAGCGCGACGGCCGCTAGCCCGGTAGCGAGCAACACCGCGATTGAGAGTGTCCAGCGCTTGAAGCTGACGGCGAGCGCGATCATCATCGGGATGCAGAGCGCGAGCACCTGCCCCAGCCCGATCGGATCCGGCAAGGCGCCCGACGGCCGCGCCAGTCGGCCGTAGGTGAAGAAGTACTCGCTCCCCGAGGTCACCGCACCGGCCTGCTGGTAGAGGTTGAGCTGATGACCGGTGCGGAATTCCCAGATCGCCAGCGCGCCCTGGATCAGGCCACTGAGCGCGAGCGCCGAGGCGATGAACCGCGGACCCCCCGGTTCGGACGCGACCACGAACGCGAGACAGCCGGTCGCCACGGTCGCCGCGAGCCACACGGTCCAGCTGCCGACCGCGTCCGAGCCCGCCAGTGCCGGGACAAGCGCAAGCACGAAGATCCACGGCATTGGCCGCAGCGACGGGCGGCCGGCAGTCGGCGCTCGCGGCAGCCATACGAGGACCGCGAGCACGACCACCGCCACCAGCGGCGTAATCTGGAAGCCGGCTGCGCTGGTCACGAAATCAAACGGGGCGACGACAATCGCGACCCCGACCAGCAGGCGTAGGGGCTCTCGGACGGTGGCCAGCATGATGAGCAGCAGGCTTCCGGCGACGGTTACCAGGTACTTGATCGTCGTCGGCTGCGTGAACAGCGTCGAAGCGAGAACCCCCGACACAGCGAGCAGCGCCAACACGCAGCCCGCCGCCAACGTCGCCACCCGCAGGCGCCAGAACTCGTCTCTGCCGGGCGCGCCGAGCGCAGCCTCGAATTCCTCCATCCCGGCGGCGCCCATCGGACCGCTCGGGGTCACCCGGCCCTGCGGCGGGCGAGCACGAACGCGATCCTGCCGGTGACGATCAGCGCGACGACGAGCGCGACAACCGCGTACAGCTTCGGCTTTGGCGAGCTGAGCGTCGCGGGAGTGGCGTAAGCGACGACCTGCAGGGTCGGCTGATCGCTGGCCGCATCGCGCGAGATCTGACCGAGCAGCTGGTCACGTTCACTCGTCAGCGTCTCGATCATCAGCATGTCCGCGGCCCGTTTCGCCGGACGGTCACCGCCGAGCCGCGCGGTGATCGCACCCAGCGTCTGGTTGATCGCACCGAGTCCACCGTCGGCTTGTGTGACGTACCTCGAGCCGGCCGACGAGTTCAAGGCGGTCAGGTATTGCGACAGCGCTGCCGTGCCGGCGGCCGCGCGGCCCCGGGCGATCGCGTCGGTGTGTCCGGTGGCGGTCACCTGGACGATGTTCTGAGCGCTGACGGTGCTGCCCGAGATCGCGCCATTGAGGGTGTTGTATGGGACCCCGAGCTTGCCCGCCGCCGCGGCCTGGACCGGCTGGGACGACGCGAGCACCGCGTACTGGGAGGCTGTGTCGTTCGCGGCCGTCACGACCGGGTCGCTGATGCCCTGTTGCGATGGGACCGCCACTCGGATCAGACCGTAGGACTGAAACGTCGACGGGAGCAGCTTCCCAACGCCGTACGCCAGCGCTGCGATCGCGACCGAAACGACGACACACACCGCCGCTGCCCTCACGGTGACCGGTCCGATCTTCATGCGCTGCTTGGTTTCCGGCCGCCAGGTGCCGACGGTCAACGCGTCATCTCACTCGGCTCCGCGCCGCCGGACAACCGCGCGGACCGTGTCGACCATCACTTGCAGGTCGGCCGACAGTGACCAGTGGCGGACCTGGGCGTAGTCGAGGCTGACCCTGCTCTCCCACGATGTCTCACTGCGACCGGTGACCTGCCACAGGCCCGTGATGCCCGGCCGAACCTCGCGTCGCAGAGACTCCCAGCCCTCGAGCACCGCATCCTCGAGCTCGGACAGTGGTCGCGGACCGACCAAGCTCATCTGTCCGACGAGCACGTTGAACAGCTGCGGCAACTCGTCGAGGCTGGTCTTGCGCAAAAACGCCCCGACCCGGGTGGCGCGCTCCGCCGCCTCGCGCTTGGCCCGCTCGACGTGCTCGCCGATCGACCCCGGAGACAGTTCGAGCACGCCGTGGTCGCTGGCGCCTGGATCGTCGGGCCTGAGGGTGCGGAACTTCAAGATCGAGAACGGAACGCCGTGTCTGCCGACCCGCCGCTGGCGAAACAGGACCGGCGGCCCGGTGTCGAGCAGAATCGCCGCGGCGATAATCAGCAGGACCGGTGACAGTACGACCAACGCGACCGCCGCCACGACGAAATCGATCGCGCGCTTGAGGATCGCGCGGCCGTGACCGGCGCGGCGCCCCGGGACGCTCAGCAGAGCAAGCTCATCGGCCTTGTAGAACGTCGTGTCCGAACCGACGAAGTCGAAGAACCGCGGCACAACGTCGACGGCACCCCGGTAGCTGTTGCAGCCGCGCAGGACGTCGAGCGTCTCGTAGTCGCGGCGGGAGCTGAAGGCAACGATCACACGGTCGATCGCGCCCTGTGAGAGCAGCCGCGGGAGCTGGTCAATCCCTCCCAGGATCGGCACGCCATTTTGCTGCTCGCGGCCGCCGTCTTCGTGGCCGGCTCCGGGCACGCCATCGTCGAGACAGCCGACGACGAGCGCGGCGCTTCCCGGACGACCAGCGAGTTCACTCAACCGCCGCGCGACCGCTCCGGTGCCGACGATCAGGATCCGCTCCGGCCGCGCCCTGCGGACTGCAATCGCGACCCGCCGACCCAGGTACCAGGCGACGGGGAGCACAAGCCAGGTGACGAACAGGGGCGTCAGGTGAGTGGTTTGTCCGAGCGCCGACTGGATCAGGACGCCGGACCAGGCGACGATCGTCGATGCGATCAGCAGTTGGCGCAATACGTGTACGGGATGCTCGCGGAGCCACGACGTCCGGCGGTACGCGCCCGAGGCGTCGATCACCCCCACAGCGAGCAGACCGAGCACGAGCGTGGCGATCCATCCGCGCAGTCCTGGCCCGAACGCGCCGGTCAGGGCCAGCGCCGCGACCGTGGTGGCGAGGTCCCAGGCCACCAGCATCACCCCGTCGCTGGCGATCCGCCCGAGCGCGTGCGGACGGCTTCCAAGCTCCGATCCCGAAGCGTCGCCGCTCTGCTGCGCCACCGCGTCCGGCTCGACCGGGACCGCCGCACTCCGAGCCCGCCTGGCGTCCTCCGCCTTGCGTCGCGAGCGGTTGGTGCGGGGCTGCGTGCCGGTCCCGGGAAGCATCAGCCCGCGCTGGCCTCCCTGTGGCTCGCCCCTGCGCCGGGGACCGCCAGCTTGCCCTCGCTCGCGTCGCGAAGTCGCGCCTGGAGCTCTTCGGGCCCGGTGACCGCGAGGTACATGTCGATCGTCTGGTCCAGCATCGAGTCGTAGCTGAACACCCGCGCCGCTCGTTGGTAGCCGGCCTCGCCCATCCGCGCCCTGACGACCGGGTTGCGCGCGAGCGCGAGCGCACACTGGGACAGCATGTCTACGTCGCCCCGTTGCACGAGATATCCGGTTCGCCCTGCCCTCACCTGCTCCGGGATGCCACCGACCCCGTAGGCAACGACTGGCAGCTTGGCGGACATGGCTTCCAGCACTACCAGGGGGCAACCCTCCCAATCCGAGGTGTGCAGAACCATATCGGCCGCCGCATAGACGGTCGCCGGGTCACAGCCTGGGGCGACGAGCGAGACACCGGCGCGCTCGAGCTCGTCGGCGAGCGGGGTTCCGTCGATTCCTTCACACAGGGCCACGACCTGCAACTCACCGTTCAGCGCGCGGGCGATCGGCGCCAGGTCATGTGGCCGTTTCGGAGCTCCGACGCGGCCGACCCAAGCCGCGACGACCGCGTCCTCTCCGACTCCGAGCTCGCGGCGCGCGCTCGCGCGGGCGATCGGCAGTGGGCGTCCGGGCAGTCCGGTGCGGATCACCTGGATCCGCCCCAACGGCGCGACCCGCCACCGTTCGGCGGTCGTCCGCCCAGAGGCCGAGACGCTCACCACCGCGGCGTGGCAGTGGTTGCCAAACTGGCGCTCACCGATCGCGTAGGCGAGCCGCAGCGGCGTCGCAACGCGCATTTGGAAGGCCCAGCCATGCGGCGTGTAGACCGACGGTACGCCCGCTCTACGCCCGGCGAGGGCGGACAGCAATCCGGCCTTCGAGCTGTGCCCGTGGATCAGCGTCACGCCGCGCCGGCGACACCAGTGCGCGATCCGCCTGACCGCCCTCGAGTCCTGCCACGGGCGAGGCGCCCGTTGCACGTCGATCGGCAGGATTTCGACGCCGTCGGCATGTAGGTCCTCGCAGACGTTGGCCTCCGGCGGACAAGCGACCGTGACCCGCCAGCCACGCGCCAGCAGACCGTTTGTGAGCATCGTCGCGTAATTGGGAACGCCGCCGGTCCGCGGCTCGAACACGTGCAGGACATGACGAGGCAGTCCCGCGGCAGCGCGCTCGGAAGTCCCGGCGTCACTCTCAAAAAATGGCGACCTGGGCTGGAGCTGCATCTCCACTCGGTGGCAAGCCGCCCCGCCGATGGTCGGGGGCGCAGAGGTCGACAGCGCGGCGACGGCGACTCTACCACGGCTCTGGCGCCGGTTCGTCGCTCGGGGCATAGAGTTCGGTGCCGTGTGCGCGTCGTCTGAGACCATCCAGCCGCAGAAGACGCGTGTTGCGCTGGTGCACGACTTTCTAGTCGATCTACGTGGCGCCGAGCGCGTGTTCCTCGAGCTCTGCGAACTGTGGCCCGAGGCGCCGATCTTCACCGCCGTGTACGACGAGCGCGGCACTGAGGGCCGGTTCTCTGAGCGCGAGGTACACAGTTCCTTTCTCCAGTCGCTGCACCCGTCGGCCCGGACCTTTCGGGTCCTGTTCCCCCTCTACCCGTCGGCGATCGAGTCGTTTGACCTATCGGGGTTCGACTTGGTCGTATCGAGCTCGTCGGCCTGGGCGCACGCCGTCCTGTGCGATCCGGATGCGGTCCATCTCAGCTACTGCCATAACCCATTTCGATACGCGTGGAACGATCGCGACCAGGTGCTCTCCAGGCGTGGCCCGCTAACCCGGCCGTTCCTCCGCGGCGCCTTCCGGCGCTGGCGCCACTGGGATCGGACGGCCGCCCAGCGGACGAACCGCTACGTCGCCAATTCGCTCACGACGCGGGCGCGAATCCGCGCTTACTTCGGGCGCGACGCGAGCGTCGTCCACCCGCCGGTCGACACGAGTCGCTTCACCGCCGGCAGCGTCGGCGATCACTACGTGATCGTCTCCGAGCTGATGCCGCACAAGCAGATCGACATCGCCATCGCCGCGTTCAACAAGTTGCGCCTGCCGCTCGTCGTCGTCGGGGACGGCCCGGAGGCTCGTCGTCTGAAGCGGGACGCCAGTCCGATGATCGAGTTCGCGGGCAGGCTCCCAGACGCCGCGGTCGCCGAGGTGGTTCGGAGCGCGCGGGCGATGATCGTCACGTCGGTCGAGGAGTTCGGAATCGCGGCGGTCGAGAGCCAGGCCGCAGGGCGCCCAGTGATCGCGAGGCGCGGCGGCGGGGCACTCGAGACGGTCCTCGACGGCGTCACCGGAAGCTTCTGGTCCGGCGGGCCGCGAGAACTGGCCCAAGCCGTGCTCCAGTTCGACGATGGCGTCGTCGACCCGAGCGCTTGCAGGACCAACGCCGAGCGGTTCGACACCGCGCGATTCAGAGCCTCAATGCTCGCCGAGCTCGGCGCCGCGCGAGCGAATCGTCAGCTCGCGCCGTACGACCGCCGTCCGCTGCCCTCCACGCGCTTGGTGCGCAGAGCTGCGCGCGGCGCCCCGCACGCGGAGCGAATCAGCTCCGGGCCTCGGCTCCCGATGCGGCCGCAGCCGACCGCGCCGTCCGCGCCGGCAGCTTGACCGGCGCCGCGTGCATCGCGCGCAGACGCACCTCACGCCACGACATGCCCTCCTTGACCAGCGCCGGACCCCCCATCAGGATCGCGGTCGAGACCTCGACCGCCTGAAGGATCACGCCGTAGGCGACGCCGGTGCCGAAGCCGACATGCCAGCCGGCATGCAACACCGCGGCACACGCAGCTTGGAAGACACCGAGGTTTGCCGGCGTCGCCGGCAGCACCGCGGTGATGTTGACCGCGAACAGCACCGCCGCGGCGGCCGCCGGACCAGCCTGATGGTTGAGGCCGAGCGCGACCAGCAGGATGTAGCACGACAGCCACTGCAGGGTCCAGGCGGCAAACTGAAACAACGCCGCCTGACCGCCGAGTCGCGGCTGACGGAAGACCTCCAGCCCGGCCCGCACCCTGGTCATCGCCTCCCGAGCCTGAGCTACCACCGCATGCAGCCGGCCCAGACGCGAGTCGGCGGAACTGTGGCGCAGCACGATCGGCGCCAGCAAAACGACGATCAGCAGCGCGAGCGGAACAATCGCAGCTACGAGGAGGGCGTCCTGGTGACCGCTGAAGATGTCTACTGACGAGAACATCACCGCGCCCAACACCGCCAGCGCAACGATGTTCAACATCGTTTGCGAAACGATCGTTCCCAGCACGACCGGCAGGTTCTCCCGCGGACGGCCGGTTCGTCGCGCGACGACCAGAGCGCGCGACGGCTCACCGAGCCGGGCGGGCAGCGTCGAGGACATCAACACGCCGATGAACGTGCCCTGCATGGCGTCGGCGAGCCTGATCCGCATCGGGGGTCGAGAGGCGCGCAGGATCGCATACCACGAGAGCCCGCGCACGGCCATCGCGCTGCACATGACCGCCAGACCAAGCAACACGAAGGTCGGGCTGGAGTTGATCAGTGCCGACGCGATGTGGTCGAGACCGATCTTGTTGAGCGCCAGCACCGCGAGCGCGATCGCCCCGACCGTGATCGCTGCCATCGCGATCCGGCGCGCGGCGGTCACCAAGGGCGCCGGGTTTCGTCCGAACTCCGGCTCGAGGCTCGGGATTCGCCGCGCCTTGACATGAGGCTTGAGATCGGCCGAGCGGACGCCAACGGCGACCGCGGCTCGCTGCGCCGCACCCACGGGCTTGGGGGTCGCGATCGCGTCCTCGTAGGCCTCAAACACTTGCTCGGCCACGTGCGGCCACGCGAAGCGCTCGACGTCGCGTGCCGCGGCCCGCGCCATCTCGCGACGTCGCTCGGCTTCGTCGGCCAGGTCGCGCAGCGCTTCGGCCAGCGCCTGGGCGTCACCCGGCGGGACCAGCACGCCGTCGACGCCGTCGCGTACGACATCGCGGTAGCCGGCGATATCGGATGCGACAACGGGCGTCCCGGACGCGAACGCCTCAGTCAGGACCATGCCGAAGCTCTCGCCATGCAGCGACGGAGCGCAGAGCACGTCGGCGCGCTCGAGCTCCTCGTGCTTGCGCCTGTCATCGACCTTGCCGAGCACGCGGACGCCGCGATCGTCGAGCATCATCGGCGCGAGCTCCTCGTGCGTCGGACCGATCACGGTCAGCTCGGTTGGGATGTGCTCGCGCAGCGCCTCGAACGAACGCACCAGCAGCGGTAGGCCCTTGCGCTCGACCGACTGGCCAACGAACAGCAACCGCAGGGTGTCGCCCGGATGCTCGCGGCCGGCCCGCTCGAGCACTCCGGGATCGACATGGACGCCGTTTGGGATCACGCGGTAGTGGCCACCGAAGAAGCGGCGCCCCGTCCAGGCGGCGGCCTCTGAGACGCCGATCCGAACGTGCAGGTGGTTGAGCATCCAGCGCGCGCCAAACAGGTTCGCGACCCCGTTCGAGAAGCGGCTCTCCGAATAGGAATGGAACGTTCCGACGAGCGGCAGCCGTGTGAACGTCGTCGCGACCCAGCCGACCATCGGTGCGACGGGCTCGTGGATGTGGACCACGTCGTAGCCGCCGGTCCGCAGCTCCTTGTGCAGAGCCGACATCCCATGAGGCGTGATCGACAGGTTCGAGACCGCGCCGTTCGCCTTGAAGCCGACCGTGCGACCGAGCGAGACGAGATAGTCGGGCGGGGTCACAGCCTGGGGCCGGGCGCCGCGATGCACCACCGCGGCGAATGTGTCGGGCGGATCGTAGGGCGCGAGCACCCGAACGTGGTGACCGTCCGCGAGGAAGCGCTCGGCGAACGCCTCGATGTGCCTGGTCACGCCACCTGGATATGTCCATGAATACGGTGAAACCAGGGCAATCCGCATAGGCGCCATGTTAGCTTCTACCCCCGGCTGGCAGACAGGTTTCGGTCGCTTATCATCGGTTCTACATGCCCGTTAGGCACTTCGTCAAGTACACGTTCCTGAAGATCGATCCGGCTTGGCGCCGGCTCGACGATGAGCGTCGGGCGGCCGACAAGCGCGAGTTCGCCGCCGCCTGCGAGGACTTCGCCGACGGCCACCTGCTGCGCTGCTTCTCGCTCGTCGGCACCCGGGGCGACGCGGACATGATGCTGCTCAGCCAGGCCCAGAACCTCGAGCGGATTCACGAGTTTCACGTCGTTCTGGCGCAAAGTGGTCTGATGAAGTGGTGCGGTGTGCCGTATTCGATGCTGGCGATGACCAAGCCGTCGGAGTACTCCGACGAGTCACGCCTCGAAGTTCGACCCGCACACGGCAAGTACCTGTTCGTCTACCCGTTCGTGAAAACGCGGGAGTGGTACCGGCTGCCCGCCGATGAGCGCTGGCGGATCATGCAGGAACACATCAAGATCGGACGCGAGTACCCGTCGGTCGACCTGAACACCAGCTACTCGTTCGGGCTCGACGACCAAGAGTTCGTGGTCGCCTTCGAGACCGACAACCCGGCCGACTTCCTGGATCTCGTACAGCGCCTGCGGACCAGCGAGTCGAGCTCGTACACGCTCCGCGACACCCCCACGTTCACGTGTATCTCATGCTCGGTCGAGCGCGCGCTCGGTGCGCTCGACGGGGCCGCGATGCCGCTTTCGGCGAGCGTCTAAGTGGAGCACTAGATGCCGCCTCGGGCGAGCCGGAGCGGACAGGCCAGCGGGAGCGGACAGGCCAGCCAGAGCGGACAGTCCAGCCGCAGCGGGCAGGCCAGCCGCAGCGAGCAGGCCAGCGGCAGCGGGCGGGTCAGCCGGACGAAGGAGGCGCTCGTCGCTGGCGGTGGCTGAGCTCCACGCGGCCGACCCCGTGCTGGCCGGGGTGATCGACACCGTCGGGGTCGACGGGCTGGGTGACCGGCGCCGACATCGCCCGCGCGACCATTACGGCGCGCTGGTGCGCTCGATCGTCGGCCAGCAGCTTTCGACCAGCGCGGCGCGCGCGATCTATGGCCGGCTCACCGCCCGCTTCGGCGGCCGCACGCCAACCCCCGAAGAGGTGCTCGCCGACGACCCCGACGAGCTACGACTCGCCGCCGGGCTGTCGCACGCCAAGGTCGGCTACCTGCGCTCGCTCGCCGAACACGTGCTCGACGGCTCACTCGAGCTGCACAAGCTCGGGCGCCTGTCCGACGAGCAGGTGATCACCGAGCTGGTGGCGGTCAAAGGTCTCGGGCAGTGGACCGCGCATATGTTCCTGATGTTTCACCTTGCCAGGCCGGACGTGCTGCCGATCGGCGACCTGGGCATCCGCCGAGCGATCATGCTGACGTACGGTCTGACGGAGTTGCCCGCTCCCGCGGAGATGGAGGCAATCGCCGAGCCATGGCGACCGCACCGCACGCTGGCGTGCGAGTTTCTCTGGGCGTCGCTCGACGCAACGCCCGTGTTAGAAGCTCAGCTCGAGCTGTGGAGCAGCGATAGCAGGTTGGTCGTCTGGCTGGCCGCCGGGATGGCCGGCTCCGGCTGTGGCCCGTAGTCGCCGAAGTCCATCACCAGCGCGACCGTGCTGGTCTGGGCCGTGTTGGGCACCTGGAGCGAGTAGGTGATCGCCATCCTGCGGATCCGGTTGGAACCATCGATCCACGCGTCGACCGGCATATTTCCGGTCTTGAAGTGCTGCTCGAGCTGCGCGACGAGCTGTTGAACGCTTTTACGAGAACTGGCGGGAACCGCGTCGGGCAGCTTGCTGAGCTCGATCTCGGCGTGGTAGTGCGTCGTCTGGACGCCGCTGACAGTCTCCTGGCCGAGATCCTTGACGCTGCCGGACGCAGCGGCGCGGAGATAATCGAGGTACTGGCCGGGATCGTTGAGGCTCGAGCTCTCGTTCGCCAGCGCGGATAGCCCCGGAATCCCGGCCAGACGCGCGAGCCCTCCGAGGTTGAACTCAAGCCACGGCTTGCCGCCCGGAATCTGGCTGGTGACCGACGGCGGCAACTTGATGTAGAACGCCCCGCCGCTGAAGACCGCATCGAGTGTGAGGCTGTTGCCGAGCGCCGAAGCCGCCCCGCCGGGGAGCGTCATGCGCATCGTCATCGAACCGGCGTGGTTCGGCGGCGAGAACGACCCGGCCCCAACCATCGAAACCTGATCTGAGCCGACCGTCTCGTGGAGTTGCATCACGGCCTTGTAACCCGCTTCGGCCGACGAGAGGTAGGCAGCCCGGGTCAGGGTCGACACCGGGACGGTCGTCACACTCTGCTTGGACGAGGACGACCCACCACAAGCGCTGACAAGCAACGCTATCGCGCCCACGGTGGCGAGCGTCCGAGCTGCCATCTTCATCGCGACACAGGGTAGCGCAAGCCGCTCCAACGTCGTCGAGGCGAGTCGGTTCTCAGCCTGGTGGTGGGTGGTTGTCGGCCGAAGGCTCTGCTGCCAAGTGGCAGGTACGCTGGGCGGCATGGCGGCGCTGTTTGAACTCGCTCGTGTTCGCCTGCCGATTGCCACCGTCGTCGTGTCGGGCGTGCTGATGATCGCTGGCTGCGGGTCCTCGAGCAAGCCCAATAGCGCCAACGAAACCGCGACCCCATCGAGTGGCGCCAGCAAGACCGCAATCCCCTCGACCGCGATCCCATCGACTGCGATCCGATCGAGCGGCGCGAGTCAGAGCGCGACCGGATCGAGCCGCTCTGACAAGAGCAGTCCTTTGACGTTCGCGAAATCCCAGCTCGCGGCCGCGAACTGCATACGGTCGCACGGGTTCCCGAACCTCCCTGATCCGACCTTCGGCGCCGGCGGCGCTCAGGTCAACCTCAGCACCAGCATAAATATGGACTCGCCGGGGTTCTTACTGGCCGAGAAAGAGTGCGCAAAGCGAGGCTTGGAGCTCGCCGGCTACGCCCCTACCAGCACGGCGACCGCAGCCGAGATGGCGCAAGCGCTGGCGATCGCCAGATGCATCCGTGGCCACGGGGTGCCGAACTGGCCGGATCCGAGAAAGACGCTGCCGAGCAACCTGAACGGCTACGGGGTGCAGGGCGCGGTGCCGGGGCCAGCGGGTGGCCCGATCTTCGTGATCCCAAACTCGATCGACATCGAGGCACCCGCGGTCAAGCAGGCCGAGCAGGCGTGCCACAACACCTAATGGCGGTGGTTGATCGGCGGCGACCGGCGAGCGCGCTTCTACTAGGTGTCGTAGGCCGCGACCTCCTGGTACAGCCTGATGACGATGTTGGCCGTGCCGTGCAAGTGATCGAGGGTGTCCCGAACCTCCGGGAGCTGCTCCATGCGCCGGCGGTCCTCGGGGGTTCGCATCTCCACGAGGGCGGCGATGGAGTTCTTGTCGTCGCCCTCGAGCACCCTTGCGGATACGAACCCGGGATCGTTCACGAGCTCTCCAAACATCTCGTCGAGTCTGCTTAGGGCGGCGGCCTCTTCAGCGGGATCAATCTCCCACACGTGTATGAGGACGGGACTCTCGTTCACTTATCCACCTCGCTTGCGGGCTCGACGTCGCTGTGATGGTCCTGGGACGGACTCCTTGGCGATCATATTTCGGCAAAGCGCCTGCTGCCGAGCCGCCCGCTCGAGAAGCTCCACGACGCGCTGGTCCACTCGCAGGCCAACTCCGTGTTCATGGAGCGCGACGTGCGGATGATCCTCGACGACGGCGACTACGACGAGGGCTTCGCGATGAAGCTCGTCGGTAAGGATCTCCGTCTCGCGGTCGACCTCGCTCGGGATGTCGGTGTTCCGGTTGAAATGGCGGCGCTGGTCGAGCAGATACACGCTCGTGCGCGAGCGGCTTACGGTGACGCCGCGGGCGAAATGAGCGCCGTCCGTCTGTACGAAGAGTTGGCTGGGGTCGAACTGCGGCTTTCGAAGGGGGGCGAATAGGGGGTCTCGGAACGCTCTACCACAAATACTGGTGGTGAACGTTCCGAAGGACGACCCGAATCGCTCTCCTCGCGGCCAAGCAGCACGGCCACGCCACATACCAGCAGCTGATCGAACTCGGCCTGACTCGGCGTGAGCTCGAACGACGGATCGCGCGCGGACAGCTGATCCCCGTTCACCGTGGCGTGTACGCGGTCGGGCACCCGCGCCCCGAGGGCGTGGCCCGCGCGGCCGCAGCCGTCCTAGCGTGCGGTCCCGGCGCCGTCCTGAGCCACCCTCGGCCCCGCCTGTGGGGTCTGACCCGCTGGCACGAGGTCACAGTCCCGGCGAAACGGCGCCCAAGCGGCATCTGGATCCATCCACCTCCACCCCACCCGTCGTGGCACCGCTCGCGCGATTGGATTCGTGTCAATCGATGGCGCGGAACTGGCGATCGCAATCGATGGCGCGGAACTGGCGATCGCTTTCGGCGACCACGAGTCCGCGCGACGCGGCTAGACGGCCGAGACCTCTTCCTCGTCGGCGACCCGGAACGAAGAGCCGCAGCCACAGGCCGCGATCACGTTCGGGTTGTCGACCTTGAAACCGGCGCCCTGGAGGCCGTCGACGAAGTCGATCACTGAACCCTCCACGTACGGCAGGCTCGGCTTGTCGACCAGGAGGCGAATTCCCTTGTCCTCGAACACCTGGTCGCCGTCGCGCTGCTCATCGAACGCGAGCGCATACTGGAAGCCCGAGCAACCCCCTCCGCGAACCCCGACCCGCAGACCGGCCGTCTCCGCGACCGCGGTCTGGCCGTCAAGGAATTCGTGGACCTTCTCTGCGCCTTTGTCTGTAAGCGTGATCATTGCTTCATTCAGTATAGCGATGGCACCTCGGTACGCTTGAGGACGTGACCGCAACCGCCGAAGAGCTGAAATCACGAATCGAGGCCGGCATCCCGGGTTCCGTGGCGAGCGTTACCGGGGACGGTCATCACTTCAACGCGATCGTCACGGCGGCCGCGTTCGACGGCATGCCGCGGCTCGCCCAGCACCGCTTGGTTTACGACGTGTTCGGGGCCGAGCTAGGCGACCGCATCCACGCACTCTCAATCCAAACGCGCACGTCTGAAACGGAGACTCCATGAGCGACTCAGCCACAAATCCGATGCGGACGGCGATCCAGGAGGCAATCGCCGAGAATCCCGTGATCCTGTTCATGAAGGGAACGCCCGACGCCCCCGCCTGCGGCTTCTCGGCTCGCACTGTCGCGATCCTTCAGACGGTCGGCACGCAGTTCGCGGCGGTCGACATCCTGCCCGACCCACGGATCCGTCAGGAGCTGTCGGCGATCTCCAACTGGCCCACGATCCCGCAGCTGTTCGTCGGCGGCGAGCTGATCGGCGGCTGCGACATCGTCACCGAGATGTACGAGTCAGGCGAGCTGGCTCAGGCGCTCGGGCTCGAGGCCGAGCCGCCCGGCGAGGCTCCGAACGGCGCCCCTGTCGAGGGGCCGCCGCTGTCGATCGAGAACCGGCTCTAGCCGCCACGAGCGATCGGGCGCCGGCCCGCAAACACGGTCGGAGCCGATGCCCGGAGCTCGGGTCGCGCCGGCGGTCGTCGCACTGAGGTTCGTCGACGGAGTTCTGTGGGCGCTCGACCAGACTCTGCTCCCCTGGCGTGAGGTCGAGCTCGAGCTGCGCGACGCCGCCGCCGTCGCAGCAGCGATCAAACGGCTCGCGATTCGCGGTGCGCCTCTGATCGGGGTCGCCGCCGGCTACGGAGTGGCGCTCGAGCTCGCGCGCGACCCGAGGGGGCTGGACCGCGCCTGTCAGACGTTGATCGGCGCCCGCCCGACCGCCGTCAACCTCGAGCACGCGGTCGAGCGTGTACGCCGCGCCGCGCTCAGCGCCCAAGACGACGGCGCGGCCGCGGCGCTCGCGGAGGCCCGCGCGATCTACGCCGAGGAGGAGGCCGCCAGCGACGCCCTTGGGACCTACGGCGCCGACGAGCTTTCGCGCGCGAAGCGGATCCTGACCCACTGCAACACCGGCGCGCTGGCCACGCCCGGCCGCGGCACGGCGCTCGCGGTGATCGCCGAGCTCGCCGACCGCGGCACGCTCGAGTTGGTGCTCACGGCAGAGTCGCGACCACTGCTGCAGGGAGCGAGGCTGACCGTCTACGAGCTGCGACGGCTCGGGATCGCGCACGAGCTGATCGTCGACGGCGCGGCGGCCGGGCTGATCGCCTCGGGCGAGGTCGATGCGGTGGTGGTCGGGTGCGACCGGGTGGCGGCGAACGGGGACGTGGCGAACAAGGTGGGTACCTATGGCCACGCGCTCGCCGCGGCGGCAGCCGGGATCCCGTTCGTGGTCGCCGGCCCTACCTCGACGATCGATCCGACGTGCCCGTCGGGCGCATCGATCGAGATCGAGCAGCGCGACGCCTTCGAGGTCGCCAGCGCGCCTGGCGGGCCCGATGGAACCCGTCACGAGCTGACGGTCGCCGGTACGCCGTGCCGCAACCCCGCCTTCGACGTGACGCCGGCCGCGCTCGTGACCGCGCTGGTCACCGAGCGCGGGATCGCCAGGCCCGGGTCCGGTGACTCCGTGCTCAGCCTGCTGCGCGCCTGAGATCGAGCTGCTCGACGATCCGGCGCGAGTCGCAGATCACCTCGCCGTCGAGGACGAGCACAGGGACCCGCCGCTGCCCGCTGAGCGCCTCGACCTCCGCTCTCCTTGAGCGGCGCTGCCCGACGACAACGGCTTCGAAGTCGATCTTGTCGCGCCGCAGAGCGCGCGCGACCTTGCCGCACGGGCACAGCCAGTCCGTCGGGGTGTTGCAGCGATAGAGCGTCGCCACGGCGCCGAACGATACGTCCTTGCGTTTCCATCAGTTTTGATGTATCAATACTGATATGAATTCTGTCAAGATGTATCTGCTTGGCCGCAAGCTGATCAAGATCGCAGGGGATGCACTCCCGAATCCGCCGGGTGGGGCACCCGCCAGCATCCGGATGATCCTCGTCGATATCGGCGAAAACCCCGACAGCTCGATCGGCGAGATCACGGCGCGTACGGGCTTCCCGCAGAGCCACGTCTCGGCCGCCGTGTCGCGCCTGCGCGATTTCGGCGTGGTTGTGACGCGGTCGACGAGCACGACCGGCGTCGCACGCTCGTGCGCTTGGCCCCGGGATCCGGGGCGGGCGCGGCGGGCCGAGGCTCCGGTCGACGGCGCGCTCGCAGCGGCACTCGGGACGTCGGATCGAGAGGTCGTCGACGAGGTGCTCGATTCATTGGACATGATCGCCGGCCACTTGCTGCCGGGGATGCGAACGGAGGTGACGGCATGATGGGCCTGATGTTGTTCCGCTCGGCGGGTCTCGCAAACTGCTCGCGATCCGAGTCGCGGCGCTCGCGGTGCTGCTGCTCGCGACGTTCATCTTCCACGTCAGCGGCACGGCGCTTGTCGAGCTCAAGATCGCGCGGGTGGTGATCCTGATCGCGCTCGTGGTCGGGGCCGGCTGGTACTCGCGCCGACGCCGACGGGTGGACGCCTCCGCCGAGCGAGATCATCTAGACGCCTAGGCGCCGGAGCGTCCCGCCGGCCAGCCTGAGCGCGAGCGGCTGACGAGCGCCGCCGGGGGGATCCGATCCCCGTCGCGCTCGCGGTAATGGGCCACCGTCTCCTCGAGGCAGTCCTCGTGCGGCGAGGTCGTCCACCCTGGCTCGCGCTTGGCCTTGCGGTTGACGAACGCCCAGTTGAGCGACGCCGCCCGCACCTCGGTCGGGCTCGGGACAGCCGCGCCGGGGATCCGCTCGCCCGCGGCCGCCACGCCAGGGCGGCGTAGAGCGGAAGCTTGACGGCTGGCGGCTCGACCCCCGACAGGCGGCCGAGATCGGCGAACAGGCGGTCCAACGTGAAGTTGCGATTGCCGAGGATGTAGCGCTCACCAACCGCTCCTCGCTCGTCGGCGAGCAGATGACCGCGGGCCACGTCCTGTACGCCGACCACGTTCGAGTTCCATCGACGTACGCAGGAATCTGCCGGCGCATAAAACGGCGGGAGTCCGGCCAGCGTCTCTTGGCGCGAGCCGTCGCGGACCGTGACGTGGACCTCGTCGCCCCGCTGTACCAGCAGTGCTGCGACATGCGAACCGATGAAACCGGTCGCGCCCATGACAAGCGGCCGCGGCACGTAGGCGGGCCAGTCTACCCGCTGGTAGGGTGCCGCGGTCATGGGCGTCGCGATCGTCTCCGACACGTGTCACTACCTCCCCCGCGAACTCGTGCACGAGCAGGAGATCCACGAGGTCAGCCTGTATGTCCGGTTCCCGGAGGGCGCGCAGCGCGAGTCCAGATCCACGACTACGACGCCTATCACCGGCGGCTTGGCGCGGGGGGCGAGCTGCCGACCACCTCTCAGCCCTCGATCGGTGACTTTCTCGAGGTCTACGAGCCGCTGCTCGAAGCCGGCGAGGAGATCGTGTCGGTTCATCTCGCGGGCGGGATGTCTGGCACTGTCAGCTCGGCGGAGCAGGCGCGAGAACAACTCGGCGAGCGCGGATCGCGGGTCTTCGTGGTCGACTCGGCCACCGCCTGCGGAGGAGCGGGGCTCGTCGTGCTGGCCGCCGCGGCAGCGGCGCGAGGGGGCGCGAGCGGCGTCGAGGTGGCCGAACACGCGCGTCAGGCTCGCGCGCAGCTGAAGATGTGGTTCGCGATCGAGACGCTCGAGTACCTTCGACGCGGCGGTCGGATCGCCGGCGCCCAGGCTTGGCTCGGGTCGGCGCTGAAGATCAAGCCGATCCTCACGGTGGAGTCTGAGATCACGCCGGTCGAGCGCGTGCGGACTTCGCGGCGCGCGTTCGAACGGATGGTCGATCTGCTGCGCAGCCGCGCCGAGGACGGCGCCGACGCCTACATGGTGCAGCACATCCAGGCGCCGGGCCAAGCCCAGGAGCTCACCGCTCGCGCGACCGAGATCTTCGGCGTTCCGCCGCGCGTGACCTCCGAGATCGGGCCGGTGATCGGCACTCACGTCGGCCCGGGGCTGCTGGGCGCGGGGGGTCTGCCGAGTTCGTTTCTCGCCTAGCGCACCGCTGCGCATCAGCGGAGCTGTCCTGAAATACGCCGCGATTTCAGCCCTCACAGGACGGCCGGCGCCCGGCCCCCGACCGCTGTCAGAGAAGAGGGCAGACTTGCACGCTGCATTTCGTGGAAAAGCCGCGCGACGTCGGCGAATTTCCCACGTTCGTAGCGCTAGCGCAGCGGACCGTCGAAAATCCCCGCGGGCGGCGCGGATTTTCCACGTTCTGCAGGCCCTGCCGACAGCCGTGCCGAGTTAGCGACCCGGCTGTACGCAGACAAGTTAGCGACCCGGCCGTACGCAGACGGGTTAGCGACCCAGCTGCTTGCGCCGGCGGCGACCGAGCGTCGACGCCCCCAGCGCCGCGAGCCCGCCACCGAGCACGAAGCCGGCGACCCCGGCGGCGATCATCGCCTGCTGCTCGTGGCTTCGCAGCTGCGCGCGCCAGTCGGTGAGCTGGACGACCTCGAGCCGCAGCCGCTCGACCGCGTTTCCGAGCTCGCGGCGGTTCTCCTCGATCGAGGCTCGGAGCTCTGTCGTGCTACGGGTCGCGGACGTCAGTCGCAGTCCCGCGCAATCACGGTGTCACACATCAGCTATAGCCCTCCGGGGTGACGGTCTCGCGGATCTTCTTGGCCTCCTCGATCGCCTGCTCGGGGACCGGAGCGCCGACCTTGAACTTGCGCCATGCGAACAGAAACGCGGTCACCATCACGAGGATCAGGACCGCGGCGACGATCGCAAAGCCGATCCACAGATCGCCCGTCCCGCTGACGAACACGTCGTTCAGCGCCCACGCGATCGCCTCGAGCACGAAGATCAGCGCGAACACGCCGACCACGGCCCCCACGATTCCGGCGACCGTGCCGCGCGCCAGGCTCGTCGCCTTCTGCGTGACCTCGAACTTGGCGAGCTCGATCTCCTCGCGCACGAGCACCGTCATGCGCTCCGACACCTCGGTAAGGGCGGTGGTCAGTTTTCGTTATCGGCGGGCAAGGCGTTTCAGCATCAGGGCGAGGGCAAAGCCGCCTAGGAAGGCGGCGCCCATCTTGACCTCGGGACGTTCGGCGAGCGCACTTTCGCTTGCAGTCTCCGTCGGCGTTGGCGGCGGCGACCATGCCGACGTCGTTGCTCGTTCCGGCGCTGCTTGGTTAGACGGCTGTTCGCTCACTCGGGGGGCTCTTCGCCGAACACACGCATCCAGATCAGGGTCGCAACCCGGGTCGACGCGATGCTCGCGAGCGCGCCGATCCCGGCGAGCAGGCCGGACCACATGAGGCGCTTGACCAGAGGACTCTCCGTCATCGGGGGCATTCAATCAGACTCGCCCGGCCGAGCGTGGCTGGGCGCGGCCCGCGGCTAGTGCCCGGCGGCCTGCGTGGCTGGGCCCGGCTCGGCGCCGGCCGGCCCAGACTTCTAATCGCGGTGACGCACCAGCGCCCCGAGCGACGCTAGCGCTCGATACCCCTGCAAATCGTCTCGACGATCAACGTCTTGGCCCGCTCGAGTTCTTCGTCGCCGACTGCAACGCTGTCAAAGATCCAGCCGGTCAGAACCTGCTCGACTGATCCGTAGAACGCCTGCGCCGCAAACTCCGGCGTTACGTCGTGACGGAAGCTGCCCTCCGCCTGGGCGCGGGAGACGATCGCAGCGATTCCCGTGTACGCCTCCCGGATCTTGTCGAGGTGGGTGAGGCCGAAGGTGTTCGCCGCTCGCGTCACCTCGACGATGATCACCTTCATCAGCTCCGGGTGTAGCGGTAGGAGTCGATGATGAAGGCGGCGATCGCGTACAGCTTCTCTCGGGGCGAGCGCTCCGACGCGTCGGCCTCCGCGATCGCGGCGAGCATCACGTCCCAGCGCTCGAGAAACAGCGTGTCGAGGATCTCGTCCTTGGAGGAGAAGTAGTGGTAGACGAGTCCGTAGGCAACACCGGCCTCGTCGGCGATGTCCGACACACGGCAGGTGTGAAAGCCCTGGCGCGCGAACACGCGCACGCCGGCGTCGAGGATCACCCGGCGCTTGTCGGTCGCGGCAGTCGTCACGTCAGCTCCAGTCGTACGCCTGCGGGCGGCGGTGGGTAAGGGCGGGGATCCGCTCGCGGACCTCGTCCACCCGGTCGAGGTCGAGCTCAGCGACGATCGCGGTCTCGCGGTCGGTGGCCTGCGCGAGCACGACGCCCCACGGGTCGACGATCATCGACCGTCCGCCAGACCGCAGGCCACCCGGATGATGGCCGATCTGGTTAGGGGCGACCACGAAGCACTGGTTCTCGATCGCCCGGGCGCGGATCAGCGTCTCCCAATGGTCACGCGTGGTCGGGTAAGTGAACGCCGCCGGCACGGTGATGATGCGAGCGCCTGCCAGCGTCAGAATCCGATACAGCTCCGGGAAGCGCACGTCATAGCAGACGCTCAACCCCAGCTTGGTCCCGTCTCGCAGCGCAGAGATGACGATCTGATCGCCCGGCTCCTCGCTCGAGGACTCGGCGTAGCGGGCCCCGTCGATCTCGACATCGAACAGGTGGATCTTGCGGTAGACGGCTTTCACCTCTCCGTCGGCGCCGATGTGGACGCTCGTGTTGGCACCGAGCTCGCGGCCATCGACGTGCTCGAAGATCGACCCCGCCACAAGGTCGATCTCCAGCTCCGCCGCCGTCTCCCGCGCCCACGTGATCGCTCGGCCGTCGAGCGCCTCGGCTCCGGCGGCCATGTCCTCGCGCGTACCGAGCACGGTCCACTTCTCGGGCAGCACCACCAGCTCGGCGCCGAGTGCCCGACCTCTCGTACAAGGCGGTCTGCCGTCCTCCGGTGCGAGCCGTGTCGCCGCTCGCATTGAGTTGGATCGCTGCTGCACGCACCGCCCTGTCCTTCCCGATTGACTAGTCAGTCAGTTTGACACACACCCACGGGTCCCGAATCGTCTCTTCGACGCACGGCCCTGCCTTGGGGCACATACGATCGGGCGATCGAAACGCGTAATCAAACCGTAGTCCCAGGTCTGCCCCATCGCGGTCTTTTTGGTGCTCCACGGCCACAGGAGCTGCGTGCGCTGCCGCTCCCGCCCGGTCCGATGCCGTCCCGTCAGGGGCTACGCCCGCTGAAGGCGTGGCGTTACGTCGGCGTGTTTGGGCCCGAGCTGATGCTATGCCTGGCGACCGTCCGCATCGGTCCCGCGCGGCAGTGCTTCTGGGCGATCTGGGACCGCCGCGACCGGCGGGGGTATGAGCAGACGGAGCTCGGCAGCGGCGTCGTCACGCTCGCGGCGGGCCGCGCACAGGTGCTCGACCGCGATACCGAGGTGGCGATCGAGCTCGACGAGTCCCCCGGGGTCGAGACCGTCTGCGAAGCGGCGCCAGTGGCGAGCGCACCGTTTGGATCGAAGGCGAGCCGCACGAGGCGCCGCCGGTGCGGTTCGCCGCTGACCTGACGGGCGTCGACGGACTTCGGTTCAGCCCCGAGGCCGAGCGCGCGCGCCACGAGAACCTCGGATTGATCCGTAGCCGCTACCGCCAGCCGTTCGGCACGTTCGCGGGCGAGCTGCTCCCGGGCTTGGAGCTGGCCGAGGGCTACGGAGTGATGGAAGCGCACGACGTCTGGTGGTGACCGCCGCGCCGATCGCTCAGCGAGCGACGCCAGCGCGCGGCATCGCCGATCGCTCAGCGAGCGAGGCCGCCCGCCGCGGCAGCGCCGGCCGCTCAGCGAGCGAGTCCGGCCACCGCGGCAGCACCTATCAGCCCAGGAACAATCCGCGGACCGGCTGGCCGGCGCCGGCGACCGCGCCCGCCTCGTGCAAGGCCGCGATCTCCTGCTCGCTGTAGCCCAGTGCGGCGAGGACCTCGTCGGTGTGCTCGCCGAGCGCCGGAGCGGGCGCCCGCCCAGGTCGTGCCGGCGTCCGGCTCAGCTTGACGGGTGTCCCGAGCTGCCTGATCGGTTGCTCGGCGCCCGGCTGACCGACTTCCACGATCATCCCCCGCGCGCGCACGAGTTCGGAGTCCAGCACCTCGTCCAGTCCGAGCACCGGCTCGAGGCAGCAATCGTGCTCGGACGCAAACGCCCGCCACTGATCCCGCGTCCGCTTAGCGAAGATCTCGCTCACCTCCCGATGCGCGGGCGAGCCGGGAGCGTCGAACTGGCCGGCGATCAGATCTGGGCGCCCAACGCCATCGCACCACGCCTGCCAGAACTTCGGCTCCAGCGCCCCCAGCGAGACGTAGCCGTCCGCGCACTCATACGGTCGATAGCAGATGAACCGTCCCGCCAGCGGCAGCTCGCCGCGCTCCGGGGCATGACCGGTCGCGAGCGTCTCGGCCGCGACCATCGACAGCCACGACAGGGCGCCGTCGAACATCGAGCAGTCGATCAGCTGGCCCTCGCCGGAGTGCTCGCGTTCGCGCAGCGCGACCAGGATCCCCACGGCCGCCATCAGCGAGCCGCCACCGATGTCAGCGATCTGGCCGGCGGACTGAACCGGTGGGCCGGCGTGCTCGCCGGTCAGCCCCAGCAGCCCGTTGAGCGCCAAATAGTTGGTGTCGTGTCCGGAGCGGTCGCGGGCCGGGCCGGACTGACCGTACCCGGTGATCGCGCAGTAGATCAGGCGCGGGTTGCGCTCCCGCAGACGGTCGTAGCCAACGCCGAGTCGGTCCATCACGCCCGGCCTGAACGACTCGAGCAGCACGTCGGCGTCGGCGACCAGCCGCAACAGCACCTCGCGCCCGCGCGGAGTTTTCAGGTTCAAGCGCACCGATCGCTTGCCCCGGTTGAGCGCCAGGAAGATCGCGCCGCGGGCGGTCTCCTCGGGCCCCTCGTACGTCGGCTGCGCCCAGCGCACGTAGTCCCCGATCCCGGTGTCCTCGACCTTGATCACATCGGCCCCGAAGTCCGCCAACAGAAGGGAGCAGAACGGACCCGGCAACAGTCTCGAGAGATCGAGAACGAGCAATCCATCGAGCGGCAGGGCGCTCACGCCGTCACCGGCGGCTTGATCCCGAGTAGCCCGCGCGCCTCCTCGACGGTCGCAGGCCGGCGACCCGCATCAACCGTCATCTGCCGCGCCTTGGCGACCAGGTCGCCGTTCGAGCGCGCCATCTCTCCATTCGGGAGGTAGAAGTTGTCCTCGAGCCCGACCCGGACCGAGCCGCCCAGCGCCAGCGCGCCTGCCACCAGCATCCACTGGTCGCGGCCGATCCCGATCACCCCCCAGTGGTGCTCGCCGGCGGGCATGTTGTCGGCCATCGCCGCGAGGTTGCGGGCGCTGGCGGGGACGCCGCCGACGACCCCCATCACGAAATCGGCGTGCAGCGGTGCGTCCAGCAACCCCATGTCGACCAGCGGCGCCAGCGAACCGACGTGACCGACATCGAAGCACTCGTGTTCGGGCTTGATCTGGAGCCGTCGCATCGCCTCGAGCAGTTCGATGATCTCGTCGAACGGGTTCGCGAACACGAACTTGAACACGAAGTCCTTGCGCGAGCGCGAGTACTTGGCGTAGTTCATCGACCCCATGTTGAGCGCCGCCACCTCGGGCTGGCACGCCTCGAGGTAAGCGATTCGCTTGGCGACCGGCACGCCGACCGTCCCGGTCGAGAAGTTGATGATCGCCGCGTCGCCGATCTCTGCACGGATCGCGTCCTGGATCGCGCGGAAGTCCTCGATCTCGTAACTCGGCGTCCCGTCGGGCGTGCGCGCGTGGATGTGGATGTGGACACCGCCCGCGTCGACGATCCTCCCTGCCTCGGCGGCGTACTCGCCCGGCGTGTACGGGATCGCCGGGCACTGGTCGCGGTTGGCGATTGCGCCCGAGATCGCACAGGTGATGATCGCTGGGTCGTCGACGCTCATATGGCGCGCGTCAGTCGCCGGTCGGCGATACGCCGGCGGCCTCGACCATCAGGATCGACGTCCGCACGGGCGCTCGTGTCCGATGCACGACCTTGCGCGGCACCGTGTAGCCCTGATGGGGATCGAGCGTCACGGTCTCGCCGGCCTCGAGGTCGATCAACAGCTGCCCGTCGAGGACGAGAAAGAACTCGTCCGTGTCGTCGTGTTTGTGCCAGTGAAAGTCGCCCTCGATCACGCCCAGCCGGATGACGGCGTCGTTGACGCTGGTCAGCGTCTGGTTGAACCACGGGTCGTGCGCGGCCGCCTCACGAGCGACGTCGATCAGCGCCAGCTGACCGAACTTGTCGTCGAGCCGGATGTCGTAGTCGCCCATGTCGTGGACACACTAGAGCAGCCCGAGATCCTCGAGCGAGCGCCGCAGCCGCGGCGCTGAAGAGAACTGGATCGCCTGCATCCCGACGGCGCGCGCGGCGGCCACGTTCGCGGGCGAGTCGTCGATCATCAGCGTCGCCTGAGCCGTCAGGCCAAAGCGGTCGAGCAGGCGCTCGAAGATCTCCGCGTCTGGCTTCGCGATCCCCTCGAGTCCCGATACGACGATGCCATCGAACAGCGCGAAAAACTCGAACCGCGGGCGCCTGATCGGATACGTCTCGGCCTCCATGTTGGTGAGCGCGTAGCAGCTGACGCCGCGGGCCCTGAGCTCGCGCAGGATCTCGACGCTGGCGTCGATCTCGCCGGCGATCATCTCCTCGCCACGGTGCGCCCAGGCCCAGATCAGCTCGGCTTGCTCGGGGTGGCGCGCCGCGAGCTCCGCGCACGACTGGGCAACCGGCGTGCCGAGATCGGCGGCCTCGTGCCACTCGAGCGTGCAGACCTCGGCGAGGAAGCGCTCCATCTCCCGTTCGTCGTCGAACAGCTTGCGGTACAGGTGGCGACGGTCCCAGTCGAGCAGGACGCCGCCGACGTCGAACACGACGGCGTCGATTGCCGCGGCGGGCGGGGCGGGGACGATCACCTCGCGACCGCGGCTAGACGGGCACGATGCCGGAACGCTTGAACGGCCGCTCGACGCGCTTGCCGGCGGCCATCTCGAGCGCTCGGCAGATCGTCGCGCGCGTCTCGCGCGGGTCGATCACGTCGTCGATCATGTCGTTGCCGGCGGCGATGTAGACGTCGATGATCTTGCGGAAGTTCTCGATCAGCTCCTGGCGCTTTGCCGCTGGGTCCTCGGCCTCCTGGACCTGCTTGCGGAAGATGATCTCGACTGCGCCCTCGGCGCCCATCACGCTGATCTCGGCGCTCGGCCAGGCGACGATCAGGTCGGGCTCATAGGCACGACCGCACATCACGTAGTAGCCCGCGCCGTAGGCCTTTCGCAGCACGACCGTGATCTTGGGGACCGTCGCGTTGGCGGTCGCATAGAGCATCTTCGCGCCGTGCCGGATGATCCCGGCCTCCTCGACCTTGGTCCCGACCATGAATCCCGGCACGTCCATCAGATAGACGAGCGGGATGCCGTACGCGTTGCAGAGGTTGATGAACCGGGCGGCCTTATCGGCCGAGTCGTTGTCGAGGATCCCCCCCAGCTGCTTGGGCTGGTTGGCGACGATCCCGGCGGGGCGACCGCCGAACCGCGCCAGGCAGGTGACGATCGTCTTGGCGAACTGCGGCTTGAGGTCGAAGTAGACGCCGTCATCGACAATCCGCCGGATCACCTCGTACATGTCGTACGGCTTGCGATTTGACTCCGGGAGCACGTCGAGCAGTTCGTCGTCGCCGCGGTCGACCGGGTCGGCGGTCGCCTTGACCGGCGACGCCTGCCCGCAATTCTGGGGGAAGTAGCTCAGGTACTGCTTGATCGCCTCGATGCACTCGGGGTCGTCGGCCACCTCGAGATCGCCGACGCCCGACTTGCGGCAGTGCACGCGCGAACCGCCGAGCTCCTCCTGCGTGACGTCCTCGCCGACAGCAGCGCGGACGAGGTGGGGGCCGGCGAGGGCCATCGACCCCCGGCCGCGAACCATCGGCACGAAGTCGGCGAGCCCGGGGATGTAGGCCGTGCCCGCGGCGCACGGCCCCATCAGCGCTGCGACCTGCGGGATCACGCCGGAGTTGATCACCTCCTCGCGGAACAGGTGGCCGCTGCCTGCAAACAGCGACCCGACCGCCTCCTGGATCCGCGCCCCGGCGGAGTCGAGCAGCCACACGAACGGGATCCGCTTGGTCAGCGCCAGCTCGCGCAGGCGCGTGACCTTCAGCTCGCCGGTCATCCCCATCGAGCCGGCCATCACGGTGAAGTCGTACGCGGCGACCGCGGTCAGGCGGCCGTTGACCTTCCCGTAGCCGGTGATCACGCCGTCGGCCGGCGCGTCCCTGCCCTCCATCGCCCGTTGCGAGAAGTGCGGCCGACCGTGGATCCCGAGCTCGACGAACGTCCCCTCGTCGATCAGCAGCGCCAGCCGCTCGCGCGCGGTCAGCTTGTCGCGTTCGTGCTGAGCGGCGATCTTGTCCGCGCCGCCACCGAGTTTGATCTGCTCGCGGCGCGCCCGCAGGTCTTCGGCCAGCGGGCGCAGCAGGCTGGTTGAGGTATCGGTGGCCATGTGAGAGGTGGGACCCGCTGATGCCCGTGTCGCACGTTTGGCGAGCACAGGTCATTTCGATTGTCGCAGCCGACGCCGCGGAGTAGCCTCACGAAACCCGGCACCGGCAAGCTACGCTCCGCCGCGCTGATGGCACCGGTTCCCCGCAGACTCCAGCTCGGTGCCTTTGATCAGGTGCACGAGGGATGGCTTGACGCAGACGTCACGCCGCACATGCTTGCCGCGCGAGTCCCGGGGCTGCCGTGGGTGCTGCATCGCACCGGCGTCGTGTCAAACGAGCGTTACGCGAGCTACCGCCCCGGGGCCTTCCGGGCGGTGCGCTATGTCGACGTGTCATTGCGCTTCCGCTTCCCGGATGAATATTTCGAGTGTGTATACGCGTCGCACGTGCTCGAGCATCTGCACCCCGATGTCGCCGAGCACTGCCTTTCAGAGGTACACCGCGTGCTGGCGCCGGGCGGGATCGTGCGGCTCGCGGTGCCAGACCTCGATCGGGTCGTCGCCGAATACGACCCGAACGACCCCGACCAATTCCTGATGGGGATCTACCAAGGGCGCGGGCGCCGGGCCAAGCGGTCGGCGCGCCACTGTTGGCACTACAACGCGCGCTCGCTGGAAGCGCTCCTGCGACGCGTCGGCTTCCGCGAGATGGCCGTCTGTAACTATCGCGAAGGCCGCTGCCCGGACGTCGAGCTGATCGAAACCCGCGCCTGGTCGCTGTTTATGGAAGCCGTCAGGTACTCGGGACGATCAGCACGCCGCACTTGGCGTTGTGCGAAACCTTGTTCGGGACCGACCCGAGCACTCTCCTCGCCCCGTTCATACCCCGGTTGCCGACGACGATCATGTCGGCGTCCTGATCGGCCGCGACCGAGATCAGCGCCTGCGCAGGATCGCCGCTGCACACATGAGCCTCGGCGTCAACTCCAGCGGATGCCAGACGGTCCCGAGAACGGGCGACGATTCTCTCGGCCTCGGCCTTGACCTCCTCGTCGGAGAACGAGTCGCCAACCGCGAAACCGCTGGCGGCCGCTACCCAGCTGCCGGCTGCCGGATCGCGGTAGCTGATCACGACGTGCACGGTCGCGCCGAGCGCGAGCGCGAGCTTGCCGGCCCGATCGACGGCTTGTTCAGCGGTCGGTGAACCGTCTGTGCCCGCGACGATCGACTGCCCCATTGCGTTCCCCTCTCACTCGATGCCGGAGCGATCCTACCGCCCTTTCCATTTCGGCTCGCGCTTTTCGAAGAACGCATTGACGCCTTCCTGGATGTCCTCGGTCGAGAAGGCGATCGTCAGCTGTGAGCGCAGGAACGCGATCGCATCTTCGAACGCCATGTCCTGTTGGCGGAAGATCGCGTCCTTGCCGAGTTTCATCAGCGCCGGCGACTTGCGGGCCAGTTTGCCTGCCCAGTCGTCGACGAGCGCGTCGAACTCGTCGGCCGCGGCGACCCGGTTGACGATCCCGATCCGCTCGGCTTCGCGCGCGGAGATCTGCTCACCCAGCAGCATCAGCTCGGCGGTCTTCTTGCGGCCGACGTTGCGGTAGATCAACGCCATGATCATGAACGGGAACAAACCGACGTTGATCTCGGGCGTTCCGAACCGCGCTTCCTCCTTGGCGATGACCAGATCACAGGCGAGCGCCAGTCCGAGCGCGCCAGCGAGCACGTGGCCGTTGGCGGCGCAGATCGACGGCTTGCCCAGCTGACCGAGCAGCGTGAACACGCGCGGGAAGCGCTCGGTCCCGAAGTGCTTCGCGATCAGCGGCGTGTCGCCTGCGAAGCCGGTGAGATTGGCGCCGCTCGAGAACACCCGGTCGTGCGTCGAGGTGACGACGAGGCAGCGGACCGCCTCGTCGGCGCGCGCACTCTCCAGTGCGTCGATCAGCTCTGTGAGCAGCTCGTCGGAGAGGGCATTGCGGGTCTCGGGCTGATCGAGCGCGATCGTCGCCACGCCGGTGTCCGCGACGCGGTACTGGATCGTCTCGTAGCTCATCGCGGGACAGCCTAAGCCGTCCCGCGATCGCATGTGGCTCAGCAGACCGTGAACGGCACCGCACTGCCTGGGCCCCTCCCGTGCAAATGGGCCGCGTGGGCCCAGGCGCGGAACCTGCGCGCCTGGCGGGACATATAGTCCCGTAAGACACGCAGGTCCCCCCGAACCCCGAAACGGCATGGCGACAGCAGACGTTTTGAAGCCCGACTTTGCGGGCGAGCGCAGGCACTTCATCTTTACGGACGAGCACCAGCAGCTGCGGGAGTCGATCCGCCGGTTCGTGATCAAGGAGCTCCAGCCCCACGCCGAGGAGTGGGAGCAGACGACCTTCCCCGACTGGGTGTTCGAGCGGATGGGCGAGCTCGGCTTCCTCGGGCTCGACAAGCCCGAGCGCTACGGCGGCCAGGGCGGCGACTACTACACGAGTCTCGTGCTCGCCGAAGAGATGGCCCACGCCCACTGCGGCGGGCTGGCGATGGGGATCGCGGTCCAGACCGACATGGCGATGCCGCCGATCCTCGCGTTCGGCAGCGAGGGGCAGAAGCAGCAGTGGGCGGCGCCCGCGATCGCCGGCAAGGCGATCCTCTGCATCGGGATCACGGAGCCCGACGCCGGCTCGGACGTCGCCGGCATCAAGACCCGCGCGGTGCGCGACGAGGCGACCGGCGACTACGTGATCAATGGGTCAAAGACCTACATCACCAACGGCCACCGGGCGCACGCGATCGTGCTCGTGACCAAGACCGATCCCGACGCCGGATACGACGGGTTCACGCTGTTCTTGGTGCCGATGGACACGCCGGGGGTTATTCGGGAGAAGCGCCTCAAGAAGCTCGGCATGCACGCCTCCGATACGGCGCTGTTGGCGTTCAACGATGTCCGCGTCCCGGAGTCGGCGGTGCTCGGCCAGATCGGCAAGGGCTTCTACCACATCATGTGGGAGCTGCAGGGCGAGCGGCTGATCGGCGCCGCCGGCGCGGTCGCGGGCGCCCAGCAGGTGTTCGACCGCACCCTGAAGTACGCCAAAGAGCGCAAGGCGTTCGGCCGCGAGATCGGGCACTTCCAGGTGATCCGCCACAAGTTCGCCGAGATGGCGACCAAGATCGAGACCGCCCGGCAGATGGTCTACACCACCGCCTGGCGCTTCCAGAACGGCGAGTACCCGGTGCGCGAGATCACGATGGCGAAGCTCTACAGCGCGCGGATCGCGGTCGAGGTCGCCGACGAGTGCATCCAGATCCACGGCGGCGCCGGCTACATGCAGGAGTACGGGATCGAGCGTTCCTGGCGCGACCTGCGGCTGAACCGGATCGGGGCCGGTACCGACGAGATCATGCTCGACGTGATCGGGCGCTCGTACGGACTCTGATCCGCACGGGCTCGCCGCGACCCCGGAGAGCCGCCGCAGCGTTCGTTGCGCCGGAACCCCGGAGAAGCTTGGCAACGTGCTAACTGCACACGATTGCCGTTGACAGCACCGACGGCGCGCAGTATGTTCCGCTGCAAACGATTGCAGGCACTGTGGCCCCGGGAGTCGGCGTACAACTGACCCTCGGTCGCAAGCGCACGAGCAGCGGGCTGCAGGCGCGCGAGCCAGCGGTCTGCCGGCGCACGTCAAGGAGTTGCGGCCTACATTGCCCGACCGGAGAAGCAACTATGAGGAGGAGATGCATGCTTAGAAGGCGTCATCTGGTGGCCGGTCTGACGGTGGTAGCAACGGTGCTGATCGCTGCCTGCGGCTCGAGCAGCAGCAGCAGTAGCTCGGCGTCCGGTTCTGGATCGAAGTCGAGCGCGAGCCCGATCACGATCGGAACATCGCTCTCGCTGTCGGGCGATTTCTCCGCCGACGGCCAGGCGTACCAGCGCGGCTATGAGCTCTGGGTCGCGGACCAGAACGCCGCCGGCGGGCTGCTGGGCCACAAGCTCAAGCTCGACGTCCTGTCTGACTCCTCAAGTCCGGCACAGGTGGTCACCAACTACAACCGGCTGATCGGCTCCGACAAGGACGCGCTCGTGTTCGGACCGTTCTCGTCGCTGCTGACCGCGCCGGCCGCGCGCGTGGCGGCGCGCTACGGCTACGCCTTCGTCGAGGGCGCCGGCGGGGCCCCGTCCGTGTTCGCCGAAGGCCTCCACAACGTGTTCGACGTTTCGATCCCGGTCAAGGACAACCTGGTCACGTTCGCGCAATGGCTCGCTTCGCTGCCGACGTCGCAGCGGCCCAAGACCGCTGCCTACGTGACGGTCAACGACCCCTTCACCCAGCCGCAGCTGCCGGTCGCCCAGCAGATCCTCCAGAGCGCCGGCATCAAGACCGTGCTCAACAAGGTCTTCCCCGAGGAGGTCTCGGACTACACCGCGATCGCGGGCAACGTGGTCTCGAGCGGCGCCCAGGCGGTGCTGCTGGGTTCCGTCGACGTGCCGACCGTGTCGGCGTTCGTGCACACCTTCATCCAGCAGCACTACAACCCGAAGGCGTTCATCGCGACCGCAGGCCCGGACCAGGGCGCCCAATTCGTCAAGGCGGTCGGGGCCGGGAACGAGAACGGCATCTTCGTCCCCAACGGCTGGTACGGCGGCTTCAAGAAGGCCGACTCCGAGAAGATGGTGCAGGAGTACATCGCCAAGTACGGAGGCACTCCGTCGGAGGTCAACGCCGACGTCGCCGAGGCCTACTCCGTCGGGCAGGTGCTCGCGCAGGCCGTTGACGCCACGCATAGCTTCAACCAGCAGAAGATCCTCGCCTATCTGCACAGCGGCGTGACGCTGAACAGCGTCCAGGGACCGGTCAAGTTCGACTCGCTCGGCGAAAACCTGGCCCAGAAGACACTGACCTTCCAGTGGCAGAACACGACGCTCGTGCAGACGATCCCGACCGCCTTGCCGCAGTCGACTAAGCCGATCTACCCGAAGCCGGCCTGGAAGGGCTAGTGGCCCAGCCCTACCGGCCTTGGCGGAAAAGCCCACCCGGCGGAGGTAAGTGCGTTCCTCGCACGGGCGCGGGACACTGCTAGCCGATGTCTTCGACCGCGCTAGTCGAGGCGATCATCGACGGAATCCTGACCGGCGGCGTGTACGCGCTGATGGCCGCCGGTCTGACGCTGATCTTCGGCGTCATGGACATCATCAATATCGCCCAGGGCGTGATGGTGGTGCTGGGCGCCTACCTCAGCTACGCGCTGTCGACGCACCTGGGGATCGGCCTGCTGCCGGGGCTGCTGATCACGGTGCCGGCGATGTTCGTGCTCGGCGTGGCGATCGAGTTCTGCTTCATGCGCCGCCTCCGCGAGCAGGACCGGACCGCGATGTCCGTGCTGGTCACCTACGCGGTCGCGATCTTGATCGAGGGCGCGTTGACCGCGATCTTCGGCGTCGACTACCAGCAGCTGAGCGCGTCATACGTGAACAGCTCGGTCTACGTGCTCGGCTTCTATTTGCCCTACATCTACCTGATCGGGTTCGGGCTGGCTGTCGCGGTGCTCGCCGCTCTCTATTACATGCTCTACCGCACCAAGTTCGGCCGCGCGGTGCGGGCCTCGCTCCAGAACCGCACGGCAGCCGACCTGATCGGGATCGACGTCAACCGCGTGCGGGCGATCTCAGTCGGGATCGGCGTTGCCGTCACGGCGATCGGCGGGATGGTGTTCGGCGCCACCAACTCGTTCAACCCCAACAGCGGTTACGACCTGATCTCGCGGCTGCTGGCGATCGTGATCCTCGGCGGGATGGGCTCGATCGCCGGCGCGATGGGCGCGGCGGTCTTTCTGCTGGTCATCTACGACGTCGTGTCGGTCGCCTGGTCGCCGACCTGGGCGCCGCTCGTCTTCTTCGCCGCGCTCGTCGTGGTGCTGTCGGTCAGGCCTCAGGGGTTGTTCGGCAAAACGGCGGCTCGCGCCCAATGAGCGCGCTCGACGCGAGCCCGGGCGATGTCAGACGCCCGGTGCCACGGGTGCTAGGGGCCGTGGCAATCGTCGCTGCGATCGCGATCTTCGCCGTCTTCCCGCTGTTCGTAACTGACCCGACGGCGACCTCGATCGCCGTGTTCACGCTGATCTTCATGGTTTCCGCCACGAGCTGGAATATCTTCAGCGGCTACTCGGGCTATCTGGCGCTGGGCCACGCGGTGTTCTTCGGCAGCGGTGGGTATGCGGTCGCGCTCGCGGCACAGGATTGGCATGTCGCGGGTGGCTGGGCCGTGTTCGCGCTGCTCCCAGTCGCCGGCGTGGTCGCCGGCGTGATCGCGATCCCGTTTGGCCTGATCGCGCTGCGCACGCGCCGGCACACGTTCGTCGTCGTAACGATCGCGATCTTCTTCATCTTCCAGCTGGCCGCGATCAACTTCAGCTTCACCGGTGGGACCTCGGGGCTGACGCTCCCGTTCGCGCCGTTCCCTGCGGCGACCTACAACAACCCCTTCTACTACGTCGCGCTGATCATTCTGGTCGCGACCGTGATCGTCTCGTGGGCGGTTCGCCGCTCGCGCTTCGGGCTGCAGTTGCTCGCGATCCGTGACGACGAGGACCGCGCGCTCGGGCTCGGGGTCAAGACGCGTCGCGTGAAGCTGGCCGCGTTCGTCGTGTCCGCGATCCCGGTCGGGATGGTCGGCGGCCTGTACTTCTATTTTCTCGGCCAGATCTTCCCGCAGTTCGCGTTCGACCCGCTGTTCGATCTGTCGATCGCGCTGATGGCTTTCTTCGGTGGACTCGGCACGATCACCGGCCCGCTGCTCGGCGCGCTGGTTCTGGAGTCCTTGCAGCAGTACCTGACGCAGACCTTCTCGAGCAACGCGACGTACCTGATCGCCTACGGGGTCCTGTTTCTGGCCGTGATTCTGCTGCTCCCGCGCGGGATCATCCCGAGCATCTCGGAGCTGATCCACAAGCGCCGCACGCGGCGGGCGAGCAGGGTCCCCGAAGAACGCGAGGCCACTCTGCGCGACCGCGTGCCAGGAGCCGTGTGATGGCGAATCTGATCGAGGTCCGAGGTGTCTCCAAATCGTTCGGCGGGATCCACGCGCTGGAGCGCTGCGATCTCGATGTGCACGCCGGTGAGATCAGCGGACTGATCGGGCCCAACGGCTCGGGCAAGACGACGCTGTTCAACGTGATCACCGGCTACGAGCGCATCCAACAGGGAGCGGTGCACTTCAACGGCACTCGAGATCACCAACGCGCCGCCGGACCGCGTGTTCAAGCTCGGGGTCGGGCGCACGTTCCAACTCACACGTCTGTTCACGCGCCTGTCGGTGCTCGAGAACATGCTCGTCGCCACCCAGCGCAAGGAGAGCTGGCTGCGCGGCGTCCTGCGGCGTGCCGGATCGTCGAGCGAGCACCGCCGCGCGCTCGAGCTGCTGGATTTCGTCGGGATCGCGAGGCTCGCCCACGAGCCCGCCGCGAACCTGAGCTACGGGCAGCGCAAGCTGCTCGAGCTCGCCTCGCTGCTGGTCGCCGACCCGGCGATCCTGCTGCTCGACGAGCCCGCCGGTGGGGTCAACCCGACCCTGATCGGGCACCTCGCCGACCGCATCGGAGAGCTCAATCGCGCGGGCAAGACGATCCTGATCGTCGAGCACAACATGGAGTTCGTGATGAACCTGTGCTCGCGGATCACGGTCCTCAGCCAGGGCGGGACGTTGGTCTCCGGGACGCCGGCGGAGGTGCGCTCAAACCCCGCCGTGCTCGATGCCTACCTCGGCGGCGAGGATGACCCGGCGACCGAGCGCGAACTCGTCGATGACCAGCGCCCTCGGGTCTCGGTGGCCCCGGTCCGCACTCCCCCGCGCGAGAAGCTCGGCGACACCCGATCGCTGCTCAGCGTGCGCGACGTGTGTGCCGGATACGGCGGCGGCGACATTCTCAAGCAGGTCTCGATCGAGGTGCCGCGCGGCGAGATCACGTGCGTGGTCGGCCCCAACGGCGCCGGCAAGTCGACGCTGATGGCGACGATCAGCGGCCTGCTGAATCCTCGCCAGGGCGAGATCCGCTTCGACGGCCAGGTCGTATCCGGACTGGCACCGCGCCAGGTGCTGGCACGCGGCATCTCGCAGATCCCGCAGGCCCACAGCCTGTTCCCGGAGATGACCGTGCGCGAGAACGTCGAGATGGGGGCGTTCACCGTCTCGGACCAGTCACTGGTCCGCAAGCGCCTCCAAGACGTGGAGGAGCTCTACCCGATCGTGCGCGAGCGCGCCGGCGAGAAAGCCGGCAGCCTGTCCGGCGGGCAACAGCGTCTGGTCGAGTTCGCGCGCTGCCTGATGCTCGATCCGGAGCTGATCATGCTCGACGAGCCATCGATGGGCCTCGACCCGCAGACGCGTCAGATGGTGTTCGAGATGATCGAGCTGATGAACCGCCGGGGTAAGACGATCCTGCTCGTCGAGCAGAACGCTCGCGCCGGGCTGAAACTCAGCTCGCACGGAATCGTGCTGGAGAATGGAACCGTCCGGCTCAGCGGCTCGGGCCGCGAGGTGCTGGAGCATCCCGAGATCGGCGCCTTGTACCTCGGCGGCGTCGTCACCGCCGGCGACGGCTGAAGCACGTGATTGGATTGGCGTCGTGGGCACGTCAGTAACCATCCGGGACGTAGCTCGGCTCGCGGAGGTGCACCCGGGCACGGTGTCGCGCGCGCTCAACGAGCAGACGCGCGCGCTGGTCAATCCCGAGACGGCAGAGCGCGTGATCCGCGCCGCCGAGGAGCTCGGTTACCAGCCCAACCCGATCGCACGCGGGCTGAAGACCAACCGCTCGTTCACCGTCGGTGTGTTGATTCCGGACCTGACCAACCCGTTGTTCCCGCCGATCATGCGCGGGCTCGAGGATCGGCTCGGCGACGCCGGCTACACGCTGCTGACGGTCAACACCGACAACGATCCCGAGCGCGAGCGCCACCAGATGGCCGCGCTCCGCGCGCGACAGGTTGACGGCCTGATCGCGGCGACCGCGCGTCTCGATGTCGAACTGCTGGCGAGCGTTGCCGGCGAGGGGCTCCCGGTCGTGCTCGTCAACCGCAGTCTCGAGGACGGCTCGCTGCCGGCGGTGACGGTCAACGACCGGCAGGGCATCAGTCTCGCGGTCGATCACGTCGCCTCGCTCGGCCACGAGCGGATCGGGCACGTCGCCGGCCCGCAGAATGTCTCGACCGGCCACAAGCGCCGGCTCGGGTTCATCGACGCGATGCACGCCGCGAACCTCGAGGCGCCGGCCGAATGGATCAGCGTCGCGAACGCGTTCACTGAGTCAGAGGGCGTCCGGGCGTGTGAGGAGCTGCTCGAGCACGAGCCGCGTCTGACGGCAATCGTCGCCGCCAACGACCGGCTCGCGATCGGCTGCTACGACGTGCTTGATGCGCACGCCCTTCGCTGCCCCGAAGACGTGTCGATCGTCGGCTTCAACGACATGCCATTCGTCGAGCGGCTGCGACCGCCGCTGACGACCGTGCGGGTTCCCCAGCGCGAGATAGGGACAGTCGCCGCCGACCTGCTGCTGGAGCGCCTGGCCGATGGGGCGCAGGACTCGCGCGAGATCCTGCTAGAGCCGGCTCTGATCGTCCGCGGCTCGACGGCCCCGCCGTCTAAGTAGTGACGTCGGCGATCGACGTTCACGCGCACGTGATCGTGCCCGAGCTGCTGCGCGACGCCGCGCCTGAGGAGCTCTGGCGCCCGGCGCGCGACGGCGAATCAGGTCGAGTTCGACGGTCAGCTGATCGGGTCGATCGTGCACGGCTGCGTCGACGTCGACGAGATCCTCGCAACTCAGACGCGACTTGGGATTCGCGGCGTGCTGCTGTCGCCGTGGGTGCCGCTGCTGTTCTACGACGTCGACGCCGACGAGGGACTGTCGCGCTGCCGGCTGCAGAATCAGGGGCTCGCGCGGCTGCGAAGCGAGCGGGTGTCGGTCCTTGCAGCCGTGCCGCTGCAGGAGCCACAGCTGGCCGCCGAGGAGCTCGCGCGGCTGATGTCCGGGGGCTCGTTCGCCGGGGTCGAGGTGACCGCGAGCGTCAACGACGTCTACTTGGGCGATGACCGCTTTGAGCCGTTTTGGGCGGCCGCCGAGGAGCACGACGCGCTCGTGTTCGTGCACCCGACCACGCGTGGCTTCCCCGTCGAGGATTACTACCTGTGGAACCTGGTCGGTAATCCGTTCGAGACGACCGTCGCCGCCGCGCATCTCGTGCTGAGCGGCACGATGGCCCGTCATCCGCGACTGCGGGTGCTGCTCGCCCACGGCGGCGGCGCGATCATGGCCTTGAGCGGGCGGATCCGTCATGGGCAGGAGACGGTCGCGGCCGCCGGCCCCCCGGCGGAGGTTCTCGGCCGGTTCCTGTTCGACACGATCACCCACGATCCAGCGCTGCTGCGAATGCTGATCGACGCGGTCGGGGCCGACCGGGTGCTGCTCGGGTCCGACTACCCGTTCGACATGGCGGATCCCGACCCGGTCGCGACACTCAGGGCCGCGCGCCTGACGCGCGCTGCCGAGCAGGCGGTGCTCGCCGGCAACGCCAAGCGCGAGCTGAGGCTGGGCGGCGATGGCTGACGAGCGCGTCGAGACGGCGGTCAGCCACTGGGCGGCACGGTTGATCGCCAACGGAGTCGATTACAACGACTTCGTCCGGACGACCTCGTCGATCACGCGGTGGGCTCAGTGGCTCGATGCGTGGACTCAGACCGCCGAGGTTCACGCCGCGCTGGCCGATCGGGCGCTGGCGGAGGGGCGGCAGCGGACGGCGGGTGAGGCGTACCTTCGCGCGGCCATCAGTTACCACTTCTCGAAATTCGTCTGGGTGCTGGACCCCGAGCGCAACCGCCAGAACACGCGCGCCGCGATCCGGGCGCTGTACGCGGCGCACGAACTGCTGGATCCGACGGCCGAACGGATCGAAGCACCGCTCGGACACGCGCACGTAGTCGCCAACCTGCGCCGGCCGCGTGCGACCGGTCCCGCCCCGCTGGTGGTCCTGATCCCAGGCCTCGACTCGACCAAGGAGGAGTTCTTCGTCTGGGAGTCGGTCTTCCTCTGTCGCGGCATGGCGACTCTGTCGCTCGACGGCCCCGGGCAGGGCGAGGCCGGCTTTGAACTCAATATCCGCTCCGACTACGAGGTCGCGGTGGCCGCGATCCTCGACGCGGTCGGCGACCGCGAGGACCTCGACCATACGCGGATCGGCGCGGCCGGCGTCAGCCTCGGCGGCCACTACGTCGTCCGGGCGGCAGCGTTCGAGCCGCGGCTGAAGGCGATCGCCTCGATCAGCGGCCCGTATCAGTTCGCCGCCGAGCTGGGCAGACCTTCCATCGCTGACGCGCGAGGCGATCGCGCACCACATCGGCGCGACCGACGACGCCGACGCGCGACGCCGCGCCCAGAGGCTCGACCTCACCGGGGTCGCCGAGCACGTACGACAGCCGTGCCTGGTCGTCACCGGCGCCCGCGATCGAGTGATCTCCTGGCAGCAGACGCGGCGGATCGCGGACGCCGTCCCGGGCGCCGAGTGGGTTCTGTACGAGGACGGCACCCACGTCTGCAACAACATCCCGTTCAAGTACCGCCCGCTCGTGTCCGACTGGATGCGCGAGCGATTGCGATGAGCGGCCCGATCGGCGCTCCCCTCCTCCGCCGCGAGGACCCGCCGATGGTGCGCGGCGAGGCTTGCTACGTCGATGACATCGAGCGACCGGAGATGGTCTACGCCGCGTTCGTCCGCTCGCACCACGCGCACGCGGGCATCAGGTCGATCCGGATGTCGGGTCACGCGCCCGGGCTACTGTCGGTGATCACCGCCCGGGACCTGCGCGACCGCGTTGCGCCATTTCCGATCAGCGCTCCCGCGGGCGTCGAACTGGCCGACGAGCCGCACCCGGTCCTGCCCGACGACGAGGTCCGCTACGTGGGTCAGCCGGTGGCCGCCGTGATCGCCACGTCACGGGAGCTGGCCGCGGATGCGGTGGAGCTCGTCGAGGTGGACTACGAGCCGCGCGAGCCGGTGCTCGATCCCGGTTTCTCCGACCGCGAACTGACCCGCTGGTCCCGGTCTAGCGGCGATGTCGAAGCTGCGTTTGCGGGCGCCGCGCACGTGGTGCGCCGGCGCTACGCGCTGCCGCGCCTCGTGGCGGCACCGATCGAGCCCCGGGGGGTGGTCGTCGAGCACGATGCCGGCACCGACCGGCTGACCGTTTGGTGCTCGATGCAGGACCCTCACCGCCCGCTGGCGCAGCTCGGTCGGATTCTGGGCCGAGACCAGGACCGGATCCACGTGATCGTCCCCGACGTCGGCGGCGCCTTTGGGAGCAAGGGAGTGATCCCGGCCGAAGCGGTCGTCGCCGCGGTCGCCGCGATCGACCTCGGACGCCCCGTGAAGTGGATCGAGGATCGCACCGAGAACTTCCTCGCGGCCTACCAGGGACGGGGAATCGAGGGTGAGCTCGAGCTGGCACTCGACGGCGAGGGTCGGATGCTCGCTTTGCGGGCGGCGCTAACGGCGGATCTCGGGGCCTACCTGTTTTCGACCACGGCGATCCCGCCTCATACCGCTGCCGTGCTGCTCACCGGGTGCTACGACATCCCGGCGGCGTCGGTCACCGTCGTCGGAAAGCGAACGAACAAGGTCCCGACCGGCCCCTATCGCGGCGCGGGACGCCCCGACGCCGCGTATCTGATCGAGCGGCTGGTCGACGACGCGGCGCGTCAAGTTGGGATCGGCCGCATCGAGCTGCGCCGCCGCAACCTGATCCGCCACTTTCCGCACGAGACGCCGCTGGGGCTGAGCTACGACTCGGGCGACTACGAGCGGTGTCTCGACACGGCGCTCGAGCTGCTGGGCAGTGATCGCGCGGCCGGCACTGGCGTTGCACTGTACGTCGAGCGCGCCGCCGGGCAGTGGGAGAGCGCGACGATTGGGATTGCGCCGGACGGACAAGTGTCGATCGCGAGCAGCGCGTCGCCGCATGGGCAGGGCCACGACATCACGTTCGCGCAGATCGCCGCCGACCGGCTCGGCGTCGCGGTGGACCGGATCGTGCTGCGCTTTGGCGACAGCGAGACGGTGCCGCCCGGCGTGGGCACGTTCGGGAGTCGCTCGACCGCGGTCGCGGGCTCGGCGATCGCGCTCGCGGCCGACGAGTTGGTCGGTCAGGCGCGGATGGTTGCGGCGGAGCTGCTCGGTTGCGAGGACGTCGAGTTCGCCGACGGCCTGTTCAGCGCCGGCGACCGTGCGCTCGGATGGAACGATCTCGCGCCGCACGGGCTGCGGGCATCGGCACGATTCGACTCTGAGCTGGTTTTCTCCTCGGGCGCCTATGCCGCTGCGGTGGAGGTCGACCGCGCCACCGGCAAGCTCGCCGTCATCCACGTCGTGGCGGTCGACGATGCCGGAACGATCATCAACCCGCTGCTCGCCCGCGGCCAGGTCGTCGGCGGCGCGGTCCAGGCTCTCGGCGAATGCCTGATCGAAGAGGCGGTGTACGACGAGGACGGGCAGCTCCGCACCGCCACATTCTTGGACTACGGCCTGTTGACCGCGGCCGACGTCCCGGAGATCGTCACCGCCGAGGTGGTCAGTCCCTCGCCGCGCAACCCGCTGGGCGCGAAGGGCGTGGGCGAGGCCGGCGCGATCGGAACGCTCGCGGCGGTCGCCAACGCCGTCGCGGACGCACTCGGTGGCGTCCACCTCGATCCGCCGTACGGGTCCGAGAAGGTTTGGCGCGCGCTAACTGAGCGCGCTCTGGGGTAGATCGGCCCTGACCGTCGCCTCATGGGTGTCGGCGTCGAGCTCCGTGTTGAGGTTCGACTGCGGGTCGCGCTCGAGCGGGAGGGTGCCGCCGGCCGTGAAGTAGGGCTTGCCCGCGACCACCAGGTCTTCGGCCGGAAAGCGGGTGATCACCTCGCAGCCGTCGGCTGTGACGACCAGCTGCTCCTCGATTCGCGCTGCCGACCAGCCATCACTCGCGGGCCAGAAGGTCTCCAGCGCGAACACCATCCCCTGCTTGATCTCCTCGGGATGGTCGAGTGATACGAGCCGGCTGAAGATCGGCTTCTCCCAGATCGAGAGTCCGACGCCGTGCCCGAACTGGAGCGCGAACGCTGCCTCCTCGTCGGGGAAGCCGAACTCCTGCGCGGCCGGCCACACGGCCGCGACCTCGCCCGTCGTCGCGCCCGGTCTGATCAGGGCGATCGCCGCGTCGAGGTAGTAGCGGCAGCGTTTGTAGGCGTCGATCAGCGGGCGCGAAGCGCTCGCGACCGCGAACGTACGGTAGTAGCACGTCCGGTAGCCCATGTAGCTGTGCAGGATGTCGAAGTAAGCGGGATCGCCGGGGCGCAGCGCGCGGTCCGTGAACACGTGCGGGTGCGGGCTGCAGCGCTCGCCCGAGATCGCGTTGACGCCCTCGACGAACTCGGAGCCCATCTCGTAGAGGACCTTGTTGACGAGCGCCACACAGTCGTTCTCGCGGATGCCCGCGCGCATCGTGCGGTACAGCTCCTCGTAGGCGGCGTCGACCATCGAGCACGCCATGTTGAGCAGCGTTATCTCGTCTCGAGTCTTGATCACCCGCGCCTCTTGCATCAGCTGCTGGCCATCGGCGACCTTGATCCCCTCCCGCTGCAGCGCGAACAGGACCTGCGGTTCGATCGCGTCGATCCCGACCGGTTCCTCGAGCAGGCCGCGCTGTTCGAGCTCGATCCGGATCTTGCGGGCGACGTCCTCGGCCCGACCCGAAGCGGGCGACATCGCCCCGCGCAGCGTCGAGATTCCGGCCCGCGAGCGCCCGTCGCCCAGCCATGGGTTGTACAGCTGATGGTGACGGGCGGCGGAGCCGAAATCCCACATGATCGGCTCGTCTCCCTGCGGAAGTAGGCAGAAACGGTTGAGCTTGTCGGCCGCCCAGGTGCCGATGTGGGTCGCCGTGATGTAGCGGATGTTGCCCATGTCGAAACACAGCAGCGCCCCGAGCTCCGACTCGGCCAGGAGCCCTTTGATCCGCGCCAGCCGCTCGTCGCGCAGGCGGTCGTAGCGCACGCGCTCCTCCCAGTCGACCCCCATTACGCCGTAGCTGTGCTCACCCACGAGAGCCACCATTCTAACGTTTGCAAACGATTGCAGGATCGTACTCGCGATCGGGGCGCGGCTCAACGGGTCCCGGTTCAACAGGTCCCGCACCCTGTCGAGCGCGCACGCGCTCTTCTGCCGGTGCGCGCTCGATCACGCTCAAGGGGTGGACAGTGGCTCCGCGAATCGCCGAATGCTCGCTCTACAAGAACCGCCCGCCGCCGAGCGGCGCGAACGGCGGCCGCTGTGTCGGGCTTCTTGACCACCTCCGAGCGCTCGGCTACAATTCTGCAATCGATTGCAAAGGGAGGCCGTGAACCGCATGGCTCGCGATGGGAGGGCCGATAACCCGATGGCTGGCGACCGGAGGACCTAGAACCGCATGGCAGACCAGACGATGCGCCTTGGCTGGATCGGGGTCGGCCGCATGGGACGGGCCCTGGTCACGCGGCTGCTCGACGCGGGCCTCGAGGTCGGCGTCTACAACCGCACCCGTGAGAAGGCGGAGGACCTCACTCGGCTGGGCGCGACGGTGGTCGACTCCCCCGCCGAGCTGGCCGATCGCGACATCGTGTTCACGATGGTCGCCCGGTCGAGCGACGTGGACGAGGTCGTATGCGGGGACTGCGGGGTGCTGTCACGCGACGACGTCAAGCCGAGCCTGATCGTCGACTCGACGACAATCTCGCCGGCGGTCGCCGAGCAGATCCGCGCGTACGCGCTCAAGTGCGGCACCGCAATGCTCGCGGCGCCGGTGAGTGGTAACCCCAAGGTCGCCGAGAGCGGGCGGCTGACGATCGTCACCTCGGGCCCGCGCGAGGCCTGGGAACGCGCGCGGCCGTACCTCGAGCTGCTCTGCCGGCGGGTCACCTACGTCGGCGAGGGGGAGCGTGCCCGTCTGGTGAAGATCTGCCACAACCTGATGCTCGGTGTCATTGCGCAGTCGATGGCCGAGGTGACGGTGCTCGCCGAGAAGGGCGGGGTCAAACGATCGGACTTCCTCGAGTTCCTCAACGACAGTGTGTTGGGCTCGACGTTCACCCGCTACAAGACGCCCGCCTATGTGAACCTCGACTTCACGCCGACATTCACGCCCGAATTGCTGCTCAAGGACTTCCACCTGGGTTTCGAGGCGGCGCGCGAGATGGAGGTCTCGATGCCGATCGCCGCCGCCACCGAGCAGATCATCCAGGGGATGGTCGGGCTGAGCGGCAACGATGTCGATTTCGCGGCGCTGCTCGAACTGGTGGCAAACGCGTCGGGGCTTGCGCTGGAAGCCGAGGACGTCGAGATCGACGACGGCCTGAGCGAGCTGCCCGACAGCCCGAACGGCGACATCGCACGCCGGGCGACCGCATCCGAGCAACATTGAACTGCGGAGGCGAGCGATGCTGAGCAGCAAACGAGACGCGGGATGACCGACGTCCAGGCCACCGGGAAGCGCGCGGCGACCAGCGAGTACTTGGACGCGTACTCGCGGATGCTGCTGATTCGGGAGTTCGAGACAGCCATCCACCGCCTGTTCCTGAAGGGCGAGGTGCACGGGACGACGCACCTGTACGCGGGCCAGGAGGCGGTTGCCGTCGGCGTCTGCATGGCGCTCGAGGTCGACGATTACGTGGCCGGGACCTACCGCGGCCACGGTCACGCGCTCGCCAAGGGCACAGCGCCGGAGCCGCTGGTCGCAGAGATGCTCGGTCGCCGCACCGGCGTCTGCGGCGGCCGCGCCGGATCGATGAACGTGATCGACCTCGAGCACGGACTCGTCGGTTGCTATGGGATCGTCGGTGGCTCGATCGCGGCCGGGCTGGGAGCCGGCCTCGCCGCCCAGCGCCAGGGGCGCGTATCGGTGTGCTTTTTCGGCGACGGCGCCACCAATCAGGGGTACTTCCACGAGTGCCTGAACATGGCCGCGGTCCTGCGGCTGCCGGTCGTGTTCGTGTGCGAGAACAACCTGTACGCCGAGTTCACGCCGCTCGCGGAGACGACGGCGGGCGGCGACATCGCCGGTCGCGCGAGCTCGTACGGCCTCCCCTCGGGGGTCGTCGACGGCAACGACCTGTGGGCGGTTCGCGAGGCCGCGACGCACGCGGTGCGACGCGCGCGAGCCGGCGACGGCGCGACGCTGCTCGAGTGCAGGACCTACCGTCACTACGGCCACTCAAAGAGCGACCCCGCCGCGTACCGGTCAAAAGACGAGCTGCAGCAGTGGCTCGAGCGCGATCCGCTGAGAATCGCTCGGGCCAAACTGGTCGACGAGGGGTTGGACGAGGAACAGATCGCGGCCGCCGAGGAGGCGACCAAGGCGCTCATCGAGCACGCCGTGCAGGGCGCACTGGACGCTCCTTATCCCGACCCCGGCGAAGACGCCGCGACCGAGTACAGCGGATGAGCACGCTCGAATTCCGGACCGCAATCCGCGACGCGCTGGCCGAGGAGCTTGACCGCGACCCCCGAGTGGTGTTCTTCGGCGAGGACGTCGCGAAGCCCGGCGGCGTGTTCAAGGCGACGCCCGAGCTCGCCGAGCGGTTCGGACCCGAGCGGGTGTTCGACACGCCGATCTCCGAACTCGCGCTCGCGGGGGCCGCCTACGGCGCGGCGGTCGCTGGCCTGCGGCCGGTATTCGAGGTGATGTTCGGCGACTTCATGGGCCTGGCGATGGACAGCCTCGTCAACCAGGCGGCCAAGTTCTGGTACATCTCCAACGAACAGGGCACCGTCCCGCTCGTCGTCCGCTCGGCGGTCGGCGCCGGCGGGCGCTTCGGCGCGATCCACTCGCAGACACACGGCACCTGGTTTCAGGGCGTCCCTGGGCTGAAGATCGTGTTCCCCTCCTCGCCCGCGGAGGCCAAGGGGCTGCTGAAGGCCTCGATCCGTGACGACAACCCGGTGCTGTTCCTCGAACACAAGCGGCTGTACTCGGTCAAAGGGCCCCCGCCCGAGCAGGAGCTGATCGCGCTTGGTCGCGCGGCGGTCGCACGCGCCGGCGACGATCTGACGCTCGTGTCGGTTGGCAAGGGGGTGGCGGATGCGCTCGCCGCGGCCGAGACGCTCGCCGACGAGGGCGTCTCCGTCGAGGTCGTCGACCTGCGGACGCTGCGTCCGCTCGACCTGGAGACGGTGCTCGAGTCGGTCTCGAAGACCAACCGGCTGCTGGCAGTCGAGGAGGGACCGCGGACCGGCGGCTGGGCCACGGGGCTGCTGGGGGCGGTAGCGGAGCAAGCGCTGCACGACCTCGACGACGCGTGGATCGTCGCCACTGCCGAGACGCCGATTCCCTACAGCCCGACGCTCGAGGACGCCTACGTCCCAGACGCCGACTCGATCGTCACGACCGTCAGGGCGCGCGCAGGCATCTGAAGTACGGTTCCGGGCATCGACACCGCGATCCAGCGGCGGCCGGTCCCGCCCTTCACCGATGAGCACGAACGGCTACGGATCGAGATGCGCGAGTTCGTGCTCGCGCGCCTGCGCCCGCACGCTGAGGAGTGGGAGGCCGCAGCCTGGTTTCCGAGCGAAGCGTTCGGGTGGCTGGCGCAGGCCGGCTATCTGGGCCTGAAGTTCCCGCGCGAGTACGGCGGCGGCGATGACGCCGTCGCAGCCGCGGTGCTCACCGAGGAGCTCGCGCGCTGCGGCTCGGGCGGCGTCGCAGCCGGGCTCGGCGCCCACGCCGGGATCGCGCTGCCACCGATCTCTAGCTTCGGTACTGAGCAGCAGAAGCAGCGCTACCTGGTCCCCGGCCTGCGCGGGGAGACGATTGCCGCGCTGGCGATCACCGAGCCCGGCGCCGGCTCCGACGTCGCCTCGATCGGGACGCACGCGCAACGGATCGACGGCGGCTATCTCGTCAATGGCGCGAAGACGTTCATCACCGGCGGTGTGCGCGCAGACGTGCTCGTGACCGCGGTGAAAACGAAGCCACGGGGAGGCCACGACGCGATCTCGTTCTTGATCATCGAGCGCAGCGATGGAGTCACGTCGACGCCGCTGAAGAAGCTCGGGTGGCACGCCTCGGACACCGCCGAGATCTCGCTGCAGGACGTGTTCGTGCCGGCTGAGAACCTGCTCGGTCCGGAGAACGGCGGCTTCTATCTGATCATGGCCAACTTCCAGTGGGAGCGACTGTTGATGGCGCTCGGCGCGGTCGGCGCAATGCAGGCGTGCTTCGAGCAGACGCTGGCCCACGTCCTGGCGCGCGATTCGCTCGTCGGACAGCAGGCGATCCGCCAACGGCTCGCCGAGGTCGCAGTCACGATCGAGACCGGGCGCGCGATCACCTACCACGCGCTGCGCCGGTTCGCCGCCGGCGAGGACGCCGTCCGGGAGGTCACGCTCGCCAAGCTCCGGACCCAGCGCGCGGCATTCGACGCGATCGACGCCTGCCTGTCGATCCACGGGCTCGACGCGCCGCCGGAACTCGAACGTGCCGCCCGCGACGCCCGCCTCGGGCCGATCGGCGGCGGCACTGACGAGATCATGAAGGAGATCATCGGCCGCTCGTTGGGCCTGTAACCGGGTCGGGATCGCCGCGCGTCAGCCGGACGGAGGTCAGCTACGCTCGCGATTCATGGACTCGACCCGCGGGCAGCTCCTGATCGCCGGCCCGAGACTTCTGGACCCCAACTTTTTCCACGCGGTCGTGCTGGTGATCGAGCACAGCGCGGACGGCGCGCTCGGCCTGGTGCTCAACCGGCCCTCTGAGGCGACCGTCGGCGAGGTCGTCTCCGAGCTCGACGAGCTGCCCGATCTCGACGATCAGCTGTTCATCGGTGGCCCCGTGCAACAGTCGGCGCTGATCGTGCTGGCCGAGTTCGACGACGCCGACGCGGCGGCCCTGATCGCGTTCGAGGACGTCGGCGTGCTGGGGACCGCCGCATCGATCGAAGAGCCGATGGGCGTTCGGCGCGGCCGCGCGTTCGCCGGACACGCGGGCTGGGGGCCCGGCCAGCTGGACGCTGAGCTCGAACGCGGCGATTGGATCCTCGAGCCGGCGGGACGCGAGGACGCGTTCACCTCGGCGCCCGTCGACCTGTGGGAGGCGGTCCTGACGCGCAAGGGCGGCAGCTATGCGCTGTTTCCGCGGATGCCACCAGACCCGTCGGTGAACTGATGGCGCACGAGCACGCGCACCAGCATCTCCCGGGCGCGAGGCTGAGCGCGGCGCGCTGAAGCTGGCGCTGGGGCTGATCGTCGCGTTCATGATCGCCGAGGTGGTCGCCGGCGTCGTCGCGAACTCGCTGGCGCTGCTGTCGGACGCCGCTCACATGCTGACCGACGCCGTCGCGCTGGCGGTCGCGCTGACCGCCGCGCGGCTCGCGGGCCGTCCCGCGAGCGGCGCCATGACCTACGGTCTCGGCCGAGCCGAGATCCTGAGCGCGCAGGCCAACGGGGTGACGCTGCTGGTCCTTTCAGTCCTGATCGTGGTCGACGCGATCTCGCGCCTGATCTCGCCGCCCGACGTGCACGGCGGCCTGGTGTTGATCGTCGCGATCGCGGGCGTGGCGGTAAACCTCGGGGCGACGGCCGATCCTGGCACGCGGCGCGGGCCCCGAGCGCAGCCTCAATGTCGAAGGCTCCTACCGTCACATCCTGACCGACCTGTACGGGTTTATCGCGACCGCGATCGCAGCGGTTGTGATCCTCACGACCGGATTTGACCGCGCCGACCCGATCGCCTCGCTGATCGTTGCGGGCCTCTTGCTGCGCGCGGCATACGTGCTGCTGCTCGCGTCCGGTCGCGTGTTCATGGAGGCCGCGCCCGCCGGCCTGGTACCCGAGGAGATCGGACGCACGCTGGCTGCGCAGCCGGGGGTCGTCGAGGTTCACGACCTGCACGTCTGGGAGGTCACGTCCGGCTTCGTCGCGCTGTCGGCGCACGTGGTCGTGCGCGCGGGCGACGACTGCCACGAGCGCCGGCGCGACCTCCAGACGGTCCTCGCCGAGCGCTTCGGAATCCAGCACACGACGCTCCAGGTAGATCACGAAGGAGCCGCGCAGCCGCCACTGCAGATCGAGGTTCCCCAGCGCGAGTAGACTCGCGCCCGATGAAGGTGATCAAGCCCGGAGAGGACCGCTCCGTGCCGCGAGGGGTCGTCGGCGGCGCCGAGGTCTCGCAGATCACCGCCGGTGCGCACAACATCTACATGGGCCGCTTCCGGGTTCCTCCGGGTGCGCGCTCGCTGCCGCACTACCACGAGGGGTGCGAGAGTGCCGTCTACATGCTCTCGGGGCGCCTGGTCGTCAAATGGGGCGACCGTCTCGACCAGGAGCTCGCGCTCGAGCCTGGCGACATGGTCTACGTGCCGCCGCGAGAGACGCACGTGCTCGAGAACACGAGTGACACCGAGGCCGCGGAGTACGTCGTCGCCCGCGACTCGCCCCACGAGGATGCCGTGATCGTCCCGTGGGCCGCGGAAGAGGCGTGATCACCGCGACCGGATTTCTGACGGGGGCCGGCGGCCGGCGAATCTACTGGCAGAGCTGGACCCCGGAAGCCGAGCCGCGCGCGCTGATCGTGATCGTGCATGGCGCCGGCGAGCACAGCGGGCGCTACGGCCACGTCGCCGAGACGCTCGTCCACGACGGCTACGGGGTCTACGCGCTCGACCACCGCGGGCACGGCCGCTCGGACGGACCGCGAGCACTGATCGACCGGCTCGACAACGCGGTCGACGATCTGGACCAGCTGGTCGTTCAGGCCTCGGCCGAGCACCCGCCGGCGCCGGTCTACCTGCTCGGACACAGCATGGGTGGCACGATCGCGGTCCGCTACGCGCTTCGGTATCAGTCGCGACTCGCGGGGATCATCCTGTCCGGCCCGCTGGCCGCGATCGAGGCGGGCGCGCCACTGCTGGTCGCCGGCCGTGTCCTGTCAGCCGTGGCGCCGAAACTAGGGTTGGTCGCCGTCGACCCGTCGCTCGTCAGCCGCGATCAAGACGTAGTCCGCGCCTACGCATCCGACCCGCTCGTGCACCACGGCAAGCTCCCGGCCCGAACGATCGGCGAGCTCGCGTCGGCGATCGATCGGTTCCCCGGCGATGTGCCGGCGATCCACGTCCCGACCCTGATCCTGTACGGGACCGCGGACCGGCTGTGCCCGCCGTCCGGCAGCGAGATGCTGGCCCAGCGGATCGGCGCGGACGACAAGTCGATCAGGGCCTACGACGGCCTCTACCACGAGATTCTCAACGAGCCCGAGCGCGACGAGGTGCTCGCCGAAATTCGCCGCTGGCTCGCGGCGCGCGTCGCGCTGGGCGCCACCACGCCGCCAAGCGCTGGCGCGGGCTCGGGCGCCGCCGCACGCTCGAGCACCTCGTAGCTGCCGTCGTCGCGAACGAACGGTCGTTCCCGGCGGTCCCTGCGTCCGACCCGCCTCGGCGATCCCTCTGGGCCGAACCGCCCGCGGACGGATCGCGGGCTCAGAACGTCAGGTAGTGACCGTCGCCGATAACGAACCCATGGTTGTCTCCGTTGAAGCAGATCACGGTCGTGGTGGCGACGTGACAGGTGACGCCGAGCTGATTCCAGAGGCGACCGCGCTTGAGCCTCGCGGACGTGCCCGCGACCCATGAGTTTTGGCTCAGCCGGAGCACTTGCGGCTTACCGAGCACGCCAATCTGAACGAATCCCGAGTCGCCGATCCCTTTGGTTTTCGGGGCGGGGATGCCCTTCGCGGCGCACAGGACCTCGGTTGCAGGCTTGCTGCGGAGCGTGGATCTCGACCCCGCAGGTGACACTGCTGGTGCCGTTTGTGAACTGGGTCGACTTCGAGATCGGCGCAGCGTCGGCGACTGACACCAGCGTCAGAGCGCTCAGGACAGTCGCGAGGAATAGGGATCGGTAGCTCATGATGTGGCCTCTCCTGGACTGGGTGGGTGGTCCGTGGCACCGGAACCGAACCTCCTTGCTCTTGGCTACCCGAAAGCGGGCCCGGACAAGCGCCGCTCGGCGCAGCGACGCCCGACCCCTACGTCATCGCGGCAACCAGACGATGATGACGTATCTGGGCGGGCGGTGATCCGTGAAGCGTCCACGTCCCGTCGTCTCGGCGGCTGACCGCACCTGAGCGGGCCAACTCTCCCATCGCAGTAGTGACCGACGGGCGGTGGGCGCCGACCAGGTCGGCCAGTCGCTGGTGAGACAGCGGCAACGGCACGGCGATGCCATCCGGCCCAACCCGTCCCCATCGTTCAGCGAGGTGCCAGAGGGTAAGCAGCAGCCGATCGTTCACCCGTTGATGATGTGCGATCGCGAGTGCCACCGCCAGGTGATGTGCGCGCCGTGTCCCACGAGCAAACAGCTCGACGCCGAGTTGCGGCCACGGATTCATCCGCACTACCAGACCGTGATCGAGCACCGCAAGTCGGGTCGGCTCGAGCACCATCCAGCCCACCTCCGCGTGAACGTGCGAACCCTCGGAGTCCCAACGCCAGGGACGCAGGACATCGCCGGCGCCGAGCAGCTCCACGCAGGTGCGTCCGAGCACGTTCACCTCACGAGACAACAGCCCTTCGATGATCAGAAAGCCGCGATGGTGCTTGGCGGTCTCGATCGCCCCGGACGCATCCCACTCGCCCGTAGAGAGGCGACGTTCGCGAGTCAGCGCCTCATGACGGGCGCGCTCGAGCTCGGAGTCGTCCAGCAGGTCGGCGAGATCGGGGTCCGCGTCAACGATGCTGATCAGGTTGGTCACCGAGTTGTGTTGCTGATCACCTGGCTCGCTGTCGGCATGGCCGTCCACGCTCATGACACTACCCGCCGGGCCGCACGGCGATAGCACCGGTCCCCGATACAGCCCGGCCGGGCGGAGGCCTCACGGTCACTTGCCCCTACGTCCGCGGCCGTACGTACTGGCGAGAACCGCTGTTCGCTTCAGACGAGGGCGCTGGAGGTAGGTTGATCTTCAGATCGTCGATCCCGCAGTCAACGCGCGACTGGTAATCGCGTCAGCGGGAAGGAAGGAGAGAAGATCGATGACGCAATTGACGATCGTTGGACGAGCCAAACGGCGTTTTGTGAACTCGCGGCAGGCCCCCGCCGGCGCGGGATGGGACATAGCGACCGCTGCCTCGCGACCTCGGCCCGACTTCGATCTTCAGGTCACGGCAGGTCAAGGGCGCGTGACCGTGCGTGTTAGCGGTGAAGTTGATCTAGCCACGTCAGGAGAGCTCGAACGAGCGGTCGTGGCGATTCTGGTGCGGGGTTGCGCTCGCGTGACTGTGGATTTGCGGGCCGTGTCGTTTCTTGACTGCACCGGAATTCGCGCGCTGCTCGCAGTCCACCAGCGAGCGCTGGAGCTGGCGGCCGTCGTCTCGCTGATCGTTCCCGGCGGCCAAGTCGGACGAGTCCTGGAACTCACGGGAATGGCGGATCATCTCAACCTGGAAGGTGTCCCCGACGAAAGGTCGGCCAAGGCCGATCAAGGCGTCTACCACGAGATTCGCAACGACCCCGAGCGCGACGAGGTGCTCGCCGAAATTCGCCGCTGGCTCGCGGCGCGCGTCGGCTCCGGCGCGGCGGCCGGTTCGAGCACCTCGTAGCTGCCGTCGTCGCGGACGAACGCGCCGCCGTAGCGCAGCCACTCGGCGGCGCTGGCGGGGCCGCTCAACAGGGCCGCCTTGGCCAGCACCTCGGCTTGCGCGGCGGTCGGCGCCAGCGCCGTCGCCTGAACGATGCCGGTGAACGCTGGACGGCCGGTGCGCGGATCCAATAGGTGATGAGCCACACGCCCGTCGTCGCCGATCCAGCTGCGCTCCGTGATCCCGCTAGTCGCGACGCCGCCGCTCGCGAGCGTGAACGTATGAAGGTGTTGGTCGTCGAAGGGGCTCGTGACGTTGATCGGGCGCGGAGCGCGGGCACGGCCGCCAAGGCGGATATCGCCAGCGCAGTCGACGGCGAACGCGTCGAAGCCCGTGAGTCCCGCCGCCAGCTGATCGGCGAACACGCCCTTGGCGATCCCGCCTGGATCGAAGCTCGTCCCCGGGCGCCGGCTGACGACGAGCCCGTCTGGGTCGATCGCGATCCGCCGCTCGAGCGCGATCGGACTCGGCCCCGCCGCCGCGCGCTCCGGCGCGATCGCGAGCGCGCGTGCGAGTTCGATCCCCGGTGCTTCGAAATGCGACGCATAACCGGCGCGCTCGATTTCCGCTCCGAGCGTCGCGTCGACCAGCCCACCAGTGTCGCGCGCGGCGGCAACCGCAACCTCGATCAGGCGACGGAGCATCGGGCTGACCGGAACGCGCGTGCGCTGATCGCGGTTGAAGCGGCTGAGCTCGCTGTCGCGCTCGAAGCGCGAGAAGCGTTGGTGCCATTCCAGCAGCCGGCGCTTTGCGGTCGCGACCGCTTCGGCAGCGTCCGCCGGCCGGGATGCGTCGGCGATGATGATCGTGCAGCCGCCGCCGAAGCAGTCGAACGTCTCGCGGCTCTCGATCGCTTTCGGGCGCAGTCTGTAGCTGCGCGTGTTCATGACTGGCTCGAGCTGAGTGAGCTCGTGCCGCTGCTGGACTGGCCACCTGTATTCGTAGACGTGGCGCCCGAACTGCTAGCCGAGCTGCTGGAGGCCGTCGAACTCGTGGTCGTGGTCGCGGCCACTTTCGCCGACTGGCGTGCGAGCGCCGGATCGTGACCGGTGACGAGCATCACAGTGATCAACAGCCAGGTGGCGATGAACAGCGCCACCACTCCGGCGATCACCCGCTTGCGGATCATCCGCACGCGCGCGTGACGCGCCTGGCGGATCGCGATTGCCTCTGCATTGGTCATGGACGTGATCGTGCGCGCGCCCCGTAGCAGCCGCGTGAGGGATAACTAAGAACGAGCTATGAACTCACCGGCAGCCCCGAACTCGAAGCGGCAGCCGCTGAAGTAGCCGCCCGCATCGGAGACCAGGTAGCAGGCGAGCGCGGCGATGTCGTCATCGGCCGTCTCAGTGCCGGGCCAGATCGTGACCGCAGTGACTCGGAAGCGCGCCCACTCGACCGACAGCGTTCGGGCGAGGTTATCGAGCGCCGCCCGTGCCGCCCGTGCGTAGCTACCGCGGTTGGGCGGCGGCGCCACGAACAGCAGTCTGCCGCCCGCGCCGCCGGGAATCAGAGCGCCGGTGGCGACAGCACGCGCGGTAACCCATACCCGCTCGAGCGTGGTCTGCAAGCCGATGGCGCCCTCTTCGAGGTGCACCTCGTGGACGAGCGCGTGCACCGGCAGTTGATCGGCTATCCACCGCGAGAGCTGTTGCTCGTCGGTCGGCGGTTGCTCGGTCCAAGCCCCGAGTTGGCGGAGCGCGGCGAGAATCGCCGAGTCGCCAGCACCTGCGTGGGCGACCCGGCGACCCTCGAGCAGCTCGTCGCGAAAGATCGACACGCGCTGAAGCTATCGCGCGCGCCGTCCCACCCGGCCGACCGCGCGACCCTCATCGCGGATCGCGGGTCGGCCTACGGGGACTACTTGACGATCTTGATGATCCGCTCCATTCCGAGCCGGGTGTGCTCGCGGCCGTCCTGGGTGTCCATGAAGCACGCTTGGACGTACCAGCCCGGTTTCTCGTTGATGAACTGCTGGAAAGCGGCGCCGGACGACATCGGCCCTGCGAACGTGCCGAATTGGGTCGCCACATTGCGGCCGATCTTGTTGTCCTTGCCCGCCAGCAGCAGCGCGACGATCGTGTGCGCCGCGCCGAGGCTCTTAGCCCGCACCCACACATCCATGTGGACCAGGAACCCGAGGTTCTGGAACCGGACCAGTTCGCCGTCGTGCAGGACCTTGGGGCCCGTGAACCCAAACTCGATCGAGTTGACCGTCGCCCCGGGCGTCGGCAACGCCGCGGGCGCGGCCGACGGAGTCACGGTGAACGCCGTGTGCGGCGGAGCTCCGTTGGTGCCGGTGTTCAGCGCGTAGTAGTTGCCGGGCTGAAGATAGACCTGGTCGGTGTGGGTTCCGACGAACTCCGGACCGTCGTACACCAGCGATCCATACGGATCCAGGTAGTTGAGGTCCCCGTGGTGACTGTTGACCGCCTGCACCGCTTGTCCGAACTGGGCAAACGAGATGCCATTGTTCAGACGCACGAGCGCCGGCTCAGCCTGCTTGCCGGTGACCGTCGTCGTGATATTGACGGCCCCGGACACGGCCGACCCACCGACCGTCACAGTGCCGCCGCTGAGCGCGAGCGTCAGCGTCGGCAGTGCGCTCGCGGTCGACGCGGTGCTCGCGCCGGCTACCCCGACGCCGAACAGCACGGCGCCACCGGCGGCCATCAGGCTGACCGCTGCCAACAGCGATGTGAATCGCTTCACGAAACTGCTCCCCTCTGAGTGTTTTAGGTGCGGAGCCCCGATGCACCGAGCGGTCCGGCCCTGCCGCAACTACGTCGTAGACCCCAATGCGAGCCCCTAACGGCCTCGTCGCGAGCATGCTAACAACAAGTCAGCTTTTAGGAGCTAATTACTACTACTTTTCGGCGCGCCGGGTGGTATGAAGGGCGCCGCGATGGCCAAGGCGGCTCAGCTCCGAATGCAGGGCACGGATCCGTTCCAGGATGTAGTCGGCCACCTCCTGCTGGAGCTCGCGGCTCGGGGTGTCGACCGCCGCAAACCGAAACGGCTCGCCATAGCTGATAGTCACCCGTGGAAAGTGGAGCCGCTTCCAGTTGCGCACCTGATAGGAGCCGAGGATCGCCACCGGCACCACCGGCGCGCCCGACTCGAGTGCCAGCCGGCCGATGCCCGGCTTTGCCTGCTCTGCGAGCTGACCATTGCGCGAGCGGCCGCCCTCGCAGTACATGCCGATCGCCCCCCCGCGTTCGAGAATCTTGAACGCGCTCTCGAACGCCTCCTCGTCGTGGTGACCGCGGCGCACCGGGAACACGCCGCCGTGCGTGAAGATCCAGCTCGCGGGTCCGCTGCCGAACAGCTGCGACTTCGCCATGAACTGAATACGGCGACGGATAAACGCACCCGTGAAGAAGTGATCCATGAACGACGCGTGGTTGGGCGCCAGGATCAGCGGTCCGCCCGGGACACGTTCACTGTGGATTCCGCGCGCCCGAAAGACCGTCACCGCGGTTAGCACGGTGGCGATCCGGACCATCTCGTAGACCTTCGCCTCCGGCTCGCCGGTCCGCACCCGCTCGTGGTACTGATTGAAGTACTCCTTCGGGCGCTCGTCCTTGTAGCGCTGCGGCTTGATCTCGACGTCGGGCATCAGCTGTCCCGGCGGCGCCGCTAGCCCTGGAGCGGAAGCACCAACGTCGGCTTCTCGATCTGATGCTCGACGCTGACCGAGACGACGGAGGTGCCGATCGCGAAGAACTCGATCACGTGCGATCCCCAGCCGTGGCTGCGCTCGATGATCCGCGCGCCGACGATCCCCTCCGACTGAAGCTCGTCCGCCTCGTTCTGCATCCGCTCCATTGCCAGCTCGCGCGCCTCGTACAGCGCCTGCGTGAAATTCGGCATCTCGACGTTGCGACCGATCTGGCGCAGCGACTGGAGCATTCCCTGGCGCGCGACGTGATAGACGCAGTTGCCCATCACGAGCCCGGTCGGTCGGTAGCCGGCGCGCAGCAGCGTGGCGAAGTCCTGACCGCTCATGTCCGACGTGAACGGGCGTCCGTTCGGCGCGCGGTGAAGCTCGCCGCCCGCGTGCTTGACCGCGGTCCCGACCGCGATGAACTCCGCCAGGTCGGCACCCCAGTCGTAGCGTCCGATGTCGAGCCGGACGCCGACGATTCCGTCCGCGCCCAGTGCGTCCGCCTCCTCCTCCATGCGCGTCATCGCCAGCTCGCGCGCGTGATACATGGCTTGCGTGAGGACGCCCATCTCCTGACTCTGGTTCCACATCGCCTGCTGAAAGCCGATGTGGTAGATCGAGCTGCCCAGGACCAGCCCGAGTGGCTCAAAGCCCGACTGCTTGACGAGCAAAAACTCGTTTACAGACAGGTCGCTGGTGAAGAAACCGCGTGCGACCTCCTGCTTCATGCGCGCGATTCGCTCGCGGCCCGACTCGGGAATTCCCGCGAGCGAGCCCGCCTCGTAGGACGCCGCGTGCGGCGCGTCAGCCGCCGATATGACGTCTGCGCCGGGCTGCGCCTGCGTGTCGCCGTCGTCGCGTTTGAGGAATCCCATCTCGCTCCTATCCGTTGAGCAGACGCTCCAGTGCCTGCCTCGTTGTCTCACTGCGCCTCGCTTGAACGGCGAGCGCCTCGCCGAGGGCGTGCAGCCACGTGTCGGTGTCGACGTCCTCGTTCTTGATCACGATACCTCCGGATAGGCGCGAGCACTTGGTCTCGATCCCGGCCGAGGAGCGACGCAGCTCGAGGCGCTGACCGCCGGCGTCGACGGCGATCCGCCGCACGAGCTTGGGCCCGAACATGCCCTCCCGTCGGCGCTCGACCGTGACGGATCCGGGCACGGCCTCCTCTAGCTTGACGGCCAACGCTTCCACGAACGTGCCGACGTCAGTCGAGTCGGCCCGCAGCGAGGCCGCGATCAGGTCGATGTCGAGCGCGCCGGACTGGTCAGGGTGGTCGAGGGCCATGATTGCTGACCAGCGTACGCCTCGCCCCCGCCCGGCGTGCAGTCGCGGGCGGCGGTCAGTGGACTTTGAACGTGACGCGCGCGCGCGCCAACAGCTTTCCGGAGGCGCGGCCGATCAGATAGGCACAGGCGTGGTCAGTGCCGATCGAATTCGACGTCCAGCCTGTCGGCTTTGCGAACAGCCCTCGGACGCCGTAAAAGTCGAAGTCGCCGCGCTTTCCCTCACCAGGATGTTGTTTCTCGGCTGCGAAGGATGTCGCGCAGCTCGTGTAGTCGAGGAACAGGTACGCGATCGCGCGCTTGCGCGAAAACCCGCTGATCGTGACCGTGTAGCTGGCCGACTTGCTGTGGACGACGTACGCCGGGACCTTGATCGAGATCTTGTTGGCCGGCGCAGCTGCAGCGGCGCCGGCGACCAACAGCGCCCCGAGCAACGCAACCACACAGATCCGCACCGTCCGCATTGTCACTGGCCATTATCGACCTGCAGCCGAGGCGTGTAAAGACGGTCCGGTTCGGCAGTCGAGCCCGATTCGGCGCGCGCCTCTATGCTGCGCCTACTTCCGCGCCCAGCACGAGGAGTTGCCAGTTGCCAGACGTCGAAGCGCACATCACCGGCACGGTCTGGAAGATCGAGGTCGAGGTGGGCGACCCCGTTGAGGAGGGCGACGCGGTCGTGATCCTCGAGTCGATGAAGATGGAGATGCCGGTCGAGGCCGAGGACCCCGGGGTCGTGAAGGAGATCTGCTGCAGCGAGGGTCAATCGGTGTCGGAGGGCGACACGCTCGTTGTCCTCGAGTAGCTCCGCGGGAGAACTCCTGATCGACGAGCCGGCGCCGCACGTCGCGCGGCTCGTGATCTCCAACCCGGACAAGCGTGGGGCGCTCGACCAGGCGATCCTCGACAAGTTCGCCGACACGCTTCCGTCGCTCGACGCCCGCTGCCTGATCATCACCGGCCGCGACAGCACCTTTTCGGCCGGCTACGACATCGGCGATCTGCCGGCTCGCGACCCGACGCCCGCGGCCGAGCAACTCGTCGCGCACCCGTTTGCCGCCGCGCTCGACGCGATCGAGGGCTATCCGTTTCCGACACTCGCAGCTCTAAACGGGCACACGATCGGCGGAGGACTGGAGCTCGCGCTCTCGTGCGATCTCCGAATCGCCTCCAGTCAGATCAAGCTCGCGATGCCGCCGGCGCGACTCGGGCTTGTCTACTCGCACACGGGGATCCGCAAGTTCATCGACACGATCGGCGCGCCCCGGACTCGCGAGCTGTTCTTCACCGCCCGCACGATTGACGCCACGACGGCGGAGGCGTGGGGGCTGGTCAACGCGGTCTTCGAGCCCGAGCTTCTGGCCGACGAGGCGGTTTCGCTGGCGAGCTCGATCGCCGCCAACGCGCCCCTTTCGCAAAAAGGCAACAAGCGGGTGATCGCCGCCGTGCTCGCCGGCCGGGCGAACGTGTCGCCCGAGGTCGAGCGGGAGCTGCTCGGGCTGCGCAGCGACTGCTTCTCATCGGAGGACTTTCGCGAGGGCGTGCGCGCGTTCGCGGAGAAGCGCGCCCCCGAGTGGAAGGGACGGTAACGCGCGGGCTATCGAGGGCCAGCAGGTCCGGCGTCATCGCGCTGGCGCAGTCCTGATCGGAGCTGCTCAGGCTGTTGCGGTGAAAATGTGGAATGCGAGCGGGGCGTCGATCCGCCCGTCGTCCCGCGTGATCGGCGCGAGGTGCCGATCGACCGCCTCCGCTGCGGCGGCGAACGAGCCGGCCGGGAGACAGCCGATCTGCCCGCATTCAAGCTGCACAACGCGCAAAAGCGCCCCGCTCGGCCGCGCACGTGTCGCGTTTTGCCGCCTCTGACCGGCGTTACGCAGCACGTGCGATCGGCCGTCGGGCGCTCGTGCGCGTTAGGCCGGCTTTGGACGAAAGCCTCCGGGTGTAGCTATGTCGGAGCTGCCGATGATTTGTCCGCGGTTGTTGACGTCGCACCAACCGCCGCTGTTTTCGCCGCCCAGCGTTCCGATAGGCCGGCCGGCTTATTTAGACCCGCGTGTCGAGGACGTTTTTCTGCTCGTCCGCTGCACGCGAGGGCGCCGAGCGGGAGCGTGCGTGGTCGCCGCCCGGCTGCATGACGCTAGCCGAGCGAGGATCAACTGCTTGGGGTCGGCGGATACTCGCTGTAGCCGTTGCACGCCCCACGCGCGATCAAGCTCGATGCCTCAGACGTCGAGTCGAAGACGTTCAGCGCTTACCGCTTGCAAGCCACTCGGCCTTGTGGGCGCGCTTGGTCGCCTGGTAGTCCGCCAGCGCCTGGGTGGAGTCGACGTCGCCGAGCGTCGGGTGCCACGGCACCAGGTCGGCCGCCGCGGCGACCCCGAACCGCTTGTACAGCACCGATCCCAGCGCCTTGATCTTCATCTCGCCGAAGCCGGGCAGCGCCGCGAGGTTCGCCCGCAACTCGTCGGCATCCTTCGCGTCGGTCCAGACGCACGCGGCGTCCCCGTCGTACTCGTCGCGGATGTAGGCGGCGAGTTCGTGGATACGCTTGGCCATCGATCCGGGGAAGCGGTGGATCGCGGGGCGTTCGCGGAACACGGGCTCGAGGTCGGCATCGGCGAGCGTGCTCGCATCGATCGAACCCAGCCGTTCGCGCAGCACGAGCGGGCCCGAGAAGGCCTTCTGTACCGTGATCTGCTGGTCGAGCGCGAACCCGATCAACAGCGCCATCGGGTCGTTCGCGATCAGCTCGTTGGCCTCCTCGGAATCGGTGAAGTGCAAGCGCTCGGGCACGCCGCCATCATAGTGACGTCCGACCGCGGTTCTAGCGTTCTGCGTCGATGCCGCCGCTGATAACTCGCGAGGCTGACAGGGCACCACACCGGGGCCTGGCGCGCGGACCGGCATGATCGAGATCGAGGCACGGCTGAACGAGCTGCAGTCGCTGGGGCTGCGTCGTCGCACGCGGCTCGTTTCAGGTCCCCAGGGTCCGCACGTGGTGCTCGATGGCAAGCCGGTCCTGCTGCTGTGCTCCAGTAACTATCTCGGTCTGGCCGATCACCCGGCGGTGCGCGAAGCGGCTGCCGACGCCGCGATGCGCTGGGGAGTCGGCGCCGGCGCTTCGCGTCTGGTGTCCGGGACGATGACGATCCACCGCCGGCTCGAGGAGCGGCTGGCCGCGTTCACCCGCCGTCAGGCGGCGCTTCTGTTCGGCTCGAGCTACCTGGCCAACGCGGGCACGATCGAGGCTCTCGCGCGCCCCGGAGACGTGATCTTCTCCGACGAGCTCAACCACCCTTCGATCATCGACGGCTGCAACCTGTCGCGGGCCGAGGTGTTCGTCTACGACCACCGCGACACCGAGCACCTCGAGTGGGGGATCGTCCAGGCCGAGGGACGCGGCGCGCTGATCGTGACCGAAAGCGTGTTTTCGACCGACGGCGACGTCGCGCCGCTACCGGAGATCGTCGAGCTCGCTCAGCGACACAGGCTGCGGACGCTGGTCGATGAAACGCATGCGATCGGCGTGCTGGGTCCGGGGGGATGTGGCGCGCTAGCCGCAGCCGGGATCGAGGATCAGGTCGACGTGATCGTCGGCACGCTCGGCGCGGCGCTGGGCTCATACGGCGGGTTTGTCGCTTGTGATCGCGCGGTCGCGCGGTATCTCGTGAACGCCGCTCGCACGTTGATCTTTTCGACCGCGCCCCCACCGCCGGCGGTGGCCGCCGCGTTGGCGGCGCTCGGGCTGCTCGAGGACCGCCCACGGCGGGTGGAGAAGCTGCTGGCAAATGGCGCCGCGCTGCGAGCGGCCGCTCGCCAGCGAGGGCTTTGACGTCGGAGAGGTCCGCGCCCAGATCCTGACGCTTGCAATCGGTGAGCAGGAGCGGGCGATGCAGATCTGCGAAGGCGCGCTGTCGCGGGGTGTGTTCGCGCAGTCGCTGTGTCCCCCGACTGTTCCGCCGACGACGTCGCGTCTGCGCCTGACAGTGATGGCCACCCACCGTGAGGAGGAGCTACGCGCGGCGGCGCGCACGCTGGGCGCCGCCGCGCGTGAGGCCGGGATGGATCCGCGCGCCCGGATCGCCCCGGTGCCGCCGCTCACCGAGGCGGAGTACGAGGAGGTTCCGCCCGCGGGCGTGTTCGACTTTGAGGCGCCTGAGCCGATCAGGCGCGCCGCCTAAAAATAATATGACGAGGCGTTTGGTGAGGCGTTCGGGGTCGCGTGTTGGTAGTAGTCGCTCGAGTTCGGGTAGGTTGGGTGGTGAATATGTGCTAGTACGCGACGAGCATCGAGTGCTGGACGGCACCGAGTGCGCGGCGTGAGAGGTGGGGCTTGAGTGCTGGTATTGGGTTTGGAGGTAGTTGTTTTGGTGCGGGTGGTGGCGAGCGCGGCTTCTTGGAGGGCGATCTCGAGGAACTTGCTGCTTGGGGTGGGAGCGGCGTTTATCGGCGGATTGGTCGTTGCGGGACAGCGTCGCAGGGGTGAGATGGCGGCAGACGGGAGACGCTCATGTCGTGCCGTTCAGCGACATCGCTCAGCGGTGCGGGCGGCGACGCCGGTGATCGTGGCGGCCAGGGTGATGGCGCCTGCCGGTAGGGCCAGTTCGGCTCGATCGCTCAGAGAGCTGCGCGATGTGCTCGTCAGGAAGTCAGGTGCGAGAGGATCGCGCTGATGATCAGCGCGTGGTGGGGCTCGAAGCGGCTTGCAGCGCTCTCTGAGGGCGGGATCTTGGCGCGCAGCTTGCCTGGGCCAGGTCAGCGAGCAGTTCGGGATCGTGTGCCTGAACGAGCGCGTCGAGCATCGCCGTCCGGAGGCGCCAGGATGTCGGTGGCGACGCAGTCGAGCTTGATCCCGGTGTCCTCCAGCGCTTGTGCAGCGGTTGGCTCGCGTTGGCGCTCGGCGATCTGCGTCTTGCGATACGCGTCAGCGCGCAGCCGGCGCTGCGGCTTGGGCGCGACGAACTGCGCGCAGCAACCGGCTCCATCAACTGGCACAGCCACGGCGTGCGACGTCGGTCTTGCGGCCAGGGACGTTCTTGACGTGCCGGGCGTTGCACAGCGTCAGCTCGAAGTCGTCCTCCAGGATGTGCCAGACGGGCAGCCAGTAGACGCCGGTGGCCTCCATCGCGACGTGCGTGACCCGTAGCTCTTCAGCCAGTCCGCGAGCGCCAACAGGCCGGTGACGTGGTGGAGAACGCCGCCAGGTGCGCCACGCGCTTGCCCGCCGCGTCCGGGATCCGCACACACGCGGTGACCTGCGCCTTGTGCACGTCCAGGCCCGCGACGCGCTCGAACACCGCCTCGAACACTCTCGCCATCAACCCTCCCTCAGATCGGCTTGCCGAAGATGCCGCTCGGCGGGCCTCCAAGACAGACGAGTCTGATGAGCGTGCTCAAAGGCAACAATCCGGTACACCGGGGGAGGACCCTGCGTCAAACTAGTCACGGGCTCACGAGCACCAAGACGAAACCGACGTCAACGAGCGGTCCCCGGATCCCCCCATTTCACCCATCCGCGTACGGCCGAAGGCCAACCCAACTAGTCTCATATGGAGGAACGGTTGTCAAGCGGGTCGGTCGGGATGTTGGGTGACCGCGTGGCAGGAGGGCTCGGCTGAGGGGGCGGCGGGCCTGGCGGGTGCGCGACGCGCGGTCAGACTGATATACGCGGGTTGGGACCGCAGGACCGTGTTTCGTCGTGAGAGCCCGCTCTCTAAGATCGAGCGTCACCGCTGGGGGCGGCTGCTCATAGTTAGACCGCGGATGCTCTCGCGCGTGGGGGCCTGACGGCGTCCGCCGCCTCCTCAGCCGAGTGTCGTGGGGGTCGGTGTCGATCAAGCTGCTTGTGTGCTTCGGGGTTGGGCGCTGCGTGTGTGAGGGGGTCGCCCGCCGGCACGGACGCCGGCGGTGTCGGTCAGGACGGGGGCCGCGGCGTCGCCGGGGTCGTGGGTGGCGATCGCCCAGCAGAAGCCGGCGAGCTGGCGGGCGACGGCGACCGCGACGATCGTGCGGCGTTTGCCGCGCTTCTCTGCGAGCTGTCGCCAGACTTGGTGGAGCCGTTGCTGGGCTTTCCAGGCGATCGCGATCACCGCTTGCTCTTGGCCGTCCTGGCGGCGCTGGAGCGTGGTGCCGAGCCGGGGCGGGCGGCGATAGTGCCAGGCCGCCTCGACGAGCAATCGGCGCGCGTGCCGGGAGCCGGACTTCGTGATCGCGCCTTGCCGGCGGCTCTCGCCGCTGCTGTGCTCGGAGGGCACGAGTCCGAGGTAGCTTGAGAGCAGCGACGGGTGCTCGAAGCGGCAAAAGTCGCCGACCTCGACCGCGAGCCCGACCGCGGACAGCGTGTCGATCCCGCGCAGGCACTGGAGCCGGGCGACGTCCTGCGCCCAAGGCGAGCTCGGGATGAGCTCTGCGATCGCGGCCTCGAGCGTCTCTCGGCGGATCTGCAGCGCGTCGATCGCGCCGACGTACTCGCTCATCGTCAGTTGCGCGCCACGCTGACCGAGGTCGACCTTCGCCAGCCACGCGCGGTGGCGGCTCACCCCAGCGGCTGGTGGTGTCCTCGTAGCGGACGTCGTGGCGCAACAGCAGCTTCGACAGTCGGTGCCGCGCGCGCATCAGATCGCCGCGGAGGTCCTCCCGCGCGCGAACGAGGTCGCGCAGCGCCTCCTCCTCGGGGGCGGGAACCCGGACCGGGTGCAGCCCGCCGATCATCAACAAGCGCACGAGCCGCTCCGCGTCGCGCTGATCGGTCTTGATCCGGTCCTGGGACGGGCGCTCGATCTTCCCGGGCGCGGCGACCACGCACCCGATCCCGGCCGCCGCAAGCGCCCGCGCCAGCCCGTAGCCGGTCGGGCCCGCCTCATAGGCAACCCGTGTCGGCCCGGGCAGCCCGGCGCAGAACGCGACCACCGCGGCCGTCTCGCCCGGCAGGCGGTGCACACTCATCTCCCCGGACTCGGCGTCGACGGCACACGCGACCACCTTCGCCGCGTGCACGTCCAGGCCGACCCAGGTGCGAACCTTGGTCATGGTCGGCTCCTCCTATACGGTTGTCGTGGCCGCCGCGCAGGTTCCAGCTGCGCGGCTACTTCAACCCGCCACGACGATCGCGTGGGGGGCGCCGACCGTCCTTCGACAGCCGGTCGGCCGTTCCTCCATATGGTCTAATCCTCGTAGGGCGAGAAGTCCTTCTTGCGCGCTCCGCAAACGGGACAGAACCACGTGTCCGGGATGTCGGCGAACTCGGTGCCCGGGGGGATGCCACCGTCGGGATCTCCTTCGGCGGGATCGTAGATGAACCCGCATGACTCACACATGTATTTCACTCGCGCAAGCGTACCGTCAGGTGGGTCGCGGTAGGGTCACCCGAGTGTCGGCAGATCGCCCCGAGCCAGGAGTCGAGTTCAGTACCGGTGAGGTCACCGTGCCGCGCCTGGCCGCGACCGTGATCCTGCTCCGCGGCGGCGACTCGGGGCTCGAAGTGCTGCTCGCCCAGCGCACTCCGAAGGCGCGCTTCATGGGTGGCGCTTGGGTGTTCCCGGGCGGCGCCGTCGGCGACCAGGACGGCGACGGCGACGCCGGTCTGCGGGCCGCAGCGGCACGGGAGCTGCGCGAGGAGGTCGGGATCGAGCTCGCCGATCCGGCCGAACTGGTCGCGTTCTCGCGATGGATCACGCCCGCCGCGGTCAGGATCAGGTACGACACCTTGTTCTTTCTCGCGACGCTCCCTCAGGGCGCCGTCCCGCGTGTCGATGGCGAGGAGATGGTCAATGCCGGCTGGTACACGCCCGCCGCCGCGCTCCAGGCTGCCCATGATGGCGAGATCCTGCTCGTGTTCCCGACGATCAAGAACCTCGAGCAGCTGGCGACCTTCAATTCCGCCGACGAGCTCGTGAGCTATGCGCGGTCGCGCACGATCGCGCCGGTAGAGCCGCGGGTCGTCGGTCAGGGCGAGACCGCCCGGCTGGTGCTGCCGGGCGAGCCCGGCTACAACGGTTGACCGGTATGCCGTCTGCAACCGGCATGCCGCCCCCGACTGGTCTGACCGTCGCCGTGACCGGACCGACGGGCGACATCGGTCGCTCCCTGATGCGCGCGCTCGAGGCCAGCGACGACGTGGGCCGGATCACGGCGATGGCGCGGAGCCCGTTTGACCCCGAAAGCGCCGGACTCCGCAAGACCGAATACCGGCAGGCGGACGTGCTCGACGCCGCCGCGATCGCCGACGTGTTCGATGGGGCCGACGTGGTCGTCCACCTCGCGTTCGTGATCATGGGCAACAGCGCCGAGACGATCAGCGTCAACCTGGAGGGTTCGCGCAACGTGTTCAGGGCAGCGATTGATGCCGGTGCCACGCGGCTCGTGTATGCGTCGTCAGTCGCCGCCTATGGGTTTCACGAAACCAGTCCGGAGCTGCTGACCGAGGACCTGCCTGCACGGGGAACCAAGCGCCACTACTACTCGGCCCAGAAGGCCGAGCTCGAGCAGGTGCTGCGCGAGATGCTCGACGGGTCGGCGACCGCGATGTACGTGTTCCGGCCGTGTGTCGTCGCCGGCCCCGACGCGCCGGGGATGCTGAACAGCATCCCGTACATACAGCTGTCGGAGCGGATGCCCGGCGCGGTGCTGCGGGTGCTCGAGATGATGCCGGTCTTAAAGCCCGTGATCCCAGACCCCGGGGTGCCATTCCAGCTCGTTCACCATGACGACGTGGCCGCTGCGATGCGGTCGGGCGTCCTCGGCCAGGGCCAGCCCGGGATCTACAACCTCGCCGGCGACGGCACGCTGACGATGGCCGACCTGGCTGCGGCGCTCGGCTGGTACAGCGTCCCGGTGCCAGACCTGGCGCTCGGCGCCGCTGCTGAACTCGTCGCGCGGGTCCCGTTCGTGCCCGCCGAGGCCCAGTGGATCGAGAGCCTGCGGCGCCCGGTCCTGATGGACACGTCAAAGGCACGCCGCGAGCTGAACTGGAGCCCGCGCTTTGACGCCGCCGAAACGCTGCGCGCGATGGTTGACGCCGCCCGCTCGGAGCGGCTGATCCGGTAGGACGCGGGACGCGGCTCAGCCGCCGCCGTAGGCGACCACAAGATCCGTGAGCACGCCGACCAGGAACCCGGCCGTCAGCATCGCCAGCTCGAGCTCGCGGTAGCCAAAGCGCCGCATGCCGTTCCAGACCTCGCCAATCACGTACAGGATCGCTCCCCCCGCCATCGCGTAGAACGCGAGTTCGAGCGCGTGGCTGGTGACCTCGTAGCCGACCAGCGATCCGAGGAACGTCGGTCCGCCTCCGATCAGGCCCGCGAGCGCGAGCCAGCCCCACGATCGGCCGGATATCGCCGAGTGGGCCGACGATCCCAAAGCCCTCAGTCGCGTTGTGCAGCGCGAAGCCGATGATCAGGACGGTCGCGAGACTGATCGCGCCGGCACGCGCGGAGACACCGATCGCCAGCCCCTCGGCGAAGTTGTGGACGCCGATCGCCGCCGCGATCGTGAGCCCCGTCCGCAGCGCGGCGCGCCGCGCCGCCTCGAGATCGCGCGCCGCGCTGTCGGGTCGCATGGTCGCCGCCGCAACGGCGCCCCCGCCGCCCGCGATCGGCGGCCGCCGGGCGCCGAGCGGCCGCATCCGGCGCTGGAGCATCGCCAGGCCGGCGCTCCCGGCTCCGAAACCGACCCCGAGCAACATCACCAGCCAGACCACATATGCCAGCGACACATGGCCGTTCTTGAACCCCTGCACGGCCACATGGACGATCGACAGGCCGTTTGAGAGCACGTCGACGAAGATGAACGCCAGCACCCCGACGGCGAACATCGCCAGCGCCACGCGCGCGCGGCTGCTTAGGATCTGCATTCGCCCGACGGGCAAGCCCAGATAAATGGTGGAACCCGCGAGAGCCCCAAGAAGTACGGTCTGAGCGAAGGACATCGCGTTCGTTGTTAGGGAACCCTAATACCCAGTCGCGGCCCAGCGTACACCAGATTGAAGGCTGCGTGGCGGCCTTCTGACAGTCGCCCGCCGTGTGTCAGGCCGGGCGTCGCGGGTCCGCCTCGCCGATCAGGTGTCCGAGTTGAAGTCGGGTAGACCGAGCGTCTGAAGCCAGTGGCTGACGGTGATGTTGAGCTGCGTGAACTCGCCGGTCCAGATCAGCACCCCCATCGCGATCAGCGTCGCGCCACCGAGCCCGATCACGACCGCATAGTGCCGCTTGACCACTGCGAACGCCGACGTGGCCGTGCCGAACGCGAGTCCGGTCAACAGGAACGGAACGCCGAGGCCGAGGCAGTAGAAGGCCAACAGCATCGCGCCGCGCGACGCCGAGTCAGACGTCCCGGCCGCGGTCACGATCGCTCCGAGCGTCGGGCCCGTGCACGGGGTCCACGCGAGCGCGAACGCAGCCCCAGTCAGCGCCGGGCCGCCGCGGCCCGCTCGTTCCATCAGCGAGTCGACATGCCATTCGCGGCTGAATGCCGGGATGAATGGCGCCAGTATGAACACGCAACCCATCGCGATGATCAGCGCGCCGGAGACCTTGAGCGCCGCGGGGCCGGTCAGCGCCGTCCGCAGCGCCCGCTGCCCCAGCAGCCCGAGCGCGATGAAGATGAACGAGAAACTGCCCACGAACGCGAGGCTGGGCAGGATCACCCGTCGCGCGCGCACGTCCCCCGGCGCGACGCCGGCGACCGCCGAGATGTACCCGGGGACCAGCGGCAGCACACAAGGAGATAGGAACGAGATCAGCCCCGCGCCGAACGCCACGGGAATCCCGATGCCCGACGCTGCATCCATATCGGTCCCGAGAGTACAGGCGCACGGCTCGAGACTGCGGCGCATCGGCGGCGCCAGACGGTCGAACCGGGCGGCCCAGATAGTCTCTGCCGTCGCTGCCGGCGAGTGGTAGTTTGGCCGCGAGATGACTGCTACCTCAACCACACTCCAGAACTTCGTCGACGGCAAGTTCGTCGACCCCGCGGACGGCCAGACCGAGCCGGTCCTCAATCCCGCCACCGGGCAGACAATCGCCCACGCGCCGCTGTCCAGCCCCGAGGACGTCGACCGTGCCGTCGCGGCGGCCCGCCGTGCGTTCGAGGGCTGGTCCACAACGACCCCCGGCGAGCGCGCGCTCGCGCTGCTGAAGCTCGCCGAGGCGATCGAGGAACACGCGGACGAGATCTCCGAGATCGAGTCAGACAACGCCGGCAAGCCGATCAACGCATTCCACGACGACGAGATCCCGTTCATGGTCGACAACCTGCGGTTCTTCGCGGGTGCCGCCCGGTGTCTCGAGGGCCGTGCCGCGGGCGAATACATGAGCGGCTACACGTCGATCATCAGGCGCGAGGCCGTCGGTGTGATCGGCCAGATCGCGCCGTGGAACTACCCGCTGATGATGGCCGTGTGGAAGATCGGCCCGGCGCTTGCAGCGGGCAACACGGTGGTGCTCAAGCCGGCCGAGACCACTCCCCTATCGATCCTCAAGGTCGCTGAGTATGCGGCCGAGATCTTCCCGGCCGGCGTCGTGAACGTGATCACCGGCCACGGAGAGCCGACCGGTCAGGCGCTGGTCACCCATCCCGACGTCGACATGGTGTCGCTGACGGGCTCGGTCGGCACCGGCAAGTGGATCGCCAAGCACGCGGCCGACACGCTCAAGCGCGTGCACCTCGAGCTGGGTGGCAAGGCGCCGGTAGTCGTGTTCGACGACGTCGCGCTTGAAACCGCGCTCGAGACGATCGCCGGCACCGGCTACTACAACGCGGGCCAGGACTGTACGGCCGCGACCCGGGTGCTCGCCGGCGCCGGTGTCTACGACAACGTCGTCTCGGGCCTGGTCGAGCAGGCTCAGGGTTTCGTCCTCGGAGACACCCGTTCGGCCGACACGACGCTCGGTCCGCTCAACTCGGCTCGCCAGCGCGACCGGGTCGAGGGCTTTCTCGAGCGCAAGCCGTCGCACGCGGAGATCGCCACCGGCGGCAAGGAGCCCGACAACCCCGGCTTCTTCCTCGAGCCGACGGTCGTCGCCGGGCTCCATCAGGACGACGAGATGATCCAACGCGAGATCTTCGGGCCGGTGATCACCGTCCAGCAGTTCTCGGACGAAGCCGAGGCGATCACGTGGGCCAACGGCACCCCATACGGGCTCGCGTCGTCGGTCTGGACGCGGGACGTCGGCCGCGCGATGCGGGTCGCCAACGCGCTCCGGTTCGGCTGCGTGTGGATCAACGACCACATTCCGCTCGCATCCGAGATGCCGCATGGCGGCTACAAGCAGTCCGGCTACGGCAAGGACCTCAGCATGTACGCGCTCGAGGACTACACGGAAATCAAGCACGTGATGGTCTCGCTCAGCTGACTGTGCCCGCCCGCGGGCGGCTCAGCTGACTGTGCCCGCCCGCGGGCGGCCCAGCTGGGAACGAGCGCGGAACGCCAATTCGGAACTTTCCCGGGGTTTACGCGTTAGGATTCGCGAGGGTCTCTAGTGGAAGCCTCCGCACTCCCAGCATCGGTAGGGATCAGGCGCACTCGGATCGGGATCGGCGCCCCGCTGTTGCGGATCCGCTCCGACGAGCAGCTCGTGACGTTCTTCAGGGAGGGCAACGAAGCTGCCTTCGACGTGATTTACGACCGTTATCGCGCGCGGCTGTGCGCGTACGCGCGCCAGATGCTCCCCGCGAGCGGACAGGATCCGGAGGGCGCGGTTCAGGACATCTTCTTGCGCGCGCACGACGGACTGCGAGCAAATCACCGGGAGCTCGCACTGCGGGCGTGGCTATACCGGATCGCCCACAACCGGTGCATAGACGAGCTGCGCCGACCTCAGCCGGCTACGGTCGATGCGGTCGACGCGGCGGCTCCCACTGTCCAGGATCCGGTGGCGCGGGCCGAGCAGCGCGAGGCAATCCGACGCCTGGTCACCGATATCCAGCGGCTGCCCGACCAGCAACGTTCGGCGCTGCTGATGCGCGAGCTGAGTGGGATGTCCTACACCGAGATCTCGGACGCGCTCGGGACCACGGAGGCGGCCGTCAAGGCCCTGCTCGTGCGGGCCAGAATGGGCCTCGCTCGAGCCAGCGAAGCGCGTGACACCGCGTGCGCCCAGATCCGCGAGGACGTGATCCTGTCTCTCGACCGCGGCGTGAAGAACAGCAGCCTGGCGCGTCGGCACATGCGCGAATGCTCCGAGTGCCGCCAGTTCAACTCCGGAGTCCGCGGCGTGAACCGCAATCTGGCAGCACTCGCCCCGACGATCGGTCCGCTGGGGGTCATCGCCAACCTGCTCGGGTTCGGCGGTGGCGGCAGCGCAGCCGCCGGAGGCGGAGCGGTCGCAGGCGGGAGTGCCGCAGGCGGCGGGGCGGCGGCCGGAGCCGCCGGCACCGGCGCCGCGGCCTCGACCGGCCTGCTCGCCGGTGGCGCGACGCACGTTGTAACGCTGCTGGCGGCTGCTGTCGTGACCGCGGGCGGCGCGGTCGAGCTCCACAACACGCTCGCGGCCCCGGCCCACCACCGCGTTCACCACCACGCGGTGGCGATCGCGCCAAGGCAGCCGACTCCCAAAGTCAGCTCGGCATCGACCGGCGGCGCGGCGGTCGTCCCCCAGAGCACGCTGCCGGCCGGAAGGTCGGTCGCCGCCGGGGGCGTCGGCGCGGCGGCGCTACGGCATCGCAGGCTAAACCCACCGGCGCGGCGGCCGCAGCAGGAGCCGCATCGCGCGCAACACGCGCGAGCGCGAGCACGACGCAAAAGACGCCCTTAACGATGACGCTCGACCCCGACAACCTGATCTACGCCGACCATGCGCCACCGTCGGGCGCTTCGAACGCCGCATCCGGCGGTACCACGGGCGTATCCGCCACCGGCACGGGCGCTTCGGGCAGCGCCGGAACGTCGGGTGCGGGCGCAACCGCGACGAGCGGCTCGAGCACCGCCGGCTCGACCGCCACCAACGGCGCCACCGGAAGTAGCACGGGCGTCAGCTCAGCGACCGGCGCGGCGCCCGCCACGAGCACGGGCAGCTCGGCGGGATCGACGACTGGCTCCGGTGCCACGACCAGCAACGGAACCACCCCGGCGGCGACCTCAAACGGTAACTCGGCCGCGTCGACGAACACGGGCAGCCCCGCGAACACGAGCGGCTCTTCGGCCTCGACCAGCGCCGCCAGCAAGTCGATCGGGTCCACCGCAGCTTCGACGAAGGCGGGCAAGGTGCTGAACTTCGTCACGACCAAGCACCGGTCTCGTCACCGGTTCCTCGTCGGTAGGCTGCTGTAACTACGTCCGAGCGCTACCTCGAGACCCTCGAACACGAGGAGCTCCACGTCCGTCGTGGCCGACGGTCCGGCCTGTACACCCTGGTGGCCGTTCACTCGACGATCCGCGGCCCGGCGCTCGGCGGGTGCCGCATGTGGTCCTACGCGGACGCCCGCGCGGCGGTCCGGGATGTGTTGCGCCTGTCGCGAGCGATGACGTTTAAGGCTGCGGTCGCGAACCTCGCGCTCGGTGGCGGCAAGGGGGTGATCATGGCGCCCGTCGACGCGCCGCTGAGCTCGGTGCGCCGCCACGCGGCGCTGCTTGATTTCGGCGACACGGTCGAGGCGCTCGAGGGTCGCTACATCACCGCCGAGGACGTCGGCACCTCGAGCCGCGACATGAGCGTCATCGCGCAGCGGACCACCCACGTCGGCGGCCTGTCCCGCCGCCGCGGGGGGTCGGGCGACCCGAGTCCGCTGACCGCGCTCGGAGTCGAATCGGCGATCGCCGCCTCGTGTGAGCAGGCGTTCTCCAATCGGTCCTTGCGTGGGCGCAAGATCAGCGTGATCGGGTTGGGACACGTCGGATCGCGGGTGGCCAAGCGCTGCGCTCGAGCCGGCGCCGAGCTGACCGTCGCCGACCTCGACGAGCGCAAACGATCGCTCGCCGAGCAGCTCGGTGCGCGGTGGGCAAGCCCCGAGGAAGCGCTGCTGTCCGACGTCGACGTGCTCGTGCCGTGCGCGCTGGGCGGCCTGTTCGACGATGAAACCGTGCCCCGGCTGCGGTGCCGAGTGGTCGCGGGCGCCGCCAACAACCAGCTCGCACGAGATGAGATCGCCGATCTGCTCCAGGCCCGAGGCGTCCTGTGGGCGCCGGACTTCGTCGTCAACGCGGGCGGCGTGATCAACATCGCCGAGGAGGTCGGCGGCTACGACGCTGCTCGCGCGCGCCACCGGGTGAGCTCGATCGGAGACACTCTGGGAGAGATCTTCGCGCAGGCCGAGGCCGACCGGATCACACCGCTGGCGGCGGCGATGAAGATCGCGATGCGGCGACTCGCGGCGTCAAACGGCCGTCTCCCACGTCACAGCTGAATCGCGCCGGGGCGTTCGACGCCGTCCGGCAACCGCTGCTCGTCGGCGAGCTTGTCCAGGTGGGCGGCCAGCGTGATCGTGGCGGCCGGGCGCAGGTGCTCTGGCACGTCGTCCCAGGCCGCGTCCAGCATCTCCTGCACTGACCGCGCGCCCCGGTTGAGGCCGGCGATCAGGCGCTGCTCGCGGTCGAGCCGGTGTGATATGTACTCGTCGAGCTTGGCCTGCGGGTCGCGCACCGGGGGGCCGTGGCCCGGAAGAAGTAGGTCGAGCTCGCGGGCGCGCAGCTTTGCGAGCCCTTGCAGGTAGCTGGTCAGCGCTCCCGGGTCGGGGGCAATGAACACGCTTCCTTCGCCAAGGACGGCGTCTCCGGTCATCGCAACCGCGTCGTTCACGAACGCAAAATGGTCAGGGGCGTGCCCCGGCGTCGACACCGCCTCGAGCGGGCCAAAGCGCGTGCCGTCGGAAAGCACGACGTCGACGTCGCCGCGACCGCCCGCGACCGGGATATCCCTGAATCGTCCGCGCATGCGCGAGACGGCCTGGCTGTGGTCGGCGTGGTCGTGAGTCAGTGCGATCCCGCCGAGACCATCGCGCTCGAGCAGCGCCGCCACCAGCTCCTCGACGTGCTCGTCGAGGTCCGGGCCCGGATCGACCAGCCATGCCGGGCCCCGGCCGACGATCCACGAGTTCGTCCCGCCGAGCGTGAATGGTCCTGGGTTGTCGGCGCGGACGCCGACCACGTCGTAGCCAGGAAGATCGATCCGCGACACTGATTGAATAATCAAGCATGACGGTCTCCGCCGACGAGCAGGACTCCCGGGGCGAGGAGCCCGAGACCGGAACCCCGCTCGTCAAGGAACAGGTCGGCGACCCTAGCCACAGCCTTTGGCGTGGGCTGATCTCGCTGGCGATCCTGGTCGCGATGGTCGTCGGGCTGCTGCTCGCGGTCCCCGGCTTACGCGGAGTCGGGGACGTCGTGCGCCACATGAACCCCGGCTGGCTCGTGGTGGCGGTCGTGCTCGAGATCCTGTCGTGCGTCGGCTACATAATCGCGTTCCTGCAGGTGTTCGAGCGTGCCCCGGTCCGGCTCGGCGCACGGGTCGCGCTCAGCGAGCTGGCTTTTGGCGCCGCCGTCTCGCTGGGCGGAGCCGGCAGCGTGGCGGTCGGAGCTTGGTTGTTGATCGAGCGCGGCGGCGACCCAGCGCGGATCGCGGAGCGGTCCGCGGTGCTGTTCTTGCTGACGAGCGCGATCAACGTGTTTACGCTGATCCTCGTCGGCCTCGGGCTGTGGGTCGGCATCCTCCCCGGGCCGAGCAACCCGCTTCTGAGCCTCGTGCCCGCTCTGGTCGGCCTCGTAGTGCTGATCTTCTTTCTGCTGTTGCCGCGTTTCAGCGAACGGCTGGCGGCAGGCCGTTCGCCCGGAAAGCTGCGCACACTGCTGGTCGCGACCGCGCAGACGATCCGCCTGACCGAGCGGGTCATCTTCAGGCGCGACTGGCGAATCATCGGTGCGATCGCGTTTCTGTGGTGCGACATCGCCGTGTTGGCCGTGTGTTTCGCGGCCGCAGGGCCGGTGCCCCCGCTGGCGACGATCGTGCTCGCCTACCAGATCGGCTACATCTCGAACGTGATCCCCGTTCCTGGCAACATCGGCGTGCTCGACGGGAGCCTGATTGGGATGTTCGCGATCTACGGCGTTTCGGCGACGCTGGCGACCGCGGCAACCGTCGTTTACCACGCGATTGCTCTTTGGGTCCCGGCAATGTGGGGGACCGCCGCATTCCTGATTCTGCGACACCAGCGCGACCGGCCGATACAGCTGCGCCCCCCATTGGCGGAGCGGCGTCAGCTAAAGCGCGAAGCGCGACGGGAGCGGGCCGGGCGTCGGTGAGTCCGCTTGAGGGGCTTGCTCAGAAGATCGGGATTTGCACCTATGGAGGGCCGAACTCGCGGATGCAACCCTCGGGGTTGCGCAGTGCCGGCTCGCCCGTGCGCGCGCTTGTTCATGCACCGCTAGCAAAGGATCAAGTTTGTTCTTCAAGCGCAAGCCAAAGGAACCCGCGCTCCGCCCGTGCCCCCGGTGCGGCGAGCCGATCGCTGTCGAGGCGCTCGACTGCCCGTCGTGCGCGCTCGACCTCCGCGAGGCGTACCACCCCGCTGAGGAATACGCGCGTAGCACCGAGCAATAACGACAGATTCCCGGGCCGTCTAACGCCCCGAGCGATCGCGGTACTCGTGCGCTCGCCGTCGCCGCTGGCGCTCTCGCCACCCACATGGGACCTCGCTATGCCAGCGCTGGGTGCCAGAACGCGACGAGTCGTAAAAGATCAGGCCGCACTCCGGACGCGCGCAGCGTCGTAGCCGGCTTTGCTCGATGGCTCCGATTTCGTCGATGATCTGACGAGCCAAGACGGTCGCAGCGGCTCCGGAATCCCACACGACGACGGCCTCGAGTGCGCCGGCGGGGGTCACGCGAAGTTCGGCGCGCCCGACGCAATCGGCCGCGAGCCGATTGATCCCCTGCGCACCAGGGGCGCCGCCCTCGACGATCCGCTCGCAGATCCGGCCGGCCTCTCGCGCGAGACGCCGCAGCCCGTCGAGCTCGCTTTCTGCCACGGGACGATCGAGTAACGGACCGACGATCCCGGTCGCCGCCTCTGGATCCGCGAACGGATCCATGGTGACGGGGTGACGCGCGCCGGACGGCCGCCGAGGGCGCCCGGCGTTGGCCAGCGCCACCAGCACCGGCGCGTCGATCACGCCGCGGCGCCAGCGTCGATCACCCGGCCGAGCGTGCGACTCCGGGGTACGGACACCAACTCGTCGGCGCGCCGGGCGGTCGGGCTCGAGCGATACACCATCGCTGCCTGTGCCGCTTCCCTGCTCGCCCAGCGACTGACCACGATCAAATGGCCGGGCCGGTCGAAGTCCTCAACGATCTCGTGTGAGAGATAGCCATCGAACGCCGGCATATCTGCCCAGATCGCCCTCGTGACCTCGGCTCCCTCTTCCTGTCGGTCGGCCGGAAAAGTCGACTCCCAAATCGAGTAAACGCTCATCAGGAAAACCTCCTGTTGACGAATGTCACGGTCTAATTGTACAAAGACCGTGACGACAGGGTTTCCAGCCGCTGCGACGCGCCGCCCGAAAGCGGGCGCCTCGGCTCAGAACCAGGATTCGTTCGCCCTCAGGGGCTGAGGATCAGCTTCCCGCGGAGCCCGCCGCGCCCCAAACGGGAATACGCGTCGCGGAAGTCCTCGAGCGGGAGCACGTCGGCGACGCGGACGGTGAGCTCGCCTGCGGCAGCGCGATCGGCCAGCTCGGCCGCCGCGTCCGGGTCGGGCTGCACCTGCACGGTCGTCGGCGAGATCCCCCGAGCAGCGACCGGTACCGCCGTGGGTATCGAGGTCACGAACCGGCCGCCGTCACGCACGCAAACCAACGCATCAGCGCCGAGCCCCACGGTGTCCACGGCCGCATCGACTCCGTCCTCCCACACACCCCGCACTTCGGCCTCCAGATCGGGACCTACGGTGACGATCGTGTGCGCTCCTAGCGCGCGAGCCTCGTCTGCGTCTGAATCACGAACCGCTGCGATCACCCGCGCCCCTCGCGCGGCCGCGATCTGAAGCGCAAAGCCACCAACCATGCCGGCCGCACCGACAATCATGACGAGGTCGTCTTCCTTCACATCCACGGCGTCGAGCAGCAGCCGCGCGGTCAACCCGGAGACCGGTAGCGCACTCGCTTCCGGGAAGGCGAGCGATTCGGGCATCGGCGCGAGGATGCTCGACGGCACGACTATCTGTTCAGCAAACGCGCCAACTCCCATCCACGGTTGAGCCACGAACCCGAAAACGCGCTGCCCGTTAGCGGTCTCGCCCGCGAAATCCCATCCCTGTACCTGCGGCAGATCGCCGGAGCCGCCCGCGTCCACGAACGCCCCTCCCGCACTCGCAAGATCCCACGGGCCCAGCGACGCCGCGCGGACATGAACCAGTACCTCCCCGT
>CAVYGK010000033.1:0-59304 GCA_963768015.1 uncultured Solirubrobacterales bacterium
GTCGCAAAATCGGGAGTGGATGCAGCCCGGTTCAAGCGAACTCGCTGAAATGCAAGACCATCCCTCAGAAGCACGTCACCAAGCGCGAGCCAATCAGAGCGACGACGAGCGGGCGTAGAGCGCCTGACAGCACGAGCGTGGGATGGAACGTTGCCCGGCACCGTTGCCCGCCAACGCCAGGCGACTCGGCCAGAGCTGCAAATCCCGCATGTTCCAGGGCCTTTCTACAAAGCGGACGACGGGTCTCGAACCCGCGACCTTCGGCTTGGGAAGCCGACGCTCTACCAACTGAGCTACGTCCGCGTTGCGGCGATTCTAAGCCCAGCCGAGCGTCGCGGGGAGACCGGCGCGCGCCGCGAGGGGGCCGGTACCCTAGAGCCTCGATGCGGCGCTTTGTGATCCCCGGTGTGATCGTGGTGGTAGCCGTCGCGGTGCTCGCGTTGCTGACGTTCGGGGTCTCCAGCCAGGGCGACAACACATCGATCGACGCGCAGGTGGCGCACGGCCACTTCCCGGTCGCGCCGAACGCGCACATGGCGCTGCCGGTGCTGGGCAGCTCGACGACAGAGAGCCTGGCCGACTTCAAGGGCCGGGTCGTGGTGCTGAACATTTATGCCTCGTGGTGCCAACCGTGTGCCGGCGAAGCGCCCCTGCTAGCGCACGAGCAGCAAACGCTCGTCAAGGAGGGCGCGACGATGGTCGGCGTCACCTACCTCGACAACTCGAGCGCGTCGGAGCAATTCGACCGCCAGTACCACATCACCTATCCGGTGCTGCGCGACGTGAACGGCAACTTCGTGCGCTCGCTGGGTACCACCGGCGTGCCGGAAACGTTCGTGATCAACCGCGCGGGCCGGATCCAGGCGCTGCAGCGCTATCCGGTGAATCAGCAGTGGTTCAATCGGACGCTGCCGCGGATCGTCGCGGAGCGCTCGTGACCCGAGGCCGACCAGACCGCCTATGAGCCGAGCCCGACGGATCCTCCTTCCCCTGCTGCTGATCGGCGCCGCCGCGCTGGCGCCATCGCTGAGCCAGGCCGCCGTCGCCCCACGCGCCTCGGTGACGCAGCTCGAGAACGAGCTCATGTGCCTCGCCTGCCACGAGCCGCTGTCGCTCGCCCAGTCGCCGGAGTCGTTCTCGGAGCGGGCCTACCTCCGGCAGTTGGTCGCGCAGGGCCTCACCGCGTCGCAGATCGAAAAGCAGATGGTCGCCCAGTACGGAACCGCTGTGCTCGCCAAGCCGCCGGCCCGCGGCTTCAGCCTGCTGGTCTACGTGCTGCCGCCGCTGCTCGTGGTGATCGGGATCATCACGCTGCTGATCACGCTCCCGAAATGGCGGCGAAGATCGCGGCAGGCGGCCTCCGCGCCGCTGCCCGACGCGCCACCACTCAACCCTGACGAGGCGCGCCGCCTCGACGAGGACCTCGCGCGACGCGCGTAGCGCTCGAAGGACCCCAAGAATCCCCCGTTATGCCGGGAAAACTTGGGGTCGAACCCAATTACATTGAGTCCGGGGCGCTGACCCCAAGGAGCCCGAGCGCCAGCTCGATTACCTGCCTGGTGCTCTGCGAGAGCGCGATCCGGAACGATTCGACCTGCACGGGCTGCGCTCCGACCACCTTGCAGTCGCGGTAGAAGGCGGTGAAATCCTGGGCCAGGTCGAGCGCATAGGAAGCGATCCGGTGCGGCGCGCGCCGCTCGGCTGCCTCGACGAGCTCGTCGGGGAACGCCGCCAGCGCCTTGACCAGCGACCGCTCGGCGGGCGCGAGCGCAACGTCGCCCCAGTCAGCCCCTTCAGCCAGCGCCTCCCCCACCCGGCCGTCGTCTAGCTTGGCGAGCATCGACACGATCCGCGCGTGCGCGTACTGGACGTAGTAGACGGGGTTCTCGGCCGACTCGCGCCGCGCGAGCTCGAGGTCGAGGTCGACCGTCCGGTCGTGCGAGCGCTGCAGCATGAAGTAGCGCGTCGCGTCGACGCCGATCTCGTCGAGCAGGTCGTCGAGCGTGATGAACTCCCCGCGCCGCTTTGACATCGCCGCACGCTCGGAGCCCTCGACGAGGTGCACGAACTGGAGCAGCGGCATCTCGAGACGGTCGGGATCCCCACCGAGCGCCGCGAACGCGGCCTTGATCCGCGTCACGTAGCCGTGGTGATCGGACCCGACCGGCAGTATCTGCAGCTCGACGCCGCGCTCCATCTTCTCCAACAGATACGCGAGGTCGGCGGCGAAATACGTCGGCGCGCCGTCCGACCGTTCAAGCACCCGGTCCTTGTCGTCGCCGAACGAGGTCGTCCGCAGCCACAGCGCCCCCTCCGAGCGGTAGCTGTGTCCGCCCGCGGCTACGACCTCCAGGGCGCGATCGAGATAGCTCGGTGAGCCTTCGTGCAGCGTCTGCTCGCTGAAGAACTGGTCAAACCGAACGCCATAGCGGGCCAGCGTCGCCTTGATCTGGGCCAGCAGGAGATCGACGGCCGCCGCCGAGACGTCCTCGATCGGCATCGAGTCGGCGCCGGGAATAGCGTCGGCGAGTTCGCCGACGTAGTCGCCTTGGTAGCCGCCCTTCGGGAGCTCGCCGCCACGAGCTCGCGCCTCGACCGATTCGCCGAGCAGCCGGATCTGCGACCCCGCGTCGTTGAAGTAGTACTCGCGCCAGACGTCGTGGCCGTAGTGCTCGAGGATCCGCGATAACGCGTCGCCGTAGGCCGCATGCCGCCCTGCGGCAGCGACCAGCGGGCCGGTCGGATTCGACGACACGAATTCGACCAGGAGCCGTCTGACCGGAGCCGCGACGCCGCCCCCGTAGCCCGCGCCCGCGTCGAGCACGGTTCGCGTCGCCCGCCGGTACCACGAGTCCGACAGCGTCATGTTCAGGAACCCAGGCCCGGCGACCTCGTAGCGGGTGAGCTGATCCCCCAGGACATCGGCCAGCGAGCCGCCGACCTGTTCGGCGATCTCACGTGGAGGCGAGCCGAGCGTTGGCGCCAGCAGCATCGCGACGTTGGTCGAGTAGTCGCCCTGCCCTTCGCGTCTCGAGCGCTCTACCCTGGTCTGGGCGGGGGCGTCGCCGTTGCCCCGAACCTGTGCCGCGGCCTCGGCGACCGCGACCCGTAGTTCCAGCAGCGGCGGCCTCATGTGCTCTGTACCGCGAGCGGCTGGAACACGGTCTCGAGCCGTTCGAGCGACGCGGGAGTACCGATCGCAACCAGCATGTCGCCGGCGTCGATCACCGATTGTGGCTCCGGCTGGGCTTCGAGGCGCCCGTCTGCCCGCCGCACGGCGACGATCACGGAATCGCCCCGGACCTGCTCGACCGTCTTGCCGACGCCTTCGCACACCGGCGAGACCTCGATCTCCTCCATCCGATAGTCGGCGAGCTGCATCGCGCCGCTGACCTGCGGGTGCAGCGCGATCCGCGCCATCTCCGAGCCGGAGGTCTTGTAGGGGGAGATAACGCGGTCGGCGCCCGCCCGCAGCAGTTTCTTCTCTGAGTCCTCGGCCGACGCGCGAGCGACGATCAGGATGTCTGGTCGCAGGCCGCGCGCCGTGAGCGCGATGAAGATGTTGTCGGCGTCAGAGTCGACACACGCGATCACCGCTCGGGCGCGCTCGATTCCCGCGTTCAAAAGCACCTCGTCGTCGGCGGCGTAGCTCTCGATATAGCGGACGCCCATCGTCTCGGCGGCCTCGCGGTTGGTCGCCTCTGAGTCGATCGTCACGTGGTTGACGCCCGCCCGCCGGAGATCGCGGGCGACCTGCCGCCCGACGCGTCCGAAGCCGCAGATGATGAAGTGGTCTGTGTAGGAGTCGATCATGCGCTGTGTGCGGCGCTCCTCTAGCAGCCCGCTGAGCTGGCCCGAAACAAAGAACTCCGCCACCGTCGCGAGCCCATAAAAGAGCGTACCTATGCCGACCAGCTCGAGTGCGACGACGACTGTCCGGCCGCCCGCGTCGGGCGGATTCTTGATCGACCCGAGCGTCGTGACCGTGTCGAGCGTCCAGGCGAACGAGTAGCCAACCGACGTGCCCTCGGTGATCATGAACGCGACCGTCCCGAGGACGATGATCGCCGCCAGCGCGTAGAACAGGATCGCCAGCCGGCGGGCGAACATCCGCAGCTCGCGCCGCCGGCGAGTCTGCTGCTCGATCACGCGGCGTCCACGCTCGGCGCTCATCTCAGTAGTGGTAGGGCTCGCGGGCGAGGATCTTGTGGCCACGGTAAAGCTGCTCCAGCAGCACCACGCGGGCGAGTTGGTGCGGGAGCGTCATATCGCCGAGCGACAGGCGCTGATCGACGTCCACTACACCGGGGGCCAGCCCGAACGGCCCTCCGATCACGAAGCACAGGTCCTGGCCGCTTCGGCGCCGCTGCTCGAGGAAGTCGGCGAACTCGAGCGAGTCGAACTTCTGGCCCTCGGAATGCAAAAGCGACACGAACGCGCGTTCGGGAACCCGGCGGGCGACCCGCTCGTGCTCTCGGACCTCGATCAGCTCGACTCGCGCATGTCCGGCAAGCAGCTTCTGGTAGTGCTGGACATCGTCGGCGAACGGTGGGCGCAGCCTCCCCACTGCGACAACGACGATCCGCACGATGCTTGGGATACTAAGTGCATATGGAAGATCCCAACACGCCCGAGCGCCACATCAACATCCACTTTTCGCCGGACATCATGGCCGGTGTTTATTCCAATTTCGCGAACGTGAGTCACTCCGATTACGAGTTCACGATCACGTTTGCGCGCGTTGACCACGAGGTTGAGGACGACGAGATTCCTGGTGTCGTCGTGTCCCGCATCAATCTGTCGCCCCGCTTCATGCGCGAGCTGATCGACGCGATGCAGGACAACTACTCCAAGTGGCAGACGCGCGAGGGAATCAAGAACCTCCCCGAGTACGGCGGTCGCGGCGGGACTGACTCCACCCGCGACGACGTCTGAACTCAGCCGGGCTGGCGCCGATGACACGCTGCGGCGTCCTGCTACCCAGCTTTGACCCGTTCCGGACGGGTGAACCGTTCGACGTCGCTGCGGCCGCGCAGCTCGCCGAAGCGCTCGAGTTCGACGCGGTGTGGGTCGGCGACCATCTCGCTTGCCCGGCCCCCGGCCTCGACGCGACGATTTGCCTGGCCTCCGCCGCGGCGGCGACTGAACGGATCGCGCTCGGCTTCAGCGTCATGCTGCTTGGCCTTCGGCCGCCCGCCTGGACCGCCAAGCAGCTGGTCTCGATCGACAAGCTGTCGGACGGCCGGTTGCTGCTCGGCGTCGGGGTCGGCGGGGAGTTTCCCGGCGAATTTGCCGCCGCTGGTGTCCCGCTGCGAGAGCGCGGACAGAGGGTCGACGAGACACTCCAAGTGCTCCCGGACCTGCTGACCGGCAAACCGGTCAGCCATCGTGGGGCGACGTTGACGCTCGACGTGCCGGCGCTCGAGCCCGCGCTCGCCAAGCCGCCGCCGATCCTCGTGGGCGGCCGCGGCGAGCCCGCGTTGCGCCGCGCCGCGCGCTTCGGCGATGCCTGGCTGCCGATGTGGCTGACCCCCGAGAAGCTCGGCAAGCGCGCGGAACTGCTCGCCGAGCTGGCGGCGGAGCGGGGCCGCCCGTGCCCCGAGCTCGCCTTGCTGATCGGCGTGCACGTCGACGACGACCTCGAGGCCGCCCGCCGCGAGGCCGCAGGGCATCTCGACGGCCAGTACCGGCTGCCGCTCGAGACAGTCGAGCGCTGGAGCGCTCTGGGTAGCATCGAGCGCGTGCTGGCCCAACTTCAAGCGTACGTCGCGGTCGGCGTCCAGGAGTTCGTCCTGATGCCGCTGGCCAGCGATCCACTGCGCCAATACGAGCGCCTCGCCGAGGTCGGCTCGCGCCTGCGAGCCGAGCTTCCAGCTGTCGACAGGCTGCCAACGACATGAGTCCCAGCGGCCGCCCGGATGACCCGGTCGTGACCGGGATCGGCGCGCTGACACCGCTCGGCAACAGCGCACCGGACACTTGGCGAGGGCTCGTCGACGGCCGCTCGGGGATCACCCCGGTGACGAGCTTTGACGCCTCACGTCTCCCGGTCAGGATCGCCGGCGAGGTCCACGGCTTCGATGCCGAGCGCGAGCTCGGGACCAAGCGCGCCCGGCGCTCGGCGCGGTTCACGCAGCTGGCGGTCGTCGCTGCCCGCGAGGCGGTTGCCGACGCGGGCTTCGAGGTCACCGACAACCCCGACCGTACCGGCGTGCTGATCAACGACGCGGTCGTTGGGATGCCGGAGACCGAGCTCAACGTCCGCGCCGTCTCCAACGGAGGGATGCGCGACGTCAGCCAGTACTTCGTCCCGTCGACGATCGCCAACATGCCCGCCTGCGAGGTCGCGATCGACCTCGGCGCCCACGGCCCCGTGTCCGCCAGCGCGCTCGCCTGCGCGAGCGGTACATACGCGCTGCTCGAGGCGCGGCGCTGGATCCTCGCCGGTGAGGCCGACGTCGTGATCGCCGGCGGCACCGACGCGGCGATCAGCGAGTCGATCTTCGCGGGTCTCGCGAAGATGGGGCCGCTGTCGCAGCGCAACGACGAGCCCGAGCGGGCTAGCCGTCCGTTCGACGCCGACCGCGACGGCTTCGTGTTCGGCGAGGGCGCGATCGTGATGGTGATCGAGTCCGCCGCCCACGCGGCTGCGCGCGGCGCGCGCTCGTACGGGACCGTCGCCGGCGGCGCGCTGACCAGCGACGCGTTTCACATCTCCGCGCCGGAGCCATCAGGGGTCAGCGCGGCACGCGCGATCTCGCTTGCGCTCGAGCGCGCCGAGGTGACGCCGCGCGAGCTCGACTACATCTGCGCCCACGGCACCGCGACGCGCGCAAATGACACGGCAGAGACGCGCGCGATCAGGATCGCACTGGGGTCCGATGCCGATCACGTCCCGGCCAGCTCGCCGAAGTCGATGGTCGGACACCTGATCGGCGCCGCCGGCGCGCTGTCGGTGATGGTCTGCCTGCTCGCGATGCGCGATGGGATCCTGCCGCCGACGACCAACCTCGAGACCTCGGACCCCGACTGCGATCTCGACTACGTCCCGCTCGAGGCGCGGAGCGCGACCGTCCGCACCGCGGCCGCGAACGCGTTCGGGTTCGGCGGCCAGAACTGCGTCGTCGTGCTGCGCGCGCCCTAGTCTGCCGCAGCCGCAAACGCAACCGCGGCGCCGATCCGCTCGGCCGTCGGCGGGTGGGTGGCCAGCAGGTTCGTCACCCAACGCGGCGGCTCGAGGTCGGCCACGTTCTGCAGCGCGATCGCGCGTTCGAACGAGACGAACGCGTCCGGGGCGGCGGCCAACTCGAGCGAGAACTGGTCGGCACTGCGCTCGATCGCTCGCGACATCCGGTTACCGATCAGACCGATCGGTAACGTCACCAGGCTCGCCGCCAGCGCCAGTGTCGGGAGTACCGCCGGGGTGCCGCGCTCGGCCGACAGGATCCAGCTCAAACGGTGCACAGCGCGCGCGGCGGGCAGCGCGACGATCGCCGCATACAGCACCCCGCGGGGCACGTCGCGGTGACGGACGTGCGCCAATTCATGGGCGACCACCATCCGAACCTCGTCGCGGCTGTAGCGATCGAGCAGCGTGTCGAACAGGACCACTCGCTTGGTCGGTCCCAGCCCAGTCACGTACGCATTGGCGGCCGTCGTGCGACGGCTCGCGTCGACCGAGTAGACCTCCCCGACCTTGACACCGGCGTCGCGCGCGAGCGCCAACACGTCCTCGCGTGTCTCGCCTTCGGGCAGCGGCTCGAAATCGTTGAACAGCGGATCCAGCACGACCGGCGCGAGCGCCGCCAACCCCGCCCCGACGGCAACTGAGCCCACCGCGACCGGCGCCCACCATCCCCGCGGATAGCGGCGCATCGCGCCTACCACGGCGGCGCCGCCGGCGGCTGCGAACACAGCTTCGATTGCGGTCGCCTTGGCCACGTCGCCCGCCCACCCGCGCCAGGACTGGGTGTCGAGCCCGACCGCGATCGCACGACGGCGCGACACGGCGCGCAGCGGCAGCGCGGATGCCGTCATCGCCGTCGTCAGCGCACTGCCCACGACTGCGCCGCCGATCGCCGGGGTTCGCCAGGGCCGCTGCAGCAGCGCCGGCGGCCTGCGTACGAGCAGCGCGATCGCTGCGAAATCCACCGCTCCACGCGCGAGCCCCAGCGCCAATTGGGGCCGCGCGTAGCGCGAACCGCGTTCGATTTCCTCGGCGCTGAAGTAATCGGATAGCTGAACGGGCGCGGGCTCGATCGTCTTTGCACGCGGGGTCAGGAGCCGTCTCGCGCCTTCTGCGACGGCGGCCGCTACCACTAGCGGTTCAGCTGCTTTGAAGCGCATTAACGGCTTCACACGAGGAGACTGTAGAGATGCGAGTAGCCGTCGTCTCTGACATTCACGGCAACCTGCAGGCATTCGAGGCCGTGCTCGACGAGATCGAGGTCTCCGACAGCGAGGAGCTCTGGTGCCTCGGGGACCTGGTCGGCTACGGCGCCGATCCCGACGCCTGCGTGACGCTCGCGCGCGACCACGCCACGATCTGCCTCGCGGGCAACCACGATCTCGGCGTGCGGGGGACGCTGCCGCTCGAGGAGTTCTCGCGTGGGGCCGCGCTCGCCGCGACTTGGACGCGAGACACGATCACCGCCCAGACGCGCGCGTACCTCGACGCGCTCGAGCCCGCCAAGCTCGACGAACCGGTGGGCCTGTACCACGCGAGCCCCCGCGATCCGGTGTGGGAGTACGTCCTGTCCCCGTTGCAGGCCGAGCTGTGTCTCGACGTCCAGCAGCAGCGGGTTTCGTTGATCGGTCACTCGCACGTCGCGCTCTCGTTCTCCCGCTTTCCGGGTAGCCCGGCGACCGGCCAGACCCGCACGGGCGACGAGGAGCTCGACCTCAGCATCGGGGAGTGGCTCGTGAATCCCGGGAGCGTCGGGCAGCCGCGGGACGGGGATCCGCGGGCCGCATGGTTGGAGCTCGACCTCGACGGCTGGGTGGGGATCTATCGCCGTACCGAGTACGACATCGCGGGGGCGGCGGCCGCGATTCGAGCCGCGAAGCTCCCCGATTCGCTCGCCGAGCGCCTGCTGTACGGCCAGTGAGCACCGCACCCCAAGGTGAAAACACGCTCACGCTCGCCGTCGGCTCCTAACTTCAACAAAAAGGGGCGGCGGCTAAAGTCAGGCGCCGCCATGCGTTATCGCTCGCGCGCATTCCTGGCCGGAATCCTCGGTTTTACGGCTGCCTTCGTCGTCGCCTGTGGCAGCGGTAACGGCCTCCTGTCCGCAAATCAGGCCAGTAACCTCAATGGCCAGCTGAGCTCCATCTCGTCGGCGGTCTCGACGGGGAACTGCTCGGCCGCGGCGGCGGCGGCCCAGCAGTTGTCCAATCAGGTTGGTGCGCTGCCATCGAACATCAACACGACCTTGATCGAGAACCTGGGTCAGGGCGCGGCGACCGTCAGCGCGCTGGCTGCCCGGGATTGCGCCAACAGCGCCTCCTCCTCCACGACCTCGTCGACGACCTCGACGCCAACCTCGACGACTACCACCCCAACGACGACGACCTCGCCGACGACTACCACTCCAACCACGACGACGACCACGAGTACACCCACCACTACCACCACCGCAACCAATACGACCGGCACGGGTACTACTTCCAACGGCGGCGCAGGCATCACAACCGGCGGCGGCGGCGCTGGGGCCCCCGGCGCTGGGGCGGGCGGTGGCGCGGCTGGAGGCGGCGGCAACGCAGGCGGCGGCAACGGACAATGACTGGCACGACAACGATCGCAGGCAGATATCGAATTGAGGGTCGGCTCGGCGTCGGCGGGATGTCGACCGTTCACCTCGCGTTCGACAGCCGCCTGGAGCGCTACGTCGCGATCAAGCTGCTCGCCGAGCACCTCGCAGACGACCCGACGTTCGTGTCGCGCTTTCGCCGCGAGGCGCTCTCGGCGGCGCGGCTCGTCCATCCCAACATCGTTCAAGTGTTCGATTTCGGCTTCGACGCCGGACATCACCAGCACTTCATCGTGATGGAGCACGTGCCCGGCAAATCGTGCGCCGAGTTGCTGCGCGACCGCGGGCACCTGGGGGTTTCGGAAACGATCGGGATCGTCACTCAGGCTTGCCGGGGCCTCGAATACGCGCATCGTCACGGGGTCGTCCACCGCGACGTAAAGCCCGGAAACCTGCTCGTGTCGGATGGCGAGGCCGTCAAATTGGCCGACTTCGGGATCGCCCGCGCGACTGACCAGTCGAGTATCACGCAGGTCGGATCGGTCCTCGGGACGGCGGCATACCTGTCCCCCGAACAGGCTCGCGGCGACGAGGCGGGGCCGCAGGCCGATCTGTATTCGCTCGGGGTCGTCACCTACCAGCTGATCTCCGGTCGGCTGCCCTACGAGGCCAACTCGCTCTCGGAACTGGCGCTCAAGCAGCAGCGCGAGTCTCCGATCCCACTCGACGAGCTCAATCCCGACGTCCCGCACGAGCTTGCGCAGGCGGTCGCGATGGCAGTCGCGATCGACCAGCGCGCCCGCCCCGACGACGCGCTCGAGCTCGCAGACTCGCTCCGTGACGGGCTACGCGGCAAAGCACCGGCACAGCGGGCGGCGAGTTCGCCACCAGCGCGACCCAGTACATGGGCGACGCGCAGGACGCGACCGCAGCCACGCGGGTCACGCCAACTCCGGCACCGCGGACCGCTCAATCGCGCGCTCCGCGCCAAGTCGAGGCGCGGCGCCCGCCGCAGCGGTCGGCGCCCGCGTACGACCGCCGTCAGGCGCCGGCGAAGCGCAACCGCAGGGGCCTCAGGCGCCTGATGCTGCTGCTCGTGCTGCTCGCCGGATTCGCACTCGTCGCGATCGCCGCCGTGGTGATCGCCGATAGCACCTCGCCCACGGTCGTCCACTACCAGAAGGTCGTCGGCCACGACGCCCAGTCGGCGATCAATCAGCTGACCAACCTGATCAACCAGTACACGAAGTAGGCGCGGCGCCCGCGCGCAGCGCTGCCGCGGCATCCGCCAAGCGCCCGGCGTCGATCGCCTCGCGCAGTGTGGCCATCAGACGCGCGATGAAGCTCAGGTTGTGGAGCGTGACCAGCCGGACGCCGGTCAGCTCGTGCGCGCGCAGCAGGTAGTGAAGGTAGGCGCGCGAGTGCCCGGCGCTGCAGGCCGGGCACGGGCAGCCCTCCATGATCGGCTCCGGCGCGCGTCGCCAGCGCGACTTGACCAGGTCGACGCGCCAGCGCGCCTCCGGATCCGGGATCAGCGCGACCCCGTGGCGACCGAGCCGGGTGGGCATCGCACAATCGAACGTGTCGACTCCGAACTGCACTCCGGCGATCAGGTCGTCGACCTCTCCGATCCCCAGCAGGTGCCGTGGGCGCTCCGGCGCGAGCCGCTCGAGATCGCCCGTCGACCACGACACGACCTCGTACATCTGCTGCTTGTCGCGTCCAAGCGAGCCGCCGATCGCGATCCCATCGCAGCCGCTGCTCGCCACCGCATGCACCGACTCGGCTCGCAGATCGCGCTCGACGCCTCCCTGGACGATCCCGTAGACGGCCTGACCCACGGGGCCTTCGCGCGCGTGCCAGTCGAGGCAGCGCCTCAACCAGCGGTGTGTGCGCTCCATCGAGCGGGCGGTGTACTCCCGCGTGACGTGAAAGGGAGTGCATTCGTCGAGCACGAGCGCGATATCGGACCCGAGCGCGGCTTGAACGGCCATCGAGGTCTCGGGACCGAGGAACCGCTCGGACCCATCGACGTAAGAGCGAAAGCGCACGCCCTCCTCCTCGATCGCGAGAATCGAGCCGTTGGAGCGCTGCTGTTCGGTCGGCTGCCGGCGGCGCCCCTTGATCTCGTCGGCGACGCCCCCGTGCCCCATCGAGAAGACCTGAAAGCCACCGGAGTCGGTGATGATCGGGCGCTCCCAGCCCATGAAGCTGTTCAGCCCGCCGAGCTCGGCAATCAGCTCCGGACCCGGCGACAAGAACAGGTGAAATGTGTTGCCGAGCACCATCTCGTAGCCGAGCGACTCGACGTCGCGCGGCTCGAGCGTCTTGACCGCACCGCGCGTAGCGAGCGGCACGAACGCCGGCGTCGCGACATCCCCGTGCGAGAGATGAAGCGTGCCGGTGCGCGCGCCGCTCGTGGTGCATCGGGTCCGGACCGTGAACATTAGCCGTCGTTTACGCTACTATGCTCGATCATGAGACTAGACGCGTTGATCAGGGTTTCGCAGACAGGCGGGCGCTCGGGCGAGGACTTCCGCTCCCCAGAGCAGCAACGAGACATATGCAAACAGTGGGCAGACCGCAACGGAGCCGAGATCGTCGCATGGCACGAGGCAATCGACGTTTCCGGCAAGACGATGGCGCGGCCGGATATCGAGGCCGCTCGCGCTCGCCTCAGCGCCAAGCAGACGGACGGCGTGATCATCGCGTGGCTGGATCGCTTCAGCCGCGCCCCGATCGCCGAGGCGATCACCGTCCACGACGAGATCACCAAGGCGGGCGGGAAGGTCGTCGCCTGCGACATGGCCGGCATCGACGCAAGCGACCCAACTGGCGAATGGATGCTCACCGCGATGCTCGCCACCAACCGTATGCAGTGGCGCAGGCTCGCGGAGCGCTGGGCGATGAGCCGCAGCGATGCGATCAAGGCGGGCAAGGCGATGGGTGGCGCGCCGTTCGGTTACCGCTACGCGGACCCGTCGCCACGGCAGCACGGCCGCGGGGTTGTTGACTCGCGCCTGGTGCCCGATGAGCAGCACGCACCGATCGTGCGGGAACTGTTCGAGCGCAAGGCCGGCGGCGCAACGTGGCTCGAGCTCGCGCGCTGGCTGAACACCGCCGCGCCCAAGCCCGACGGTCGTCGCTGGGCGCGTAGCAGCGTGTCGACGATCATCCAATGCCGAACGTATCTCGGCGAGGTCCGCCACGGCGAAAACGTCCACGCCGGTGCGCACGAGCCGATCGTGTCAGCCCCGCTGTGGCGCCGAGCGCAGAACGAGCCCGGACGACGCACCCCGCGCGGCACCTACCTGCTCGGCGGCCTCGTGCGGTGCGCTGGCTGCGGGCGAGCGATGCAAGGCTCGCTCCGCAAGGGTGCACGGATCTACGTCTGCCGTGTCGATGAGTGCCCGTCACACGGGAACGTGAGGACCGAGCTACTTGACGCGGAGGTCGTGGAGCAGCTGTTCGCGCGCGTCGCGGACTTCCACGCTCGCGCGGTCGATGACGCCGAGGTCGCAGCGCTTCGCGAGGATGTGCAGCGGCTCACGGGCGATGTAGAACGGCTCGCGACTGTCGTCCCGTCGCACCCCGCAGCGATCGCGGCCCATCAGAGCGCGCTTGCGGGCGCTGAGCAGGCCCTGACGGACGCGGAGGACCGACTAGACCAGCTGCTCGTCTCCGACTCTCACGACGCCCGGGACGTCCGCGAGCTGCGTGCTGACTGGCCCTCCCTGACGCTTGACGAACGACGAGAGATCCTCCGCGCCGGCGTCGATACGGTGCTCGTGCGGAAGGCGACGACCCGCGGCCCGGGCGGCAACGTGGCCGAACGCGCGCTCGTCCTATTCCGCGACGAGGCTCCTCGGGACCTGCTGGACGGGCGTCGTCCCGTCATGAGCTGGGCCTGGGACGGTCACGGCGCGATTCTCGCTCCACCCCGTCAGCTTGCCTAGACCCAGCCGTCGCGTCCGGCTACGTTCGTTGACAACGCGATGACAAGGCTGCCGACGCGGACGATCAGCTACCTAGCCGATCCCGCTGGGTGCGCGACCGTCTGGCCTTGGAACGGCAGCTGCTCGCCGTCTGCAAACGGGCAGCGGTTCTCGTCGTGGAGCTCAGTCGCGAAGAAGTAGTCGCTGTGAAATCGAGACGACAGGGACGCCAGAAAGCCGTCTGGATCAGACCGCTGCTGGCCGTCGGCACCGAGGACCACCTCTCGATAGTGCGGGTCCCCCGTCTCCACCTCAACGACGTCCCCACGGCGAAACGCCTTGCCAACCCGCTCTTGATAGCCAGCTGACCAACGATTTTCCACTAGATCAACGTGTGAGGCCATGTCCACGCCTCCTTCTGAAAGGTTCTCGATCGTACTCCTACCCAATGTGCAACACGCCAGACTCTGCAAGTTGTCCTGCACGCCCCATCACGCGTTCTGCTTCGGCCTCCCCGAGCAGGTTGGCGAGCTCGGACGTATCGTGCTCAACGAATCGGTGAATCGCCTCGTTGATCTCGTCTGGCAGGTGATCCCGGTGGTGATGCTCATAGAATGTTGAGTTGGCCGACCCGCCCCCGAGGTCGAACGCGTTGCCTGTATCGACCAATCGGAGATGCGTTTTTGCTTCGTCGTCCTCGGGGGGCGGCCCTGGTACTCCAAGCCAGTTGTTGTTGTTGTGGTCCGCATGGGCGACGACGGCATCGAATACAGCCGCCTCCCAGACCTCGTCCTCGAATAGTTTCTTCAACACCGTGCACCAATCGTGACCGTCCGGCCACGTCACCTGCACGCTCGATAGAACGTCATCTCCCGTCGAGCGCCTTGGTACATCCCGTAAAACGGTGGCGGCGACCAAGCCGACGAACCCGAAGGCTTTCGCAACCAGCCACCCGGCTGCTTCGCGCCGGACAACAGATGCCCAAGGCTCCTCGTGCCCAGGCTTGGCCATTACTTGTACGCCGCCGGCGAGCAGGATCCGGTGCTTGTCTGGGTGGCCACCCGGCAGTACGGGATCGCCCCAGGTTAATATCGTGGCCGCCCTCAGATAGCCCTCCAACTCCTCGAGCTCAGGCACGCGCGGCAGTATGTCAGGGGGCGGCGACGAGCGACCCGCGAGTCGGCTCCAATCCGAGGCCGGACCGGGCAAGCGCCCGACCCACGATCACGTTCCTGGCCCTCTGTCGGCGCTCGTCTCGGGTAGTCCGAGACGAGTGGCACTGAGGAATTCCTCACGGTGGCGGAGGTCGCCGAACTCCTCAAGGTCAACCCCCAAACCGTGTACAACACTCTGGAGCGAGGCAACCTGCCGTCGGTCCGATTCGGGCCCCGGCGCGTTCGCATCCGCCGCTCAGATCTTGAGCAGTTAATCGCGACCAGCAGCGAGAAGGCCAGACCCTCGAAGCGCCGGGTCGCGTTCGACGTGGCAGTCGGGAACGCAACGCAGGCACTGAACCGGAAGAACCCCGGCGATGTCGCTGCCGCTGCCCTGCGGCAGGTGTCGGAGGCCGCGCTACCCTAGCGGACGAAATTGAAACGTAATCAGGCTGAGCATTTGTGCCGTACTCCGTTCAGGGGCTCTGGCGAGTGATGCGGAGGTTGTGGCTGACTCCGTGAGAGGTGCCGCCTGTCGGCGTGTAGCTGATCGTAAGGCGCAGCAGTATCGTCGCGTAACGATGATGCGTAATGAGTTGTTTACCTCGGCGGGTCGGTCGCAGTGTCGCGGTACCCAGGCCGGCATGTGAGATCGTCAGGCGGGCTGCTGCGAACTGGATCGCCTGGGTTGCACGCGTGCTCAGGCTCGCTGTTGCGAGGATCTTGACGGCGCCCGGCCCAGGCAGCGTGAGCCTGAGGGTGACGACCCCGTTGTGGCTGACGGTCGCGCGGCGGAGCGTGAATTGATTACTGGGCTCAGCGACCGTGTAGTCGATTGTCCTGGTGGTGCGTTGACCGTCGCTCGAGGTCGCGGTGACGGTGAACGTGTGTGGGCCGGGTGTGCGGGTGTCGATTGTCTGCCCGACGGGTACGGTTCCGGCGCACGAAGCTATGCCCGGCCCTGCAGCGCCCTCTTGGCAGCCGTAGAGAGCGACGACCACCTGTCCGTACATGTAGTGAGCTCCGTCTGTTGGCGAAGTGATCTCTATGGAGGGTGCGGCCGGGATCGTGTACGTGATCGTCGCGGTCTGGGACTGGCCGTCCCTGCTTGTCGCGGTCACCGTGTAGCTGAACTTTCCTGGCATTGAGGTGTTCAACGCGCCGGATGGGGCTGTCGCTCCATTTGAGTCGGTGCAGGACTGGACTCCTGGCGCCCCAGTCGCGTCGGAGCAGGAGAAGCTCGTCGGGACCTGCTGGTTGAGGTTGAACGTTTGACCCGTCGCGGGCGTGCTGATCTGCACCGATGGAGCACCGACGACGGTGTAGGTGATCGTCGTGCTCGCCGTTTGGCCGTCGTTGCTGGCGGCCGTGACCGCGTAGGTGTGTTTGCCGAGCGTGCTGGTATCCAGCGTGCCGGATGGGGCGCTCGCTCCATTAGAGTCGGTGCACGACCGGACCCCCGGGCCGTTTGCTGCCTCGGCGCACGAGAAGCTCGTAGCCACCGTCTGTTCGCGGTTGAACGTTGCGCCGTTAGCGGGCGAGCTGATCTGCGCAGACGGCGGACTGACGACGGTGTAGCTGATGCTCGCCGTGCCGACCTGGCCATCGTTGCTGACGGCCGTCACCGTGTAGGTGTGCTGGCCGATGCTGGTGGTGTCAAGCTCGCCGGGGCTCGTCGCGCCGTTGCTGTCGGTACACGAGGAGATCCCGGTCCCGCCGGTCGCCTCCGAGCATGAAAAGTTAGTGGCGACGGCCTGGTCGAGGTTGAAGGTCTTATCATCCGCGGGGGTGCCGATGACCGCCGATGGCGCGTCCACCGCGGTCGAGAACATCGATACGCCTCCGAGTATGGTGCCGACGTCCGCGACGGCGAGCAACCCCCCATCGGGGCTGAACGCGACCCAGGAGTCACGCGGCTGATACCCCTCGTCGATCTCGAACGGCGAGCCCGTGACCGGTGTGAGCACACCGCCCGAAGCGACCGAGAGCACCGACACGCCGTCCCCATAAGCGTTTGCGACCGCCAACATCGCGCCGCTCGGGCTGAACGCAAGCGAGGAAGGCGACCCCGCTGCATCTGCGAACGGCGAGCCGGCGACCGACGTCAGCGCCCCGCGCGGACCGACGGAGAACACTGGCAGGGCGTCGTCGGTGTAGTCTGCGACCGCCAACAGCCCCCCGCTCGGACTGAACGCGACGGAGTCCGGTTCCGACCCCTCTTCGAGCGCGAACGGCGAGCCGGTGACCGGCGTGAGCGCGCCACCCGGAGCGACCGAGAACACCGACAAGCTGCCGTCCAAAAGGTTTGCAGCTGCGAGCAGCCCGCCACCCGGGCTAAACGCAACCGAGCCCGTGCCCCGTCCTGCGGCGAACGGCGACCCAGCGACAGACGTCAGCACGCCACCCGCACCGACCGAAAACACCGACACGCTGCCAGAGTCGGACCCGTAGTTTGCTGCTGCGAGCAGTCCCCCGTCCGGACTGAACACAACCGAGTAAGGAGCGTTTGTGGCATCAAACGGAGAGCCGGCAACCGCCGTGAGCGTCCCGTCCGCCGCGACCGAGCACACGTAGATACCAACGTTGGTCGCGACCGCGAGCAGCCCCCCATCCGGGCTAAACGCAACCGAGGTAACGCGATCCCCGACACCGACGATCGCGCAAGGTGAGCCGGTGACCGGCGTCAGCGCCCCGTCCGCACCGACCGTGTCCATCGAGTTTCCGGCCGCTAGCAGCCCCGCGTTCGGATCAAACGCAAGCGGGCCCGCAACGACCGCGAACGGCGAGCCGGCAACCTGACCAAACGCAAACGCCGACGACGCCGACACGCCGCAAGCCACGATCACCACAACCACCACGACGACAAGACGGTTCACGGGAACTCCCTCCCTGTTCAAGATTCCCGACAGCCGCCATGCCAGCGGCACTTGCCCCACCAAACAACGCGCACGGGGCCCTCAAACTTTCCTCGCCCCCCAATCGATGTCCGCTCCGCCACCGCGACGGAAGGACCTGCTCTCGGCAGCGATTGCGCCGGACAGAGGCAGCCCCGGGACGATGACCAGACGGCCGCGTACGCGTCAGCAACCGATCGTGTGACTTGATCTAGCGTCGTACTAGTCATCAGCCATCCCATCTCGTCCGGCCAGATCGTCGTGACGTCCAGACCGAGCGCGGATGCGATCGCCCGCTTATTCGCGAGTGTCGTCCGGTGTGTGCCGCGCTCGGCGTTCCTGACCGTGCCCATCGAGACGCCGGCCCTAACGGCGACGCGCTCTCTCGAAACGCCCAGGGCGTCGCGAAGTGCTCGGAGCCGCGACGCGTCTGCGCCCGGATCTACGCTTAGTGCAGTGGGGCAACATTGCACATAAAACAATCGGGCATCTCGCGTGCGTGATCGCATGAGTGGGGGCAAGAAAATCCCCATCCTCCGCAACGGCGGACGAAAGGAAGGCCACCAGGTCCCAGCGCGAGATCGCGCCGGGGCGGAGAATTTGCTCTAGTCGCGCGTCAGTCGGGCATCCCCGATGGCGTGTTCATGCGCGCAGTTGCACCCCGGGTCACTTCCGACCCGCGCAACACGCGCAATCGCTGGGTGAAACAGACATGGCATCCTGCCGCATTAGAGCCTCGCGACCCGAAAGCACGGTAAGCAGCCGCCTATGCCATCAAGGATCTAATCCGGGCAGGTGGTCGACTCCGAGCTGCCCAGCTCGAGGCTGGTATCAGCACGCCTGGACAGGTCGGAGACATAGGCGAGAACGGCGCCAGTCGCCGCCGTGTTGCGAAGCGCTCAAGGCCCGCGGCCATCGAATGGGTTCTCGCCGAGATCGAGTACCTCCGGAAACTCGCGACCGCAGCGGCGGCCGAGCGTGCAGCGGGCGTACATACTCTCCCGGCGTCCTGGCAGCCTCCTGATCCGCTCAGCGCAGATATTGCGTCTCGGATCACGGCACTGCAGGACGTTCTGGTCGACATCAGCCGACCGGTCGTTCACTAGCGAGGTCAGCGACGGTGGATGCGGAAGCAGACAAGGCAAACATCCACCAGCTGTTTGTGGATGCGCTCCAGCGCATCGCGCCGCCGGCGGCTGATGAGCTCGGGCTCGATACTGAGGAGCAGCGAGAGCGGCTCGTGGCCGCGTGCATTGAGATGTTCAACGCCGGACTCCGCGCAGGAGCCTCTCAATCAGTGGCTCAGCTCGTAGAGCAGGGCGCCGACATCACGATGAACCTCGATCCGAACCTCTTGCCGCGCGCTGAGCAGCACGGCGCGGCGCTGCATGCATAAAAAGAGGGCCGAGGAAGAATCCCCGGCCCTCTAGGAGTAGCGTTCGCGTTACCTATTGAATACGGCCCGGACCCTACTCAGCCTGTGTGGCTTACGCCGCTGCCTTGGCCTCGTCGGCCGCCGGCGCCTCGACCTCGGCCACCGGCGCGTTGTCGCCGTCGCCAGCCGTGATCTCGACCTTGTGCGGGCCCTGCTGCTCGGGCTTGGGGACCGTCACCTCGAGCACGCCGCGCTCGAACGTAGCCTTCACGGACTCGGGCGTGACGCCCTCGGGAAGGCGAACCGAGCGGCGGAACGAGCCGGAGCTGCGCTCGACGCGGTAGTAGCCCTGCTTGCGCTCCTCGTGCTCTGACTTGCGCTCGCCGGAGATCGTCAGTACGTCGTTGTGCAGCTCGACGTTGACGTCCTGCTCAGTCAGGCCGGGCAGGTCCGCGCGAAGTACGTAGTCGCTGTCTGTCTCGACGATGTCGACTGCCGGGATCCAGCTGCGCCAAGCGCTTCCAAAACCGGCGGTCGGGGTGTCGAACAGGCTGTTGAAAAGCCGGTTTACCGGGACCGGCTCCCATCGGATCAGTGCCATCAAATTCCTCGTTTCAAATTGGAACCTACTGCAAGTAGTATTATGAAATCTAAGTCTATCACTGTCAAGTCCGAAATTCGGATCGCTGCCGGTGGCGCACGCTTCGACACAGGCTCGGCGCGCGACAAGGGGCGGGCGTAGCCTGTCGGGCCGTGCGATCAGCTCCCCGGCTCGCCGTGCTGGCCGTCGCCCTGTTGGCGGCCGCGTGTGGCACTACGAGCGTGCAGCGTCCGGCCTCGGGCGAGCGGTTGTTCGCGAGCTCGTGCGGTGGCTGCCACACGCTGACGGGAGTCGACTCACCCCGCCACCAGGGGGGCGACCTGCTCCACCTTCGCCTGACCCGCCCGCAGCTGCTGCAGTTCGCGCGCGAGATGCCGGTCCGCCACCCACTGACGGGCGCCCAGCTCGACGCGGTGACCGGCCTACGTGCTGGCGGTCCAGCGCCGCGGCGTGCTGACGATCAAACCTCGCGGCTGATTCGGCTAGTTCGCCGCGGGCACGAGCGCGCCGACGTTCGTGACCACGCTCCCCGCGCTCGTCAACCCTCCGGCGACGACGATCGCGTCCCCCACCGTCAGCACGCCCGCGTCGGATAGCGGCTCCGGCAGGCGCCCCGCGGCACGGACCGCGCCCGTCTGCGGGTTGATCGCCCACACGCGTCCCGTTTGCTCATTGTCGAGCTCGCCGCGCCCGCCGACGAAGTACACGGTTGATCCCAGCGTCGCCGCTCCCCCGTGCGTTACCCCGTGCGGCAGGTTGCCGATCTGGCGGACCTCCCCGGTCCCAGGGTCGAAGCTGTAGATCGCTCGGCTCGTTCCGGCTGGGGTAGAGCCGCCGATCACCAACAGCCTCCCGTCGGCGGCGGCGACCGCCGAGTACCGGAGCCCGTCCGGGAGCCGCCCCGCGACCCGGACGCTCGACCCGGGACGCCAGGCGAGGATCGTGTTGAACCAGTTGGTGCCGTCGAAACCACCGACGATGTACGCGGTGCCACCGATCTGCGCGACCGCCACGTCGGATTGCGCCTGCGGCAGCGAGCCGACCGTCTGGACCGCGCCGGACGCCGGGTTGAAGTTGATGATGTGATCGAGCTCCGACAGCGAGCCACCGCCGAATACGTACACGCTCCCGTCGAGCGCCGCCCCCTGAGCGTCATGCTGCGCGAGCGGCAGCGCGTAGCTGTGCAGCGTTCCGCGGAGGTTCGCGAGCTCGATCCCGGCGGTCGACGTGTCGGCCGCGTCAAGGCCTCCCAGCAGCACGAACCGGCCGGCGCCGAGCGACGCGCTCGCCGGGTCGCGCAGCGGGGCCGCGAGCGCGAACAGCGGGCGGTAATCGAGCTTCACCACAGCGACGGCGTGCGGCGTCCGGCGCTGGCGCGCCGCCGTTGCCTGCGTGGTCGAACTCGACGAGGCACTGCCGCAGCCCGCGAGTACGAGCAGCGCGACGCATGCCAGCGATGAGAAGCGCCTCGCAATCGGGTAACCGCAGGGGATGGAGCACGAGTTCAGGATCCGGGCGAGGCTAGCCGCCCGCGACCGCCTGCCGCGCAGCTGGTGTGGACATTCTCACCGCGCGCTTATGCGTTTCGCATCGTCGCCCGCGAGGCTCCCCGCCGTGCATCTGCGCGCCCGGACCGCTGGTCTCAGGCGGGCGCGCGCGCCGCGCCTGCTGGCGGTGGCCGCCGCATTCAGCCTGCTGATCGCGGCTTGCGGTGGCGGTGGCCACGCCGCCAGTTCGTCGACGACGAACAAGTCCGCCCAGCTTCCGAGCGCCGCTACGCGGGGGCTCCAAGGAGGCCGGTCCGGTGAACATCTACGCGCATACGGCGGCCGGCGATCTGAGCCCCGCCGTCCGCGGCGACCCACCGCTCGTCTACGTCCCCAACAGCCTCAGCGCCACGGTCGACGTAATCAGCCAGCGCACGTTCAAGATCGTCGAGCAGTTTCCGACCGGCGAGCTCCCGCAGCACGTCACCCCCGCCTACAACCTGCGAACGCTGTACGTCGACAACGACCTCGGCAACAGCCTCACCCCGATCAACCCCCGTACCGGCCGCCCCGGGACACCGATCCCGGTCGAGGACCCGTACAACCTTTACTTCACGCCGGACGGACGGTTCGCGATCATCGTCGCCGAGCGACTCCAGCGGCTCGATTTCCGAGATCCGAACACGATGCGCCTGGTCCACTCGCTTTACGTGCCGCAGTGCCGCGGCGTCGATCACATGGACTTCTCGGCCGACGGTCGTTATGCGTTCGCCAGCTGCGAGTTCTCGAGCCGGATGATCGAGGTCGACCTCGCGACCCAGCAGGTGCTCCGGACGATCGTGCTCGACAACGGCAACGCGAGCCCCCAGGACGTCAAGCTGTCGCCCGACGGGCGCACGCTGTACGCCGCCGATCAGCTCAACGGCGGCCTGTGGGAGATCAACCCGTTCACGTTCAAGGTGATCGGTTTCCTGCACACCGGCGCCGGGGCGCACGGCCTTTACCCGAGCCGCAACGCCCAGGACATGTTTGTCTCCAATCGCCAGGCGGGATCGATCTCCGTCGTCAGCTTCAAGACGCGCCGGGTGATCGCGACGTGGCAGCTGCCAACGCCGGCGAGCCCCGATATGGGCGGCGTCTCGGCCGACGGCAGCACGCTGTGGCTGAGCGGTCGCTACAACGCTGTCGTGTACGCGATCGACACCCGCAACGGCCATCTGCGGGCGACGATCCCGGTCGGCGACGGGCCACACGGGCTCTGCGTTTGGCCGCAGCCCGGGCGCTACTCGCTCGGGCACACGGGCATCCTGCGTTAGCGGTTCGCGACCCTAATCGGACACGATCAGCGAGCGGCCCGACATCGCCTCCGGCTGTTCGATCCCGAGCATCTCCAGCAGCGTCGGCGCGACGTCGGCCAGCACGCCGCCGTAGCGAAGCTGCAGTCCGTGGACGGTCACGATCACGGGCACCGGGTTGAGCGAGTGGGCGGTGTTCGGGCTCCCGTCAGGCTCGAGCATGTTGTCGGCGTTGCCGTGATCGGCGGTGATCAGACACGCCCCGCCGGACGCGTCGACGGCCTCAACGACTTCCCGCAAACAGCTGTCGACGGTCTCGACGGCCTCGATCGCGGCCTCGATCACGCCGGTGTGGCCGACCATGTCGGCGTTGGCGAAGTTGATGATCCCGAACGTCGGCGGCTCCGCCCGCCAGGCGCTGACGAACGCGTCGGCGGCCTCGGGGGCGCTCATCGCCGGCTTGTGATCGTAGGTCGGGACATCGCGCGGCGACGGGACCAGCTCGCGCTGCTCGCCGTCGTACGCCCGCTCCTCGCCGCCGTTGAAGAAGTACGTCACGTGGGGGTACTTCTCGGTCTCGGCGACGTGCAGCTGACGGTCGCCGCGGGCGGCGATCAGCGCCGCGAGCGTCGTTTCGGGCGGCTCGGGCCGGAATGCGACCGGATACGGCCAGCCCTCCTCGTACTCGGTCATCGTCGCGTAGTGGCGCACGGTCTGAGCGCCACCGCGATCGATCTCACTGAACTCCGGATCCGCGAGCGCTCGCGTTATCTCGCGCATCCGGTCAGGGCGGAAATTCAAGCCCAGCACCGAGTCGTCGGGGCGGATTCGGGCCTCGGCGCCGACCAGCGTCGGCTCGATGAACTCGTCGGTCTCGCCGCGCTCGTACGCCGCTTGGGCCGCCTCGGGCCCGGTCTGCACGTGATACTCCGCCCGGCCGTGGACCAGCAGGTCGTACGCCTTCTGGACCCGGTCCCAGCGGCGGTCGCGATCCATCGCGAAGTAGCGGCCGACGACGCTGCCGATCCTGCCGCCGCCGGCGTCGGCCATCGTTCGCTCCACCTGCTCGAGGTAGCCGGCGCTCGACTTCGGCAGCGTGTCGCGGCCGTCGGTGAACGCGTGCACGACCAGGTCGGGCACGCCGAGCCTGACCGCCAGCTCGATCAACGCCTCGAGATGCCCGAGGCTCGAATGCACCCCGCCATCTGACACGAGACCGATCACGTGCACGCGCTCGGACGCGGTCAGCGCCTCGCGGAACGCGTGGTTGATGGCGAACTCGCCGCTCTCAGCGGCGATGTCGATCCGCGTCAGGTCCTGCATCACGACGCTGCCCGCGCCCAGGTTCAGATGACCCACCTCGGAATTGCCCATCTGGCCATCGGGCAGGCCGACGGCCCGACCCGACGCGGCCAGCGTCGTCGTCGGATAGGTCGCCCACAGCTCGTCGAACACCGGCGTGTCCGCCGCCGCGACGGCGTTACCGGGACCGGGCTCGGCCAGTCCCCAGCCATCGAGCACGATCAGCGCCGCCCGCGCGACCGGCAACGAGCGCGCGGTCATCTAGCGCGCCGCCGCGACGATCGCCGCAAAGGACTCGGCGTCAAGGCTGGCTCCGCCGACGAGCGCGCCATCCACATCCGGCTGTGCCAGCAGCTCGGCGGCGTTGTCGGGCTTGACGCTGCCGCCGTACAAGATCCGCGTCAGCTCGGCCTGCTCAGGCGAGCGATCGGCGACCAGCGCGCGCACGAACGCGATCGCCTCCTGCGCCTGCTCGGCGGTCGCGACCTGCCCGGTGCCGATCGCCCAGATCGGCTCGTAGGCGATCACGACGTCCCCCAGGCGATCGGGCGCGAGCCGCGCTAGATCCTCCTGAACCTGATGGCGGAGCTTGCGCTCGGTATCCCCGGCCTCGCGCTCCTCTTCGGTCTCGCCGACGCACAACACCGGCAGCAGCCCCGCCTCGAGCGCGGCCGGGACCTTGAGCGCCAGCGCCCGGTCAGTCTCGCCGAAATGCTCGCGGCGCTCGGAGTGGCCCAGCAGCACGCCGTGCACCCCGATCTCGTCGAGCATCGGCGCCGACACCTCGCCCGTGAACGCGCCGCTCGCCGCCTGATGCATGTTCTGCGCGTAGACCGCGACGCGCGAACCTCGGGTCGAGTCGACCATCTCCTGCAGGGCGGTGAACGGCGGGCAAATCGCGACCTCGGTTCGCTCGATCGACGAGACCCGAGGCAGCAGCGCCGCGATGAACTCCTCGGCCTCGGCCACGGTCTTGTTCATCTTCCAGTTGCCAGCGATCAGCGGCACTCTCATGCCAGGCCCTCCACGGCGAGCGGCACCCTCATTGCCAGAACCTCCACGACCAGCGGCACCCTCATGCCAGAACCTCCACGCCGGGTAGCAAGCGGCCCTCGATCAGCTCGAGCGCGGCGCCGCCTCCGGTCGACAGGTGGGTCACCTCGTCGGCGAGCCCGAAGCGCGCGAGCGCCGCGGCCGAGTCGCCGCCGCCGACCACCGTTACTCCGGGCGCTGCCGCGACCGCCTGCGCGACGGTCCGCGTGCCGGCGCTGAACGGCTCGAGCTCAAATGCGCCCATCGGCCCGTTCCAGAACACGGTGCCGGCCGTCAGGATGATCTGCGCGTAGGCGTCCGCGGTGCGCTCGCCGATGTCGAGCCCCATCAGCCCATCGGGCACGTCGACGCCGTCGAGCGGTCGGGGCACGGCGTCGGCGCCGAAGTGGTCGGCGAGTACAAGGTCGCTCGGCAGCGCGAGCGTGGCCCTTGCCCGTTGCGACTGCGCGATCGCCTCGCGGGCCAGCACGACGTCTTGCGCCGCTGCAGAGCGAGTCGCCGACCGAATGTCCCTGCGCCGCAAGAAACGGGAAGCACATCGCGCCACCGATCAGAATCGTGTCCGCGGCCGCCAGGAACGACTCGATCACGCCGATCTTGTCGCTCACCTTGGCGCCACCGAGGACCGCTACCAGCGGCCGGGAGGGGTTCTCGAGCAGATCGGTTAGCGCCTGCACTTCGCCGGCCAGCAGCAGCCCGGCGGCGCGTTGGTTTTCCGAGAACAGCCGCGCGGCGCCCTCGGTCGAGGCGTGCGCGCGGTGCGCGGAACCGAACGCGTCATCTACGTAAACATCGGCCAGACTCGCGAGCGCAGCGGAGAGATCCGGGTCGTTCTTCGTCTCGCCCGGCTCGAAGCGGATGTTCTCGAGCAACAGCATGTCTCCCGCGGACAGTGCGTCGGCGAGCGCCTTCACCTCTTGCCCGACCCCCGGCGGGGCGAGCTTCACCTCGGTGCCGAGCAGCTCCGACAGCCGTCCAGCGACCGGCTCAAGCGACAGGCTGGGATCTGGGCCTTTAGGCCGGCCGAGGTGGGATACGAGGATCAGCGCCGCGCCGCGCTCGCGGAGCGACCGAATCGTCGGCAGCGCGGCCCGGATCCGGGTGTCGTCGGCGACCCGCCCCTGCTCGAGTGGAACGTTGAAGTCGACCCGCACGAGGACTCGCTTGTCCCGTAAATCGCCCAGATCCTCGAGCGTTCTCACAGCAGCAGCTGCACGACGTCCGAGACCCGGTTCGAGTAGCCCCACTCGTTGTCGTACCACGAGATGACCTTGACCATCGTCCCGTCCATCACCGCGGTCAGCTCCGAGTCGACGATCGACGAGGCGGGATTCTTGACGATGTCCGTGGAGACGATCGGGTCTTCGTTGTAGATCAGCAGTCCCTTCAGCGGGCCGGCGTCGGCGGCGGCCTTCATCGCCGCGTTGACCTCCTCGACGGTCGTCTCGCGTTCGCACTCGGCGGTCAGATCGATGACGCTTCCGGTCGGCACCGGGGCGCGGATCGCGAAGCCGTTGAGCTTGCCGTTGAGCTCCGGAATCACGAGCCCGATCGCTTTCGCGGCCCCGGTCGAGGCCGGGATCAGGTTGATCGCCGCCGCGCGAGCGCGTCGCAGATCACGGTGCGGCATGTCCTGCAGGCGCTGGTCGGCGGTGTAGGCGTGGATCGTCGTCATCAGCCCATGCTTGATCCCGATCGTGTCGTGGAGGACCTTGGCGACCGGGGCGAGGCAGTTGGTCGTGCAGGAGGCGTTGGAGATCACGTCGTGTTGAGCGCGGTCGTAGGCCTGCTCGAAGTTGACGCCGAGGACGACCGTCGTATCGGGGTTGGTCGCCGGAGCCGAGATGACGACCTTCTTGGCGCCCGCGTCGAGGTGCTTCGAGGCGTTCTCGCGGTCCGTGAACAGCCCCGTCGACTCGATCACGACGTCGGCGCCGAGCTCGCCCCATGGGAGATCGGCGGGGTTACGCTCGGCGAGCACGCGGATCTCGTTCCCGTCGACCTCGAAGCCGGAATCGGTCGCGCGTACCTCGCCAGGGAACGGCCCGTAGTTACTGTCGTACTTGAGCAGATGCGCGATCGTCTTTGGATCGACGAGGTCGTTGACCGCGAGCCACTCGATGTCCGCCCCGCTTTCGTAGGCGGCGCGGAATACGTTGCGGCCGATCCTCCCGAAGCCGTTGATTCCGACACGTACGGCCATGCGCGCTTCCTCCAATACCGTTGCAACAGAGAGACCGCCGGCTCAGAGCAGCCGTCCGCACCGGCCGCCGACAGGCTACCTAAAGCTCGCTCCTGGCCTTTTGATCAGCGCCGCGAGACGACCTCGACCCGCAGCCCGTCGGGGTCTCGCAGATACCCCGCGTAGTAGCGCCGACCGTACCGCGGCCGCTGGCCGGGCGCGCCATCGTCGCGGCCGCCGTTCGCGAGCCCAGCGGCGTGCGCGGCGTCAACCGCCGCCTTACCGCTCGCCTGCAGCGCCAGGTGGCCGTAGCCCGCGCTCGGTCGCAGGCCGCGGACCACGAACCAGACAACCGGCGAGCTGATGCCGTACGCGACGGCGTGCTCGGACTCGTGCAGCCGTCTGGCGCCGAGCGCGTAGAACACGGCGTCGTAGAACTTGGTCGCCCGCCCGAGCTCGGAAACCTCAAACCCAATGTGGTCGATCACACGAGCCTCCGCACGTCCTGGTCACGCGGGCCGCGTCACGTCGCGATGCACGACGTCGACCAGGTAACCGCTGGTGCCGTCGTAGCGCCGCGCCAGATGCTCGACGATCGCCACTGAGCGGTGCCGGCCGCCGGTGCAACCGATCGCGACCACCAGGTGCGCCTTACCCTCGGCCAGATACTGGGGAAGCAGGTAGTCCATCAGTGGATGAAGTTGGTCGTAGAAGCGGTCCAGCTCTCCGGCGGCGTTGATGAACGCCACCACGCTCTCGTCGCTGCCGGTCAGCGGCCGCAGCTCGGGCTCGTAGTGAGGGTTGGGAAGAAAGCGAACGTCGAACAACAGATCCGCGTCCCGGCTCGGCCCATATTTGAAGCCGAAGCTCTCGAACGTGACCGACAGCCGTCCCGGAGTTCGGGTCGGCAGCAGCTCGTCGGCGAGCTTGCGTCGCAACATCGCGGCGGTCAGACCGCTGGTGTCGATCACCACGTCGGCGCGCTCGCGCAGTGGGGCCAGCAGCTCGCGCTCGCGCTCGATCCCCTCGGCGACGCTGCCTCGAGGGGTCAGCGGGTGCCGCCGCCGCGTCTCCTTGTAGCGGGTCAGCAGTGACTCCTCGCTGGCTTCCAGGAACAGCACCCGATGGTTGACGTGGCCACGGGCGAGGTAATCGAGCGTCTCGTCGAGTCCCTCGAAGTAGCTGCCGCCGCGAACGTCCGACACGACCGCTGCGTGCTCGACCTTCGAACCGGCATGCATGAACAGCTCGACGAGCGACCGGATCATCTCCGACGGGAGGTTGTCCACGCAGAAGTAGCCCTCGTCCTCGAACGCCCCCATCGCGGTCGACTTGCCGGCCCCCGAGAAGCCGGTGATCACGACGAGGTCTTTGAGCGCTGTGGCCTCCATTGCTTTCAAAGTCTGATCCCATTGGCGGACGAGGGGTGACTCGTTCGTGGCCGAGGGTGTGCCAACATGCCGCCAAGTGCTTCGCCGCTGCGCTGCAATCGTCATCGTGGCGGCGCTCGGAATCGCGTCGTTTGGACCGGTGGCCGCACAGGCAGCGCCGCCGGCTCACGCGGCCGATTTGCTCTCCGCGAGCGTTTCGGACACGCAGACGGGGCAGGCAATGCCGCCCGGGTTCGTCGGGGTTTCGTTCGAATATCGAGCGCTGTCTCAATACGCCGGCCGCGACCCGCTCGCGGTCGATCCGGTGCTGGTCTCGCTGCTCAAGGGGCTCGCCCCGGGGGAGGCGCCGGTGATCAGGATCGGTGGCGACAGCACCGACGGGACCTGGTGGCCGATGCCCGGTGTGCTGCCCCCGGGCGGGATCTACTACCGCCTCAACGATGGCTGGCTGCGCGTCGCGCAGGCACTCGCCGCCGACGCCGGCGCGAAGCTGATCCTTGGCGTCAACCTCGCGGCAGGGCGGCCGTCGCTTGCCGCCGCCGAAGCACGCGCGCTGCTCGCAGGGATCGGGCGCCAGTACATCCAGGCGTTCGAGATCGGCAACGAGCCCGACCTCTACGCCGCGTTCCCCTGGTACCGAGACCGCCAGGGCCATCTCCATTGGGCGCGCGGCCGCCACTACGGGCTCACCGACTACATCAACGAGTTCACGCGCTGGAGCAAGGCGCTCCCCAGCGTGCCGCTGGCGGGTCCCGCCGCCTCGGGCCCCGCTTGGATGGGCAAGCTCGGAAAGCTGATCTCGGCAGAGCGCGGCCTGAAGCTGGTCACCTACCACCGCTACCCGCTGCGAGCCTGCATCACCAAGCCGAGCGCGGCCGGGTACGCCTCGATCCCCAACCTGCTCTCCGATAGCTCGTCGTCCGGGCTCGCCCGCGGGCTGGCGCCGTTCGTCGCGGTCGCTCACAAGCACGGTCTGCCGTTCCGGTTGACTGAGATCAACTCGGCCTCCTGCGAGGGCGCCAAGGGCGTCAGCGACACGTTCGCGTCGGCGCTGTGGGCGCTCGACACGATGTTCGACATGGCGAGCGTCGGCGTCGACGGCGTCAACTTCCACATGCTGCCGGGCTCCAACTACGAACTGTTCACGCCGTCGCAGACCGCGACCGGGACCTGGCAGGCGTTCGTGCACCCGGAGTACTACGGCCTGCTGATGTTCGCCCAGGCGTTCCCGCCGGGAGCCCACCTGCTGAACGTCAACGCGCCGAGTGGTCCCGTCAAGGTCTGGGCCACGCAGGACGCCGCCGGCGTCGTGCGCGTGACGCTGATCAACAAGGACCCGAACGCGGAGCACGACGTCGCACTATCGGTTCCCAACGCTGCGACCCCCGGGTCACTCGAGACCCTGTCGGCACCCGGCATCACCGCCACGGCCAGCATCACGCTCGGCGGCCAGTCGTTCGGCGACGAGACCACCACCGGGACGCTGCCCGCGCCGCAGACGACGCCGTTGGCACCGGTCGGCGGGACCTACACGGTGCCGTTGCCGGCCGGCAGCGCGGCGCTGCTGACGATCGGCGGCTAGACGCAGCGGCCCGTTTTGTGAAGCTCGCGGTACACGTCGCGCGCGAGCTTCCCCGGTACCCCGGGCACCGCCGCGAGCTCCTCGCGCGACGCCGCCAGGATCGCGTCCGGCGATCCGAAGTGCGCCAGCAGCGCCCGCTTGCGCGCCGGCCCGACGCCGGGCAGGTCGTCGAGCACACTGGCGGTCATCGCCCGGTCGCGGCGGATCCGGTGGTGGGTGATCGCGAACCGGTGCGCCTCGTCGCGAACGCGCTGCAGCAGCTGCAGCTCGGGTGTGTCGTGCGCCAGCGCCAGCGGCGCGGCGCGGCCGGGGATGAACACCTCTTCGATCCGCTTCGCGAGCGAGATGACCACGACCCCGCGATCGCGAAATCCCTGTAGCGCCCGCAAGCCGGCCGACAGCTGTCCCTTGCCGCCGTCGATCACGACCACGTTCGGGAGCGCCGCGAAGCTGGGGTCGTAGTCCTTGTCGTGCGGCGAGACGTCGCGCTGCTGCTCCCAGCGCGCCATCCGGCGACCGAGGACCTCCTCCATCGCGGCGAAGTCGTCCGGGACGCCGTCCGGAGCGCCGTCGCCAAACACCTTGAAGCGCCGGTAGTCGGATTTCTTCGGCGCGCCACCTTCGAACACGACCATCGACGCGACCGTGTTAGTCCCCATCAGCGTCGAGATGTCGAAGCACTCGATTCGCAGCGGGATCGTGTCGAGCCCGAGCACTTGCTGGAGGCCGTCGAGCGCCTCGACCCGCTGCTGTCGGCGGCGCTCTGAACGCAGCTTCTCCTGGTCGATCGCGAGCCGCGCATTGCGCTCGGCGAGCTCGAGGATCCGACGCTTGTCGCCGCGCTCGGCCGCTCTGATCTCGACCGTCCCGCCGCGCCGCGCGCTGAGCGCCTCGGCGAGCGCCTCGTTGGAGCCGACCTCGCGCTGCACAATCAGCAGTGACGGCACCGACGTCGCGCTCGCGTAGTACTGAAGGATGAACGCCTCGGCGACGGCGGCCAGATCCTCGCCGGCGGCGTTGTCGAGATAGAAGCTCTGGCGGTCGGAGAGGACCCCGTCGCGGACCTGGAACACCTGCGCGTTGGCTTCGCCGGCGTCGTTGTCGACGGCGACCGCGATCGCATCGAGTGACCCGGCCCCCTCGTGCGCGACCCGCTGGCGTTCGAGCAGCGAGCGGATCGCCCGCAACCGGTTGCGCTCGCGGGCGGCGTCCTCGAACCGCTGCTCGTCGGACGCGGCCTTCATCTCGCGCTCGAGCCCGCGCTCGATCTCCTTGTAGCGCCCCGACAGGAAGTCGATCACGCCGTCGATGCTCTTGCGGTACTGCTCCTTGTCGACGTAGCCGACGCACGGCGCCTCGCAGCGCTTGATGTAGTAGTCGAGGCACGGAGAGCCGCTGCGGCGCCCGGGCTCAGGACCTTCGCAGGAGCGGAACATGAACACCTTGCCCAGCACCTCGAGCGTCGCCCGCACGCGCTTCGCGTTCGAGTAGGGCCCGAAGTAGACCCGGTCGCGGCGATGGCGCTCCCGCGTGAAGTACACCCGCGGGAAGTCCTCGTCGAGCGAGATCGCGATGTAGGGATACGACTTGTCGTCGCGCAGCCGGATGTTCAGGCGCGGCTTGTACTGCTTGATGAAGTTCTGCTCGACGAGCAGCGCCTCGGACTCCGTCTGGACGACCAGCGCCTCGATCTGGTCGATCATCTCGAGGATCTCGCGGCCCGCGCGCGTGCTGGGGTTTGAGAAGTGAGACGCGACCCGCTTCTTGATCGACTTGGCCTTGCCGACGTAGATCACCTTGCCGCGCTCGTCGCGGAACAGGTACACGCCGGGCTCGTCCGGGAGCTCGCGGCGGCGGTCGGCTGGGAAAACTGACATCGGATTTCGAGGATAGAGGCGGGCCTTGGAACGCAATACACGTCATACGTGCAAAGCGTTCGTTGCCCTTAGACGGTGAACGACAGCGCCACGCCCGCCGTCCCCAGCAGCAACGCCACGAGCGCCACCACCTCTCCCGCCCCCGACGACGGATGGTCTGGCGTATACGCGCCGATGCTTGCATCGAACAGGTTGGCGCCATTCGTCGGCGGCGTTCCGAGCGCGTGGACCACGAACGCCAGTGCGACCAGCAGACCCAGCAGCACGGCGATCCGCCCGTTGCGCGACCCCTGCAGCGCGACTGCGAGCAGGCCGCCCGCCAGCAACGCCAGCAGCACGTCGGCGATCGAGTAGACCTGCCACGCCGTCGGGTCACGCGGCAGACCCGCGAGCGCCGGCGTGTTCGAGTACCGGGCCAGGAATGCCGGCGAGAACTGGTGGCTCCAGGTCAAGAACAGCGACAGCAGCAGAATCGGCGCGCTGATCACTATCAGCCAGTCGGCGATCGCTTCGCGCATTCCCTTGCTCACGGCGGCGGGCAGTGTACGCCGCACGTAATTGCCCGGGGCCAGGGACCGCGTATGGTTTGACCGGTATGGCGACCCGCGCCTTTCGAACCTGCCCGTTGTGTGAGGCGACGTGCGGGCTCGAAATCGAGCTCGACGACGAACGGGTCGTCTCGATTCGTGGCGATCTCGAGGACGTCTTCAGCCACGGGTTCATCTGCCCCAAAGGCTCGGCGCTCCGTGCCCTGCACGAGGATCCCGACCGGGTCACGACGCCGCTGATCCGCAAGGGCAATGACTTTGAGCCCGCCTCCTGGGACGAGGCGTTCGCATTGATCGACGACCGGCTCGCGCCGCTGCTGGCCGCCGACCGCAACTCGGTCGCGCTGTACATCGGCAACCCCAACGCGCACAACCTCTCGAACATGCTCTACCTGCGGGTGCTCACCCGCGCGCTCTCGTCGCGCAACGTCTACTCGGCCAGCACCGTCGACCAGTTCCCCAAGCAGATGACCTCGGCGCTGATGTTCGGGACCGGGACCACCGTCGCGGTTCCCGACCTCGACCGCACGGACTACCTCCTGATGCTCGGCGCCAACCCGCTCGCCTCGAACGGCAGCTTGATGACCGCGCCCGACGCGCGCGGACGGCTCCGTGCCCTGCGGGCTCGCGGCGGCAAGCTGGTCGTGATCGATCCTCGCCGGACGCGGACCGCGCGCGAAGCCGACGAACACCACTTCATCCGTCCCGGGACCGACGCGCTGCTGCTGTTCGCGATCGTCCACGTGCTGTTCGAGGAGGGTCTCGCGGATCCCGGCGAGCGGATCGCCGGCCTGTCAAACGGGCTCGATCAGCTGCCGGAACTGGCGGCGGCGTTCACCCCTGACGCGGTTGCTCCCGCGACCGGCATCGCGGCCGCTGAGATCCGACGCCACGCCCGCGAACTGGCGCGGGCGCCGACCGCCGCCGTGTACGGGCGGATCGGGACCTGCACGCAACAGTTCGGGGGGCTCGCGAGCTGGCTGGTCGACGTCGTCAACGTGCTCACCGGCAACCTCGACCGGCCCGGCGGTGCGATGTTCCCGATGGCGGCCGCGGGCCAGTCGAACAGCGCCGGCGAGCCGGGCCGCGGGCGCGGCGCTCGGTTCGGGCGCTATACGAGCCGGGTCCGGGGGCTCCGTGAGCTGTTCGGTGAGCTTCCGGTCGTCTGTCTGGCCGAGGAGATCGACACCCCGGGTGAGGGCCAGGTCAAGGCGCTGATCACGGTCTCGGGCAACCCGGTCGTCTCGACGCCCAACAGCGCCCGGCTCGAGGCCGCGCTGCGCGAGCTCGAGCTGCTCGTCAGCGTCGACGTGTACGTCAACGAGACGACGCGCCACGCCGACGTGATCCTCCCGGCGCCGTCGCCGCTGCGCCGCAGTCATTACGACCTCGCGCTGTACCAGTTCGCGGTTCGCAACGTCGCCAACTACTCGCCGCCGGTGCTGCCGCCGCAGCCGGAGCTCCCCGATGAATGGGTGACGCTGCTGCGGCTGACCGGCGTAGCCGCCGGCATGGGTCCCAACGCCGACGTGGCCGCGCTCGACGAAGGCGTCGCCCAAGCGCTCGTCGAACGCGAACGCAAAACGCCGCAGTCGCCGGTCGCACGGGCCGGCCTGTCGACCGACGAGGTGATCGCGGCGCTGGCGCCGCGCGTGGGACCCGAGCGGCTGCTGGATCTGATGCTCCGCACCGGTCCCTACGGCGACCACTTCAACGGCAACGGCGGGCTCAGCCTCGCGGCGCTCGAGCAGGCGCCGCACGGGATCGACCTCGGCCCACTCCAGCCACGGCTGCCCGACGCGCTCCGTACCAGCAGCGGCCGGATCGAGCTCGCCCCCGAGCTGGTGGTCGCCGACGTGCCGCGGCTGCGGGCGACGCTCGAGCGCCCGGCCGACGACGGCCCGGTGCTGATCGGCCGCCGCCACCTGCGCTCCAACAACTCCTGGATGCACAACCTGCCCGTGCTCGTCAAGGGCAAGTCGCGCTGCACGCTCCAGATCCATCCCGACGACGCCATGCGCCACGGCCTGACGGACGGAGGCCAGGCGCTGCTGCAGTCGCGCACCGGCGCCGTCCACGCCGAGGTCGAGGTCACCGATGACCTGATGCCGGGGGTCGTCAGCCTGCCGCACGGCTGGGGCCAGGACTTCGAGCACACGAGGATCTCGGTTGCGGCCGCTCATGCCGGCACGAACAGCAACGTGCTCGCCGACGAGCAGCTGTTCGACGTCGTGTCCGGCAACGCGGTCCTGAACGGGATTCCGGTCCAGATCTCGCCGCTCGACGGCGACGGCACCGCGACCGGTCAGTACCTGCGCGCCGCCAAGACCGTCGCGATCACGACGTAGACGCTGCCGCCGATCAGCAGCAGCCAGGCGACCGAGCCGGCGCCAGTCGAGGTCAGCCGTGCCGTCGCAGTGAGCGTCAGCGCGAGCACGCCGAGCGCGGCATAGAGCGCCGCGCGCCGGCGGTCACCCAGCGCGTATAGCGCGGTCCGGTGGTCCCGGTACATGATCGACGCCACCCACGCGATAGCGGCCAGGAACGCGATCGAGATAGCCGCGATCAGCGCCCCGGCGCCACCACCACCGCCGGGGACGAACGCGACCACGGCGGCGATCGCCATCACGATCACAATGTTGCGGACAGTCGCGGTGCTCATCGACCAATAGGTTACGCCGTGGTCAGCGCAGCGGCAGCAGGCCCGGGCGCTCCGGCTGCTTCGCCTGCCGGGTCTCGTTCGGCTGCGGCGACTCGAGCGGCGCCGGCTCCTGCGGCTGAGACCCGTCGGCCGGTTCGGCGGCGAACCGGTAGCCGACCCCGAAGTGCGTATGCACGTAGTGCCATTGCGGCGAGATGCGCTCGAGCTTCTGGCGCAGCTTGCGGACGAACACGTCGACCGAACGGTCGCCGCGGGCCATCGTGTAGCCCCACACGCGCTGGTAGATGTCCTCGCGCTCGAGCACCCGGCCACCGGCGGTCGCGAGCTGATAGAGCAGCTCGTACTCCTTACGCGACAGCGAGGCCGCAACGCCGTCCGCATAAGAGTCGAAGCGGTCTGGGCGGATCGTCAGCTCGCCGGCGACGATCGTCTCGTCCGCGTCCGGCAGCTGGCCGGCCCTGCGACGCCGCAGGACAGCCTCGATCCGCGCGACCAGCTCATCGGGGTGACACGGCTTGGTGATCCAGTCGTCGGCGCCGGCGCGCAGGCCTCTGACGCGATCGGCGACCGGCACCTGGACGCTGCAGACGATCATCGCCAGGCCCGGCAGCGCCCGCGCGGTCCACTCGACGTAGTCGAGCCCAGTGAGCGCGGGGTTGACGACCAGCGCGTGCAGCCGCATCGCCGCCAGCTGCTCGGGAACCGCCGCGTACCCCAGCAGCTCCCGTTCCCACCGCAATGCCGCAAAGCGCCTGTCGAGAACCGTGACAAGGCCGCTGTCGTCGTCTATCAGTGCGACGCGGATAGCCAGCGCTTTCTTGATCGTGGCATCTTGCCTGCCAGTTTAGGGAGCGCTGCGGTTGGATTCGGATCCGGTTCGCTCGCCCTGGCGTTACCGCGGCCGATCGCCCGGTCCGCCGATGAGTCTCGCCGTCCGCTGGGGTCATATCCGGAGAAGGGCCGAACCCGCCTGGATGTGCGACCGATCTCACATCCGAGAACGGCCCCGCCACGTACAACTGAACACGACGATGCTCGCGCCCGACCAGACCTACTCGGAACTCGCCCTCCCCGCCGTGGATCTCCGCTCCGTGGGCCGCCGGATCGCGCTTCCGGGACTCGTCGCAGCCGCAGCGCTCGCAGGCGTCCTGCTGGTCGGCGGTCACGCCCACACGATCGCGGAAACCTTGCAGCGGGGACTCGGCATCGGCGCTGGGTGGGCGGTCACCGGAGTCGTGTTCGAGTGCATCTCGCTGGCCGGCTACGTCGTGCTGCTGGCGCTGGTCTCGAGCCGCGCGACGCCCCGGATCACGACTCGCGTGAGCGCCCAGATCACGCTCGCCGGGGCGGCGGCAACACGCCTGCTGCCGACCGCCGGCGCTGGCGGCGCCGCGCTCGCGCTGTGGACCTTTCACCGCGCTGGGCTTCGGTCACGAGCTGCCGCGAAGACGCTGCTGGCGTTCGAGGTGTTGCTGTACGGCGTGTTCCTCAGCTCGGTCGTGATCGCCGGCTTCGTGCTCGCGTTCGGCCTCGTCCCCAGCCGCGGGCCGGTAGCGCTCAGCGCAGTCCCGGCTGCGGTGGCGATCACCGCGATCGCGCTGGCTCTCGTTCTGAGTGGTCGTCGGCCGGATGCGCCCGATCGGCTCGCGCCGGAGGGCGGCTGGCGAGCGAGAGTGGGCGGCGCGGCGCGGATGCTCGGTGACGGGGTGCGGGCTGCTCGCGGGCTCGTGCGGGCCGGCGACCCGCGGCTTTGCGGGGCGCTCGCTTACTGGTTGTTCGACGCGGCCACGCTGTGGGCGATGCTGCACGCGTTTGGCTCGGTGCCGGCGGTGCCGATCGTCGCGCTCGCGTACTTCGTCGGCCAAGCCGCGACCACGCTCCCGATCCCAGGCTCGGTCAGCGGCGGGATCGCGGGGGTGTTGATCGCCTTTGGGGTGCCGGTCGAGGCCGCGCTGCCGTCCGTCCTCGCCTACCGGGCGATCGCTGTGTGGCTTCCCACGCCGGTAGCGATCGCGGCCGTTCCGGGATTGCGGTCCACGATCGCACGCTGGGCTCGCGAAGACTCCGCGGCCCGCTTGACCGCGACGCACGGCAGTTAACCGGCGACGGCCTCCCAGCGCTCGTAGAGCTCTGTCACGGCCTGCTTTGCCTGCTCGTGCCTCGACGTCGAGCGCGCGCTGGCCGTCGGGCGTCGCCCAAGCAGCCGGATCGGACAACTCGTCCTCGATCGCCCGCAGCGCGGCCTCGGCGGCCTCGATCTGCTGCTCCAGCCGCAGTTCGCTGTCGCCGGGAGGCTTGCGGGACCTGTTTTGTGAGGCCTACTTGCGCGGCGCTTTCGCGGCGGTGGGCTTGGCAGGAGCGCGGGCCGGGGCCTTGGCCCGCTGCTCGCGGACGCGCAGGTATTCCGGCCACCCGCCAACGTAGCTGTGCAGGGTCTGGTCCTCGAGCGCGACCGTGCGCGTGCCGATCGCGTCGAGCAGCGCCCGGTCGTGCGAAACGAGCAGCACCGAGCCAGGGAAAGCCTTTAGCGCCGCCTCGAGCGCTTCGCGGCTCTCGAGGTCGAGGTGGTTGGTCGGCTCGTCGAGTACCAGTACGTTGGCACCCGAGTGGACCAGTATCGCGAGCGACAACCGGCGCCGCTCGCCTCCGGACAGGCCATCGAGCGGCTTCTCGGCATCCTCGCCGGAGAATAGAAAAGTCCCCAGCAGCGCGCGCGCCTTGCCGGGCGTCAGCCCCGTCGCCCGCTGCGTCGCCTCGAGCACCGTGCGCGCAGCCGGATGACTCTGGGGCCGCCCAGCGTTGCGCGAAGCCGGAAGCTGAGCGGGCGCCCCAGACCGGTGCCGAGCTCGTCAGCGTGCTGGGAGAGAAAGCCAAGCTTGACGTTGTGGCCGGTCCGGAGCTTGCCTTCAGCAAGCTCGCGCCGTCCCGCGAGCGTCTCGATCAGAGTCGTCTTGCCGCTGCCATTGGCGCCGACCAGCGATACGTGCTCGCCGCGCTCGAGCCACAGCTCCGTGGCTTCCAGCAGCTTCTTGTCACCTGCCGACAGCGATGCGTCCTCGAGCTCGAACACGACGCGTCCACTGCGCTCCGGCGGCTTGAAGGAGAACTCAAGGGCGGCGCCGTCGGTCGGGTCGCGCGACACGCGTTCGATCTTCTGCAAGCGCTTGACGCGCGACTGCGCCTGACGTGCGCGGGTCCCGGCGCGGAACCTGGTCACGAATCGCTCGAGTCGCTCGATCTCGGCCTGCTGGCGCTCAACCGCCCGGCCGAGCGCCAGTTCGCGGGCCGCCTTCTCTCGTCGCCACGCATGCCACGGGCCCGCGAAGAACCTCCCTCGTCCGGCTTCGAGCTCCAGCACCGACGTGCCGACCGCCTCCAGGAACCAGCGGTCGTGAGCGACCAACACGACCGCCGCATCGAGGCTCACGAGGTACTGCTCGAGCCATTCCAGCGATTCGATATCGAGGTGGTTGGTCGGCTCGTCGAGCAGCAGCAGGTCGGGGACACCCGCCAGCACGCGCCCGAGCGACGCCCGCGTCAGCTCGCCGCCGGAGAACGTCTCAGCGACCGGTCGAGGTCCCGATCGTCGCGGAAGCCGAGTCCGTGCAGGGTGGCTAGCGCGCGTTCGCGCCAGTTGTAACCGCCGGCGTGCTCGAGCCGCGCCTGCGCACGGGCGTAGCGGTCAAGCGTCCCCTCGTCATGTGCGCCGGCGGCCATCGCGTGCTCGAGCTGTGACAGCTCGGCCTCGATCGCCACCAGCTCCGCCGCCCCGGACAGCACGTAGTCGCGGAGCGACAGCGCGCGGTCGCGCGGCGGACGCTGATCGTGCAAAGCCACCTTCGCCCCCTTCGCCAACACGAGCTCGCCCGAGTCGATCGAATCCTCGCCGGCCAACATCCGCAGCAAGGTCGTCTTGCCGGCGCCGTTGCGGCCGGAGAGGGTCATCCGCTCGCGGCGCTCGAGCTTGAACGAGATCCCGCGCAGTAGGGGTTCCCCCGCGATGTCCTTGCCGAGGTCCGATGCGATCACTACCGCCATCGGTCTGATGGTAGGTGCCCGGCAGCTCGGTACTACGATGTACCATCCCGTCAGATGCCTAAGCCCACCTACCCCCCGGTTCCGCCGCACGAGATGCTCCCTGCCAGGACCCTGATCCTGCCCGGGCGCGGCGAGGTTTTCCTGCGCGATGGCGGCGGCGACGGGCCGCCAGTGATGCTGCTGCACGGCTGGATGGCGAGCGCCGACCTCAACTGGCACGGGTCGTACGAGGCCTTGGTCGAGTCTGGTTACCGCGTCCTGGCGATTGACCACCGCGGCCACGGTCGCGGCATGCGTGCGATGACGCCCTTCCGGCTCACCGACTGTGCGGCCGACGCGGCTGCCGCCGTCCGCCAGCTGAAGCTGGCACCGGCCACATTCGTCGGCTATTCGATGGGCGGCGCGATCGCGCAGCTTGTTGCCCGTGACCACCGGGACGCGGCCAGCGCGGTCGTTCTCAGCGCCACCGCGCAGCATTGGCAGGACCCCGAGACGGCGAAGATCTGGAAGTGGATGGGGGCCGTCGGCGTGTCGCTGTCGGTCGCTCCGCGGGCGGCCTGGAGGGCCGGCTTCAGGCGCGTCAAGATCCCAGAGTCGCCACAGACCGCATGGTTGCTGGCGGAGATGATGCGCCACTCGGCGCATGACCTGGCCGAGGCGGGACGCGAGCTCGGCCGCTTTGACTCGCGGCCATGGCTGCGCGGGGTGAGCATCCCTGCCGCGTCGGTGATCACCACGCGGGACTCGGCCGTCTCGCCCGACAAGCAGCGCGAGCTGGCCGCCGCGATCGGCGGACCGACCTTCGAGGCACCGATCGACCACCTCGAGGTCACCCTGCGCCAAGACGAGTTCAACGGCCCGCTGCTACAGGCGCTCGAGGCGGTGCGGTCCCGAGAGCCTGTCGCGACGTCGTAGCGCTGCGTCGGGACCGCGCGGTCCGGGCTTCTCGGCCCGCACGATCAGATACCCTTCGGGACTCAGTGCGCCGCCGGTTCTTCATCGCCCTGACCACTTTCGTCGTCGCGCTGCTGACGTTCGCGCCCGACGCGTTCGCACGCTACGACGGAGGCCAGGGCTGGTACGGCGAAACAACGGACCCGGAGATCACGACGGCGATGTTCATCGTGATCATCTTCTTCCCGACGGTCATCCTGGTCTTCTCGCTGATCCAGTGGCGACTCGATAAGCGCAAGCACGCGCGCATGGACGCCGCCAAGGCCCGCGCGGCCAACGTGGACTGGCGCGGCGGCTGGTAAGACCCGCTCGAGCGGACGGCTCGGCGGCTGATAAGACGGGCTCGCTCAGATCCTGAACACGGGGATCAGACGCTGCTCGTGCTCGGCGTCGATCCGAGCGATCACCTCGATGTGCTCCTCCAGCCCCGACCCGCGCAGCTTTGTCGCCAGCAGGTCGTCGACCTGGAAGATCCCGGCGCTGTTGGACATCTTGATCTCGACCCGCACGGCGCGGTCGCGCCCAGGCGAGATCTTGACCTCCTCGATCGCGTACGCGGACAGCGAGTGGATGTTCTGGTGGCCGGCTTCGAACGGGATCCGCGAGCGGCCGCGCGCCATGTCGAGCGCGTCGGCGACGCGGACGATCCCTGCCTCGATCGTAAACGGGTGGCCCTGGCGGCGGTGACCGATGATCGCGTGCAGCGTCTCGGCAGCGATCACCGTTCGCTCGGGGTCCTCGTAGATGCCGTCCAGCAGCGAGGGAAGCTTGTCGGCTGCCAGGAACAGGCTGTAGCGCTCGTGATCGTCGCGATGGATCGACATGCCGACGCAGTGCAGCAGGCAGCCGGCGGCGACCACGACCTCCGCGTCGTGCTCGCTCATCGCATAGTCGGCGACCACGCTGGGGACGACACCGCGACGGAACAGCAGCCGCGCCAGCCGCAGGCCGATGTTGACGACGATCTGGACGTGAACCCAGGAGTGATCGGACATCCCCAACCGGCGGGTCGCGTTGACGGCCGACACGTGCCACCAGGCCTTCAGCTGCTCGTCGGCGTTTGCAGCTGCGAGCAGCCGCTCGAGCCGGCGGTTGCCGCGCGTCGGTGCCCTCACCCGGACCTCGGCAATCGCCTCCCGGGGCGGGATCGGAGGCTCTGGGGGCGTGTTGGGCACCTCTGGCGCCGCGTCGGGGGTGCCTGGAGCCAGGAGTCCCTCGTCTGGCGTCGTGTCGCCCGCTTCTGCGGTCATGTCGCAGACGCTTCTAGCAATATGCCCTCGCGAATTCCACCCTGGCCGATCACCAGCGGCGAGCCAAACGCCCGGGCAACCCCCTCGAGGATCAGCAGCCCCGCCGGGAGCAGCCGGGCGCGCTCGAGATCGATCCCGAACCGCCGCGCGACCTCGATCGAGCGCTCGCGGGCGAGCACCGTCAGCGCACGGTTGAGCGCCGCGCGATCCAGCAGGCTCCCCGCCAGCCGGCTGAGCGAGGTGGCGCTGCCACCCACCGCGACCGCCATTGCGGGGCGAGGCACGTCAAGCCGTCCGAGCTCGTCGGCGATCTGGGCGCGGGCATCGGCGAGTTCGGCAGCTGTCGGCGGATCACCGAGCAACCGCGGATGCGCAAACTCGCCCGAACCGATCGGGACCGACGCCCACCACCGCACATAATCCGGCGGGGCGCCGACGACCAGCTCGGACGAGCCGCCGCCGACATCGACCACGCCGAGCTCCCCTGCCGGCGGCTCGAGCAGTGTCCCGGCCACGCCGACGAACGCGAGCCGCGCCTCTTCTCGCGCGCTCAGAACCTCGACCTTCAGTCCGGTCGCCCGACGAATCGCCGCGCACAGCTCGTTGCCGTTGGCGGCGCTGCGGACCGCCTGGGTCGCGACTGCCCGGACGTCGGCAGCGCCGTGTATACGTGCGCTGTCGTGCTGGTCGCGGACCACCGCGACGACCTCGGCGATCTTCGCGGGGCCGATCGCGCCGTGCTGGCCGAGCTCGTGACCGAGTCTCGTGAACGAACGCTCCTGATGGACCCATTGCAGCCGCCCATGGTCGCTGTCGGCGACGAGCAGTCTGGTCGTGTTGGAGCCGATGTCGATGCAGCCGAGCCGCAAGCTGTGGTCCCAGGTCAGGCGTCCGCCGCAACCGTACGGCGAGCCGTCTCCCCAGGCAAGCGCTTCATGGCCCTAGGTCGCGGCAGGCGCAAACTTGTCCGCGCCGTCCGACTGCTTCACCTCGTCGGGCTCGACCGGCGGTTTGCCGATCGCCGCCGGCCGTAGCACCACCCACGCCATGCAGGCGAACACGAGCGAGCCGGCCGCCCCAACCGCTAACGCGACCCGCGGGTTGTAGAGCTCACTGAGCGCGCCACCGAGCAGGATCCCAATGCCCGGCGCCGCTTGGACGATCGACTGGCTGAGACTCATCACCAGCGCCATCCACCGCCTGCCTGTGTACTCCTGTAGCGCCGTCATCGACGAGATCGACCAGACACCGTTGCCGACGCCCCCGACGGCGGCCCCGGCCACGGCCACGACAATCGTCGGCGCGGCCGCCATCACCGCGAAGCCGACCGCCAGCGCGGTGCCGCTGGCCGCCAGCAGCCGCCGCGCGGGACGCCGGCGCCAGCGGGCATAAGCCGCACTCCCGAGCACCGCCCCGGCACCCCAGCCCGAGAGCAGCGCGCCGTAACCGCCCGCGCCGGAGTGGAGCGTGTGCTGCGCGAGCACGACCTCGACCGGGATCGAGATCGTGAACGCGATCGTTCCGCCAGCTTGCAAAACGAGCAGCCAGCGCTGGGCGCGGTCATGCCGGACATGCTCGATCGCCGCACGCAGCCGCCCCGTCGACCGTTCTGGCTCGTGGACTCCCTCTGGCAGGCCGCTGGCGGTCGCCAGGACCAGCGCTATCACCGCGAACAGGGCGCAGTTGGCCAGCAGCGCCGCGACCGTGCCGCCCGCGACGACGATCAGGCCCCCGATCGCCGGGCCAGCCATGAAGCAGACCGAGAAGGCGACGTTGATGATCGCGTTGCCTTCGTGCAGGAGGTCCAGCGGCGCCAGCACGTTCGTGGTCGCTGCGCGCGCAAGCGAACGAGCGACGATCGCCACGATCCCGTCGGCGAGCGTCAAGGCCAGCACGGGGCCGAGCGAGAAGCGCGCCGTCATCCAAGCGAGCACGGCGAACAGCGCGGCCTCGAGCACGTATAGAGCAGGCAGGAGGCGGCGCGGTGCTCGTTGGTCGACGCGGGCGACAACGAACGGCGCCGCGAATGCCGGCAGCACCATCGAGGTCAAGAAGAAGGCCGCCGACCCGAGCGCGCTTCCGGTCCGCCGGTAGACCAGCACGGAAAGCGCGAGCGTTCCGACTGACCAGGCAAGCTCGTTGAGCGCGTAGGACGCGAGCAAACGCCGATAGACCGGCAGGCGCAAAACCTGCTTCATGCTCTACACGATCTCCTGAGGTGACTGTTAACGCTCCAGCACCCTGTCCGAGCGCTCGGTGCAGACAACAAGTGAGCGCGCCTCCACCACACCGTGATCCTACAAGGCGGCAGGGCGACCCGGACCGGTTGTCCAGACGCTGCGGCTGTCATCCTCTGGAGCGAATGTCGCTGCGCGCCCGGTCCTGGTATCGCTCCAACACCTTCATGCATTCTGAGTTCCCGCCCGCGCGGCTGGCCGCCGAACGGAACGCCACCGTGTCTGTCTGTCTTCCGGCCCGCGACGAAGCGCGCACGATCGGCGCGATTCTCGAGTCCGTGCTCGAGCTCCGCGAACTGGGAGTAGTCGACCAGGTCATGGTGGTCGACCACTCGAGCGATGGCACCGCAGAGATCGCACGCGACCTGGGCGCCGAGGTCCACGATCAGGAGGAGCTCGTCCCCGAGTTCGGACCCGTGCTCGGGAAGGGCGACGCGATGTGGCGTGCGCTGCACGTGCTGACCGGCGACGTGATCTGCTTCCTGGATGCAGACACGGAGCAGTTCGGTCCGCATTTCCCTTGTGGCCTGCTGGGACCGCTGCTCTGCAACGAGCAGCTGGCGTTCGTCAAGGGCTTTTACCGGCGCCCGTTCAAGGTCGGCGACGTGACGCTCCCCGACGGCGGCGGCCGAGTCACCGAACTGACCGCGAGGCCGTTGTTGAACCTGTTCTATCCCGATCTTGCCGCGGTCGAGCAGCCGCTCGCCGGGGAGCTGGCCGCCCGCCGGGAGCTGCTCGAGCGCGTTCCGTTCGTCACCGGCTACGGCGTCGACATCGCGCTCCTGCTCGACGCCCACCGCGAGGCCGGCCTGGAAGCGCTCGCGCAGGTCGACCTCGACGTCCGCCAGAACGCGCACCAGCCGCTGCGAGAGCTGAGCCCGATGGCCTTCTCCGTGCTCCGCGCCGCTGGCCTCGCGGCTCCGGCGCGATGGTCGCCTCGAGGGCCCGCTGCCGACGACGTTCATGTTCCCCGCCGACGACCGGCTGTCCGTGCTAACGGCCGACCAGACCGAGCGCCCGCCGCTGGCGACGCTGCGGGGGTGATCGAGCGTTGCGCGGCGGCCTGATCTCGGCGCGTCGCGCGGTGGCCTGATCTCGACGCGTTAGCCGAACGCCTCCCGAGCCGCCTTGGCTCCAGCGCCGGCGGCCGCCTCGAAACCGTATGTCCCCCGATCGCGAAACTCGGTCGCCGCGTCGACGACGGCCGCGATCGCCACGAACGCGAACGCTCCACCGATCGAGATGCGGCTGACACCGAGCTCCGCGAGCTCTGACACCGACGGCAGCCCCGGCCGCGCGAGCACGTTGACCGGCCGATCGACCGCCGAGACGACGGCCCTGATGTCGTCCGTGCTCGTCAAACCCGGCGCGTACAGGACGTCGGCGCCCGCGTCCTGGTAGGCGAGCAGGCGCTCGATCGTGTCGTCGAGATCGTCGTGACCGCGGATGTGGTTCTCGCTACGCGCGGTCAGCACCACGTGCACGGGGCCCGCATGCGCGACCTCGACGGCCGCCGCGACCCGCTCGGTCGCCTCGGTGAGCTCGTAGATCTCGCTGCCGTTGTAGTCCTCGATCGAGAAGCCGGCCAGCCCCGACTCGACCGCCCCGCGGGCGGTCTCGGCGACGCCGTCGAGCGAGTCGGCGAACAGGTTCTCGAGATCGGCGGACACCGGCAGATCCGTGGCGGCGACGATCGCGGCAGCGTGGGCGAGCGCTCCGTCCCTGCTGACGGTTCCGTCGAGCCGCCCCAGGGTCGCCGCGAAGCCACTGCTCGTCGTCGCCAGCGCCTCGAAACCAAGCGACGCCAGCACGCGCGCCGAGCCTACGTCCCACGGATTCGGCATCAGCAGCGGCTGACCCGGACGGTGCAGCTCAGCGAACAGCTCGACGCGCTCGGCGTGAATGCTCTCGTCGGTCATCCGTCGCAAACCATATGCGGTCGCGTCCAGAAAGCTCGCCCTGGCGGCAGCGCAGTCGTCCGATTCTCGCGGCCGGCTGCGCTCGGACGGAGCCACGCGCCCGCTACGTGGCGCCGGTCAGGGCGCTGGATTGAACGCCGGAGCTCTTGCGGCGCAGGAACTCAAGGGCGGTTTCGGTGAACCGTCCGTCGTACTCGTGCCCGGCCCCGGGGATGACCGCCAGCTCGGCATTGGGGAGAAGGCGCAGCAGCTCGACCGTCTGCTCGAGCGAGACGAAGCGATCGCGGTCGCCGCTGAGCAGCAGTGTCGGCGCGACCACCCGGGAGAGCTGATCCGGAGTCAGCTCGAAGGCTCGCGTCCACAGATCCCAGATCTGGGGAGCGAGGCTGTCCCAATCGGCGTGGTGGAGGCTGCAGTCCGCGGCCATCTCCGGGTGCTCAGCACTCCACGATCGTGCCGCGAAGCCTTCTGCACCGACGTAGTCGACCATGCTCGCGTAGTAGATCGGCGTCAGCTTGTGCATCACGGCGCTCAGCACCAGCGCGGTTGGGAACCGGGGGGCCTGGAACGCGACCTCGAGCGCGATCTGCGCTCCATCGGAGAAACCGTAGAAGCCGGCGTGATCGATGCTTTGGTCGGCCGCCAGCGCCAGCATGTCTTCGGCTATCTCGTCATAGCGAAGATCCGCGCGCGGGTTCGCCGAACCACCGTGGCCCGGACTATCGGGTGCAACCACGCGAAAGTGGCGGGCGAAGGCAGGCAGAACACCGCCCCAATTCGAGCTCGCCGTCATCGTGCCGCCGTGGAGCAGAAACAATGGCGGCCCGTCAGGCGGGCCCCCTTCTAGATACGCAAGGTGGCGGTAGCGCTTGGACTCGAGCTCGACCATCAGCGATGGTTCGGCGCGCCTTGACGGGAGCGGGGAGCGCTGGTGCTACTCCGAACGACGAGCTCGGACCTGATCACGCGTCGCTCCGGGTTGGGAGATCCGCTCTCGATCTGGCCGAGCAGCAGCTCAATGCCTTCGCGGCCCGCCTCCTGGAAGTCCTGGTGGACGGTTGTCAGCGGCGGGAAGAAGTGGGCCCCTCGGGAATGTCGTCAAAGCCGACTACGCTGACATCTTCGGGAACCGACAGCTGACGTTCGCCCAGGGCCAGCAGTACCCCGAGGGCCATCTGGTCGTTGCCCACGAAGACCGCGGTGAGCTCGGGGATGCGGGAACATGCGACACCGCCGCGAAGCCCGAGCGGGCGCTCCAGTCACCGGCCAGGGGCATCGTGATCTCGGCCCCGGCGGCCTCCAGAGCCGCCTTCCAGCCGCTGATCCGGTGCTGGGTCTGCATCCAGTCGAGCGGGCCAGCGACGTGGAAGACGATCTCGTGGCCGAGCTCGAGCAGATGCTCGGTGGCGATCCAGGCGCCCGACGTCTGGTCGACGGTCACGCTCGCCACGGGGGCGTGCGGATCGCCCTCGATAGCCACCACGGGAGGTCGGGCGGAAGCCGGCCAAAGCGTCGCTCGAGCGGGCACACAAGAGGCGGCATCCTTGGCAGCCGTGCCACGACGTGCACCGTACGGGACGAGACGGTCGCGAGTTGACGAAAAGCCGGCCCCGAGCTCCGCCGCGTACAGCGGTAGTCTCGATCAATCGCCGTCGAGCACCATATGCGGTCGCGTCGCGAGAGCTCGTGACCGTCGCGGCCGCGCGTTCGTCCGCTGCGCGAGCCGCTCGCGCGCCGACGGGGGCCGCGTGCCGCGCTAATTCGGCGTGCAGGAGGGGACGTCTGGTCGGCGACCTCGGCCGGGAAGCGAGCGGCGTCGCCCGGGGCCGCGACAACCCCGGTGCCGTGGCCGACTCCGCCGTGGCCGCACCGCTGTCGTGTGAACGTTTCATTGGAGCGGCATCATACCGCACGTTTCGGCCGGAAAGAAAACCGCAACGTGAAGGTTCACAATTTTTGCTTGCCATCGACATGTAACCCGCTTATACTGCCGATTCGCCGAATCCGCCTTCTCATATTGATCCCGCATGCTGGCGATCAAATGAACGTACACATAGAAGGGATTTTGGGATGAGGATCAATGATCATCTTGCGGTCCTAAGGCCTCTGGCCATCGCCGGCGCCGCGACGCTTGCCCTGGGGCTGGCGGGGTGCGGCGGCCGTCCTTCAGCGCCACCACGGACGCCCCGAGCGGGACGCACCAGCGCGGCGGCACTCGGACGACAGGCAGCGCGATGCGGCTCACACAGCGGCGACAGCGAGCTACAGACCGCGGATCCGGACGATGCGATCAGCGAGCGCGCTGCGACGGCGAGCGCGTACGGGCCACCGGCTACACCCTGTCAGCCGACAAGCTGACCTGGACCTCCGGCTTCGCCAGGCGTTCGGTTCTCAACCGGCGAGCGATGACCTCAAAGGACGTCGTCTGGTCGATCACCAGTCGCTGAACCCAAGAGCACCTGGGCTTTCATCGATTCGCCGATGCGGAGCGTACAGCTGACGGCCGTAGCGGTAGGATCACCAGCAAGCAGCCGTGAGCGCGCTGCCAGCCGAGCTCGCCGTGCCGAGACGCGATCTTCCCTGACCACGACCTTGGCGAGAACCGCGCTCAGCTTGCGCACCCGGTCGGCACGGAGCTGCTCGAGATCGACAGTGGGTCAAGGACCAAACCTGCGGCTGCGGCGCAACCCGTACTACTGGCAGGCTGGTAAGCCGTACCTGAACACGATTACCTACCAGGCGGTCTCCGACGCGAACACTCGTGTCCTGCAGTTACGCGGCGGCCAGGCGCAGATCATCGAGCAGGCGCCGTTCGCGCTCTGTCTCGCTCCAGTCGAGGGCTTCGAGCTGGGCCTGTTCCCCTCGACGCGGGTCGACTACGTGACCATGAACGAGCTGTCCAAGCCGTTCCGGAGCCTCGACGTCCGCCTCGCCATCGCTCACGCGCTCAATCGAGCGGCGATCATGAAGTCGGTCTTCTTCGGTCATGGGGAAGTGGCGAACTCTTCCCTGATGCCAACGTCACCTACTACAGCCCCGTCGGGCTGCCCACCTATGACCCGAGCCTCGCGAAGCAAGAACTCGCCGCTTCGCCCTATCCACACGGCGGCTTTAGCATCGACTTCATCGCCGGTTCGGGGGACCCAGTGCAGACGCCCGTGTCGCAGATCGTCGCGGCCGAGCTCAAGCCGTTGGGGATCAACGTCAAGATCCGTGAGCTCGATCCCTCCGAGGTGACCGCACAAGAGCAGTCCTTCCATTTCGGCATGCGTGAGACCTACTGGACGATGGACATCATCGACCCCGACGAGTATGTGTCGTTCGTCCTCTGCGGCTCGTGCGGCTCGTTCGCGAACTGGACCCACTTCAACAACGCTCAGATCGACAAGCTAACGACGCAGGCCGAGACCACGTTCAACTCGAGCGCTCGGGGCGCCATCTACGCCCAGATCCAGAAGCTCTCCAGCGCCAGTCCCCGATCGTTTGGCTCGGCTACAGCCCCTACTCGTACGTCTACAGCTCAAAGGTCCACAACTACTATGTCTACCCAGAGGGCAATACCCACTTCGAGGACGTCTGGCTCTCCCACTGAGACCAGGACGGCGGCCGGTTCGTACGGACCGAAGGGGACGGGAATGAGGCGTTGCTTCGTTACCTAGGCTGGCGCCTGCTGGCGCTGCTGCCGGTGTTGTTGGGCATCACCGTCGCGTCGTTCCTGCTGCTCCATCTGGTGCCGGGGACCGGCGCGGACGCTGCTCGGCGTCCGCGCCACCCCGCATGAGGTCGCCGTGTTGCGCCACGAATGGGGCCTGGACAAGTCGCTGCCGGTTCAGTACGTCGACTACCTCGGGCGGGTGCTGCACGGCAACCTCGGGACCTCGATCTACTACCAGACGTCCGTCGCCTCCCTGATCGGCCACGCGCTCCCGGTCACGCTGGCCATGCTCGCCCTCGGCGCTTTGTTCGGGATCATCTTCGCGGTGCCGCTGACGCTCCTCGCCGCGAACCGCCCCGGTCGCCCAGCCGAAGTGATGTGTCTGCGCTGTTCGGCCTCGGCATGCCGTTCTGGGTTGGCTTCATCCTTCTAATCCTCTTCTCGCTGACGCTGCACGTGTTTCGGCCGGCGGCTACGGGACCTCGTTCGCCGGGCACATCAAGTCACTCATCCTCCCCGCGATCACGGTCGCGGCGGTAGCAACTCCGATCCTTGTGCGCAGCCTGCGGACCTCCTGATCGAGGTCCTCGACTCGGACTTCGTCCGCGCCGCCAAGGCCAAGGGGCTCTCCTCGCGGCGGGTGCTCATCCGCCACGGGCTGCGTAACACGCTGGTCCCCGCTGTCAGCGTCCTGGCCGTCAACCTCGGCTTTCTGCTCGGCGGAACGGTCGTGGTCGAGAACGTGTTCGGGCTGCCGGGCATGGGCAACCTACTGCTGACCGGAATCTTCAACCGGGACTTCGACGTCGTGCAGTCGGTCACGCTCGTGTACGCGGTGATCGTCGTGCTGATCAACCTGACCGCCGATCTCGCGTACGCGGGGCTCGATCCGAGGGTGGTGCTGGGGCAGTGACCGCCACAGGAGCAGGCCTGTGAGCGTGCCCACGGCGGTCGCCGAGCTCGAACTCCAAGAGACGCGCACGCGGCGTGCCCGCCAGCTCGGATGGCTGCGTAACCGCACGCTCGTCAGCGGCATCGTTTTGCTGACGAGCCTGGCCGCGATGTTCGCAGCGGCGCCGCTCCTGGCCTCGCATTCCCCCGATACGCAGGATCTGCTCAACGTCCTGGCCAAGCCCTCGTCGTCGCATCCGCTCGGTACGGACGAGCTCGGACGCGACGTCTGGGCTCGCCTGCTCTACGCCGGCCGGATCGATCTCGCGCTCGGGATCGCCGCAGTGATCGCCCCGTTCGTCCTTGGCACGACGCTGGGCCTGCTGGCCGGCTACCTCGGCGGCTGGGTGGACACGTTGATCATGCGAATCCTCGATGTGGTCGTGGCCTTCCCCTTCTTCGTGCTCGTTATCGCAGTCGTGTTCGCGCTGGGGTCCGGGGTCAAGTCGATCTTCATCGCGATCACGGCCGTGGCCTGGGTGTCCTACACGCGCATCGTCCGCGGCGAGGTGCTCGTGGCCAAGCGGATCGGCTACGTGCAGGCCGCGCGGGCCGCCGGACTGTCGACGCCGCGCATCCTCGTGCGCCACTTCACGCCCAACGTCCTCACCCAGGCCGTGATCTACGCCATGAGCGACATCGTCCTGACGATCCTGGCTATCGTCACGCTTGGTTTTCTCGGGCTCGGCGTTCAGCCTCCCACGGCCGAGTGGGGCGGGATGATGCAGGCCGGCGAGAGCTTCCTGTCAATCCGGCCGCTGCTCGTCACCGCGCCCGGCATCGCCGTGGTGCTGACCGGACTGGCGCTGTCGCTGATCGGCGACGGGCTGGCCACCGAGCTCGGGCGGCGCCAGTGACCGGCGAGCCCCTGCTCTCGATCAGCGGCCTGACCGTGACGATGCCCGGTCGCGAGGGACCGCTGACCGTCGTCAGGGACCTCGACCTGAAGCTCGGCCGCGGCGAGGAGCTCGCGCTGGTCGAGAGTCGGGATGCGGCAAGACCAGCACGCTGCTGGCCATTGCGCTGCACCCCGCGGAGCGGCGATCGCCGCCGGCGAGATCAGCTTTGACGGGCGCGATCTCACCGCCGCCTCGGAGGCAGAGCTCCGCGCGTTCCGTGGCGGCCAGATCGGCGTGATCTGGCAGGACCCGCTGGCCGCGCTGAACCCGGTGATGCGCGTCGGCGCGCAGGTAGCGGAGACCGTCCGCGCGCACGCGGGCACCGACCGACGAGCCGCCGCCGCCCGCGCGAAGGACTTGATGCGGCTGGTCGAGCTACCGGATGTCGAGCGGACATTCAGCGCTTATCCACACCAACTCTCGGGCGGCCAGCGCCAGCGGGTGGTGAACGCCGCCGCGATCGCCGCTGACCCGCTCCTGCTCCTGGCGGACGAGCCGACCACAGCGCTCGACGTCACCGTCCAGGACCAGGTGCTCGCAATCCTGGCCCGGCTGCGCCGCGAGCTCGGACTGGCGCTCATGCTCGTCACCCACGACCTGGCCGTGGTCGGCGAGACGTGCGAGCGCGTGGCGGTCATGTACGCCGGCCGGATCGTCGAGATCGGGGCGAGCGCCGAGGTGTTCGCCGCTCCCCGCCATCACTACTCGGCCGGCCTGCTACGCGCCGCTCCCGACGTAGACCGGCCGGGCGTGCGGCCGAGCGGAATTCCCGGCGCGCCGCCGGCTCAGGTGGCCGAGAACGCGTGCGCGTTCGCCCCTCGGTGCGCGCGCTCGGACGAGGTCTGCGTGACCGTCATCCCTGATCTGAGCGGAGACCCGGCTCACCACGCGGCGTGCCACCACCAGCTCCCAGCCCCGATGCGGCCCGCCTCCAGCCCCGGGCCGGTCGACGGCCGTGGCTGAAGCGCTGCTCGAGGTTCGCGGCCTGAGCGTCGCGTACCCTGGCCGCGGGCGTCACGGGCGTACGGTGCACGCAGTCAACGGGGTCGGTCTGGCCCTGGCCCGCGGCGAGACGCTCGGACTGGTCGGCGAGTCCGGCTGCGGGAAGACGACCCTCGCCAAGGCCCTGCTCGGACTGGAGCCATCCACGGGCGAGATCCTCCTCGACGGGGCCCCCCTGCCGCCCGAGCGGACGCGCGCTCAGGCGCGGCAGGTGCAGATCGTCTTCCAGGACCCGTACGCCAGCCTCAATCCGCGGATGTCGGTCCGCTCCATGCTGGCGGAGATGGTGCACGTCCACAAGCTTCGGCCGCGGGAGCAGATCGACGCTCGCGTACGCGAGCTAATCGCCCTGGTCGGCCTCCCCGACCGCGCGCTCGATGTCCGGTCCGCTTCGCTGTCAGGGGGACAGCGTCAGCGGGTGGCCATCGCCCGCGCGCTTGCGCTCGAGCCGAGGATCCTGATCGCGGATGAGCCCACCACCGCCCTGGACGTGTCCGTTCAGGCGGTGATCCTCGAGCTGTTCGCTGCGCTCTCCGAACAGCTCGGGCTCGCACTGCTGCTGATCACTCACAACCTCGCTGTCGTAAGCGCGGTCTGCGACCGCATCGCGGTCATGTACCTGGGCAGGGTCGTCGAGATGGCACCCACCGCGACGCTGCTCGCCGATCCTCGCCATCCCTACACGCGGCGGCTCGTGGCCGCGGTGCCGAGACTGGGCGCGCACCGCCGTGCCCCGCTCGCCGCGCTGCCGGGCGACCCACCCGATCCGGCCAACATTCCTCCTGGCTGTCCTTTCCATCCTCGCTGCCCAGAGGCGACCGAGCACTGCACGGTCGCCCGTCCGGGGCTCACCGTCGGCACAGCGGACTCCAACGGGCAAGGCGCGGGATCGCACCTGGCTGCCTGCCACTACGCGTGGCAGCCAGCCACCACCGCACGATCGCCCGGCACCTCCGGGCAGAAAGGAGTCTGACATGCGCAGGCTCGTCTGTGTGGCGTCGCTCGTCGCCGCCGCACTGTGTCTCGGAGACGCCGCCATCGCCGGCGCGGAGTCCGGCGGCGTCGCGCTGACGCCACCGTTGGGCTGGAACAGCTGGAACGCGTACCAGTGCACCGAGGTGGCCGGAACGATCGAAGCCGCCGCCGCGGCGATCCACGGCTCGGCGGTCCCCGGGCCCGGCCGAGCCCAGGCTCGCTCCAGTCGCTCGGCTACGACTACGTCAACAACGACGGCTGCTGGAATGACCTCGTCGGCGAGGGCACGCCCGACCCCGGCGGCAACGCCACGTACTTCCCCGGAGCTCGCCGCGGCCCGACGTCGCCCCCGGCCGAGGCCTGCGACGCAGTCGACGGGCGGTTGCCGGGGCCCGGCGGACCCGGCACCGGGCGGATCTTCATCAACCCCTACGAGTTCCCGCCAGCAGCACCCCTGCCTCGGTCGGCTACTGGACGCCCACTCAGCCAAACGCGTGTCTCAACGACGGAATCGAGGTGGTGGCCAACTACGTCCATTCGCTCGGACTCAAGTTTGGCCTGTGGGCCGACGACGGAAACAATTGGAACTGCGAGGAGATCCCCGGCTCCTACGGCTTTGACGCGGAGGACGCCCAGACCTTCGCGTCGTGGGGCGTCGACTACCTCAAAGGCGATTGGGGGTGCAGCTCGCGGTCGGTCGACCCGTTCAGTCTTCAGGTCGGCCTCGGGCCGTCGTTCCCACTTGACGCCGCCTCGACCGAGACCAGGTACACGGCGCTGAGCCACGCGCTGCGGGCGACCGACCGCTCGATCGGTTCGCCGCCGACGGCGCCGGCGTGACACCTGCCGCCGATCCGTGGCTGCTCACCGACGGCCCGTCGCTGGTCAACCAGATCCGCCCTGTCTCGAGTAGCAACTCATTCTCGAACCTGGTCTCGATCTTAAACACCGACATTCCCTACGCCGACGCGAACGACCAGCCCGGCTTCTGGGTCGATCCGGACATCATGGAGGTCGGCAACGGCGGACTGAGCGGGCAGGCCGGAGACCAGGCCGAGATGTCGCTGTTCTCCGAGCTGGCGATGCCATTGCTGACCAGCACCCAGCTCGGCGGCACGGACAGCGGGTGCACGAGCTTCGACACCCCGGCCTCGTACTCGGGCCCGACGCTGCCGAGCATCCCGTTCTACACGCCGCCGTCCAACGTCGCGGACTCGATGTACTCGAGCTACGCCACCACCACGTTCACGGCGCCCACGGACACGACTCCGGGACAGGGCGTGCCCTGCGCGCTGACGCCGTACCTGGCGTCGGTCTTCGGCAACGCCGACGTCGTCTCGGTCGATCAGGATCCCCTGGGTCACGCCGGGCATCTCGTCAGCTCGTCGACCAACCAACTGGTACTCACCAAGCCTCTGGCCAACGGCGACGCCGCCGTCGTTCTGTTCAACGAGGACCAGAGCTCTCCGGCGACCATCAGCACGACCGCGACTGCAGTCGGCCTGCCCACGGCGAGCAGTTATGCGATCGAGGATCTGTGGACCAAGAGCGTGTCGCAGACGACTGGCGACATCACCGCCGTCGTCCCGGCCGGAGGGGTCGTGATGCTGCGAATCGCCCCGGCGAGCATCGACGCGGCCTGCGCGAGCCTGGTCTCGGGCGCGACCCTGAGCAAGAACCTGTCGATCCCGGCCGGGAGCTTCTGTCAGCTCTCGAACGTGACCGTCAAGGGCAACATCACCGTCGGGGCGGGCGGCTATCTGTCTCAGGACGGCGGCCGCGACGGCGGCAACGTGCAGTCAAACGGTGGGAACGTGCTGCTGGCCACAACCTCGGTGACGGGCAACGTCAGCACCCAGGAGTCCGCCGTCCAGCTACGCGGCGTGTCGGTCAACGGCAATGTCTCCCTCGACCAGGCGAACGGTCTCGCCGTCGTGTGCGGGACGACGATCGGCGGCAACCTCGCGCTCGACGGTTCGAACGCCCACTCCGACCTGTGCGGCAACTCGGTCGCCGGCAACGTCCAGGTGCAGGACAACACAGGCCCCGTGTGGGTCCTGGACAACAGCGCCGACGGTAACTCTCGTGCACGAACGACTCGCCCTCCGCGACCAGCAACGGCAACACGGTCAAGGGTCACGAAGGGGGCGAGTGCACGAGCTGAACCCCTAGCGCGCCGCACGCGGCCCCTCTGGGGCGGCGGCCCGGTGTCGCGGTCCCTCTGCGGCGGCGGCCCGGTGTCGCGGCCCGTCTGCGGCGGCGCCCCGATCGCCGCCCCGGGGCCGCTCAGCCCGGACGCTGATCACGTCGCCCGCGGCCGGGTGCGATCGCGACCCAGTAGGGCGGCCAGCATTTCCCCGAGCCGGCGGCGGAAGAAGTGGTGTCCTCGTCGGGATGCAGGAACATGCGACAGCGCGGAAGCGAGCTCGGAGCGCCAGCGCGTGATCGAGCGGCAAGCGGGCCGAGCACGGCCGCTCGCTGGTCTCGGGCGAGACCGGCCGCTCACTGGTCTGGATCGAGGGTGCAACACCCGCGCCTCGCTAGCCTGGGTCCAATGAGCACTCAGACCTCTCCCAACGTCCCGAGCGTCGCCAGCGACGGCTCATTTCAGCGCCAGGAGAGCGCGTTTCGCAACTGGGTGACCGTCGACGGGACGAGCGGATTCGCCGCAGAGCCCGGGCGCTATCACCTGTACGTGGCGCGCGCCTGCCCGTGGGCTCACCGGACCCTGATCGGACGGATGCTGATGGGGCTCGAGGACGCGATCGGCGTCTCGTTCGTCGACCCGATCCGCGACGAGCGGGGATGGACTTTCAGCGGCCGGGAGTACGCCGACCCGATCAACGACTGGCACTACCTGAGCGAGGCCTACATCGCGACTGATCCGTCCTACAGCGCACGCGTGACCGTCCCCGTCCTGTGGGACAAACACGAGCAAACGATCGTCAACAACGAGTCGGCCGACATCCTCAGGATGCTCAGCACCGTGTTCGCGCCGCTCGCCACGCATCCGGTCGAGCTTTACCCGCAGCATCTGGCGAGTGAGATCGACTCCCTCAACGAGCTGATCTTCGAGGGTGTCAACAATGCCGTCTACCGGACGGGTTTCGCCCGCAGCCAGCCGGCCTACGACCGCGCCGTCGACCAGCTGTTCCAGACGCTTGACGAACTCGACCTGCGCCTCGCCAATCGACGGTTCCTGTTCGGCTCCGAGCCGTTGGAGAGCGACTGGCGCCTGTTCACGACGCTGGTCCGCTTCGACGCCGTCTACCAGATCCATTTCAAGTGCTCGATCCGCAAGCTGATCGAGTACGAGCAGCTCTGGCCCTACGCGCGCGACCTCTATCAGTGGCCCGGCGTCGCCGAGACCGTCAGCTTCGATGAGATCCGCGCGCACTACTACCGGACCCACCTGAGCATCAACCCATACGGGATCGTCGCCGCGCTGCCGGCCGCGAGCTTCGACCAGTCCCACGACCGCGACCGGCTCAGCTAGGCGAAGCGCCGGCTGACGGGCACGTAGGCGGCACAACTGACGAACGCGACCGTTGACGCACAGGCGAGCGGCAGCGCGAGGCTGGTCTTCAGCAGCAGTGCGCCGCAGATCGCGCCCACGAGCATCGCCACCACGGCCGACACGCGTCTCGTCGTTCCCTTTCCTGAGCCGCCGGCGAGCGGTGAGTCCGCCGCCAGTCCCGTCAGCGTCAAAGTCAGCACCGTGGTCGTCAGGTCGGGCACCGCGATCCGGCGCACGGTCGCGTTCCGGACCCCCATCGCGAACGCGAGCAGGGCGATCAGAACGTCTCCTGATGCGGCCAGCGCGCGCGGGCTCCCGACGGCCGCGATCACAGCGGCGATCGCGATCAGAGTCCCCTCGATCACCAGCGCGGTCCCGATGTGGGTCGGGTGGCGATGCGCGAGCCTCAGGGCCAGCACGCCGCCGACGCCGGCACCGACCACGAAGCTAAGCATCGAGACCAACGGCGCCACGACCGGCAGCCCGCCCGCGCGCGCGATCCCGAACCCAAGCAGCACCACGTTGCCGGTCATGTTGGCCGTGAATACATGGCCCAGTCCCAGATAGCTGACAGCGTCGACCATCCCGGTCGTGAACGTCAGCGCAAGCAGGGTGAGCGACAGCGGATGCGTGATCCGCTGCGCGGCCTGGGTCGCGAGGCTCGGCGGCGGCACGGCGGACTGCCCTGAGCTCACGCATGCACGGTACGGCCAGCGTCGGACGCGCCCCGGCAGTCGCCACGCCGCAAACGCCACCCCGGATCACCACCCAGCGCCGCACGCGCCCCGGTCGCAACGCGCGTGAGCGCGCGGTGGCGTGCGGATCCCCGCGTTCCGTTCCGTGCCATGCAGAACGTTGAAAATCCGCAAGCCCCGGCCGGATTTTCCGCAAACCGCCGGGTTCAGCGGGTATTACGTGGAAAATCCAAACCCGGCGGGCGGATTTTCCACGAAACGCGCGCCGGCGCCGTTAGCTACGGCGGCGCAGCACGCGTAGCGCGAGCAGGAAGCCCAGCACTAGCGCGACGAACGGGGCCGGGTTGCGCTTGACCTGACCCCACATGACTGACGCCATCAGCGACAGTCCCTCCACCGGCTGGCTCTCGGCCATCGGCTGGCTGGCCGGGGGCGGCGGAGGGGGCGGGGCGGCGCCCCCGGGCGGTGGTGGCGGCGGCGGGGCGGCGCCCCCGGGCGGTGGTGGCGGCGGCGGCGCGGCACCCTCCGGGGCGGGCGGAGGCGGCGGCGCGGCGCCCTCCGGCGCAGGGGCGGCGGCGTCGGCGGGACGGCGCCCTCCGGCGCAGGGGCCGCGGCGTCAGCCGGAGCGCCCTCCGCGGCCGCGGGCGCCTCAGCCGAAGCCGGAGCCGCAGCCGAGCCGAGGCCGCAGCCGCAGCCGAAGCCGAAGCCGAAGCAGCGGGGGCGTCGCTCGGCGCCGAGCCCGCCCCCCCATCACCCGCCAGCGACGTCTGCAGGCACTTGGCAAAGTCACCGAGCAGCCGATTGGAGATGTCCTCGATCATCCCGCCACGCCCGAAGCGGGCCAGCTTCCCGGTGATGTGGTAGTCGGTGACGACCTCGACGCGCGTCGACCCGTTGCCGGCGTCCGAGACCGTCGAGACGATCGTCGCGCTGGCGCCGCCCTGGCCGCGCTTGTCGGTCCCCTTCGCTTCCATCGTCGCCGTGTGCCCCGCCTCGTCGACGTTCTCCATTGCCAGCTTGCCGCTGTAAGAGGCGGACGTCGGCCCGATCTTGACCTTGAATTCGCCGTTGTAGCTGCCGTCGTCGTTGCGGCCAGTGACCGCCGCACCCGGGAGGCACGGTGCCACGCGCTCGACGTCGATCAGTGCCTCCCAGACCCGCTCCAGCGGAGCGGCGACATCAAATGACTGTTCCAGCTTCATCCCGAATCGCCTCCAGATCGTCAGGGGTGTCGACGTCGCGGCCGGAGCATAGGTGCCCGACCTCGATCGTCGGTCCGCCGCGCAACAGATCGCGGGCACCGCGATCGCCGCTCAGCGACGTAAGCGCCGAAATCTCTTCCGGACCGAGCACCACCGGATGGCCCGGCCGGCCGTTATAGACAGCTCGTGTGCCGCCCTCACAAGCGGCGAGCAGAGCGATGACCTCAGGCGTGATCAGCGGCTCGTCGCCGAGCGTGACGACGACCTTCGACGCACCCGCCAGCGCGCGCAGCCCGCAGCGCAGCGACGCGGACTGGCCGTCCGCCCAATCAGGACACACGACCGGCTCGGCGCGGCCGAAGTCCACGCCGGACACGACTTCGTCGGATCGCGAGCCGACGACGACCACGATGCGCTCCAACGACGCTACCGAGCATTGCGCCCGAATCGCCCATTCCAAGATCGGCCGTCCGTCCACCAGGGCCAGCAGCTTCGACTGATCGTCGCCAAAGCGAATGCCCGCGCCGGCTGCCAACACTAGCCCGGCGGTCATCACCCGGAAACGGACCAGTGATTCAAGCGGGCACCTCGTGGATCCGCCCGCGCGCGGAGGCCAGCCGCCCGCCGTCGCGGCCGTGCCGGGTCGCGACGACCTCGGCCAGAATCGACAAAGCCGTCTCCTCGGCGCTCAGCGCGCCCAGGTCGAGGCCGACCGGGGCCGACATCCGCGCCAGCTCCGATTCATCGAGCCCGGAAGCGAGCAGCCGCTCGCGCCGTGCTTCCTGCGCGCGCCGCGACCCCATCGCGCCGATGAACCGCGCCGGCGAGCGCAGTGCGATCATCAGCGCCGCGTCGTCGAGCTTCGGGTCGTGGGTCAAGACGACGATCGAGGTCGCCGGGTCGATCCCGCCCAGCGCCGCAAA
>CAVYGK010000034.1:0-386787 GCA_963768015.1 uncultured Solirubrobacterales bacterium
CGCCTCGTCGGGCCACGCGGCAAAAACCTGCTCGGCGTCGGGGAACCGGTCCTGGGTCGCGAACCGGGCCCGCGGATCGACCACGTACGGACGCCAGCCGGCCGCGCGAGACAGCGTGCACAGCGCGGCCGCGATCGGCACCGCACCGAACATGATCAGCCGCGGTGCCGGCCCGATCACGTCGACGAACGTCGGGCCCTGGAGCTCGGACGTCTCGGCCCACAGCAGCTCCTCGGCCGACCGCCGCGCTTGGGAGTCGAGCTCCGGCGAACCGAGCGTGCCCGATTGCGTCCCGTCCTCCTCGAACAGCACTTTCTTCCCGGCGTCGTCGCCCTCGAGCATCGTCACCTCCGCCGCGCGGCCTCCGGCCTGCGCGATCTCGACAAACCGTCCCGGCTTGTACTCCTGAATCCAGACGTCGATCTCGCCGCCGCACGGCAGCCCGACGTCCCACGCCTCGTCGTCGGCGATCCCGAAGTGCACGAGCCGCGGCGGCGCGCCGCGCAATACCTCGTCGGCGATCTCGACCACGGCGCCCTCGACGCAGCCGCCCGACACGGCGCCGATGATCTCCCCATCCTCGTTGACGGCCATCTTCGCGCCCGGCGGCCGCGGCGCCGACTTCTTGACCGCGACCACGGTCGCGAGCGCGAACCGGTCACCCCGTTCGATCCACTTATTCAGATCGGGCAGAACGTCGTTCACATCTCCTCCAATATCTCAGCCAACTGCTCCAGTGAGGCGAGCGAGTTGCCGGCCAGTAACTCATCAGTATGGGGGACCGCGGCGCGCATCCCGCGCGTCAGCGGTTCGTAGTCCGGGTGCGCTGCGAGCGGGTTCAGCCACACCAGCCGGTGGGCGGCGCGGCGGAGGCGCGCCATCTCACGCTCGAGCTGCTCGGGGTCGCCGCGGTCCCAGCCGTCGGACAGGATCACGACCGCCGCGCCGCGCCCAAGTCGGCGGCCATGGACGCGGTTGAGCTCGGCCAGCGCGGCGCCGATCCGGGTCCCGCCCGAGAAGTCGGTGACCGCCGCCGCCGCGCGGTCCAGCGCCCGATCATGGTCGCGACCGGTCAGTTCGTAGGTGATCCTGGTCAGCCGCGTGCCGAACGCGAATGCCTCGACGCGGCGCCGGGCGGCGACGCAGGCGTGCATGTACTGCAACAGCATCCGCGCGTACGGCGCCATCGAACCCGATACGTCGCAGACCAGCACCAGCTGCCGCGGCCTCGTGGTCGGCGCTCGCCAGCGCCGATGAACGGGCTCGCCGCCGGTCCGCAGCGACTCGCGCACGGTCGCGCGCAGGTCCGGCGTGTGGCCCCGCCGGCGCGAGAGGCGCGTCCGCCGCGACAGGCGACGCGGATGGCGGCGCGCGAGACGGGCGATCAGCTCCCGCGCCGCCTGCGACTCGGCCATCGTGTAGTGGGCGAAGTCCTTCTCGCGCAGCAGCTCGAGTTCGCTCCACGCGGCGGGCACCGGGGTCGAGTCGAGCTCCGCCGCGCGGCGACCCGGGTCGGGCATCCCCATGCTCGGGAGCGCCTCGCGCTCGATCTCACCGAGCGCCGCCAACGGGTCGTCACCCAGCGGCGCGCGGCCGTCGCCGAACACCGCGTAGAACGCGATCTCGAACCGCTCGAGGTCGACGCGCGTCGAGCAAAGGACGCTGCGTAGCGCCAGGCGCGCGTCGTCGCGCGAGCCCGCGTCGATCGCGTCCAGGCACCGCACCGCCGCCAGCACCTCCCCCACCCCGACCCGCGATCCCTGCGCGCGCATCGCGCCCGCCAGCTCACCGACCCGGCCGGCGAGCCCGTCAGCCGCCAAAGCCAGTGACTCAGACACCTTCGAGCACCCCTCGCTCGCGGACTCGGAGCACGTCTTCGTGGACTTTCAAGGCGACGCCGAGCGTTTCGTCGAGGTCGGCGTCGTCGCCGAGCGCCAGCAGTGCCTGGGCCCACACGATCGTCTCGCCAACTCCGGGCAGCTTGTAGAGGTCGCCCTGCTCGCGCAGCCTGCCAACCGCTTCGACGACCCGCGCTGCGACGTGCGCGGTGACGCCCGGCAGCCGCGCGTGGACGATCGCGCGCTCGCGCTCTGCGACCGGGTAGTCGATCCAGTGATAGAGGCACCGGCGCTTCAGCGCGTCGTGCAACTCGCGCGTCCGGTTCGAGGTCAGGATCACGATCGGGCGCCGGCGCGCGGTGATCGTCCCGAGCTCCGGGATCGTGACCGCGAAGTCCGACAGGAACTCGAGCAGAAACGCCTCGAACTCATCGTCGGCACGGTCGATCTCATCGATCAACAGGACCACGGGAGACGCTGGATCGGCCTCGAGCGCCTCGAGCAGCGGCCGCCGTAACAGGAAACGCCGCGCGAATAGCTCGCCCTCGTCGACGCCGCTCTCGGCGGCACGCAGCGCGAGCAGCTGGCGCGCGTAATCCCAGTCGTAGACGGCGTGGTGCAGGTCGATCCCCTCGTGGCATTGCAGGCGGATCAGTCGCGCGCCCACGGCGCTCGCCAGGGCGCGCGCGACCTCGGTCTTGCCGACGCCGGCCTCGCCCTCCAGCAGGAGGGGCTGCTCGAGCACGGTGGCCAAGTACACGGCCATCGCCAGCGGCCGATCCGCGAGATACGCCTGCTCTGCGAGAGCGGCGCTCGCGGACTCGACGGAATCGATCTCCGCGAGCGGCGTCATCTCAATTAACTTAGCCGACGCGGATCGGTCTCAATCGACCGCATCCGCCGACGCGCGAGCTCACCCGAGACCGGCCGCCTCCGTCAGCGCCCGCCTGGTCAAGACGCGGGCCAGATGGCGCTTGTAGTCGGCGCTGGCGTTCAGGTCGGCAGGCGGATCGGTTCCGTCGGCCGCGCCCTCGGCGGCGCGGGCGATGTTCTCGGCGCTCAGCTCCTGGCCGCGCAGCGCGTCCTCCACCGCACCCGCCCGTAGCGGTACCGAGGCCATGTTGGTGAGGCTCACCCGCACGTCCTCGCACACGCCGCCGGACGCCTTGACGACCGCGCCGACCGCCACCATCGCCCAGTCCTCGCTGCGGCGGTTGAACTTGAGGTAGGAGTGGCCGTAGCCGTCGAGTGCTCCCACCCGCACCTCGGTCAGGACCTCCTCGGGCCCGATCGCGGTCTCCAGGTAGTCCTGGAACAGGTCACCCGCGGCGACCGTCCGCTGACCGTCGGCGCCTTGCAGGGTCACCTCGCCGTCGCAGATCACCAGCGCCCCGGGCAGGTCCGAGGCGGGGTCTCCGTGGGCCAGCGAGCCGCCGATCGTCCCCCGGTTACGCACCTGGGGATCCGCGATCGTCGCCGCGACCGTCGACACGTGGCCCAGTTCCGGGGTCCGCTCGAGCGTCGCGTGGGTGACCAGTGCGCCGATCCGCCAGTGCCCATCCTGCTTCTCGATCCCGTGCAGGCCGGGAAGCTTGCGCAGGTCGACGAGCAGCGCTGGTGCCGCCAGCCGGAGCTTCATCAGCGGCAGCAAGGAGTGGCCGCCGGCCAGCAGCTTGGCCTCATCGCCGTTCTCCTGCAGCTCCCGGATCACTTCCTCCAGCGACTCCGGGGCCCGGTAATCGAACTCGGCGGGGATCATGCGGCACCTCCGTTCTTGGCTTCAGCGATCGCCTCCCAGACTCGCATCGGGGACAACGGCATGTTGATGAACTCGACGCCCAGCGGACGCAGCGCGTCGATCACGGCGTTTGTCACCGCCGCGCTGGACGCGATCGTCCCCGCCTCGCCGACGCCCTTGACGCCGAGCGAGTTGACGGGTGACGGCGTCTCGAGACGATCTGTCTCGAAGCTCGGCAGCTCGGCCGCCGTGGGCAGCGCATAGTCGACGAACGAGCCGGTCACCAGCTGACCGTCCTGGTCATAGTGGATCCGCTCGTACAGGGCCTGCCCAACCCCATGCATGATCCCGCCATGGACCTGGCCCTCGATCAGCATCGGGTTGATCGCCGGCCCGCAGTCGTCCACCGCGACGTAGCGGACGACCTCGATCTTGCCCGTCTCCGCGTCGACGTCGACCACGCACGCGTGCGCGCCGAACGGGAACACGAAGTTCTCCGGGTCGTAGAACGACTGCTCGTCGAGCCCGGGCTCCATGCCATCGGGCAGGTTCTCCGGCATATAGGCGGCGCCCGCCACCTCGGCGAGCGTCATGCCCTTGTCCGGCGAGCCTCGCACCGAGAACTTGTCGCCTGGAGCTCGATATCCGCGGGATCGGCCTCGAGCTGGTGGGCGACGATCGCCCTCGCCTTGGCGGCCACCTTGCCCGCCGCGCGCGCGGCCGCCTCGCCACCGACGGCGAGCGAGCGCGAGCCGTACGTGTCGAGCCCGAATGGACCCGTCTGCGTGTCACCGTGGATCACGTCGACCTGGGCCGGGTCGATGCCCAGCCGGTCGGCGACGATCTGCGCGAAGCCAGTCTCGTGACCCTGGCCGTGGGGCGAGGTGCCGGTGTACAGCGTGACCGAGCCGCTGGCGTGGACGCGTACGGTGGCCGACTCCCAGCCGCCTCACTTGCAGGCCGAAGGCAGATGGTCCGACCATCCGCGAAGGCGCGTTGCCGCAGATCTCGGTGTAGGTCGAAAAACCGATGCCACGGTAGATGCCCTGCTCGCGCAGCTCCTCCGCCTCCTGGCGCACCTGCGCGGGATCGATGTGCTCGAGGAGTTTGTCGAGCGTCGCCGCGTAGTTGCCGGAGTCGTAGGTGATGCCGATCGGGGTCTCGTGCCCGGCGTTGAACGGTGGGATGAAGTTCTTGCGCCGAAGCTCCAGCGGGTCCATCCCCAGCTCGTAGGCGAGCTGGTCCATCGTGACCTCGATCATGTGCGGTCGCCTCGGGGCGCCCGGCACCGCGAATCGCATCGGTCGGGAACTTGTTGGTCATCACGTCGATCACGTCGGTGTGGACCGCCGGCGTCTTGTAGACGCCGCACATCACGAACGCGCTCAGCGGCGGGATTATCGGCGTCAGCAGCATCTGGTAGGCGCCGATGTCGGCGAGGATCTTCGAGTGCCAGGCCGTGATCGTGCCGTCGCGCTTGGCGCCGACTCGGACGAAGTCGATCTGGTCGCGCCCGTGGTGGGTGACCATCATCCCCTCAGAACGCGTCTCGACCCACTTCACGGGCCGTCCGAGCTTGCGCGAGGCCCACGCGCAGCCGACCTCCTCGGCGTAGATCTGGAGCTTGGAGCCGAACCCGCCCCCGACCTCGGGAGCGATCACTCGAACCCTGTCCTCGCCGATCCCGAGCAGGATCGAAAGGAACAGGCGCAGGAAGTGCGGGACCTGGGTTGAGCTCCAGACGGTCAGCCGGTCGGCGCGATATTCGGCCAGCACCCCGCGTGGCTCGATCGCCGCGCCCGCTATGCGATGGTTGACGATCTTCCGCTCGACGATGACGTCGGCTTCGGCAAATCCGGCGTCGAGATCGCCGCCGCCGAGCGCCCAATCGCAGACCTTGTTGGTCCCGAATTGGTCGTGCACGAGCGATGAACCCGGCTCGAGCGCGGCCTCGGGATCGGTGACCACCGGCAGCGGCTCGTATTCGACGGCCACGGCTTCGGCGGCGTCGACCACCGCGTAGCGATTCTCGCCGATCACGAGCGCCACCGGGTCGCCGACGTGCTTCACGGCGTCCTTGGCGAGCACCCAGTGGTCGGGGGTGTTTACCTCGATTCCGGGCGGGACCCACGCCATCGGGAGACCGGCCTCCATGTCGAGGTCGGCGTTCGTGTAGACCGCACGCACCCCGTCATATTCGGAGGCAGCCGCGGTGTCGATCGAGACGATCTTGGCGTGCGCCTCGGGCGAGCGCACCCACGCCGCCCACAACTGCCCGGTCAGGTTGATGTCATCGACATACGAGCTGCGGCCGGTGATCAGGCGGGGATCCTCCTTGCGCCGCAAGGCGCGGCCGACGTGGCTGGCCGGCGCTTGATCCAGCGACGCTCATGCCGTCACCTCCTCGGACGCCGTCGAACCGGCCGCGGCCAGCACCGCCTTGACGATGTTGTGGTAGCCGGTGCACCGACACAGATTGCCCTCGAGCGCGTGGCGCACCTCGCCCTCGGTGGGGTTCGGGTTCTCGGCCAGCAGTGCGGTGGCGGCCATGATCATCCCCGGCGTGCAGTAGCCGCACTGAAGCCCGTGGTTGTTCCAGAACGCCTCCTGCATTGGGTGCAGGTTTTCCTCGCTCCCCAGTCCCTCGATCGTCGTGATCTCGTCGCCGTCGGCTTGGACCGCGAGCACGGTGCACGACTTGGCCGCGTCGCCGTTGACGTGGACGGTGCAAGCCCCGCAGTTCGACGTGTCGCAGCCGACATGCGTACCGGTCAGGCCGAGGTGGTCGCGCAGAGCGTGGACGAGTAACAGGCGGGGCTCGACCTCGAGGTCGTGCTCGACGCCGTTGACTTTGAGACGCACGTTCACCGTGCTGCTCATTCCCTCTCCCTCCTGTGTTTTGGGCAGCGCTGCGGCGGACATTACTCCAAGGGATCGCGCGCTAGCAGGAGAATTTGTGCGTCTCGAAATCGTGCCTAGGTGCCGCCTATGCAGATGTTATTTGCTTAACCAAGCCTCGCTAACAGTTGTGTACTCAACAGTTGTGTTACCATCGGTCTCATGAAAATTGGACGCCTCTTACTACGCCTTGCCGTCGGCGGATTCTTCGTTGGTCACGGCACCCAGAAGTTGTTCGGATGGTTCGGTGGTCACGGCCTCGAGGCCACCAGTCAGGGGTTCGAGAGCATGGGGATGCGGCCCGGCAAGCGCAACGCGGTCGCGGCCGGCGCCGCCGAGGCCGGCGGCGGTGCGATGCTCGCGCTCGGCGCCGCGACCCCGCTCGCCGCGTCGGCGCTGACGTCGGTGATGCTCACCGCGATCAACCGGGTCCACCTCAAGAACGGGCCCTGGGCCGCCAACGGCGGCTACGAGTACAACGTCGTCCTGATCGCGGCCGTGCTGACACTCGCCGAGGTTGGCCCGGGTCCGCTGTCGGTCGACGGCGACAAGTACCACGGCCCGCAGTACGCGGCGCTCGCGCTGCTGCTGGGCGCGCTCGGTGCCGTCGGCGCGCATCTGCTCGCCGAGGCCACTGAGGCGCCGGAGCCCGAGCCCGCGGTCGCGCCAGACGCGACTGCGGCCTCCGAGGCGGCCGAGGCCGAGCCCGTTTCGAATTAGTTTCTCGTGTAGCTGGCGTCGCGGTGGACCGCGACGCCGGCGATCACGAGCGCGACCGCGACCAGCTCGGAGACGCTCGGGAGCTGACCGAGCACGACTGCGCCGATCACCACCGCCGCCGCGGGCAGCAGCGAGACCATCAGCGCGTAGCTCGCCCGAGGCAGGCGCGCCATCGCGAGCTGGTCAGTCACGTACGGGATCACCGACGAGCAGATCCCGACGCCGACCGCGGCCGCCAGCAGTAGCGGGTCGCCGAGCACCGGCAGCGCCTGCCAGCCGCCGAGCGGCGTGACAAACACAACTGCGACGACCATCGCCGCCGCCAACGCGCCGACGCCCTGGTCGCGCGACGCGCGGTGCGCGAGCACGATGTAGAGCGCGAACAACACGGCGTTGGCGGTCGCGAACGCGAACCCGAGCGGCGCGCCCGTCAGCTGCACTTCGCTCAGCAGCGCGACGCCGCAGACCGCGAGCGCGAGCGCCAGCCCGTTGCGGGCGTTGCGGGCACCGAGCGCCGCCAGCACGATCACCGGCACGAACTCGATCGCGGCCACGGTCCCAAGCGGCAAGCGGTCGATCGCCTCGTAAAAGCAGCAGTTCATCAACGCGAGCGTCGCGCCCCAGGCGATCACCAGCGGCTCGCGGAGCGCCGCCCACGGCCGTCGCCAGACGGCGAACACCACGGCCGCGGAGGCGATCCGCAGCCACGCGACCCCCAGCACGGGCACACGCGCGAACAGCAGCACCGCGAACGACGGGCCGAGATAGTGGAACAGCGCGCTGAACGCGAAGTAGACCTGTGGCGGCGGCTGGCGATGGCGGATACCGCATGATTGCGAGCAACCGCAGCCAAACCAATATTATTTATATATAATTTTTTCTGGTTTGCCTTCGAATGAGCGCCTGATGGACCCTATCAACCGTCGAATGCTCGACGAGCTTCAGCGCGACGGGCGCGTCAGCCTCGCCGAGCTCGCCCGGCGCCTTCAGATCTCGCCGCCGACGGTCGCCGAACGCCTCGGCCGGCTCGAGTCAGCCGGCATCGTCCGCGGGTATCACGCCGACGTCGACCCCGTGGCGGCCGGGTTTGCACTGAGCGTGATCGTCCGCCTGCGCCCGGCGCCGCGTCAGCTGCACAAGATCGCCGAACTGGCGCCGCGACTGCCGGAGGTCGTCGAGTGCCACCGGATCACCGGCGACGACTGTTTCTTGATCAAGGCGCACGTCCGCGACGTCTCGCACCTCGAAGAGGTGATCGATCAGCTCGCGACCTACGGCGACACGACCACCTCGATCATCCAGTCCTCGCCGGTCCCCGCGCGCGGCGTCGCGCTCGGCAGCACCGCATAGAAGCGCAAAAGCGCCGCGCCCGCCGGGGCGTGGCGTTGACCGCCTCGACCGTCGTTGCGCGCTGCGCTCATTTGAGCCCGAGTCTGGCTTGGGAAGCGGGGAGACAGCCGATCTGCCCGCATCGATGCCTGGGTAACGTGCAAAAGCGCCCCGCCTGCCGGCGTACGTGTCACGCCCAGCTGGCTATAGCGCGCGGTACGCAGCACGTTCGACCACCCGACGAGCGCTTTGTCACGTTTGGCCTGTCGGCTTGTCGGCGAGCACCTGGTAGACCGACGCCCAGCCGGTCAAGAATCCCTGCCGGGCCGCCCGCAGGTACACGCGCCACACGCGGGCCCGCTCGACGCCGGCGAGCCTGACCGCGTCCTCATAGCGGCCCTCATAGCTCTCGATCCAGTGGCGGAGCGTCTCCGCGTAGTCGCGGGGCAGGCCTTCGACGTGCCTGGTGACGAGGCCGGCGCGCTCGAGCGCCTGCTCGATCCGCGACAGCGGCAGCGGCACGCCGTCGGGGAACACGAACCGCTCCGAGAATGCGCCTTCGTCCGTGGCGTCGAAGTCCGCGAGCTTCGCGATCCCGTGGTTGAGCAGCCGGCCACCGGGCCTCAGCAGGTCTCGCAGTGTGCGCATGTAGAGGTCGATCCGCTCCTCCCCCACGTGCTCGACCATCCCGATGCTCGAGATCGCGTCGAACTGCTCGCCGGCCAGCTCGCGATAGTCGGCGACCCGCAGCTCCACCAGCCCGTCGACGCCCGCCTCGCGAGCGCGCTCGCGGCCGAGCTCGACCTGGCGCTCGGACAGCGTCACGCCCAGCACCCGTACGCCGTGGTTGCGCGCCGCATGGATCGCGAAGCTGCCCCAACCACAGCCGACGTCGAGCACCCGCTCGCCCTCGTTCAGCGCCAGCTTCTGGCAGACGAGCGCCAGCTTGGCCTGCTGGGCCTCCTCGAGTGTCGTCGCGCCGCCCTGCCAATAGGCGCAGCTGTAGGTCATCGACGGGTCCAGGAACAGCGCGAAGAACTCGTTGCCGGCGTCGTAGTGGTAGCGGACCGCGCGCCGGTCACGGCCGATCGTGTGGCGCTGCCCGGTCAGCCGCAGCTCGGACGCCGGCGGCCGCGGCGGTCGCACGAGACCGCAGGCGGCGACGACCGCGCCGCCGAGCTTCGCGATCTGCGCCGGCGACAGCTTCGGCGCATCGAACGTATCGACGATCCGTAGCGCCTTGTCGATGTCGTCGACGTCGATCAGCCCCAGCACGTACGCCCGCCCAAGACCCAGCTCCCCCGGCGCGCGAATGAACTGCGCGATCGCCTCGGGCGAGTGGATCGAGAAGGTCGGCGCATCCGCCTCGGTGGCAGCGACCGCGCTGCCGTCCCAGAACGAGATCGCGAACGGGCGCCGCGACAGGGCGGCCTCGAGCTCGCGGCGCAGCGGTGCCGTACGGGCGAAGGGCAAAGCGGCGGCGAGCTTACGCGATTATCTTGCGGTCACGCCGAGTTGGGTCGACCCGCACGACGCCCCAGGCGAGCCCGGTTATCTCGAGCAGCCTGATGATCGCGGCCGACGGGTCGAGCTGCCAGCGCCGCAGACCGTGGCGGTACGAGGTCGGGAACGCGTGGTGGTTGTTGTGCCACGACTCGCCCCAGGTCGGGATCGAGAGCCAGAACACGTTGCGCGACTCGTCGCCGGTGTTGTACTGCTGCTTGCCGAAGTAGTGGCAGACGCTGTTGATGCTGAACGTCGCGTGGTGCATGAAGAAGATCCGCGCGGCGCCGCCCCACAACATCGCGGTCAGCCCGCCCGTGATACGCCCGGTCAGGGCGACGCCGAGCCCAAACGCGGCCGCCAGTCCGAGCACCACCCACAGCACGAACGTCCGGTCGATGAACTTGATCCACGGATCGGCCACCAGATCCTTGGCGTAACGCTGCTCGTCGGCGACCTCCATGTCGGAGAACACCCAGCCCATATGGGCGTGCCAGAAGCCCCACAGCTCGCCCCGCAGTCCGTGGCGCTCGTCGAGGTGGGGACTGTGCGGGTCCCCGGCCTCGTCGGAGAACTGGTGGTGCTTGCGGTGCGTGGCCACCCAGTCGATCACCGGTCCCTCGGCGGCCGCGGACCCCAGGATCGCGAACGCGGCCCGGAGCGACCGGCTGCATTTGAAGCTGCGGTGCGTCAGCAGACGGTGGAAGCCGACGGTGATTCCGGAGCCGATGACCATGTAGAAGATCGCCAGAACGAGCAGGTCCTGCCACGCGAGCAGCCCGTTGCTCCAGCCCAACCACATGCCCAGAAAAACCAGAATCGGCGGCGCGGCGGTCACGACAAGGCTCGCCAACCGGTCGGCGAGCGGCATTGACACGGGGCGCACGTGCTCAGCAAGCGTGATCCCCGACGCATCCGGCCTCGTGGGCGATTCTGCTACCGGCTCGTCGGCGGCTTGAACGTCGAGGGCCATATGTTGCCGGGCGATGCTACCCGGTCGCCACGACGCACGGCATAAAGATTCACCAAATATTCGACTAGCGGCCGACGGTGCGGATCAGCTCGCGCGCCCGGCCCGGCACCGGCGCTAGCGCTTCGCGGGTCTGGGCCAACCCGGCGCGGAGCTCGGTGTCGCCGACTTCGACCGGCAGCATCGAGTCCTGTAGCTCGGCGATCGCCTGGTCGGCTTCGCCGGCCGCAAGTGCGGCGCGGTCGATCAACGCCTGGATGCTCTGCGACTGGGGCCCCGGGGTGTGGCGGTCGAAGTCCGAGCCCGGCAGCGAGACGCGCTTGGCGAACTCGCTATGGGTCCGCCGCGCACGGCCATAGGCCAGCTGCACCGGGCGGAATAGCTGCTCCTCGAGCACGTCGGCGTTGTGCTCGTCGAGCTGCTCGTACGCCTCGCCCAGCGCGGCCAACGCGTCAGCGATCCGTTCAATCGCGACCGAGAGGTCCGACAGCACCTTCTGCCTTCCCTCGACGGTGGTGTAAGCCATCGGCAAACTAGCTTATTCATCCCGTGTCGAAATCGCCGCGAGTCATTCGACGCATTGTCAGACGCTCGCCGCCCCGGCGGGTGAAACGCTCGAAAGGAGACTCAAAGCCATGCGGTTCATGATGATCATGAAGCCCAACATCGACGAGCAGAACTGGGCGCCAGACCCGGCGGCGATGGCCGAGATGGGCAAGTACAACGACGAGCTCTCGAAGGCCGGGGTGCTGCTGGCGCTCGACGGCTTGCAGCCGACGTCGAAGGGCGCACGCGTGTCGTTCGAGGGCGGCCAGGCGACGGTCACAGACGGCCCGTTCACCGAGTCCAAGGAGCTGATCGGCGGCTTCTGGCTGATCCAGGCCCGGTCAAAGGACGAGGCGGTCCAGTGGGCGACGCGCTGCCCGGCGAGAGACGGCGACCTGATCGAGGTGCGCCAGGTGTACGAGCTGTCCGACCATGATGTGGGATAACGGCCGGGTGAGTGCTGCCCGACTTCGGCGCGGGATGACGCTGGCGTGAGCCGGGTCGATGGCGCGAGCCGGGTCGATGGGGTGAGCCGGGTTGACGTCGAGCGGACGATCGATGCCGTCTGGCGGATCGAGTCGGCGCGCCTGGTCGGCGGCCTGGTCCGGATCGTCCGCGACGTCGGCCTGGCCGAAGACCTCGCCCAGGACGCGCTGCTCGCGGCGCTCGAGCAGTGGCCCCAGACCGGCATCCCGAACAACCCCGGCGCCTGGTTGATGGGCACCGCCAAGCACCGCGCGATCGATCTGGTGCGCCGCACCCAGCTCGCCGAGCGCAAGCACGACGAGCTCGGCCGCGAACTCGAGCGCTCCGCGGCAGCACCCGACCTCGATGCGGAGCTCGACGATCAGATCGGCGACGATCTCCTCAGCCTCCTGTTCGCGACCTGTCACCCGGTGCTGTCGACGCAGGCTCGGGCGGCATTGACGCTGCGTCTGTTCGGTGGCCTGACGACGTCGGAGATCGCGCGCGCCTTTCTGGTCCCCGAGCCGACGATCTCGCAGCGGGTCGTCCGCGCCAAGCGCACGCTTGGCAGAGACCAACGTGCCGCTGGGCGTGCCGCAGGGCGACGAGCTCGCGGCGCGGCTCGAATCAGTGCTCGAGGTCATCTACCTGATCTTCAACGAGGGCTACGCCGCGACCGCGGGCGATGACTGGATGCGGCTCGACCTGTGCCAGGACGCGCTGCGGCTCGGTCGCGTGCTCGCCGGCCTGCTGCCGGACGAGCCTGAGGTCCACGGGTTGGTCGCGCTGATGGAGATCCAAGCATCACGGCTGCGCGCGCGGACGGGCCACGACGGCCGTCCGGTGCTGCTCAGCGACCAGGACCGCTCACGCTGGGATCCGGTCCTGATCCGCCGCGGGCTCGACGCGCTCGCGCGCACGGAGGCACTCGGTGGCGCGCTGGGCCTATACGCGCTCCAGGCAGCGATCGCGTCCTGCCACGCGCGGGCCCGCACCGCCGAGGAGACTGACTGGGGCCGAATCGTGGCGCTCTACGACGCGCTCGCCGAGCTCGCGCCGTCACCGGTCGTCGAGCTCAACCGCGCGGTCGCGGTCTCGATGGCCTACGGGCCGGCGGCCGGCCTCGAGCTGGTCGATCAGCTCGACGTCGCGCTCGACGGTTATCACCTGCTGCCGAGCGTGCGCGCGGACATGCTCGCGCGACTCGGACGTAGGCAGGAGGCACTGTCCGAGCTCGAGCGTGCCGGCGCGATGGCGCGCAACGGATCCGAGCTCGAGCTGTTGCGCGAGCGCGCCGCGCGGCTTCGCTAAGCGGCCGTCGGGATCGCGAACAGCGCCAGGAACCGGTCGAGCTCGTCCCGGCTGCCTCGCAGCCGCAGCGCGCCGGTGCCGAGCGCATCGTCGACGGATCCGCCGTGCCACAGAAGCGCCGTCAGCGTGCCGGGATCCGTCTCGAGCGCCAGCGCCGCTTCGGGCGGCGAAGCGTCTTCGCGCGCGACCTCGAGCTCGCCGCCGAGCACTCGCACTGAGAAGCCGTGCTCGCCCAAACGCACGTGATACGAGCGGTCGACCGTCGCGTCGCCGGCGAACATCGACTTGAGCGCCACGGCGAGCGCGTCCGGGCTCAGCTCGCCGGCCTGGAGCGGCAGCGCCGCGCGGCTCCCCCACCGGCCCAACGAGACCAGCACCGGCTCGAGCGCCGACCCCCATTCAGTCAGCTCGTAGACGTGCGCCGCGGCCGGCGGCGGCAGCTTGCGGCGGCGCACGACGCCGGCCGTCTCCATGTCCCGGAGCCGTTGCGCGAGCACGTCGGGGCTCACGTGCGGCAGCCCCGCGCGCAGGTCCGTGAATCGCTTCGGGCCCAGCAGCAGCTCTCTGACGACCAGCAGCGCCCAGCGCTCCCCGACCAGGTCGAGCGCTCGGGCGATCCCGCATGAATCTCCGTATGTGCGTTTCTCAGACATGTGCAGTTGTCTTTTCCAATATGTGATAGGGTATCACAACCATCGACCAAGGAGCCCTCCATATGACCGTTGCGCAGGCCGTACCCGAGCGCGAGTGGCGCGAAGCGCTCGACCAGATCCACGCACAGGAGAAGCGCGCCACCCATGAGCGCGACGCGCTGGCCGCCCAGCGGCGCCGACTGCCGGTCGTGGCGATCGACAAGCGATACGTGTTCGACGGACCGTCGGGTGACGTGACGCTGCTCGACATGTTCGAGGGACGTCGCCAGCTGGTGCTCTACCACTTCATGTTCGCTCCCGACGTCAACGGCTGGCCCGAGGCGGGTTGCCCGGGCTGCTCGATGTTCGTCGACCAGATTGGTCACCAGGCCCACTTCCACGCTCGTGACACCTCGCTGGCGCTGATCTCGCTGGCGCCGCTGGCGCAGATCGAGCGCTACCGCGAGCGGATGGGCTGGACGATCCCCTGGTATTCCTCGGCCGGCAACGACTTCAACCGCGACTTCGGCTTGACGCGGGACGACGGCGAGACGTTCGGCCTGAGCGTGCTGATCACCGACGGCGAGCGCGTGTTCCGGAGCTACTTCACCTCCGAGCGCGGCGTCGAGGCGCTTGGCAGCGTCTGGACGTTCCTCGACCTGACGCCGCTCGGTCGCCAGGAGACCTGGGAGGACTCGCCCGCCGGAGTCGACCAACAGCCCCCGTACGCGTGGTGGCGACGCCGCGACGAGTATCAAACGAGCGGAGGAACACGATGAGCACACGTGATCGATATCCAGCCGGAGTGCCGTGCTTCGTGGACATGCTGACCAGCGACCTCGAAGCGGCCAAGCGCTTTTACGAAGGCATCTTCGGCTGGGAGTTCGCCGGTCCTGGCGCGATGCCGGACGAACCGCCGGGCGAGTACTACGTCGCGCGCGTCGGGGGTGACGACGTGGCCGCGGTCGGGACGCTCCCGGCGACCGCTCCTCCCGCGGCCTGGAACACGTACGTAGCGGTGGACAGCGCCGACGACGCGGCCGCCGAGGCCCAGGCGAACGGCGGCACGATTCTGAACGGACCGTTCGACGTGCCGCCGGCCGGCCGGATGGCGGTCGTCTCAGACCCGTCCGGGGCAGCGTTCTGCATCTGGGAGGCAGGGCAGCGCCAGGGCGCGGCACGCGTCAACGAGCCGTCGGCGTGGGCGATGAGCATGCTCAGCACCGACGACCCGGAGTCCTCACAGGCGTTCTATGGCCGTCTGTTTGGATGGGAGGCTGAGCCGTTCGAGGCCGGGCCCGGGATGAAGGTGTGGCTCTGGCGGCTGCCTGGATACGTCGGCGGTGAGCCCCATCAGCCGGTCCCGCGCGATGTCGTCGCGGCGATGACCGCCGCGGCTGGTTCGCCGTCCAACTGGAGCGTCGACTTCTGGATCGGCGATGCCGACGCCGCGGCGGCGGCTGCCGTTGAGCTCGGCGGTGCGGTGATCGCGCCCCCGTTCGAGGCGGCCGGCTTCAGGCGGACGGTTCTGGCTGATCCGGGCGGCGCCGCGTTCTCGGCGAGCCAGCTGCTGGTGCCGGCCTGAGCTCGCGCCGGCGCCGGTCCGAGACACGCCAGTAGACGGCGGCGGTCACCGCGGCGACGACGACCACGGCGGGCCAGGCCCCGATCACGAGCCCAAGCACGTGCGAGATCGCGAACGCGAGCAAGCCGACGACGGTCAGCCGGATGGCGGTCCGGCGGCCGTCGCGGCGCAGCCAGACGGCGATGCACGAGATCCCGAGCGCCGCCAGCACCACCCCGCCGAGCGGCGCGAGCCGGTCGCGACCGCGACCCCGAACCCGGCGAGCAGGCCGGCGGCCGCGAGCGGGGCGGTCAGAACACGGTCGGTCCAATCCACGCGGCGATGATCCCACAGCCGCTCCCGGTGGACATAGAGTTCACCGTCGAGCTACCCGGCGCAAGGAGACCACATGGGCTTTGACCAGTACCACGAGCCGCCCGACGAACTGCCCCCGGACACCCGCACCTTTGCGCGCTTGTGCGCCTCTCTGACCGAGGAGGCCGAGGCGATCGGCTGGTACGAGCAGCGGATCGCGGTCGAGCGCAACGGCGAGGCGCTCGCGGTGATGCGCGATGCCCAGGGCGAGGAGTTCAAGCACTTCAGCATGGACCTCGAGTTTCTGCTGCGCCGCACGCCGGCCTGGCGTGAGATCGCCGAGGGAATCCTGTTCACGACCGGCGACATCGTCCAGGCGGGCGAGGAAGCTGAGGCCGAGGTGCTCGACGGCAACGGCGACGCGGCGGAGGGGGCTGGTGCCGGCAGCGGCTCCCTCGGGATCGGCGGCCTGAAGGCGGTGGCGCGATGAGCAACCATCTGCTGCGCGGAAACGCGCCGATCAGCGATTCGAACTGGACGCTACTCGACGACGAGGCCCGGGACCGGCTCAAACCGGCGCTCGCGGCGCGCCGACTGGTCGATTTCTCTGGCCCCCACGGCTGGGACTACTCGTCCTTCAACCTCGGGCGCGTCGACGAGGTTCAGTCCGCGCCGTGCGACGGCGTCTCCGCGCTCCAGCGCCGGGTGCTGCCGGTCGTCGAACTGCGGGCCGAGTTCGAGATCTCGCGCGCCGAGCTGCGCGATGACAGCCGCGGCGCGACGGACGCCGACCTCGAGCCGCTTGACATCGCGGCCCGCCAGATTGCGATCGCCGAGAACATCGCCGTCTTCCACGGCTGGCCGGACGCCTCGATCGCCGGGATCACCGAGCTGCACCCCGCACCAGATCGAGCTCGGCGCCCAGCCCGACACGTACCCGCGGCCCGTCGCGGCGGCGGTCGAACGCCTGCTCGACAGCGGGATCGACGGTCCTTACGCGCTCGCGCTCGGCGGCGATCAGTACCGGCGTGTCGTCCAGACGGCCGAGAACGGCGGCTATCCACTGCTCGAGCACCTGCGAAAGATCATCGAGGGTCCCCTCGTCTGGGCCCCCGGCGTCCGCGGTGCAGTCGTGATCAGCCAGCGCGGTGACGATTTCCACCTGGTGACCGGCGAGGACCTGTCGATCGGGTATCTCGACCACGACCGCAACCTCGTCCACCTGTATCTGGAGGAGAGCTTCAGCTTCCATGTCGCGACGCCCGAGGCCGCGGTCGCGCTGACCGAGTAATCGCTCGACCGCAGAGCAACGCTGGAGCCGGCCGCCGAGCCGCGGTACGCTTTACCAATCACTGGTGAGCCGCACCAAGTTGGAGGGCTGGTCGCGATCGTGCCGTTGCTCATGATCCCGTTCATGATGCTGCTTTCGCCGCTGTTGATCCGCTGGCCCAAGCCGGATGGCGGGCAATCGGACGACGACGACAGCGGCGGGGGTGGTGGCGGCGGCGGCGGCGGTCCGAGACGGCGCAAGCCCGACGATCCACACACCGGACCGGGCGGCGTGCCGCTACCCGACGCGGTGCAGTCACGCCTGCGGCCGCGCAGTCACCGCCTCAGCCGCGGCGCCAGGACCCCAGCGGCGGCGGACGCACGAGCCAGTTCGGCAGCCGATCCGGTCACCCAGCAGGGTGCGGACCGGCATCAGGCCCACAAAGGACGGATCCAGATGTGGCGCCGGGCGACAGCCGCGCTGATCGCACTGTCGGCGGTCGCCGCGCTCGCGACCGGTTCGGTGGCGGGCGCTGCGTCGAGCGTCGCGTACTGCTCGCTGCCGACGTATCACGGGACCCAGGCGTGGGGATTTCACGCCGGCGCCCCGATCACCAAGGCCGCCGGCTCTTACGCGCACGGGCGCGGCTCGCTGAGCGGCACACGCGCGGGCGGTGCGATCTGCCAGGTCGACCGCGTCGCCGGCTCCCCTGACCGCCAGATCATCCTGTCGATCGGGCACGGCGCCGTCACGCCCGCGCACGCGGTCACGGTCGGCGGCGCGCTCGGCAACGAGATGCGCCTCCCGGTACGCGTCGCCGGCAGCACCGATCCGCGCTGCAAGGTCGGCACGACCGGCACCGTGACCCTGTTTGCGACCTACAACGGCATCCACGACGACAGCGTGCGGTTCGCGTTCGCGAAGGCCTGCACAAGCCACGACCATGTCTACTCCGGGTCCGGCGTGGTCGCGCTCGTCCCGCGCTGAGCGCGCGGCGTCAGCCCTCCGAAGTCGCCCACTGGCCCCAGATGCGCGAGCTTCTCGGGATTGACGATCGAGCGCACCGCGCGGACCTCCCCGTCATCGATCTCCAGCGACCAGACGGCGACCACACGGTCCTCTCCGTCGAGCAGCAGGCCGCCTGGCGCCCCGTTCACCTCGGCCGGCCGGATCGACGCGCCGGGCATCCTGGCCGCGAGCTTTGACCAGTCGAGCAGCGTCCGAGCGACGCGGCTGCGACCGCGCAGCGATCGCGCCAGCGCCGGAACCTTGCCGCCGGTCGCCGGTCAGCACAACGTCATGCGCAAGCGGCGCTTCGAGTTCGCCGAGGTCGCCGTCGCATGGTGACGGTCGCCACAAAGGCGCGCGGCGACTCGATCGTCTCGCCGCCTTGGGGCGCGCGATGCACGCGCAGCAGCGCGTCCTGGACGACATCCTCCGCCTCCAAGACGCTGCCGAGCATCCAGTAGGCGATCGCGAGCGACGCCGGCCGCAGCTCCTCGAGCACCTGTGCGGTCCGAGTCACGCGAGCTGCTCCATGCGCCGGAAGCGATCAGGGCGTCGCCTGGAACATTCCCCACCACATAGGTGTAGAGCGTTCCAAGACCCCCTATCTACGAACCCGAACCCCTGTCGCCAGCTCGCGTGCCGTGGCCGCCAATTCAGCTCGCGCCTTGCCTTCGCACTCGACGCGCCACGGATCTGGCCGCCTGTGACAGGACGATCCGCCGGCATGCGCGCAACGGGCGCTGTAACTTCGCCGCTCATGGTCAGCAGCCTGCGGGTCGACGATCCCGAGCAGCGCTACGCGGGGGTCCGGCTGTGCTCGGACCTGACCGCTCCGGGATCGCGATTTCGTGCGCGACGACGGCGGCTGGGTGCTTCGCCTTCCACGGCTGCACCTGGCGCGGCTCGAGTACCAGCTCGAGGTCCGCGATCTCGACGGAGCTGCGCACGTGATCTGCGATCCCGGCAATCCGGAGCTCGCGCCAGGTCCGTTCGGGGAGAAATCGGTCCTGTCGGCGCCCGGCTACCGGCCGCCGTCGTGGCTCGAGGAGCGGCCGCTGGTGGGCGCGAGCTCGGAGGTGGATGTCCGCGTGCTCGGCCAGCGGCTGACGATCCGGATCTGGTCGCCCGGCGACGGCGAGCTGCCGTTGCTGGTCGCCCACGACGGCGCCCGAGTACGACGCACTCGCCTCGCTGACCCGCTACGCCGGAGCGATGATCGAGCGCGGCGCGGTGACCCCGTTTCGCGTCGCGCTGCTGCCCCCCGGCGACCGCAACGAGTGGTACTCGGCTTCGGCGACGTACGGGCGCGCGCTATGCACGCGGATCGTCCCCGCGCTGCGCGCCCAGTTCCCGGTCGCCGGCCGCCCGGTCGGGATCGGGGCAAGTCTCGGCGCGCTGTCGATGCTGCACGCGCACCGCGGCTGGCCGTGGACGTTCGCGGGTCTGTTCATGCAATCGGGGAGCTTCTTTGTCCCCCGCTATGACGGTCACGAGTCCGGCTTCCAGCGCTATGCGCGCGTGACGCGGTTCGTCGGTCGAGTGCTGCGCACGCCGGAGTGGAGTGAGCCGGTGCCGACCGTAATCACCTGCGGCGCCAAGGAGGAGAACGTCCACAACAACCGTCTTATGGCCGCGGCGCTGGCGGCCCAGGGCTATCCGGTGACCGCGCACGAGGTCGCCGACCTGCACAACTTCACGAGCTGGCGCGATGCGTTCGATCCGTGGCTGACGCGCCTGCTGGGCCGTCTCTGGCCGCCGTCATGAACGGCGTCGCGACATACGGCCACTGGGGGCGGCCGGTGATCGCGTTCCCCGCCGAGCGCGGTGATGCCGGCGAGTTCGAGCGCCGCGGCATGGTCGCCGCGGTCGGGAAGCTGCTCGAGGCGGGTCGCGTCAAGCTCTACTGCGTGGACTCGTTCGATCGTGAGTCGTGGTCAAACGTCGGGATCGCGCTCGAGGAGCGCGCACGGCGCCACCAGCATTACGAGGCGTGGATCGTCGACGAGGTCGTCCCCTACATCCGCGACGACTGCGGCGGCGCGACCGAGGTGATCACCTGCGGTTGCAGCCTCGGCGCGTACCACGCCGCCAACTTCGCGCTCAAGCGTGCCGACCTGTTTCCGCTCGCGATCTGCATGTCGGGCAGCTACGACCCGTCCGCCTGGCACGGTTGGGGCGAGCGCGGCGACGCGGCCTATTTCAACAACCCGATGGACTATGTCGCCCACCTCGACGGCGATCACCTCGGCTGGCTGCAGGGCCAGCTCAGCATGCTGCTCGTGTGCGGGCAGGGCCAGTGGGAGGACACGACGGGAGCGCTGGAGTCGACGCGCCGGTTCGGCAACCTGCTGCAGGCCAAGGGCATCCGTTGCGAGCTGGACCTGTGGGGGTATGACGTCGCTCACGATTGGCCGTCGTGGCGCGCCCAGTTCGCTCACCATCTACCGCGGTTCTGCTGATGACGGAATGCACCCATCTGATCGGTCTGCTGCTCGGTACCGAGGAGGACTGGCCGACCGCATTCCAGGAGCTGATCTCGCGGCTCGGGCCGATCACCGACGCCTCCGGCCATCGCCACCGGATCGGGACTGAGCGGATCACGATCGAGCCGTTCGATCTCCGCGACCGTCCCCACTACGAGCTCGTCATCGACCGCCTCGCGTACTGGTACTACCACCCACGCGAGTGGCTCAAGAAGGTCGCGCTGATGGACGACGTCTACCTGCTCAACAGCCCGTTCACGTTCCAGTCGATGGAGAAGCACGCCGCCTACTGCGCGATGATCCGGCTCGGGCTGAAGGTGCCGCAGACGGTGCTGGTGCCGCACAAGGACCCGCCCGACAGCTCGCGCTTCCAGTACACGGCCGCGCGCTACAACCGACCGTTCGATCTGGCCGCGATCGCCGCCGGGATCGGCTACCCGCTGTTCATGAAGCCCTACGACGGCGGCCAGTGGATCGGCGTCAACCGGATCCGCGACCGCGAGGAGCTGCGCCGCGCCTACGACGCCTCCGGGCGGCGGCTGATGCACCTGCAGGCGGCCGTCGAGGGGTTCGACGTGTTCGCGCGCTCGCTGTCGATCGGCCCCGAGACGATGGTGATGAAGTTCCGCCCCGAGCGACCGATGCACGACCGCTACGAGGTCGCCCACGACTTCCTGTCGGCCGAGGTCGGAAACGAGGTCCTGACGATCAGCCAGCTGGTCAACGCCTTTTTCCGCTGGGAGTTCAACTCGTGCGAGTGCCTGGTGCGCGGCGACCAGGTACACCCGATCGACTATGCAAACGCCTCCCCCGACGTCGCACTGACGAGCCTCCACTACTACTTCCCGTGGGCGATCAAGGCACTGCTGAAGTGGTGCACGTTCTGTCTCGTGACGGGCCGCCGACCGCGGCTGGACCTCGACACGCGTCGCTATTTCGAGATCGCCGACCGCGAGGACCTCTCCTACGAGGAGAAGCTCGCCGCCTACCGCGGACTGACCGACGAGTACTTCGAGACCGACCGCTACCGCGACTTCTGTGACAGCCGGCTCCCCCACGTCGACGAGCTCGTGCTCGGATGGGTTAGCGGAGACGAGTTCGATCGGCTGCTCGTGAACACGGTTCGTTCGACGTACCCGGCGCACGAGCAGGAACGGTTCGTCGAGCATCTACGCGGGCTAGTCTCCCACTGGGTGCGCGAGCAGAAAGGAGAGCCAGCGTGGCAGACCGCCGGGTGATCTACTCGATGACCGTATCGCTCGACGGGTTCATCGCCGGACCCGCTGGCGAGATCGACTGGTCCGCGCCCGACGAGGAGCTGTTCCGGTTCCTCACTGAGCAGACGCGCGAGCTCGGCGTGCACCTATGCGGGCGGAGGCTGTACGAGACGATGGTCTACTGGGAGACCGCCGACCAAGACGCGCAAGCGGGGCGCGCTGCTCTGGGTGATCCGGCGGCGACGGCGATCACGCACGAGTTTGCGCACATCTGGCAGCAGCTGCCGAAGATCGTTTTCTCGACGACGCTCGAGAGCGTCGAAGGGCAACACGACGCTGTCACGCGCCGACCCCGCCGATGAGCTCGCGCGACTGACGGCGCAGCCCGGCGCCGACATCGGCGTCGGTGGTGCCGGGCTGGCAGCCGGGCTGCTGAACGCCGGCCTGATCGACGAGTGCCGGCTGTTCGTCAGACCGGTCCTGCTGGGTGCCGGCACGCGCTTTTTCCCGCCGCTCGATTCGCGGCAGGAATTCGAGCTCGTGGAGACGAGGACGTTCGGCGGCGGGGTCGTCTACCTCCGGTGCGCGCGCGTCTAGCTCCGGTACGCGCGCGTCCAGCTCCCGATAAGTGCGCGCGTGTAGCCGCGGGTCAGGTCACGACACAGCTGGCGCTCGGCGGCTGGCCGGCGGGGAACGCGTGCAAGAGCCCGCGCGAGATGTCGTGCGAACGCGCGACATAGCCGGGCGAGTAGTAGTGGATCCCATCGGGGATGAACCACGCGAGGCTTGGCGTAGTGGGCCCAGTCGAACACGCGCATGTTGGGGTATTGCTGGCAGCGCTGGACGAGGTCCTTGTTCCACTTCTGCATGCCGGATTCGGCGTACGGGCCCGACTGGACGAGCGTCACAGCATCGACCCACAGCACCGGCTGGTCGCCGATGATCTTCATCATCCTCGCGATCCGCTGGTCGAGCCCGACGTTCGAGCCGACCGCGACATCGGCGGCCTCGTTGGTGCCGAGCGCGAGAATCCAACAGCCGTGGAACCCATCGGCGACCTCCTGGCGGGCGACCGTGGCGGCGTCCGGAATACCTTCGTAGATCTCGACGATCGACCTCGCGCCGGAGATCTGCGGCACGAAATGCTTGACCCCGACGTCCGCCAGCTGCTGCTCCAGGCGCTGACGCGGGTTGGGGATGTAGTCGCTCGAGATCTCGCCCTCGGAGGTTGAGTCGCCGATGTAGACGACGGACCGGCACGCCGTCTTGGTGGCCGGCTTGGTGGCCGGCTTTGCCGGGGCGATCCCGGCTGGGTCCGGCGTGGTCGCAGCGACGCGATGGGCGGTCAACTGCGCGTGGTCGAGCTCCGAGCCGGACACGCTCGAGTGGCCGTCGCGAGCCGAGGCGACCGGCAGCAGGCCCGCGAGACCCAACGCCGGCACGCACAGCAGGGCGAGCGCGGTGGTGGTCGATGCGAGGATCACTGGCCGCTGTTCCGTCAGCCGCGCGCCGCCGGCGCGGAGCTGCTTCCAGATGCGACCCAGCGCGCCGTGTCTGATCGGCTCCTCGACGTAGCGCCATGAGAGGCTGGCGATCGCGAGTGTGGCCGCGACCATCAGCACACCCCTTGTCCACCCGATCGAACCATGGGTCGGACTCGCGAGGATGATGATCGGCCACTGCCATAGATAGATGCCGTACGACCTCACCCCGACCCAGCGCAGCGGGCGACACCCCAGCGCCGAGCCCAACCTGCTCGCGGGATTGACCACGGCGGCCACGACGGCCGCTGTCGCCACCGACAGCAGCACGAACCCCCATGGGTAGAGGAAGTTCGAGAACGGGTTTGTGCGCCACACCAGCACCCCGATCGCGATCAGTCCTGCGACCCCCGCCACGTCGAGCGCGTTGCGCACGCTGACGCGCGACGCGATTCGCGGCAGCCGGCTGGGCCACACGATCGCCAGCGTTGCGCCGAGCAGCAACCCGAAGGCGCGGGTGTCGGTGCCCTCGTAGGCGCGGGTCGGGTCGTAGCCGGGGTGATACGTGCGGCTCATCAGGAATGCCGACAGCGCCGCGAGCGCGAGCGTGAACAGCGCCAGTCGCCAGCGGTTGCGGGTGGTCCAGATGCCCACCAGCAGCACCCACGGCCAGACGAGATAGAACTGCTCCTCGATCCCGAGCGACCACAGATGGTCGAGCGGCAGCGGCGCGGCGAAGCGCGAGAAGTACGAACCGTGTTGGGCGATCGTCGACCAATTGCTGAAGTAGAACGTGGCGGCCAGCACCTGACGACGCACCGCGGCGAGCTGCGAAGCGTCGAACAACGCGACCCAGACGCTGACGACGAGCAGCATCAAGAACAGCGCCGGGAGCAACCGTCGCGCGCGTCGCAGCCAGAACTGCCCCAGCCCCAGCGACGCCTCCCGGCGCCAGTGGATCAGCAGCAGATCAGTGATCAGGTAGCCCGACAGCGTGAAAAACACCCCGACACCGAGCATCCCGCCCTGCCCCCCGGGCACCCCAAGGTGGTAGGTGATCACGCACGCAACCGCCAGCGCCCGAATACCGTCGAGCCCCGGCATGTAGCGCTTCCCGGATTCAATCGGTCGTGGCAAAGCTCTCCCTCCGAGGGTCCCCACCTGCCGACGCCCACACTGTGTTAGACCGCGCCCACATCGCGTTGCCCCCAGTGTGAACGCCCACGACTGATGGCCTGCAAGGAATTATGCCCGGCCTGCAGGGATTTCGTCGGCTGCCCGGGGAGCGGCCCGCAGCCTCGTCCGGCTCGACGGCGCGCTCGTCACGGTCGGAATCAGCCGTTGCCGTAGGCTCGTTGTCCTGAGTCGTCCGCAATGGCTTGACCCGTCGGAGCTGCGCATCGGCCTCGGGTGCATGCGACTGTCGACGGACGCCGGGCCGATCGCCGCCGCCGTGCAAGCCGGGATCACCTTGTTTGATACGGCGCGCGCGTACGGGACCAACGAGCGCCTGCTGGCGGGCGCACTCCGCGGGTCGCGGTCAGATCTGCCCGCCCGGATCATCACCAAGGGTGGGATGGGCGAAGGTTGGGTCCCCGACGGCCGCGCGAAGACGATCCGCGGCGACTGCGAGGCGAGCATCGTGGCGTTGGACGGGTTGCCGATCGACCTGTATTTGATCCACGCGCCCGATCCCCGGACGCCGTGGCGGACCTCGGTGCGGGCGCTGGCGCGGCTCGCAGAGGAGCGGTTGGTCAGGCACGTCGGCCTGTCGAACGTCAACCGCCGCCAACTCGACGGGGCGCTCGAGCTCGCGCCGATCAGCGCCGTCGAGGTCGCGCTCAGCGTGTTCGATCAGCGTGCGCTGCGCGGCGGGGTCGTCGACCGCTGCGCGGAGCTGGGGATCGCGGTGATCGCCCATTCGCCACTCGGCGGCCCGCGGCGAATCGACGGTCTGCGTGCGAGCCAGCCATTGCTAGAGGTCGGCTCGGCGCACGGCGTCGGCGCGGCGGAGGTTGCGCTCGCATGGCTGCTCGGACTGTCCGAGGCCGTCGTCGCGATTCCGGGTGCGCGCCGGCCGGAGACGGTTCGGAGTGCCGCCGGCGCGGCGACGCTGCAGCTGAGCGGCGACGAGCACGCGCAGCTCGGCCAGGCGTTCGGGGCTCGGATCCCGCGGACGGCGGTCGCCGTCTCTGACGACGGCGAGGTGGTGGTCGTGATGGGGATCCCCGGCGCCGGCAAGAGCCGCCTCGCCCAGGATTACGTCGCCCGCGGGTACGTGCGGCTCAACCGCGACGAGCGCGGTGGCTCGCTGCGTGAGCTCGCCGGCGCGCTCGACGAGGCGCTGGGCTCGGGCGTGCGGCGCGTGGTGCTCGACAACACGTTTCTGTCGCGGGCGACGCGCAGCTACGTGATCGAGGCCGCGGGGCGGCACCGGGTCGCGACCACGTGCGTATGGCTCGACACGCCGCTTGCGCAAGCCCAGGTCAACCTCGTCGACCGGCTGCTCGAGCTGTTCGGCGCGCTGCCCGGGCCCGACGAGCTAGCCCAGCTCGCGCGCGGTACGCAGGGGGTGATGGCGCCGACGTCGCAGATGCGTGCGCTCCGCGAGCTCGAGCCGCCGTCGACCGATGAGGGCTTTGCGGTCGTCGAGCAGGTCCCGTTCGCGCGAGCGCAGCCCACGCGGGCGGACACCGCAGCGGTGTTCGTCGGAGCGGTGTTCGTCGCGGCGGCGGCGCTGCACGAGCCAGACTGGAGGCGCGCGGTCGAGCACGCCGACCCGAGCGCTCCGCACCAGGTGTTCGACTGGAGCCCCGGCGGCGCTCGGGAGTCGCTGCACGCGATCGTCGGTCAGCTCGAGAGCGCGGTCTCCGGGCCCGTCGAGGGCGCGCTGTGCCCGCATGGCGGCGGCCCGCCGAGCTGCTGGTGCCGGCCGCCGCTACCCGGCCTGGCGCTCGCGTTTGCACGTGCACACGGCATCGAGCCAACGGCGTCGACCGTCGTCGGAGCGCGGCCGACGGACCGCACGCTCGCGGCGGCGCTCGGCGCCCGCTACGTCGCCGTGTGAAACTGCGGGGCATGGCGGCCACCCAGGAAGTGATCGTCGACGCCGGCGGGCGTGACCTGCGGGTCACGAACCCGGATCGCGTGATCTTCCCCAGCACGGACCATTCGGGGCCCGTCACCAAGCTCGAGATCGTCAACTACTACCTCGCCGTCGACGACGGGATCATGCGGGCGCTCTGCCGGCGACCGACGACGCTCGAGCGCTGGCCGAAGGGCGTGCACCCCGGGATCGTCCTCTCGACCCGCGATCGTGGCGGCGGCGACGCCTTCTATCAGAAGCGCATTCCGAAGGGAGCGCCGGACTACGTGCAGACGGCGCGGATCCAGTTCCCCTCCGGGCGCGAGGCCGACGAGGTGTGTCCGACCGAGGTGGCGGTCGTCGGCTGGGCGGCCCAGATGGGCACGATCACATTCCATCCGTGGCCGGTGCGGCGCGAAGACGTCGATCATCCCGACGAGCTGCGGCTGGACCTCGACCCACAGCCCGGCACCGACTTCGCCGATGCCGTGCGGGTCGCGGACGAGGCCCACCGGCTGTTGGATGAGCTGGGTTACGTCGGCTTTCCGAAGACTTCGGGTGGCCGGGGCGTGCACATCTACGTCCGGATTCAGCCGCGCTGGACGTTCACCGATGTGCGCCACGCAGCGATCGCGTTCGGGCGCGAGCTCTCACGACGGCTGCCCGACCAGGTGACGACCAAGTGGTGGAAGGAGGAGCGCGGCGAGCGGATCTTCATCGACTACAACCAGAACGCGCGCGATCGAACGATCGCCTCGGCCTACAGCGTGCGGCCCAAGCCGGGAGCGCCGGTGTCCGCGCCGCTGGCGTGGGACGAGCTCCCGGGGGTGACGCCCGAGGATTTCACCGTTGCGACGATGCCCGCCCGGTTCGCCGAGGTCGGAGACCGTCACGCCGCGATCGACGACGTCGCGTACTCGCTGCAGCCGCTGCTGGACATGTACGAAGCCATGGGCGAAGGCGATTTGCCGTATCCGCCCGACTACCCGAAGATGCCGGGCGAGCCCAAACGCGTCCAGCCCTCGCGCGACCGCGACCGCCCGCGTTAGCGGGAAGATGTGCCCACCGTAGCGTGGAGGCTGTGATCACCCATGGGTGCACAAGCCCCCACGATGTCACGCACCCCTCGCCTGCGGCAGCTTCTTCGTTCCCCGACGCGCGGCCGGCGCCGACGGCGGCGGCACCACTGGTCCGATATCCCCGTCCGGCGCTTCGTCGAGGTCGACGATCACCGGCGCGTGATCGCTAGGCCCGCTGCCCTTGCGGGCCTGGCGGTCGACCCAAGCTGCCTTGACCCTGCTTGCTACCGGTGCGCCCGCCAGGACCAGGTCGATCCGCATCCCGAGGTCCTGGTGAAACATGCCGGCCCGGTAGTCCCAGTACGTGAACACGCGCGCGTCCGGCCAGCGGTCACGGACGACGTCGTGCAGGCCAAGCGCCTCCAGATCGGCGAGCGCCGCCCGCTCCGGCGGCGTCACGTGGGTCTGGCCGACGTAGGCCTCGGGATCGAACACATCCTCGTCGGTCGGAGCGATGTTCATGTCGCCACAAACCACGGCCGCCTTCGGCCCGGCGGCGACCGCATCGCGGAGCGCACCCAGCCAGGCGAGCTTGTACCGGTAGTGGTCGGAGTCGGGCACGCGGCCGTTGGGCACGTACACCGACGTCACCCGGATCCCGCCGCAGGTCGCCGAGACCGCGCGCGCCTCGGGGTGCGGGAAGCCCGGCGACCCGGGGATCCCGCGCTCGACGTCGTCGAGACCCGCCTTCGAGAGGATCGCCACCCCGTTCCACGTCGCCTCGCCGTACAGCGCGAACGCGTAGCCGCGGTTTTCAAGCTCGTCCCCCAGCAGCTCCGTGAACGCGTCGTCGGCGAGCTTGGTCTCCTGCAGGCAGACGACATCCGGTAGGCGCTCGTCGAGCCACGGCAGCAGCCGCGGTAGTCGCTGCTTGATCGAGTTGACGTTCCAGGTCGCGAGCCGCATTGACTCACCGTAGCGAGTCAGCGCTTGAGCTTGATGACCTTCGACAGCCGCGTCGTCGGCTGGCCCGTCGGGGTGAAGCTGGCGTCCACGGTCAGCCGTTCGTGCTTTGCGTGTTTCAGTAGCGTGCGACCGGCTGGGGTCAGCTTGATCTTGACCTCCACGGGCCCGGCCTTGGTCAGCGTCTCGCGCGGCGGCCGCGACCAACTCGCGGCGGTGGTGGGCATGCCTGGGCGCGTAGTACCAGTCGATCACCAGCCTGCCGCTCGAGGGTGCGTCGAACTTGACTGTGTAGCCGGAATGACGGAGCAGCGCCCGGATTCTCGCCCGCGCGCCGTGCGGCGACAGCACGGCGAACAGCACCTCTCGCACGCGTGCGGGGGACGCTTCGATCGCGACCGGTCCAGTCGACGAGGCGGTCGCAGCCGGAGCGCCCCCGCCGGCCGGCGGCGGCCGCAACGCCGGGGGCGACGTTCCTGGCGGGCTGTTGCCGGTCGTGGCGACCGCGCTCTCGACCGTCAGCTGGGCGCTGGCCTGACCCAAGTTCGGATGCGTCGCGGTGATCGTCACGGTGCCAGAGGTCCCGGGCTGCGACTTGATGAACCCACCGCCCACGCCGCCGTACAGCCGAAACGGGAACGGGTTGTCGGCGACCAGCGTCGCCGGTCCGGTCAGCGCCAGGGTCACGTCGCCGGTCGGATACGGGCGCTGGTTGCCGTATGCGTCGAGCCCTCGGAACGTGAACCGGGTCGCGTCGGTTCCGTCGCCCTGGATCGACGAATCGTCGACGGTCAGGACAAGCTTGTCGGTCGAGGGATCTGACGACATCTGCAGTGTCGCCACCTGTTGTGCCCCCACGAAGCCCTCGACGAGCAGCTCGGGCTGCCCGCTGCCGGCGACCGTCAGATCGACGAGCACCGGCGGGTAGGCGAGGCTCGCGTAGTCCTGGGTGTCGGGCGTTCCGGTAGCGAAGTGCTCCCCTCCGACGTAGATCTCTAGGCGGTCGCAGTTGGTCGCGATCATCGTCCCCGTGCCCGGCCCATTCGCCGGCGAGGAGGGACCGAAGTCCCAGAAGAACACCGGCAGGATCACCGGCTTGACGGCCGGATCGATCTGGGATTGATAGAACGCCGCTCCGAGCTTGGGGACGCGGAACGTGTCGAGCACCCCGGGCCACTTGACGTTGTGCCAGATGCGATTGCCACCGCTCAGCGATGCGTAATCGATCCCCGCCCACCCCAGCAGCCCTGCGTAGCTGTCGTTGGACTGGGCGATGTTGTGGACCTGCGCGTGCATCCGCGCCTGGGTCGCGAGCGTCGTATCGGCGTCGACCCACCGATACAGCGGCGCCCCGTCGAGCGCGCCGACCGCCTCGCTGACCATGTACGGAACTCCCGCGACCGGAGGCTCGAGGGTCGCGTTCGTTTGGCTGTTCAACGAGTGATAGTCGTCGTAGGCGAACACGTCCTCGGCCCAGCCAGAGGTGGATTGGGTATCCATCGCGCCGGTCGTCTGTCGCGAGCCGTCCAACGTGTAGGCCAGCTGGCGGGTCTGCGCGTACAGGGACGTGTTGTTGGCCGTCTCGTTCAAGCGCGTGGCCCAGACGATCAGCGATGGGCGGTTGCGGTCGCGCACGACCATGTCTTGGACGTTCTCGACGACGATCGCCTGGAACGCCGCGTCGCCGATGTACTGCCAGCCCGGCGGCTCCTCCCAGACCAACAGACCGAGCTCGTCGCATGCGTCGAGGAAGTGGGGCGACTGCGGATAGTGCGAGCAGCGGACCATGTTGCAGTTCAGCTCCTGCTTGAGCAGCTCGGCGTCGCGCCGCTGCAGCCGCTCCGGAGCGCCCATGCCGAGGTACGGGAACAGCTGGTGGCGGTTGAGCCCGAAGATCTCAAGCCGCTGCCCGTTGAGGTAGAACCCGTCGAGCTCGAAGGTCGCCTCCCGAAACCCAGTGTTGACTTCAACCGTGTGCGACACGCCGTCGGCCTCAAGCGTGGCGGTGACCTGGTAGAGCGTCGGCGTGCCGGGCGACCAGAGGGTGATGTTGCTCAGGCCGTTGATCGTCAACGTCGCCACCGTGACGCCGGTGGACGCGATCGTGAAGTTGCCACTGGCAGACGCCAGTTGAGCCGCTCCGTCGATCAGCGTGGCGGTGATCGAAACCGGCCCGGTCGGCACGACCGCCGCGTCGATCGTCAGCTCGACCTCGACGCTCGGGCTCGAGCTGAGCACGTTGGCCGGCTTCGCGAACAGGTCGTGGATGCACACCTGCGGCACGATCCGCAGTCCCACGTCGCGATACAGGCCGGCCGGCTGCAGGTAGTCGACCGCCCCGGCGCCGCTGGCTGCGCCGTCCGGGGGCACGTCAAGCCAGCGCCCATCGACCACGACCGCGAGCACGTTGTCGCCTGCGACCAGGTTCGGCGTCAGCTCGACTGACCACGGGAGGTAGCCACCCTGATGGACCGAGACCTGCGCCCCGCCCAGAAACACCATGGCGCTGGTCATCGCGCCCTGGAAGTCGACGAACACACGGCCGTTGGCCGCCGCCGCGCCATCGACGTGCTTGCGATAGATCCAGAGCTGTTGCCACGACGTCGCGTCCCAGTCCCCCCACGACAGCGGTGTCACGGTGTGCGGCAGCGTGACCGCGGCGAAGCCGCTCTCGGGGTAACCCGGCGCCTCGGCGCCGGCGGCGTACGCGCCGCCGAACAGCCAATCCTGATTGAACGGGTACACGCCCGGGGCCTGCGGGGTAGTCCCCGAGACGGCCGCTCGCACTGCTCGGGATCGCAGCGCGCCGCCGTACGCAATCGCCGCGGCGCCGATCAGCCCCGCACGGAGAACGGCACGGCGCGAGAATTTGAGACCTGGCCGCTGATCCCCGCTGACCCGCTGGTGGCCGATCCACGCATTGTCCGACCGGAACACTGCGACAACGTAGCAATTGTTGGTAAATCAACCATGCGGTCGACGCGTGTAGAGTCGCCGCGTGTTCGACCTCGATGCCTACATCGAACGGATCGGACTCAAGGGGCGGCCCAGCCTGCCTGAGATTCACCGGGCGCACGTATCGGCGATCCCGTTCGAGAACCTCGACCCGCACCGCGGCGTGCCCGTGTCGCTCGATCAGGGCGCGCTCGAACGCAAGCTCGTCGCCGGGCGGCGCGGTGGCTACTGCTTCGAGCAGAACCTGCTGCTGAAAGCGGCACTCGAAGCGCTGGGGGCTCAGGTCGAGCCGATGCTCGCCCGCGTCAGGGTCGGCGGCGAACCCGGGGCCGTACGGCCACGTAGCCACCTACTGCTACGGGTCTCGGCGGAGGGCGCCGTGTGGCACGCCGACGTCGGCTTTGGGGCGGGCACGCTGCTCGAGCCGATCCCGTTCGGTCCCGGCGACGTCCACGAGCAGTCCGGCTGGCTGGTCCGGGTCGTCGCCCAAGGGCCGGAACTCGTGCTCCAAGCGCACGAGGACGACGGCTGGGGTGACCAGTACGGGTTCGTTCCCGAGCCGGTACCGCTGGTCGACATCGTGACGAGCAACTGGTACACGTCGACGTTCCCGGGCTCGCCATTCGTCACCGGACTGACCGTGGCCACGCACCGTCGCGACGGCACCCGTGTGTCGCTGAACGACTGGGACGGGCTCGCGCTGCGTGAGCAAACGCCAGCGCGCACGACCATCACGCCGGTGGAGCGCGACGACGTGCCGCGGATGCTCGAGACGCTGTTCGGCCTACACGGATTCGTTCAGGACGGCGACGGCCGGACCGTGCCGGCCGACACCTAGGTTTATGAGATGGCCGTCGGTGCGTACGTCCAGGTGCGACCGCCATTCTTGGAGAGGTACTGCGCGGTCCCGCTCTCGAAGCCATCGATGAACGCGAGCAGGTGACCCGAGGCGCCCGGCACGACAGCCATCGCGGTGCCCTGGAACAGCGCCCGGTACCAGTGCTTGCCGCCGTCGCTGGTCGTGTCGACGACCTGGCCGGTGCCATACGCGTAGATGGTCCGGTTACTGGCCGCGCCGAGGCTGATCACCGAGAGCGGCGCCTGCGCGGCGTCAAGGTGCAGCGCCGGCCCATCGGTCTTCCAGACCTTGCCGCCATTGGTGGTAGCGGCCGGATACTGCGCGCCTCCGGTATTCGCCAGCGCAAACCCATCGTTGGCGTTGTTGAATACGCGCTGACCGAGCGCGCTCGAACGCACCACCGTGCCCGGCGCGAGCGTCCCGTGCTGGCGTGTGATCAGCGTCGCCGTAACCGTTTTCTGTATGGCGGGCGATGCGGCGGTTGACGACGCCGTCAGCGCACCGGCTAGCGCCACCGCACTCAGCAGCAGCGCCGACCCAGCGATCCGTGGAAAGCGGACGTATTGCATGAAGCCTCCTCTTGTGGACGTGCCCCCGGCCCCGGCCGGCGTGAAGTCTGCCACGCGCGTGCCCGCTCGCGCCACACGCTCTAATACGGGTGACGCCTGACACGCCGACTTCGTCGAGAAAGGCTTGCGCCGTACGCTATCGATGCGTTATTATCGTGATATCACGACTTTGGAGATCGATATGGAAGCCTCGAACCAGCATCCGTTTCTCATGCCAAGACGCCGCAACTACACGACCTACAGCATCGCGTGCTTCATCGTCTGGGGTGTGCTGTTGGCGATCTGCGCGGCGACCGCCACCAGCGCCACCACCGATACCGTGCTCAAGGTCTTCGGAGGATGGGTCATCGGCTGGACCTCGGCGTCGATCGCGCGCATCGTCTATCCGCCGCCGAAGAAATGGTCGAGGAGTGCGTGATGGACGGCGTCACGCACCGCCAGACCGCTGACTGATCAGCAGTGAATTCGGCTGTACGTTCGCGCAGGCTTGCATCGCGCGCTTGAACTGAGGTGCCTGCTGGTCGACCTGCGCGGGCAGGTCGAACCCGCCGTCGCGGCCCGGGTCCGGGAAGTCGGGTACGCCGTGCGAGCGCACGCAGTCCGCGAACGTCAGGGCCTGCGCGCGCTGCGCGGCGCTGGCGGCCGATGGGGGCGGAGATCCGCCGTCGGGCAGCAGGCCGTGGCAGGCGTGATCGGCGGACTCGAACGCCGGCGTGTCGGGGTTGAGGGTGCCCGGCGAGATCTTCACCCCGAAGCTGTTGCCTGAGCTCGAGAACTGCGGGTCCGGGTAGCCCGCGAGCCCGTGTGACCGCATACAGCCCGCAAAATCCAGGAACTGCTTTCGAAACTGCGCCGGGCGGGACGGGCCGCTGGCACCAGAGGGCGAGCTGCCGCCGCAACCCGCGAGAAACACCCCGATCACGATCAGCGCTGCGACAAACATCGAGGAACGCCAGACAGATCGGGTGGCTGGAGCGGTCACGTTCGCGAGTTGTACGCCGCGCCCGATAACCCGCCGGTGACGCTGTTACAGCGCTGTTATGCCGAGCGCACAACCGCCCGCGGGCGACGGACGCTCAGACGTCAGTGCGCCGCGGTCCGATTGACGATCGCCACGTAGGGCCGACACGGCTCGTTGCGCAGGCTCGGGCACGGCGGTAGCCCCGTCGGCACGCTGACGCCGGGGACGACCGGCAGCACGAGGCTCGAGGGCGTGCGGTGCGAGAACTCGATCGAGACCTTCGAGGTTCCGGTCGCCGGCTTGGTCTCACTGAACCCCCATATCGGCTGCGTTCCGTTCGGCGCCGCGATCGTGACCCTGATCCGCGACCCGGCGCGATAGACGTGCCCCTCGAAGTACAACGGGATCACGATCTCGACGAACCGCCCGCGCGGCATCGGCCTTGCATCCGCCGCGCGTTCGCTCGGGATCGGCTCGAGCAGCGTGCTGCGCTGCTTGAACAGGTTGTTCGTCCCGGTGGCGAGCTTGCGCTCGCTGCCCCGGATCCATCCGTCCTGGACGAATGTCTCCTTGCCGTCTGGCCGCACCTCGCTGACCGTGGCCTGCAGGTCGACGTCCCGGGTCGAGGAGCGGACCCACACGTGGACCGCTCCGCCACCGATCACGGTCGTGTTCGTCGTCAGCGGCGCCGAAACGTACGAGACCGCCGTGCCGGGCGGATTCTGGGCCCAGTTCCACTGCCACTGGGACGCATTGCCCCACAGGCCGCCGGAGCTCGTGTTGCTCCCGTAATCGTTCTCCGGCAGCGCCTTCGCGTTGGACCGATACCAATTGATGCCGTGCCTGCCGGGCGGCTGGCTACGGAGTGTCCCGTTGGGGCCGAAGTACCAGAAGCGGGCCGTCGTGCCCGGGATCGGGAAGCTAGAGAACGACTGCTCGAACCCCGGATACGGGTTGCCCGGCGTGGTCTGACCGGTCGGCGAGGCGCCAGCGCCGTTGTCGAACAGCACCCGGATCTCCGGGAGCGCCTCGAATGCGCGTCAGCGCCGATTGATAGGTCGGTTCGGTCTGGATCGGGTCCGGCGGCAGCGTGACGAGCATCGTGTGGGAACCCCGAGCGCAGACTGGTAGATGAGCGGTGCGGCGGCGCGGATTGCCGCCTGGTTGACGATCGGCGCCTGGTGGGCGACGAACAGTTCAAGGAAGTCGTACCAGCGGTCGAACGTGTACGGGTCAAGCGAGTCGATGTGGGCGCCGTTGGTGAACGTGAACCACTTCCGGTCCGTGCCGGTGAAGTGCTGGGCGAGATCGGCGCAGTGGCCGCCGGTCTGCTCGTCCTCCCACTGGCAGGCCATGAACGTCGGCACGTTGATCTTGTTGACGAAACTGACCGGATCCAGGGGGTCGGCGACCGACGGGTTGTAACGCGAGTTGGCGCGGACCTTGGCCGATCAGGTTGGCCGCCTCGCCGTGCAGGACCTGGTTGGCCTTGCAGGTCTGATCGCCGTCCTTGATCTGCGTCTCGGCGTACGGTTGGGTCCCCTGCAGGCCCTGACCGGCCGGCTGGGCCTCCTGCTGTCGCTGCTGCGCCCACGGAACGGCGAACCCGGTGTTGAGGATCCCGCCGGGATACAGGGTTGTCGCGGTCGCATCGATCGTCGACAGCGGCGAGATCGCCTCCAGATCCGGCGGGTCAAGCTGCGCCGTGAACAGCTGACTGATCGCGCCATAGGAGATCCCCATCATCCCGACCTTGTGGTCGAGCACCCACGGCTGGTGGGCGATCGTCTCGATCACGTCGTAGCCGTCAAGGTTCTGCAGCGGCTCGAAGTAGTCAAACGCGCCGCCCGAGCACCCGGTTCCGCGCATGTTGACGTCGACGACAGCGAAGCCCATCAGGTTCGCGAGCATCGCTATCCCACTGTCCGGGCCGAGCCGGGTCGGCATAGCCGTAGCCCGAGTACTCGATCAGCGTCGGGGACGGCGGCACTTCGGAAATCGATAGCAGGCTCGGCATGTCGCGCAACGCGGGCGACCTCAGCAGCGGCGGAACATGGCGGTGGACGGCAGTCCCGGCTCGCCCGCCGAGGCTGGTCGGCGGGTGCACGTCGATCGCCAGCTGGGTGCCGTCCCGGGTGGTCAGATAGGTGTAGCCGTTGTCTGGGATCGTCTGGTTGTAGATGCTCGGATCCCACGGCGCTGCCGCGTCGGAGTGGACCGTAATCGGGCCGGACTCGGCGCCGTTTGAGGCGAGCCGTACCCGGTAGCCGTTGCCCGGGGGCACGTTGCGGAACAGCAATCCGCCCAGCGAGTCGGCGTTCTGGGTGTAGAGCGTCCGGCCGCTGGGCCTCAGGAGCGACATCCGCGCGTTCGGCGCCAGGCCCGTGACATACACCTGTTCGGCGCTGCCGTGCGCGCTGAAGCTTGGGCTCGCGGCGGACGCGGTCGCGGCCAGTGTCAGCCCGAGCAGGACCACCAGCAGGAGACCAAACATCCGACCCGTCAAGCGCCGCATTGCACCACTTTTACATAGTTCATCTGGGTGTGCGTCAGTTGCATGGCTGGGGCTTGAGCAACGCGTGCTAGAGGCATCCGGCCAGCCGCGAGAGCCGGTAGATCGCGTTGCGGGACTGATCGGCGATCACGAGCGAGTCGGGGCCGTCGGCCACCATCCCCTGCGGGTCGCTCGCGGCCGGCGTGAACGCCGACGAGAGCAGCCGCAGACGCGGGGCCACCTCCCAGATCTTGCCGAGCAGGCTCGTCGAGATCAGGTGGTCGGAGATCACGGCGAGGTCATCGGGCAACAGCACCCGCGCGAGCTCGGTGCGCGTGTGGCCGATCCGCCAGATCGCGCTCGCGTACTCGTCGGCGACGACCGGCGCGTGGTCCCAGTTGATCGCCGCCACCGGCCGGGTCAGTCCGGTCGCAACGAGCGTCAGCTTCCGCGACCGGAGGTGGAGCACATACAGCCGCCCGCGCGCGCTGTCGGGGATGTACACCGCTCCGGTGCCGTCCGCGTTGATGCCGTCGATGCCGGTCTGCCCCTTGGGGAGTGGGAGCTTGGCGAGCGTCGTGCGGGACCCGCCGGGCAGCTTGATGCCGAGCACGCTGTTGGTCGCCTGCTGCGCCACGATCAGTGAGTTGCCCGGCCCGGGCACGATCCCCTCGGGCTCGCGAATGTGTGCCGCCACGGTCCGGACGTGTCCGTTGGCGACGACCCCGATCGTGCCCTGGTTGATGTCGCTGACCAGCAGCATCCGCCCGTCCCACACGAGGTCGTCGGGCGACCCCTGGCCGTGTGCGATCAGCGTCAGAGTCGGATGGCACGCGGCAGCTCCGGAGCGGGCGGTCCGCGGCGCCGCCCTGGCGCCGGCAAGCACGAACAGCGCGGCGAGGCCGGCGGCGAGCACTGCGGTGATCCGGGCAAACGAACGAGACACGGGCAAGCGCGGGCATCCTATCTGCGGTGACCTTCGGAACGTTCCCCCACCGCATGGGTGTAGAGCGTTCCTAGACCCCTCTCTCAACGCCCCGTACCGTCTCCGCGAGCAGTTGGACACCGCGGACGATCGCCTGCTCTGCCATGCACGCGTGTCCCAGTACGAGACCGGGCGGGCAGTCGCCCGTGTAACTGTGCAGCGACAGGCCTTCGATCCCGACATTGCGGCGGGCAGCCGCCGTCAGCAGAGCAGGCTCGTCGACGTGATCCGGGAGTTCGACCAGCACGTAGAGGCCGGCGGCGGCCGCCGACGGCCGCCAATCTGGGAACTCTCGCGCGAGCGCGGCCGCGAGCGTCTGGCGGCGCTGCTCGTAGCGCAGCCGCATCCTGCGAAGGTGGCGTTCGAGCTCGCCGTGCGCGATGAAGTCGGCGAGCGCGAGCTGGCTGGCGGTCTCAGAGCCCGCGTCCTCGATCGCCTTGGCGGTGATCAACCCCCACGACATCCACGACGGCGGCAGCACCCAGCCGAGCCGCATGCCAGGGGTCAATCGCTTGCTGGCGGAGCCGATGTAGAGCACGCGATCGGGCGCGAGCCCCTGCAGGGCGCCGACGCGCGCGCGGCATAGCTCGGTGTCGTAGTCGTCTTCGATGATCAGCCGATCGCCGCGCTCGGCCCACTCGATCAGCGCCGCCCGCCGTCGCGCGCTGAGGACGGCGCCGGTCGGGAATTGATGCGCGGGGGTGACGACGACTGCGTCCGTGCCGCCGGCCTCGAGCGCCGCCACGTCAATCCCCTCGTCGTCGACGGGGATCGGCTGCACCGTCATGCCTGCCTCTTCGACGATCAGGCGCTGGGCGTGCCACCCCGGCTCTTCCAGCGCGACGGCCTCGATGCCGTTCGCGCGCAGCAGTCGGCAAATGAGCGCCAAACCCTGTCGAAACCCAGTGCAGACCACGATGTGCTCTGGATCGGGTACCGCCCCCCGCGCGCGGCCGAGGTAATCGGTCAGCGCCTCTCTCAGCTCCGGGACGCCACGCGGGTCGCCGTACCCGACCGCATCCAGCGCCGAGTCGCGCCAGGCGCTGCGCAGCGAGCGCAGCCACCGATCGCGCGGGAACCCGGCGAGATCGGGAAGTCCCGGGCTGAAGTCGTACGCGAACTTCGCGACCAGCGAAGGCGTTGGCATCCGGGGTGGTTGGGCGCGCACGCCGTGGGCGACCCGGACCGGAGCGCCCTGCCGTGTCTCGAGATACCCCTCTGCCGCGAGCTGGTCGTAAGCACCCGTCACCACGCCTCGTGAGATCCCGAGCTCCGCCGCCAGACCGCGGCTCGACGGCAGTGGCGCTCCGGCTCGCAGGCGACCGTCACGGATCGCGTCGCGAAGCGTCCGCTCGAGCTGCTCGTACAGCGGCTCGTCGCCGTTGCGGTCGAGCTCGAGCAGCAGGTCAACTGGACCGCTGACAAGACCCATAACTGGAACTGTACGCAAGGCCAGATCCGGCGTAGCTTGCCCGCTATGAACGAGATCACCGTTACTGGAGGAGGGCTCGCGGGGCTGACCGCCGCGATCACCTGCGCCGAGGCCGGCGCCAAGGTCAGGCTGTTCGACGCGCACGAAACGCTCGGCGGACGGGCGCGCAGCACCGATGGTTCATACAAGGCGAATCTGGGTCCGCACGCGATCTATGCGGGCGGCACATTGTGGGAGTGGCTGAGCAGCCGCAACCTGATGCCGGCGCTCGCGCGGCCGCTACTGACCGGCGTTCGCTTTCACCACGGCGGCGCCGTCCATCGCACTCCCCCGCTGAGCCTGATCCCGCCGGGGTTGCGCCTGCGTGGACGGGCCGCGCCCGTCGATCAGGACTTCCGTTCGTGGGTCACAGACCATGCCGACGAGGACACGGCGAGCCTCCTGTCCTCGCTGGCCGGCGTCTACACCTTCTACCACGACCCGGGCGAGCTTTCGGCGGCATTCGTGTGGGAGCGCACGCAGCGGCTGCTGCTCAGCCCGCGCCCTCCGGCGCGTTTCATCGTCGGCGGCTGGACGACGCTGGTTGAGGCGCTCGAGCGCCGCGCTCGCGAACTCGAGGTCGAGATCGTGACTGGCGAGCGCGTCGACGCGCTCCCCGAGCCGCCGGTGATCATCGCGCTCGAGCTCTGCGACGCACGCAAGTTACTCGGCGACGACACCCTTCAGTGGGCGAGCGGCCGCACGGTCTGCGTCGACCTCGGGCTGCGCGAAAAGCACGGCGACCCATGGATCGTGTCCGACCTCGAAGCGGCGGGCTGGGTCGAGCGCTACACGGCGCAGGATTCGTCCCTGGCGCCGGCAGGCGAGCAGCTCGTGCAGGCACAGATGCCGATCCGTCCGGCCGAGAGCGTCGACCAAACGGACCAGCGCCTCGAGCAGCTGCTCGATGCGTCCTTCGAGGACTGGCGCCCACGGGTCACGTGGCGCCGCCGCCAGGTGATGGACGGCCGTAGCGGCGCGCTCGACCTGCCCGGCACCACGTGGCGCGACCGTCCAGCAGTCGACCGCGGCGAGGGCATCTTCCTGTGCGGCGACCAGGTCGCGGCGCCGGGCTGTCTGGCGGAGGTCTCGTTCGCCAGCGCGATCGAAGCCGGAACGCGCGCGATCGAGCACACCAAACAGCGCGCGGTTCGCCAGGCCGCGTGAGCGCACCCGCGCCGCTGCTTTCAATAGGTCAGGCGACCGTCGCTGCTCGAGTAGCGGTCAGGCGTTGGTCGCGGCCTCCCTCGCCACGCGCGGATTGGTGATCGGCGTCAGCAGTCGCTCGAGCTGCGCGCGAAGGTGCTCGTGCTGTTTCGGGAGCTGCAGGCTCTCACCGAGGTGTGCCGGATCCTCGTCGACCGCGAACCCGGGCGACAGCGTCGCGATCTCGAACAGGACGTGGCTGGGCTCGCGGAAGTAGATCGAGAAGAAGTAGTCGCGGTCGATGATCGGCGTGACGTGGGCGCCGGCTTCGGCGACACGCACGCGCCACGTGGGCTGATCGGCATCCTCACAGGCCCACGCGATGTGGTGGACACTGCCGGCGCCCTGAAGTCCGACGGCGTCGGGCGGCGGATCGTAGGCCCAATGGAAGTGTCGGCGCTGGCCCTGGACGCCATAGCCGTCGGCCTCGCGCTCAAAGCCGAGGACGTTTGTCAGCAGCGGCTCGCTGCGACCCGGCAGCGCGTACGCGCGCGCCCCGGCGATCCGCAGGATCGCGTGCTCGGGCGGGACCTCCGGATGCACCGGGCGAGTCGCCAGATCGCCATCGGCGACCACGAGTTCGAACGCCAGCCCGTCGTAGTCTCGGAACCTCAGCGATGCGGCGCTTGCCTCCGCGTCGTGCCCGGCGGAGCGCAACCGCTGCTCCCAGAACTCGAGCGACTGCTCGGAGCCCACCCCCAGCTGGATCAGGTGGATCATTCCCGCTCCGGGTCGTCCCGGCGCCGCGCCCTGGAACTCGAACCAGGTCAGTAGCGTCCCGGGCGAGCCCCGCTCGTCGCCGTAGTAGAGGTGGTACGCGTCGGGGGCATCGAAGTTGACGGTCTTCTTGACCAGACGGAGTCCGAGCAGGTCGGCGTAGAAGTCGACGTTGCGCTGGGCGTCGCCGGTGATCATCGTGATGTGGTGCAGTCCCTGTAGCTCCATCCCGGCCTCCTTCGCGGCCATTCATTCGACCCGGTCGAGCGCCGGGTCGGGGTGCTCGCCGAGGTACTCGACCCACCTGCGCTTGACACATGGGTAGTGCTTCGAGGCCTCGACGAGGTCCATGAACGCGACGATGTTGTCCTCGAAGCGTTCCTGCAGTTCCGGGTCGTCGATCCGGCCGTCATCGGCGAACGCCTGGTGGGCGCGCGCGAGCGAGAACATGTCGGGGTAGACGCGCGCACCGAGGTGCTCGAGCGGGACGCGCAGCGCCCACAACCCCCTGTTCCCACCGGCCATCGACGGAGAAGCGGACATCAGCAGTCCGTGACGCTCGTTGAACGGCTGCGGACTGAAACGCGAGACCCAGTCGATCGAGTTCTTCAGCATGCCAGGCATCGAGAAGTTGTATTCGGGGCTCGCGATCACGAATCCATCGCTGCCGGTAATCCGGTCGCGAAGTCGCTCGGCCCCTTCTGGGAATCCCTCGCTCGCCTGCACGTCAGCGTCGTAGGAGGGCGCATCGAACTCGTTCATCGTCCCCATTTCGACCTCACCCCCGTTGGCGGCGATCGTCGTCGCGGCAAGCCGCGCCAGCCGCTCGTTCAACGACCCCGCGCGAAGCGAGGCGGCGAACACCAAGAACCGGACTGGTTCGCGCGCGGTGCTCATCGGTTCGCGCTCATATGTCGCTTCGGATGACCACCGCTCGTCAACTCGACGCCTGCGCCAGCCATCGGCTGACTGTATCTAAGCCCCGGATCCGCGCGACGGACATGAAGCCACGCGAACGCGACCGGGCGATCCGGCGGCCCCGCAGCCTGAGGCCCCGATCACGGCTTCCTGGGTTCAATATGCGAGCGCTCTGCGATCGCGCACGAGGTACGCCACTACCAGCGCGAGCGGAAAACAGATCAAGCTGAAGATGAAGTACAGGATGAAACTGTGCCCCTTGCGCCTGGCAACACGCGCCGGCCAGAACGCAATCAATATCCAGATGATCAGAAAAATGACGGCGCTGGCTGTCCAGCCCACAGCTGACAACGCATAGATCGACATGCCGATTTGACCCCCGGTCCACTTGGTGGTTGACGGGATCAGTCTCTCCTACGGCGGATGGACGACATCACCTAGATGGGATGACAGACCCCGAGCGCCGAGACTCGGATGGCTCTCGCGTGTCGCCCGCGCGCGCGCGTCGCTCATGCAGGTTGTGCAGCACGAACCCGGGCAGATCGACTCGCTGCCCACGAATCGCGAGCCGGTCCTACGAGATCAATCGGAGGGTCGCGGTCGTGGCGATCGCGAGCAAGAAGACGACGACCAGCGAGCCGCCGAGGCGCAGCGCGAGAGCTCCGGCGCCGACGCCGGCGAGCGTCCGCCAGTCGACTGTGTGGTGGCCGCCCGCGTCGAACAGATCGGTGACGACGAGCGCCGCGAGCATCGCGACCGGGAGCAAGCCGGCCGTTCGCTGAACGCGCGGATGGTTGAGGATCGACTCGGGTAGCGAGACGCCGGCGAGCTTCAGTCCGTAGCAGCCGAGCGACGCAGCAATGATCGTGGCCCACAAGGTCGTCATGTTTACTCCGGGACGTCGCCTGGCCGCCCGGGCCACAGGCCGGCCGCGATCGCGACCGCCGCCGCGGCGATGATCGGCACTCCGGGCGGCACGAGCGAAACCAGCCCGAGCGCCACGACGGCCGCCCCGAGCGCGACGGCGGGTGCCCGGCGGCGCGAGAGCTGGGGCCATAGCAGCGCCAGGAAGATCGCGGGCGCGGCGGCATCGAGTCCGAGCGCCGAGGTGTCGATTCCGCTACCCAACAGCGCGCCGGCGAGCGTGCCCGACACCCAGAGTGCGAACAGCGCGAACCCGGTCGCCCAGAAGGCGTACCGGCCGGCGCGCGGTGTCCGCTGGGCGACGGCCATCGCGGCCGTCTCGTCGACGACGAAATGGGCGGTCCACAGCCGACCCAAGCCGCTGGGCCGCAGCAGCCTGGTCAGCGGTACGCCGTAGAACGCGTTGCGCAGCCCCAACAGAAGCGCGGCCGATATCCCGGCGAGCGGCGCTCCGCCTCCGCCCAGGACACCGACGAGGGCGAACTGTGACGCGCCCGTGAACATGACGGCGCTGAGCGCGACCGCTTGCGTCGCGCTCAGTCCCGACGCCGCCGACAGGGCGCCGAACGCAACCCCAAAAGCGCCCGCGTAGACGCCGATCCCGGCCGCGGCGCGGGTGACCGCCGTCCGTTCCGGGAAAGGCTCGGCCATGGTTGTCGCGGTCGTCACAGTCGAGGGCGTCGCCGTCGAGCCGCCGCCGGTAGACGCTGCTGTGGTGGTTGCGCTCACCCGCAGAACGATACGTAGATAAGGCGGCAATCCGATAGCGAATATGGCGCGGTATCCGTCCTTTTGCGCAATCATTCAGCTTCTGGATCCAACTGACCGCAAGATCGTTGCTGAGCTGCAGCGCGATGGGCGCTTATCGAATGTCGAGCTCGCCGATCGCGTCGGCCTCACGCCCGCGCCGTGCCTGCGTCGCGTCAAGCGCCTCGAGAGCGACGGCGTGATCCTCGGCTATACCGCGCGCATCAACCCGCAGGCGATCGGCCGAGGCTTCGAGGTGCTGGTGTTCGTCGACCTCACCCGCAACGCCCGGGCGACGTTCGAACAGTTCGAGGCCGCCGTCGCGGAACTCGACGAGGTGATCGAGGTACGGCGGATGTTCGGGCTGCCGGACTACCTCGTGCGCGTCGCGACCGCCAGCCTCGAGAGCTTCGAAGCGTTCGTCTCCACGCGGCTCGGCGACGTTCCGGGCGTCGACAAGATCGACTCCCACCTGACGATGAAACTGATCAAGTCGCCCGAGAACCAGGCCGCGCCCCCAGCGCGCTAGGTCAGACCCGCGGCCGAGTCAAGCGGGTGCGACCGCCAGCTCGATCAGGTCGGGCATCGCGAGTGCATGCGAGGACCAGCTCTCCCCTGCGTCCTCGGTAACCAGCAGCGTCCCGCCGCGCAGCCCGACGAGCAGTCGACCAGGCTCTCCCGGGAGCGTCGCCAGCGCATAGGGCATCCGCCGAAGCTCCGGCGAGTCGGCCCAGGTGTCGACCGCGGACCAGCCGTCACCTTGCGAGCGCAGCAGCTGGGCTTGGCCATCGCCGCCGCCGTGGGCCGCGAACGGGGAGCGGCTGACCGACACGTACCAGAGCTCCGGGTCGAGCGGATCGATCGCTTGCGTCCAGGCGTAGTGGCGGTCGAGCCCGCGGTCAAAGCGGCGCCAGGTGTCGCCGCGGTCCTCGGAGCGCGCCACTCCCTGTCCGGCGGCTTCGTAGAGCCGCTCGGGTGCGGCCGGGTGCATCAGCAGCTGGTGGGCGTCGCTGAGGGCTTGTGGGTTGTGGTCGATCCATGACGCGCCGCCGTCGGATGAGCGCATAATGCCGCCCAGCTCGATCCCGACCGCCAACCAGTCCGGGTCGGTCGGGTGCAGAGCGATCGTGCGCACATGATGCGTCCAGGGCCGCGGAGGAAATGACCAGTTCGGTTCGCTCGGCAGCTCGCGCAGAGCCGGCAAGAGCTCCCACCGTTGGCCGCCGTCGCGGGAACGATAGAGGTTGCTCGGTTCGGTGCCGGCGTACACCGCGGAGACTCCGCGGTCGCGATCCGACGGCGACACGGCCACCGAGAGCACGCGGCTCTCGTCCGGACCGTGTTCAGCCTGTTGCCATGTGTCGCCGCCATCACCGCTCAGGTAGAGACCGTTGTCGGCGGTGCCGACATACACGCGGGCGGGGTCATTTGGATCGACGGCGATGCAGCGGGCGCCGACGTGGACGAGCACGACATCAGCCTCACCCGGCCGCTCCAGTGCGAAGCGCACCACATCGTCGCCGGTGAGCGCGAAGATCACTGGCATGCGCTTTTTGATCGCGTCATCTGCGTGCAGCGTATGACGCGCGAGCGCAGCTGACCATCGGCAATTGGTCGTAGGACCGCACGGCTGCCGGTCACATTCCCCGTCCTCTCAGGGTCATAGAAGCAGACCCCGACCGACCAGTGAGAACGCCACATGGATCGTGTCTAAGGACGTAGGAAGACCAAAGCATGCCCACTCAGACACAACGACCGCCGGCCATCAGCGCCACCGCTCAACCCCGTAGCGAGTCGTCTCAGCGCCACCAGTTGCGGTCGGGGCTCGTGACCGCCGCCGTGCTATCGATCTTGTTGGGAGGGCTCGTGCTCGCAGTTCCCGGCCTCGGATCGATCGGACACCGCGTCGCACACGCTCGCTGGGGCTGGATCGTCCTGGGAGGTGGCCTTGAGCTCGCATCGTGCATCGGCTACGTGCTCGCCTTCCAGGCGATCTTCGACCGCCTCCCGACCGGTTTTGCGGCGCTCGTCGCGACCGCCGAGCAGGCGTTCGGCGCCGTGGTCCCGGTCGGCGGCGCCGGCGGAATAGCCGCCGGCGGCTGGCTGCTGTCGCGCGTCGGGATGCCGGTCCGCGTGGTCGCCGAGCGCTCGGCGGTCCTGTTCCTCCTTACCAGCGCGACCAACGTGGTGACCCTGGTGCTCGCCGGGGCGGGACTTGGGATCGGCCTATTCGCCGGCCCGCACAACCTCGCGCTCAGCGCGGTTCCGGCGGTCGTCGGGCTGGTGGTGTTGCTCGCGTTCATCGCCCTGGCGTTGCGTGCCTCCGCGAAGCCCGGCAGCGGCGCATCGTTGAGCGCCCGGGCGCTGCGCGCGACCGCGGGAGCGAGTGCCACGACGCTCCGGGCTATCGAGCGACCGGGTTGGCGTCTGGCGGTCGGCGCACTCGCCTACCTGCTGTGCGACATGGCCGTTCTGTGGCTGGCGATCTACGCACTGGGCTGGAGCGTGCCGGTCGCGCCGCTGCTGCTGGCGTATCTGATCGGATACCTCGCCAACACGATCCCGATCCCGGGCGGCGTGGGAGTCCTCGATGGTGGGCTCGCCGCAGCGCTGATCCTCTACCACGTCCCAGCATCGGTCGCAGTCGCCGGAGTGCTGCTCTATCACGCGCTTGCCCTGTGGATCCCAGCTGTCACGGGCACAGCCGGATTCGTGGGCGCCCAGCGGATGATCAGCTCAGGCGCCGTGCGGATCGAACCCGAGCAGGGGCGCTGTCCGTCCTCCCCAGCCCGAGGCCGAGGCCCGTGCGCGCCACGATTCTCACCCGGGTTGCCGCAACCCTGTGAGGCCCGCGCGTCCGAGTGCGGCTGAGGCGGGTCAGCTTTCGGGCTGCGTCTCTTTTGCGGGGGCTGACTCGCCGGCAGGGAGCGCCGACTGGGGTGCGCCGGATCCGACCTGGGCCTTGAGCTGGGCGAGCTCGTCGTCGACCGCGCTCTTGGCGCCGAGTTGATCCAGTTGCCGGTCAATGTCGTCCTGTGGTGGGCCAAGGCTCGTCAGGTCGTCGAACGTGCCGGCCGCTTGGAGTTCATCCACGGCAGAGGCCCGCGCTTCCATCTGGTCGGTCTTGTCGATCGCGCGTTGCATAGCCGCGCCGACATCGGCCATCTGGTCCCCCACCCCGGTAGCGGCCTCGGAGATCTGGACCTGTGCCTCGGCGGCCGAGTATTGCGCCTTGATGACCTCCTTCTTGGTCCGGAACTGCTCGATCTTGGCCTGCAGCTGTTTTTCGGCCGCGGTCAGCTTGTCCTGCTCTGACTCGAGGTCCGACACCTGTTGATCGAGCGAGCCGACCTCCTGGACGATCAGCTGCTTGCGTTCGATCGCCGCGCGCGCAAGGTCCTCGCGCCCGGCGGACATCGCTTCGCGGGCCTGGCCGTCGAGCTTGTCGGCCTGCGCGTGCAGGTCCGTTTCCTGCATCTGCAGCCGCTTCTTCGCGGTGACCACGTCTGCGATCCCCTTCTTGACGTTCTGCAGATCCTCGAGCTGTTTCTCATAGGCGTAGTCGAGCGTCTCGGCTGGATCCTCGGCGTGATCGAGCAAGTGCGAGATCTTCGCCTTGGTGAGTGTCGAGATACGGCCGGCAAGTCCGGGCATCGGGTCCTCCTACGGGTTGTCATCGCTATGCCCCGCCATCTGGATCGTATTGCCTGCTCGTAGCCGGCCGGCACGTCGAGGACAGCACCGCCGGGACCGCGGCCGACACGGGGACCGCGGACCGTCCAGCCGGCGGGTCACGCGGCCGTGTCGAGCGCTCCGCTCGGAGCAACCGTGCCGGTGCTCGGGGCAGCCAGCGGATTCGCCGGGAGCCGAAACGCGGTCGCGAGCCCAGCGAGGGCAACAGCCGCGAGCACGATCATCGCGGCGACGTAGGTCCCGTTTCCCGAGACGAGGTTCGAAACCAGGATCGTGCCGGCGATCGCGGTTCCGAACGACGACCCGAGATTGGAGATGCTGCGCGACAGCCCCGAGATCTCGCCTTGCTTGTCCTCGGGGAACGCGGACTGCACCAGGTTGACCGACGGGGTCAACATCCCGCCCAGGCCGAGCCCGATCAGAAGCAGCCCAGGCGCAAACGCCCACTCGCTCGACTTGGCCGCGCCCACAAGGGCCAGCAGGAGGCCGATCCCCACGGCGCTGACGCCGAACCCGGTCGCGATCAGCGTCCTCTGCTGATACCGCTTGGCCCATCGCTCCGCAGCCAGCGAAGAGGCAAGGATTCCGACCGTGGCCGCCGTGAAGATCACGCCCGTCTTGATCGCGCTGTAGTGGCGTTCGGTCTGCAGGAAGACCGAGACCACGAACGACACCCCCATCAGCAACAGCCATTGGAGGTTCTGGGTGATGAGGCCGAGGTTCGAGACCCGGTTGCGGAACAGCTCGATCGAGAGCAACGCCTCCTTCCCGTCCCGCTCTCGCCCGCGCACATAGAACAAGAACCCGGCTAGGAAAGCCACCCCGACAGCCAGGAACACAACCAACAGGGCGTTGTTGACACCGGCCTGGAGGATGCCGAACACGAGGCAGAACATGCCGACCGCCGACAGGACCGCCCCCACCGCGTCGAACTGACGGCCCGGAGTCCGGGGCGATCGGATCGACGACCCGCCGGGCGAGCAGGATGATCGTCGCGACGACCAGCGCTTGGAAGACGAACGCGGCACGCCAACTGATCGCGGAGGTGATCAGCCCGCCGATCAACGGTCCCGCGGCCGCGCCGAGTCCAGCCGACCCGCTGATCATCCCGAAGGCCTTGGCGCGCGCTTCAAACGACGTGAAGGCCATCGTCGTGAGGATGTAGACGGGCGGGATCAGGAATGCGGTTCCGACCCCCTGGAACACCGAGTTGCCGAGGATCAAGATGCCGAGTCCCGGGGCGACCGCGCTCAGCACGGTCCCGATCCCGTACAGGATCAGGCCGCCGATGAAGCACCGCTTGCGACCGAAGCGGTCAGTCAGCTTGCTGCACGGGATCATCAGCACCGCCATGATCAGCAAGAACAGCGTGATCGTCGTCTGCACGCCCTTCACGTCCGTGTGCAGGTCGTGACTTATGTCGTTGATCATCACGTTCATGTTCGAACCCGCGAAGCTGCAGATGAACTGGGCGAGCGCGAGCGGAGCAATGAACGCGCGGGCATTGCCGACCCAGCTCGCGGTCGACGACGCTTGCTCTGGGGGTGTCGCGCTCAAGCCACGTCCATTCCCGGGGCGAGGGGATAGCGGGTCAGATCGCGGCTGACCGTACCGCGGGCTCCGGCGCCAGCATCACCCCGATCGGATGAGAACGCTGGATGGGGTGCCGGTGGCCTGGCTACTCGGCCTTCAGACCACCGAGCCGACGCGTCGGTCATATCAGACCGCCGCAGCTCAAACAGCTTGAGAGGCGTGTAGGCCCGCGGCGTCGAGCGGAGCACCGGCGATCTGGCCGCCGGGGCATTGGCTTGCCCGGACAACGCGCCGGGGGTTACGGATGCCGGCAGCGCCGATCAGGCCGCCGATCACGACCAGCGCGCTGCTGACGCCGATGCCCACGCGGAAGGCGTCGAGCGAGGACTGACCCGATGCGATTGTGATCTCCGCGGCTTCATGCGCCGGGAGGCCGGCCACCGAAGGCCGACCGAGTGTCAGCTGTTTGGCTTGTGCGACCGCCGCTTGCCCGCGTGGAGTGAGCGGCCGGCCCGCAAGTCGCTGATCGAGTGATGAGCCGAACTGCGCTGCCACGAGCGCGCCGACGGCGACCGTCGCGATCAGCCCCGCTACGCGGGCGACCGCGTTGTTGACAGCGGAGCCGATTCCCGCCTCGCGCTGGTCGACCCCGGCGAGGATCGCGGCGGTCAACGGCGCGACCGTGATCGATAAACCCAGCGAGAACACGAGGATTCCGGGGAGCACCTCCGTCAAGTAATCGACCCGTACCCCGAAGCTGAGCAGCATCAGCATTCCCGCGCCGGCGATCAGCGGGCCGCCGCCCATGAACAGCCGCGGCCCGAAGCGATCGGCGAGCGCGCCGAACCGCGACGACAGTGCGAACATAACCAGGCTCTCGGGTAACAACGCCAGCCCAGCCTTGAGTGGCGAGTAGCCGGCCACCTGCTGCAGGTAGACGACGAGGAAAAAGAACAACGCCGAAAGGCCGCCGTACAGCGCCAGCGTCTCGACGTTCCCAGCCCTGAAGTTCCTGCTCTTGAAGAGATCGAGCCGCAGCATCGGGTCCTTCGCGCGTGACTCGTAAATCAGGAATGCAGCGAACGCGAGCACGCCGCCGATCAAGGAGCCGCTCACGGCCGGGTCCGACCATCCCAGGCGCGGCTGCTCGATCAGTGCGAACACGGCACCGCCGAGCCCCAGCACGCACAACACCGCGCCAGCAACGTCAACGCGCCGCCGCGTGTCGGCCGGCTTTGTGGCGGGAACAGCTCTGAGGATCAGCCAAAGGCAGCCGACTACGAGCGGCAGGTTGATCACGAAGATCCACCGCCAGGACGCAACGTTCAAGATCAGGCCGGCGACGAGCGGCCCGATCGCTCCGGCGATCGTGCCCCACGCCGTCCAGATCCCGATTGCGGGGCCGCGCTCGCGCTCGGGAAAGGTCGCGACGATCACCGCCAGCGAACTCGGGGTAAGCAAAGCGCCGGCGACCCCTTGCAGTCCGCGAAACACGATCAGAAGCCCGATCGTGGGCGCGACCGCGCATAGCAGAGAGCACGCGCCAAAGCCGGCCACGCCGAGCGCGAACACCCGACGCTCGCCGAAAATGTCACCCAGCGACCCGCCGAGCAGGATCAACGAACCAAGCGTCAACAGATACGCATTGGTGACCCACTGCTGACCGGCGAGGCCGCCGCCAAGACTGCGCTGGATCGAGGGTAGTGCGACGCTCACGACGCTGCTGTCGAGAATCGCGATGCTGGACCCCAGGATCGTCGCCACCAGCGTCAAACGTTTCCTCGACCCTGTCAGGCGCACGGTCGCCAAAGACGAAGAGACACCAGCAGGCGATTCCGCGCCGCCTTTAGCGACTCGGCGATTGCTGCCCGAAGAAGGCTCCACGCTCCCGTCAGGACTCAGATCGGGTCCGGATGTACTCCAATGGAGGGACATCATCCGGACAAAAGTGCCAATCCGAGATCGGGCCGTAGTTCGAGTAAGCGTGCCGCATCGCATCGTCCAGCTCGTCATGCCGCGTGTCGCCCACAAACTCGCCGCGATCGTTGAATCGCTCCAGGAAGAAACCGTCCGCCCTCTGCCGGATTAGCAAGACCTTGACATCGGGCATCGGTTCAGGTCGGTCGATAGCAGGCCGGGGACCGGATTCACGTTGTGGCTCCTCATGCGGAGCGGGCGCAAGGACTTCGGCACAGTAGTTACTCATTAGCGGGACGAGCTCCGCCTCATCTCGAGATCAGAACTCCATTTTTACGGTCGGGGCGGATTCGGCTCGGGCGATCACGTTCTCGATCGCCGGCTAACCACCCAGACCCTGACCGTCGAGTTCGTCCTCGATGAAGGCGTGGACCAGCTCGTCGAAGTTCGTCTCTGCCCGGAAGCCGAGCGCGAGCGCACGCTCGGGGTCGAACCGCGCGGGCCAGCTCGCGACCATCCGGGCGATCGCCTCGTCCGGCCGCCGAATGATCAGCGACGCCGCCTGCTCGCCGCCCACGCGGCGAAGCGCGTCGATCTGCATCGCGACGGTCGCTGAGACCCCGGGCATCGTCACGGCTCGAGTTCGCCCGAGCGCGTCGCTCGGAAGCGTCGCGGCGTGGATCAGAAAGCCGACCGCCGCGCGCGGCGAAGCGAACCAGTGGCGTACTTCATCGGACACCGGGAGTACCGCACTGTGGCCGTTCAGCGGCTCGCGGATGATGTTCGAGAAGAACCCCGAGGCCGCTAGGTTCGGCTGGCCCGGACGCACGCAGAGCGTGGGCAAGCGAACGCTGACGCCGTCGAGCACGCCGCGTCGCGTGTAGTCGTCGACCAGCAACTCGACGATCGCCTTCTCGACGCCATAGCTCGTCGCGGGCGCCACCGGCTCCTGATCGCCGATGACGTCGGGAAACGGTGGCCCGAACACCGCGATCGATGAGCTGAAGACCACGCGCGGTGGCTTCGCTGGGCGCGAGCGGCGGATCGCCTCGAACAGACGCCGACTGGCATCGACGTTCACGCGATACCCCTTCTCGAGGTCGGTCTCCGCTTCGCCGGACACGACCGCAGCAAGGTGAAAGATCGTGTCGGGCCGGCTGGACATCAACTCCTCGGCAACACCGCTCTCGGCGAGATCGACGGCGAGCGTGCGGACCGCTAGGTCACCTGCGTCGGCGTGCTGAGGCGCGACGACGTCGACGAGCAGCACCTCCGACAACCTCTGCTCGCCCAAGCGGCCTTCGCCAAGCAGCCGGGCGGCGAGTTTGCTGCCGAGCATCCCCGCCGCACCAGTGATCAGGATGCGCAAACCGCTCGGGTTCGACGTCACGAGTCGGGCGACTCGATGAAGCCCGGCTTTGCGTATGCCGGGTCCGGGTATGTGTAGAAGCCCCGGCCGGTCTTGACGCCGAGATCCCCGCGATCGACGTACTGCTTGAGGAACGTCGCGTTGGCGCGCAATTGCGGATCGTCGAGTTGGCGCGCCCAGTAGTCGGTGATCGTCCACACCGTGTCCAGGCCGACGGCGTCGAGCGCGCCGAGTGGCCCGGCCGGCGCCTTGGTGATGTGCATCCACGACCGATCTATGTCCTCGATCGATGCGACGCCCTGCTGAGCGAGCGTGATCGCGGCGCTGTTGAGCGCGCTGTACATCGAGTTGAACACGTACCCGTTGTGCTCTCGGCGCAGCTCGATCGGAACCTGACCGATGCGCCGTGCAAACGCGAGCACGAGTTGCGTCGCTTCGGGTGCCGTGCCCGGGTGTGGCATCACATCCACCAGGTTGTTGACCCACACCGGAAGGTGGAAGTGAAGCGCCAACAGCCGGTCGCCACGCCCCGATGCCTTCGCGAACTGGGACGACAGCAGCGTCGAGGTGTTGGTCATGAAGATCGTCCGCGGCGGGCACGCCGTATTGAACTCAGCGAGCACCCGCCCCTTGAGATCGGGGTCCTCGGGTACCGCTTCGCTCAGCAGGTCGGCGTCTTGCGCCGCGCTGGGCAGGTCCGTGGTCAGCGCGATCCGCGCCTGCGCCGAAGTCCGCAGCTCTGATGTGATCGCACGGCTCGCTTCGAGCCGGTCGGCGTAGGCGTCGATGCGCTTTCTCGCAGCTTCCAGCGCCGACGGGTCGACGTCATAGAGCACGACGTCGTAGCCGTGGCCTGCGCACTGAAACCCGATCTGCTGGCCCATCGTGCCGGCCCCGACGATCGCAACGCGGCGCACGTCATCGATCCGCATCGCCTCAGCCGCCGGCTCGGGGTGGAACGCGGCGTGCGAGCACTCGGGCACGCCTACGACTCGTCGGCGCGGTCGACGACCGCATTGGCCTCTCGAATCGCTTGACCTTCGTCACCAGTTCTTTCGAGTGCTTCGTTGGCCACCTTGACCCAGAGTTCTTTGCCCTTCGCCGAGAGACCCTTCTTGTGTCTGTCGACATCTTCAGCTGTCCAGGGCATCGTTCACCTCCACATTTCACGCCTACGAACACTCGCCGAGCCGGCCGCTCTGACGCGATACCGTATCGCGCGCGGGATTGGTGACCGTGAGCGCGACAACGATCCGATCGTGTAGCTGAGCGTGTGCCGGCTGTTCGGGCTCCACGCGGGACCGAAGGACGTCAATGCGACCTTCTGGCTGCTCGACGCACCGGTCTCGATCGCCGAGCTGAGCCACCGCAATGCGGACGGCTACGGGTTGGCGACGTTCGATGGTGAGGGCGAGTTCTCCCTCGTCCGAGCGCCGATCCGGGCCGCCGACGATGAAGCCTTTGCCGCTGCCGCACGCGCCACACACGCGGCGGTCCATCTAGCCCACGTCCGGTACGCCGACACCGGCGAGGTGTCTGATGCCAACACCCATCCCTTCAGTCTTGACGGCCGCGCTTTCGCTCACAACGGCGTGGTCTCAGATCTCGATGAGCTCGACCGGCGGCTCGGCGCCGACCGCGCGCTCGTGCAAGGAGACACCGACTCCGAACGGTTCTTCGCCCTGATGACGGTCGCGATTCGCGAGCACCACGGCGATGTACGCGCCGGAATCATCGCCACGACCGAGATGCTGGCCCGGGACATCACGCTCTACAGCCTCAACTTCCTGTTGGCCGCAGCCGGCCACCTCTGGGCGTTCCGGTATCCCGAGCACAACCACCTCCATCTCCTCGCGCGCGCACCCGGAGGTCCGCGAGGTGATCAAGGCTTGGACGAGCACAGCCCCCATGGCACGATCCGGATGCGCGCGCGTGAGGGATCTCGACGCCCCCTGATCGTCGTTGCGAGCGAGCCGATGGACGAAGATCTGGGCTGGGAGGAGCTCGGTTCCGGCGAACTTCTCCACATTGGACCTGATCTCGAGTTAGACCGCGAGGTCATCCTCGACGAGCCACCGCGAAAGCCGCTCTCGCTCGCCGGGCGCGCTGCCGATTCGCAGTCACAGGAAAACTAGACGCGCCGCCCGGCGTCGCGCTCGGCGGCCAAAGCGGCGACGGCCTGCACGAGCCGGTCGACCTCCGCCGCCGTGGTGTACAGCACGACGCTCGCGCGGACGGCGCCGCCGCTGTCGCCGAGGCCGTACCGACGTATCAGCTCGTAGGCGTAGTTGTCGCCGTTCCAGACCGCGATGTGCTGGTCGCCGAGGCGTGCGGCGACGGCTGCGGGCGTGAAGCCGTCGACGAGAAAGGACACGGTCGGGGTGCGCCGGCGCGGCGACCCGAGCAGGCGTACACCCTCGATGGCCGACAGCCCCGCAACGAGCTGACCAAGCAGCTCCTGCAGGCGCGCATCGATCGCGCTGAACGCGGCGAGCAGCCGCGCGCGCCGGTCGCCCGGCGCGTCCGTCAGGCCGGCCAGCCAATCGATCGCGGCGCGCACACCGGCCAGCAGCTCGAACGCGCGCAGTGCCACGCTCAAAACGCTTGAGGAACACTGTCCGAGGCCGGGGCGAGCTTGGCCGGCCGCAGCTGCTCGAGCAGAGCTGGGTCGGCGGTGACGCAACCCGCGTGGGGCCCGCAGAACTTGTAGGACGAGCACGCGTAGAAGTCCGCACCCAGTTCAGTCACATCGATCGGGACATGCGGCGTGGCATGAACGCCGTCGACGTAAGTCAACGCGCCGGCGACGTGCGCGGCGTCGGCGATCGCCCGCACGTCAGGGCGCGTGCCGATCATGTTGGAGGCCGCGGTGACCGCCACCAGCTTGGTGCGCTTACTGAGCACCTGCTCGACGGCCGAAACCGGCAACTCGCCCGTCTCGGGGTCGAAATCAGCGACGCGCACCGTTGCGCCGGCGCGCTCGGCTGACCAGCCGCCACGGTCGCACATTGGCGTCGTGGTCGAGCGACGTGACGACGACCTCGTCCCCAGGGCCCCACGCACGCGACAGCGTGTCGGCCAGGTGAAAGGTCAGCGTCGTCATGTTCGGCCCCAGGATCACGCCGTCGGGCGACGCCGCCGACCAGATCGGCGATCGCCGACCGGGCGGCAGCCACGACTTCCGTGCTGCGCCGGCTGGCGGCGAACGCACCGTCGATGTTGGCCATCGCCGAGCGCAACGCGTCGGCGACTGCGTCGATGACGGCGACCGGAACCTGCGTGCCGGCCGCGCCGTCCAGCGCTGCGTCGTCGGACGATAACGCGGGGAACTGCGCTCGGAGATCGTCGATCGGCAGAAGCCAGGGCGTTGTGCGCGTGGTCGTGTTCATGCCCCTAGCATCCGTGCTCCGGCGCGCCCACGCAAGCTCGGCGCTGAGGCTCGCGTTATGGGACGACTTGGAGCGCGGCGATCCCGGGCCGGTCTGCCGCGGATTTCATTCGCGCGACCGGTCGAGTTCGATCCGCCGCACAGAACTCATGGGCAGTGCAGGAGATCAAGGCTCGAGCACGCAATCCGCTGATCCCCACGGACCACGTCGGCCTCAGCGAATGGGCTGGACGATAAGCGCTCGGTGCTTGGCCTGCGATTGACAGTCAGTTATCAATGTGATATCATATTGATACGCGGGCGGCGGCCCGACTCCGCAGCCCACAGGAGGCATCCCGATGAACACACCCAACGACAACACCGCTGCAAGAGGTCTGCGCGCGTGGTGGTCATGTCCGCCGCGATCCGGCATGCAACGCCTGATCGTGCCGTACGAGTACCGCCACCTCCGCGCCTTTGGGGTCACGCGTATTTTCGGTGGCTGTATCGCGGCCGCCGCGGGCCTCATTTGCCTCGGGTACGACGTCTACGGATGGGCAGCCTTCTTCCTGGTCATTGCAACGCTGAACCTCGCCGGTGGCTACTGGTACATCACCATCGATCGCTCCGCATCTGCGCGAACCTGAGCCCTCGCCCAGGACACCGCGTTCGGACCGACTTCTCGCGGCCGGCGATCAGGACCCTTGGAACGCTTTACACCTATACGGTGGGGAATGTTCCAAGGCCCGCAGTTCTCCGCTGACGACCGCCGGCACCCAGCCCACGATCGGGTTCGAGGGCGCGCGTGCCGTGATCCTCACGCCGTAGGCCAGCCGGCCGAGCGGACCGGGACCGCCCTGCGAGCCTTCAGGCTTCCCCTACGAAGCTCATCTCATCCTCGCCACGCTCGTCGGCGCGCTCCTGTTGGCACGAGCCGTCGACGACGAAGAGTTGGCCGACGAGATCCTTGAGGCCCTGCGCGAGCACTCCAACGCCACGTGGCCGACGCGCCCGAAGCCTGAGGCCGCAGCCGGCTAGCGGCTACCTACGCGGCCTTCGTCCACGCGCACTCAGCCCAGCTCGGCGAGCGGAGTGGGTGAGCTCAGCGGTTCACCAGTCGGAAGCCGACCGCCACCGCGCCGCGCCTGCCGGAAGGTCACGAGCCTGTCTGTCTGGTCATCCCAGAGCTTCAAGCGGACCGCGCGCATGCCGTCCCAGAGCGTCAGCGTTGGGACCGCGGCGAACAGCGGACTGGCGGCGTGCGCGCGCGGCAGGTGGTAGTTGGGGATCTTCGCGTTCAGGTGGTGGACGTGGTGCAGTCCGATGTTGCCGGTGAAGAACCGCAGGACGGCAGGAAGCTTCAGATGGGAGCTGCCCTGCAAAGCGGCATCGGCGTAGTCCCATTCGTCGGCGTTCTGCCAGTAGGTGTCCTCGAACTGATGTTGGACGTAGAACAACCAGATGCCAGCCGACCCGGCCAGCATCGCGGCGGGAGCCCACACGATCACGAAGTGCTGCCAGCCGATCAGCCACACCGCGGCGGCGAGAACGAAGGCGAGCATCGCGTCGGTCGCGAGCACGCTGTTGCGCATCCGGGGTCGCGCGTTCTTGGCGACGATCCGCGGGCCGATGATCATCGCGAAGATCGGCCCGAGCCCGAACATCACAAGCGGGTTGCGGGTGACGCGGTAGCCGAGACGGCCTCGCCAGGATCGTGCCTGGTACTCCGCCACGGTCAGCGTGACGATGTCCCCGACCCCGCGCCGGTCGAGATCTCCGGCGGTGGCGTGATGCACAGCGTGATCGTGGCGCCAGCGCGTGAACGGCGAGAGCACGAGCAGGCCGAGGATCGTCCCGAGCACCTGATTTGCGCGCCGCGAGGGCAGCAGCGAGCCGTGCGCGCAGTCGTGGAACATCACGAACACGCGCAACAGAAAGCCGGCCGCTAGCGCGGCGAGCGCCACCGTCAGCGGGAGCGAGACACCGAGCGTGAGGTCCATTGCGACGCTCACCGCCAGGTAGGGGACGAGGGACGTGGCGAGGGCCAATGTGCCCTGCCGTGCGGACGGCACAGCAAACGGCGCGAGCGTCTCACGCCAGGCCAGACGGCCGTTTTCGAGGGTCATGAAATCTCCGTGCGGTTGGTCGACGTCTGCCGACTACGCGCGCACGGCGCGAGGTGGGGACGGCGGTCTCGGTGGTCGATGCTTCGGCCGCCGATCAGGCGGCAACCACCACCGAGGATAGCCCGGCGAGACAGACCCGGCGCCGTTGGCCCCGCGAGTCCGCGATCGAAACCCGAGACGGAGCCTGCTAGGTTAGTGCGAGCGGTCGACGCCGTCGGCCGCGACGCAGCTTGCTTGGGTCCCGCTCACAGCGGTTCGGGTCAGCCGTCGCGTCCCGAATCGCCCGCGGCCCATCTGCGCCGCCAAGGAGTTGTACATGTCAACAGAATCGTTCGCCGATCTCGGCGTCTCTCGCGCTGTGATCAGCGCACTCTCCGCAGCCGGAGTTACCCGGCCGTTCGCAATCCAGCGTTCCGTGATCGGCGACGCGGTCGATGGCCGCGACGTGATCGCGAAATCACCCACCGGCTCGGGCAAGACGCTCGCATTCGGAATCCCGCTGGTCGAGCGGATCGACGCCAACGGCCCCCGTCCGGCGGCGCTCGTGCTCGCCCCGACCCGCGAGCTGGCGACCCAAATCGTCGATGAGATCCGCGGCATCGCACACGCTCGCGCGCTCCGCGTCACCGCGGTCTACGGCGGCGCCGGCCTGGTCAAGCAGGCCAAGGACGCCGCCAACTCGCAGCTGTTGGTCGCGACCCCCGGACGGCTCGAGGACCTCCTCGCGCGCGGCGCGTTCGGGCTGGACCAGATCCGGATGCTGGTTCTCGACGAGGCAGACCGAATGCTCGACATGGGCTTTCGCCCGGCGATCGACCGGATCGTCGCCGCCTGCCCTCAGCAACGCCAGACGTTGTTCTTCTCCGCGACCCTCGACGGCGAGGCCGGACGACTCGCGGGACGCTACGCGAACTCCCCGGTGACCCACCAACACGGCCCGCGTGAGCGGCGCGCCAACGCGGAGATCGAGCACAGGTTCGTGCAGGTCGCGCACGAGCACCGCGTCGAGGCGCTCGTCGGCGAGCTTGGTCACGACGGTGACCTCACGCTCGTGTTCGTCCGGACCAAGCACGGAGCCGACCGGCTCGTCAAACGACTCGCAGCGCACGGGATCAAAGCCGTCGCGATGCACGGCAACAAGTCGCAGCGTCAACGCGAGCAGGCACTCTCCCGCTTCGAGTCCGGCGCCATCGACACGCTCGTCGCGACCGACGTAGCGGCACGCGGAATCGACGTCGAGGGCATCTCGCACGTGATCAACTTCGACCCGCCCCACGACAGCGAGACGTACGTCCACCGCATCGGCCGTACCGGTCGCGCCGGTCGCAAGGGCGTCGGGATCACGCTCCTCACACCGGACCAGCGCCGCGACGTCGCCAAACTCGCGGGCCAACTCGGACTCCAGCACAGCCTCCACAGCCCAACCGGCCGCAGCCTCAAGGCTCCGTCCTCACCCCACGCAACTACTCCGAACAGCCGGCATTCGCGCCGCCGGCCTCAGCGGCAGTCGCGCCGCCGGCCTCAGCGGCAGTCGCGCCGCCGGCCTCAGCGCGAGCGCGTTGCCACTTGAGTGGCCACCGTACAACGGCGAACGAACGATTCACGTGCGAGCGCCAGGTGGAACGGGGAGCTTGCACTTTGACGCGGCCTGCTTGAACGCCGCGACAAATAGTTGGTTGTGTTGAGATCGAGCCAGAATTACATGTTGTAGATGCCAAGACTGGCCCGACGGCCTGTGTTGGCCGGCGGCGACCTGGTCGAGTCGGGGAAGTTGGGCTCGCCATGCTCGCGCATGTATTCCGCCAGCGCCCGCGACTGTTTCACGTCCTGAGCTGTCGGGCTGCTGGGTGTCCCGAATCCCGGTCCGAGCAGCCGACTCCTCGGCGGCGACGGAGCCGCCGTCAGGATCGTCCACACTGGTTGTGCAGGTTTTTTTGCAGGTTTCGCTGACGGCGTCGAAGGCGGGTGTGGTCGTGTTAGCGTGCGGCCGCCCCAAGGCCGTGGTCCGCCGCCGAGCGCGGCTTAGACCGCGCGCGGCTTCGCGCGACGGCACAGGTAGCGGGGCTGCCAAGCTCGTGTCAACCGCAACCAGAACATCAGCGCGCCACTTCGGCGGCGCAATCGTGCTCGTGCTGGCCCTCGCCGTTCTGGTTTGGCTGGGTCCGCGATCGCCGGTGGCGCGTGCGGCGGACCCGGGCTCGGTGGCACAGCAGATAAGTGCCGCCCAGAATCGGGTCTCGGGCCTCTCAGGAGCAGTCGGCGCTGAAAACGGCCAGCTGCGAGAACTGGACGCCGGCATCGCCGGGCTGCAGAGCAAGATCGCCCGCATCCAGTCGGACCTCGACGCCAAACGCGCCGAATTGCTGCGGCTTCGCCGGGAGCTCAACGCAGCCCGGGTCAGGCTCGCCAGGCTGGTGGCCTACGAGCGCAAAGCCAAGGTTGTGCTCTCCCAGATTCTGGTCGCCAACTATGAGACCGCTCCGCCAAACCTGGTCAGCGTGGTGCTCGACTCCAATGGCTTCTCGAACCTGCTTGAGCGTGTGTCCTTCGCGCGGCGGGTCACGACTCACGATCAGCAGGTCATCGCCGTGGTGACTGTCGCTCGGGATCGCGTCGCCGCGCAGGCCGTGAGCCTGGGGAACCTGGAGGGCCGTCAACAGGCTGTCACCGCGCGGGTGCTGGCCGAGCGGGACCAGCTCGACGCGACCAAGTTGACGACTGACGAGACAGATGTCGGTGGCGCGCGCGCGTGACAAGAACCTGAGCGAGCTCGCCGATGTTCGCGGACATGTCGCGATCCTCCGCCGACAGCTTGCGCGGCTGCAGGCTGAGCAAGCCAGACAAGCGGCCAAGGCTGCTGCCGCCCAAACGGCGCCCAGTGGCGGCGGAGGCGTCTACACGAGCAGTGGCCGGGCAGGGTCAGATCCGATCCCCGGTTTCACGATCGGCCGTGACGACATGGGCGTCGACGCGACCGCACCAGCGGGAGCAGGAATGTACGCGCCCCCTCGCTTCCACTCTGGTGCAGGTATTGCAGGGCTGGTACGCAGGCGAGCCTCTGTTGCTGTTTCAGTTCGTCGATGCCCCACCCGGCGCACCATCGGACTACTGGTACGTGGCCGAGCAAATCGATCCCGGTAACGACGGCCGTCGGCACTAGGTGCCCAGGCAGGCCAAAGGGTCGCCTCCTATGCCTCCAGTGGCACCGGCATCGAGATCGGGTGGGGGTCTGCCACCTCCGACACACGCACCCTGGCAGGAGCCACGGACCCCGCTGCAGCAAGCCCCCCACGGCCGGTTCTGCCACTGGCTGGGCCGAGTCCTTCAAAAGTGCCTTCGGAATCCCGTAGCAGCCAGAGCGGGTAAGCGAGCGCCGCTCGCCCGCCGAGACGCTCCGCTCCGCGACCGGTCGGGAGCGCGCGATCGCATTCGTCGCGAATCGAGGCGAGCGTCGGCGCCACGCACATGCGCCTTTCTGTATCAGTTGCGGACAGGGCGGTGGGCGTGTTCGCTGAGCCCTGTTCGGTTCTAGATGCATCGGTGACGTGGGGGATCTTCATTGGGTGCCGTGGAGGGGGTGTTGCACGTCGGCTGCGGTGATCGCCCCGCCGGTGGTCCCGAGGCAGGCCTTGGCGGCAGTCAGGACGGTCGGTGCGTGTAGATCGACTCCCGCCGCGTTGACCATCTCGAGGGTTAGCTGTCCTTGGCTGTCGGGATCGGGGAAGTCGGGGATGCCGTGGGTACGAGAGGCATTTCGCGAACGCGAGGTTGTGCTGTTCCCGTGTGCGTCGCTGCTGTGCGAGCTGCGTCGGGCTGGAGTTGATCGGCGGGGGCAGGACTCCTCGACAGGCGTTCTGCGCGCTCTTGAACGCCGGGGACGGGTCAACCGGGATCGTGGCCGTCAGGTAGGCGACTTGTCGACCGTCGTGGTCGGTCATCGTCGGGTCCGGGAAGCTCGACAACCCGTGATCGCGCATGCAGCTTGAGTACTTGAACGCCGCGGCAGTGAAGCTCGCCGGCGACCCGGTATTGGAATTGTTCGGCGAGGAGGCGCCGCAGCCCGCGGCGAGCAGCGCAAGACTCACGATCGCCGCTGCCAGCGGCTTGCCACGTCCTGGCTGGGTGGGTGCGGCGAATGGCCGGTTGGTGTCTGAGGGTTGGATGGTGTGCATCGCGGCGGCCTCCACTTGAGGCGGTGAAGTGCGAGCTCGTGAGTCGTGAAGGGCGAGTGGCCTCACTGGTTCGAATAGCGGGCGAGCAGCGGGACGAGCGCTTGCGTCAGGGCTGCCCCAACCGGTGACCGGGTCCCAGCCAGGCGTGGCCGGGTAGCCGGTGATCGTCTGGCCCGGGAACGCCGACCGTGTTGTTCCCGCTGGTGACGTCGTGGAACGCCTTGTGGTAGGCGGCGCTACGGCCGATGCGGTAGATGGCGGAGTCCACGAAGCCTAGGTGCCGCCCCACGTATTGGTCGGCCAAGGCGATCAGCCCGGCCCAGAATGGTGCGCTAGCGCTGGTGCCGCCCTGTTGCGGATGGTGTATGGTTCCGCCGCCCGCGCCGTGATCAGCGTCATGCCGGTGTGCGGCGAGGCGGGCGGAGACGTCGGGTACCCCTCGGGAGGCCGCGATGCCGGGCACGCCATCCTGGTAGCTGGGCCTCGAGAACGGTGGCTGAATCCGCCGCCGGAGGCCTGGAACTGGCTCCCGGGGCCCCCGAAGGGGAGGCCCCAAGCGATCTCGCCGATATAAGTGCCGCTGGCCTGGCTGGCGGTCAGGTTGGTGCCGCCCACCGCGAGGACCAGCGGGTCGGCGGCCGGCAGGTTGACCTCCTTGACGGGAGGGAACGCACCACCGGTCAGCCCCTTGATCACCGCGCACGGTCGCCGACGGCGCCGATGTCGCCCGAGGCGGCGATCACGGTCACGCGCCGGGCGGCGGCGGCCTCGAGCGCGCGGTTCAAGCGCTCGACCTCGGTCCTCGTGTCGCAGTGCTCTCCGCCCGTCTGGCCGGCGGCGCTGATCGAGATCACGCTTCCCCGGAGACGCCGACGCGCACCGCCGCGACCGCGGCCGCTATCGCGTTAGCCGGGTTGTTCAGCGATGTCGGTTTGACCAGGACCACGGTGATCGCGGCGTCAGGGGCGACCGCGTGCACGTTCTCGGCGTCGAGCACCTCCTCGCCATTGGCCAGCCACGGGGACGCTGAGGAGGCAATGCTCGTCACCACCTCAGCCGCGCAGCGGGCAGGCCGAACAGGCTGTCGAACCGCGACATGTCTTGACGGAGGTCGCTGACGACGGGCGGGAGGAGCTGCGTTTCGGCGAGCTCGGGCAGCACGACAGTTTCACCGCGGCCGTCGATCCCGCGCTCAAGCAGCAGCCGGATCCCGTAGGCGGCCTCGATCTGGCGGGGCATGTAACAGGTGGTCACCGAATCGCAGTCGAGCGGCCCGTTGCCGGGCGCGGTGGCCGACTGGGGCGCGGCCGGTGCCTGTTCGGCGGGCGGGTAGCGCCGACCGGCTGGAGATTGGCGCCGACCGGATCGGCGGTTGGGAGGCAGTCTTGATCGCGGCCTTGACCGCCGGCGAGTCCAGGTCGACCTGTCCGCTGCCGTTCGCGCCGGGACGTCCGTTCCCGTTCACCGCCGGCAAGTGGGCGACCCCGTTGCGGCTCGGCGTCCAGGCGGCGGAACGCCTCCAGATGCGCGACCTTCTGGGGATCCAACTGCGCGCCTTTACGCGTGGTGGTGCCGGGCGCGGCCGATCCGCCCCCGCAGCCGGCGAGGAGCAGCGTGATTGTGGCAAGTGTGATTCCGGCTTTTGGTTCCAGCATCGTTGCCCCTCGTGGCAGGTCTCCCGATTGTCGCTCTCGACGGTAGGGGCGCCGTCCTCGACGTACATCGGGCCTGCGGATGGGCCCGGCGGGACTCGAGCGGGGTTCTGTCGCGCGATCTCATCCGCTCGGCGGGGCGGTTCGCGCCGGTCGGATGAGGCAGGCCGGTAGACCGGCGCGTATCGTCGGCGCATGCAGCAGATCGGCGCCGCACGCCTGCCACGACGCCTTCGGCATCAGGGGCCGGCGCACGTCGATCCGGGTCTCGCGCTCGGCCTGCTCTGGATCGTCGCCGTGCTCGTGGTCGACAATTCCTCGCACGCTCATGTCGCGGTGATACCGGCTGCGCTACACAGCACGACCGCGCGCTGGCTGCTGGTCGCGTGCGCGACCGCGGTCGCGCTGGCGGCGCTGGCGTTGCGCCACGGCAGCCCCTGGTGGCCCTGTTCGCGGTCGTTGCCGCGGTCATCGCGGCGCCCCGGTCCTGCTCCTGCTCGGCCCGGCGCTCGTGGCGCTGTACACGGTCGCGATCACGCTCGGCCCGCGCGATACGGCGATCGCCGCGGTCGGCGTCGTGGGGGCGTTCTTGTTGCAGCGAGTCACATGGGGTCCGAGCGGTGACAACAGCCTGCCGACGGTGCTGATCGGCACGGTCGCTTCGGCTGGGCTGGGCCTCTACGCCGGGGTTCGCCGTGAAAGCGTGCGCGAGCGGACCGCCTTCGAGCAGCGCCAGGAGGCGCTCGAGGCCGAGCGAACCGCCGCGGAGGAGCGCGTTCGCATCGCCCGCGAGCTCCACGACGTGGTCGCGCACACCCTCAGCCTGATCATCGTCCAGTCCGAGGTCATGCGAACGAACCTCGCCGACGAAGAGCGCCGCGCGAACGCCGGAGCGATCGCCGAGCTCGGGCGCGACGCGATGGCCGAGCTGCACCGGACGCTCGAGCTCCTGCGCGGCGAGGATGAGCTACCGAGCGCGCCCCGCGGCCGCTGCTCTCCGACCTCCAGCAGCTCGCCGATCAGAGCCGCGGGGGCGGACTCGACGTCGAGCTTGGGATCGAGGGAGCGATCCGTCCACTCCCGGCGAGCTTCGAGCTCTGCGCCTACCGGATCGTCCAGGAGGCGCTGACGAACGTGCGCAGGCACGCCAACGCCATGCACGCGACCGTCCGCCTGCGCTTCGGGGCCGACGCGCTGGAGGTGTCGATCGAGGACGACGGCGAAGGCGCCACAGCCGCGGCGAAGTCCGCCGGTCACGGACTGCACGGCATCCGCGAGCGCGCGGAGATGCTGGGCGGCGCGGTCAGCGCCGGTCCGCGCGAGCAGGGCGGGTACCGCGTCAGCGCGATCCTGCCCTACCCGGAGCCACTGTGAGACAGCGCGTGCGGGTGATCATTGCCGACGACCAGCCGCTGCTCCGCGCGGGGTTCAGGGCGCTGCTTGAGAGCGCCGGCGATATCGAGATCGTCGCCGAGGCCGGCACGGGCGAGGAGGCGGTCGAGCAGGCGCGGCGCCACCTGCCCGATGTCGTGCTGATGGACATCCGGATGCCGGGGATGGACGGGATCGAGGCGACCCGGCAGCTGACCCGAACGCGGGTCCTGATCCTGACGACGTTCGGTCTCGACGAGTACATCATCCAGGCGCTGCGGGCCGGCGCATCGGGATTCATCCTCAAGGACACCCGCGTCGAGGATCTGCTCCACGCCGTGCGAACCGTCGCCGCCGGCGAGGCGTTCCTGTCCCCCGCCGTCACGAGGCAGCTGCTCGACCAGGTCGCGCGGCGGTTGCCCGCCGCGGTAGACCGGCGTCCGGCGCAGCTCGCCGAGCTGACCGAGCGCGAGCTCGCGGTACTGCGGATGCTCGCCGCCGGACTCAGCAACTCCGAGATCGCTTCCGCGCTGGTCGTCAGCGATGCGACGGTCAAAACGCACGTATCTAAGGTCCTCCAGAAGCTCACGCTCCGCGACCGAGTACAGGCCGCGATCTTCGCCTACGAAAGCGGGCTGATCGAGCCCGGCACGTCGTCGTCCTAGGAAGCGGGGCGCCCATTGCTGACAACTCACGAGCTACAAGCCTTCGAGAGAGACGCCTTTCGGTTCTCGTGCTTCAGCCTTGACCGGTGGGGAGGCCTGCCGCGCGCGCCCGCGCAGGTACAGCACAGACGCCAAGCAGATTTCCGCGCTGTAAGCAGCACCGCGGAAATCGCCAGCGTCGAGCTCGACCACGGACTACCCCTCTGGGTCCGAAGCAGTCATGCTGGCGCCGCCCACCTTGCTGTCGCACATGATCCCTCCCGGATAAATCCGGTCCCGCGACCGGTTGTCGGGGCGTGATTACTCCCGGTCGCTAAGGCGGTCGTCCGCCAGCCGACCGAACTGACGATCGCGGTCGTGGCAAAGCGCTCGCCGTCCGATCCGCGAGCTGGCCACTTCCTAGTTGTCCGCGCCACGCGATGCTGGGGTGCTGGCACTGCGTGGCTCTTGAGGCAGCGCTTCTCGCTCGTCTACCAGCCGCCGCTCGTCATCGGACCGGCCGGCCCGCCGTGCCAGGTGCCGGTGACGACCGAGTCGACGGCGTTGGGGAGGTCGGTGATGATCGAGGACTTCTGACTGGCGCTGAGCGCGCTGTCGGCGTTGATGCTGTCGGCGACCGCGGTCTCGATCGCGCGCTCCAGTCCGGCCACCGACCTGCCTTCGCTGGATGCGATCTCGGCAAGCGTCTTGCCAGACTGCAGGCGCGAGTGCAGCTGCGATGCGTTGAGCCCGAGGTAGGTCAGCGTCGCGCGCCGGCCCGACCGCGCCGAGCTCGTCCAGCGGATGCCGCCGATGTTGGTGTCGTTGCCCCAAGCGCCCCAGCCGATCCCCGTCGCCGGGTCTCGCCAGCCGGCGCTGCCGCCCCAGCCGTACCGGTATCCGTCCCGGCCGCCGGTCGCCCTCGACGTCGTCGTCGAGGACGTGTTTACGGTCCTTGACCCCGACGTCGTCGCGGCGATCGCGCCGCCCGCGCCTCCGGCCAGAACGCCCACGGTCAGCCCCGTCGCGATGCTCCTGGGATTGATCTTCATCTCTCAGCTCCTTTGGTGGGATCGACCGACGAGGCGACTCCCCGCCGCGAAGTTAGGCTAGAACCTAGACTTAGTCTAGAGACTAATCAACGGCTGTCAAGCCTGTCCCACCCCGGCACGCACGGGGTGCGAGGCCCCCGGCGACGGCATCCAGCGCCGCGTCAGCGGACCCCGGGTCGTCACGACGATGCGGCCCCCGGGTGACTCAGGCAGTCGGCCGAGAGACGCGTCCGTCACTGCGCCAGCCGGCCGGGGGAACCCGGCCGAGCACCGCGAGCATCAACGCGTCTGCAATCCGGCCAGCACCAGGTCAAGTCGCTCAGCGAGGGCCCGCGCAAGGTCAAACGGGGGCGGGCCATCGATCAACCACCGGCTGACAGTCCCGAAGTACACCGAGGTAAGGACCTCGGCCGCGACGCCCGGATCGGCGGCCGAGCTGAACTCGCCCCGCTCTCGGCCTCGCTCAATCGCGGCGGCCGGGACGGCACGGATGTACAGGAAGACCTCGGTCGGCGTCAGGCTATCGAGCATCGCGCGCGTGAGATCGCGCTCGCGCTCATTCAGCTCAGCGGCGGCGGCAAAATAACGGTGCACCAGCGCCCGCGCCGACCCATCGCCCGCCACGCCCGCGCCGATCGCCGCGAGCTGCTCGCGACGTCCCTGGCCCCACGCTCTGGCGAAGTCAACCTTGTGAGGAAAGTGATTGAGCACAGTCTGACGCGCCACGTCGGCCCGCTCAGCAATCTGATCGATCGTCGTCTCAGCGAACCCCTGGGCAGCAAACAGACCAAGCGCCGCCGACAACAGCCGCTCACGCATCCGCAAGCGCTGGCGCTCCCTCCGCCCCAACGACGGCTCACGATCAATGCTAGGTCCAGGACTAATCTTAGGCTGAAGAATACCCGCGTCCGCCGCAACCCGCTCAACCCGCATCACCACCGTAGTTCAGGCGATCCGGCAGCACGGGCAGACCGAACCGACCAACCCGCGACCCCCCGGCCGAGCGACCCCGCTGGTAGACAACCAGCGACGTCGACTTCGGAGGTCGTCTGCATACCAGAGCCGGGATCTTGGACGACGCTCAGCGAGCCCCGCTATCGACGATCAGCGCGCTCCGGGGTTGATCCCGGGCGACTGCTTTTCGTCGTCCCGCCACCCCATGCCACACGATCGGGTTGGCGACCCAGCGCTCGTCCGACCCGGAAGGGTGCGGCATAACGCCCAGGACGCTGGCAGCTCGGCCATCCTTCCAGACGTGAGTGCGGGAAGTCGACCGCGCGATCCCGGAGCCGGCCGACCACCGATCGTCTACGCGATCGGGCTAAACGCCTTTGGTTGGCAGTCCCGCGACGGCAGGCAAAACGATGGGGTAGAGCTTGAGTTCGTCAGCTGCCAGCACCACGATCACGACGTCGAGCTCGCGGATCCACGTCAGAAACGACGTGAACCCCGGTTGGTCCCCGTGATGAAAAATCACCGGCAAGTTCTCGCAGCGGGCGGTGAACCAGCCATAGCAGTAGCCGACATCGGTCAGGCCGTCCTCGCGGTCGGCGATGTGCGCCTGCTTAGTGAAAATCGCCTCGCGCATCGTGCTGCTCAGGACCTCGCGCGAAGCGAGAGCGCGCGGCCACCACGCAAGATCCGCGGCAGTTGACCACACGTCACCGGTGCCGATATTCGTCGATCGGAGCTCCGCGGACTGAACCCCCCGTCCTGTCACCGATCCGCGCGCAGTCACCACACCATCGGGCGGATCCCCGACACTGGTGTGAGAGAGCCCGAGCGGGCTCAGTAGCTCGTCAGTCGCGACCTGACGGTACGGGCGCCCCGTGGCGGTCTCGACGATGTGCGCGACAAGGACAAAGCCCGGACTGCTGTAGGACCAGCGTGCGCCAGGAGCAAACAGGAGTCGCGAGCTCGCGACGCGGTCGATCAGGTCCGCACGCTCATACGCACTACACAGGTCGACTCCGAGGCCATCCCAATGGCATAACCCGCTCGTGTGCGTCAGCAGCTGACGCACGGTCATGCACGACCGGGACGCCGGCAGTGCCCCAATCCAGCGGCGCACGGGATCGTCGAGCGAGATGGCGCATTGGTCCACCAGCCAGAGCGCGCACGCTGCCGCGAACGTCTTTGACACCGACGCGATCTGGAATGCCGCACCGGACCCGAGTTCCCGCCCGGCTCCGTCTCGACCATACGTCGCGTCAACCACGACAGCGCCCTCGCACTCGACCCGGACAGCGCCCCGAAAGCCGCCCGCGGCGGTGAGAGCCCGCAGCTGAGCATCGAGATCCGCGGCGACGCCCATCGATGAGCAGACTAGTCGTCGACGCAGCGCGGCGGTGCTACCCGTCCCGTCTGTAGCGGCATGCCCGTGCTCGTGTTACAGCAGGTGTGCGGTCAGCAATCCGGCCTGAGGTCACTCAGGCTGTGAGCCGCTGCTTTGCGTAGAGTCCGGCTCGATCCTCGCGGAGCTTCCTGGCGCGGGCAGCCCGTTTTGCGGCTCGCAGACGAGCGGCGGCCAGGAACCCAAGGTTTGGGCGTCCCGGTGGCGGCAGCGGGACGATTGCTTTGACTTGGGAGCCACGCGACTGCGCGCCATCGTTTCGGCGACGAGATGATCGCCCCACGGGTCGACTCCGGCGCGATTCCTATGGCCACGAAAGGAATCGCCGGCTCAGCGTGCCCCGACGTGATGTCTATGGCGAGATGGAGTCGTCCGTCGGGCTATCCCCAGCCGACACCGTCGCCTGATCGGCGATCGACGAACCAACCATCGTCGACGCAGGCTGCTGCGAAGTCGAAATCGACGGCGACGCCGCGCTGACCGTCACCGGCTACGCGGAGGTGGCGCTGGTCACGGCATTGTTGTTGCTGTCGCCGTTGTAAGGTCGCGACCCGCGGTTCCGACCCGCTCGGCGGGCTGGCCTAGGGCGTGAGGATCACGCTACGCGCGCCCTCGAACCCGATCGTGTGCTGGGTGCCGCCCGTCGGGGTGTAGGTAACCCACACCCGGATCCGGACTTTGTAACTGTGGTGCTTGATCAGGCGCAGGCCCTTGGCGTACGGCTTGACGGTGATCTCTGGATCCCCCTGCCGCGCGACAGCTTGACGTGCTTGCGGGAGAACACAAAGCGGTTCGGCGCCGGTTGCAGCAGCGCCGTGGCGGCGGTGGCGAAGTTGTCGTCCCACGCCGTTTCAAGCACGTTGATCGTGCCGGGCCCCGGGACCCTGAGGAAGAAGGTGACGTTGCCGTTGGGGTGACCGTGGATCCCGGAGACCAGGAAGTGGTTGCTCGGTTTCGTCTTGTGTAGCGGTGGCGGTGGTGGGGGCGCGGGCGACGGAGACGGTGAGCGCGACGGCGACGGCGGTGTGGGCGAGGACGACTGGACCGCGAGCGTGGCAGTGGCGGCGTTGCCGTTGCCCGCCTCGGTCGAGGCGACCGCGCTGGTCGTATCGGTGAGCGTTCCAGTGGCCGTCGTCCTGACCTCGATCGAGAACGTGCACTTGCTTCCGGCGGTGAGCGTGGCGCCGGTGAGCGCGATCGCGTCGGAGCCCGCCGAGGCTGTCACCGTCCCACTCGGGCAGGAACCGCTTAGGCCGTTCGGCGTCGCGACTTCCAACCCGGCGGGAACGTGTCGGTGAACCCGACACCGCTGAGCGAGCTGCCCGTATTCGGGCTGGCGATCGTGAACGCCAAGGACGTCGACCCGCCCAAGGAAACTGAGGAGGCTCCGAAGGTGGCGCTCATCGTCGGCGGCAAGGCGACGGTCAGATTTGCCGTCGCGGTATTCCCGCTGCCGCCGTTGGTGGAGCTGACCGCGCCGGAGATGTTGCAGAACTCGCCGGCGGCGGTGCCAATGATGTTGACCACGACCATGCAGCTCGAGTGGGCGGCGATCGTGCCACCAGTCAACGAGATCGACATGCCACCCGCCGTCGCGCTCGCCGTCCCCCCGCACGAGTTCGTCAGGCCACTCGGGGTCGACACCACGAGCCGCGCCGGCAGGCTATCCGTGAATGCGACCCCGGTCTCGGCCACCGTGTTCGCGGCCGGGTTGGTGATCGTGAACGTCAGCGTGCTCGTCCCGTTGAGCGGGATGCTCGTCGGGCTGAACGCCTTGGCGATCGACGGTGGCGCGACAACGGTCACGGTCGCCGAAGCCGTGTTGCCGCTGCCGCCCTCGTTGGAGCCCACCGCGCCCGTCACCGATGGTGTGGCGGCAGCACTGGCCCCGCAGCAGCGCGGCGAGGCACGTGGCTGCCAGTGCGGGCGCGAGCGCAGCGGCGCGCGTGCGCCCAGCGGCGGCCACCCTGCACCGGCCCGCGGGCCAGGCACGACGACGACTCGCCCTCGCGTTCGTCCGGCTCCCCCATCCGCCACGAACTCTAGTCTGCGGCGCGCGGGGCTTCCAGGGCTGAACGCGGTCCGATCCGGCTCGAGCTCCAGACGCCGGACATCGGCCGTCCCTTCCGCCGCGCAATCACGACCCTTGACGCCTCTGGCCTCATAGAAGAGCCGCCCCCCCCGTTGGTGCGGAAATCGTGCCGACAGCGGTGGGCGGGTCGTGCATCACCGTGACCGGCATGAGCATCGGCGTCATCGCCTTGACGGCCAGCTCGTTGCTCAGCCACATTGCGTTGTTGAGGTTGGCCTTGCCAGCCTCGACGTAGCGGCCCTGAAGCCAGCCGATGTCCTCGTTGGCGCCTTGGACCGAACGGCGCTGGCGAAGGCGAACTCCTCGATCTCGCCCTCGCTAGGGCTCGCGATCGTGAGCGGGGTCGTCAGGTAGACCTCGTGCCGCGCTCGAAGACGTGCGGGCGTCCGAGAAGGGTTCCAGTCACCCACGTGATTTACGCCGAGACTTGAGTCGGCGAGAAAAGGTGCCGGGCGCGGGCTGGAACGCTCCCGGCTGTTTTTGGTTCGGCCCCTACCCCCCTGAGCCCGGCGTCGTGCCGGTGCCGTACTGCGCGCAGAGCGCTTCCACCTGGGCGAGCGTGGCGCCCGCCGGTGGGCGGTGAGCCGGTGGGAGCTGGCAGAGAGCCCACATACCGCCGACCCCCTCAGTCTCCGAGCCGACAGTGCCGATCGGGTGCGAGTTGATCGAGTGGATGCCCGGCGGCGGCGACGGTCCCGATGGTGACGTGACCGCCCAAGCGCCACCCGCGAGGCCCAGCACGACCGCGCCCGTTGCCAGCACGGCGAGAACGCTCTTTCTCACGTCGCTCCTTTCAGTTGAAGAACTGGATGCCCGACGCGATGGTGTCGCCGACGTTCAGCACGAGCCATCGGACTCCACGGAAGATCGCCAGCAGCACCTTTTTAGCCAGGCGCATCCATCTCCCTTTATTTAGTCACCCACTGCCAGGTCAAGACCGGCCCGATGATCGCGTACCCCCACGGGGTCCCGTAGGCGTAGCCAGTCATCTGCACACTGACCCAGCCAGAACCGCTGCACTGAGCGATCGGGTAGATGTAGTGGTATCCCTGCCAGCCACCATCGAAGTTGTCATCAACGCTGTCGCTCCAGCCAGCAGTCGTGTTGCTGCATTCCGTGTAGCGGGTAATTCGTCGCCGCCGTGCGGGCACGAACGCGGTGACGCTTCGCCCGGGCGATGCTTGCGCTCGCAGGGCTGTACTTGTTGCACAGCGACTCGATGGTCGCCGCGCTAGCTGTCGGGTCCGCCTTGACCGCCCTGTTCATCGCGGGCGTGGCTGCGCACGCCTCGTTGACGGGCGCGACAGCGCTAGCGACCGGCCCTATCGCGCCCGCTGGCGTGACGGGCGGAAGCGGTGCCAGCGCAGTAAAGCTGGCAGGCGGTGTGGCAGCGGTGGCCGGGAGCGCCGCCCCAAGCACTGCGACGCGCTCGCTAGAGACGCGATCACCGCGGCAATCAGCCGTTTCCGTCCCAGCCGCCCAACACGTGAACTTCAGTTGACGCGCCGAAGTCCGCGCACTCGATCTTGGCCCGCAGTTTCATCGGCCCAGCTCCACGGTCGTCGTGCGCATCCCCACCGGCGGCGTTCCTTCGCCCCTCACGGTCAGCTCGATGTTGGCTCCGGCGGCGATCGCGGCGCGGTCCTCGTCCGTGGGCTCCCAGACGCTCGTGATCGTCGGCTCGCCGCCCTCGGGCGCGCGCTCGACCCAGAGGTCGTTGTCCTCGGTGCCGCCGACGAGCCCGAAGACCGTGTTGGCGCCCTTGAATCGACGCGGCTTCATCGGCCAGCCCTCCGTTCGAGCAGGACGCGCTCGACACGCCCGCGCAGCCGCCTGCGCCAGCGTGGGCGTGGGCGGCTGCCGATGCGGTGGACGTCCACCACTCCGTCAGTCCGCCCGTAGCGGTCCTTGAGGACTGCCGCGCCTTCGACCCCCGGCCCGACCGCGAGCACGATGTCGGCGTTGCACATCTCCTCGCGCGGGCCGTGCGCCCAGGCGGCGTCGGCGAAGTCCGGCCGCTCCTCGATCACCAGCAGCACGACGCGGGTCATCGGCACGGCCCTGCGTACGTTGCGTACGTTCGCGGCTGGCGCCCGCGTACGTTGGAACGTACGCAGTTAGGCCCAAATGCCGCTATTTGCGGCCCAGGGCATTCGGAACCTTTCGCCCGTTTCGCAACGTTTCGGTCTGCAAATGGACCGAATACGGCTCGTTGCGGAGCCGGTTGATGAAGTGGAGACGGCGGGAATTGAACCCGCGTCCGCAGTCGCGCAAAAGGTGGTGTCTACGAGCGTATCCGGCGCTCTGATCTCATCTCCCGCTCGCCACGCCGGCGGGGTTGCGGGAGACCAGCTCCGAAAGGTGGTCCTCGGGGTCGGCCGGAGCGGGCCTATCCGAGCGAGCCTGCTGGTTGATCCCGGCTGCTCTGCCGCAGGCGAGCTGGAGGCCAGGAGCGCTCACGGCTTAGTTACTAAGCGGCGAGCGCGAACTCGTGAGAGTCCGCACTTATTGTTTTCCCGGGTGTTTTACGAGGCCTCCCGGGACCTCGACTCGCAACCACCCCCACGAACCGACCACGTCGAAGCCTGTCGTCCCCGGGGGCACTTCTATGTCCCTATCGAGTATAGGGCCGGGCGCGCTGCATAAGACTCCGATAAGTAGTGCCGGAGGCCTGCGAGAATGTGTACTTGGAAATGGAACAGCGCACCCCGATGCTCCCGGAGCCCGGGCCCTCGTACGAGCCGATAGGTCTCGAACACGAGTCTGCTGACCGTTACGGGTGGGGGCCGATGCCGCCGCCCGAGGAAGCACCTCGCCAGAACCAGGGCTTCATCAAGCGCAAGCTGGCGCCGCTGGGCGCCGCGATCCTCGCGTTCCTGGCCAAGCTCAAGTCGATCATCCTGCTCCTGCCGAAGGCGAAGCTGCTCGTCACCGCCGGCACGATGGCGGTTTCGGTCGCCGCCTACGCGACGATCTGGGGTGTCCCGTTCGCGTTCGGGTTCGTGATCCTGTTGTTGATCCACGAGATGGGCCATGTGATCGCGTTGCGCCGGGAGGGGATCAAGGCGAGCGCGCCGATGTTCATCCCGTTCCTTGGCGCAGTGATCAGCGCCCGCTCACTCGGCGACAACGCCGCGGCCGAGGCGCGGGTCGGCCTCGCCGGGCCGATCCTCGGAACAGTCGGATCGGCGGTCTGCCTGTTGATCTGGCATCTCACCGGCAAGACCTACTGGGAGGCGCTTGCGTTCACGGGATTCTTCCTCAATCTCTTCAACTTGCTCCCGGTGGTGCCGCTCGATGGCGGCCGTGCGATGGCCGCGATGGCGCCGTGGATGTGGTTCGGCGGCTTCATCGGCATGGTCGTGCTCGCGATCGTGTTCCCGAACCCGATCATCTGGATCATCGTCCTGTTCGCGGGCTTTGAGACCTACAAGCGCTGGAAGCTGCGCCGCACGGGCGGCTTGGAGCAGCTCACGTATTACCGCGTCAGCCCGCGTGATCGCTGGCTGGTCGCGGCCGTCTATCTATCGCTGATCGGCTTGCTGGTGATCGGGATGGACGCGACGCACCTCGCACGCACGCTCGGCTAGCCGATACGCCGCGGCCCCCCGGTTCACCAAAAACCGTCTAGTAACGCGCGTCGTAACGCGTGTCGCGCCGATCAGCCGGGACCGTTGTCGTCGTCGCGCGCCGTGACCAATAGAAGGTGTAGATCACGGACAGCACGAGGCCGACGATCCCGAGCACGAACAGCACGGTTCCAGCCGTCTGCAGGTTGATTCCGCTAACTGTCGCGGTAACGGCCCATTTCAGGATGGCGCCGACGGCGATCAGGACGATGGATGTACCAATGGTCATACGAGGTGCTACCCGACTTGCAGGACTCTCACGCAGGTGCGAGAACCCTTAGCGGCCGACTTCGCGCAGTTCGCGCTGCACGTCACGTGCCATTTCGCGCTTGCGGATCGTCTCTCGCTTGTCGTACAGGTCCTTGCCCTTGGCGAGCGCGATCTCGACCTTGGCGCGCGATCGCGGCCCGGCGAAGTAGATCCGCGTCGGCACGAGCGTCAACCCGCGCTCCTGCGTGCGCGCGATGAGCCGCTCGATCTCGTTGCGGTGCAGGAGCAGCTTGCGAGGACGCTCGGGATCGTGGTTGTCGTGGGCAGCAGGGCCGTAGGGCGCGATGTAGAGACCGATCAGCCAGACCTCGCCGTCGCGCACCTGCGCGTATGCGTCCTTGAGCTGCGCGTTGCCCTCACGCAGCGACTTGACCTCCGTGCCCGTCAGCACGATCCCGGCCTCGAACCGCTCGAGCAGGTTGTAGCGGTAAGACGCCTGGCGGTTGCTCGCGACGTCCCCTGGTGCCGTCCTTCGTTTGCGTCCTTTGGCCATCTCGGAATGCTCACTCCTCGCCCGCGGTGGCGGGCAGCAGATCCACCCTACCCCGCGGCGCGTCGACCTGCCCGACGCGGACCGCGATCGGGTCGCCGAGCCGGATCGCCCCGCCGTTGCGAGTCCCGACCAGGACCGTCGCCTGCTCGTTGAGCTCCCACCAGTCGCCGCGCAGCCGGCGCACCGGGAGCATGCCCTCGTAGGCGAGGCCCTCGCCGAAGGCGACGAACGCCCCGGAGCTGATCAGGCCGATCACCTCTCCGTCGAACACCGCCCTCAGGTCTCCGCCCGCGAACAGCTCGCGCTCGAGCAAAAAGCAGCTCGCGATGTCGTCGGCGTCGCGCTCGATCGTCATCGCTTCGCGCTCGCGCGCCGAGGTCCAGGGGCCGGCGGAGGCGACCCACGAGGCGTCGGGCGCGGCCTCCCCCGCGACCGCCGACAGCAGCCCGCGGTGGCAGATCAGATCCGGGTAGCGCCGGATCGGCGACGTGAAGTGGCAGTAGCGCGGCGACGCCAACCCCGCGTGGCCGAGGTTGCGATTGTCGTAGTAGGCCTGTTTCAACGAACGCAGCACGAGGCTGTTCAGCCCCCGCGCGCCACGACCCGTACGCGACACCCAATCGGACACCATCACTGAGACCTCGCCCGCCAGGTCGCTGGCCTGCTGCGGCGTCAGGTGGCCCTTCGGCACCGGGGGCGTCGGCACGCCAAGCGAGGCGAGCTGGTCAATCAGGCGCTCGATCGAGGTCGCGTCGGGGCGCTCGTGGACGCGGTAAAGGGTCGGGATCTTGCGCTGCTCGAGGAAGCCGGCGACCTGCTCATTGGCCGCGACCATCAGCTGCTCGATCAGACGGTGAGACTCGGTCTGGGCGACGAGCGACGAGCCGACGACGTTGCCCTGGCGGTCGAACTTGAACTCGGGCTCGGCCGAGTCCAGCACTACGGCCGGATGCCGGTCGTGCCGTTCACCGAGAATGCGCGCCGCCTCTCGCGCGGCTGCCAGAGGCGCTCCCCACGGCTCCTGCGCCCGTTCACTGCCAGCGAAGATCCGGTCGACGCGGTCGTAATCCAGCCGCTGCACCGAGCGGATCACCGAGCGGTACATCGAACTCGAACGGACGCGCTGGCCGGACGAGACGACCATCTCGACCGTCACGGCCAGCCGGTCCGCGCCCTCGACGAGCGAGCAGACGTCGTTCGACAGCCTGCCGGGAAGCATCGGCTCGACGGCGCCGGGCACGTACACGCTCGTCCCGCGTCGATAGGCCTCGCGGTCGATCGACGAACGGGGCGCGACGTAGGCCGACACGTCCGCGATGTGGACCCACACCCGCAAGGAGCCATCCTCCAGGTGCTCGGCACAGATCGCGTCGTCGAAGTCGCGCGCGGTCGCGGGATCGATCGTAAACGTCGGCAGCTCGCGCAGGTCGCGCCGGCCGTCGAACTCCAGCGCAGACTCGGCCACCTCGCGAGCCTCGTGTTCGACCGCCGGATCAAACGACCGTCGCAGCCCGCGCTGCAACATCAGGGCCTCGATCACGTCGCGGGCCACGTCGGGGCGCCCTAGGCGGCGCGAGATCACCGCCCGCCGCGAGCCCCGTCGACCCGCGGCGCCCGGCGTCACGACCACGAGGTCGCCGATGTCGGCCTTGCGGTCGCGGCTGACGACGATCTGCGGGCCGGGCTCGAAGAACGGTTCGGCGACCAGGAACTTGCCCTTTCGCCGCAGTACTGCGACCCGCGCCGCCGGGCGCGCGTCGCCGGCTGTGTGGCTCACTTGATCTCTGAGGCGACCGTCTGCTCGGCCTTCTGGAGCGCGGTGTCGACCGACGAGTTCGGGTTCGTGAACGCGTACACGTTCGGCGTGATCCCGGCCCCGCGGCGCACACCGCCGCCGCCGAGGTTATGGCCGTTGGGCGTGAAGTATTCGCCGACTGTGAAATCGAGCGCGCCGCCGTTCGGGAGCGGGTCGATCTCCTGAAAGACGCCCTTGCCGTACGTGTGGGTGCCGACGACCTTCGCGCGCCCACGATCCTGCAGCGCCCCGGTCACAATCTCGGCCGCCGATGCGGTCCCGTGATCGACCAGCACAACCATCGGAATGCTGGGCGCGATCGCGTTGCCCTTGGCCAGATAGACCTGCCGCGGCTGGGCGCGGCCGTCGGTCGAGACGATCGTGCCGTTCGGGATGAAGATGCTCGCGGTGTTGACCGCCTCTTCGAGCAGGCCACCGCCGTTCTCGCGCAGGTCGAGGATCAGCGCCTGGGCGCCGTGATGGAGTACCGACTGAACCTGACCTCGCACCTGGTCGCCCGAGCCTGCGGTGAAGCTCGTCAGCTCTACGTAGCCGATCTTGTGGCCGTGGTAATTGAGTACCTTGCTGCTCGTCACCGGCACCGTGAGGTAAGCGCGGATGATCGTCACCACGCGCGTCTGACGGCCGGACTGAACGGTCAGCTTGACGGGCGTCCCAGCCGGGCCCTGGATCAGCGACGCCGAAAAGCTCGTCGACCGGTTAGCAAGTGAGGTCGAGCCGACGTGCGTGATCACGTCACCGCCGCGGAGCCCCGCCTTCGCGGCCGGCGAGCCCTGGAACACTTCGACGACCCGCAGGCCCTGGGGCGCCGGCTTTGGGTCGACGTCGACGCCGATCCCGGACAGATGGGGATTGGTCTGGTCCTGGAAGGCGTGGTAGTCGACCGGGTCGAAGTAGTGCGAGTACGGGTCGTTGAGGCTCGCGACCGCCGCCCCGAGTCCCTTGTTGATCAGCTGGTTACGGTTGATCGGGCGGTAGTACTGACTCTGCAGCAGCCCGAGCACGTCGTCGACGATCTGGTCCTGATTGTTCGACTGCACGAACACGCTACGCAACGGGCTGGGCAGCCAGCTTGGGTGCCCGCCGAACAGCAGCCCGATGGCGAGCGCGACAAGCGCGACCCCGACCAGGACTGCCCGCCTCGGGCCGCGTGAACGTTGCGCGAACATGCTCTGATGAGGGTAGCCGCCGAAAGCTAAAGGGCAGCCGGTGCGCCAGCTCAGAAAAACCGCAAAGGCGCAGGAAACCTAGACGCGCAGGAACCGGCGCAGGGAGATACCCGAGCCTAGCGCCGAGATCATCACCCCGGCACACAGCAACACCGCGACCAGCGCCGAGAACGGGATCGTCTTCGGGGTCGCGATCAGGGTCCAATCGCTGGCCAGCGGGTCCAGCAGCAGCACCTTGGCCAACCCCAGCACCGCGATCGCCAGCAGCGCCCCGGCGGCGCCGACCACCACGCCTTCGATCACGAACGGCCAGCGGATGAACCAGTCCGTGGCGCCGACGAGCTTCATCACCTCGACCTCGCGCCGACGCGCATAGAGCGACAGCCGGATCGTGTTGGCGATCAGGATCACCGACGCGATCGCCAGCAGCACCGTGAGCGCCGCGGCCGTGATCGTCACGAGGTTTGTGACCTCGAGGATCTTCTTTGTGTCGTTGCGCTTGTTCGAGACGCTCTGAATCGACGGATCGATCATCTGGCCGTTGCGCGACAGCGAGTTGCGGACCGCGAGCACGTTCGCCGGGTTATCCGGGATCACGTGGAAGGTGTCCGGCAGCGGGTTGGTGCCGAGCAGCTGATACGCGGCCGGGTCGAGCTTTGACTGCTGTTGGTAGGCCTGCCACTTGCTGACGAACTGCAGCGACTTGACGTGCGGGACCGCGAGCAGCTCCTTGCGTACGCGTGCCTCGTCGGCCGTCGTCGCGTTGGTCTTCATGTAGACGTCGACCAACACGCGGCTGCGAACGCTGTTGGCCGCGCCGTTGGTGGCCTGCACGATCGGGATGAACACCCCGAGTACGAGCATCGTCACGAGCACGGTCGCGAGCGCCGCGAAGCTCGGCGCTGCGCTGCGGCGCATCGCGCGCACCGCCTCACGAAGGAAGAAGCCGACCCTCATCCGTTACAGGCCGGCCGGACGTGTCGAAGGCGCACGCATCCGGTGCGCGAACTCGCGCGTGCTCTCGTCGCGTGTGTAGAGGCCAGCCGCCTCATCGCGGACGATCCTGCCCCTCGACAGCTCGAGCACTCGCCGACGCATCTTGTCGACCATCGCCGCGTCATGGGTCGCGACCATCACCGTCGTCCCCGTGCGGTTGATCCGGTAGAGCAGGCGCATGATGTCGATGCTCGTTTCGGGGTCCAGATTCCCGGTCGGCTCGTCCGCCAGCAGCAGCGGCGGATGATTGACGAACGCGCGCGCGATCGAGACGCGCTGCTGCTCACCACCCGAGAGCTGGTCCGGGTAGTTGTGAAGCTTGGTCGACAGCCCCGTCAGCCGCAGGATGTCGGGCACCTTGGCACGGATCTCCTTGCGGCCGCCGCCCGTCACCTGCAACGCGTAGGCGACGTTGTCGTACACGGTCCGGTTCGGGAGCAGCTTGAAGTCCTGGAAAACGACCCCGATGTTGCGCCGGTAGTACGGGACGCGCTTGCGCGTGATCTCGCTGAGATCGTGGCCGGCGACCCGAATCGTGCCGCTGGTCGGGTCGAGTTCCTTGATCAGCAGGCGCATCAGCGTCGACTTGCCTGACCCGGTCGCCCCGACGAGGAACACGAACTCCTCGCGATCGACGGCGAACGTCGCCTGGTCGAGTCCGACGTCGCCGGCATACAGCTTCGAGACGCCGCGAAACTCGATCACACGCCGACGTGCGGTCGGCGCTTCTGCGGGTGTACGGGCGTGCTCGGCCGCGGCAACAGCGCCGCGGCGCGCGCTGCCCGAGAGAGTTTTTGAAGATGTAGCCATTGAGTGGGCGCAGGGTAGCGACCGTCACACGGCCGTGTCCCGCCGGCGGGCCCTTGCAACGGGATTTGCAGGTTCTATTCTCTAAAGGCCGGCTTAACGGCATCGGGGCTCGCCGGCGGGCGGCCCGTACCAGGTACCCGCCCGCTACCGTTCTGCAAACGCGATGTCATCGATCACCGTATCCACCCTCGCTAACGGCATGCGGTTGCATCGGATCGCCGTCGAGGGAACGCGGGCGCTGACGGTTCTGGTCGCGTTCAACGCGGGCGCGCGCACCGAGCGTGCCGACGAGAACGGGATGGCTCACTTCCTCGAGCACCTCGTGTTCAAAGGCGGCGAGAAGTACCCCACCTACCGCGACGTCAACGAGGCGGCGGAGCGGATCGGCGCCGTGCTGAACGCATACACGAGCCATGATCTGGTCGCGTTCCACATCACCGCGAGGGCGAACAAGGCGATCGAGGCGGCCGACCTGTTGACCGATTTCGTCGCCCGTCCGCGGATCGACCAGGCGGAGATGGATCGCGAGCGCGGGGTCGTCGTGCAGGAGATCGCCCGTGCCGAGGACCAGCCCTCGGTGATGGCCGAGCACCTGATCGACGAAGCCGTGTTTGGTGACCACCCGCTGGGCCGGCCGGTGCTCGGCTCGACCGAGCACATCCGCGACACGTTCACGCGCGACGCGATCATCGCCTTTCGCTCACGCCGCTGGTCGCCGGACTCCGGCGCCGCCTATCTGGTCGGGAACCTCGACGGCGTCGGCGACGACGGGGTGATCGAAGAGCTGTTCGAGCGGTTTCAGGAGCGGCCCCAGCCCGACGGCTACGATCGAGCGCCGGCACAAGTGCCGCGCGTGCTGGTCCGCGAGCGCGATTCCAACCAGTCTCATCTGCGCCTCAGCTACCGCCCGTCCGTCGATGTGACGCAGCCGCGCGAGCGGGCGGCGCTGGCGATCTACTCGACGCTGCTGGGCGGCTCGATGGGCTCGCGGCTGTTCGACGAGATCCGCGAGCAGCGCGGACTGGCGTATTCCGTCAGCGCCTTCCCCCATGCTTATGCCGATGTCGGGGTGCTGCAGCTGTCGGCCGGACTGGAGTCGGCCAAGTGCATCGAGGCCTACAGGCGGATGAGGGACATCGTCTCCGAGCTCCGCGTCGACGGCCCGACCGAGAACGAGGTCGAGCGCGCCCGGGCATTCGCCGCCGGCGCACGCGCGATCGCGTTCGAGAACAGCGGCGCGGTCGCACGGTACGCGGCCCAGCAAACGATCGTGTTCGGCTCAGACGACGTGGATCCCGACAACACGATCGCGCTGCTCGACGAAGTCAAGTTCGACGAGGTGCGGGAGACCGCCGCCGGCATTGCCGACGAGCTGTCAATCGCGGTCGTCGGGCCACACACGGTGGAGGAGCTGGAGAGCGCCTGAGACACTGGCTCGCCGTTGGTGTTCTGTGTGCACTCGGCGTCGCGGCGATCACGCTTGCCGGGTTCGGGAGCGTCACCCATACGAGTAGCAACGACGACCAGGTCAACGCTGGACCGCCGGTCCCGGTCGCGACCACGCCACCCCCGCCGCCGCAGCCGAAGGCCCCGGGGCTTGGCAAACCGGCGCCCCGGACCGGGGCCGAACTGCGCCTGCAGGCGACGCTCAACAGCGCGCTGACAGCGGCGGGCGCGCAGAGCGGTGCCTACGTGTACGACCTCAGCGACCACACCTCGCTGTACGCGATGCGGGCGACCGTGAAGCGGCCGCCGGCGTCGGTCGAGAAGCTCTACACGACGGCCACGCTGATGCGAATCCTCGGGCCCCAGGCACGGCTCCATACGACCGTGATGGGCACCGGCCGGCTCGTGCGCGGCGTTTGGCGCGGCAACATGTATCTGCGCGGCGGAGGCGACCCGACGTTCGGTGACCAGGGCTTCGACAAGGTCTGGGAAGACGGTTACGGATCCAACCCGAACGTGCTCATCAGCCAGCTCAAGGGGAAGGGGATCAAGCGAGTGACGGGCCAGGTGTACGCCGACGAATCGCTGTTCGATCGCCGGCGGGGCGGCCTGATGACCAACTACGCGCCCGACACTCCCGACTACGGCGGGCAGATGAGCGCGCTGACCTACGACCACGGCTCGGCGCTGAAACGGGTAGGGCCGGCCGAGTTCGCCGTCAGAGAATTCGTGCTCACGATGCGAGGCTCGGGGATCCAGGCCAACGCCGCCGGCCACACCGCGAAGACGCCGGCCGCGGCTCGGCTGCTGGCGATCGTCAGCTCTCCGCCGATGTCGGTGATGACGAGGCTGATGGATGTGCCGTCCGACGACCTGTTCGCCGATCTGTTCACCAAGCAGCTCGGGGTGTTGTTCGGCACCGGCGGCACACTATCGGCCGGCGCGCACGTGATCAGCTCGACGATCGCCTCCTCTTATGGACTTCACCCGAGGATCCTCGACGGCTCCGGCTTGTCTCGTAACGATCACACCTCGCCGCTCGAGATCGTCGATCTGCTTCGTGAGATCTGGCACACGCCCGTCGGTGACGAGCTCGCCGCGTCGCTGCCGACCGTCGGGGTGAACGGCACCGTGCAGACGATCGGCCTCAAGACGCCCGCCGTCCGTCGCTGTATCGCGAAGACCGGCACCCTCAACAACGTCACCAACCTGGCGGGCTACTGCCAGAGCCGATCGGGCCAAACGCTCGCGTTCGGATTCTTCGTCGACGGGCCACCTAACTGGACCGGGGAGACGATCGAGAGCCGGATGGTCGGTGCCGTGGCGGGTTATTGACGACCGCCCTATCGAGGCTCGACAATCCGTCCGTGCAGCAGCTGACCTCGCCGCCGCTGAACCTCGGTGAGCTGCAGCGTTATCTGAGCCGTGTCAGCGACCGCTGGCCGATTCAGATCGCGCTGCTGGGCGGGGCTCGCGTCGACGACGCCCGCGGCGCGCCGCCGCAGCGTGAGCGCGGACCCGAGTACGTGCTCGTGCTGGTGTCAGCGGCGTTCGAGGGGATGCCGTGGCTCGAGCGCGTCTACCAGGCGTCGGCACTCTGGGACGGACTCGAGATGGGCAGCGCCGCCAACGTCCACTGCTACACGCCCGACGAGTTCGAGCGCAAGCGCCAGACGATGCCGGCTGTGCAGCGGGTGATCGAGCGCGGGATGCTGCTGTACGAGGACCAGGTCCTCAGCTGATCGCGACCATCCGCTCGATCGGGATCCGCGCCCGATCGGCGATCGCTGCCGGCACCTTGACCTCGTGGACGTCGTCGGCCAGCGACTCGCGCAGCTTCGGCAGCGTGATCATCTTCATGAAGCGGCAGTGGGCGGCTTCGTTGGCGGCCACGAAGTCGATCTCCGGCGCCGCCTGGCGCAGCGGGTGCAGCATCCCGGTCTCGGTCGCGACGATCGCGGTCCCGCCGGCGTGTGCCGCATGGCGCCCCGTTGCATAGGCGAGCATTCCGCCGGTCGACAGCATCCGCACGCCGTCGGGGTCGATGTCCCCCGAGGCGACGTACTCCATCACGCTGGTCGAGCACCCGCACTCTGGGTGGATCAGGAAGTCGGCGCCCGGATGTGCGGCGCGCACGCTGGCGATGTGCTGCAGGCTTGATTCCCGCATGCACGTGGCATTCACCGTCCCAGACGTGCATCGAGCGACCCAGCGTCTTCTCGACGTAGGCTCCGAGGAACATGTCGGGCCCGAACAGGATCTCGGTGTCCTCGCCGTGTTCGCGGTAGATGTGCTCGACCACCGCGACCGCGTTCGCCGACGTGCAGCAGTAGTCGGTCTCGGCCTTGACCTCGGCGGTCGTGTTGACGTACATGACGACGATCGCGCCCGGATGGGCCGCCTTCCATTCGCGCAGCTGAGCGGCGGTGATCGAGTCCGCCAGCGAGCAGCCGGCGTCGGGGTCGGGGATCAGGACGCGCTTTTCGGGGCACAGAACGGAGGCCGTCTCGGCCATGAAGTGCACACCGCAGAAGACGATCGTGTCCGCGTCGGTGTCGGCGGCCTGCTGCGAGAGACCGAGCGAATCCCCGACGTAGTCGGCGACGTCCTGGACCTCGGGCAGCTGGTAGTTGTGCGCGAGGATCACCGCGCCGCGGGCGGCGGCGAGCGCGCGCACCTCGTCCTGCAGGGCGGGGATGTTCTCGAGCAGCAGCGGCGCGTCGGTCGCGCCCAGCATCGGAAGGTTCATGTCAGCGGCGTGAGGATGAGAGACAGATCAAGTGCTGGGGCGCTGTGCGTCAACGCACCAACTGACACGAAGTCTACGCCGGTCGATGCGACCGCCCTCAACGTGTCGAGCGTCACGCCGCCGCTCGCCTCCAGCTCGGCCCGGCCGTCGACATGGGCGACCGCGGCGCGCAGCTGCTCGGGCGTCATGTTGTCGAGCAGGATCATCGTCGCCCCTGCGGCGAGCGCCTCGTCGACCTCGTCGAGCGTCCGGCACTCGACTTCGAGCGTGATTCCCGGCGCGCGCTCCAGCGCCAGCGCGACCGCCTTGCCCACACCGCCGGCGATCGTCGCGTGGTTCTCCTTGATCAGGATCGCGTCGTAGAGCCCGGCCCGGTGGTTGGTCGCGCCCCCGGCCGCCACGGCCGCCTTCTCGAGCGCCCGCAGGCCGGGCGTCGTCTTGCGCGTATCGAGGATCCGCGCGCCCGTCCCATCGATCGCGGCGACGCAGCGAGCCGCCATCGTCGCCACCCCCGACAGGCGCTGCAGGAAGTTCAGCGCCGTCCGCTCGGCGCTCAGCAGCGCTCGGGCACTGCCTTCGACGCGCAGGACCTCTCCGCTCTCGCGCCAGGTCCCCTCGACCACGAGCCGCTCGCATACGGCCACCGGATCGAGCGCCCTGAACGTCCGCTCGGCCGCTTGGAGCCCGAACACGACGCCCGGCGCCTTCTGGGTTATCAAGGCGCTCGCACGGGCGTCCTCGGGCACGGTCGCGGCGGTCGTCACGTCTCCCTCGCCGAGGTCTTCGGCCAGCGCCCGGTCGACGATTTCACTCAGCGCGTCAGCAGCCATGTCCGTCGAGCATAGGAAGGTCTAGGCCGCCATGTTGACGATTTGTTAAGGACCTACACGCGGGAGGGCATTCTCAATGGGACCAGTTAACACGTCGGCCGTGGCGCGCGCGCGTCCGACGCGTGACCTAGGTGGCTGGCGCGATCGCCGTGCTCGGGGCCGGCGCACTTGCGACAGCGGGCTCAAGCCTCGCGTCGTCGACCGCGTCTACGCCAAGCTGCTCGACAACCAGCTCGCCGATCCCGATGCGATCGAGTTCGGCGGCAACGTGATCGCCGGCAATCTCACCTGCACGGGCAACACGATGGTCTGGGATAGCAACGAGACGACCGCGCTCTACCCACGCGACTACGACCCCAACGAGGTCAAGGGGCGACGCAGCGGGCAATGCGTCGACGAGACACGGCTGACCCAGGGTGGTCCGTACGGGGCAGCGAACACGTTCTGATCTGGTCGTGACGCGCCGGAGCAAGCGCTCCGGCACCTGACTCACGGAGCCGTCAAGACTCGGATCGTCTCGAACGCGGGGTCGGCGGCACCGTGCAACCGGGCTCCGGCGATCGTCAGCTCGCGCAGGTACCCGACCACCTCGGCCGTCACCCGCTCGCCCGGCAGCAGCGCAGGGACGCCAGGCGGGTACCCCGCGATCGACTCTGCGGAGATCCGCCCGACCGCATCTTCGACCGCCACACTCTCCGCCTCACCGAGAAACGCCTCGCGGATCGGTACGACGGTCTCGTGCTCGAGCGCCGTCGGCAGGCGCACGATCGACGCCCCATCCCCGGGCCTGGAGACCCGCCGCACTGTCTCGGCGAAGTCGTGCGTGAAACGTTCAAGCGGCTCGACGGGCTGCGCCATTCCGAGTACCAGCACGAGCGCAGCGTGAGAGGCGAGCTCGATGTGGATGTCGTAGCTGGCCCGCAGTTCGGCGGCGATCTCGTATCCGGTGCAACCGGTGCCGCGGACGTCGATCACGATCCGCAGCGGGTCCCAGCCGGCGATCCCGGGCCGACCGACCATCTCGCTTCCGACCAGCGAGATACCGGGGATCTGCTCGAGCTCGACACGTGCCTTCGCCGATGCTGCGATCGTGCGGTCCAGCAGCGCCTCGCCGTGCGTGGTGAGCTGGCGGCGCGACGCATCGAGTGACCCGAGCAGCAGCGAGCTCGGGCTTGTCGAGCGCATCAGCCGCACGCACCGCGCCACCTCGGCCGGGTCGATCAGCCCGCCGGCGGCGACGTGCAACATCGCCGACTGCGTCAGGCTGCCGACGATCTTGTGGGTAGAGCTCAGGACAGCGTCGGCGCCCAGCCGCATCGGCGACTCCGGCAGCGTCGGGTGAAAGCCGAAGTGCGAGCCCCAGGCGCAGTCGACTACGAGCGCCACCCCGGCGGCGTGGGCCACATCGGCGAGGCCGGCGACGTCGGCGGTCATCCCGTAGTACGTGGGTGAGACGACGAACGTGCTCTCGACGCCCGGTGAGCGCGCGATCGCTTCGGCGAGCGCCTCCGGGGTGACGCCGTGAGCCATTCCGAGCTCCTGGTCGTACTCGGGCGCAACGAAGCTCGCGATGCCACCGCTCAACACCAACCCATCGACCACGCTGGCATGCGAGTTGCGCTGGATCAGGACCCGATTAGAGGGCTTAGCGAGCGCGAGGCAGAGGGCGTGGTTGCCCTGCGAGGCGCCGTTGGTGAGAAACCACGTCTGGCCGGCGCCGTAGGTGGTCGCAGCCAGCTGCTCGGCCCGTTCGTACGGGCGTCGGTGACGGGCCGAGGTCGATCCCCTCGATGTCCTGGCAGATATCGAGCGCCAGCGCCCGCTCGCCGATCGCCGTGCGCAGGCCCGGGTCAGCGCCGGGCCCTCCCTTGTGACCAGGAACGTGGAACCGAACCGAACCGCGAAACCCATAGGAGACGAGCGCCTCTAGATACGGCGCCGTCGGCAGCTCGCGGGTCGTCGGCGGAGCGGTTAGCTGCTCGTCTCGGACGCTCACTTGGCCGCCTTCAGTAGATAGGCGCGGACGTAGCCGTCGAGATCCCCGTCCAGCACTCTGTTCGCGTCACCCATCTCGTAGTCGGTGCGGTGGTCCTTGACCATCGTGTACGGATGCAGCACGTACGAGCGGATCTGTGAGCCAAAGTTGACGTCCTGGGCGTCGCCCTTTTCGCGCGCGATCTCCTCGCGGCGCTTGCGCTCCTCGAGCTCCACCAGCTTCGAACGCAGCATCGCCATCGCCTCGGCCTTGTTGGATGACTGCGAGCGCTCGTTCTGGCACTGGACGACGATCCCGGTCGGACGGTGGGTGATGCGGACGGCCGAGTCGGTCTTGTTGACGTGCTGGCCGCCGGCGCCGCTGGCGCGGTAGGTATCGATCTGGAGGTCGTCGTCATCGATCTGCACGTCGGCGGTCTCCTCGACCACGGGCGAGACCTCGACCCCGGCGAAGCTCGTATGGCGCCGGTTGGCGGAGTCAAACGGCGACAGCCTAACGAGCCGGTGGACACCCTTCTCTGAGCCGTACAGACCGTAGGCGTTCTCGCCCCTGACTCGGAACGTTGCCGACTTGATCCCGGCCTCTTCACCCGGCGACACCTCCAGCAGCTCGACGTCGAAGCCGCGCTTCTCGGCCCACCGCATCTCCATCCGCAGAACCATCTCGGCCCAGTCCTGGGCGTCGCTCCCGCCGGCGCCCGCGTTGACGGTCACGAGTGCGTCGCCGGAGTCGTAGGGCCCTGAGAACAGCCGCTCTTCCTCGAGCGCCGCCAGATGTTGCTCGACGGACCGCAGTTGGTCCTCGAATTCGGCGGCTATCTCGGGGTCGTCCTCGGCCAGTTCAGCGAGCGGCTCGAGGTCGTCGACGTCCCGTGCGAGCTCCCGGAACGCGCGCAGCTTGCGGCTCGCGCGCGCGTGCTCGGCGCTCACCTGCGCGGCTCGCTCCTGGTCGTCCCAGAATCCTGCCGCCCCCATCTCGGTCTCGAGCGCCTCGGTGCGCTCGGCTAGCCCGGCTGGGTCAAAGATAGTCCGCAAGCAGCTTGAGCTGCTCGCGGATCGCCGCGAGGCGCTGAGGAAGCGGCTCTGTGGGGGCGGTTGCCATCTCTCTAACTACCCTAGCAACCCCCCGGGCGTCCGCTTGGGGCGCGACGAGCGCCTCCGGGCGTCGGCTTGCACGGCGCCCCGGGTGTCCGCTCCGAACGCGGAGCGCGCCTGCTACTCCAGGTAGTCGTACGCGGCCAGCGTGAGGAACTCGACCAGCTCCTCGGACAGGCACACGCGCTCGAAGATCTCGCGCGTCTCGTCCGGGTGGCCCCGGGCCCATGTCTGCTCTCCAACCTCGTCCCGGATCTTGGCCGTTTCCTCGTCGAGCGTCTCGGCGGACCAGCTCCGGCGTCACCGTCCGGCCGTCCTGAAGCTCGACCCTGTGGTGCACCCATTGCCAGATCTGAGAGCGTGAGATCTCGGCCGTCGCCGCGTCCTCCATCAGCGAGTTGATCGCCGCGGCGCCGCGTCCACCGAGCCAGAACGACACGTACTGGAAGCCCACATTGACGTCGGTCCGTAGACCCTGCTCCGTAATGTGGCCGGGCGTGGCGGGCAGATCGAGCAACTCCCCCGCGCTCACGTGGACGCCGTCGCGCGCGGCGCTGTAGCTGGTTGGCCGCGCCGTCGAGCCCGTGCTCGAACACCTCGCGGGCCACCGGAACGAGGTCGGGGTGCGCGACCCAGGTGCCGTCGTAGCCCTGCCCGACCTCGCGCTCCTTGTCGGCCCTGACCGCCGACAGCGCCTTCTCGTTGGCCTCGTCGTCCTTGCGCGAAGGGATCAGCGCCGACATCCCGCCCATCGCGTGCGCGCCGCGGCGATGGCAGGTCGCGGCCAGCAGCTCGGTGTAGGCGCGCATGAACGGCACCGTCATCGTCACGTCGCCGCGGTCGGGGAGGACCATCTCGGGTCGCTCCCGGAAGCACTTGATCGAACTGAAGATGTAGTCCCAGCGCCCGGCGTTCAGACCCGCCGAATGGTCGCGCAGCTCGTGCAGGATCTCGTCCATCTCAAACGCGGCCGGTAGCGTCTCGATCAGGACCGTCGCCCTGATCGTCCCGGGCTCGAAGCGGGCGGCCCGCTCGGCATACGAGAACACGTCGTTCCACAGTCTCGCCTCGAGATGCGACTCCATCTTCGGCAGATAGAAATACGGCCCGCTCCCCTTGCGCAGCAGCCGGTCTGCGCAGTGAAAGAAGAACAGGCCGAAATCGAACAGCGAGCCCGACACCGCCTCGCCGTCGACGGCCAGGTGGCGCTCGGGCAGATGCCACCCGCGGGGCCGGACCAGCAGCGTCGCGGGATCATCTTCGAGCTCATAGTGCCGGCCGTCCGAGCCGTCGTAGGTGATCGTGCCGTCGATCGCGTCGCGGACGTTGATCTGGCCCTCGACCATGTTGTGCCAGGTCGGGGCGTTCGCGTCCTCGAAGTCGGCCATAAACCCGTCGGCGCCCGAGTTCAGCGCGTTGATGACCATCTTGCGCTCGGTCGGACCGGTGATCTCGACCCACCGTTGCTCGAGATCCGGCGGCGCCGGCGCCACCGTCCAGTCACCGTCGCGGAGCTCGCGTGTCTCGGCCAGAAAGTCGAGCGTGCCGCCCGCCGCCAGCCGCGCGCGGCGCTCTGCGCGAGCGGCCAGCAGGTCGCGGCGGCGGCCGCCGAACTCGCTCTGCAGCGCGCCGACGAACTCGAGCGCGTCGGGAGTCAGGATCTCCGTGAACGCATCTGGGCTCGCGCCGAGTAGTTGGAGTCGGCTCATCGCGCCGATCATGCTCCCCGTGAGCCGCCGCCGCGCAAACGACGCTCCCGAGACCAGGGCGCAGCCGGCTTCGCGTTACGAGGACCAGGCGCTGCTGCACGTGGAAAATCCGCGTGCCGTCGCCAGAATTTCCACGTTCGTCGCACTGACGCGGCAGGATGTGGAAAATCCAATCTCCCGACGCGGATTTTCCACGATTTGCTGGCCAAAAGGAGGTGGGACCCGGGGTGCGGCCCGTCGACCCCGTCGGCCCGGGCTCAGACGAACACCCGATGGCCGCTGCCGATCACGCGCGCGTCGTCAGGCGCCGTGGCACTTCTTGAACTTCTTGCCCGAGCCGCACCAGCACGGGTCGTTGCGCCCGATCTGCTGGGTCTCGTCGACGCGCCGCTGCTCGACGACCGGCGGCATGCCGAGCGCCTCCTGCGCCTCGGCGTAGTCCTGACCGTAGGCCTGAGCGCCGCCCGCGCCGGCATCCGCGGCCGCCATCGCCATCGCGCCGGCGCCCGCGACGCCGCCACTGCCGCCCGAGTAGCTGACCCGGCCGCCGCCGGTGGCTGAGCTCCGCGAGGGACTCGGCCGGCTGGCCGGCATCGGCGCGCCAGGGGGACCGCCATTCGGATCTTGCAGGGTCACCTCGACATGGAAGATCAGCCGCGCGAAGTCGGTCCAGATGCTGTTCATCAAGTCGCGGAACAGGTCGAACGCCTCGTTCTTGTAGGCCACCAGCGGCTCGATCTGGGCAAACCCGCGCAGGTGGATGCCCTCGCGCAGGTAGTCCATGTCGTACAGGTGCTCCTGCCAGCGCTGGTCGATGATCTCGAGCAGCAGCACGCGCTCGAGCGCGCGCATCAGCTCTTCACCCAGCTCCTCTTCGCGCCGGTCGTACTGCGCGAGCGCCTCCTCCTGCAGTCGGAGCGTGAGGTCCTCGCGGTCGATTCGCGTGTGGTCGAGCGACAGCAGCTCGTCGCTGGGGTTGAAGATCTCCTGCGCGCGGCGGATCAGGCCGTCGTAGTCCCAGTCCTCGACGAAGTCGCCCGCCGTGTACTCCTCGACCAGGCGCTCGATCACGTTGACGATCTCTTCGCGCCCAGCGTCGGACATATCCCGTCCCTCGAGCACCTCGTCGCGATACGTGTAGATCACGTCGCGCTGCTGGTTGAGCACGTCGTCGTACTCGAGCGTGTGCTTGCGCATCAAGAAGTGCTGCTCTTCGACCTTCTTCTGGGCCTTCTCGATCTGCTTGGAGAGCATCCCGGCCTCGATCGGCTCCTCGTTGCCCTCCTCGTCGGTCGTCCCGAGCTTGTCGAGGATCTTGTAGATCCGCTCGCCGGCGAACAGCCGCACAAGGTCGTCCTGGGCGGACAGGAAGAAGCGTGACTCGCCGGGGTCGCCCTGGCGGCCGGAGCGGCCTCGTAGCTGATTGTCGATCCGCCGCGATTCGTGACGCTCGGTGCCGAGGATGAACAGCCCGCCGGCCTCCAGCACCTGACCGCGCAGCCCCTCGACCCGCCGGTCGATCTCCGGCAGCACCTTGGCGTAGTGCTCGTCGTAATCCGGCATCCCGGGCTGCAGGCCGAGCTTGGCCACCTCGAGCGACGCGAGGTGCTCCGGGTTGCCGCCGAGCTTGATGTCGACCCCGCGGCCGGCCATGTTGGTGGCGATCGTGACCGCGCCCGGGGCGCCCGCCTCGGCAATCGTCTCGCCCTCGCGCTGGGCGAACTCGGGTTTCGCGTTCAGGACGCTGTGCTTGATGCCCCGCTTTGTCAGCTGCCCCGACAACAGCTCGGAGACCTCGACGCTGATCGTGCCGACCAGCACCGGCTGGCCCGCCCCGTGGCGGGTCTCGATCTCGTTGACGACCGCCGCCCACTTGCCGTCCTTGGTCTTGTAGACCTGATCGTTGCGGTCGTCGCGGACCATCGGCATGTTGGTCGGAATCTGGACGACCGGCAGCTCGTAGATCTTCATGAACTCGGTCGCCTCGGTCAGCGCCGTGCCGGTCATGCCCGCGAGCTTGTCGTACATGCGGAAGTAGTTCTGCAGCGTGATCGTGGCCATCGTCTGGTTCTCTTCCTGAACCCGGACGCCCTCCTTCGCCTCGACGGCCTGGTGCAGGCCCTCAGACCAGCGCCGGCCCTCGAGGATCCGGCCGGTGAACTCGTCGATGATCTTGACCTCGCCGTCGATCACCGCGTAGTCGTCGTCGCGGTGGTAGAGCGCCTCTGCCTTCAGCGACTGCTGGAGGTGGTTGACCAGGTGCCCGTTCTCGGCCCGGTAGAGGTGATCGATGCCGAGGAAGCGCTCGGCCTTGGCGACGCCCTGCTCGGTGATCGAGACGGTCTTGTGCTTCTCGTCGATCTCGTAGTCGAAGTCGGCGACGAACTCCTTCTTCATCCGCGGGTCCATCCCGAGCGGCGTCTCGCCGATCGTCATCCGCGGCGCCAGCCGCGCGAACTGCGCGTACAGGTCGGCCGCCTGCTCGGGAGCGCCGGAGATGATCAGCGGCGTCCGCGCCTCGTCGATCAGGATGTTGTCGACCTCGTCGACGATCGCGAACGTGTGGTACGGCGACTTGCCCTCCTCGGGCTTCGGCCGGCCGCCGTGCTGGACCTTCTCCTCCAGCGACTTGGCCATGTTGTCGCGCAGGTAGTCAAAGCCGAACTCCGAGTTCGTGCCGTAGGTCACGTCGGCCGCGTACGCGACGCGCTTCTCCTCGTAGGGCTGCATGTTCTGCAGCACGCCGACGGTCACTCCGAGCATGTCGTAGATCGGCTTCATCCACATCGCATCGCGACGCGCCAGGTAGTCGTTGACGGTCACGAGGTGCACGCCCCGCCCGCCCAGTGAATTCAGGACGACTGCCAGGGTCGCGGTCAGTGTCTTGCCCTCGCCGGTCTTCATTTCGGCGATGCAGCCGTCGTGCAGGACCATGCCGCCGATCAGCTGTACGTCGAAGTGGCGCATCCCCATCGAGCGCTTGCCGGCCTCGCGGACGAGCGCGAAGCACTCGTACAGCAGTTCGTCTAGCGACTCGCCGTCGCGGGCGCGCTCGCGCAGCTCGTCGACGGACTCGCGAAGCTCCTCGTCGGAGTAGTGCTCGAGCTCCTCCTCGAAGGCGCTGATCCGCGAGACTCGCTGCTCGTAAGTCTTGAACTTCTTGGCCTCGCCCATGCGAAGCGCGCGGTCCAGGAACGACATATGGCTAGGGTAGCGCGGGGGCTGGTACCGCTGGACCCAATCCGACCAGGTGGTTACGGAAGCCGAGCCCGAGCGGCGTCGGGGCGCCGAGGTAGGAGGTGATCAGCGATGGCCCGGCACCGCAGCTCCAGCCGCCCGGTGAGGTCGCGTCCCACGCCCACCCCAGGTAGCCGATCCCGTGTGCGTCGGCCCAGTCCATCATCGGATCGATGTAGACGTCGGCGCAGTCGGTCTCGCCGAGCTCGCTCATCAGCACCGGATAGTGGCGCTGCACCCCGAGGGCGGCAGCCAAGCAGCCCGCGCCACACGGGCTCAGGCCGCCGTAGTTGTGCTGGGCGGCGATCAGCTGGTGGAGCGGGTCGTATGGAGCGTGCGAAGCCCAGCCGTCGAGCTCGGACGAGTACTGCAGTCCACCCAGCAGCAGCGGCTGCTTCGCCCCGGTCGAGCGGACGGCATCGACCAGCGTCTGCATCCCGGCCGTCTCGTACGCGGGCCACCCGGAGCCCGCGGCGACGTGGCAGCCGTGAAGCCAGCACGGCCAAGAGATCCCGAACGGCTCGTTGAAAAGATCAAATATCAAATCGTCATCGGTCCTGAACGTCGTCGCGACCGAGCGCCAGAACGCCGGCGCGTGGTCGCGGTCGGCCATCGGCAGCTGCCTGGTCGCGCGCGTGCGCCCAGGCGCCGCCCAGTGCAGATCGAGGATCACGAACAGGTGCGCTGCGTTCAGTTCATGGACGTAGGCCTCGACGATCCGCCGGTACGGTCGCCCGCCCAAGCCCGGCTTGGTCATCAGGCCCAGCCAGCAGTCCTCGTTGAGCGGTACCCGGACGACATCGATATCCCAGCTCTTCATCGCCGCGACCATCGCCGGACTGTCGATCTGGTCCGGGTGCGGGCTGTCGAAAAAGCCCCACCCCTGGATGCATGCGTATTCGAGCCCCGAGCGGTTGACGCCGCGCAGCTGAACGATGTCACCGTCACCGGCACCGACGACCAGCCGGTTGCCGCGGACCCGCAGGCCCGTCTGGGCAGCGTCCGAATTGCCGGCCGCGGCCAACGCGGTCCCAGCGATCAACAGCGTGCCCACCAGGAGCACGCGGGCTAAATGCCTCACGCCGCGGGCGACACGTCCCCCGGTATCTCCGGCTTCGCGCCCGCGCGCTGCTCGCGCCGACGCCGGCGCTTGTCGCGGTGACGCTTTACCTGGACTGACAACTCGTCGGCGCACAGGTTGATCGAGTGGACCATGTCGCGCGAGCTGTCGCGTGCGCGGAGCGTCACCCCCTTCAAATGAAGCGTCGCCTCTGCCACCTGCGAGTCGGCGATCGCCGGATTGCGCTCCTCGGACAGCTCGACCTCGAGTTCGGCGAGCTCCGAGACTTGCTTGGAGATCTTGCGGAAGCGCTTGACGACGTGCTCCCGCATGTCGTCTGAAACGGGCAGGTTTCGCCCCTTGACCTCGATCCGCATCGACCTGACCTCCTGATGTGGAAGCGTTGATCTATGTGAACCCGAGGTTATTGATGGCACAGGACTTTGTCGAGCGGCACAATGCCCAGGTTGGCTCCCTACGTTTCACCGCGGATCGCCTGGACGTTTGAGCCGAGCGTCCTGATCGGCGTCGCGGCGCTTGCGATCCTGTATCTGCTGGCGTGGCGCCGTGGCCGCGGGACGAGGTCGGCGCACAAGCCTGGGTTTGGCCGTATGGCGGTGTTCGCATGCGGCCTGCTGGCGATCCTCGCGGCGCTCATCTCGCCGATCGACGCGCTCGGCGATCAGCTGTTGGTGATGCACATGATCCAGCACATCCTGCTGCTCGACATCGCCCCGATCCTGCTGATCCTGGGACTCAGCAAGGTCCTGCTGCGGCCGGTCACCCGCCGGCTGAATGTGGTCGAGCGCCGGGCCGGTTACCTCGCCCATCCAGCGTTCGCGGCGTTTGCCTACATCGCCGTCATGTGGGCCTGGCACATACCGGTGATGTACGACACGGCACTGCAGAACACGACCGTGCACGCGTTCGAACACCTGTGCTTCTTCACCGTCGGGGCGCTCTACTGGTGGCACATCCTGTCGCCGATCCGCGGCCGGATGCGGCTCGACGGCCTCGGCCCGGTCGGGTACATGGTGTCGACCAAACTGCTCGTCGGACTGCTGGGGATCGCGCTCGCGTTCGCGCCGGCGTCGTTCTATCCGTTCTACGAGCACCACCCCCATTACTGGGGCCTGTCGCCCAGCGAGGACCAGTCGATGGCCGGCCTGACGATGGCGCTCGAGCAGTCGATCGTGATGGGGATCGCGCTCGTGTACGTGTTCGTCCGGATGTTGACCGAGTCCGAGCGCGAGGCGCAGCGCGCCGAGCGCTACGAAGTCGCCTAGCTACGGAGCAACCTAGCGACCGTCGGCGCGGCTGACCAGCAATGCGGCGCCGATCCCGCCTCCGAGATCGCCGAGCCCAGCGACTCGCACCGCGGGCGGGCGCGTCGTCGTTGAACAGGTGGGGATGCATCGCGCCCGCGATCCGCTCGGCCATCGGCTGCGCCGAAGCGGACGCCGAGTCCGCCGCCAATGATCACCGCCTCGATATCAAGCAGGTTGACCGCCGACGCGATACCAGCACCGAGTGCCTCGACGGCGCGGTCGATCAGCTCGATCGCCAGCGGGTCGTCCTGCTCGAGCGCGTGCGGCCAGATCGAGCTTGTCAGGCGGGTCCGGCCGCGGTGCTTCATCAGCTTGAACAGGTCAGTCTTGGCGCCCTTTTCGACCTCGCGCCGCGCGCGTGCTTCCATCGCCGCCCGCCCCGCGTAGGCCTCCATGCAACCGCGGCGCCCGCACGGGCACTGCGCGCCGTCGAGCTTGACGACCATGTGACCGATCTCGCCCGCGCCGCCGCGACCCAGCCACGGCTTGCCGTCCAGGATCAGCCCGCCGCCGACCCCGGTGCCCCAGAACACGCCGAGCAGCGAGTCGTATGGCTTGCCGGCGCCGAGCGTCGAACTCGGCCTCGGTCGCGACCTGCACGTCGTTGCCGATCAGCACCTTGGTCCCGAGCTGATCCGAGAGCGCTTGGCGCAAGCGGGAAGAGCCGTCCCAGCCGGGCAGATTGCGAGCGCGGGCGACCATGCCGGTCCGCTCGTCGACGTCGCCCGGCGACCCGACGCCGACGCCCTCCAGTGCGGACGGCTCGACGCCCGCCGCGCTCGCCGCGCTCGCGCAGCGCCTCGCCATGTGATCGGCGACGTCCGCCGGGCCGCCGTCGGTCGGCGTCGGTTCGCGGGCCTGGCCGACGACCTGTTGCTGGGCGTCGACGACGATCGCCTCGATCTTGGTGCCGCCGAGGTCGATTCCGCCTCGCAGCGCTGAACCCTCCATTGACCGGAGGCTAGCTCAGGCCCAGGACTCCCGGTAATGCTCCTGCTCAGGCGTCGGTTCGTCGATCGAGACCCCGAGTGCCTGGAGCTTCAGACGCCCCACCTCACGGTCGATCGCCGCGCTGACCGGGTGCACCCCCGGGGCCAGCTCGCCACGGCGGGCGACGAGGTCCTCGACGCTCAGCGCCTGGAGCGCGAACGAAACGTCCATCACCGCCGCCGGATGGCCCTCGGCGGCCGCCAGGTTGACGACCCGCCCGCTGGCTAGAAGATTGAGGCGCCGCCCGTCGCCGAGCACGTACTCGCGCACGAGCCGCTTGACCTCGCGGGTGCCGCCGGCCGCGAGCGCGCTGAGCTCGTCGAGATCGAGTTCGACGTCGAAGTGGCCGGCGTTCGCGAGCACGGCGCCGTCCTTCATCCGCTCGAAGTGCTCCCCGCGTAGTACGCGCCGCGACCCGGTGACGGTGATGAACACGTCGCCGCGCTCGGCGGCTTGCAGCGACGGCATCACCTCGTAGCCGGCCATCCGCGCTTCGAGCGCCCGCAGCGGGTCGATCTCGCAGACGATCACGGCCGCGCCGGCGCCGCGGGCACGCTCGGCAACCCCCTGCCCGGCCCAGCCATAGCCGAGCACGACGATCGTGTTGCCGGCAAGCAGCACGCCCGAGGCGCGGACAATCCCGTCGAGCGCCGACTGGCCGGTGCCGTGGCGATCGTTGAGCGCCCGCTCGGTACGGGCCTCGTTGACCGCCAGCACCGGGCATCGCAGCTTTCCCTCGTCCTCGAGCCGGCGGAGCCGCACGATCCCGGTGGTCGTCTCCTCGGTGCCGCCGATCAGTCCGTCGACGAGCGCGCCGCCCTTCGCGTGCGCGGTCACCAGCAGGTCGGCGCCGTCGTCGAGCGTCACCTGGGGCTTAGAGTCGAGCAGCGCGACCAGCGTGCTCTACGTAGGTGTCGAGATCCTCGCCCCGGATCGCGCGCACCTCGACGCCGTCGTCCAGCACCAGCGCGGCGGCTACATCGTCCTGGGTCGAGAGCGGGTTGGCCGAGCACAGCGCCACCTGCGCGCCGCCCGCCTTGAACGCCCGTACGAGCGCCGCCGTCTCGGCGGTCACGTGCAGGCATGCCGCGATCCGGATCCCGTCCAGCGGCCGCTCGGAGGCAAACCGCTCCGTGATCCTCGCCAGCACCGGCATCTGGCTCGCGGCCCAGCCGATCCGGGCCTCGCCGTCGGATGCCAGCGCGAGGTCGGCTACGTCGTGTGCCGGAACCGACGCCCGCGCCATCTGATGAGTGCCTAGTAGCGGTAGTGGTCTGACTTGTAGGGACCGTCGGCCGGGACCCCGAGGTACTCCGCCTGGCTCGGCGTCAGCCGGGTCAGGCGCACACCCAGCGCGTCGAGATGCAGCCGCGCGACCTTCTCGTCCAGATGCTTGGCGAGCGTGTAGACGCGTTTGTCGTAGCTGTCGGTGTGCCCGAACAGCTCGATCTGGGCGATCACCTGGTTGGTGAACGAGTTGCTCATCACGAAGCTCGGGTGCCCGGTCGCGTTGCCGAGGTTCAGCAGCCGCCCCTCGGACAGGACGATGATCGTCCGCCCGCCCGGGAACACCCACTCGTCGACCTGCGGCTTGACGTTGATCTTCTCGATCCCGGCGATCGCCGCCAGGCCGGCCATGTCGATCTCGTTGTCGAAGTGGCCGATGTTGCCGACGATCGCCTGGTGCTTCATCTGCGCCATCTGCCCGGCGGTGATCACGTCCTTGTTGCCGGTCGCGGTGACGAAGATGTCGGCCGTCTGAAGCACGTCCTCCAGGCGCGCGACCTGGTAGCCGTCCATCGCCGCCTGCAGCGCGCAGATCGGGTCGATCTCGGTGATGATCACGCGCGCTCCCTGCCCGCGCAATGACTCGGCGCAGCCCTTGCCGACGTCGCCGTAGCCGCATACTACGCACACCTTGCCGCCGATCAGCACGTCAGTCGCACGGTTGATCCCGTCGATCAGCGAGTGCCGGCAGCCGTACTTGTTGTCGAACTTCGACTTGGTCACCGAGTCATTGACGTTAATCGCCGGGAACAGCAGCTTGCCCTGCTCTGCGAACTGATACAGCCGGTGGACGCCGGTCGTGGTCTCCTCGGTCACGCCCTGGACCCCAGCGGCCATCCGCGTGAACCGCTGCGGATCCTCTTGCAGCGAGCGACTCAGCAGCTCGAGCACCACAGACAGCTCGTGCGACTCCGCGGTCGCGGGATCCGGCACCTCGCCGGCGGTCTCGTATTCGACGCCCTTGTGGACCAGCAGCGTCGCGTCGCCGCCGTCGTCGAGGATCATGTTCGGCCCATCGCTGTCGGGCCAGCTCAACGCCTGGTCCGTGCACCACCAGTACTCCTCGAGCGTCTCCCCCTTCCAGGCGAACACCGGGACGCCCTGGGGCTGCTCAGGCGTCCCGTCGGGACCGACGACGACCGCCGCCGCTGCATGATCCTGCGTCGAGAAGATGTTGCAGCTCGCCCAGCGCACCTCCGCGCCGAGCGCGACCAGCGTCTCGATCAGCACCGCCGTCTGAATCGTCATGTGCAGTGACCCCGTGATCCGCGCACCCTTCAACGGCTGACGCTCGGCGTACTCGCGCCGAGTCGCCATCAGCCCGGGCATCTCATGCTCAGCGAGCTGGATCTCCTTGCGGCCGTACGCCGCCAGGCTCAGGTCGGCGACTTTGAAATCGGTCTCGGGGACGGTGGTCGTCATGCTCTCTCCGCGTCTCGGGTTCTCACGTCACGGCAGCCAGCAGCTTCTCGTGCTTGTCCTGCTCAAACCGCAGCCAATCTTCGGCGTCGACGTCATCGGGTCGCGTCGCCTCGGACGCGAGCCAGCGCTCGACCGCATCGCGCAGCGCGGAATTGCTCTCCAACCGGGCGGCGAAAGCGACGTCGGACAGGCCAATGTCAAACTGCGACAGCAGCTCCTTCAGCGTCCGCAGCCGCTGCAGCTGGGCGGCGCCATATAGCCGGTAGCCGGACTGCGACCGGGCTGGCGCGACCAGACCGGCTTGCTCGACATACCGCAGCATCCGCGGCGACCAGCCGGTCGTCATCGCCGCCTCGTTGATCGTCAAGGCCTCCATATCAGAGGGCACAACCCTACCACGGTTGTGTCAAGGTTTGGAGGCTACGTCTCGGCGAGCTCCGGACTGTCGACCTCCGCTAGCGCTGCCTTCAGACTCGAGAGCGACTCCACCTGGCCGGGATCGACCCCGCGCAACGTCGCGAGATAGAGCGAAACCAGGTCGCCCAGCAGCACGAGCGAGACGAGCCGGTCGATCCGTGTCTCGCCGACGGTCTGCACGCGCTCGACGCACGCCGCGTTGGGCTCGAGCGCCTGACACGTGAGCCCAATCCGAGCCCGGACCCGTGGGTGCAGATCGGAGTCGTCGAACAGCACCGCGCTGAAGCGGCCAAACTCGGACGCGCCGTCGAACCCGACGATCTCGTTGTGGTCGAACTCGGGCAGCTCGGACGCGAAGCACGGCATCTTCGCGTTCTCGTTCAGCTGCGTCTTCCAGCGGTAGGCGACGGAAGCTGTGACTCCTGCGCCGATGATCTGCGGCGTCGTGTCGTGGAGCGAGCGCGCGAGCCGCTTGGCGAACGAGCCCTCCGGCGCGTCGGGGCCCCACTCCGCCGCCAGCTGCTCGGCGTGCGCCGCGGCGACGTCGATCTCGGTGTGGAGAGGCTCGGCAACTCCGGCCAACGCCGCGACCTCGAGCGCCACCACCAGCCCGTAGCCGACCGTCGCCCGGGGCTGATATCCGCCGGGGAGCGGGATCACCGGGACACCGTCGCGACGCGCCGCCTCGGCCAGCTGGCCGCCGGTCGTGCAGACGATTCGCCGCGCCCCGACCGCGCCGGCGGCGTCGTAGGCCGCGAGCGTCTCCTCAGTCTCGCCCGAATAGCTGGCGCACAGGACGGTCACGTCGGGCGTCGTCCACGGCGGCAGCGCGTAGTCACGTGCGACGGCGATCGGCCGCGACGCGCGATCGCCCAGCGCCGAGCGTGCCAGCGTGCCGCCGATCGCCGAGCCGCCCATGCCGGCGACGACCAGGCCGCCGGGCGAGTCTTGCCGACTCAGGTTCGCCGATTCGACGCGCCACTGCGCGTCGCGCAGGTGCTCGGGCAGGTCGAGGATGTCGTTCAGCTGACCGCTCGGGTCCAGCGAAGCGATCGACTCACGGCTCAGCTCGGCGGCCGTTGTCAAAACGCGACCGCTCCATCTGGCAACTCCACTCCGGGGAAGATACGCATCCCGGCCGTGAGGGTGTTGCGCGCTCCGATGCTGACCTTCTCGCCCAAGACGACGCCGCGGTCGATCCGGCAGCGCTCGCCGATCCTGACCCCGGGGCCAAGGATCGCCCCGCTGACCCGCGACCCACGGCCGACGTGGCACCCGTCCAGCAGCACAGACGACTCGATGTGCGCCCCCGCGTCGACGCTGATGCCGGCGCCCAGTACGGCGCGCCCGCCGACGGTCGCGCCGGCGGCGACGGTGCATCCCGGGCCGACCAGCGCCGGGGCGTGCACGCTGCCAGCCACGCGCGTGCTATCGGGCTCGAGCATCACCCCTCCCGCTCGCGCGACCTCGCGTCCAATCTCGGTCCTGACATCTCCCTCGAGGATGTCGAACGTCGCCTGGAGGTAGCGCTCGGGGGTTCCGATATCGAGCCAGTACCCAGTCGCCTCATAGCCGTAAAGCCCGTTGCCGACCAACTCCGGGAACAGGTCTCGCTCGATCGACAGCTTGGTCCCGGCGGGCGGCATCGAGTCGAGCACCTCCCGGTCGATCACGTACGCGCCCAGGCTGATCAGGTTCGTGTCGATCTCGTCCGAGCTCGGCTTCTCCAGGAACTCCGTCACCGAGTCGTCGTCATCTCGGCGCACCAGCCCGTACGCGGACGGATCTTCGACCCCGATCAGCCCCAGCGTGATGCGCGCGCCGGTCTGCTCGTGCTGGCGCAGCTGCGCGCTCAGGTCGATGTCGGTCAGGATGTCGCCGTTGAGCATCACGAAGCGCTCGTCGAGCAGATCCTGCGCGAACTTCAGCGCGCCACCGGTGCCCAGCGGGCGCGGCTCCTCCACGTACCGCAGCCGGATGCCGAGCGCGGACCCGTCACCGAGCACGCTGCGAACGCCGTCGGCCAGAAAGCCGCACGACAGGATCGCCTCGTCGACTCCGTGTCCCTTGAGCCATTCGAGCATGTAGGAGATGAACGGTCGCTGCACCAGCGGCACCGCCGGCTTGGGGATTGTCGACGTCAGCGGCCGCAGCCGCGTGCCCTCGCCGCCTGCCAGGATCAGCGCCTGCACGTCAGCGCCCGATGCCCTCGTAGATGAGCCCGCCACGCTGCACCGCTTCGGGGTCGACGAAGTTGCGCCCGTCGATCAACAGATTTCCGGCCATCCGCGAGGCCACCTCGCTCCAGTCGAGCTCTGCGAACTCGGGCCACTCGGTGACCAGGATCAACGCGTCGGCGCCTTCGACCGCCTCCAGCGCCGAGGGCGCGAACTCGATGCCGGTCATCAGCTTGCGCGCCTCGCGCTCGGCGATCGGGTCATACGCGCGGACGAGCGCCCCGTCGGCCTGCAGCCGGGCAGACAGCACGAGCGACGAGGCCTCGCGCATGTCGTCGGTCTGCGCTTTGAACGCCAGCCCCAGCAACGTGATCCGCTTGCCGACCAGCGAGCCCAGATGCTTCTGGAGCTTGCCGACGACGCGCCGCTTCTGCAGCTCGTTGACCTCGATCACGGCGGTCAGCAGCTGGAAGTGGTAACCCGAGTTGCCGGCCAGCTGCTTGAGCGCCGAGACATCTTTTGGAAAACACGATCCACCGAATCCGATCCCCGGTCGCAGAAAGTGTCTACCGATCCGCTGGTCGAGCCCCATCCCGCGCGCGACCTCGAGCACGTCGGCGCCGGTCTCCTCGCAGACGTTGGCGATCTCGTTGATGAACGAGATCTTGGTTGCCAGAAACGCGTTCGCGGCGAGCTTGACCATCTCGGCGCTCGCGACGTCGGTCCGGACGAGCGGCGCGTCGAGCGGCCTGTAGAGCTCGACGACCGCGTCGCCGGCCCAGTTGCCGTCGTCACCGATCACGACCCGGTCGGGCTTGCGGAAGTCCTCGAGCGCTGACCCCTCCTTGAGGAACTCCGGGCACGAGACGTAGACAAACCCGTTCTTGCCCTGGTCGCCCATCATCCGCTGGATTGCGGCACCCGTCCCGACCGGGACGGTGGATTTCATCACCAGCGCGTGGTGGTCCGACGCCGGCATCTCGGCCACCACCGCGTTGACCGAGGAGAGGTCCGCGTCGCCCGAGTAGGTCGGCGGTGTCCCGACCGCGACGAACAGCAGCCGGGCGTGCTCGAGCGCCGGCGCCAGCTGAGTCGAGAAGTGCAGCCGGTCGGGATTGCGCGCGACCGACTCCTCGAGTCCCGGCTCGAAGATCGGGATCTCCCCGTTCTTCAGCCGCGCGATCTTGTCGGCATCGACATCGACGCACCAGACCTCGTTACCGAGCTCGGCAAAGCCGGCCGCAGTGACGAGGCCGACATAGCCGGTGCCGATCACCGCGATCGGCTCTCGAGCGGACGATCCGTTCATGTTCCAGGGCCCTCCATCGAACGCGGGAGCCTAGCGAGGCCTAGTGGGCGCGCGTCAGCGAGGCGCCCATCGCCAGCATCTGGCCATTGTCGATCGAATCGGTTAGCGAGTTCGAGATCCAATAGACGGCCGTCGGAGTGCGCCACGCGACGACGCTGACATGGGCGCCGTTGTAATAAAGATCGAGCACCTTGCCGTTGATGTACCGCGTCTCGGTCACGTTGTTGAGGATCGGCGGGTGCAGCCACGTCGTGCCCTGAACCCCGTAGTACTCGCCGAGCGCCGAGTTGATCACCAGCGTCATCCGGTAGGCGGGGTAGATGCCGCCGCCGCGGCCGTGGATCTCGTAGTTGCGCGGATAGGCGCCGTTGTAGTCGCTCTGCGGGTTCGGGTACTCGTCGCAGTTGGCGGTCGTGCTGAAGCAGTACTGGGCGCCCGACACGATCAGCCTCGGGTAGTAGACCGGCATCGCGATCCGAGCCAGTTCCTTGGCCTGCTGCTGGCCGTCGCCGACGTCGCCACTCAGCCCCGAAGTGTTCAGCGTCGTGTGGGTGTGGTGATGGCTGCCAGAGCCGCTCGTTCCGCCGGTCGCGGCAGCGGCGTTCGGCTGCGTCGGGGTCATGAACTGCTGGAAAGCGGCACGTTCGGCCGCGGTCGACGTGGGAACCACGTAGCAGGGCGTCTGACCGGTCCCGCCGCCGCACGGCAAAAAGGCGGCCGGAAACGGGATCTGCTTGATCTGGTGCCCGGCGGCACCCAGCACCAGGTCGAACAGGTTGATCAGGCCATCGGTCGTGTGCAGGCTGTGGTCGGTCTGCACATGCGCACCGAAGATCTGCAGCAGCGTGCCGCGGTTGTTGAAGATCTGCGTGACGCTGTACTGGTCCTTGGCCCAGCGGATGAAGTCCTGCTGGCGGGCGTTGCGGACGATGTCTGAGTCCGTGTGGCGGAAGCGCACGAATTGCAGCGCCTGGGTACCGCACAGCTTCTGATAGCCCGGCTGGATGTCGATGCTCGAGTAGTCGGTCTGGGCGGTGTTGTTGTAGTAGCGATGGTCGACATCGGTGTACACGCACCCGATCGCGTTCACGAGATCCTCGAAGCCGCCGAAGTTGACGTCGAGGATGTGGTTGACGACCAGCCCCGGGAACACCTGCTGCTTGAGCGTGTCGATCAGCAGCCTCGGTCCGCCCTCCGAATAGGCGGCGTTGAGCTTTGCCTGCCCTGACGGGAGCTGGACCTGCAAGTCGCGCGGCACTGACAGCATGTTGATCGTCGACGAGCTGGCGTCGAGCCGGATCAGCAGCATCGTGTCCGTGTTAGCCGAGTTGTACGGCGTGCCGGCCCGGTGGTCTGAGCCGATCACGAGGATCGTCTGCGGATCCCCGGGGTTGGGCAGCTTGACGGGAATGTTCTTGAACGCCGGCGTCTCGTCGAAGTAGGAGGCGATCTGCTTGACCTGGAGCAGCCCGGCGACCGCCGTCGTCGCGGCCGTGAAGGTGACGATCACCACGGCGGCGAGCGCGAAGCGCCACAGCGCGCCGCCGCGGGTGCGCGGCATCAGTCTCATGCCAGGCCACCTTCGATCGCGGTCAGGCCGGTGCCGGTATCGCGCCGCTCGAGCCACGCCGGCACCGAGCGAATGAATTCGCCCAGCGCGCGTCGGTAGCTCACCAGCGACGCGAGCGACACCCACTCGTCGGGACCGTGATGCCCCGACCCGGCGGGACCGAACTCGACCGCCGGAATGCCCGCCTCGATGAACGATGCCGCGTCGGAGGCCCCATCCCGACCGACGCTGAGCGTCTCGGCCTCCGGTCGCACGTGCGCGACCGCGTCTTGCAGCGCCCGCACGTACGGGTCTGACGGCGACACGGTCACCGGTGCAAAGATGAACGTGCGTTTGACGTCGATCCCCGGGATCGCGCGCACCTGGGCCAGGATCTCGCCGGCATCCTGGCCTGGCAGGTAGCGCACGTCGACCGACATCTCGCAGCGGTCGGGCACCTTGTTGAGCGCGTCACCGCCTTCGATCCGCCCGAGGTTGATCGACGGCCGGTCGAACATCTCCGACGACTCGCGCGAGAACGGCAGCGTCTCGATCTGACGGAACACGTCGATCGCCTTCAGCACCGCGTTGTCACCCAGCCACGGCGTCGAGCTATGAGCGGCGCGACCGTGGACGACGATTCGCATCACGAGCACGCCCTTGGCCTGGACGCCGATGTGCATGTTGGTCGGTTCGCCGGTGATCGCGAAATCGCCACCCAGTCCGGCAGCCACGACCGCGTCGGTCGAACGCTCATCGAGATCCTCGGACTCCTCGTCGCAGACGCAGATCATCCGCACCCGGACCAGGTCCTGTTGTTCGACATCTTTGAGCGCGCACATCATCGCCGCCAGGCCGCCCTTCATATCGTAGGCCCCGCGGCCGATCAGGCGGTCGCCTTCGAGCCGAGGCTCGAACTGCTCGGACCTGCCCGGCACGACGTCCAGGTGGCCGTGAAATACCACGCATGGCGCGTCGCTGCGCGGGGCGCCGACCTCGGCCACCAGGACCGGTCGGCCGTTGTGATCGTGATCGCGCACCTCGATATCGCGGGATTCGAGCCAACCCTTCACGAATCCTGCGGCCGCGACCAGATCGTCAGGGCGCGAGGTGTCGTAGCGGATCAGGCGCTCGACAAGGATGCGCTCGTCAACCATCGGGCGGCGGAGCTTAGGCCCCAGATCTGACGCTTCGATAAGAGCGCACCTCAGCCCTCTCCTGCCACCCGCAGAAACGCCTCCCAACGGCGCTTGTCGCGCTCGGCTACGCGCTGGCGCTCTGAGTCGTCCCCCGCCTGCTCGAGCTCGTGTTCGGCCTGCTGGAGCCGTTCGCGGAGCTCCGCGACGTCGAGCGCCCCGGCTTCGTGGGCCTCCTCGACCAGCAGCAGCGCTCGTCCGCCGGCAATCTGGAGGTAGCCCTCGGCCTGCGCGAAGCGCACGACGTCTGACTCGGACTTGTAGAGGCGCAACTCGGTCGGGTCGAGCATCGCCAGTAGCGGCGAGTGGTTGGCGAGCACGCCGATTGATCCAACCGCGGTCTTGGTCGAGACCATCTCGACCTCGCCGTTGAACACCTCGCCCTCCGGCGTCAGGACCTCGACTGGGAACTTCGTGTGCGCCACGCGTCAGTCCCGATCCTTCGTGGCTTCAGCCGCGTCTCGCGCGACTCGGCGTCCTGCTCGGTACGGGCGACCGCGGACGCCTCCTCCGACTCCGTCTCGGCCTCCTCCGAGCGCTCGGCGACCGACTCCTCTGCCTCGCCGCCGCGCGCATCGGCGACGACCTCGTCGATCGTCCCCTTCATGAAGAACGCGCGCTCGGGCAGATCGTCGTGCTTGCCCTCGAGGATCTCCTTGAAGCCGCGGATCGACTCCTCGACCGGGACGTACTTGCCGTCGATGCCGGTGAACTGCGTCGCGACGAAGAACGGCTGCGAAAGGAAGCGCTCCATCTTGCGCGCCCGGTTGACCGTCACCTTGTCCTCGTCGGAGAGCTCGTCGATGCCGAGGATCGCGATGATGTCCTGAAGCTCCTTGTAGCGCTGGAGCACCTGCTTGACCTCGTTGGCGACCGTCGAAGTGCTCCTCGCCGAGGATCTCCGCCTTGAGAATCGTCGAGGTCGAGTCGAGCGGATCGACCGCCGGGTAGATCCCCTTCTCAGAGATCGAGCGCGACAGCGTCGTGCTCGCGTTCAGGTGCGCGAATACCGACGCGGGCGCCGGATCGGTGAGGTCGTCGGCCGGCACATAGATCGCCTGGATGGACGTCACCGAGCCCTTCCGGGTCGACGTGATCCGCTCCTGCAGCTCTCCCATCTCGGATTCGAGCGTCGGCTGGTAGCCGACCTGCGACGGCATCCGGCCCAGCAGCGCCGAGACCTCGGAGCCGGCCTGGACGAAGCGGAAGATGTTGTCGATGAACAGCAGCACGTCCTGGCCCTCGTGATCGCGGAAGTACTCCGCCATCGTCAGGCCTGAGAGGGCGACCCGCATGCGGGCGCCGGGCGGCTCGTTCATCTGCCCGAAGACGAGCATCGTCTTGTCGAGCACGCCCGACTCCTTCATCTCCAGCCACAGGTCGTTGCCCTCGCGCGAGCGCTCGCCGACGCCGCAGAACGCCGACAGGCCGCCGTGCTCCTGAGCGAGGTTGTGGATCAGCTCCTGGATGATCACGGTCTTGCCGACGCCGGCGCCGCCGAACAGGCCGACCTTGCCGCCGCGCGCGTAGGGCGCGAGCAGGTCGATCACCTTGATCCCGGTCTCGAACAGCTCGGTCGTCGGCGTCAGCGCCTCGACCGTCGGCGCTTCGCGGTGGATCGGCCAGCGCTCCGTGTCCTCATCGAGCGGCTCGCCCAGGTCGATCGGCTCGCCCAGCAGGTTGAAGATCCGGCCGAGCGTCGCGGGGCCCACCGGGACCGTGATCGGTGCCCCGGTGTCGATCACCTCCGTCCCGCGAGCGAGCCCGTCGGTCGTGTCCATCGCGACCGCGCGAACCCGGTCGTCGCCGAGGTGCTGCTGGACCTCGCACGTGAGGTACTCGTCGCTCGACGCGGCGATGTCCTCGTCTTCCTCGGCGCGCGCCGCCTCGGGCCGCTTGACGATGATCGCGTGGTAGATCTCGGGCAGCTTGTCGGGGAACACCGCCTCGATCACGACCCCCTGGATCTCCTCGATCGTGCCGGTGTTCCGTTTCGTCTCTGTCGGCGTGGTCTGTTCCGTGGTGGCAGACATGTGGTTTCTCCTGTTCAGCGCCCCTGCGGGCCATAGTGTCCCGACACTAGCCGAGCCCTTCGGCGCCGGCGACGACTTCCATGATCTCCTGGGTGATTTCCGCCTGGCGGGCGCGGTTCATCTCCAGGGTGTAGTCCTCGATCAGCGCGCTCGCGTTATCCGACGCGTTGCGCATCGCGGTCATCCGCGCGCCGTGCTCGGACGCGGTCGATTCGAGCAGCGCCCGGTAAATCGAGATCTCGACGTAGTCGGGGACGAGCCGCTTGAGGATCTCCTCCGGGTCGGGCTCATATTCGACCAGCGCCCGGTGCCGTCTTGTCGTCCTCGGACTCCTGCTCATCGTCGTCCTCGGAAAGCACGGTCGCTCGCTGCAGCGGCAGCAGGGTCTCGCGCCTGATCACCTGCGAAAGCGGCGATATGTAGCCGTTGTAGAAGATCTCGACCTGGTCGACCTCGTCGTCGATGTAGGCCGCCATCAGCCGCTCGGCGATCCGCCGAGCGTCCGCGTAGGAGGGGCGGTCCGTGAAGCCGGTGAAGCTCTGGACGGGCTCAAAGCCGCGGAATGCCAGCGACGAGGCGGGGCGCCGCCCGGAGGCGAAGAAGGCCGGCTTCCGTCCCTCGGCGCCGAGCTCGCGCGCCGCGGCGACCCCGGCACGGACGGCGTTTGAGTTGAAGGCGCCGGCCAGCCCGCGGTCGCCGGCCACGACCAGCAGCCCGACCTTATTGACCTGCTCGTGCTCGGTGAGGATCGGCAGCCGCGGGACGTCGCCCGCCGCCTGCGCCGCCTGCCGGGTCATCCGGCGGATCGCGTCGGCGTACGGGCGCAGCGCCTCGATCCGCTGCTCGGCACGCCGCAGCCGGGCCGCGGCGACCATCTCCATCGCGCGGGTGATCTTCTGGATGTTCTTGACCGCGTCGATGCGGTTTCGAACGTCTCGCTGGGAGGTCGCCACGTCCGGTCCTTTAGGCCGCCTGGGCCTCTTCTTCGAGTGGTAGGCCCTCCTCGTCGAGGTCGTAGCCGAAGTCCTCGGCGTACTGAGCGATGACCTCCTCGAGCTGGTTCCGGGTCTCGTCGCTCCAGTCGCCGCCGGCGATCTTCTTCAGCAGCTCGGGCTCGTTGGCGCGGACGTAGTCGGCCAGTTCGGACAGGAACCTGCGGACCTTTTCGACGAGGATCCGGTCCAGGTAGCCGTTGGTCGCGGCGAAGATCTGCACGACCTGCTCCTCGACCGGCATCGGGTGGCGCTCGGCCTGGTTGAGCGTCGTCACCAGCCGCTCACCGCGAGCCAGCGTGCGCTTGGTCTCGGCGTCGAGATCGGAGCCGAACTGGGAGAACGCCTCGAGGTCGCGATACTGCGAAAGCTCGAGCTTGAGCGTCCCGGCGACCTTGCGCATCGGCGCGATCTGGGCGTTGCCTCCGACCCGAGAGACCGAGATGCCGACGTTGATCGCAGGCCGCACGCCCGAGTAGAACAGCTTCGGCTCCAGGAAGATCTGCCCGTCGGTGATCGAGATCACGTTGGTCGGGATGTACGCCGAAACGTCGCCAGCCTGGGTTTCGATCACCGGCAGCGCGGTCAGCGAGCCCGCGCCAAGATCGTCGTTGAGCTTGACCGCCCGCTCGAGCAACCTCGAGTGCAGGTAGAAGACGTCGCCCGGATACGCCTCGCGGCCGGGCGGGCGCCGCAGCAGCAGCGACATCTGGCGGTACGCATAAGCGTGCTTGGTGAGGTCGTCGTAGATCGCCAGCGCCGCCTTGCCGTTGTAGAGGAAGTACTCGCCCATCGCGCAACCCGCATATGGCGCCAGGAACTTGATCGGTGCCGCTTCGTCGGCGGCGGCCATCACGATGATCGTGTTATCGAGCGCCCCGGCGTCTTCGAGGATGCTGGCGAGCTGGACGACGGTCGCCTTGCGCTGGCCGATCGCAACGTAGACACAGACCAGGTCCCGATCCTTGTTGTTGATGATCGCGTCGATCGCGATTGACGTCTTGCCGGTCTGGCGGTCGCCGATGATCAGCTCCCGCTGGCCGCGGCCGATCGGGATCATCGAGTCGATCGCCTTTAGTCCGGTCAGCATCGGCTCCTTGACCGGCTGGCGCTGGACGACGCCCGGGGCCTTGTGCTCGGCCGGGCGGGTCTCAGTGGTGTGGATCTCGCCCTTGCCGTCGAGCGGATTGCCGAGCGGGTCGACGATCCGTCCCAGCAGCGCCTCGCCGACCGGGATATCGAGCAGGCGGCCGGTGCGCTTGACCGTGTCGCCCTCGGAGATGTGCTCCCACTCGCCGAACAGCACCGCGCCGACGTTGTCGGACTCGAGGTTGAGCGCCAGCCCGGTCACGTCGTGGGGCAGCTCGAGCATCTCGAACGACATGCAGTTCTCGAGCCCGTGGACGCGACAGATGCCGTCGGCGACCGACAGCACGGTGCCGACCTCGGTCAGCTCGGCGTTCGACGTGTCGAGGCCCTCGATCCGGCTCTTGAGGATTGAGGTGATCTCATCGGGCTTGATTTCCATCTGGTTGGCTCCCTTGACAGGCGCGGTCACGCCTGCGCGACTTGCTTTCGAAGTTGTTCGAGGCGGTTCTTGATCGAGGCGTCGAGCACCACGTTGCCGACGCGCAGCACGATCCCGCCGAGGATGTCCGGATCGACCTCGCTCGAGATCTGGACCTCGCGGTCGATCTGGCGGCCGATCCGCTTTCCCAGGTCCGCGACCATCGCCTGGTCGAGATCGACCGCGCTGGTCACGTGCACCGGCAGCAGGCGCCGTTCATTCTCCCAGAGGGTCTCGAACTCCGTCCGGATCCGGAAGATCGCCGGCATCCGGTGGCGCTCGATCAGCGACTCCAGGAAGTTCTGAAATGCCGGCGAGGCGCCCGTCACGGCGCGTGCCAGGCCGTCCTTCTTCTCCTTTACCGAGAAGTACGGCGAGAAGAAGAACACCGCCAGCTCGCGGTTGTCGTGCATCGCATCCGCGAACTGGCCGAGCTCGTCGTGGGTCTCGTCGAGCTCGTCGCGCTCGACAGCGACCTCGAACAGCGCCCGCGCGTAGACCTGGCCGATCTCCTCCACTAGTTCTGTGCCCTCCCGGTCGCTCGGCCGAGCGCGCTGAAGTCGAGCTCGGACAGTGCGTCCTCGACCAGCCGGCGCTGATCGTCCTCGGTCAGCGTCTTGCGGGTCACCTTCTCGGTGGCCATCACCGTCAGGTCGGCGACCTCGCTCCTGATCTCCTGCAGCGCGCGCTGGGTCTCGCCCTCGATCTCTCGCCGCGTCTGCTCCATCAGCCGCTCGCGCCGCAGCTTGGCCTCTTCCTCGGCCTCGCGCTCGTGCGCCTCCGCCGTCTTGCGCGCGCGCTGGACGATCTCGTCCGCCTGCCCGCGCGCCTCCTTGAGGCGCTCGCGGTACTCAGCCAGCACCTCATCGGCCTCGTGCCGGATCTGCTCGGCGTGGTCGATCGAATCCTCGATCGCCTTCTGGCGGCGGTCGAGCGCGTCGGAGATCCGGGGGAAGGCGAGCTTCCACAGGATGTACATCGAGATCCCGAACAGCAGCAGCGTCCAGATCATCAGCCCGACGTTTGGCGTGATCAGGAACGAGCCGCTCGAGGCGGCGACCGGGAGGTGAGAGACCGCGGCCATCTACTTGAGCACGTAGGACAGCAGGCCGGCCACGAGCCCGTAGAAGAACACGGCTTCGGTGAGCGCGAATCCCAGCCATTGGATGCTCGTGATCTCGTCGCGCATCTCCGGCTGGCGGGTGACCGCCTCGATCACCTTGCCGAAGATGATGCCGATGCCAACGCCCGCGCCGACCGCGCCGAGACCACCGCCTACCGCGATTCCGAACCCCGCCGTGATCCCGGAGGCGGCAATGGGGAGATGCAGCAAGAGAAACATCATCAGAGGGCTCCTTGTCGTGTTAGTGGTGAGTGGCGGCGCCGGCGATGTAGATCGCGGCGAGGGTCGCGAAGATGAATGCCTGTAGCGTGGCCACCAGGCCCAGCTCGAACAGGTAGATGAGGATCCCGGCCGGGAGCGCGAACCACCCGAGCGCTTGGAGCCCGAGGATCACCGCGAGCCCGCCGGCCAAGAACAGGAGGATGATGTGCCCGGCGAAGATGTTCGCCCACAGCCGGATGGTCAGCGACAGCAGCCGCATCAGGGTCGAGATCACCTCGATCGGGAAAATCAAGATCAGCATCGCCCCATGAACGCCGGCCGGGATCAGGCTCTTCAGGTATCCGAGCGGACCCTGCTGCTTGATTCCCACCCAGATGAAGGCGACGAACACAACGAGTGCCAGCACCAGCGGCACCGAGATATTCGCGGTCGCGGCATACAGCGCGAACGACGGGATGTGGGCGCCGAACAGGTTGAACTTTTCCTCAGTGTTCGTCGGCAGCGGCAGGTAGCCGATCAGGTTGCAGAACCAGATGAACAGGAACAGCGTGCCGATGAACGGGAACCATCTGGCCGCCATCGAGTCGGGCATGTTCCCCCGGGTGACGTTGTCCCGCATCAGCGAGAACAGCACCTCGACCGCAGTCTGGACCTTGTTCGGCCGCGCCTGCATCCGCCGGGCGATCCACACCATCGTGAATATCGTCAGCACGGTCGCGATGAACAGGTAGAGCACCGCGCGGTTGATGCTGAACACCCCGAGGCTCACCCAGTTGACGAGCTTGAATTCGTTCTGGATCTGGAACTCGTTGTTCTTGTGCTGGCTGAAGCCGTAGATCGCGATCAGCAGGACGAAAATGCCGATGTAGGCGCCGAAGCAGATCAGCAGGATTCTTTGGGTCTTGCTCATCGAGACCTCGGACGGGTCAGGAACGAGAGCACCAACTGCGTCGTGAACGCGAACACGATCACGACCAGCGCGGTCAATCCGTCGTCGCGGCCGGCGCTGTTGCGCACGAGGATTACCGCGATCGCGAGCGTGAACAGCCGTCCGAGCAGGAATGCGAGCCGCAGCGTGACCTCGCCACGGGGATCGCGCAGCGATGGGACGACGCGCTCGATGGCCACGCCGACCGCACGCAGGACGATCCAGACGCCCGCGCCGACCAGATAGCCGACGGCGGAAACCCCGATCAACAGCATGATCGGCGCCGCGACCAGGATCAGGATCACGTCGAGGTAGCGCAGGACCGGCAGGCTCTGCTGCGAGGAGGCGGGCGCGCTCACGGACACGGGGATACCCGAAGCCTTTTGTGGGCGGACGGCTGATCGTCGGGATGTCGACTGAAGCTGATCAACAAAGCTCAAAAAGGCCCGGGCGGCGGCCGCCAAGGCTATCGGCGCAATGGTGGGAGCGTCGCGAGGAAATCGCACCGGCAAGCTCGGTGCGCCGCCACCCGTGCATGGTGGCGGATCCGGCTACGTTAACCGCAGGTTAGCGGCTCTAGCGCCAAACGCACCCGTCGATTATCGCTTCGGCTGCGCCCGATTAGCGCTTCGCTCCGCGCCCCGATTACTGCTTCGATCGGCGCACCGCCGGCTTGTACAGCTGCCCTTCGGCCCACATCGCCGCGATCCCGGCCCGGGGAAGCCCGAACGCCCCCTCGTAGACCAGGTAGCGCGGCTCCCAGCGGGGAAAGAACTTGGCGTTGAAGCGGTACAGGCTCTCGATCTGAAAGAACGGATTGCCGAGCGCGACCAGCTTGCCGAGCAGCCTCTCGCTGCGCCTGGCGGGGCTGTGCATCCAGCGCGCGAAGGCCGCGAAGTTGAGCGACAGCTCCTTGACGCCGCGCTCGCGCAGCAGCTCGGTCGCCTTGACCACCATGAACTCGGTCAGCCCGTTGGGCGTCTCCGGGTCACGGCGCATGAACGACAGTGACATCGCCGAGCGCCCGTAGCAGGGGACAAAATGCAGCACGCCTTTGATGTCGCCGGCCTCGTCACGCGATAGCACGACGAGCGTCTGATCGGAGTGTGGACCGTTGATCGAGTCCATCGCCATCGAGAACCCGCGCTCCGGAGCGCCGTCGCGCCCCAGTTCCAGGACGCGCTCGATCTCCTGTGCCGTACGCTCGTCGAGCTCGGCCATCGAGTGCAGCTCGGCAGTGAATCCGGCCTTCCCGAGGCGGCTGACCGATTGGCGGACCTTGCGGATCGCGCGGCCCTCGAGCGAGAACTTGTCGAGCTCGATCACCGCTTCGTCGCCGAGGTAGATCGTCCGCAGCCCGAGCTGCTCGTACAGGGGGCGCAAGTGCTCGCTGGCGCCGACGGCGCCGAGCTTCAGGCCGCGGATCTCGGCGAACGCGCGCAGCTCGGATAGCAGCTGCGGCAAATCGTCTGCCGGACCGACGGGATCGCCCGACAGCAGCAGCACGCCGTTCTCAATCCGGTAGGCGACGAACGCCCGCCGGTCGTGGCCGAAGAAGTAGTGCTGGTCCGTCCTCAGCTTGAAGAACGAGAGTGTGTCGGAGCCGTATGAGTGGACCAGCTCGGCGGCGGTGCGTCGCAACGCCGGGCCCGGCAGCATCGCGGGGCCCGCCAGCGGGCGGAACACGACGTACGCCATCGCCACCAGCGTGCCGAGCTCGACCATGTGGACGCCGAGCGGCACCCACATCAGGCGGTGGTGGAACAGGTAGCCGTGGTGATGGAAGTGGATCGGCCCGCTGCGCCACAGGAGCAGATCGCCTGTCTCACGCGCGACGCGGCTCCATGACGGATGCCCCTCCGACGCCCAGGCAGCGAGGGCGCTTATCGCGAGCGCGACCGCGCCCAGCAGCGGCACGCGCCAGACGGCTGAACGAAGCGTCAAATGCTCGTGCTCGACCCGGAAACCGGCTCCCGCCGCCAGCAGCGCGATCGCTACTGACCACGTGAGCAGGGTCTCTTCGAAGTCGAGCCCCTTGAGCAGGTCGAGCAGGCCCAGGAGCGCCATCAGCGCGATCGCCACCTGCCATGCGCGGCGACGGCGCTTGAGCAGGTACGGCGCGACCAGCAGCAGCGCGACGCCCGCCGGTAGCGCGAACGCGTGCGAGAGCCTCATCGCCTCGACCGGCTCGACTGCGAGCAGCAGATGGCCGCGCCAGCGGATGTTCGGGGTCAGGGTCGAAGCGACGTTGATCAGGCCGACGAGCGCAGCGGCGATCGCGGCCAACGCAGGGGCCAGACGGGAGGTGTTCTGCTTGATCAGGCTCACGTGATGCGCCGGAGTAGTGCTGCTGGCGTGGACTGGCTGGGCATGCAGCGCCGGCGTCTGAACAGCAATTACCGCGCGGGCGGGCATTGGTTACTTCGCCCGCGCGCGGTTTCCTGCTTTTCGGGGCTTCGGCTAATACACGAGTTCCGGCGTCTCAGGCGGCGCGACGAGTAGACGAGTTCCGGCGTCTGAGCCGGCGCGACTAGTAGACGAGTTCCGGCTTCTGCGCCGGCGTGTCCGCCTCAGGCGCGCCCCTGTCGTCGCCGACCGGTGAGCGGGCGGGCAGCAACTGGGCGACCGCCAGGGCGAGCAACGGGAAGACGACCAGCAGCTCGAACACCGCTTGCAGCCCGTGTGAATCGGCAACTAGGCCCAGCAGCGGGGCGCCGATCCCCCCGAGCCCGATCGACAGCCCGATCGTGACGCCGGACGCGACGCCGATCCGGCCGGGCAGGTACTCCTGCCCCATCACGATCGTGACCGCGAACGTGGCGATCGTGACCGCGCCCGCGAGCGCCGCGAACATGATCGCTAGGGCCGGCCCGGAGAGCAGGAACGCGACCGTCACCGGCGGCAGCAGCGCCATCGACCAGCGCAGTACCGTCCTGCGGCCGAAGCGGTCGGCGAGCGGACCGCCAACCAGCGTCCCGACGGCGCCGCCGACCAGCATCGCGGTCAGCGCCACGCTGGCGACGCCGTGGCTTGTGTGCAGGACGTTGAGGAAGTACAGCGGGATGAAGGTGACGAACCCGAAGTAGACGAACGACCGCAGCGCGATCACCACACCGAGGATCACGAACGGCCGCCACGCGGCGGGCTCGTGGGTGCGCTGGACGCGGCCGCCCTTCAGGTCGGCGCGGAACGTCTTCAGGCGCGGCAACTCGTGCGCCAGCACGGCTGCCATCAGCCAGGTCGGGATGATCACGAACACGGTCCCGGGCAGCCCGAACACCAGCACCAGCGGCGTGACCAGGACCGGGCCAAGTGCAAACCCGATGTTGCCACCGACGCTGAACAGGCTCATCCCGCTCGAGCGCCGCGACCCCGATACGTAGTTCGCAAACCGCGACCCTTCGGGGTGAAACGAGGCCACGCCGATCCCGCTCAGCAGGACAACCGCAAACGTGAACGCATAGCTCGGCGAGATCCCAATCAGCGCCACCCCGAGCCCGCTCAGCGCGGGACCCAGCGGCATCAGCCACGGCAACGAGCGCCGGTCGGACAGGTGCCCGAACAGCGGCTGGATGACCGAGCTCGAGATCGTCGCCGCGAACACCAGCGCCGAGGCGCTCGCGTAGTTGAGGTGGTCCCGCGAGATCAAAAACGGCAGCAGCGCCGGAATCGCGCCCTGACCGATGTCTGTGAACAGGTGGCCCGCCGACAGCGCCGCCATCGCGCGGCGGTCGACACCTTTGGGGAGCAGACCCGCTGTGCGGCGCCTGAGTGGCGTCGACAGCGCGGTCATCGCGAGTTTTCGCGGATCCGCCGCTTGACCAGCTTCTGCTTGTCCTCGAGCTCAGCCGCGAGCTGAGTCAGCTCCTCCAGACGGCCACGGACGAGCTCTAGCTGGGTCGTGATGTGCTGCAGCGACTGCTCGAGAATCTGTTTGCGCTCTGCCGGCGAGTCGGCCTGCTGGTACTCAACGCGCAGGTGCGCGCGGGCGCTCTCGGCCTCCAGTAGCTGCGAGAGCTGCTCGAGTGACAGACCCAGCAGATCGCGCAGCCGGATGATCTCGTGTATGCGCTCGACGTCGGCCTGCGAGTAGGCCCGGTGCTTGCCCTGGGTCCGATCGGACTCGCCGCCAAGCAGGCCGATCTCTTCGTAGTAGCGGATCGTCCGCGGCGTCGTCCCGGTCAGCTCCGCGACCTCGCCGATCCGCAGCGGCCGCTCGACGGTCGTGCTCATGACAGCGCCCCCTGGGGCTGAGCCTCGGGCACCGATGCGCGAGTCTCCTGGGGCTCGGACTCTGGCACTGGCCCACGAATCTCCTTCGGGCGCGCGGCCGAGACCACTGCGCCGACCACCGACACGGCGGCCAGACACCACAGCGCCGTGTGCATGTTGGAGATGAACGGCGATAGCTGGGCGGTCGAGATCTGGTGCGCGAGGCCTGAGAAGACGGCGAACAGAACATGCTTCGGAACCGCCGACGTCACGACCGCGAGCACGAATGCGATCGAGATCACGGCGCCGGTGTTCTGCACCAGGACGCGTGCGCCGGCCGCGATCCCGCGGCGGTGCGGTGCGACCGTTCCCATCATCGCGGCGGTATTCGGCGAGTTGAACATGCCGGAACCGATCCCGACGATGAACATGTAGATGCACGGCCAGACGTAGCTCGTGTCGCGCTGGAGCGTCGTCATCAGCGCCAGGCCGAGCGCCGTCACGAGCATCCCCGACACCGCGAGCGCTCGCGATCCGCGCCTGTCGGCCCAGATGCCGGCGAGCGGCGACGAAATCAGCATCCCGACCGCCAGCGGCGCGAGCTTGACCCCCGCCAGAATCGGCGAGTCGCCCTGCACGCCCTGGAAGTAGAAGACGAACACGAACATCAGCGCAAATCGCGCGAGGCCGTTGCAGAAAGCCGCGGCGGACGCGGTCGAGAACAGCCGGTTGCGGAAGATTGTCAGGTCGAGCATCGGCGCCGGATGGTGGCGCTCGATGACGATGAACGCCGGCAGGAAGACCGCGGCCGACGCCAGGCCCGCGATCACCAGCGGCGAGTCCCAGCCCGAGATCCCGCCCTTCGAGATCCCATACACGAGCCCGGTCAGCCCGATCAGAAACGTGATCGTCCCGAGCGCGTCGAACGAGCGGTCCTCGGAGCGACCGACGACCTCGCGCAGCACCAGGCCCGCCCACAGGCTGCCGAGCAGCCCGAACGGGACGTTGAACCAGAACACCCAGTGCCAGCTGATCGCGACCAGCGCGCCACCGAGCACCGGGCCGATCACCAGCCCGACCGCGGCGACCATCGTGTTGGTTCCCATCGCCAGGCCGAGCTGCTCGCGGGGGAACGCGTCAGTGACGATCGCCGCCGCGTTCGCGAACAAAAATGCGCCGCCGACTCCCTGCAGGATCCGCCATAGGATCAGCTCGGTGCCGCCGGAGGCGAAGCCCGCCCCGAGCGATGCGACCGCGAACACGAAAAAACCGCCGATGTAGGCGCGCTTGCGGCCGAACTGATCAGACAGCCGGCCGGCGCTCAGCACCAGCACGGTCGAGGCAATCATGTAGACGAGGATCACCCAGACGAGTTCGAGCAGGCTGGTCCCAAGACTGCGCTCGAGGTCGGGCAGCGCGATGATCAGCGTGCCCGAGTTGATCGTCGCCAGCAGCATCCCCAGCGACGTGCAGGACAGCGCCCACCACTTGTACGAATCGTGCTCGGCGTGAACGCCGATTCGGCGCGCCCTTTGAGTCGTTGGAGTCTGCAACGCTGACAGCGTCACCACCTACTTCCTGTGTTCCGAAATCTGATTCTTACGTAAACGTCAGAATAGCAGACGCGGTCGGATCACTCGAACGCCGCGACGATCGCGAGGATCACGAATGCCGCGATCAGCGCCACCCCCTCAAACGGGGTCGCCTCGCCGTCGCCCGTGATCTGCCAGACGATCACTGCCGTGCCGATCAGGGCCCCGATATAGACGGGCGCGAACGAGAACGTCAACGTGGTCGTCGTCAGCAGCGAGACGAGCACGAGGACGGGCAGCAGGAAGGCCGCCACTTGACCGATCGAGTTCTTGACGACTGAGATCGCGAGCTCGGCCTGCCCCTTGGCCGCGAGCACGACGCCGACCGCGTGCTCGACCGCGTTGCCTGCGGTCGCGACGATCACCAGACCGGCAAACGCCTCCGAGATCCCCAGCGTGTGGATCGACGGCAACAGCGCGTGGACGAACCAGTCGGACACGAACGCGGACCCGACCCCGGCGGCGACGAGGATCGCAATGCTGACCGGGAACGGCAGTCGCGCCTTCTCGGGCCTCACACCAACTCCGCGCTGCGAGGACAGGTAGACCCACAGCCAGACGAAGTAGACGACCAGGATCGTGGCGGCGCTGACGATCGAGATCGTCCTGATGTGGTGGCTGGCGGTGTCGTGGGCCGAGTCGGCCAGCCCGACCAGCAAGATGATGAAGCTGGTGACCAGCAGCAGCGTCGCCGTGTCGTTCGGCAGTCTGCGGGCTGAACCGCATCAGCCGATCGGGACTCCGCAGCGACCCTGCGAGGATCACAAAGCCGAGGACCAATAACGCGTTGACCAGGATCGAACCCAGGATCGCGGTCTGCGCCACCACCAGCTCGCCCGCGTTGAGCGCGAACACCACGACGAAGAACTCGGGCAGGTTGCCGAGCGTCGCCTGCAGCAGGCCGGTCGGAGCCGGGCCGAAACGGTGACCAACCTGCTCGGTCGCGAACGAAACTATCCATGCCGCCGCCGCGAGCGCGACGCCGGCGAGGATGAACGCCACCACGTGCGGAAAGCCATTCGCGAAGCGTCCGACCGCGGCCAGCGCGAGCAGCACGACGAACGCCACCAGCCCCACGCGCTCGACACGTGAAAGCCCCTTCAGCTAGTGCCCCCCGTGAGGGCTCGTCTGGCGAGCGAGACCGCCACTATTTCACCTGCTCGAACTCGCCTGTCTCGATGTCGCGTTCTACGGCTTCGTCGATCTCGTGCTCAGACGTCGCCGGATCCATTCGCCGCAGCTCGATCGTCCGCAGCCCCTTGAACTTGAGGATCTCGAGCACGTAGACGAGGTATACGCTCGCCGCCAGACACGCGAGCCCGAGCACGACGAGGAACGCGATCCACCCGGTGCTATGGCGCTCGTGGTGGGAGATCAGGCGCAGCGCCACGGCGAGCCCGGCCATCAGCGACGTCCAGACGTACAGATACGCGACTGTCTTGCGCTGCGAGAAGCCGATCCTCGCCATCCGATGATGGAAGTGGTTGGCGTCGGCCGACCACGGCTTGCGCTTGTACTTGAGCCGTTTGGCGATCACGAACCCCGTGTCGAGGAACGGGATCGCGAGGATCGCCAGCGGCACGACCAACGCGACGACCGCGCCGGTCTTCAGCGAACCCACGACCGCCGTGACGCCGAGCAGGTAGCCGAGCAGATTGGCGCCGGCGTCGCCCATGAACACCGAGGCTGGGTGGTAGTTGTGAAACAGGAAACCGAGCGCCGCGCCGGCGGTCAGCGCGGCGAGGATCGCCGCCCCGTTGACGCCCAGGTCGAATGCGATGATCGCAAACGCGATACCGTCGATCGCGCACACGCCCGCCGCGAGACCGTCAACTCCGTCGGAGAAGTTGACGACGTTCATCATCCCGACGAGCCAGAGGACGGTCAGTGCGCCACCGCCGTTCGGGAACTGCAGCGAGACCACGAACGGGACCCGAACGTTGGTGACCACCGCACCCGCCTCAACCGCGATCAGCGCCGCCGCGACCTGGCCCACGAGCTTGACCGCCGGCCGCAACGGGCGGATGTCGTCGATCGCGCCCACTAACGTGATCAGGCAGGCGCCGGCGATCACGCCCCACATGTACACCGTCCCACCCGGGCCCGGCTTGCCGTGCGCGGTGTGGCCCAGCTTGACCTCGCTCGGTAGCCACAGTGCGGACGCCACGAGCACGGCGGCGAGGATCGCCAGGCCGCCCAACAGCGGCGTCTCGCGGAGCGCCAGGCCGCGCTCGCGCGGCACGTCGACCGCACCCAGCCGTCGCGCGAGCCGCGCCGCCAGCGGCGTCAGCGCAGCGGCGACCGCCACCGCGACCACAAACGAAAACACGGCATCCCGGTAGGGCATGCCTCGCAAGCATGCCAGCCGGACCTGACTGGTCGCTAATTGAAGGTGAACGCGAGCGCTTGCGCGATCCTGGCGACGACCGCGTACGGCTCCCGCTCGAGCTGGCGCCACGTCACGCGGATCACCCGGTAACCCGCCGCGACGAGCGCCTGGTCGCGCGCCCGGTCGCGCTCGAACGCCGACCGGTGGCCATGAAGCTGGTAGCCGTCTGTCTCGACCACGAGCCTCGCCTCGCGCCAGAGTAAATCGACCACGTGGCCCTGGATTCGAACGTTGGTCTCCGGGCCGGGAAGACCGGCTTTCGAAAGGAGCGTCAGCAGCACCCGCTCGGCCGCGCCGCGCGTCGTCAGACGAGCGGTCGCGTTTCCCAATATCTCGCGTAGGCGCGCGCTGCCCGACCTGGTCGGGCAACGTTGGAGCGCCTGCTCCATGTCATCATCGGTGATTAGGCGCAGCGCGCGCGCCTTGGAGATCGCCGCCTGCAGTTGATCGTCTCGCGCCGATGCCGCGAAGTCGATCATCGTCCGCGCGGGCGCGGTCACGGGAACCCCGTCGCGCAGCCGGACGTCCCGTGCGTCGAGCTCCGCGACGCGGTGGACGCGCAGACCGGGTCGAGGCTGGCGGTCGCGCCCGATGATCGTGAGCTCGACCTGACTACGGTGCGGCGCTGCGAAGCCCCAGATCGCTGCCGCCGAACGGTGGCTGATGACCGCGTCGCTCCCGATCGGGAGCAGCGCCGCGAGCTCGTGCGCGAACGGCGCCAGCACCGGGCTGCCGACCGCGTACACGCGCGGAAAGACGACGTAGAGCACGCCCTTTGCTACCCGGCGGGAGACCATGTCGCGACTCCATCCCGCCGCGCGCAACTGGTCGCGGTGAACCAGGCCGAGTTGCCCGGCGGCGGCCCAACCGACCGCCCGGTCGCCGGTGCCTTTGACCTGCAAATCCTGGAAAATCCGCACCGGCCGGATGGTTTTTCCAGAACCCGTGGCGCCAGCGCGACGAACCTGGAAAATCCCCCAGCCGGGTTCGGATTTTCCAGCAGATGCGGGTCTTGGCATCCCGCCAGGATGAAGCGCAGAACCGCTTAGGACGCAACGGCTGCCCGGTTGTCACACCCTCGTGGCCAAATCGTCACGCGCCGCCACAAACGACGCGGAAAACGTCAGACGGTCGCGGCGGCGCCAGACGATCGCGCCGGGCGTCAGACCGTCGCGGCGGGCGCCAGACAGTCGCGGCGGGCGCCAGACAGTCGCGGCGGGCGCGAGACAGTCGCGGCGGGCGCCAGACAGTCGCGCCAGCGCCGAGACAGTCGCGGCGCGCGCCAGACAGTCGCGGCCAGCGCCAGACCGTCGCGCCGGCGCGAGACAGTCGCGCGAGCGTCAGACAGTCGCGGCCGCGAGGTCCGCGTAGAGCGGGTAGCGCTCGGCGATCGCTCTCACGCGCTCGTGCAGCCCGTGGGCAACCGTCTCAAACGGCCCGCCCGGATTGAGCGCCACGGCGATGATCTTGCCGACCTCGACGAAGTCCTCGACCTGCAGCCCGCGGGTCGCGAGCGCCGGCGAGCCGATCCGCAGCCCAGACGAGACAGCCGGTGGCCGCGGATCGAACGGCACCGCGTTGCGGTTGACAGTGATCCCGATCGAGTGCAGCCGGTCCTCGGCCTGCTTGCCGTCGAGGTCCGACTCCCGCAGGTCGGTCAAAATCAGGTGGACGTCGGTGCCCCCGGTCAACACCGAAACGCCGCCGCCGGCGTTGACGAGCTCGTCCGCGACCGCCCGCGCGCCCGCCAGCGTCCGCTCCTGGCGCTCGCGGAACGGCTCCGAGGCGGCGATCCGCAACGCCACCGCCTTGCCGGCGATGATGTGCTCCAGCGGCCCGCCCTGCTGGCCGGGGAACACCGCCGAGTCGATCTGCTTGGCGTACTGCTGCTTGCAGAGGATCATGCCGCCGCGGCCGCCACCGATCGTCTTGTGGATCGTGGTCGTGACCACGTCGGCGTAAGGGACCGGGTTCGGATGCAGACCGGCGGCCACCAGGCCCGCGAAGTGGGCCATGTCGACCACCAGGAGCGCGCCCACTGAATCGGCGACCTCGCGGAAGCGCGGGAAATCGAGCTGGCGCGGATAGGCCGACCAGCCGGCGATGATCAGCTTCGGCCGGTGCTCCTCGGCCAGCCGCTGGACCTCGTCCATGTCGATCAGCGACGTCTCGCGGTCGACGTGGTAGGCGACGATGTCGTACAGGCGGCCGGAGACGTTGATCTTCATCCCGTGCGTGAGGTGACCGCCGTGCGCCAACGCGAGCCCCATCATGCCGTCGCCCGGGTCCAGGAACGCGTGATAGACGGCCGCGTTGGCCTGCGCGCCCGCGTGTGGCTGGACGTTGGCGTGCTCGGCGCCGAACAATGACTTGGCACGGTCGATCGCCAGCTGCTCCCCGATGTCGACGAACTCGCACCCCCCGTAGTACCGCCGCCCCGGGTAGCCCTCGGCGTACTTGTTGTTCAACACCGAGCCCTGACATTCGAGCACCGCCGCTGGGGCAAAGTTCTCCGACGCGATCATCTCCAGCGTCCGTTGCTGGCGGTCGAGTTCGAGCGCGAGCACCTCGGCGATCTCGGGATCGACTTCGGCGAGCGGGCGGTTGAAGAAGTCCGGCGGCAGGTCGACGCTCACGGGGCGCCAATAGTAGCGTCGGACTCGGCGGCCACAACCGCCAGATCCCGGTGCTCCCACGTCACTCGCGCGGCGAACCCGGCGGCGGCTAGCCACTCCAGCTGGTCGGCGAGGGTGCTCGGTTTGTCGAAGCCCGGCGTCAGCGAGGTCACCGCGTCGGCCGGGTCGACCGGGACCACAACGTCGGCGAGCACGAACCGGCCGCCGGGACGCAGCACGCTGGGCGATGCGCTCGAACAGCGACCGTTTCTCGTCGGCGTCGAGGTGATGGACGCAGAGTGCGCTCGCGACCAGGTCAAACGGACCATCGGGAAGCGGGTCCTGCAACCGGGCGACATCGAGCGTCGCCGCCGGTCCGAGCCGCGACCGCGCGATCTCGAGCATCGGGGCGCTCTCGTCGATCCCCACAAGCTCGACATCCGATCGCCCCTCGAGCAGCCGAACGGTTGTCTCGCCCGTCCCGGTACCGAGTTCGAGCACGTGGTGAAACCCGTCGCCGCACGCGCGCACGAGCTGGGCCTGAAACTCCTCGTAGACCGGGATGTCCTCGTTGATCATCTGCAGGTAGCTGTCGGGATCGAAATGGAACTGCCACTCGAGCGCCGCTCTGATGTCCGCCTCCTCGACCGCGCCGCGTCGCACGATCCGCCACGAGCCGTCCTCGTCATACGAGCGCAGATCGATCACCGTCGACGCTGTCCCCGGCAGCTCACCGCCGTCGATCAACATGTCGGCCCGCCTGCGAATCGGCTCGGGCACCTCGGACAGCAGACGCGCCTCGGGGCCACCGGCGACATTCGCACTCGACTGCAGCACCGGCCATCGCACCCCCTGCAACTTGTCGCTCACTGGCACCCGCACGCCGAGCGTCGCCGGATCCTCGCCGCACGCGAGCGGAAACCTGCCGGCCGGATTCGCGATCAGCAGCGTCACGCGGCCGGGCAGCAGCCGTTCGAACGCGGCGCGCGTGCGCGGGCCGAGCTCGGGCAGCGCGGCCAGCGCCAGCTCCAGGTCGAAGAACATCACCGCCGATGGCTTGACCAAAGGCCGGCGCTTGAGCGAATACAGCCGGCGAACCGCTACGTCGTTCTGCGTGTCGCAGGCGAGACCGTAGACGGTGTCGGACGGAAACACGGCCACGCCGCCGACCGACATGCAGCGCTCGAAAGCAGCCGCGTCGGAGCTGCTCACGCCGTGCCGACCACGACACGCTCGCGGCCCGCCAGATCACGGCGGACCTCGACGGACGCGAACCCCGCGTTGCGCAGCAACGAACCGACCGCGCCTGCCTGCGACGGGTCGATCTCGAGCGCGAGCAGTCCGGTGCGCCCCGTCGCAAGCGCGATCAGCCGCCGGATCAGATCCAGCCCGTCGTCACCCGCGAACAACGCCAGCCGAGGCTCATATAGATCGATCTCGGGCGCAAGCACCGCGCCCTCGCGCACGTACGGCAGGTTCGCGACCACCGCGTCATACCCCTGATCGTTGATCAAATCGCAAGTATCAAACTGGACGTCGAGGTTCAGCCTGGAGGCGTTGCGTCGCGCGACGGCGATCGCATCGCGTGACACGTCGAACCCGCGCACGACCAGATCGGGGCGCTCGTCTTTCAGCGCCAGCGCGACGGCACCGCTGCCCGTCCCGACGTCGGCGACCGACGCGCCGGGCGGGAGGTCAAGGGCGACCTCGACGAGCAGCTCGGTCTCCGGGCGCGGGATCAGCACCCGGCGGTCGACTGCCAGCGTGATCCGGCGAAACTCCTTGTGCCCGAGGATGTAGGCGACCGGCTCGCGCGCCTCGCGCCGCGCGACCAGCCGCTCGAACGCCGCGTCGTCAACCGGCAGATCGCGGTCGAGGATCAGCCGCTCCCGGCCGACGCCCATGACCGAGGCCAGCAGCAGCTCTGCGTCGAGCCGGGGCGCGTCGCAGCCCGCCGCCTGCAGTCGAGAGGTGGCCGCCGAGAGCGCCGCGCCAACCGGACAGACGTCGACAGGCGGCCGACAGCGCCTCAGCCACTCGCCTTCTCCTCGAGCCGCCGGCGCTTCTCGTCGTCCTGCAGCGCATCGGTGAGCTCGTCGAGGTCGCCCATCAGGATCCCGTCGAGGTTGTGAACCAGCATGTTGATCCGGTGGTCCTTGACTCGGCGCTCGCCGTAGTTGTAGGTCCGGATCTTCTCGGCGCGGTCGCCGGTGCCGACCTGCGCGAGCCGGCTCGCGTCGAGCGACGCCTGCTGCTCGGCGAGCGCTCGCTCGTACAACCTGGCGCGCAGCACGCGCATCGCGCGCTCCCGGTTCTGCAGCTGGGACTTCTCGTCCTGCATCGAGACGACGATGCCGGTCGGCTTGTGGGTGATCCGGACCGCGGAGTCGGTCGTGTTGACGGACTGGCCACCGGGACCCGAGCTCCGGTACACGTCGATCTGGAGGTCAGCCGGATCGACCTGCACGTCCACGTCCTCGGCCTCGGGAAGCACGGCGACGGTCGCCGTCGAGGTGTGGATCCGGCCTTGTGACTCGGTCTCCGGCACGCGCTGCACGCGGTGGGTTCCACCTTCGAACTTGAACACCGAGTAGGCGCCGTCGCCCTTGACCGCGAACGTGTAGTCACCGTCCCCGATCGACAGCGGCTCCACCTTGAAGCCGCGTCGCTCGGCGTAACGGGTCAGCATTCGGTACAGATCTCCCGCCCACAGCGCCGCCTCGTCACCGCCGGCGCCTGGACGGATCTCGACGATCACATTCTTGTCGTCGTTCGGGTCGCGTTCGACCATCGCCAGGCGGATCTCCTCCTCGAGCGCGGCCAGCCGTTCTCGCGACGAGTCGATCAGGGCGCGGAGCTCAGGATCGTCGCCGTCCTCGGCCAGCAGTTCGCGGGCGCCTTCGATGTCGTCGGACGCGCGCCGGTATTCACCGGCGAGCCGGGCCGCCGGCTCGAGCTCACGGTAGGCACGGCTGGCCGCCGCGAAACGCTCACGGTCGGCGATCACCTGCGGGTCAGACAGCTCCCGCTCGAGCTCCGCAAATCGGCTTTGGACTTGTGCAACGAGGTCGTCAATCATCTGACGCGAGTGTAGGAGCCCGCCCCAAGCGCGCGGCCCGGGGCGAGCTCCCGACTCGCGTCAGTCGTCGTCGCCGGGATTGACGACGTCCTTGACCTTGTCGGCCGCATCGCCGACCTTGTCCTTGACTGAACCGGCCGCCCGGTCCACCTTCCCCTCGTTCTTGAGGTCCTGGTCACCGGTCAGGTCGCCGGCGGCTTCCTTGACCCGGCCCTTGGCCTCATCGACCTTGCCGTCATCGGCCATCGTTCGCCTCCTTTGTCCGCTTTCCGGTGGGCTACCCGGAGACGCGCGGGGTAACGCAGCGCCGGGCGGCCGCTTGGAGGTCAGCCGCACGGGCCGGCTTCGTCAGGCGACGGCTACGGCGCCAGCCTCAGGCGAGGCTGTGACGCCAGCGTCAGGCGACGGCCGGACTCAGCGTCAGGCGACGACTTCGACGCCGACCAGGTCATCGGCCGACAGCTCGCCGGGCTTCTCGAGCTCGAGGACCGCCTTCAGCGAAGCGATCGACACCGCCAGCTGGCCCAGATCCGGCTCGCGGGTGGTGAGCTTCTGCAGCTGGAGCCCGGGATACATGATGATCTGAACCCAGCGGCGGCTGCGGTTGCGGCCCGCCCACTTGATGACCTCGAACGACAGCCCCGCGATCAGCGGCACGCCGAGGATCCGCGTGACGACGAGAATCCACCAGGCCGGGAGGCCGATCGGTGCGAACACGAAGATCGCCATGATCATCACGACCAGCAGGAAGCTCGTGCCACAGCGGGGGTGTAGGCGCGAGTAGAGCTTCGCGCGCGTGGGCGTGAGCTCGTCGTTGGCTTCGTAACACGAGATCACCTTGTGCTCCGCGCCGTGGTACTCGAAAACGCGGCGGAGGTCGCGCACGCGGGACAGCAGCAGCAGGTAGCCCAAGAAGATCGCAGTGCGCAGCAGCCCCTCGACCAGCCAGAACAGGATCGGAGAGCCGAGTTGATTCTTGATCAGGCTTGTCGCGCTGACCGGGACGACGAAGAACAGCGCGACCGCGAACACAAGCGACACGAGCACGGTTCCAAACCACGCCCCACTAGAGATCTCCTGCTCTTCCTCGGGTAGCTGCGCGTTCGCCGAGATGCTGAGCGCGCGCAGCCCGACCGCGAGCGACTCGACCAGCGCGACGACGCCGCGGATTACGGGCAGGCGGTACACGCGTCGCCGCTTCGACCAAGGCTTGAGCGGGAAGGTTTCGACCGCGATCTCGCCGACAGCGCCGGCCTCACCGACCGCGCGATCCTCACCGCCAGCGCCGGCCCCACCGACCGCGCGACCGTCATCGCCAGCGCCGGCCTCACCGACCGCGCGACCGTCACCGCCAGCGCCTGTCCCCCCGACGGCGCCGTTACCGCTATCAGCGCCGGTCCCAAAATCAACCGGCTTGCGCACCGCCACGGCCCAGTTGCTGACGCCGCGCATCATCACGCCCTCGAGCACCGCCTGTCCGCCGACCGGCGCGTCGCGGACAGCAGTCAGCGACGGGCTATCGCCCGCGGACACCGGGGCAGCGGCCATGCGCTGATCGCCGCCCGTGCTCATCCGGCTCGCGGGCCGCTCAGCCGGCGCTGGAGCGCGCGGTGCGGCGGCCCTTGGCCACGCGTCGCTGGAAGCGCTCGACCCGGCCCCCGGTATCGACCAGCTTCTGGCGGCCGGTGTAGAAGGGGTGGCAGGCGGAGCAGATCTCGACGTGGATTTCAGGCTGCGTCGAACGGGTCATGAACTCGTTCCCACACGTGCAGCGAACGTGGGCGTCTACGTATTCGGGATGGATCTCGGCCTTCATCGTGCTTCTCAGTCTAGCGGCCGGTCAGCTCGGCGAAGCGGCGGGACAGGTCGCGGTGAGGGCGGAGCCGGCACGGTTGACAACGTCGACCTCGTCGGTCGAGTCAGCGGTGATCGTCGGGTCCGTCGAGCTCGTGCACAGAGGCCCGACGAACGACAGCGTGGTGCTGGAGTGGGCGCGCAGGAACTGCACCGTGCGCGTCTTCGGTGTCGACCCATCGGCCGGCGCGAACAGGACCTCAAACGGTCCCGCACCGGAGTTTCCGTCGTTGGCGATCACGGCCGTGTACAGGTTGTGAGTCGCGTCACCGCTGATCGCCGTGACCGCGATCGAGCTCACCAGCAGGTCCGGGCGCAGCTCGACCTGCCGGCACTTGGGGCTGGATTTGACCCTCGTACCGATCACTTGCCCAGCGTCACCGGTCCACCGGAACACAACCCGGAACCGGTACGTCGCCGGCGCTGCGAGCTGCACGACTGACTTCTGCAGGTTCCAGACATCGCCCGGCAACTGCCCGAGGGTTGGGTTCCTAGGGGTCTTCCAGGTGCCGAGATCGCCGAAGTGCACGGTCGTCGTCGCCCCCGAGACCGGCGAGGTCATCAGCAGGTTGAACTTCAGCCCCATGTGCTTGGTGCCGGTCAGCGGACGCATCACGGCCGTGACGCTGATCGACCTGCTGGCGGGATCGAGCGCGCGGTGGCAGTCAAATTGGGTCAGCTGCGCGCGCGGCGGACCAGTGGGAGCGGGCGCACCCGTACTGACGGCCGCCGAGGCGGCGCCCGCAACGACCAGCGCGCCCAACGCCAGCGTCGTCGCCCCTGCTGCAAGACGCTTCATCACATCTCGTTAACAGCGCCGGGCGGCAGAAGTTGCCGCCGACGCGGTTTACGTGATCTGGTACAGAGGGCCGTCGCCGCCTTCGGGCGGCGTCAGACGCCCACCCTTGGCCGTGATCGCGCCGCACTGAACGCAGTTGGTGTAGTTGACGATCACGTCAACGGGTCCGTTCTCCGGCGCGTCCTCGGGAATCTCGTACACACCCGCCGGGCACATGTAGCGCCACCCCTCGGCGACCTCGCGCGGAACCTGCTTGTGCACGCGGATGTGGCTGGGGGCATCGTCGCGGGTCGCGTTGCCGGTGATGTAGACCGACGAGAGCTTGTCGAAGATGTACTTGTTGTCGGGCTTGGGGTATTTGTCGCGCGTGTCACCGACGAACATCGGCTCCTCGTCATCGCGGTGCCATGCCTGACGGCCCGGGGGCAACTTGCCCTTCGACATGATCGACGGCCCAGCCAGCAGGCTGCCCACCAGAAAGCCGCGCTGGAACGCCTGGCGGGTGTTGCGGACCTGGTAGAGCTCCTGTCCGATCGAGGACTCCTCGACCGCCTGCTCGTAGCTCTCCAGCGATTCACCGTTCTTGAGCGAGCGGTAGATCGCCTCGGCAGCCAGCATCCCAGACTTGATGCAGTGGTGGACACCCTTCAGCGCCGCCGTGTCGACCATCCCGCCGCCGTCGCCTACCAGCAGCGCGCCGGGCATCGACAGCTTTGGCATCGACCAGTAGCCACCGCCGGGTAGCGCCTTGGCACCCCAGGCGACCCGCTCGCCGCCATCGAGGATCTGCTTGACGAGTGGGTGCAGCTTGAACTGCTGCAGCAGGTCGTGGGCAGAGGTCGTCGCGTCGCGGTAGTTGAGGTCGACAACGAGGCCGATCGAGACCAGGTCGTCGCCGGTCTTCTCGTCCTTCATCGGGTACATCCACGTACCGCCGAGTTGTCCGTACTTGCGGGCCACCTTCATTGGCCATGGCTGCGTGAACGTGTGGATCAGGCGGTCCAGAGGCTGCTTGACCTTCCAGACCTCCTTGACCCCGAGCTCCCAGACTTGGGGCTCGCGGCCGTCGGCGAGCTCGAACTCCTTGATCGCCGCGCCGGTGAGATGGCCCCAGCAACCCTCCGCGAGCACCGTCACCTTCGCCTTGATGTCGGTTCCCGGCTCGAAGTTGCGCAGCGGCTCGCCGTCTTTGCCACGGCCCTTGTCACCCGAGCGAACACCGACGACCCTGCCGTCCTCGACGATCAGCTGCGTGGCCGAGGTCTCAGTCAGGACGTAGGCGCCGCCCTCCTCGGCCTGCTGCTGCTGGTAGCGGGCGAGCGCCGAGACCGACACGACCTCGTTGCCGTGGTTCTTGAAGTTCGGCACGAACGGGATCGGCACCCGGACCTTGGTCTTCGAGCTCGTCAGGAGGTAAACGGCTTCCTTGTTGACCTCGCCGAACGCGAACCGTTTCTCGCGCCATTGCTCTCGTGTCAAGTCCGGGAACAGGTCCTGCAGCGGCCCAGGCCGCATCACGGCGCCCGACAGGTTGTGGCCGCCGCACGTCTTCGCCTTCTCGATCACCGCCACCGGCACCTCACCGAGGCGTTCGAGCAATGCCTCGTCCTCAGCGAGCAGCTGCAGCAGGCGGTTGGCGCAGGCCAGGCCCGCGGTGCCGCCGCCGACGATCGCGACGCCGACTTCGATCAGCTCGTCCTCGGGGTCGAGTTCGCGCTTGATGAACTCCTTGACCGGGTCGACCGGCGGCGGGTACTCGCTGGGCGCGTGGTGACCGTTGTGGCTCACGTCGCGCCAACTCCGTTGGGGCTCACGTCGGGCTAGCTCCCCTTGCGCGCCTTTATCGCCTCGGTGAGCTTGGGCATGATCTTGTTCAGGTCGCCGACGACCCCGAGATCGGAGAACTCGAAGATCGGCGCGTTCGCGTCCTTGTTGATCGCGACGATGTTCTCCGAGGACTGCATCCCGACCTTGTGCTGGATCGCGCCCGAGATCCCCGCGGCGAGGTATAGCTTCGGCGACACGGTCTTGCCGGTCTGGCCGATCTGAGCCGCGTACGGATACCAGCCGGCGTCGACCACCGCGCGGGTAGCGGCGACCGCGGCGTTGCCGCCGAACGCCTTCGCCAGTTCCTCCGCGAGCTCGAAGCCCTCGGCCTTACCCAGCCCGCGCCCGCCGGCGACGAGGATGTCGGCACCCTCGATGTCGACGTCGGCGCCGCGCTGCTCGCCGCGCTGGATCATCTTCGCCTTGGTCGAGAACGGCGACAGCTCAACGTCGACGTCGACCACCTCGGCGCTCGCGTCGCCCTCCCGCTTGATCTCGAACGCGTTGATGCGACCGATGATGATCCCCAGGTCTCCCTGGTAACGGGAGACGGAGATCTTGGAGTCCTGGAGGATCGGACGCTCGGCGACCAGCTTGCCGTCCTCGGCCCGTACCTGCGTGACCTCCATCGTCACCCCAGCGTGCTTGCGCGCAGCCAGGCCGGCGCCAATCTCGAATCCGAGCAGGCCGCCGCCGAACAGCGCGTACGAGTGGCCGTTGTCGTCGATCACGTTCGCCATCACGTCTACGACCGGCTGTGCAAGACCCTCGGGACCCTTGGCGCGGAACACCTTCTTGGCGCCGTATGAGCCGAGCGTCTGGCAGAGCTCGTCGGTCAGGTCGTCGCCGCCGACGACGACCGCGTGGCACTCGCCGCCGATCTCCGCCGCGCGCGCGGCGCCCTCGGACACGGCACCGAGCGAGTTCTTGTTGAACGCCCCCTCGTAGTGCAGGACGTAGGTCAGAACGTCAGCCATATCTAGATCAGCTTCCTTTCGTCGAGCCAGGCGACGATCTTCTCGACGGTGTCGTTTGTGTCTTCGTCCTCGATGATCTGGCCGGCCGCCTTGGCCGGCGGGTCGTGGAAGTCACCGCACTGGACGCGCGACCCGTCCTCGCCCACGAGCGACGGATCGATCCCGGCGTCCGACGCAGCGAGCGACTCGAGCGGCTTCTTCTTGGCGCCCATGATCGCCTTCAGGGACGGATAGCGCGGCTCGTTGATCGCGTCGCCGACCGAGATCACGGCCGGCAGCTGCACCTCGACAGTGTCGTAGCCGTACTCGGCCTGGCGCTCGCAGCGCAGCGCGCCGCCTTCGATATCCATCTTGATCACCTGGGTCAGCGACGGCATCTTCAGGTGGTCGGCGACGACCGCACCGATCGTGTAGCACTCGCCGTCATCGGACTGCTGACCTAGCAACACGAGGTCGGGCGACTCGGACTCGAGCACCTTCGCGAGCGCATAGCCCGTCGCGGCGACATCAGAGCCGGCGAGCGCGTCGTCTGTCAACTGAATAGAGCGATCGGCGCCGAGCGAGACGGCCTTGTGCAATGCGCGGACCGCGGTCTCCGGTCCCATCGTGACCGCGACGATCTCGTCGACCTCGGCGTTTGCGCCCTCGCGGATCTGCATCGCGGCCTCGATCGCATGCGTGTCGTAGGGGTTGAGATTTCTCTCCCCGGATCGGTCCATACGTCCCGTCGACGGGTCGATCCGCTTCTCGACGGCGGCGTCCGGAACCTCTTTGACCAGGACGCAAATCTTCAAGTGTGGCCTCCTATCGGGTGTCCTGCGCGGGGGCTGGAACCCCGCTCGCTGAGCTGTTGAATCTCGCTCGGCACCGGATCATACCCCGTTGACTGACGAGTCAATCGGTCGCCGAGGAGCGGCAAAACGGGCCTCAAGCCCGGACGGCGCCGCGGATGAAGTCGATCGCTTGCTGGGTCGGCGCGCCCGGCGTGAACACCTCGGCGACGCCGAGGCTCTTTAGCTCTTCGACGTCGTCGGCCGGGATCGTTCCGCCTACGGTCACGACCACGTCGTCAACCCCCTGCTCAGCCAGCAACTCCATGATCCTTGGCACGAGCGTCATGTGCGCGCCGGACAGGATCGAGAGGCCGACCGCGTCGGCGTCCTCCTGGATCACGGTCTCGACGATCTGCTCGGGCGTCTGATGAAGCCCGGTGTAGATCACCTCCATGCCGGCGTCGCGCAGCGCCCGCGCGATGATCTTCGCGCCGCGGTCATGGCCGTCGAGCCCAGGCTTGGCCACGACGACGCGGATCTTCTTTTGCGTGGACGACATCGGCTGCCGCCGGATTGTAATTCTGCGCGTCCGGCGGCTACCTGACGACGATCGTCATCTTCATGTGCGGATGGATCGTGCAGTACAGGTGATAGACGCCCGGCTTGCTGAACACGTGGCTGAAACTGCCACGGACCTGGGTCCGCGAGGCGAACTTCACCGGCCCCGACTGGACGGTCACGTTGTGGTACAGCGAGCCGGCCCACGCCCAGGTGACCTTCGCGCCCTTGCCGACGGTGAGGGTCTTCGGGCTGAAGTAGTCGTCCTTGACCTTGACCGGACCGGAGAACGCAAACGCGGCGACTGAAGAGCACGCGATCAGCGCCGCCGTCAAGAGGACGAGCAGGCGCAGCCGCTTGCCGCGGAGAGAGGACTTGAGCATCGGCGCAGTCTATGTCTAGGAGTGCCGGCGCGAGCGCCGGTAGGCGTCTGGCGTCGCGCGAGCGCACCCGGTTGGCGAGCGCGGCGCTCCCGACGCCGCCGGCGGCGGCCGCCGCCGCCAGCGCCACCGCGGTCTTCAGCCGTCGGCTGAGCCGATCGAAGCGCAGGATCTGCCATCCCTCCTGGCGCGCGACGCGGGCGAGCGCCGAATCGGGATTGACCGCGACCGGGTGTCCGACTACGCGCAGCATCGGCAGGTCGGACTCCGAGTCCGAGTACGCGTACGAGGCCGCGAGATCGATCGCCTCGCGTTCGGCTAGCTCGACGATCGCCTGCGCCTTGCCGCTGCGGTAGATGAACAGGCCGGCCGGCTTGCCCGTATAGACGCCGTCGACCACTTCGGATATCTGTGACCCGATCGCGCCGTCGAACGCGAGCACCTGCGCCAGGATGTCGGCCAACTCCTGCGAGGCGGCGGTGACGATGAATGCCCGTCGCCCCGCGTCCTGATGCTCGTGCGCGAGCGCCAGCATCTGCGGGTACAGCCTCGGCAGGATCCGCGCGAGCACCGCGGCGCCGAGGCGCTCGAGGTCGGTCACGCGCGTCCCCTCTAGCGACGCCGCGATCCGCTCGCGGAGCGCCAGCGAGTCCTGGTCGGTAGCGCCCCGCAGCCGGAACTGGACGTTGGCGATCGCGTCCGACAGCAGCTGCCGCCTGCCCATCAGACCCGTGCTATATGCGGCGCGAGCGAACTGGAAGGCCGACGAGCCCTCAATCAGCGTCTTGTCGAGATCGAAGAATGCGGCCCCGTGGCTCGCAGCCCGATCGTCAGCCGCCATTGACCTCGACGATCACGGCATCGCCCTGGCCGCCGCCGGAGCAGATCGCCGCACAACCCAGCCCTCCGCCGCGGCGCCGCAGTTCGTAGACGAGCGTGCCGAGGATCCGCGCCCCGGACGCGCCGATCGGATGGCCGAGCGCGACCGCGCCACCGTTGACGTTGACCTTGTCCTCGTCGATCCCGAGCATCCGCATCGAGTTCAGGGTCACCGACGCGAACGCCTCGTTGATCTCCCACAGGTCGATCTCATCGGCCGACAGCCCGGCCTTGTCGAGCGCCTTCTGGGCGGCCTTGGCCGGCGTCCGGGCGAGGTACGCGAAGTCGTCGGCGACCGCGGCCTGGGCGATGATCGTCGCCAGCGCCCGCTTGCCGTTGGCCTTCGCCCACTCGTCGCTTGCCACGACCAGTGCGCCGCCACCGTCGTTGACGCCCGGCGAGTTGCCGGCCGTGTGCGAACCGTCCTTGAGGAAGATCGGCGGCAGCTTGGACAGCGCCTCGAGATTCGCGTCGCGCCGCGGCGCCTCGTCGACCTCGACCACCGTGTCGCCCTTGCGGCCCTTGACCGTGACCGGGACGATCTCCTCGGGCAGCCGCCCTTCGTCGGTCGCCTTGATCGCGAGCTCGTGCGAGCGCAACGCCCAGCGGTCCATGTCGGCGCGCGTCATCTCGAGCTCGGCCGCGACCTCGCTCGCCTCCTGAGCCATGTGCTTGCCCGAGAACGGGTTCGTGAGACCGTCGTTGATCATCTCGTCGATCGCCTTGCCGTCGCCCATCCGGAAGCCGAATCGGGCTCCCTTGAGCAGGTACGGCGCGTTGGACATCGACTCCATCCCGCCGCCGACGCCGACCTCGAGGTCGCCGGCTCGGATCGCGGCGTCGAGCATCCCCGCCGCGCGGATCCCCGACGCACAGACCTTGTTGATCGTCTCCGAGGAGATCTCCTTCGGAATCCCCGCCTTGACCTGCGCTTGACGCGACGGGATCTGGCCCTGGCCGGCCTGAAGGACCTGGCCCATGACCACGTGCTGAACTTCGCCGGGGTCGACCTCGGCGCGCTCGAGCGCGGCCTGGATCGCGGTCGCGCCGAGCTCGGTCGCGTCGACGGAGGCCAGGCCACCGCCGAGCTTGCCGATCGGCGTGCGGGCTGCCGAGAGGATCACTGTCTTGGGCATCGATGGCTCCTCGGGTTTCGGTGGCGAAGGCGCTTCAATCCTAGTGCGCATCGGATACCGCCCGAACGTCGCTGGTAAGGTCCCCGGCCGTGCAAGTCCAGGCGAGCACCGACAGCCCGCTCGCCACCGGCGCCGACACGATCGTCGTCACCGTGTTCGAGGAGGAGGGCGTCGCCCACGACCTGCCGGGCGGCGCGCTCGAGGCCTTGCTGGACTCTGGCGAGGCAAGCCGGAAATTCAAGCGGCTCGCGCTAACCCATCACGACGGGCGCAGAGTGCTGCTGATCGGCCTCGGCGCGCGCGCCGAGTTCGGCGCCGAGCGCGCCCGCGAGGCGGCGGGCGTCGTGCACAGGCGCGCGCGGGAATGCGGCGCCAAGACGCTCTGCTGGGAGGTGCCGCACCACGTCGGCGACGAGATCGTCGAAGGGCTCGTGACCGGCACGCTGCTGGCCGGCTACCGCTTTGACCGCTACAAGCCGGCGCCCGACGACGAGGCACCGATCGAGCGGCTGATCGTCTCGGCCCACCACGACCTCTCGGCGCCGGCCGCGCGCGCGGCGCTGCTCGCCAATGCCCAGAACCGCGCCCGGGACCTCGGCAACACCGCGCCCAACGACCTGACGCCGACGGCGCTCGCGGAGTACGCGATGGAGCTGGCCGACCGGTTCGAGACGATCGAGGCGACGATCCTCGGCGGCGACGAGATCCGGACCCGTGGGATGGGAGCGTTCGCGGCCGTCGCCCAGGGCTCGGACGAGGACCCGCGGCTGATCGAGCTCCGTTACGAACCCCGCGCAGGCGCCGGGGAATCAGGCAAGCGGCTCGCGCTCGTGGGCAAGGCGGTGACGTTCGACAGCGGCGGCCTGTCGATCAAGCCGGCGAACGGGATGCTCGGGATGAAGTTCGACATGTGCGGCGGCGCGGCCGTGATCGAGGCGATCGGCGCACTCGCCGAGCTCGAGGCGCCTGCGCGCGTGCTGGGCGTCGTCGGCGCGACCGAGAACATGATCAACGGCCACTCGGTCAAGGTCGGGGACGTCGTCACCGCGCTCGACGGGACGACGATCGAGGTCAACAACACTGACGCGGAGGGCCGGATGGTGCTTGCCGACTGCATCGCCCACGCCCGCCACGAGGGCTCCGACGCGATCGTCGACATCGCGACTTTGACGGGCGGCGTGATCGCCGCGCTCGGGCACACGTTCGCGGGCCTGATGTGTAACGACGAGGCGATCGCGCGGCGCGTGATCGATTGCGGCGAGCGAACCGGCGAGCGCGTCTGGCGCTTACCGCTCGATCCCACCTACGCCGAGATGACCAAGAGCCGCATCGCCCAGCTGTCCAACCGGCCCCACCCGCGGGTCGGGCTCGCCAGCGCCGCCGCCGAATTCCTGCACCACTTCGCCGGTGACATCCCGTGGGCGCACCTCGACATGGCGGGCATGTCCGACGATCGCCGCGTGCCGTATCTGGATCGCGGCGGTAGCGGCTGGGGCGTGCGGCTGCTGACCGAGGTCGCGCTCGGTTACGCGTCGGGCTGACCGTCGAGGGCTCTCGGGCCGCGAGAGTTTCCGTCGAGGATGCTGGTCGCGGCGCTCGCGGGATCGAGCTCGCGCGCGACGACGCGGTCGAGCAGTTCCTGAACCTCGGGGTCCTCGCGAACCGAGTCCTCGAGTTCGCGTCGCAGGCGGAAGGTCGCGATCGCGAGCACCTCGTTCATCAGATTGCGCCGGCGCCGCTCCGACAGCTTTCCCTCGGCGACGATGTGGTCGTGGTGCTCGACGAGCTTGTCGGCGAGCTCCGCGACGCCCTCGCCACGGAGCGACTCGGTGCGGATGATCGGCACCTGCCAGTCCAGGCGCGGCCCGAGCGCGAGCACCGCCTTGATCTCGCGCACCATCGTGTCGGTCAGCGGGTGGTCGGACTTGTTGACGACGATGATGTCGGGGATCTCCATCACGCCGGCCTTGAGCGCCTGAATCGAGTCGCCCGACCCCGGCATCAGCACCAGCACGACCGTGTCGGCGTGGTCGATGATGTCGACCTCTGCCTGTCCGACGCCGACGGTCTCGAGCATGATCACGTCGCGCCCGGAGGCGTCCATCAGCAACGCGGCCTGAAGGGCGGCCTCGCTGAGCCCACCGAGCGCGCCGCGGTTGGCCATCGAGCGGATGAACACCCCGGGGTCGAGAAAGTGCTCCGACAGCCGGATCCGATCACCCAGCAGCGCCCCCTTCGTAAACGGCGACGACGGGTCGATCGACAGCACGGCGACTGACCGGCCACGCTCGCGCTCGAGCTTGGTCAGCGCGCCCATCAGCGTCGACTTGCCGACCCCCGGCGGCCCCGTGAACCCGACGATCGCCGCGTTGCCCGTACGCGGGAAGACCTCGCGAACCAGCGCCCAGCCCTCAGGGTCGTCGTTCTCGACCAGCGTGATCGCACGCGCGAGCGCGCGCTTGTCGCCGGCGAGCAGTCGTTGGGCCAATGACTCGTCCATCTAAGAGCGATCATGCCAGGGACGTGTAGCCCCGGGCCGGATTGGAAAACCTGTCGACTATGGCTACCGGGCTACGGGACAGGGCCGATTCGCTCGTCGGCGACGGGATCGAGGCAGCCGTCACCTACAAGCACCACCGCCGGCTGCAACGGCTGGGGTGGGGCGACGCGTTCGAGCCGTCGACGCCCGGCGTGTTCGCGCGCGGCGACCCGCCGCCACGAGCGGGCTGCAGCCTCGAGGTCCTGATCGACGGCGCCAACGCGCTGCCCTCGATCGCCGCTGCGCTCGCCGACGCCAAACAGTTCGTGCACGTGACCGGTTGGCACCTGGCGCCCTCGTTTGAGCTCGTCCCCGGCCGCACCGGCCATGCGATCGGGGTCCTGCTCGGTGAGCTGTCGCAGCGGCTCGATGTCCGCGTGCTCGTCTGGTCGGGGTCGCCGGTGCCGCTCTTTCACCCGACCCGCGGCGAGGTCGCCAAGGCACTCGAGAACCTGACCCGCAGCACCCAGATCAAGGCGCACGCCGATCCCCGCGAGCATCCGCTGCACTGCCACCACGAGAAGACGGTCGTGATCGACGGCGAGCTCGCGTTCGTCGGCGGGATCGATCTGACCGACGACGCCGGTGACCGCTACGACACGCAGGAGCACCATGCGCGGCGCCGGCTCGGCTGGCACGACGTCGCCACCAGGCTGCGCGGCCCGGCCGTCGCCGACGTCAATAACCACTTCCGCCTCCGCTGGCGAGAGCTGACCGGTGAACAGCTGCCGGAGGCCCCCGTGCCGCCACCCGCCGGCGAGACGACCGTCCAGGTGGTCGGCACGGTCGCAGAGAGTATGTACGAGGCGCTCCCGCGGGGAGACTTCCGGATCTTCGAGAGCTACGTTCGCGCGCTGTCGTCGGCCCGCGACCTGATCTACCTCGAGAACCAGTTCCTGTGGGCGCCCGAGGTCGTGTCGATCATCGCCGACAAGCTGCGCAACCCCCCGACCCCCGAGTTCCGGGTCGTGATCCTGCTGCCGGCCAAGGCCAACAACGGCGCCGACGACACGCAAGGGCAGCTGAGCGTGCTCGTCGACGCCGACCGCGGCGCCGGCCGCGTGCTGGGCGCCACGATCCGCTCGTTGTCGCCGCTCAAGGACCGCGCCGACCCCCTCTACGTGCACGCCAAGGTCGCGGTCGTCGATGACCGCTGGCTGATCGTCGGGTCGGCGAATCTGAACGCGCACTCGTTCTTCAACGACACCGAGCTGTGCGTCGCGACCGACGACGCCGCCCTCGCGCGCGACACGCGCGTGCGCCTGTGGGCCGAGCACCTCGAGCTCGACGCCGAGCGCGTCGCCTCGATGCCGGTCGCAACGCTGATCGACGAGCACTGGCGTCCGATCGCGACGGAGCAGCTGAACAGACTGCGAGCGGGGTCGCCCCCCACCCATCGCCTGCTCGAGCTGCCCGGCGTCTCGCGCCGCTCGCGCCGACTGCTGGGTCCGTTGACGGGCCTGCTCGACGACGGCTAAGAGCGCCTCAGGTCATTCTGTGAGGCGCTCTTAGCCGTACGATCTGCCGGTGCGCGTAGTCGGCACACAGAAAACGCCGCGCCGCAGTACCACGAAGGGGCCGGCAGCGGTTGCACCGCCCGTGCGGCCCGAACCGCGGCCGCTGGGCGGCGGCCCGCTCGCGTTCTGGCGCTTCACCCGTGCCCACGGGATGCTCGGCCGCGGCTACCTGCTGCTCTACGTGCGATGGCTGTGGCTGAAACTGCGCTGGCGGGGGCGGCTGCAGACCGACGGCATGTGCTTCGTGGCCCCCAGGGTCAAGTTCCAGATTGGGCGCGACGCGAAGGTGACGCTGGGCCGCTGGTCGTGGATCGGCCACGGCTGCAAGATCCGCGTCCACGAGGGCGAGCTTTCGATCGGCGCGAAGACGGTGTTCGGGCAGGAGTGCACGATTTCGGCCTTCCAGCACATCTCGATCGGCCGCGAGTGCATCGTCGCTGACCGCGTGATGATGATCGACTTCGACCACGGGATGGTCGAGGTCGAGCGTCCGATCCGCGAGCAGGGGATCTACAAGCGCGACGTCAACATCGGTCACAACGTTTGGATCGGGTATGGCGCCTGTCTGTTGCGCGGCGTCACCGTCGGCGACAACTCGGTGATCGGGACCAGCGCGGTGGTCACATGCGACGTGCCCGCCAATGCGGTCGTCGGCGGAATCCCGGCCAAGGTGATCCGGACGCGCGAGCGGCCGCGAACGTTTCGCTGGGGCTAGCTTCCGCTACGGGCTAGCCGAGGTCCGGCGCCAGCCCTCGCAGCGCATGCTCGAGGTCGGGGTCGCCGTTCAATGCAAGCTCGAACGCCTCGAGGTGGGCGCGCGCCCGCTGGCGCGGGTAGTCGCCCGCCGTCCCGTGCGTGACCAGAAACGCCCAGTCGCTGGCCTGGAGCGCCAACAGCTCGCGCAGCGCCCTGGGGCTGGGTTGCGCCGCGGCTGCCAACCGCAGCTCTGCGGTGCGCGCGGCCCAGGCGAGCTCGGCGACCTGCGGCCCGCTCCACGTGCGCAGGTCTCCCCCTTCTCCCCACGTGCTGATCGGCAGCTCGGCCGGAGCTCGTCGCGGCTCGTGGCGCGCGAGCGCATCGTCGAGCGTCGTCAGCCTGAGGCCGTCGCGCTCGGCCTGATCGATCACCGCCTCCAGCCACCAAGCTCCCTCGAACCACCAGTGGCCAAGGAGTTCGGTGTCGAGCGCGCACACACAGACGTCACCGGCGCTGACCCGTCGGCGCACGTGGGCGACGAACTCACGCGCATCGGCTCTCGCCTGCTCGCGCGCGGCCGCCCGGTCATAAGGAGCGCCGTCGTTGCCCCAGGCGTGGTGACGGTGGGTCGTATAGCCGTGGTAGTTGCGGTACGGCGCGCGCGCCGGGTAACCGGCTTCGCCCCACACGAGTGCGATCGTCTCGCGATCGCAGGGCCATAGGACGGGGCCGTCGTCGGTCGCGATCGGCCGCAGATGACGTTCGTCCCCGAGCCCGAACACGTTCGTCAGCTCGACGCACACTGAGCGCACTCCGGCCTCCTCGAGCAGCGGCCCAAGCCACGGCGCGAAGCCGCACTCGGGCAGCCAGAACCCGCCGTCGTGGCGCCCGAACCGCCGTCGGTGCGAGGCCACCCCGGTCTGCACTTGGAGCCCCACACCGGCATCGGTCGCGAGCAGCGGCAGCACCGCGTGCGTCGCGGCCGAGGTCCAGGTCGCGTGCCGACCGAGCGCGGCCAGCAGCCCACCCGGACCGAGCTCTCGGAGCTTCGTCGCAGCGCGCGCGTAGTCGCCCGCCGAGCGCTCGATCTCGGCCGCGTGCATCGGCTGGCCGGCCGCCCTGAGCTCGCCGGCGTCGCGGCGGTGGGTCTCGGGCCGGACCTGCTCGAGGAACTCGATGCAACGCTCGATCGCGCCCGGCTGTTCGAGCTGGTCGCACAGCACCGGGGTCAGCGACAGCGTCAGCGGCGCGCGACCCAGCAGCTCAGCAGCGGTACGTAGCTGGTCGCGATCGCCTCCCACAGCCACTCCTCGCCGAACGGCCAGGTCCCGAACCCGTCGGCGCTACGCATGAACGATGCCCGGTCCCTCGGGGGCCATTCACCGCCGCCCTCGACGTATGGCATGTGGGTGTGGAGGACAATCGCTAGTTCGCCCTCGGTCACACCGGAAGGCTATGCGAAGACCGCGGCCCGGGCCGGCAGGAATAGGCGGCCGCGTAGCGCGCCGTGCGCTGTCCGCGTGGCTGCGGTCACCCATGCCGTGAGGAGCAGCACGTAAAGCGCGATGCTCATATAGCGGAGCGCCGCGGAGTGGGTGGAGACGGCCAGGACCGAGGTGCCGGTGACGACCGTCCCAACCGGGAAGGTGAAGCTCCACCAGGTCAGCGAGAACGGCAAGTGCCTTCGCGCGGCACGGATCGTGATCGACGCGGCGATCGCGAGCCAGACAATCGCGAATCCCCAGACGGGCACGCCGTAGACAACGCCCGCCGCGTGCAGAATGCCCGCGTACGGGGCGGTGATTGCGCTGGCGGCGGCGACGCCGAGCAGACCGGCGGCGGTGACGGACTGGCCCAGCGGGCCGAGCACGATCCAGAGCGTGGGTATGAGGCGAGCGGGACCGGGGCCGTGAAAGATGAGCCGTCGTCGCGATCCCCGTCCGCGGCCTCGACCTGAACCGCGAGCTCGATGCCGTCCGTCGACGACGCACCAAGCTGAGCGCGCCCGCGCTTCCACTCTGGCGCTGGCTGCGCGATCGAGCCGAGGCAATCAGCGCGGCCGTCAGCGCTCAATCACGGCGAGACCCACCCCCCAAGCCTCCACCATCTGCTCGGATAGGCGTAGGCCAAGGATGACGCGGCCCGTTGCCCGCGGGACCAGCGCCGACGGGTGTACGTGATCGATATGTCGCCGAGTTCATCTCGCGGTGTGACCGGTTCTGGTTGCTCGATCCGTCCCATTTCGATCCCGCTGCCGTCGAGCAGTCGCGCACACCTGCGGGCAATCGCGTTGATGAACGCGGCGCCGCGGGCATCGAGGAGCGGTATCAGCGCCAGGCCTTGATCGACCAACTCGCGGGTGCGGCGAAGCCGGTCGCCGTTCAGCATCCCTTCGCCCCAGCCTGACTCGCGACGCTCGCCACCGTCCGTAAGGATCTCGGTGAGCCAGATCGCGACCGCGAGGTCTTCGGCTCGCGCAGCCGCAGCGGCGGGGTCGCGGCTTCCGAGCACCGCGACGGCCAGCCGCCCGACCGAGCCCGCGACGAGACGGCCGTGCATAACGAGGTCCTCGAATGTCTCGTATGTGGCCTCGCACGCGATCGCGTTGAGTTCGTCGATCAAGTCATCGAGGCTCTCCAGCGGCAGACCAAAGCGGCGATGGGTGTCGCGCAGCGCCACCAGCACGGGCTCTGTCGGGCGGGTCGAGCCGTCGCGAGGAATCGTCGCCCGCGCCCCCGCGAGCAGCTCGAGCTTCTCCACTGGATGGAGATCCGCATCTGCAATTTCGCTCAAGCGGTGCACGAACGCGCAGATCGCGCACAGGGCTCTGCGTTTGTACGCCGGGAGCGCCTTCAGCTCGGCGTATAGAGACGGCGCGTGCGAGCGGGTGATCTGCTCACAGAGGTCGAGCGCTGCTTCGATGTCAACCGGTGCGCTGGGCATGGTGCTGGTCGGCGGCCCAGAACGGGGGACGACAAATCGAGTTCCGTACAGGTAAGTGACGCTGTTTGTCGCCATCGCGGAGGTCATGTTCGGTCTTGCCGTGTTCGTCAGCTGGTTCATCGTGCTCTCCCTCTAGTTCACATTTGTTAGTTGCGCTCGCCCACATCCGCCTCAAACCGATTCGCGGTCGAGCGATCCATCGCCGTGAGTCACCACTGAAATTCAGGTTCGAGGTTGGTGCACGCACGTGCCACGAGCGAGCGGAGTTCCGCCGCCGCACCGCGGCAATACAGAGGGCCGGACCCATCGGTTAACAGAAGCCGTACCTGAGCGACGCCCGCGGCAGCGACCGGACCGGGCGCGAGCAGGCGCTCGACGAGGTGACCGAGGTCCTCCGTCGCGTACAAGATCTCCCTGCGCGCGATCGGTATCTGGCACATCGAGCGCGATCGCCCGAACCGCGCCTGGCTCAGGATAGAGAGCAGCTGGAGTGCGAGCGACCTGCGCGTTTTCGCCGATCCGAGCCTCTCAGCGCGAAGCGCGAGCGACGCGCGGGCCTGTGGTACCACGCCTCGGGCAAGCTCACCGTCGAGCCGGCGCGCTCGGAATCGCGCCACGAGCCGATCGCGTACCCGCGCTCGCCGCGCGATGATCACCCCGCCCGAGGTTTGCTCGGGCCTGACAATTACGAGCGGAGCCATGAGCTGAGAAGCCCTTCCTGCTCGCCGTTGTGACACTCAACATGGTGGTGCGTGTCAAGGCCAAACCAGCGCTGCCCGAGCGTTGCAAAGAACGCCTTCTTCTCGCCGGCGATCTCTCGCGATGGAGCGACGATCCGCGCCGTCGCCGATGGTCCGCCGAGGAAGTTGATCGCGGCCTTCCCGACCATCCCATCGCCGAACTCGATGTAGCAGTTTCCGTCGCCCTGATAGGGAGACGCGGGCTCAGTGTCACGGAGGCATGAGGCGATGTCGGCAGCAACGACTCGGGCGGCGGACTCGGCGAAGATTCCGGCCTTGGCGACCGTGCGGGGCCCAGTCGCCACGTCGCCGAGCGCATACACGCCTGGAAAGCGGGTCGCGAGGTTTGTCTGATCGACGGGGACCCAGCCGTCGACCGCAAGCTCGGACCGTCTGACGACGTCCGGCGCGTGGTGGACGGGAATCCCGATGAACAGGTCATACGGCACGCTCTCCCCGCTGGCCAGCCGAGCCGTCCGCCGGCGAGCGTCGAGACCAACGACCAGCTCCTTGGGCGCGTACTCGATTCCACGCTCATCGAGCCCGTCGATAAACACTTGCGAGACCTCCTTGGTGACCGGAACTGGTGCGGCCATCGGGTAGGTCATCCGCATCTGGACCGTGTCCCTCACCCCCCGCTTGACGAACAGGTCATGCAGCAGGAACGCGCCCTCAAACGGGGCCGGCGGGCACTTGAACGGATGGCCCAAGACCGAGATCAGGACGGTTCCCTCCGTGAATTCGGCGAGGACGTCGCGCAGACGCTCGGCTCCCCCGAGCGTGAAGTACTCAAACCCGCCCTCCTGGAACCCCGGCGTGGCCGCCAAGTCGTAATCCGCGCCCAGCGCCACGGCCAGGAAGTCGGCGTCATACGAGCCTTCATCGGTGGTCACTCGCCGCTTGACCGGATCGATCGCGCTCACGGTCTCCTGTCGGAACTCGACCCCCTGCTTGGCGATGTCGCCGTAGCGCAGGAGCACGTCATTCGGTGCCTGGCGGCCGACAAGCACGTCCAGCTTTGAGAACCCGAAGTAGAACGAGTCGTTTTTGTCGATCAGCGTGATGTCGACCGCGTCGGCGACCGATTCCGACAGCCGCGACGCCAGCTCCAGGCCCGCGAAACCCGCGCCCACGATAATCACGTGCTTCTTCATCGCAGACCCCCGATCGCCCGTCCGGGCTCCACGCGGCGCGAGGCCCACCTCGTCGGGCCTGCCCACTCGAAGGCGTGATCGCCCTTCCGTCGCGCATGCATCGGTGCGAGACACGCGCCTCACTTCTGAGTAGCGTCTGCTCGCCCGCTTGTCGTAGCTCCACGCTGCGCTGCCGGGCGATCATGTAGTTCAGTTGGGTGTGCATCGGGCCTCCGCAAAGCCTTTGATCAGCGCGCCCCAAGCTAGGCGTAAGGAGGCCCCTGCCATCGGGCAGGTGCCTTATCTTTGGCCTTAACCTCCGTGGGATCGCCGCTTAGCGCGTTCGAGGCGTCGCCGGTGAGAAGTTGCCTTGCGGGGCCCTTGACGTCTTATCTACTAGTAGGTAAGTTATTCGCCCGGATCTTTACCTACTGGTAGGTAGGGCGTGGGTGAAGCGCAATCGTCGCCGACGACCGCTGCGGGACGCACTTCGAGGGAGGGCCTCCGGGAGAACGCTGCCCGGTTCCAGGCGACCGCGCCGCTGGGTCGCGTCGAGTCGAGGTCGGGTCGACCACGTGGAGCTCCTTGGAGGAGGTCCGGCTGTCGTCCGGTCGCGTCGTGGGGCTTGTTCCACCCTCTCTTCGGCTTCTACCGGCCGAAATCCAGACGTTCTTCGTGCGGTGCCGGAGGTCCCGAAGAATTTTCGCCGGAGAGGGAAAGAGGTGCGACAAATTACGTCAGCAGGAGTAGACAAGCGGGGGTCGATGCTTTGGGTCATGCGGGCTCCCGGAAGCGGTACCCAACGAAGGAGTCACATGGAGATCCGTCTCGCCACGCTAAAGCGACCCACTGCCATACGGGAGGTGCTTGATGTCGGCCCTCTGCTTGCGGGATGACACTTTGCTTGCGGCGCCGGAAGACGGCGGGACCATGGTCCGTGCCGTTGGGCGTGTTTCGAGCCCACGGTTCATTGGTCGCCGCGAGGAGCTGGTCGCGCTGGAGGCGGCGCTCGAGCGGACCATGAAGGGTTCGGCACGGTCGTGTTCGTCGGCGGGGAGGCGGGTATCGGGAAGACCCGATTGATCACCGATCTACGGGCTGAGCGCGAGGCATGATCCGGTCGGACAATGCCTGCCCCCCGGTGACGCGGAGCTTCCCACGCGCCGGTTGTGGGGGCGCTGCGCTCGCTCGTAGCTCAGCGCGAATCGAGCGAGTTCGGGGCGATGGTCGGCTCCGTGCGCGACGAGCTGACTGTTTTGCTGCCCGAACTGCCGTCTGGCGGAGGCACTGTTGCGAGCCCGCCGGCGGTGGCCGGTTCGCAGACGCATTTGTTCGAACAGCTGTTGGGGCTGCTTGCATCCGCCGGACGAGCACGACCTTTGGTGCTAGTCGTCGAGGACTTTCACTGGGCTGATCGATCGACGTGCGACTTCATGTCGTTTCTGGTGAGTGCGACACGGCGTGAGCCGATCGCGCTGATCGTCACCTACCGTAGCGATGAGCTTCGTCCGGCGATCCGCGTCACAGCTGGAGATCAACAAGCGCAGGCGAGCAGGCTCAGTTGGACGCCGTTCGGGCGCGCCGAGATCGGCAGCAGGTCGGTGAGAGCCTTGGCGAACCCCACCCACTCATTTGGGCCGCTAGTCGAGCGATCCGAGGGCAACCCGTTTTTCACCGAGAGCTGGTGGCATCGGCCGGCCAGCCCGGCGAACCGCTGCCTGATTCGCTTCGCGACGCCCTGTTGGCTCGCGTCGAGTCGCAGCCGGCAGTCGTTCGCGAGGTGCGCGGATCGCCGCCGCCACCGGACGGACGGTCGATCATGGGTTGCTGGCGGCGGTCGCCAAGCTCTCGGAGGACGACCTCAACGGCGCGCTGCGGACTGCTGTGGAGAGCTATCTGCTCGCACCCGACGCTTCGACGGCGGGGTATTCGTTTCGCCATGCGCTGCTCAGAGAAGCGATCTATTTTGACCTGTACCTGGCGAGCGGCGCAACCTCCACCTGACGCTCGCCCAGACCCTCTCCGGTACCCCGGCTGACAGGACCGCCGGCTGCAGAAGCGGGACACTCGACTGACCACCGGCATGCGGCGGGCGAGCTGTCGGCAGCGCTGGCCGCATTGTCAGCGCTGGCGCGACGGCGGAGGACCTTCGCGCTCCTGGCGAGGCGTGGGTGCTGTACGAGCGCGCGCTCGAGATCTGGGATCGGGTGGCTCCGGCGGCGGGCGAGCTCCCGCTCGAGCGCCTCGAGGTCGTGCAGCGGGCGGCCGAGGCTGCGTTGACGACGGGCGAGGAGGAGCGAGCAATCGCGCTCGGGCGAGAAGTGCTGGCGGGATCGACGAGCGTGACGATCCGATTCAGGCGGCGCTGGCTTACGAACGCCTCGGCCGCTACCTGTGGAGTGCCGGACGCGACGAGGACGCGCTGCCCGCGTACCGGCGCGCCGTCGAGCTGATGCCCGACGATCCGCGGTCCGAAGAGCTCGCGCTGGTGTTGGCCGCGGAGGGACAGGCGCTGATGCTGTGCGACCGCACAGCAGAGTCGAACTCGCGCTGCGCACAGGCGCTCGCGATTGCCCACTCGGTGGGGGCCGCGGCCGTGGAGGCCCATGTCCTCAGACGAGTGCGGGAACCTCGACGCGGTCGGCGAGGCCGACCAGCCGTGGAGGCGGCGAGACGGGCGATCACGATCGCCCGCCGCCTCCGGCTCGCCGACGAGATACACCGCAGCTACGCGAACGGGAGCGCCGCTCTGCACGCGGCCGGCCGGGTGGAGGAATCGATCGCGATGGCACGCGAAGGGATCGCGTCCGCCCGTGAGTTCGGGCTCGAGCGCCAATGGGGCGATTTCCTTCGCGGCGAGGTGGCCAAGCGCGTGCTGCAGGTCGGGCGCTGGCGCGAGGCCGAGAAGCTACTGGAGGAGGTCATCGATCGCTCGCCCACCGGGGCGCAAGCCGGGATGGCCTGCCGATCCCTTGGGTACCTGCGCGCCCAGCTCGGGGAATTCGATGCTTCCGCGCTGGCGCTCGATCGAGCCGAGGAGCAGACCGTCGCTCGCTCGGCTCGATGACGTTGGGGATGCACGCAACGGCTCGGGCTTCGCTCGAGCTGTGGCAGGCCGTCCGGAGGCGGCGGCTGCAGTCGTATCGGATTACTGGAGCGGGTGGGCGACGCTGAGCAGCTGCTCGGCACGACCGCGCTGTACGAGCTCGGCACGCGCGCCTGCGCCGACCTCGCCGCTCGCGCTCCTGGCGACGACCGCACCGCCCGGCATCAGACCGCCGCGGCGCAGAAGCTGCTCGAGCGGCTGGACGGGCTGATCGCGCAGCTGACCGGCGTCGATCCCGCCCCTCGTTCGGGCAAGCCGGGCTGCCTGCGCGGCTGGTATTCACGGATCGCGGCCGCCGGGGGCCTGCCCTGTGGGCTGACGCGCGGCGGCAATGGGAAGCGTGCGCGGACCCCTATCACGCGGCCTATGCCAGCTGGCGAGAAGCCGAGGCGCTACTCGCCGCGGGCGGCGATCGCGCGGACGCGGAAGCGCTCGTGCGCGACGCCCTCGCGGTGGCCGAGGAATTAGGCGCCCGGCCGCTGCGCGAACAGCTCGAGGCCCGCTCGCCGTGCTCGTATTGATCTTGGTCGGCGGCCTCCCGACCGCCGGCTCCGAATGCGGCGTTGGAGCGGTTGGAACTCACGTCTGGAGAGTCGAGGTTCTGGCTTTACTCGCCGGTGGGCTGACCAACCGCGAGATCGGCGCCGAGCTGTTCATCAGCGACAAGACCGCGAGCGTGCACGTCTCACGCATCCTGGCCAAGCTCTCGGTCCCCAACCGCGCGGCAGCCGCCACGGCCGCACACCACCTGGGCATCAAGCCGGCCGCCCCACCTTGCTGACCGTGGGCACGCGACTTCATCACAATGTCCGCGCGATAGCTTGTGGGCCGTGCGATGTAAAACATCGCTCGCCGTGCTACTCGGCACGGTCGTGGCGCTTTCACTCGCGGTGCTCGGGCGAGGCGTCGCGGTCCGCGCGGCTCCGGTTCCGACGGTGCCCTCCCTGCGAGGGTTTTCGTACGGCACCGACAGCTACTACCCGAACGTGAGCGCCTCGGCGCCCTATGCCGAGCCCGTGTTCGGAGGCAGCTACGGCGGTTACATGGGCATGATCGGCGGCTGGGACCTATCGCTTGGATGCACGAGCTTTTTGGCGTGGTCCTCCTCCGACGCGGCCGCCGCCAACATCAACCGCAGCCGCTACGGGACGGGGTCGGGACCGGCGCGTACTGGTTCATGGGTGGCCCCGGTGTCGATCCGCATTACAACGGGAGCGCGCGCGAGGCGCAAGCGTGGGGCTCGACCCAAGCGGCACAAATGCTGAGCGACATCCGTGGCTTGCCGGCGGCGCAGCGGATCACCTACCGGGTCGCGTGGATGGACATCGAGCAGCCGAAGATCGCGCCGGCCCGCGACAACGGCTGGAGCTCGGTGTACACCACGCCGTGCAGCGGCGTCGTGCGCAAGCACGGGATCATGCCGAGCGTCAACCGCGCGGAGGTCGACGGCTTCTCGGGCTATCTGCGCGCGCACTCGAGCTTCCTGGCCGGGGTCTACTCGTCGCCGGGAGACTGGCGCAAGTTCTTCGGCACCGGCGCCGACAGCGTCATCCCGGGCACCTACGAGTGGACCTACAGACCCGAGACCGCGAACTTCCGCCAGGCACCCGTTGGCTGGTGCCTGAGAGTCCGCGTGTCGCGCTGCGCGCAGTTCTTCGGCGGCGTCAACAGCGCTTCTCAATACGCGCTGATGTGGCAGTTCTCGGGCGGCGGCGGCGTGCTCAACGGCAGCGGTGACTTTGATCAGATCGACCGCAGCCGCACGCCGTAGGCCCCTCGTGTCCACGCAACCCGAAACGTCGTCGGAAGCACTGGAAGGCCGCCTTGCGTCGCTGGTATGGGTGCTTCCGAGACGATCTTCGATTTTCGGTCGTCTCGGAATCCTCGAGCTCGAGGACGACGTGGTCTCGCTCCGGGACAAGTCGGGCGAGTCACTGTTCTCGGTGCCCGTGCGACAGGGAGGCCCGTTCACGTCGGAGGCGCCTCGCGGCAAATCCGTACTACTTCCAGGTCCGGGCCGCTGACCGATGGTGGTATCTCGCCGGGTAGGTCAGGGGAAGTACAGGCGTGCTGGCACCCGCGAACTGCAGGCCCGCTATGGGCTCCGTGAGCTGGTACCGCGGCTGGCCGGCATGAGTCCGGATGATTACACCCGAATCACGACCAACCCGGTGAAGCATCAGGTCCTTGGGCGGTCTGCTGGGTACAGACGCTGAACCTGGCCGCCGCGCGCGCGGACGGGGGCTGAGCGTTCAGGCGAGAGCCGTTCGCCCCTAGACGGGATGGATATCGACGTCGTATAGCGCCGTCGATATCCCACGCGGCGGGCCGGTCGATTCCGAGCCCGTGACGCTGGCAGCCACCGGTGCACGCAGCTCAGCGGTAGTGCTCGGCGACGATGTCGTCGATCGCTGTGATCACGGAAAGGTCACCAACGATCCGGTTGCGCATCACGGCCACCGCCACGCCCGAGTCGATGTCGGCGTACGCCGCGGTCCCGTTGGAACCGACCATCCCAAAGGTCGACCCGGCGCGTGACTGGGCACTTCCCAGTCGAGCTGGGCTATAGCCAAGCGCCCACTCCGTCGGGAATCCCATCACCTGGTCGGTGCCGGAGAATGCCGGCGCCGCCATCGTGTGTAAACGTTTGCGCGACACGAGCTCGACACCATCGATATGCCCGAGCAGAGCGGCGAATAGTCGCGCGACCGCCCGCGCCGACATCGTCCCTTGCGAGGGAATGTCTGCCGAGAGCACGTCGCTGCGGTTGGCGAAAGCAGCAGTCGGCTGCACGCCGGGCGGGACTACCCGGTCGAGCGGCGAGCCGGGGGTTGGCGGCGACGGCGCGGCCCCTTCGGGACCGGCGCGAGCAACTCCCGCGAGGAGGCGCCCGGGCACGCCGAAGTGCAGTTCGTCGGCGACGCCCAGCGGCGCCGCGATCTCCTCGCGCAACACGTCGGCGACGGTGCGACCGGTTGTGCGACGCACCAGCTCGGCAACGATGAATCCCCACGTGAGGGCGTGGTAGCCAGTCATCGTCCCCGGCGTCCACCACGGACGCTGTTCGGCGATGAACGCTGCGACGCGCCCTGAATCGCAAAGATCCGCTGCCGTGATCTGCGGCCACAGTCCCGGCACACCCGCTGCATGGACGAGCACCTCGGAGAGCGTGACGGCATCTTTGCCGTGCGCGCCGAACTCTGGCCACACATCCGCGACCCGCTGGTCATAAGCCAATTCGCCGCGCTCGACGAGCACGTGCACGACCGACGACGCGACTCCTTTGCCGGTCGACGCGGCGAAGAACAAGGTGCTCACGGTCACCGGCTCGCCCGTCCGTTGATCAGCGACGCCCGCGGCGGCATCGACGACGGTGCGGCCCTCGTGCACAACAGCGACCTGAAGCCCAATCTCGGCGCCCGAGGCGATCAACTCGTCAATCCTCGCCTGAACCTGGCGCCGTACCTCGCCCACGGAGCTCAACCGACAAAGCTCCAGGTCGTTTGGCTGAAGGTGCCGCCTTTGCGAAAGCCCAGGCCACGCACCGGCCGGACGCGGAACACGATCGCCCGCCCCCCAGAAGTCCGGTCCGTGAGCGCGCCGTCGCGCGCAACAAAATCCCACGTTCCGGTCCCGTACTTGGTGGCGAACGCCTGAGCAACCGCGCGCAGCTCATCGTCGTTCGTAACCTGCTCGGCGCTGCCCTCGAGCACGACGTCAAGGGCACCTTCCGCGAGGTCACTGCGGCCGGTCGTCAGGATGCACGAGGAGTTTCGTGACAGGTTCTTCGCCTTGCGTTCGTCCTCCCCGGTCGTGAACCAGATCGCGTCGTCGTGCCATACGGCAATCAGCGGCGTGACGTGCGGGCGGCCATCGGGGCGGACCGTCGAGACCCAAAACGTGTCCGAGGCGATCACCTGCTCCAGTCCGGCTGACCATGGGGTGGGCGTGGCGTCCGGCTCGCTAAAGCCGTGGATCTCGGCGATCACTTTGGCGGGTGACTTGCTCATTCAGATGCTCCTCCAAGCTGGCGATAAGCGGGCCTCGGCCACCACCGTGCGCTCGACGATGGCGAGCGGCTCGTCGCCGGGGGTGTGCGGATCGTCGACCGCATAGATGTCGGGAGTGATGCCGGCGCCTTGACCCTCGGCGCCGCCGGCGAGGTTGTGGCCATCGGGAGTGAAGAACTGGCCGATCGTGATATCGAGGGCGCCTCCGTTGATCAGCCGCTCGGTGATCTGGAAAGTGCCCTTGCCATAGGTGTGGGTACCTACCACTTCGGCTCGGCCGTGTTCCTGCAACGCGGCGGTGACCACCTCGGCCGCGGACGCCTGCCCGTGATCAACCAGCACAACCAGCGGGACGTGGTAGGCGATCGCGTCCCCCTGGGCGACGTAAACCCGGGGCGGCCGGCTGCGCTCCTCGGCGGACATGATTTTGCCTTGCGCGATGAACGTGCTGCCCACGTTGATCGCTTCGCCGATGAGGCCGCCGCCGTTTCCGCGCAGGTCGAGGATCAGCCCATCGACGTGCGCGTCCAGCGCCGCTCGCACCTCGGTACGCAGCTCGTCGCCGGAGCCTTCCGTAAAACCGGTGAGCTTCAGATATCCGATGCGGACGTGGTGGTAGGCGAGCACCCGCCAGGTCGCCACGGGCACGACGATGTTTGCCTGCTGGATGGAGATCACGTGTTGGGCGTCGCCGCTGCGGAACGTGAGCTCGACGTGGGCGCCGGCGCGGAGCCTCTACTCGAGGGTCAACGGCGAAGTCATCGGAACGGTCGGCGAGAGCAACCGATCCCACTTTGACGATCAGATCCCCGGGATCAGGCCGGCGCCGGCGGCCGGTAAGTGCTCGAGCCGGCTCATCACCCGCAGTCCCGCTGGCTCAGGCATCGTGGTGATTCCGATCCCGCCCGTGCCCTGCGTGGACTGTTCTTCGCGCTCGCGGTAGGAGCGAGGGTCGATGTGGCGCGAGTACGGGTCGTCGAGGGCGGCGACCATTCCCCGACAGCCCCAGGTCCACCAGGCTCGAGCGGTCGAGCGGGCTGTAGTACCTAGACGTGAGGATCTTCAGGGCCTGCTCTATGGCCGTTTCGCGTCCTTGGCGCCGAGTCTACGGCACCCTCACGCTCGTAGCAGCAAGTCATGCACGCCCACTCACCGAACTCCCAGGAGGTAAGACGACACCGTGATTGGCAACGGACGTGACCATGACTTGCAGTCCACCCGAGTCCTCGTGACCGGCGGCACGAGCGGCCTCGGCAAAGCAATGGCTCGGGCGCCCGCTGCCGCCGGAGCGCGGGTAGCACTGACCAGCCGCAGCGATCCCGCGCGCAGGCGAGCGCGGCCGAGATCGGCGCGCTCGGGGTTGAGCTCGACGCCCGCGACGAGACTCCGTCCAAGCCGGGATCGACTTCGTGTACGACCGGCTCGGCGGGCTGGATGTCCTCGTCAGCAACGCGGGTATCGGCATGCGTACCGTCAACCCGCGCTTCATGACCGATCCCCAGTCGTTCTGAGAGGTCTCGCCGGGCGGGTTCCGTGACGTGATCGAGACGAAGATCACCGGGTTGTTCCTCGTGGCGCGCGCCGTGGCGCCTCGCATGCTTGCCGCAGGCGACGGCAGGATCGTGGTGATTTCGATGAACGAACAGACGATGACCCGGCGCGGATTCGTGCCCTATGGACCCGCCGGTGCCGGCGTCGAGGCGCTCGCGCGCGTGATGGCCGCAGACCTCGCCGACACACCGGTCACGGTCAACATCCTGCTCCCCGGCGGCGCGACCGCGACCGGATGGTTCCCGACGACGTCCCCGCGGACCTGCGTGAGCGGCTACTGGACCCCGAGATCATGGGACCGCCGATCGTGTGGCTCTGCTCAGATCAGGCCTCCGGGATCCGCGATCAGCGGATCGTCGCAACCGAATTCAAATCCTGAAGCCGCAAACAGTCCCGCCGCTGCTCGGGGGGCGGCGGACCGGCGGCCACGAACGTGTGTTCCCAGTCGCGGGCTAGACAAAAATCACGTGTCGCTCATCGTCCAACCTTCGCTGTTCGGTTCCGTAGGCGACTCGGGGTCGCAGAGTCGGCGCTGTCGTCGAGCGCCGACCGCTGTCCGACGGCGCCTGGGTCGACTTGCGGCCGGGTTCGTCACCGCGGCCGACGAACTCTTCGATGCGCTAGCCCGTGTCGTGCCCTGGCACGAGGAGCAGATGCACATCTACGACACCACCGTGCCGGTCCCGCGGCTCTTGGCGCGCTACGCGGAAGGCGAAACGCTGCCCCATCCGGTGCTCCACGAGGCGCGTTCGGCGCTGAATGCCCACTACGCCCAGGAGCTCGGCGAACCATTCGTCAGCGCCGGGCTATGCACCTTGTACCGCGACGGCAGCGACAGCGTCCTTGGCGCGGCGACCGCATCGCTCGCGAGAGCCCGCGCGACACGATGGTGGCGATCGTTTCACTCGGCGCCACCCGGCCGTTCGGGCTCCGGCGCGAGGCGGGCGGTCTGGGACTCAGGCTCAGCGTGGGCCACGGGGGGGTGCCGTGATCGACGGAAGCTGCCAGCGGACCTGGCTGCACAGCATCCCCAAGGTCACCGCCTGTCTCGGTGCGCGGATAAGGTAACACGGAATTCCGCCCAGACTGGGGCAACAACCTCGAGTTAACATCACCTGTTGTGAACTTCATGGCACCGCCGGCGAGCAGCGTTGCCGTGGAACGTGCCTTTGGCGTGCGCGAAGGTGCCTGTTCCGCCGTCGATGATGCCGGTGGAACCGTGCGGTGCGGGTGCCTCGCGTGAGCACGTCGCGCGCGAAGATCCGTGAGCCGATCTTGAAGCTGTCCGGGGTAGACCGCTGTGGATCCGGCTGGCGGTGACGAGTTCGAGCGCCTCGGTTGTCGGCGACGGACGACGACGTCGATCAGGCTGGCTGCGAGCGCGGGCGACGCGGATGCGGCGGCGGCCGCCGCGACGGCGATCGGGGAGGTGATCCTCAGAGGGCGGATATCCTCTACGCCACGCTGGCAGCAATCCGCGGCTCGGCGCCCGAGATCGACAGCCTCGATCGGCGCCGCCGCCAGCCAGTTCCAGATCGAGCGCACCGACCTGCACCTGATCGACCGATTGCGCCAAGCGACGAGCCGCAGAAGCCTTCGCAGCTAGCCCGGTCGGTCAGACTTCGGCAGCGGCGGCCTGTCGATCGCGCTCAAGCAACTCGAAGGGGATCGGCTACATCCGCCGCTCACAGCACCCCGACGACCGCCGCAGCGTCCCCTTCGTCCGGAGGCGACCGACGCGATCGTCCCCCTCGGGAGCAGGGGGCTAAGGCCATTCAAGATCGAGGCGGAAATTGACCCCCACACTCCTCGACACCTACACCGACGAGGGGCTGGCGACGATCCGCCACTACCTCGAGCAGGCCGCGACAGTGATCAGTGCGTCCCGGCCCGGGGGCTGCAACGCCAGCCGCCGAGGCGAGCAGACCCAGTCTGGGTCTCGAACCAGGGCGCGGATCGACGTCGGGCGCGCCAGCGCGGCAAGTAGACCCAGGGCCGCGCGGCGATCTGCCGGCGCCCGGCTGGCGCGTGAATTCCTGGAGCAGCGCCGGGAGACTGGCGCATGTCGTCGAACACGACCGTAACGCACCCTCGAGCAGCTCCGCCGCGCCGCCCGCCCGCGTACCCGAGCACGCGCATGCCCGCGGCGCGCCGGCCTCGACCCCGGCGCGGCTGTCCTCGACCACGACACAGCCGGCTGGGTCGGCCGCCTCCTGCTCGGCAGCGTGTAGGACAAGATCGGAGCAAGCATGCACCTGTGGCGACGTCCTCGGCACTGAAGATCCGGACCTCGAACCGCTCGTAGAGGCCGACGTGAGACCGAGTGTGTACCGTCCAGCTGGTGCGTGCGTGCCGCTCGACGCGATGCAAGTCGGAAACGAGATCCGGTCGAGCGCCTCGAGTACGCCGTCGACGGGGGCGAGCCGATCCGCGAACACCTGACGGTCGAGCAGCTCGACGTCGATCACTTCCGACCATGAACGACAGCGCGCGCCCCAGGTCGGCCTCGACCGCGGCCTGGGTCTCGCGGTCCGATCGCCCAGCAAACCGCCTCGATCACCTCGGCCTCAGTGAGCCGCCAGCGAACTCGTCCGTACGCGGACGTCGATCTCGATCGCGAGCCGCTCGCTGTCGACGAGCACGCCATCGCAATCGAAGATCACCAGATCGACCCGACGCTGTCGGCTTCAGCCGCTCGTGATCGATGCTTCGGCCCGCGGAGTATCCGAGACATACCCTCTCTCGCCGGTCGCAACGTGGCAAACAACCTGCCTCGATCAAATTGATGCGGCGGGGCCGGGGGTGACCTCCGAGCACTTCTCGATCGCATACAAGCACCACCAGCGGAAGCGACAACCCTCACCTCGATTGATCGCCCGCGAGAGCTCTCCCGTGTCGGCCGACACCGGTTCGTCCTCGTCCCGAGGGTCAAGAACACCAACAACAGCGGCAGGACTCCGTGTACGGATGCTAGCGATCGGAAAAGACGTCTCGGTCGAGGCCCTCGGCAGCGGTCGACCGCCTACATGACGATCACGCGGTCAGCGACGTAGGCGGCGCTGGCCAGGTCGTGAGTGATGTACAGGATCGAGACGCCCTCCTGGTCGCGCAAACCCGCCGTAGATGTTGAGCACGCCCCCGACGCGGATCGAATACATCGAGCACCTGATACCGGCTCGTCGGGCCGGAACCTAGACGAGATCCTGGAAAATATCTAAACAGAAGACGACTATATAGGGCCTGCCGTCGCAGATTCATCAGGAATCCGCACTGGAAAATTCTGCTAATTCTCGCCGTTGCGCGAGCCGCCGGCACGAGGGTGTGGTGCGATTTGGCAGCGGCGCCGTGCGAGCAGGTGGACGCGCGCAGCATGGAGAGCCACCGCGATCGCGGCCTGCAGCGCTGCACGCTCGCCCAGCAGGCTGGTCTCGATCCGCGCGGTGATCTGCACGAGCAACGCCGCTGCGCCGCGGACCAGGAGCAGCAGCAGCGGGCTGGCGCCGATCCCGCCGCCGAGCACGACCAGCTCCCGGGTCGAGAATCGCGGGCGCGGGTGCGATCGCGACGCCCAACCGCGAGGCGACGTCGTCGACGACCAGATTGAGCAGCCAAGATCTCCAGCACCGGCCCAGATCGAACACATCATGAACCAACGACAGCTCCGGATCGCCTGACCGGAGCACTCGTTGAACGCGGCGACGATCCCAGCCGCGCCGATCTCGTCCTCCAGACCACGGTGCAACCGGTGCAGGGGATCAAATCGATCGCCGACAGAGCGGCAGATAACGGATTCCGCCCGCCGCGCCATAGACACCTCGGACAAGCTCGTCGTCGATGATGATCCCCATCCCGTTCCCCGCGCCGAGCGCGATGAACACCATCGTCGAGGCGCCCCTGGCGAGGCCGAACCACTTCTCGCCAACTGCGTCGAGGTTGACGTTGTTCTTCTCGACCAGCAGTGGCAGGTGGAACCAGGTCGCGGATCACCTCAGAGCAGATCGAAGCCGCCCTCCGGGACCACATTGTAAGCCAGGCAAGGTGACCCGACCGCTCGGCCTGATCCACGATCCAGGGCGACGAGGTCCGAAGCGCGAGCAGCAACCATGACCAGCGCTGGCCTGGTGGTCGACTTCGCTGACCATCTCGAGGATCTCCACACCGACAGCGCGGCTGCTCTCCTTGGTGGTCGCTCGCCTCAGATCGCAGATCGGCTCGCCGAACAGGTCCGCCGCGGGACATTTCAGAACATTTCTCTCCACCGATGTCGCAGCCGACCACAAACCCCGCCCGCGAGCTGACCACGTACGCGACCGGGCTGCGTCCGCGCTGGCCGGCGCGCCTGCCCGCGGCACGACGACCCCCTTGCTACAAGACGGCTGACCGCGGCCGAGACAGTCAGCTTGAAGAGGTTGGTCGTGGTCGCGATCTCAGGCCGCGTGATCGGGCCCACGGCGGAAGATCGTCCTTCCAGCACCGCCTGCTCGCCAAGTTCCCGCAGCAGGCTAAGCTCATAGTCGGCGCGGCTGCGCCGGGCCGACCGCCGTCTCGGCTGCGGAAGTGGCATGACGGGCGACCCCTTCGCGAATTCGGTGCGCGTAAATTAGCCCGTAGAGCAGGCCTTTTCCGCGCGATAGCGCAAGATCCTTGCATAAGCATATGGATGACGACCTTCGTGACATCGGGTAGACGCGGTCACGATCATGGGCTGCGTGCAGGCTGGATGTTGTGATGGAGCCCGTCACTGACTGCCCTCTCCGGCGGCACCCCGGCTCACTGATCAAGATGACGATCCAAATAAGCAGCGCCCAGCGGCAATGCCGGGGCTCGGCCTGGATCGAAGCCTGAGCGTGCAGAAGCGGCTGATCAGCTGCGTCGGCGACGATAATCTGTCGGCGCTCGTTGCGCGAGCAGCTGACCCAGGCCGGTCTCGCCGACGAGCTCGTCGTGAGTACGGCGGGCGACCAGGTTCGCGGTCGGCGGTCGAGTCCCCAGCGCGCGATCACACGTTTCTCAGCTACCTAGGTGTCAACGCGCGCTCGGACCCGACCACGATCCCCGACGAAGCGCTCGACTGCGTCGACCTCCTCCTGTGCGACTACTTCGTCGGCACCGACCCTGCACAGCTGGACGGCGCAACGGCTGCTCGCTACCGCCCGCGCCAGGGGCGCCCGTACTTTCTTCGACACCAGCTGGGACCCGACGGCTTCCCCGGCCAGACCGGGGCGGAGGTTTACGAGCTGCTCCCGTTCGTCGACGTGTTCCTGCCGAACGAGGTCGAAGCTTGCGCGCTCGCGGACGGCGCGGGAGACGCGACGCGGGCCGCCCGGGCGCTGCGGTCGGTCTCGCGCGGCTGGGTCGTCGTCAAGCTCGGACCGTCGGGATGCTGGCGGTCGGGCCGGAGGGATCGAGCACGCCGTCCCAGCGGCGGCGGTCAACGCCGCCGACACAACCGGGGCAGGCGACGCGTTCAACGCCGGTCTGGTGCGTGCGCTCGCCCACCGAGCGGGCTGGCGCGATGCGCTCGCGAGCGCGACCCGGTTCGCGACCATCATCGTCTCCCAGCCGTCCAACAGCGCTTCAGGTCGGGCGGCGGATTCCGGTTGCCTGCACGGCCTGACGCGGCACGTCGGTTCGCTAGTTGCTCCTTAGCCGTAGCGGTAGAGGCTGACCTGAAGTACGCCACAATTTCGCACGCCTCAGAGGTCGCCGGCCAACCGGCGGCTCACGACGCTGTCGCACGGATGCTCGCCCGCTGTCGTGAGACAACACTAACGGTGGTCGCAGCGCCAAAACGACTTCAACCTCCGGCGCGCGCTACCGCGGAGCCGCGTGGGCGCTGGCCGCCCTCGACCGTTGCTGCGCGCTGCGCTGAATGTGAGCTGGTTCTGGCTGGGGAAGCGGGAGTGAGCCGATCTGCCCGCGTTCGTGCTGCACAACGCGCAAAAGCGCCGCGCCCGGCCCCGAACGTGTCGCGTTTTCCCGCCTATGACCAGCATTGCGCAGCACATGCAACCAGCCGTCGGGCGCCCGTGCACGTTCAGCGGGTTTTGACGACGGTGTCAACATCCCCATCCACGGAGACACCAGCATCGCCACCATAAAAAACGCGCGCCCTGCGACTACCCGAGCGTCGTGACACTCTCAGGACATCACAGCCAGATCTTTCAGCCCGGATCAGGGAGTCCCGGGAACCTCTATCAGATCAACCGTCCGATCCGCCCTGGAAACCCCCTGGCGGCGCTTCCCGCCGCTTCAACGCCAGAGCTGAAAACGACGCGCGGTCCCAGCGGGACCCACACTCAGCGACCCGCGGCCGGCGAGCGCTCCTCGGTCGCCCAGATGGTGCAGCCTTTCCGCTCTGATCGAGGCCACCGCTTATTGTTCGGCGTTCGGCGTCCGGGAGCCGGCGTCCCGCGTGCGGCGGCGCACCCCGCCAGCGAACTAGGAAGGCGCCTCGACAACCGTTGATGCAGCGGAGCGCGGCCTCTGCCAACGCCGGGGGTCGAGGTCTGCTCCGCAAACGCGGGCGGCCTCCGGCATGCGGTGTGACGCGCTCGCCGCGTTGGGAGCAATAAGAGGCAGTACATAGCGACGAAGATCGCCGATCTTGTTAAACCGCTGAACGGATAATCGAGGATTCAGAAGAACTGCCCGGTGCGTTGCGGGGGGCTCAACGGCGATCGGACTCTCACCAAACGTGAGCGTTGGGGTACGTGTCACGATGTCGAGCATGAGCACCGCCCCCCGGTAGAGGTGGACGAGCAGCGCTTCGTGGTGGCTGATCAGGCGCTTGGAGGGGCTTGGAAGCCAGTTGTCCCGGACGCGGCTGCCTAACGGCCTGGGGTTGGGGTGGGAGCAAGGCGTGCCCAGCGAGTAGCTCTCCGATCTGCGGCCAAATGGCAAAGGTTCCGCTCCACACTATAAAACATCAGCTCGACGGGCTACACCAGCTGCGCACAAGGTGGACGGGGCAGGCTCTGCACGTAGTCGTTGCGCAGGGGCATGGGCAGGAGCCGTCCCATTGTCTGAGCACGCACGGCTCGCCGGGTTCGTTCCTCGAGTACCTCAAGGTGCTGCCGCTGCTGTCTGACCCCGGCGCCCACGGCGCGGATCCGGCGGACGCCTTCACGGTCGATCGTCCCATCGCTACCAGGTCCAGGCTCAGCGGCCCACCGCCGCCCACCGGCTTCGCCGGACGGCAGGTGGCGGCGCTCTGGCGCGCGCTGATCGCCTCAGGTCTCGGGTACAAGCACCACGTCGCACATCGAAGTGATCTTGGCGCCGGCGTCACGGCCTGGCTCGCCGCCGACCAGACCCACTGTACCCGTCAGGGCGATCCACCTCGCCACGCCCGGCCTTACGCCTGCACCGCTCCCCACACAGAGCCGGAGACAGCATATGCCGCCGCCGTAGAACCTGGACCGCGGGAGGGGCGGCTACGCCCACGAACACGCCACCAAGCCCGCCACGCTTGGCGCCGCTTGTCGGAACCCCCCGCAGGACTGGCCGCCTGGATCGCCGAGAAAGTCGTCGCGTGGAGCAGCACACGGTCCGACGGCAGTCCTGCGTTTGACCGCGAACTATTGCTGTCCACGCTTACGCTACTGGACTACTGGCACGATCACCACGTCGCTGTTGCCCTACTGGTCCTATCGCCACGATCCCGAGGCCGCCCCTGCCAGCCGATAGCCCCTCTCCGGTCCCGACCGCGGTCGGCAACTTCTGGCGGCGAGCGGGTCGCCTTCCCGAGCCCGCCGCGCGAGCTTGCAGATCGCTACTCCTGCCTGAGCTACTGGGCCGAGCACCCGGTTGGTGGACATTTTCCAGCCGTCGCCGAGCCCGAGTTGCTCGCCCAAACGCTGCGCGACGTGTTCCGCAGCGCACGCTAGCCGCCCACCACCCGACACGGCTCGGCAAGTCGCTCGCTTGCCAGGACGGATGGAGTGCGGCCACCTGTCTATAGCCCGTTGATGGCGGGTCGGCTACTTAGGGCGCCAGGTCGGGGGCCATCGTGGCTGCGGGATGGGCGGCTCGGGGCGGTAATAATCGTCGCTGTCGAGCCCCTCAACCAAGGCAAACAGGCACACTGCCACGCCGAGTAATACAGCTGCGGCTTGTGCCACACCACCGAGCAGCGTGCCCCCACCAACCGCGAGCACCGCGCCGGCCAACAGAAACCAAGGCCACCGGCGAGTGCGGACGGCGCGCACCATAAGGGCGCGATGAGACAGATGGCGGTGGGGCGGGTGAGTCGTGGAGCAAGACTACGTTGGCTCTACCCGCATATCCACCCAGTCGCGTCGGGCCTCCTCGCTTCGGACGAACGGAGAAGGCTGCTGGGACTTGCGAGCAGCGCGTGACAGTGCGGAGTCTTGGTGGATCCAGAGGTCTCACCCGCGAGTCGGCCAAGCGGGAAATGGCCCACCGCCGAGGCCGAGAATGCCCGGTGACGGTAGCCTCGGGGCGATGTTCGACCACGTGGGGATCGCTGTGTCTGACCTCGCGGCGTCCGAGCGCTTCTACCGCACCGTTCTGTCCGTGCTGGGCGTCGAGCCGAGCTACGCGGGCCCCGACATGGTCGGGTGGGAGGACTGGTGGATCGGCCCGACGGACCGCGAGCACCTGTGACCCGCGGCCTGCACGTCGGCTTCCGCGCGCCGGACCGCGCGGCCGTCGACGCCTTCTGGCAGGCGGGGATCGACGCCGGTCACCCGGACGACGGCGCGCCCGGGCCGCGCACGGTCTACGGCCCTGACTACTACGGCGGCTTCCTGCTCGATCCGGACGGCAACAGCGTCGAGGCGGTCCACGGCGACCGCGAGCACCCCGTGCCCGACGGCCGCATCGACCACCTGTGGCTCCGCGTCCGCGACCCGCAGGCGTCGCGGCGCTTCTACACGACGGTCGCGCCCCACGCCGGGCTCCGCCTGGCGCACGACGTGCCGGGTCGCGTGCAGTTCCAGGCGAGGACTACAGCTTCTCACTCGTGCGCGACGAGCGCCCGCTCACCGAGCACGTCCACCTCGCCTTCGCCGCGGACGCGGACGCCACCGTGCGGGCCTTCCACGCCGCCGCGCTCGCCGCGGGCTACGAGGACCACGGCATCCCCGGCGAGCGCGCCGTGTACCACCCGGGCTACTACGGCGCCTTCGTGCTCGACCCGGACGGCCACAACGTCGAGGTCGTCAACCACAACCGCTGAGCCCTCGATTCCTGCGGGCTTGTTCTTACGGGTCGTCCGCCGCGGCGGCGCGCGGCTTAGGCGCCAGCGTATCCGCGTCGTTCCGGGTGGCAGATACGACGGACGGGAATGGCGGTGGCCTTGAGCCTCGCACGCCGTCGGCTGCTGATTGCCGTCGTCGGCGTGTCCGGCGTTTCGGCGATCGCTGGTTGCGGGGCGTCGGATGCGTCGAGTAGCGCCAGCACTCGCGCCTCGAGCAAACGGTCGTCGAAGCAGTCTTACTCCGCCTCCGTTATGCCAAGCTCGATCAACCTTCAGGCTCCGGCGGTCCAGCACGCCGCAACCGTTTGCCAGTTCCCCGGCGGCCGCTGATCAGGGGCTGACGCTGGCGCGTGAGCCTCATCGTCTCGGGCTAGAGCGAGCCGACGATTCTCCGGGAGTGTTCGGCTGGATCCTACCGGTTGATCTACCTCCGACTCATTCAGAGGCGGCCATTTCGTCGACGAGGTCCCTGTCTGATCGGATTGAAGGGGAGATTTAGCCGACGAAGCGCTCGTTCCTCGACGCCAGGATCCCGTTCACCGTCCGTACGGGTCAACTCGCGCGAAGCGCCCTCCAGCACATCGACTGCCGCCAGCGAGACCGCTCTAGAGGTCCCCATGCTGCCGTTGCGCTTAGCGTCCTCACTGGAGAAGGCGTAGTAGTCCGCGCGCTCCCCGATGCGCTTCAGCTCGTCGTCGGTCACCGACGGGACACGCTCCACCAGTTCGTGCTCGTCATGCGCCAACAGACACCGAACCAGTGTGTTGCGCCGAACATGGATCACCCACCCGGATGCTAACCCGTGCCCAGTCCAGGCCGGCTGCTCTTCTTCGTGACCGATCCGGGCACTCGGCCGGAGGCGGGCGCTTCGATCGGAGGCTGTCACTCGAGAACCGGCTTAACGCGCACGAGCGCCCGACGGCCGGTCGCACGTGCTGCGTAACGCCGGTCATAGGCGGCAAAACGCGACACGTTCCCCGCCGGGCGCGGCGCTGTTGCGCGTTGTGCAGGACGAACGCGGCCAGATCGGCTCGCTCCCGCTTCCCCGGCCAGAATCGGGCTCAAATCAGCGCAGCGCGCAACAACGGTCGAGGCGATCAACGCCACGCCCCGGTGGTAGCGCGCGCCGTAGGTCGAAACCCGAGTCGGCGCGCTCGCCACCCGTTAGCGTCGTCTCACGACAGACGGCCAGCATTTGTGAGACAGCGTGCGCGCCGGCCGCCTGTGAGGGCTGAAATCCCGACGTATTTCAGGCCAGCCTCATCGAAGGTGAGCAGTCGGCTGGCCTCGCCGGAGCGGAGGCGATCGAGATAGCCTCGGCGCGTGACCGTTGAGCGATTGATCGGGCACGTTGGCGTTGATGCGGGCATCGTCGTGGTTGGCGATCCCTGCTACCTGGTGGCTGGAGGCTCGCGCGTCGATCCGCAATGGCAAGACGTTGTCAAGGAGATGTTCGACTCCGGGAATCCGCGCCGGGTCGACGGGACAACCGCTGTCGAGGTGGAGGGCACGATCATGACGAAGACCCCTGCCGGCGACGATCTGTATCCGGTCTATGCGGAACTCGACGACAACGGCCAAGTTCGAAGCCTGTGCATCGATCTGAGACCTTCCACCTGAAGCACTCCCCGGCTCCAGCGGCGAGCCGGAGCCCGCGCCGTCAGCTCGGTGGCTCGGCCCCAGCCACCCAAACCAGGTGCAGCTGGACCCGTGCCGCTCGGCGTCACCGCGGCCCTAGCCGCTGCCGTTCCCTGCGGCCGGGCTTACTCACCGCGAGATCTCGATGTTGCCGTCGCCGTCGGCACCACACACGCGGGCAGTGGACCGAAACGCGGGCGACTGCGCGTTGATCCCGGCCGGTGGTGTGGCAGGGCACGCTGGCCGCCCGAGAAGGTCGGGTCGGGGAAGTTCGGCACACCGTGTGCGCGCATGCAGCGCGCGAACGCCAGCGCCTGGCGTCGCTGTTCGGCGCCGACCTGCGGCGGCGGCCCGCCGGCGGGCGGCAGATATGCCTTGCACGCCCGCTCGGCTGACCGCACAGCCGGTCCCGCGAAGGTCTTGCCTTCGGCCGTCAGCGAGCCGTCCGAGCCCACCATCAAAGGCAAACCCACCGCCCCGCTGGGCCCAGCGATCGGATCGGGGAATCCCGACACGCCGTTGGCGCGCATGCACTCTCGACAGCGCGGCCGGGAGCTCACTGGGCCCCGTAAGGGCCGGTCGACGCGCTCGGCTATCGCGCGCGCGAACTCCCGCAGGCAGCCAGCGTCACCACACAGCCCACGGCGGCGAGCGCAACCAACAGGACGCGGCTCTGGCTGCCGAGTGTTCGTAAGCGGTCTGCTTCGCATCTCGCTCCGTGCATCGCCCAGCCTGGCGCCGATCCAATGTGTACGCGACGACGCATAACACCGTCGTAACGCCGTTACATCGCAGTTACGACCTTGGCGCTCGCTTCGCGGCGACGGCTCGGTTGCTGATGAGCAGCGAGAGCGGCACGACCCATCGCAAGAAGCCCCGCCGCAGGTGCAGCCTCCGCAACTCACGGTGCCGACGACCTCGCGAGGCCACCCTGTTTACCCGACCGCACCGCCGACCGAGCTGCTCAGGCACCGGCGGATCGATCGAGTCACTGAGGATCTCCTCGACTAGCGCTGGGAGGTCCAGGACGATGTGTGAATGATCGGACTCGTCGTACCGCAACGGCACGATCGCACCGACTTGGTCCGCTCGGCCAGTTCCGGCCAGCAGTCGATCGTCTTACGGTCGGCCAACTCTTGCACGCGATGGAGCGGAATCTGCTCCTCCACCTCACCGGCCGAGCCATCCCGAAACGTGACACGGATCGTCCGTCGATACTCGTATACTCGGTGTAGATACCTTCATCAGCATCCGCGTCTGCGATGCGTTGACGACCGTCCCGCGATCGCAGGCCCCGTCGCGCAGCGTCGTGTGTCTCCATCTGTCGAACATCAGACTCCTTCGGCGCCGCGAGTCTCGCACGGCTGCAACTCAGGGGGCCGTCATCGATCGAGTCTGATCAGCGGATGCTTTGACCATTAGGACGCGCTCGACACCCGCGTCCGCGACGAAATCTCCTGCTGTCCTCCTGGGCTCTCTCTCACCCCCCGCTGCGGCCGAAGTAGCTCACGTCGTCCGGGTTCACCAGATCGGCGTGGTCCAGCCGTCGAGGTCGTATTCAGCCATACATTGCTCGGCGAACCCTTTGTACTGGTCGACCTGGCCGTTTGCGAGTGCCGAAAAACAGCACCTCCATCCTGATGTTCTCGCTGTTGCCGCTGTAGTTGCGCTCATACAGTTCGTGGCGGCCGCCGAACTCGCTACCAACTGCATCCCATAGGAGCTTCATCAGCTTCACTCGCTCGACCGCTTCGACGCCGTTGGATCCGCGAACGTACTGGTCGAGGTACTTGCGGATATCTGGGTTCTTGAAGTCCCTCGCGTTGGAGTTGATGTAGATCAGGCCGCTTGACACAGTCTGCTGGATGATCTCCTTGACGCGCGGATAGCCGATGGTCGAGAACAGCCGGTATGCCATCGCGTAGTCCATGTTCGGGAGGACCGCTCCTGCCTTCCACGGCTGCGGTTCTCGGGCCATCGCGCTGGCGAGTCCCCACAAGAGGTTGCGCCAAGCGAGCACCTCGCCGACCTGGGCCTGAACGCCGCGGAAGTCCTTGGTGCCGGTCGTCTCGACCGCCTTGAGCAGCAGCCCCGCGAGGAAGTCGAGCTTTACAGCCAGGCGGATGCACCCGTGAAAGCAGAACCGCGGGATAAATCCGGTGAACGGGAAGAAGTTGTTGGCCTTCTCGATGTCGCCATAGACGAACACGTTCTCCCACGGCACCGTTACCTGGTCGAAGATGAAGATGGCGTCGTTCTCGTCCAGGCGGCTCGAAAGCGGATAGTCGAAGGGACTGCCGATCACCTCGGCGGCCATCTCGTACGAGGGGCGGCAGATCAGTTTCACGCCGGGTGTGTCCATCGCGACCGCGCATACGATCGCGAATTGCTTCTGCTGGACTGGCACCGGACCGTAATGGGCAATGAAGTTAAAGTGCGTAAGCGCCGAGCCGGTGGCGACGACCTTGGCTCCACTGACGACGATGCCGTCGTCGCGCTCGTCCTCGACGTGCATGAACACGTCCCCAACTTCCTCCAGCGCCCGGTCGCGATCGACAGGCGGATGGATGATGGCGTGGTTCCAGTAGAGCACTCGCTCCTGTGCCTCGCGGTACCAACGCCGTGCGTTCTCCTGGTAGGGCTCGTAGAAGTCGGAATTGGCGCCGAGCGTTGCCAGGAACGCGGCCTTGTAGTCCGGACTGCGCCCGAGCCACCCGTAGCTCAGCCTCGCCCACTCAGCGATCGCGCCGAGATCGCCGACGCAATCCGCGGCGCTCCTCGGGAACCGAAAGAACTTATGCGTCCGGCCGCCGCTGCCGGTGTCGGTCTCGGTGGTCAGAACCTCCCGAGTTCGATCGTCGTGCAGGGCGTTGTACAGCCGCGCAATCGAGCGGCTGCTATTGCGGAAGGCGGGGTGCGCGGTGACGTCCTTGACGCGCTCGCCGTAGACATACACCTCCCTGCTGTCGCGCAGGCTCTCAAGATATTCGTCGCCGGTAAGCGGCCGAGATGTGTTCGCCGTGCTGTCGAGCATCGAATCCACGCTCCTTCCTCACCGTGTTGCCGGTCGCGCCGATCGAACCCTGACAGGGAGCCACTCATTCCTCAAGATGCCCGCTACGCGTCCTCATGCGGCGGGCGGACAGCGAAGTGACTGGCCCCGCGGAGACGCTCGCTGTCGCAAACCACCATCATCGGCGTCAGCAAGCGGCCGTGGCGATGCTCCTCCTCGGGCCTGCGGTCATCCGAAGCTGCAAACCGCGCCGAAGTTCCCGGCGGCGACATGACAGAAGCGGCTGCACACGCTGGCTTCCGCAATCCCCTGCCGCGGTTGTCTGGGGTTAGCATGCAAACCGTGCGCGAGCTACGCCCTGGGCTTTGGCACTGGCAGGCGCCGCACCCAGAGTGGACACCGGAGCAGCGATGGCCGCAGAGAGTGTCCTCGTGCGCGATCGACGACGGCGAGCGGCTGCTCCTGTTCGATCCGCTGGCCGTACCCGAGACGCTGCTTGCGCTCGCAGTGGAACGTGAACCGGTGATCGTGCTCACCGCGCCATGGCACGAGCGCGACGCGCGGGCGCTGGTCGAACGGCTCGATGCCGCCCTGTTCGCGCCGCCCCCCGACACCGCTCAGGACCTGATCGATAAGTACGGCATTACCGCCGAGCAGGCGGGCGACGGCAGCCCGGATCTGAAATGGCTCCGGGGCTGCAGCGAAACGGTCCATTGGTACAGGCCCGGCGACCGGCTCCCGGTCGGGATCGAGGCGCACGCGGGCCGCGAGCAGAACGACATGGTCCTATGGCTCGAGGGTTTCCGAGCGATCGTTGCCGGTGATTCGCTTGCCGACTTCGGAGCGGGCCTCGCGCTGAACGAATGGCTGCGCGGCGGCGTCACTCGCGAGCAGGTACTCGAGCGACTCCGGCCACTACTTGGGCTGCCGGTCGAGGTCGTGCTCCCGGCACATGGCGCAGCGACAGACCGGGCCGCCCTCGAGCGCGCGCTCTGCTAATCGCAACGCAACGAGCGTCGGGGCGTGCATCAGCGGCACGGATCGTGTCGTCGTGCTGGCGTCTACCGGCTACCGCGGTCGCGGGTCGACGAGCTGGAGGGTGACCGCGCGCTGAGCGCCGTGTCCGCTGGTGACGGCGCGGGGACCGCAGCTTCTGCTTATGGCCGTTGTGAAGCAGGTGCATGCCGTCGCCCGTCAGCTGCAGCACGATCGACTTGCTGTGCTTGCTTGCGTCCGGTAGTCGACGCCAGCTGCATCTGACCCCTCGCGTACGATCGCGGGTCATGGACACGATCGAAATCATCCAGAACATCGACGAACGAATGGCGGAGATCGAGCGCGAGGTCGGCCTCCTGAAGCAAGCGCGCAACGAACTGCTGGACGGAGCCCGGGCGACCACGCGAGTCGAGCGCCCGAACAAGCGCCGGAGGACCATCCGGAGGCGGCGCAGCGTCAACCGCGCAAGCACGAAGCAGACTGTGTCTGCCGAGGCGCTCGAGCGGCTTCTGGCCGACGGCGATGGTCTGAGCACGGTGGCGGTGGCAGATCAGGCGGGAGTCGATCGCGAGACGGTGCTCGCGCTGCTCAAGCAGCTAGAGGCAGAAGGTCGAGTTCGTCGCTCCGGCCAGCGGCGCGCCACCCGGTGGCGGCGGTTCACCGAGGAGGACGCGATCGCCGAACGCGCCGCCGAGCTGGCCTCCCGCTCACGCTCCGGGGGACACGAATAGGTGCTGACGAAGTCAGTCGCAACCACGGTAGTCGCTTGTCGAAACGCGGCACGCGACCGCTGTCGCACAGATGCTCGCCCTCCGTCGTGAGCCGGCGCTTACGATGGCGCCTGCGCCGGCTCGGCTTTCGACCTACGGCGCCCTACCGCCCGGGGCGTGGCGTTGGTCGCCTCGACCGTCCTTGCGCGCTGTGCTGATTTGAGCCCGATTCTGGCTGGGGAAGCGGGGGGCGAGCCGAGCTGCCCGCGTTCGTGCTGCACAACGCGCAACAGCGCCGCGCCCGGCCGGGGACGTGTCGCGTTTTGCCGCCCATGACCGGCGTTATGCAGCACGTGCGACCGGCCGTCGCGCGCTCGTGCGCGTTAAGCCGGCTCTTGAGCGACAGCCTCAGCCCGTAGGAGCAGTTGCTTGTTCGGCGATTGAGCGACAGTGACGGCCTTGCGCCTCAGGTCCCTTACCTTCAAGCCGGTTTGGACCGTCGCCGGGGGGCGCGTTCCGTCCGCTTGGCGGAGGCGCGACGAGGCGAACTCGGTGTCTTTGACTCCGGCTTCAGGCGACGGGCCGGGCCCGATGACGACTTCGCTTTGGACTTCGCCCGTTGTGGTGACTTCGCTGCCGACCTCGTGCGTCGTTTTGCAGATTCTCCGTCTGGCTTCGCGTCCTGAACCGGCTCGCTTTCAGCGGGCACGTCGGGGCGGAGCGGCACGGCATCCCGGAGGCGCACGAGCCCACTGCGAGCCAGGATTGCTCCGGCACCGGCATACGCGCCAGTCACTCCGAGCGCGGCACCGGCCCCGGTCGGCGGGCGAGCAGGCGGATTAGCGCAGCGGTGCCCGTTCCCGAAGCAAGCGCGGCGAGGAAGGCCCCCCACCCACCATCGCGACTCCGGGGCCGGCCTGTCTTGCCCTTGCGACTAGTTCGCGCCGCACGACATCCACTTGCTCACGGGCCATCACATTCGCATAGGTGAGACGGCGGATCACTGCTCGCTCCGTTCGTGCAGCTCATCGTCGTGATGGTGCCGCGTCCGATCTTTAGTCGGTCATCTACTGCTCGGGCTTTAGCCCGGCGGTGAGACCCACCAGATCGGCCAGGCGCAAGCGTGGTGGCGGCCGCGCGGGACCGATCGCTTGCTAGCTGCTAGCCGCAGAAAAGTGCTCGACGATCCGCTCCGCGTACCACTGCGGCCACGGGGTTTCCGGTTTAGCGGTTGCGTAGTCGTTGCCGAGCGAGACCAGCAGCCATGTCAGCTCGCTGCGAACCGGCGTCGTCCCCAGGATCTTCGGCAGCTCCGACAGGTTGGCTAGCCAGTCCGCATACCAGGATGCCCAATCTGGATCGTCACCATCGACGATGCGATAGACGGTGTGGTGTGTCTCGCCGGCCTCGTTCAGAAGAGCGGCGACGCGTGTCAACTGGTCGTTGTTCATGCCACGAAGTATGCACGCGTGGGTATGTCCGTGTGCAGGAGCACGGGCGCGAGCATGGAGCGTACGCCCGTCGGTGCCGCGTGCGATCCGGTCGATGCGTCAGCAGAAGCCGGTCAGCCGCTGACTGCGACCGCCGGATAGGTCGGCATGCTGTCGCGCTGGAAGACACCGACCGCGACACACCTGTTGCGCGACGTGCACGAGACAGCATCGAGCCCCATGTTCCGTGAGGCGGAGACCCGGTCAAACGTCCACGAGGATCCGTTCCACACCTCCGCGTACGCACGTGCCTCCTGCAGCCCCCCGACCGCGACGCACGCCCTCGGAGACGTACACGCGAGCCCATCGAGCTCCTGGTTGTCGGCGACGATGTTCGAGCGCGGCGTGGACCACGCGGCCATCGCTGCTGCGCGCCCAGATTCCGTATTCGCCGCCGGTTGGAACGACGGTCTGCCCGACGGCGATGCAGCGGCGCGCCGTCCGGCAGCTCACCGCGTTGAACGCGAACTGGTCATAGGCGCTGCCGTACCTCAGCTTCGTCGACCAGGAGCTCCCGTTCCAGCGCACTACAAGGCCGGCGAACAATCCCACCTTGCGGCTGTATTCCTCTCCGACTGCCGTGCATGCCGTCGCCGACACGCACGACACGGCCCGCAACGCCGCGGCGGAGCCGCGCCCTCCCCGCAGGGTCCGCTCGGTCGACCAGCGCGGTGCCGTTCCAGCGCTCGGCCAGCGCCGAGCCGGCCGCGTTAGGGAACGAGCCGCTGCCGCCGACCGCCGTACACGCCGTCGCCGATGCGCACGACACGGCGGCCAAGCCACTACGCATCACGAGCGGCGTCGGCTGGATCGCCCACCCCGTCCCGTTCCATCGCTCGGCCAGCGTCTGTGCACCGCCCTGGCTCTGCGAGAAGCCGACCGCGGTGCACGCCGTCTGCGAGCTGCACGAGACACCCAGCAGTTCGTTGTCGGTCGCCCCGGGCACGTCGGGCGTCGGCACGACGTTCCAGCCGACGCCGTCGTACACCTCCGCCAGCGTCACGCCCTGTCCGGGTTGCTCAACTGAACCGACCGCCATGCAGAAGCGCGTCGAGACGCACGACACGCCCAGTAAGCCTCCGTGCGCCTGTGGCAGCGTTTCCGTTCTCCAGGCCAGAGCCGCTTGCGCGCTGATCAAGCAGAGCCCGACTGCGAGCGGCACGGCAGCCCAGAAGCGAGACACGCCTCCGATTATCCGCAGACGGCCAAGAAGTCGAGCGCGCGGTCGAGCTCGCGATCGCCGCGGAGCGCGAAGTCGCTGGTCGCGATCGCGGGCGTGAAGCGGTCGTAGAACGGCTTTGTGATTCGCAGCTTGGAGTGGACGCCGTCCCACCCGTACCGGAGCGCGAATTCGTGCGCGCGTAGCTTGCGGGCGTGAAACATCCCCAGCACCTCGATCTGATCGAACGCCGCCGCGCACAGCGCGCGGAACTCGTGTGCGCGGTACTCCTTCAGGTGCCACGGATTGTCGGACTTGTCGGCCCCTGGCGGCGCGAGCGTCAGCACGTTCGGAGTCGAGATGTAAGCGACGCCGCCGGGTTCCAGCAGCGCGCGAAAGTGACGCAGCACGGCGACGCGGGTCGCGCACGTGCTCGATCGTCTGCAGAAAGACGACGGCGTCATAGCCGCCCGGCTCTCCGTGAGTCTCGACGATCCCGCGCTCGAAGCGCAGGTTCTGGCGCTGGTAACGCAGCAGCGCATGCGCGTGTGCCTCCGGATTGGCGTCGACGCCGACGACGCTCGCGGCCGAGCGCGAGAGGACCTCCGAGCCGTAGCCCTCGCCGCACGCCATATCGATCACCCGCGCGCCGATCACCCGCGCGCCGATCCACTCGTAGACCGCGAGGTGCCGTCGAAACCAGTAGTTCTCGGCGGGCACGTCCGGCAGCGTGCGCTCGCCGGTGAGCTCCAGCGGCGGCACCCCGGGCGGCTGGTCCCGCTGAACATAGATGTTCACTGGCACGGCGACAGGGTAGTCTGCCCAGCGCCATGGAGGCACTGCGCAGCGCGGATGAGATCCGGGACGTAAACACGCGGTATCACGACGTCGCGGCCGAAACATACGACTCGAAATGGGGGATCGATTTCGGCGACATCGGCCAGACGCAGGTGCTCGGCAAGCTGCGCAAGCTGCTGGGTCCCGAACTTGACGAGGGCTACGACCGGTCGCTGGAGATCGGGGCCGGGACCGGCTACTTCAGCCTCAACCTGCTGCAGGCAGGGGTCGTCGCGCAGGCGACGTGCACTGACATCTCGCCTGGCATGGTCACGGCCCTGAGCCGCAACGCGGAGCGGCTGGGGCTCGACGTTCGCGCCGCGCGCGCCGACGCCGAGGCGTTGCCGTTTGCCGATCAGAGCTTCGATCTCGTGCTCGGCCACGCCGTGCTCCATCACCTCCCGAACCTGCGGCGCGCGTTCACCGAGTTTCACCGGGTGCTCCGTCCCGGTGGGCGGATCGTGTTCGCCGGCGAGCCCTCGCGCGTCGGCGACCGGATCTCCGCGCTACCGAAGCGCGGCGCGAACAAGGTCGCGCCACTCTGGCGGCGGCTGATGCAGGCGAGCCCGGCGCCACCGCCCGCGACGCCAGGATCGGCCGACCATGTCGACCACGACCTCGAGCGCTGCGTTGACATCCACGCGTTCGCGCCCGGCGACCTGCAGCGCCACGCCAAGCGAGCCGGCTTCACGGACGTGGTCGTCCGCGGCGAGGAGCTGACCGCCAACTGGTTTGGGTGGTTCAACCGTGGTCTTGAGGCGAGCGCCGACCCCGAGGACGTGCCGATGCTCTGGCGCCAGTACGCGTTCCACGGCTATCTGCTGCTGCAGCGGCTCGACGAGACGGTGCTCGAGCCCCTGCTGCCACCGGCGATCTTCTACAACCTGCTGCTGACCGCGCGCCGCACCTAGCGCCGGGCGGGGTTTCGTCTCACGCGCAGAGTGGGAAACTGCGTTGATGGACGAAACGGTGTCGAGCGAGTTCCCCCTGTTTCCGCTCAGCTTGGTTGCGCTCCCCGGTGAGCTCGTGCCGCTGCACATCTTCGAGGATCGCTACAAGACGATGATGAGCAGCGTCCTCGAGGACGGCAGCGAGTTCGGGATCGTCTGGCTCGCCGACGACGGGCTGCGCGAGATCGGCTGCGCGATGGTGATCGAGCAGGTGCTCGAGCGGATGGACGACGGGCGCATGAATCTGCTCGCTAGGGGGACGCGGCCGTTCAGGGTGCTCGAACGCCAAGGCCACCTCCCCTACCCTGCCGGCGTGATCGAGTTCGTCGAGGACCAGGATGACGCGCCGGACGCCGAACTGGTCAACGAGGCCCGGGATGCCTACGCGGTCCTCGTCAAACGCGCCACCGACCGCGAACCCGAGAGCAACGACCTCGAGCAGATGAGCGCCTATGACATGGCCGCGACTGTCGACTTCGGGCTCGACGCCAAACAGGGCCTCCTCGACCTGCGCTCCGAGAGCGCGCGCCTGCGTCTTGTCACGCGACTGTTCCGCGCCGCCACCAAGCGCCTGGACTTCGTCGACCGCGTCCAGACGGTTGCGCGCTCGAACGGCCGGATCCGGTTCGGCTGAGCGCTCAGGGCGCGCCGACCGCGATGCAGTAGACGACCATGAACGCCCCGAACAGCAGGCAGTAGATCGCGAACGGCTTCAGCGTCCGCGTCTTGAAGTACCGCGTCAGGTAGTGGACGCAGATGATCGCGGTGATCGCGGCCGCAATCGCGGCGATGACCGCCGCGGCGCGCACGCCGCCGTTGCCGAGGTGGCCGGTGAGGTCGCCGAACTTCAGGAGCCCGGCGGCGAAGATCGGCGGTGTCGCCAGCAGGAACGCGAACTTGGCCGAGTCGGAGTGATCGAGGCCGCGCGCGAGTCCGGCGCTCATGCAGATCCCGTCGCGGCTCAACCCGGCGATCAGCGCGCCGGTCTGGGCCGTGCCGATCACGCCCGCCTCCTTGTAGTCCATCGTGTCAAGCCGGCGGGCGCCCTCCGGATTGAGCCCCTCGCGGGCCGCCAGCTCGCGGACCTCCGCCCGCTTTCGCCAGCGTTCCCCGGCGAACAGCAGGCAGCCGTTGACCATCAGAAAGATCGCGGCTGCGATCGGCTTCGCGAGCGCAACCCGCACCGGGTGCTCGAGCAGCAGCCCGAGGATCCCGACCGGAATCGTGGCGACGATGATCAGCCACGCCAGGCGCTCAGTCGGTGTCTCGGCCCGGCGCTTGCCGAGCGTGACGAAGAACGCCTTGATGATCGCGATCCAGTCGCGCCAGAAGTAGATCAGCAGGCCGACGGCGCTGCCGACGTGGAGCATGACCACGAACGCGAGCCACGGCGACTCGGGCTGGGACTGCCACTTGACGATGTTGTCCCAGCCGAACAGAGTCGGCCACAGCACCGTGTGGCCGAGGCTCGAGACCGGGAACAGCTCGGTCACCCCCTGGAGGACGCCGAGCACGATCGCCTGGAAGGTCGTGATCAGGCTCGTTGACGCTTGGATCAGCACGCGGCGCGCAAGGGTAGCCAGATCGCCCTAATGGGGAGGTAAGCGGGCCGCAATCCTGTGAGAACCCTCATCCCGCTAGACCACAGACCTGTTGTGCCACCTGGACCGTGAACAACTGGGCCTGCGCCAGGTTCGGGTAGTGGGCGGTGTCACGGTCGGAGAAACGGATCGTCCCCTGCTCGAGCTTGATCTTGTAGCGGAAGACCGCGTCCGGGCGTGCCGGTAGGTCGAGGTTGTGCGACGCGTCGCCGCCGAGGTTGCCGGCCAGGTCGCGCGCCGTGATCAGCATCGAGCTCGACAGCATCTTCTGCTTGCCGCCGTTGCATGTGACCGAACCGTCGTCGTTGACGAGCAGGGTCAGCTTTGTGCCCTGACCGGTCCGCGTGAGCAGGAACAGGTCGGCCAACTGAACGTCGAATCCGCATCCGGACACCACCAGCAGACAAACGGCCAGCGTCGCGACCGCTTTCACGACTCGCGAACCACGATCGCGGCCCCCCCGCGGCGGGGATCGCCACCGCCGGTAAACACTCCGTGCTCGTCGCGCGCGGCGGCCTGCGCGCCGCCGAAGAACAGATTGCGCTCGCGAAACGCGGCAACGCTGCGGCCCTCGGCCTCGACCTCGGAGAGGTCGATCCCCGGCTCCGCGTAGACGACGTCGTCCTCCCAGTGGACGCGCGGCGCCTGCACCGCGTCGCTGGCCTGCATTCGATCGTCGATCGTGCGGATGATCGTCTGCAGGATCGACGACCGGATCCGGTTTGACCCGGCACTGCCGACTGCCAGCTCGGCGCTCCCATTTCGCAGCACGACGGTTGGGGCCATCATGCTCGGCATGCGGCGGCCGGGCGGGTGGCGGTGAAAGCCGAGCGGGTTCAGATCCTGCTCACCGAGCATGTTGTTGAGGTGGATTCCGGTCCCCGGCACCACGACGCCGGACGCGGACCCGTTCGAGCATGTCACCGAGCAAGCCCAGCCGTCGCGGTCGAGCACCGCAATGTGGGTCGTCGAACCCAGCGGCCCGCCTGCGCCGGCCAGGAACCGGCGCATGAACTCCGGATCGTCGAGCCCGGCCAGGAACTCGGGCGTGCGTTCGCGCTGCGTGCGCTCCATCACGTCGACCGTCTGGCGGACCGACGGCGGCCCCGGCTCGGCCCCCAGCATCGCCAGCGCGCGCGCGAGCAGGATCCCGCCCGCCGACGGCGGCGGGTTGGTGAGCACCTCGCGGCCGCGATACGGGACGCTGACCGGTTCGCGGTCGACGACCTCGTAGGCCTGCAGGTCGGCGCGGGTCAGGATTCCGCCAAGGTCCCCCACCCAGGCCGTGATCGCGGCGCCGATGTCGCCCTCGTAGAACGGCCTCGCCCCCTCTGAGCCAAACCGCTCGAGCGTGTCGGCCAGCTCGGGCTGGCGCATCGTCTCGCCCGCGCGCAGCAACCGCCCGTGGGGCGCGAACAGCGCCGCCGACTCGGGCGTCGAGACGACGATCGCGCCGAGGATCTCGATGATGTACGCCTGCTGGACGTTGAGCTCGACGCCCTCGCGCGCGAGCCGCACGCCGGCCTGACCAGCCGTTGCAGCGACAGGCGGCTGTAGCGCTGCGCCGCCTCACAGACCCCGGCCGCCATCCCGTAGCAGCCGACGGACGCTGCCCCAATGTTGAACTCCTGCATCGCGTCGCCGAACGAGACGTGGACCGGGATCAGATCGGCCCGCGCGCTCTGGTCGGCGCCGCGCCCGGGCGCCTCGACGAAGAAGTCCAGCAGCGTCGGCCGCTCGCCGGGCGCGACGACCAGCATGTAGCCGCCCGCCCCGAGCCCGGTCAACAGCGGCTCGCACACAAACGACGTCAGCATCGCGGCGAGCGCCGCGTCGACCGCGTTGCCCCCTTCGAGCATCGCGTCCGCGCCCGCCCGCGCACTGAGCGGGTGCCCGGCCGCGACGACCCCGAGCTGCTCCCCGCGGGCGCTCACCGTCTCACCCCGCCACCGGGGGCGCCCAGAAACGCCTCGATCGGAAAGGGCTCGGTGATCAGCGGCGGGGAATGAACTCCGGAACGTCGAGCTCGCGCGCCGACGAGCGCCTCGCACGGCTCACCCGCGGCTCACCAGCCGGCTCTCGGAAGCCCCGCGCGGGATCCTCGAGCTGCGACGCGAGCGATTGCGAGTCTCGGCGCGGCCGCCTGGACTCGCCGTAGCCGGTCGCGACCACCGTTACCCACACCTGGTCCTCGAGCTTCTCGTCGACCATCGCGCCGAAGATGATGTTGGCGTCTGGATGCGCGGCCTCGGCGACCGCCTTCGCGGCCTCGTTGACCTCCCACAGCGAGATGTCCCTGCCGCCGGTGATCGAGAGCAGGATCGAGCGCGCGCCGTCCATACTGGTCTCGAGCAGCGGCGAGGCGACGGCCTGCTCGGCTGCGTCGACTGCACGGCGCTCGCCGGTCCCCATCCCGATCCCGAGCAGCGCGTTGCCGGCGTTCGACATGATCGTCCGCACGTCCGCGAAGTCCAGGTTGATCAGCCCGGGCAGCGTCACCAGGTCCGAGATCCCCTGCACGCCCTGACGCAGCACGTCGTCGGCGACGCGAAACGCCTCGACCATTGTCACGCCGCGATCGAGCACCGAGAGCAGGCGATTGTTGGGCACGACGATCAGCGTGTCGACCTCGTCGCCGAGCGCCGTGATCCCGGCCTCGGCCTGGTCGCGGCGACGCGAGCCTTCAAACTGGAACGGACGCGTGACGATCCCGACCGTCAGCGCCCCGAGCTCGCGGGCGACCTGGGCGACGATCGGCGCCGCGCCGGTCCCGGTGCCACCACCGGCACCGGCGGCGATGAACACCATGTCCGCGCCGCGCAGCATCGCCTTGATCTGATCGTGCGCCTCGCTCGCGGCCCGGCGGCCGAGTTCGGGGTCGGACCCCGAACCGAGTCCGCGCGTGACGCCGTCGCCGATGTGCAGCGTCTCGTGCGCGGCCGACTGCTGGAGCGACTGCAGGTCCGTGTTGATCGCGAGGAACTCGACGCCCTCGACCTCGGCCTCGACCATCCGGTTGACCGCGTTGACGCCACCGCCGCCGACGCCGACGACCCGCAGCACGGGTCCGAGCGTAGGCGTACCCGACACCAGCTCGTCGCGGCTGTCGCCGCGCGCGTAGACGTCTACCGGCGCCTCGGTCGCGCGGCGCGGGGTCCGCGTCTCGCGAGCCGGCGCGTCGAGCACGTTTTCGGGGATGTCGGACGAGAAGGCGTGGCGCAGGCGCTCCTGGGGCGAGGGGATGTGGGGGGCCTCCTCCTCCTCCTCGACATCTGGCTCGGGCGCGGAGGCATTGAGTGAAGGGTGTGATGTCCGACGCCGCTGCTCACTCGACTCCTCGACAGGCTCCTCTTCGGCGGCGACAGGCGCGTCCTCGACCGGCGCCCCGGAGGTCTCTGCGGCGGTCTTACGAAACAGGTCTGCGAGCGGCCCCTCGCGCATGCTCGCGCGCTTACCGGTTGCCATGTGAGAGGACCTCCTTGGCGAGCTGCCTGTAGGCGTGTGCGGCCAGACCGTCCGGATCGTACTTCAGCACTGACATGCCTTTAACAGGCGCTTCAGCAAAACGAACCGTTTTGCGGATTCGGGATGCAAAAACGCGGTCGCCGAAGTTCTCCTCGAGCAGCTCGATCGCCTCTTTGGCGTGCAGTGTGCGGAGATCCACCAGCGTCGGCAAGATGCCCTCGATCTCGACGTCTGGGTTCAGGTTCTCGCGGATCATCGCCAGCGTGTTCTGAAGCTGGATCAGGCCGCGCATCGACAGATACTCGCATTGCACGGGGACGATCACCTTGTCCGACGCGGTCAGCGCGTTGATCGTCAGCAGCCCGAGACTCGGCGGCGTGTCGATGAAGATGAAGTCGTAATCCTCCTTGATCTCCTTGAACGCCTTCTCGAGCGAGCGCTCGCGGCCGATCATCGTCGACATCGCGATCTCCGCGCCGGCGAGGTCGATCGACGAGCAGGCGATATCCACCTCGCGTTTGCGGATCACCTCGCGGATCGAGATGTGGTGCACGAGCACGTCGTACATCGACTTCTCGAGCGTGTCGGGATCGATTCCCTGCGACATCGTCAGGTTGCCCTGTGGATCCATGTCGCAGGCCAGCACGCGGTGCCCTTCCTCGGCAAACGCCACCGCGAGGTTGAGCGTGGTCGTCGTCTTGGCGACGCCACCCTTCTGGTTGGCGAGCGTGATCACCTTGCAGGTGGACATCAGCGAGCGCTCCGATGGGCGTGGGGATTCATACGCGCCTGTATTTCGAAGGTCGGTGTGGAAATCCTTTGCCGCCGGAGGGGCGCGCCGCTGACGCGCCGCCGCTAGATTGCCAGCGCTGTGCCCAGCCTGCTGCAGCGACGCCTGATCTTTGTCACCGGCAAGGGCGGCGTCGGCAAGTCGACTGTCTCGATCGCGCTCGGCATGCTCGCCGCACGCCGTGGCAAGCGGACGATCGTCGCCGAGCTGGCCAGCCAGGACCGAGTCGGGCGCGCGTTTGGGCACGACGAGGTCAAGTTCGAAGAGGTCGAGCTCGCCGAGCGTCTGTACACGATCTCGATCGATCCGCAGAGCGCGATGGAGGAATACCTCAGGGTCAAGACGGGTGCGCTCGGCCAGGCGCTCGGCTCGAGCCGCCTGTTCGCGGCGTTCGCGATGGCCACCCCAGGCATGCGGGAGCTGCTCAGCGTCGGCAAGGCGTGGGAGCTCGCGCAGCTTAAGCGGCGCACCAGCGGCGCCGACGCGTATGACCTTGTGATCGTCGATTCGCCGGCGGCGGGCCACGGGGTGGGGATCCTCCGCACGCCGCGCACGTTCGCCGAGATCGCCCGCGTCGGCCCGATCGCCCACCAGGGCCACACGATCGCGGCGACGATCGCCGACCGCGAGTTCACTGCGGTGGTGGCCGTCACGACCGCCGAGGAGATGCCGGTCAACGAGACCCTGTGGCTACGCGACCAGCTGCGCGCCGACGAGCTGGCACTCGACGCGGTCATCGTCAACGCGCGCTATCCAGAGCGGTTCAGCGCCGAAGAGGCGACAGAACTCGCCGCCGTCCGCGACCGCGCCGGCACGCGGATCACGGGCGCCGCGCTCCGCGCCGCACTGTCTGAGCACGCCCGCGCCGACGCGCAGACCGAGCAGCTTCGCCGGCTGCACGACGGGCTCGGGTTTGAGCCGATCGAGCTTCCGTATCTGTTCGCCGAGGAGTTCGGCCGGCCGGAGCTCGAGCTGCTGGCCGATGCGCTGGCGCGTGGCCTACGAGCTCCCGCGCGTGCGCACCTGAATCCCTAACTACTCAACGCGGCGGCGGCGCGCCCAGCGCGGAGCCCGCTCTCGATCGCGCCGTCGATGAACCCGGCCCAACCGTTTGCGAGGTCTGACCCGGCGAACAGCACGCTTCCGTCGCGCCGCTGCATCGCGGCGTGGTGGTGCTCATACCAGCCGGGACGGTGGATCGCCCACGTGCCGCGCGAGAACTCGTCGGTAAGCCAGTCGTGTGCGACCGCGTCGAGTGCCTCGTAGTCCGGGAGGATCCGCTCGAGCTCGCGCTGCACGTCACCAACGAGCGCGCCGTTGCATCGCGCGGCGTCGGGGCCGAAGCCGATCAGCAGCTGCGTTCCGTCGTCGAACAGCTGGTCGCTGGCCAGATAGCCGAACGGATGACCAGCGCGGATCGAGTTCTGCAGCAACGCTTCCCCGCGGGCGCGGATCATCAGCTTGATACCCCTTGACGCCTGGCCAAGCGCGATCGCGCGCTTGCTTGTCCTCCGGTAGGTGCGGTGCGAACTCGATCGCGCCGAGCGCGTTCAGCGGCACCGCCACGACCGCGACTCGAGCCACGTGCGCGTCGCCCGCGCGGGTCGTGATCTCGACCCGGTCATCGGCGACGGAGATCGCGGCGACCGCGGTCCCGAGCGCCACCTCGAACGGCGCCTCGTCGGCGATTGCGTTCAGCAGCGCCCCCGTCCCGCCGACGATCGTCACCCGGCCGCCCGTCTGCTGGGTCAGCTCGAGGCTGCCGCCCGACAGCGCGTGCCAGCGCAGCACCGCGACGGCGCCCGCCTCGTCGAGCGGCGCGTGCGCGAGCGATTCGAGCTCGGCGCGCAGCACCGCTCGTTGCTCGTCGGTCAGCTCCAGTTGATCGAGCCGCTCGGAGATCGTCAGGCGGTCAAACCGTGCCAGCTCGCCGAGCGCGTACAGCGGCCGGTGAGGCTGCGGCAGCGCCGTCGCGACACCGTCGACGAATGCGTCCCAGCCGCGGCGGGCGATCGCGTCTCGCTCGTCGATCGTCCCGGTGCGCCGTTGGTCGCCGACGTACCAGGCCGCTAGCTCCGCGTCGTCGGAGGTATGGACGTCGAGTCCAGCACGGGTCAGTTCGGAGAACGTGTGCGGCTGATGCCAGTGCACCCAGGCTCCACCCAACTCGATCTGGGTGCCCGCCCAGGACTTGTTCCAGGTTCGCCCCCCGAGTCGGTCGCGTGCCTCGAGCAGCAGCACCTCGCGTCCGCGCAGCGCCGACTCCCGGGCGGCGGTGACGCCGGCAAAGCCGCCACCCACGACGATCACGTCATGCATCGGCCGCGCCCAGCCTGATCGATGCGTCGACGGCGACAGCGCCCTGCGCGTTCACGAGCACCGGATTGCACTCGATTACCGCCAGCGAATGGTGCACGAGCAGCTCGCCGACCGACTCCGCGAGCCGCGCCGCAGCGCCGATGTCGGCGGGCTGCCGTCCCCGTCCGCCCACCAGCAGGGGCGCGCCGCGCAGTCCGCGCAGCGCCAGTTCGATCCTGCCTGCGGACGCCGGCAGCGGCACGATCGCGACGTCATCCAACAGCTCGGTCCAGATCCCACCGAGGCCGAGGACGAGCGCTGGGACGACGCCGTCGGTGCGGGCCGCGACGATCAGCTCGATGCCCGGCGTGGCCATCCATTCCGCGAGCACGCGGCCCTCGCGGTCGGCGGCGAGCGACGCCAGCCGGCGATAGGCGCCGCGGACCTCCGCGGCGCTGCGGAGATCGAGCGCAACCGCGCCGAGCTCAGTCTTGTGCTGGACGGTCGCCGCGCTCAGCTTGAGCGCGACGTGACCGCCGAGCTCGCCGAGCGCCCGCACGGCGTCGTGCTCGCCGGAAACGACCCGTCCGCGCGGGACCTGGATCCCGTGCGCGGCCAGCAGCGCCTTGGCCTCGTGCTCGGCGAGCCACTCACCCTCGCCGTGGCCGCGCACAGCTCGGGCGGTCGCCGCGATCTCTTGCAGCCGAGCCGGATCACCGCCGTCGCGCCACCGCGCGGCGGCACATCGCAGCCCGGTGCGCAGCCCCGCAGCGGCGGCGACGCCCGCGCTCAAGAACTCCCACGCGGCGCCGTCGTCGAGCAGTTCGGGCAGCGTGGACGAGACCAGCGTCGGCACCGGGCTCGCGCCGGCACCGGCGATGACGGCCTCGCGTACCGCCTCCCAGGACAGCTGGGCGGCGCCGGTCAGGCCGGCGGGCTGGTCATAGAAGACGAGTACCTCGACCGACCCCCGGGTCCTTGCCGAGTGTCCGGACGAGTTCGGCGAGCGCGCCGCGATCGCCCCACAGAATCGCCGTGTAGTCGAGCGGGTTGGCGGCGGTGGCAGCGCCTGGGAGCAGCTCCTGCAGCCGCCGCACGGTCTGCGGCGCGAGTTCCGGCAGCTCGATCCCCAGCTGCTGCGCCTCGTCGGCGCCCTGGGCCGAGTCGCCGCCCGAGCAGGTCATGATCGCCAGCCCGCGGGCCTCGCTCGGTGGCTTGGCGTGCGGCACCGCGATCGTCTTCGCCAGCTCGAGCAGCTCGTGCACGTCGTCGGCCCACACGGCCCCGGCCTCCTCGACGAGGCTGCGGAACACGCGCTGATCGCCGGCCAGCGCGGCGCTATGGGCCGCGGCGGCGCGCGCGCCGAGCGGCGAGCTGCCGACCTTCAGCACCACCACCGGCACGTCGGCCTGCGCGCAAGCGGCAAGCCCTTCGCACAGCCCCGGGCCGCCGTCGTCCTCCAGATACAGAGCGACCGCGCCGACGCCCTGCTCGCCGGCCAGAAATTCGAGGTAGTCGGCCGCCGACACAACCGCCTGATTGCCGCTCGCGATCACCGTGTGGAAGCGCATCCCACGACGCGTCGCGAGCGCGTTGACGGCGACATTGCCGCTCTGGGACACGAGCGCCACCGGGCCGCTCTCCTGCGGGCCCAGCGCGTCTCCCCACAGCGAGATCCGGTTGCGCGGGGAGACGACCCCGTTGCAGTTGGGCCCGCAGACCGCCAGACCGTGGCGGACCGCGGCGGCGACCAGCTCGCTATTGCGCTCGACGCCCTCGGACACCTCGGCGAAACCAGCGCTGATCACCACCGCGCCGCCGCAACCCCGCGCGCCGGCCTGCTCGATCACGTCGGGCACGCCGGGAGCCGGGATCGCGACGACCAGCGCGTCGACTGCGACCGGCAGGTCGGCGACGGAGGGCACGCACGGATACCCCAGCACCTCGTCGCGCTGCGGGTTCACCCCCCAGACCTCACCGGTGAAGCCGATCGTCTGCAGATTTAGCAGCGCCTGCGAGCCGTACGCGCCAGGCCGGTCAGTCGCCCCGACGACCGCCACCGAGCTCGGCGTCAGCAGCCGCCGGAGGCCGACCTCAGGCACGGTCCCGACGGCCGTCAATGGATCGTCGCCTCGACGCCGCGGCGCTCCAGCGCCCGTGAGATGATCAGCCGCTGGACCTCGCTCGTGCCTTCCCAGATCCGGTCGACGCGCAGCTCACGGTTGAACCGCTCGGCGACATATGAGCGCATGTAGCCGCGCCCGCCGAACGCCTGGACGGCCCGGTCGGCACACCGCCCGGCGGCCTCCGACACGAACAGCTTCGCCATCGACGCCTTGACGTGGATCAGCTTGGGATCGGCTTCGGCGTCGACCATCGCGCAGACCTGCATCGCGAGCAGCCGCCCGAGCGCCGCGTCGGTCGCCGAGTCGGCGAGCGGGAACGAGATCCCCTGGTAATCCATGATCCGCTGGCCGCCCTGCCGGCGCGTCAGCACCCAACTCGTGGTCTCGTCGAGCAGCCGCCACATCGCCCCCAGACCATGGGTCGCGATCCCGAGGCGCTCCTCGGTAAACCACCGCCGCTGCAGGTAGTCGCCGTTGCCGATCCCGCCGACGACCGCGTCTGCCGGAACTTCGACCTCGGTGAAGCGGATCGTCGGGTGCCCGTGCGGGTAGTTGTGGGTGAAGCGCGGGTTGTCGACGTACTCGACTCCGGGCGCGTCGGGTTCGACGAGGAACAGCGTCGGCAGCCGGTCGGCGCCGTCGACCACATTGGCCATCACGATCAGAACCCGCGCGACGTCGCCCGAGGTCACGAACCACTTCTCGCCATTGATCCGCCACCCGGCGTCGCTGGCGACCGCGCTCGAGGCGATCCCGCCCGGGTCGGATCCGGCCTCGGCCTCGGTGACCGCGTAGGCGTCGCCGCCCTCACCGCGCAGCGCGGGGACGACGTAGCGCTCGATCTGCTCGGGCGTCCCGTCGAGCAGCACGTTGTAGATATTCGGCACGTGCCAGTGGAGCCCGTTGGTAACGCGCCCGAACTGCTCGTTGACCACAAACCACTCGCGCATCGACCACCCCTGACCGCCGTGCTCGACCGGCACGCGGCCGCCGTGCAACCGCGCCGCGATCGCCTCCCGCTTGATCTCGGCGACGGTCGCCTCGGGCAGCTCGCCGCCGCGCTCCTCGGCCTCGTTCTCGAGTGGTATCAGCACCCGCTCGACGAAGTCCCGGGCGCGCTCCTGCAGTTCGATCAGCTCGGGCGTCAGCTGAGCGTCGGCGGTCGTCGTGGTCGTAGTCATCCAGCCCCTCTTTCGTGGTTGTTGTGGGTCTCGAGCGCAACACGATCGGCCGCGGTGATCGTCGCTCCCCGGCCCGGCAGTGCAAGCAGCAAATTGTGATGGTTGATGATCACGGCGCGGGCGCGTTCGCGGGCCAGCTCGACGTCGGGATCACTCGACCCGGTAGTGGTCTCGAGCAAGCCGACGATTTCGTGCAGGTAGGCGAGCCACCGCCGTTGGGTTCCGTGCAGCACCAGCCGCTCGATCCGCGTCCGCTCGCGGGCCACCTCAGCGGGGAAAGCACAGCGGCCCGCCGCGAGCGTCGCGACCGCCGACGGCAGCTCGCGCTCAGGCTCAGGCGTGATCGACAGCCAGGACGCGCGCTTGACCATTGGCATAAAGTATAACTGATCACAAAGTCAGGATGAGGTGAACATGGAGACTACCGCCCCGCCCACTGCGCTCGCCGATGATCTCTCGGGCATCGCGCTCGAGCCGCGCCTGTACATCGATCCGGAGCTGCTCGAAGCCGAGCAGGAGCTGATCTTCGAGCGCACCTGGCAGCTCGCCGGCCACGTTTCGCAGCTCCCGAAGCCCGGCAGTTATCTGACGGCCCGCGCCGGGACGCAGCCGGTGCTCGTCGTCCGCGACGAGGACATGCAGCTGCGCGCGTTCAAGAACGTCTGCCGCCATCGCGGCTCGCGCCTCCTGAGCGGCTCGGGACAGTGCAAGGCTGCGATCCGCTGCCGCTATCACGGCTGGACCTACCGGCTCGACGGGTCGCTGATCGGCGTTCCAGAGGGGATGTCGTTCGCGGAGAAGATCGACAAATCGAGGTTCGGCCTGATGCCGGCACGAGTCGAGGAGCTGTGCGGGCTCGTGTTCGTCAACCTCGACCCCGACGCGACCCCGCTCGGCGACCTCGTCGGCGACCTCCCCCAGCGCCTCGCCCCCTATCGGATCGAGACGCTCGATCCGTTCTTGCAGGTGACGGGCGCCAACCCGGCCAACTGGAAGGCGGTCGCCGACAACTACCTCGAGGGCTACCACATTCCGATCGCTCACCCGGGACTGATGCGGCTGCTGGACTACAAGCACTACGAGGTCGAGGTCCACGACTACTACACGTGGTTCGATGCGCCGCTGCGCAGCAGGCCGAGCAGCAACCCGCTCGAGCGCATGTACGCCAAGCTCGTGACGCCGATGCCGGGCCTCGAGGAGTCCGACCGATTCATCTGGCGCTACGCCTATATCTACCCCAACACGACGATCGACCTGTACCCGGATCAGGTCAACACATGGCAGATTGTCCCCGACGGTCTCGACCGCACACACGACGTCTACGCCGGCTACCGGCCCGCCAAGACGAATCCGCGGACAAGGCTCGTGCAGTGGGCCAACAACCGCCTGAACACGCTCGTCGCCGACGAGGACACCGACCTTGTGCTCAACGTCCAGCAGGGGCTCGCGACGCGCGGCTACCGATGCGGCCCGCTGTCGCGCCGCGAGCGCGGCGTCGCCTGGTTCGCGGACCGGATCCGGGCCGACCTCGCGCCGGTACTGGCAGAGCAGTGAGCCCGCGCCCGGCGACCGGAGCCCGCGAGCGGATCCTCGCGGCCGCGGCACGCAGGATCGCCAGCGAGGGAATCGACGGCGTCCGGATCGCCCGGATCGCGATGGATGCCGGCGTATCGACCTCGCTCGTGCACTACCACTTCGCCAGCCGTGAGGCGCTGCTGGCCGAGGCGGTCGACTGGTCCTACGAGCGGGCCGGCGACGCACGGATCGCCGCCGGCGATCGCCAGCCGAGCTCGCACGCCGGGCGCCTGCAGACGATGATCGACGGCTGCCTGCCGACCACGCCGGGGCTGCGCGAGGACTGGGTCCTGTGGGTCGAGTTGTGGTTGCGGGCGGTCCGCCATCCGGAGCTCGAAGCGGTCGCCGAGGAGCTCTACGCGCGACTGCACAAATGGTTCGCGGACGAGATCGCGGCCGGGATCGAGGCCGGCGAGTTCGAGCGTTGCGATGTCGACGACGTCGCGGACCGGACGCTGGCGCTGATCGACGGATTCGGGATCCGCAACCTGATCGGCGACCGGACGATCTCGCTTGACGGGGCGCGGCGGACGATCGAGTCGGCGCTCGCGCGCGATTTGGGGCTCGGCGAACGGCTCGCTCCACCGCGAGCGGGCGGCCACGCCGTGGCGCCGGCTGGCGCGGCGGCCACCGGGTAGCCGCAAAGCCGGTCAGCCGCGCCATTCGGACGCGAGCAGCGAGTAAACAGCCACGTCGTGCACTCGATCGCCGACCCGCTCGGCTTGACGCAGCAGCCCCTCACACGTGAACCCGAGTCGCTCGGCGATCGCGCGACTCCTTGCGTTGTCGACTGCGGCCTGCAGCTCGACTCGGTTCAGCTCCCAGGCGCCAAAAGCGTGTCTGGTGTAGGCGTGCACCGCGGCTGTCATCACGCCGCGCCCCTGGAACTGCTCGGCCAACCAGTAGCCGAGGGACGTACTGCGGTTTGGCCAGTCAATCCCATGGACGCCGATTACCCCACCGATCCGCCGATCGACGATCACCGCGGTCTGGATGCCGTTGTTGTCGGCGAGCTGCCGGCGAGTCGACTTGATGAACGTGTGCACTCCCGGGAGTGTCTCCCCGGCCGCCCACGGCAGCCACCGCGCCAAGTAGTCGCGGTTTTCGTCGATCAGCCGGTAGAGCTCTGCGGCGTCGCGCTCTTCCAGCAGGCGAAGGCGCGCATCATCGTTCAAACGCAGTTCGAGCACGCACGGAAGTGTTGCGCCTCTGGAGCGGAACCAAACTGAAAGGCGCGAGCGCGCGACTGGCGGGTGTAACGTCGCGGGAAATGAGCTCCAGCGGCCAGCAGCGGCGTCGCGTCAGGCAGCCGCGCACGCGTGCGAGCGTCACGTCCGGACGGGTTACCGCGATCGGGTCGCTGGTCGCGGTTGCGGTGGTCGCGCTCGTGTTCGTGCTCGATGCGGTCTCGGGATCCGGTTCGCATGCCGCCAGAACCGGCGCCACCGGGTCGGCCACGCATCACAACGGCCGGTCGTCGTCAGGTGGCGGCTCGCGGTCGCGCGCGAGCGCTCAGCCGGGCACGGCGAGCGTTCCGATCCTCGTCTACCACGTGATCAACGCGCGGCCCGCCGGGAGCACCTTGAACCCGGCCCTGTACGTGCCCGCCGACGAGTTCGCAAGCCAAATGCAGGCGCTGAAGGCCAACGGCTGGCACGCCGTCACGCTCGATCAGCTCGCGGCGCACTGGACCCGCGGCGTGTCACTCGGGGCCGGCAAGCCGATCGTGATCACGTTCGACAACGGCTACGCGTCCCAGTACACCAACGCGCTGCCGACCCTGAAGGGGGTCGGCTGGGTCGGCGTCGAGAACCTGGTCGTCAATGGCCTGCCGGCTTCGGAGGGCGGCTTGACAGACGCGCAGATTCACGGCCTGCTAGCCGCGGGCTGGGAGCTCGACACCCAAGGCCTCAGCCATGTCGACTTGACCGCGCTCGACCCGGCGACGCTGGCTCAGCAGGTCACAGACCGCCCGGCAGACGCTGCGTGCTCAATTCGGCGCGCCGGTCAACTGGTTCAGCTATCCATCAGGCGACTACGACCCGACCGTAATCGCCGCAGTGAAGGCTGCCGGTTACTTGGGCGCAACCAGTGTCAACCCAGGCTGGGCGAGCCCAGGTCAGGACCGCTTTCGCCTCTCCCGGCTGGTGGTGACCGCCGGCACTACTCCCGCGCAGTTACTGGCGCAGATCGCCGCCGCACACGCCATAACGTCGGTCCCGCCCGCGTACAGCGGCGCGGGGCTCGCTTGAAGCCGGCTGCTAGACCGGCGCCCCCGCCGCGAGCGCGGCGGCGGCACCCCGGCCGGTCCTGACCGCGCCTTCCATGTAGCCCGCGACCCAATGGTCGGAGCCCGCGACGTAGAACGGGGGCTCATGAGTCCCGTGCAGCGGACCCACTCGCGATAGGTCGCCGGGAGCCCAGGACGTGATGTAACCGAGCGTGCACGGGTCGCTCCCCCACGCCCGCTCGAATACCGCAGCCGGACTGTGCGCGCGCTCCCCGTAGAGCCGCTCAAGACCGTCCAGAATCGCCTCCCGCCGCGCGCGCGCCGGGGCAGCGATGAACGCCGCGAAGCGCTCCGGCGGCACCAGCAGCGACAGCACCGCTCCGCGCTGCGGCCACGTCGAGCCGAACAGCCACTCCGTCTCGGCGAGCCCGTTCTGTCCGCGCCGCTGCCAGAAGGGTTCCTCGTAGGCGACCACGACCTTCGCCGCCAGGGCGTGACGCTGGGCGCGGAGCGACGCCAGCCGCGCGTCGCTGAGACCGCTAATCGAGACCGCCCGCAGCGGCCCGGCAGGCAACGTGCAGATGACCGCTTCGGCCCGGATCTGTTCCCCGTCGGCGAGCGTCACGACCACGCCACGGGATCCGTTGAGATCCAGCGCCTCGACCTGCGACCCCAGCCTGACCCGCGCGCCGAGCTCGGACGCCAGCGCGAGCGCGACCGCCGCCGAACCCTCGGCGACGCGCAGGCCCTCCCATTCGGCGAGGTCGTAAAAGCCGTCACCGGCCAGCGTCGCGTGCTTGCGCAGCTCGGCCAACAGCGACGTCCGCTCGGGCGCGTCGCACGACAGTGAGAGCGATGCGAGCTCGTGTCGGCGGAGCACAGCCGGCAGCGCGCGCTGCAGGCGCAGCCACGCGCCGAGGCTGAGACGATCGAGTTGCTCGGCCTGCGGATGGCTCCACGGATCGGCCGGGTCGACGGTCGCCGCGAGCGCGGCGAACTCGCTCTCGATCCGGCTCGCGTCGTCGCGCTCCGCGGGGGTCATCCAGGGAACGTCGTCGCCGACGAACATACCCTCGTTCAGCCCCCAGCTCATCTCGCCGGGATCGGCGACATAGCTTTGCTCGACCGCCAGCCCGAGCTCGGCGACGAGCTCGCGGTAATAGGTGTGATCGCGGCCGAACACCTCACCGCCCGCCTGCACGACGCGGCCGTCTGGAAGCGTCACAGCTTCGACCCGTCCCCCGGGCCGCTCGCGGGCCTCGAGCACGAGCACCTCGGCGCCAGCCGCCGTCAGGTCGCGCGCCGCCGTCAGACCGGCGAGTCCGGCTCCGAGCACTGCGACGTCGACCACTTGCAATCTCCTCCTAACGCTCCACGCTTGACAGATCGTTGGATCGCTGCGTAGTTTTCTGAACCGCGATTCAGGATACACGTCGCTGCAAGCCGTAGGAGAGATGAGCCCGCGTCCGAAACTCGACCACCTGCGCAAGCCGCAGATCATCGCCGCCGCGGCTGAACTCCTTTACGAGCGGGGCCTGTTCGAAACGCGGATCAGCGATATCGCCGAGCGTGCAGGGACCAGCTCGCCGACGATCCTCTACTACTTCGAGTCCAAGGACCGCCTGCTCGAGGAAGCGGTGGAGTACGCCGACCGCGAGTTCTACGACCGCCTGTCCGAGGGCCAGGGTCAGTTCAGGTACGCCAGCGACAAGCTCGTGCACCTGATCGAGGAGACGAGCCTCGGTCCGGGCGGGCTCAACGACTACACGCTGTGGATGGAGATCTGGGTCCGCGCCCGGCGCGACCCGAGTGTTAGGCAGTCGTACTTCCGCCTCGACCGCCGGCAGCGGGCGCTGATCGCCGACATCGTGCGCGAAGGACAGCAGGCGGGCGAGTTCAGCCATGGATGTCGAACCGGACGATTTCGCGCTCGTCTTAGCGGCCTGCTCGACGGCCTCGGTGTCCAGGTCACGCTCGGCCAGCCCGACGTGTCAGCGGCGCGGATGGTCGACCGCTGCCTTACCTCGCCTCCAGCGAGCTGGGGTGCGAGCTCCAGCTGGGCCACCGGCCGCGATGGGCGCTTGCGCAACGCAGTGATGCGGAGGGGTCGAGGAAGCGGTGAGCTGACATGCATCCACGTGAGGGATGGTCTGAAGGAGGGATCCGGCGCAGACCCGAACCGTCTCAAACAGCGATCTCCCGCCGCCAGCTGCTTGCCGCCGGCGCCGGGGTGATGCTCGGAGCGAGTCGGCTGGCTGTGGCGGATCGGGCTCCAACGAACGCCGCCGGTGCCGCGGCAGCAGCGGCTCCCACTGCCGCGCCAGTACAGCCCGGTGAAGTGGCCGATCTTCTCCGACAACAAGGCGATCGCCTCGGGCTTCGCGCCCGAGAAGGGCGCGACCCTGCAGATCTACAACTGGGTCGCGTACATCAACGAAGCGATGATCAAGAGCTTCTGCAAGACGCACAACTGCAGCTACTCGCTGACGACGTTCAACACGATGGAGGAGGCGATCTCGAAGCTCGGCAGCGGGCAGCTCAAGTTCGACATCTTCTTCCCGACCGTCGATGTGCTCGGCCAGATTGGTCGACGCGAAGATGATCCGGCCGCTGAACCACAGCTACATCCCCAACCTCGCCAACACCTGGCCGGACTACCACGATCCGTTCTACGACAGCGGCTGGCAGTACACGATGCCGTACTCGATCTACACGACCGGGATGGCGTGGCGCAAGGACAAGGTCAACCTCACCCCGTCATGGAACATGCCGTGGGAGGGGGCGGCGTACAAGGGCAAGGTCGCGGTCCTGGACGACTACCGGGAGACGATCAGCCTCGCGCTGCTGAAGCGCGGGCAACCTGGACCTCAACACGACCAAGCACGGCCCAGATCCAGGCCGCCGGCAAGGCGCTGCAGCAGCTGTCCGAGCCTAACCAACGTGCGGATCGACAACAACGACTACACCGACGTCCCGACCGGGAAGACCTGGATTCACCACGCCTGGTCGGGCGACATGGCCTCCGCGTACGCGTACCTGCCCAAGGGCACGCCAATCGACGTCGCTCGGGTATTGGTTCCCGTCCAACCACAAGGGCCCGGTTGCCAACGACCTGATGGTCAATCTCACAAGCGGCGCTAACCCGGTGCTGTCGCACATGTTCATCAACTACTTCCTCAACACGACCAACGCGCTCGATAACTACAGCTACTACGGTTACATGCGCCGCTCGACGGCGTCACGCCGGCGCGCCTGATCTCAGAAAAGCTGCTGCCTGCGCAGCTCGCGTCGACGGTCGTGCTTCCGGATTACTTCCGCCACGGGATCTTCGAGCTCGAGCTTCCGCCGGCCGCGAACGCGGTCTGGGAGGACACCTGGAACACGTTCTCCAAGGGGCTATAGGGTAGGCGATGGGCGGAGGCAGGACAGCCTACGACCGGCGCAATCGCTGGTTGTGGATCGGGCTGGCGGCGCCGGGAGCGATCTGGCTGATCGTCCTGTTCGTGGTGCCGTTCTACGTGATGCTGGCGGTCGCCGGCGGGCGGCGTGAACTCGTTCTTCCAGACGCCGGTCCCGGTCTGGAATCCGCTGCACTGGTCGACCGCGAACCTGACCGCAGTCTGGCACGATATCTCCGGCGCCGGAGCGTTCTCGGCCCGCCGGCGTTGCGGACACGCGATCTATACAGGCGATCGCGACGATGATCTCGCTCGCGATCGCGTACCCGGTCGCGTACTTCGTCTCGCGGTATGCGGGCAGACGCAAGACGCTGTTCCTCGTGCTGCTGATCGCGCCGTTCTGGGTCAGCTACATGATGCGCATGCTGGCGTGGATCGACCTGCTGCAGCAGGGCGGTTTCTTCAACAAGGCGCTGTCGTCCCTCGGTCTGCCCGGGAACACCGATTGGCTCGGCGGAAAGTCGGTGACCGTGATCCTCGGGCTCGTTTACGGGTACATCCCGTACCTGATCCTGGTCCTGTACGCGTTCCTCGATCGCATCGACCAGCGCCAGCTCGAGGCCGCCCGAGATCTCGGGCTTAGCAAGTGGCGGACTTTCTGGCACGTGACGGTTCCGTTGAGCAAGCCGGCGATCATCGCCGGGACATTCATCACGGTGCTGCCGATGCTCGGCGACTACTTCACAAATCAGCTGTTGTCGGCTGCGCCCGGGACGACGATGATCGGCAACGCGATCGAAGGCCAGCTCGAGTCGCCTGGCGAAATCGGACAGGGTGCGGTGCTGTCACTGCTGCTGCTCGTCGTCCTGCTGATCCCGATGTTCTATTACATGGTCAGCACCGCCCGAGCCTCGAGGCAGGCCGCCTGATGGCCAGCACCGTCGGCGAGCCGGTAACCGCGCCTGCGGGCGCTGCGACGCTGGCCGCGCCGTGGCGGGCTCCGCGCGGCAACCCGTGGCGGCGGCCGTGGGCAATGGAGGGCTTCACGTGGCTGTACATCGTCTGGTCGATCGTGCCGATCGCGATCGCGGTGCTGTTCTCGTTCAACAAGGGTGCGTCACAGTCCACCTGGCAGGGGTTTTCCACCAAGTGGTACGTCGGGAACTCGGTCACAGTCGGTACTGCACAACCCCAGCCTCCATCATGCGGTGATCCAGACGCTCGTGCTCGGACTTCTGACCACGGTGATCTGCGTCCCGATCGGGGTCGGCTTCGCAATCGGCATCGATCGGTGGCGCACCCGGACCTCAGACGGAATGAACTTCGTGATGATCTTCTCGTTCGTGGTCCCGGAGCTGCTGCTTGCGGTGGCGCTGTTCATGCTGGTCACGCAGGCGCTGACGTTCATCCGCCTCGGGACGCCGGCCGAGGTGGCGGGGCTCGTCGTGTGGAACATAAGCTGGCCCGCGATCATCGTGCGCGCGCGGCTGGTGAGCATCGGGCGCAGTTACGAGGAGGCGGCCGCCGATCTCGGGGCATCGCGAATCGGGGCGATCTGGCGGGTGCTGATGCCGCTGCTGATGCCGGCGATCTTCGCCAGCGCGGTGCTCGTCTTCGCGAGCACGGTCGATGATTTCGTGATCGTCGAGCAGCTGTCATCGACCGCCGACACGCAGCCGATGTCGGTGGCGATCTACTCCAACGTCCACGGCGGGCTGAGCGGGCCGGCGCTCAACGCCCTGGCGACAATCATGCTGGTCTTCTCGCTTGTCGCCGCGGTGATCGGCTTCTTCGCCTACCGATGGGTGACGCGAGGGGAGCGCGGGAGGGCGGCGCCGAGGCGCTGACCGGTATCGCAGGTTTCTGAGAGGGCTGAAATGAGTGGAGGCAATGTCAAGCTCGAGTCACTGACGAAGCGGTTCGACGACGTCACCGCGGTCGATGAGATCTCGGTCGACATCAACGCCGGCGAGTTCTTCTCGCTGCTCGGGCCGAGCGGCTGCGGCAAGACGACCACGTTGCGGATGGTCGCGGGCTTCGAGCCACCGAGCGAGCGGCAAGATTCTGCTCGATGGCATCGACGTCGGCAACTGGCCACCGAACCAGCGCAACGTCAACACGGTCTTCCAGAGCTACGCGCTGTTCCCGTTCTTGACCGTCGCCGAGAACGTCGCGTTCGGCATGAAGTACAAGTCGGTTGCGAAGTCAGAGCGCGAGGAGCGGGTGGCCGAGGCGCTGGAGCTCGTCCAGCTGTCCGGATACGAGAAACGGCGCCCGAACCAGCTCTCGGGCGGCCAGCAGCAGCGCGTCGCGCTCGCCCGGGCGCTCGTCCTTCGTCCGTCCGTCCTGTTGCTCGACGAGCCGCTGGGTGCGCTCGATGCCAAGCTGCGCCGCACCCTCCAGGTCGAACTGGGCGCACTCCAGCAGCAGGTCGGAATCACGTTCCTGTACGTCACCCACGACCAGGAAGAGGCGCTCACGATGTCCGATCGCCTGGCCGTCATGAACCACGGGAAGATCGTCCAGATCGGCACTCCGGAAGAGGTTTACAACGAGCCCGCCGACGCCTACGTCGCCGACTTCCTTGGCGTCTCGAACCTGATGGACGCCCAGGTCGAGCCCGGGGCGACGGACGGGGTCGCTGCCGCGTGCGGCTGGGCGACTTCACGCTTGAGGCCGAGGCGGGCAGGATCGACGCGACCGGCGCGGTCAAGCTCGCGATCCGCCCGGAGCGCATCCACCTGTACGAACATCAAACAGCTGGCGACAACCGCCTTCCCGGGATGGTCGAGCGGCTCGTGTTCCTCGGCTCGACGACGAACATCTACGTCCGCCTCGCGACCGGCTCGGCGCTGCAGGCGCTCGTACGCAACGACGGCGCCGTGCTGCCCTACAGCCAGGGAACACCGGTCAGCGTCGGCCTGCCGGCCGACGCGCTCCGCGTGCTGCCCGATCCCGGCATCAGCGTTGCCGAGATCCACGACGAGACCAGCGGCGATCAAGTGCCTCACGACCGCGAGCTGACTGCAATCCCGGCCGCCCACCGGTGGCCGGCGCCCTCGAACTAGAGTCGCGTCAGTGGGCGTCGCCGAACTGGTGGACGGCAGGCGCGTCGAACTCGAGAACGAGCCCCGTCGCGTCGAGCCCGAACGACTCGACGCCACCGGCGCGGTCAAGCTCGCGATCCGCCGGGAGCGAATCCACCCGCACCGTATGAGACGACCGATGATCACGTGCTCGACCTGACCAGCACGCCGGCGAGCTGATTTCAGGATCACGCTCCGGCGCTGTTCTCGAACAACTGGGTCACAACCAGCGCCTCGACGGGTTCGACCAGCGCGGCCCGGACCGAGTCCGAGTCCGGCCATCCGGCCTCGAGCATCCGCGTACCGGCGCCGGCGGCGTCGTATTCCGTTTGACGCAGCTGCGGCACACCGTCTTCGATCATAAGCCAGCGCGCCGCCCCGTCTCCCTCATACGGAAGGCCGACGCTACCGGCATTGACGAACCGCACGCCACCGACCATCCGATCGTCCTGCTGGTGGGTGTGGCCGGCTACAACCAGCATGGCCGCGGTTCTTGCGAGCGCCTGCGACCACCGCTCGTCCGGCGAGAGCCGCGTCAGCAACTCGTCGTCACGGCGTGGGCTGGCGTGGCAAAACAGCACCCCGTCGATCGTCTGCGTGAGCGGCAGCCCACCGAGGACCCGGGCCCGTCCGGCGCCGAGTTCGGCGGCGCTGGTCGCCGACGTCCGCGCCGCCAGGTCATCGTCGGCGCGGTTCGCCGTAACGGCCGCGGCAACCTCGCGTTCGCCGTTACCCCGCACCCAACGCACCGGGACGGTGAGCGCGTCGAGCCGGTCAAGCGTCCGCCGCGCAAACGGACCGGGGACGGCATCGCCACCCACGACGACGGCGTCGGGATCCGCGGCGCGCGGATCGGCAAGCACCGCCTCAAGCGCCTCGATGTTGCCGTGGATGTCGTAGAGCGCGAGGATCTTCACCGCCGTCAGGCTACTGGGCGGTGCATAGACTCAGGCCGCAATGAGCGTCGCCGAACTGCTGGAGGGCAAGCGAGTCTGCGTGTGCGGCGGCTCGGGCGGGCGTCGGTAAGACGACGACCTCGGCCGCGATCGCGCTTGGGATGGCGGCAGAGGGCGCCAAGGTGGCGGTGGTCACGATCGACCCCGCGAAGCGGCTGGCGAACGCGCTCGGGCTGCACGAACTCGAGAACGAGCCTCGCCGCGTCGAGCCCGAACGACTAGCCGGCTCCGCGGTCGAGGTCAAGGGCGAGCTGTGGGCGATGATGCTCGACCCGAAGCGGACCTTCGACGAGCTGATCGACCGCGTCGCGCCTGACCCGCAGCGGGCCGAGGAGATCAAGGCAAACCGGGTCTATCGCGAGCTCTCGACGGCGGTCTCCGGCTCACAGGAGTTCACCGCCGTGGCGAAGCTCTACGAGCTCGACCGCGACGGCGATTTCGATCTTCTCGTGCTCGACACTCCGCCGTCGCGAAACGCCCTGGACTTCCTCGATGCCCCCGGCCGCCTGACGTCGTTTCTCGAGGGCCGGGCCCTGAAGACGTTCATCAAGCCGACCGGGCTCGGCATGCGGGTCCTGGGACGTGGCGTGGCGCCGTTCCTCGGAGCGCTGCGCCGGGTGACCGGCGTCGACCTGGTCGGCGACCTGTCGACGTTCTTCGGGCTGCTGGGTGACATGACCGAGGACTTCTCCGCGCGTGCGGCCCAGGTCGAGACGATGCTCAAGGCCCCGACCACGGCCTTCCTGCTGGTCACCTCCGCTCAGCGGGCCGCGATCGACGAGGCGGTCTGGTTCCGCCGCACGCTAGAGGACAGCGGCCTGCCGTTCGCCGGCGTGATCGTCAACCGCGTCCACCACGATGTGCTGGGTGGCGCCGACGCCGAGGATCTGCGCGCCGCGCTGTCCGATGACCTGCCGGCCGAGCTCGCCGACCGGGTAGCGCAGACCTTTGAGGACTACCACGTGCTGGCGCGCCGCGACTGGGCCGGGCTCCAGCAGCTGGGCGCGGAACTCGGCGACCGGCCGCTACTGCTGGTTCCCCAACTCGACGATGACGTCCACGACATCGACGGGTTGTCGCGCGTGCACCGCTTCCTGTTCGCGTCCGATGCGGAACGGGAGCAGATGATCGCCGACGTCGTCGCCTGAACGAGCCGCACCGGTGCCGGTGCTTCAGGCTGCTTCGCCCTGGCCCATCGCCTGCCCGAAGCGGCGGACGCGGTCGGGGCTGCGGTTCCGTAGCCAGAGGAGCACGACGATCCCGATCACGACCCAGATCGCGGCGATGTACGGCGCCTCGTCGATCGGATGCGGTGGCACCGGCACGATCGACTTGTAGATCGTGTAACCGCAGATGACGATCGCCACCGCGGGCAGAAGGATGTCCAGCACCGGGTTGTAGCGGCCGCCAGCGGTCCCGCGCTCGCGCCAAAACAGAATCGCGCCGCCGGCGGCGACCATCATGTACACGAGCAGGATCCCCAGCGAGGCCGTGGTGGCCAAAAACGCGAAGAACGTGAACGGGCCGTAGTCGTTGCCGAGCCACGTACCGAGCACGAGCGTGATCACCACCGACGTGATCACGCCCGTCCACGGGCTCTTGAATCGCGGGTGCGTCCAAGCGAAGGCGCGGGGCAGGCCCCCGTCGCGCCCCATCGCCAAGAACGTCCGCGCGGTGAGGACGACCCCACCGAGCGCCGCGATGAACCCGCTCGCCGCGACGCTGAGGTCGATGATGATCGACAGCCACGTGCCGGCGTAGCGGGTGGCCAGCGTATCGAGCGCCGCCGGATTGGTTGCCCACTCCTGCGAGTGCGCAACGCCGAACCCGAGCGACATCGTCCAGGTGACGAACACGTAAAACAGGGCGGCGAAGATCACCGCACCGAGGATCGCGGCCGGGATCGCCCGTCGCGGGTGCGACGTCTCCTCACCGAGCACGGCGGCCGCCTCAAAGCCGATGAATCCGGTGAACGCCAGCACCAATCCGAGGAAGAAGGCGCTGCTGCTCGGCACCAGCGACGGGTTGAACGGCTGCAGTGAAATCCCGTCATCGCCGCCTTTGGCCAAGATGATCACGGACAGAAGGACGATCGCGACGACCCCGATCGCTCCCAGTACCAGCTGCGTGCGCGTCGAGATGCGGATCTCCAACAGCGCCAGCACAAGAGTCAGCGCGAGCAGCATCAAGAAGAACGGAAACCAGCCGATCTTCAGCGACGTGTGAGCTTTGAACACGGTCGATAGAAAAGTGCTCGCGATTGCCAGCACGAACGAGATCCCGACCGCGAAGGCAGCACCGTAGATCCAGCCCGACAGAAATCCCGCCTCCGGTCCTAAGCCTTTGGCGACGTAGGTGTAGACGCCGCCGACCGTGGCGAACCTACGCGCGAAGCGAACGATCACGGACGCCAGGCAGAGCGCCGCGACCGCCGCGACCGCGTATGTGAGCGGGGCTGCCGCGCCCGCGTCACCGGCGGTGCCCGAGGCGGCGAACGCCACGCCGATCGCCAACGACAGCAGGGCCACCGATTGTGCGACCGCATCGGGTAGGCCGAGCACGCCGTGCTCGAGCGAGCCCGCCTCTGCGTCCGCCCGAGCTGGTTCGTCGTTGCCGCTACTCACGCTCAGCCTCGATCGGCCGGGGGGTTGCACAGTTGACTGGATCACACCCGGCCCGACGGCGGCTTTTAAATCACTCTCCGATTCGAAAGTCAACGCGGGATCCCACGCTGACTTCGGCGCTCACGCCAGCTCGAGCGTCAGCTCAGCTGTGGTCCAAGTCGACCAGCTGAGCACGATCGGCTGCCAGCGCTCGGCCTCGATCTGCCCGTCGGGGCCGCGAAGCGTCAGGCCGCCCTGGTGCAGCAGCTCCCAGACTGACTGCTCGGCGAGCGCCAGGTGCTCGCTCGCGCGCCACAGGGGGTACTGCGCGACCGCGAGCTCGACGACCCCGTTGAAGGTGAGCGGCGCCGCGGCGCGGAGCTCGGCCTTGAACCCCTCGACCGCGGAGCGGCCCTGGGCGCCGCGCTGCGCCTCGGCCAGGACGTCGGCAGTCACGTCATGGCCGGTCTTACCCACGGTCGCCCAGCCACGGCCCATGCCGATCTCGTCGAGCGGCAGCTCGGCCGCCTCGAAGATCGTCAGTCGGGCGCGTTCGGGGCTCCACCACCGCTCCTCCTGTTCGACCATCTGGCCGCTGGCCCACGGGCGCGCGAAGCGCTCGTCGAGCTCCTGTCGCTCGAGGTTGAAGACCCGCGCAACGTGCGGGAACTGGCGCAGCTCGACGTGGAACACGGCTCAAGGTTGCCACGAGAGGCCCCGCGGCTGGCGGGGCCTCTCTGTTCACGCAGGTCAGCCGGCAGGGACGCTCGAGCCGAGCCCGAGCGCCTGCAGGATGCGGTTGAGCTCGAGTTGCGTCAATCCACCGGACAGGTTGCCGATCCCAAGTTGGTTCAGGAGGCTTTGCAGCTGGGTTGTTGACAGGTTCAGGCCGAGGTTGCTCAACAGGCTCTGGAGTCCACCGAGATTCGTGATGCCGCCGCCGCCGGCGATACTGCACAGAAGCTGACCGAGCAGCCCGTTGTTGGGCATCGCGTTGATCGTGACGATCACTGGGTTGGCGGTGGTCTTGCCGTAGAGATCGATGACGAGTCCAAGAAGGTCCAGGTGCAGCGGCCCCAAGACGAGCTTCAGCACCTGGCAGGTCGTCGGCTGCGCCTGGGCGGCCCGTGCTGGCGCCGATCCGGATGCGGTAGACGCCGTAAAGACGGGCAGTGAGCGCCCCGCGAGTCGGGTGTTCAGCGCTCTTGCCACGAGCGCGGCGCGCGGGAACGTGACCTTGGCGTGCGCGAGCCCACAGAACAGGTCGCCGAGCACGCGGCCTTGGAGGGCGTAGACGTCCAGACTGATGTAAGAGGTCGTGACCTGTACGCCGAGCAACTCGAGGTCGAGCGGCGCTAGCCGGAGCGTGAGCACGTTGCATCGTCCGCCGCCAGCCTTCGACACGACTGCGAAGCTCACGGGCGCGCTCTGGTGCGACACGCCTCCGCCGGAGCTCAGCCGTCCGCTCAGTGTCCCGTCCGCGACTACGCCGGCCGCGGTCGCGCGGAAACTGGTGATCCTCGCCGTCATCGTGAACCGCGACGACGTGGCCCCTCGAGCCGCGGGACTGGAATTCGCGCTCGCCGGCGATGCGGCAATCGCCGTGAACGCGAGTACGGACAGACCAACAGCGACGAGCTTGCGCATCGTCCCCCTCCTCCAGTGGATATCGCCGACCCCGCGCGGTATCTACCCGAACGTGCGTAACGTAAGCGCGCGTAACGGATCAGAGCTTGGCGGACAATCGCTAGGGGATGTCCGATGCTGATGACCGCACGGTCGAGTTCGAGCGGCTGTTCGCCGCGCACTACTGGGCCGTTCGTGGCTATGTGGTTCGCCGCTGCCCCGGATCGGCGGTCGAGGATGTTGTGGCGGACACGTTCCTGGTCGCCTGGCGGCGGCTGGAGACACTGGGCGACGATCCGTTGCCATGGCTGTTCGGGGTCGCTCGTCGGATGCTCGCCAATCAGCACCGCGCCGACCGTCGCCGATCGGCGCTGGCGGCTCGTCTGCAAGGCCTGCTTGCCGGAGAGAGCGTGGACTGGGAGCCGCCGGCGCAGATGAGCGCCCGACTCGCCGCCGCGATCGGGTCGCTGTCGGCGCGGGAACGAGAGGCGTTGCTGCTCGTCGCGTGGGAGGGCCTGGATCCGGCCCGGGCGGCCCGGGCCGCTGGATGTACCCCGGCTGCGTTTCGAGTCCGGCTTCACCGCGCGCGCCGGCGCGTGGCGGATTGGCTGGCCGACACGACCGATGACCGACGTCGCCCGCCAGTCGCCGAGGAGGCACCATGACCACAGACGACCCCGTCCTCACTCAGCTGGCCGACGCAAACCCGGTCCCGCGGACCGCGAGGCCGGGCCCATATGAGCGTGGCGAGGCCGACCGGATCCTTCAGCGGGTGCTGTCAGCACCGCCGCGTCCGCGGCGTCGCCCGCAGCTGTTGCCGGCGGTCAGCGTCCTCGTCGCGATCGTGGTCGTCGTCGTCGCGGTGCTGAGCCTTCACGGTTCCGGTCCGGGCCAGGGCAGCGCACCGCGCAGTACCGGGCTGCAGATCGTCCTGCGGGCGGAGCCGACGCCGCGCCAGCCAGTCACACCGGCGGCGATCTCGCGCGCGGTTGCGGTTGTCCGTGAGCGCCTGCGCTCGATCGTCCTCGCGACTACAACGTCACAGTGCGCGGAGACGAGCTGGTGATCACCGCCGGCAAGCGTTTCGCCCGCGGTACGCGACCCGGATTGTGCGACTCGTGTCCGAGCCGGGACAGCTCTATTTCTATGACTGGGAGGCCAACGCGCTGACGCCGAACGCCAAGACGGTCGCCAGTCAACTGCACGCCCAGAACCCGACCGCACTCGAGATCAGCCAGGGTTCGAGCACCGCCGCCCCTGGCGGCGCTGGCGCCGGCGGCCTGCAGCTCTACGAGGCGGTCAAGCTGGCCGCTTCACAGCCCAGGGCCGTCACCGGCGCCACCGCCCGCCCCGGTCCCCAGTACTACCTGTTCGGGGCGCCGGGCAGCGCCGCCTGCGCAACCCAGGCCCGCCTGCAAGGGATCGTGCCGACAGCCGGTCAGCACTGCCTGCTGGCAGGCCCCGACGACGAGCCCTCCATCACGCCACGCCGGCTGGTGATCCAGGAGCTGGCACGCGAGCTTCCACCGGGCGTGAGCACGTCGAACGCCGAGCTGCTCGTCGTCCAGCAGGGCACGCTCGTACTCCAGGCCGCCGGCACGCAGCCGTTCGATTTCGCGAGCCCGTCAGCCCGGTTCTTCGTCTTACGCGACAACGTCGCGCTGACCGGTGCAGACATCACCAATCCCCGGCAGTCGACTGACCAGTCCGGTTCGCCTGACATCACGTTCTCCTTCACCGCGAACGGGAATGCGAAGTTCGAGCACGTGACCGCGCAGATTTCGCACCGAGGCCAGCTCGTCAGCTCGCTCGGTCAGACATTCGAGCAGCACTTCGCGATCGCGCTCGACGATCAGCTCCTGACGGTCCCATCGATCGACTTCAGGGTCTACCCGGACGGGATCGTCGGCGCTGGCGGGGCCGACATCACCGGCGGCTTCACCAAGCAATCAGCGCAAGACATCGCGACCGAACTGCGGTTCGGCCCCCTCCCCTTGCAGCTCCGCCTCTCGCGCTGAGACAGATCCACGTCGTTCACAACTCGCTAACAGCTGCGTCACGCGCCAGCAACTTTCGGTGCCCGCGGCAGAGAGAGGCTGTCGCAAGCGGACGTCTGGTCGGGGCGTCGCGCGCATCTCAGCCACTAGCAAGGAGAGCCACATTGCCGCCGAGACGAATTTACGTCGTGCTGCTGGCGCTCGCCGCTCTGGCGGGCACGATCCTGATCACCGGCGCGGCCAGCGCACGCGGCCGCCGTCACGAAGACAGTGGCTGGCAGGGCCAGCAAGGGCAGGGTTATGGGGGGTACGGGGGGCAGGACCACACCGCCACCCCGATCAAGCACGTGGTCGTGATCTTCCAGGAGAACGTCTCCTTTGACCACTACTTCGGGACCTACCCGAACGCGGCCAACACTGATGGCCAGACGTTCCATGCGGCGCCCAACACGCCGGCGGTCGACGGCCTGCTGCCGGCGACCTCGAGCTCGCTGCCACCGCGGCTCCGCCACAGCACCAACCTGCTGACAAGCAATCCCAACGAGGACGCACCGCAGCGCCTGGACTCGAGCGCCGCCGGCGTCGTCCCCGGCCAGGGCCAGCTCACCTGCGACCAGGACCACGACTACTCGGACGAGCAGCAGGCGTTTGACGGCGGCAAGATGGACCACTTCGTCCAGAGCGTCGGTACTGCCACCGGTACGGGCCCGACCGGAGCCCCATGCCAGGCCAAGACCGTCATGGACTACTACGACGGCAACTCGGTCACCGCGCTGTGGAACTACGCCCAGCACTTCGCGCTGAGCGATAACTCGTACGGGACCACGTTCGGGCCGTCGGCGCCCGGCGCGATCAACGTCACCTCCGGCGACACCGGCAACGTCGACACGTCGCACTCGGCCAACGACCCGTCGCTGTCGACGTCCACTTCGCCCGACGGCGACCTGACCGCCAACGGCAAGGGCGGCTACTCACTGACCAGCGACGCCCAGCCCTACTGGGACGACTGCTCGACGCGCGACGCGGTCGCGATGTCGGGCGAGAACATCGGCGATGTCCTCAATCGCGCCCACCTTTCATGGGGCTGGTTCGAGGGTGGCTTCCGCCCCAGTGAGACCTACCAGCAGGCGCTGGCGGCGATCGGTCAGCCCGGCCAGTCGGACGCCACGTTCATCCCGGACGAGTTCGCAAACGCGGGCTTCCAGAAGAACGTGCCGCACTCGAGCAACCAGGGACTGTGCGACGCGGTCCACCCGGTCGGCGTGGCGCTCGGAGGCACCGGACAGTACGGCTACAAGGACGACTACATCCCGCATCACGAGCCGTTCCAGTTCTACGCATCGACGGCCAACCCGCATCACCTGACGATCCCCACCGACTCGAGCGGTCAGGACACGCTCGCTGGCCTGAAGGAGATCGGCTGGGACACGGAGTCCTACGTCAACGGCGTGCCGCAGTTCAACACCCCCAACCACCAGTACGACACGAGCGACTTCGATCAGCTCGTGGCGGCGATCAACAACGGCCAGTTGCCGGGCTCGGCGCTGCCTGCGGTCACCTACCTCAAGGCTCCGGGCTACGAGGACGGACACGCGGGCTACTCGGACCCGGCCGACGAGCAGGCGTTCGTGACCCACATCATCAACGAGCTGATGCAGTCTCCGGACTGGAGCAGCACGGCGGTGTTCATCAACTGGGACGACTCCGACGGCTGGTATGACCACGCCTTCAGCGGCGTCCACAACCCGTCGACCTCGCAGGCCGACAACCTGACCAACACGACGTTCAGCGGTCCCACCTCGGGCATGTGCAACGGCACCAACCCGAACCGGAAGCCGCTCGACGGCGAGCAAGGCCGCTGCGGCTTCGGCCCGCGGATCCCGATGCTGATGATCTCGCCATACGCGAAGGCGAACTACGTAGACCACAACCTGAGCGACCAGGCGTCGATCATCAACTTCGTCGAGTACAACTGGCACCTGCCGAGCATCCCGGGTTCGGCTGACCAGGTACTCGCCGCTCGCGATCGGCGCGAAGGGCTGGCGTTCGACCTGGCAGGAGCGTTTGACTTCCACCAGGCCCCGAACCCGACGCTGATCCTGAACCCGACTACCGGCCAGCCCTAGCGGCCAGCCGGGGCATCTAACGGCAGAGAGAGCGGGCCCTCGGGCCCGCTCTCCTCTGCTGGTCGCGCTCCCCCTAACTGCATACGAGCCCCAGGACTTACGTGTTGTGCCTGGCGGGCAAAACACTCCCGGCCCCGCGAGGGGACCGAGTAGGGAGCGGCCGCCATGGAGGGTACCTGGCCCAGCCGGGCGACGTCCGCCGGCGTCCGCCCGCTGACAGCGTCTTTAGACCGCTTCGTCAGACGGCTGGCAACGCGGTCGCCGCTTCGGCCAGCAGCGCGTCAGCGACTCCGCGCACGTCGGCATCGAGGTGCCCGCACAGCGCGTCGCGCAGGATTGCCCGTAGGTGCTCGGCCAGTTCGTCGACCAGCGAGTCCGCGCCGGAGCCGGTAGCCGCGAGTCCGGTCACGACCGCGCGCTCGAGCGAGATTGCGCGCGCGGTGCGCTCGGCCAGGGCCGCCCGCTGATCCGGCGCCGCGCAGATCACCGCCAGCCGCTGCGCCAGGCGCCCGCTCGACGGGCCTTCTGGCTCGAGCAGCGCCCGCAGCGCCAGCAGGTAGTCGGTCAGCGCCTCGAACGGCGCCAGCCGCTCACACCCCATCTCGAACCGCGAAAGTGCCCAGCCGAGCTCGCCCGAGCCCGGAAGCTTGCGTGCGACAAGCTCGCAGAACGCGCGCAGCTCGTCTTCCTGCTCGGCCGGTACCAGCGTCAACAGCCTCGGTCTGCCGTTGGAGCCGATCGCGACCGGCCGCCAGCTGCCTGTCTCCGTCCGCGCCCAGGCGACCGGCCCGATCGCGTAGCCGCCGCGCTCGAACAGCCGCAGCGCGGTCAGGATCCGCCTGAAGCGGACACGCGCAATCGAGATCGGCGGCCGCGCCGCGCGCTCCTGGTCGACCGCCAGCAGGGCCAGTACGTTCGGTTCGTCGGCATCACCCCAGATCGCCTCGGCGGGCGCACCGGGAAACGCGTCGCCTCGGATCAGCGACAGGCCCTCGCCCAGCGGCAGCTGGGTCGTCTCGGGATCGAGCGCCACGCCGAGCACCGGCGCGATCACGGTTGCAGTGCAGCGGCCCTCGTACAGGGCGCGCTCGAGCTCGCGATAGGCGGCCTCGAAATGAACCGGCTCGAAGCCGAACTCGGAACGATCGTTGTATACGGAAGCGAGGAACGCCCCGATCGCGACCTCGCCGATGCTGCGACGGTCGGCGGGAACGCGCACGAGCCCGCGCTCCTGGAGGTAGATGTCGGTCGCTTCGCAATCAGCGAGCGCCTCGGCCGCCGGCACGTAGCTCGAGAGTCCCGCGAGCATCTCCAGGCGCTGGGCGATGAACTGCTCGATCAGCGGCTGGTAGCAGTAGAGCGCCGCGGTACCGCCTCGCTCGGCGACGACCTCGAACGGCATTTCGGCGCCCGCCGCAAGCTCCGCCGACAGGCGACCGCTCGCCTCGACAGTGAACGCTTCGAGCACGTGGTGCAGCGCCGCATTTCGCACGCCCCGCGGATTCTTCGTCGCGCGCGGGGATCCTGCTGCTGCAGGTCAGATCCCGCGCTCGAGCGCGAGCACCAGAAGGGCGACCGCTAGCAGCGCGGCAATCACGACGACGATCAGGTTCGCCGCCAGCGCGATCCGAAGCGAACGTGCGGGCGACGGCGGGGGGTTCGGCTTCGCCGTTGTTTGCTGAGTCGTCGTGGTCGGCGCCGGCGCCTTTACGGAGGCCTCCAGCGCGTCGGTCACGAACCGGTTGAGGCTCACGTGCCTGCGCTCGGCGGCTTGCGCCAGTTGCTCATGCAGCTCGCGCGGCATCCGCACCAGGAAGCGTCCGCTGTAGCTCGAGCTCTGCTTCCGTTTGGACACCTCCGCCTCCGCGTCGGGAGCGCCGACGGTCGCCTCCGGAGCGTCCACCGTCGCCTCGGGAGCGTCCACTGTCGCCTCGGAAGCGTCCACTGTCGCCTCGGGAGCGTCCACTGCCGCCTCGGGAGCGTCCGCGCTCGGCTCGGGCCCGTGCGCCTGGGCAAGCGCGCTGCTGAGCCACGACTCCATGATCGGCTCCAACTGCTCGACGGCCTCCTCCGCGGTCGCGCCGCGCGCGGAGCACCCGGGCAGCTCCCTCGACCGATGCGGTCCACAATTCGCGGTCACCGTCGCGCTCGGGCTTCACGTCGACGTGGTAGCGAACCTCTAGGTGCCTTCGCGACGGTCTGCTCCGCAGCCACGGTGGCGATTTTACGCGCGGTGGCCAGATCTCCTTCTGGCGCTGGGCTTTTCGGAGGTGATATCACTTTTTCTCGCGTGGTATCACCGATCGTTTCGGCGCCCGTGGGGTCGCCAAGCTCGTGTCGGAGCTTGGTCAGCGCGCCGCTCAGCAGTCGCGAAACGTGCGCCTGCGAAATCCCTAGCTCGTCGGCGATCTGGCGCTCGGTCAGGTCGGCGTGGAAGCGCAGATAGACGATCTGACGCTCACGCTCATCGAGCGTACGCATGCTGTCGGCGAGCAGCAGCCGGTCGTCGCTGATATCGAGCGTTTCAGAGGACGCATCCGTCCCGGAGGCTCGGTCCTCGGAGATCGGGACCGCCTCGCGGGCTTGCTCGGCCTCCAGCGCACGTTCGACATCGCTTTCGTCGGCACCAAGCTCGCCGGCGAGCTCGCTGACGGTAGGTGACCGGCCGAGCTTGGCAGTCAGTTCGCCGCCGCGGCGGCGAAGCTCGCCCCCCATCCGTTGGAGCTCGCGCGGGATCCGCAGCGATGACGTCTTGTCACGCAGGTGGTGGCGAATTTCGCCCTCGATTCTGTGCGTCGCAAACGTCTTGAACGCGACGCCGCGCTCGGGATCGAAATCGTCGGCGGCCTTGATTAGTCCGAGCGCCCCCACCTGTACGAGGTCATCGAGCTCGGCCCCCCGACCGGCGTAACGCCGCGCTACTGCGCGAGCGAGTGACAAGTTCGAATTAATCAGGCGTTCCCGATCGATTTCGGCCGGACGCCGCTTCGTTGAGCTCACCGTTCCACCCCCTGAGTGAGCGATATCAGGGGCATGGTAGCAAGCAGTAGCGCCCCTGCCAGGGGATCGTCGTGAAGTGTATTGGGCACATCTTTGGTTGTGGGGACGTACATAAGCAGGCGGATTGTTAACGGACTGGGGCTCCCGATTCTCCGCACACTTGCCGGTGCACTGGCGCTGACCGCACTGTTCATTGCGCTCCTGGTGCCGGCTCGAGCTGACGCGGTGACTGGGTCCATGCCGCTCGCACAACCCGGAGCGGCAAGCGTCACTCTTGCATCGGACGGCGCCGCGGCTGCGGTCGCAGCTGCCCCACCTGCGACGGCGTCCGCCACGCAACCGCCGGTGACGAACACAGGCGGCGCGGCCCCGACCTCCGTGACGGCTGGCGGAAGCGCCGTCGCGACGGCAGCGGGGCAAGTGGCGGGTGCAGCAGCAGCCGCGGCGCAGGCAGCGGTTCCGACGGTCCGCGCAGCTTCATCGGTTCCGGCGGTTCCCTCGGCTCGGGCGGTTCCGTCGGCTCCGGCTCCGTCGACTCCAGCGCCTCCGGCATCGAAGTCGGTGGCGCCGGCGGCGACCGATCCACCTGCGTCCCGGGCGACGTCGCACAGCGCCGCACCAGCAGGGGCATCAGATCCGGCCCCGGCGCAGCCCTCGCAGTCAACACCGGCCGCGCCGTCGTCGCCGTCGGCTTACCAAAGCGACCCCGGCACCTCGGCTGCGTCTCCGTCTTTGCAGAGCATCGTCGGCAACGCCGTCAAGGCCGCGGATCCGAACGTCGGGTCGGCAACGACATCGGCGCTTCCGGTGCCCATCCCTTCCTCTCCGCCGGTCATCGGGAGCCCGGGTCCGCCTGAGCTGTCGGGACCGGTGACTCTGCCCGATCCGGCGTCGCAAGGAGATCCGTTCGCAGGCAGCACTGTTGAGTTGCCGCCACTGACGACGGTCCCCGGGGAGGTGGCATACCTCGATGGTGCGATCGCCGGCCAGCCGACGGTCGCGTCCACGACGGGCGCGGACCCGCCGTCGCTCACGAGCCTGCTCGCTACCGTCCTGCGGAGTGGTGACGTCCCACGCTTCCCGGGAGGTCCAGGAGGCCAGCTCGTACCCGCCGGAGGCGCGCCATTGCCAACGGAAGCTGCTTTGCGGGCGGATTCAGTGCGGACCCGGACGCATGCGGTCCTGGGTGCTGCCGCCCTCGGGGCGGCGATCCAGCCGCCGCCGAGTCCTGGCGGCGTCGACCACACCGATCTTCGACCAGCGTCACCGCCTTCCTCCGGTGCAATCGCGCTCAGCACGGCCGGCTCCGAAGCCTGGCCTGGTCTCACCTCCGGCCGCGCCGCCGGTGCTGCCTCCGTCGTTCGCCGGCGGCGGCGCTTCCGCGGCTGCGGGCACAGGAGTCGGGACCGGTGCCGGCGCGGCAGCGCTCCTGGCCGTGCTTTTGATTTCCCTTTCCCCATTCCTTCGAGGCCGCGTGGCGTTGGAGCGGTCAGCGTGGCGGCCACTGCTCCTGACGCTGCGGCTCGAACGGCCTGGCTAGCGCCAGCTGATTGTTTCGCGGCGGCCTCCGATCCGGTGACCGCCACCCCGCCACGGCCTGCGCCGGGGCGGGGACCGATCAATCGCCTGGCCCTTGTGCCTCGTGCCCAAGGGCGGGCAAGCAATCTCACTAAGGAGACAATCAGCATGCGATCGAAGTTGATTGCCGCGGGTGTTGCCGCCTTTACGCTGGCTTTGCCAGCGACGGCGCTCGCCGGCGGCGGAGGCGCCCAAACATGGGGTGCCAGCTTTGGTGGCATCGGTCAGGCGCAGCAGTCCACGCAAGGGTCAGCGACCCTGCAGGGCGCAGCGTCGAAGGCCAAGGCCAACCAGAACCTGACTAACGCCAATGTGCCGGTCAACGTCGCCGGCAACAACATCAACGGTGGTGGCAACAACAACGCCACGCAGAACGCCACCAACCTCGCCGGCAGCGCTGCCGGCAACGCCGCCAAGACGCACCAGAACAACACCCAGTCCCAGGATCCGCAAGGCTCGGGCGGGGGTGCCGGTTCAGGTGGCGCCGGACAGGCGCAGCAGTCCTGGCAAGGCGCGGCGACCGTGCAGCTAGCGGCGTCAAAGGCGAAGGCCAATCAGAACCTGACCAACGCCAACGTTCCGGTCAGCGTCGCCGGCAACAACATCAACAATGGCGGCAACGACCCCAACGCCACGCAGAACGCGACGAACGCCGCCGGCAGCCTGGCGGGCAACGCCGCCAGCACCAAGCAGGACAACAACCAGTCGCAGACGGCTAGCGGCGGAAGCTGCAAGTACGGCTGTGGCGGTGCGGGTCAGGCACAGTCCTCGACCCAGGGGTCGCTCACCGGTCAAGCGGCGCTGTCAGCCGCAAAGGCGAATCAGAACCTGACCAACGCCAACGTTCCGGTCAACATCGCCGGCAACAACATCAACGGTGGTGGCAACAACAACGCCACGCAGAACGCCACCAACCTCGCCGGCAGTGCAGCGGGCAACCTCGCTAACACAACGCAGACCAACACCCAGTCGCAGACGGCCGGCGGCGGAAGCTGCATGTACGGTTGCGGCGGTGCGGGTCAGGCGCAGTCCTCGAGCCAAGGCTCGGCGACGCTGCAGCTCGCGGCGTCAAAGGCTGACGCCAATCAGAACCTGACCAACGCCAACGTTCCGGTCAACATCGCCGGCAACAACATCAACGGTGGTGGCAACAACAACGCCACGCAGAACGCCACCAACCTCGCCGGCAGTGCAGCGGGCAACCTCGCCAACACAACGCAGACCAACAACCAGTCGCAGACGGCAGGCGGCGGAAGCTGCGTCGCTGGCTGCGGTGGCGCCGGTCAATACCAGTCGTCGACCCAAGGCTCGTTGACTGGGCAGGCCGCAGTCTCGTCGGCATCAGCCAACCAAAGTGGGGTGAACGCCAACGTTCCGGTGAACATCGCCGGGAACAACATCAACGGGGCTGGCAACAACAACGCCACCCAGAACGCGACCAACGCTGCCGGGAGCCTGGCCGGCAACGCCGCGGGCACATCACAGAACGGAGGCCAAACGCAAACCGCGACCTGAGCGTCCACGGAGAGCTCTGAGCCCCAGCCCACACGGGGGGTCGGGCCAGGATCTCCGTGGTTCCTCGGACCACCGGCCGGCCGCTTTATGCGGCCGGCCGGAGGCCCCCGGCGGACCTAATGCGACTCGTCTCACACGCAAAGCTCGGTCTGGTACTGGTGGCACTGCTCGTGCTGTGCGCTGCGGGCGTTGCCCACGCCGATCCGGGCTCGGTCACGGGTCAGCCCGGAGCGACGGTGCCAAGTGCGACGGTGCCGAGTGCGACGGTGCCGAGTGCGACAGTGCCCGTCCCAGGCGATGTCTCACCTGCCATCCCGGTCACCACGCCGAGCGTCGCGGGGACGAACGACGCCATGTCCGCCACTCCGTCAACTGCTCAGTCACCGGATCTGTCGAGCGCGCCAACCGGCGGCCAGCAGACCCCGGCTCAGCCGGTCGGGGCTCAGCTGAACTCCGCTTCGACTCCCTCGGCGACGCCGTCGAGTCCGCCGGCGACTCCGGTCAACGAGAGCACACAGAGCTCCGCGACCTCGACCCAGACACTCCCGTCCGGGCCTGCGTCGGGCTCGACCTCGCCCGAGAGCAGCTCGCCGTCGCCAGACTCGAATGGGACGCCGGACCCCGGTTCGAGCGGGACGCCCAACCCGGGTTCGAGCGACACGCCGGATCCTGGCTCAAGCGACACGCCGGAGCCCACCACGAGCGGCAGTGGTCAGGCAACGCCAGCGAGCAACTCGACGCCCAGCGGTTCGGTCAGTCGACCGTTCCAGGCCCGTCGACCGTTCCGGTCCCGTCGACCGTCTCGGGTCCCTCGGAAACTCCCCCGCGTCCAACACAACGACGCAGGCGATCTGGCAGATCCAGCTGTCTGGCTGCCAGGCCCACTGCCAGGGCACGAGCCAGACGCAAGTCGCCAGTCAGCTGAACAGCACGATCCAGGCGATCGGCGATCTCGCGCCCACGAGCGCGACTTCAATCGGCGATCTCGAGCCGATCAGCGCGAATTCAACTATTCAAACCGGAACTAATGGTGGCGACGGCGCCGCCGATTCCGGCTCGCCGGCGGGGCCCGGGGGGACCATGCAGATCACATCGACGGGGCTTGGGGCTGTCCCCGTCGATGTCCTCGACCATTTCCCAGACGCAGCTCGGGTGCCTGGGGTTCTGCTTCGGAAGCACGACCGTCAGTGCGCTGGACCCGCAGCTCAACGAGGCTGACATCGACGAGCTGCTCGGCGAGCTGGAGGCATTCAGCGCGCCGACGCTGGACCCGATCCCGGCTGTCGACGAGAACGTCGTCGACCAGACGTCTGGCCAATACCAGGACGGACCGAGCACCACGGACGGACTCGATCCACGGGTTCGCAAACGCAGAGCGCGACCCAGACCAACATCACGATTCAGAGCTTCGCGTCTTCGCTACTGAGCACCCTGGGCACCCCGGACCAGGCGCTCAACCAAACCCTCCAGGGAATCTGGCAGGTCCAGATCGGCTGTTTGTTCGATTGCTTTCTGACCCAGCAGACCCAGCTGGCCGAGCAGTCGAACACGACGATTTACGTATTGCCGGATTCCGCGGCGACGACGCTGACCGCAGCCAATACCGCGACGGCTCTAATCTCGCAGCTCCAGATTGGTTGCCTGTTCTGGTGCTACGACGCGGTCGAGGTTCAGACCGCGACCAGTTCGAGCACGACGCTCGTCGTCGTCCCAGCCCCTCCCACGACGCAGGGCGACCCTGGCGGGAGCCCGGGCGACCCTGCTGGCGGAGCCTCGACCGGCTCCGGTGCCGGAAGCCCCAACGGGAGCGGTCAGCAAACGCCGCCAACCCCGGGTCCTGCGACGGGCGTGACGTCGGCAACGATCACCGCGCCGGCGCCTGGCCCGACCGGACTTCTGCCCCCGGCTCCGATCAGCGATTCCTTGGCTTCGGCGCCGAGACCGATCAGGGTGGCACTGCAACCGCTGGAATCCGCAGCCGCGATCACGGTGGTCGGCACGAGTCGTCCCTCGACGCTTGTGCCACCTCAGGCGCCGGTCGCTGGTCCCGGCTCGCTTCGCTTTCGCAGGCGGCGTACAGCACTTTTCCGAGCTCCGCGTCGCCAAGACGCGCCGGCTCCGGCTCCCCAACACGCGTCCGGCGGCTCACCAAGCCCGACGGCTGTCGCACGATCCAGCCCCGACGCCGCTTGCTCTGACGCACGCGGCCCCAGGTTCGGTCCCGCTGGAGATCCTGCTCGTCGTCCTCGTTGCGGCGCTCTTCGGCCTGCTGCGCGCCGAGTATCGCTCTGCGGTCCGCAGCCGGATCTGAACCTACGCCTGTCTGCGCGGCGCTCGGCGCGCGACGCCTGATCCCGCGCTCCGCGAGCGTCGAGGTGTGAAACCCACGCCCTAGGGCGGGGTGCGCTTTGCCGTGCCCGTACCTAGTGTGCTCAGAGTCAGCTTTCGTCCTGAGAAATTGAGGAAGACAGCAATGGCCTCATTCGTTAAGCAAGCAGGGGGACAGACGCCGCTGGCAGGGGTTTTGGTCATGCGACGGACTCTCCGAGTCGTGCTGTCGCTTGAAAGGTTGACGCTTTGTCGCGAAGGCGTATCTTTTCTAGTCAACTCGACGGTAAATCAACCAGAGAGAAGCTGTTGCGCGCTCGACACGGTCGAACGCGGTGCGGGGGCGTAAAGGCACGGATAGCTAGGCCATCGGCCGCAAACTCAATTCAGGCCTACTTGGGGACGACGGTCGTCATCGCCCTTTTGCTGATCTGCCTCGCTCCCGCCAGCGCGCTTGCGTCGGGCGGCTCGTCCCCGGCCCGTCGCCCAGCCCGTCACCACAGCCGGCAACGACCGCAGCAACCAGCAGCCCGTCTCCAGCCCCTGATCCGGTGCCAGGAGCGACTTCCGGCAGCAGCTCAAGTTCTTCCTCGACGAACGTCTCAACAGATTCGAGCGGCTCCAGCCAGACCGCGTCTCACAGCTCGGCGTCCACGTCGACGCAATCCCCAGCCCGAACCACACCAGTCCGGACCACGCCGAATGTCACGACAGACTCCGCCCCGGCCGTCAGCAGCGGGACGGCTCAGACGTCCTCGGCGCCGCCTTCGGTGTCGCACCACAACCGTCCAGCCCCGCCGCCCCGGCACCACACGTCGCTCAAGCGCCCGACTCCATCTGTCGGCACCGACCTTGCGCGCATGCTGGCGCGCACGGGTGCGCTATTGGGAGTCTCAAGCTCGGCGACGATCGCCACGAGTACCGCGCAACACGATGGGCTGCTACTGATGCTCGCTGCTCTTGCGCTGGTCATGCTGGTTATCGCTAGCTCGATGCTTCTCAAGCGACTCAACCGCCTGCAGGGCGATTTGGACGAAGAACCGGCGTCGTAATGGGGCAGCGCTGGCTCATCCTTGTCCTGCTCGCAGCGTCACTCGCTATCGGGCTGCCCGGCTGGAGCTGCATGGGAGATTCGCTCAGTGTGGCCTGCAGCGGCGGCAACAGTAGCAACACCGGACAGTGCGACGAGCTCTAGGCGAATGGCAGCTCACTCCAGTGAGCGTCAATTCACGGCCAACGCGATGACCAGCGAGGTGGCACGCAACTCGTTCGGTCACTCGTGACTGCGGGCCTCCCAACTTGGCCATGTTCGCCTCCCACGACGTACACCAACGACGAAGCCCTATCTCTTGTTCGGCCACTGGACCTCGGAGGCACGCCCCGACCATGGGTTTCAATTCAAAGTCGAGGCCTCCGCCCCCAGCGAGCCCGCATCACGTCCTGCACCTAATTCCTACGGCTGGTACAACCAGCCGTCACAATCTCGTTTATCGGAAACTCCTTCTCCGGCTTCTCGTTCTGCATGCACGGGCCGGACGAATTCGGGCCCGGACGCGCCCAACACGACTGTCAGGGGTAGCTGCATCGACAACGCCGGCAAGACCGTCAGCACCACCAGCGCAACATTCCAGTACGAGGCGTCGAGTCCGACGGTCTCAGTCGGCTTCTCGCGTCCTCCTGATTCGAACGGTTGGTACAACCATCCGGTCTCCTTTCGGCGTCCGGGACCTCGTTCTCGGGCATCGTGTCGTGCACCTCGACGAACTACTCCGGTCCTGATGTGACGAGCGCCACCTTGAGCGGGAGTTGCGTAGACGCCGCCGGAAAGTGCGCTATGCTAGCCACAAGATCAATTACGACGCTACGCCGCCGACGGTGACCGGAGCAATACCCTCGCGGCCCCCCGATCACAACGGCTGGTACAACCACCCGGTCAGCTTCATATTCGCCGGTACAGACTCGCCTCTCGGGTATTGCTGAAGTTGTTCGACTCTAACCTACTCCGGACCGGACAGCGCGACCGCGTCGTCACCGGAAGCTGCACGGACCGGGCCGGCAATGTCGCGACTCTTCCAGTCTCGCTCGAGCTACGACGCGACGCCACCGAGCCTCGATGTATCTGGTCACCAGGGGACGCCGTCGTGAACCTGAGTTGGAATGCGACCGAGTCGGTCGCTCCGGTCACTTCGGTGGAGATTGCCCGAACCCCCGGTTTTACAAGGCTACGACAAGTGCGCTGCACAGAGGCACTCAGGCTCCTTCAGCGACACGAGCGTGCGGAACGGGGTGCCCTACAAGTACACGATCAAGGCACCGATCAAGCGGGCAACGAGACAGTACGGACGATCACCGTCACGCCGGGGCCCCGCCTGTTCGGCCCTTCGAACGGGGCCCGTCTGACGACTCCGCCGGCGCTTCGCTGGACGCCGATCCGCCACGCGACTTACTACAACGTCCAGCTCTACCGAGGCGATCGCAAGGTGCTCAGCATGTGGCCGTCGCACGCCAAGCTGCAGCTGAAGCAGAGCTGGCACTTCGGCGGACACCTCTGGCGCCTCAAGCCGGGCACTTATCGCTGGTACGTGTGGCCGGGTTACGGCCGGCGGTCATCTGCGAAATACGGCTCCATGGTGGGCAAGGGCAGGTTCGTGATGGAGGCGGCCAACGCCGCGGTCGCCGCGTACACGGCGTACCCGAATCTGGGCACGCTCGTGCCGGACGCGAGTCGCTGACGGAAACCGAGCAGCTACGCGCGGTAGCGCAGGTCGAGCGAGTGATAGTGAGCAGGGCGTCTGGGAGGCCGTGTGGCCAGTCCGGAGCAGCACGGCCTCCGGTGTCGCTTAGCGGGTAATGGGGCTAGAGGCCCAGCACGAGTTCCAGCGCATCATCGACGGCCCGTTGCTCGTCGGAGGTGAGTCGCCCGGCATGTCGGTCCAGGCGAGAGAGGTCCACAGTGCGGAGTTGCTCTACGAGGACCCGAGTCGTCTCCCCGGCGAGCTGAATCTCAGGGCGGAAGGTTGCGGGGGCAGCGCTGCGAGATGTGGGAGCGATGATGGCGGTCGACAGCCCGAGCAGCGCGTCGGCTTGGACGATGACGCCATAGCGCGGGCCGCGCTGCTCGTGGCCCCGGCCAGTCGGCAACCGAACTTGGTAGATGTCGCCGCGCGTCACTCGGGCCAGTCGGGCGAAGCGGCATCCATGTCCGCCATCACGGCCCTGCGCTCAGCGGTGTCCGCTGGATTCTCGGCGAGCCGGCGAACCTCCTCGGCCAGCGTCGCATTGCGCCGGCGTCGACGCCCGCCTCCACCAGCGCGGTTCGGACCGCGTCCGATTCATTGCGGCCTTCTTGCATCAAGGCCGTCAGCGCCTGCTCAGAGGCTTGATCCAGCCTGGCACGGACGACACGCGACGGCATGGCCGATACCGTAGCACGAATTGTGCCACAGGGCGCCGAGAGCACCCGAACCGTCACACCGGTATTCGACACCGGGCCACGCGGCCTAGCCGTCCTGTTCGATCTCGGCCAGGTGCGCGACGTTCTGCGCGTCGACAGCGTCGGTGCTCGGCGCGGCTGCCATCCAGGCATCGAGTATCTCTTCGAGCTCGGCCTCCGACGTCGAACGCAGGCTGAGCGCGAGCACGTTCGCATCGTTCCAGCGGCGCGCGCCCTCGGCCGTCTTCGCGTCGCCGCACAGCGCCGCGCGGACGCCGGGCACCTTGTTGGCGGCGATTGACGCGCCGGTCCCGGTCCAGCAGGCGACGACCGCCTGGTCGGCGCGCCCTTCGGCGACGTCGCGCGCGGCGCGCTCGCTGGCCCAGGCCCAGTCGGGGCGCTCGGCGTCCGTGTACGCGCCGTGCAGCAACAGCTCATGTCCACGGGCGCGGAGTTGATCAGTCAGGGCCGCGGCGACGCCGGTTAGCTCGTCCGCGGCGACGGCGATTCGCAACGTGCGGTTAGGCGACGGCCGGCTCGAGGACTTCGCCTTCGGGCTCGGGAACATCGGCGCAATCAACGCCTAGCCATTCCCGGCCGTAGGTCCGCATGTCCTCGATCAACGGCGCCAGCGCGCGCCCCTTGTCAGTCAGGACGTACTCGACGCGCGGCGGCACCTCGGGGAACGTCTGGCGCTCGACGATGCCCTCCTCTTCGAGGGCGCGGAGCCGGAGCGACAGGGTGCGCGGGCTGATCCCGACCAGCGAGCGCTCGAGCTCACAGAACCGTGACCTGCCTTCGGCGAGATCCCGGATCACGAGCAGGGTCCACTTTCCGCACACGATTTGGGCCGTCCTACAGACCGGACACGTATCTTTGTCAACCATCCTAATCGTGATTCTAGCGCAATGCTTCACGAACTGAAGCGGGGCCTCGGCAGCGCGACCTCGAGCTCACGATGAGCCGCTGATCGACTCCACCCACTCCCTCACGGTCAACACTTCGGCTTGGCGTGGGAACACCTTCTCGCACAGCACTCGGTGGACCTCGTCGTCGCGGTCGAGGCAGCCGTCCGACAGCACGATCAGGTCGAAATCCTGGTCTGCGGCCTGGCGCAGCGTCGAGAGTACGACGCCGCTCGTGGCGATCCCGGTCAGCACCAGCGACTCGGTCCCCGCCGCGCGCAGGACCACGTCGAGGTCGCTGCCCGAGAGGGCGCTCACGCGTCGCTTCGTGACGATCACGTCTTCGGGCTGCGGATCCACACGCGGATCGATCACGCTCGAGACCCCTTCGACCATCCGCCCGGAGTCCTTCAGGGCCGCGAACGACCGGTTGCGCGGGCTCACCTCCGGATATCCCTCGCGGAACCCGACCTTGGCGTAGATCACCTTCACTCCGGCCGCGCGTGCCGCCGAGGCCGCGCCCGCGAGCCGCCGCGTGAGGCCGTCATCGCCGAAGCCCTCAACGATCTCCGGCTGCATATCCATGATCAACAGCGCGGTCCGGCGCGGGTCCACCGGCTGCACCTTAGATCAAACCCCGCCCAGCGGGCGGTCGCGCGACTAGGCGACGTCGCGAAGCTTCTGCGCTTCAGCGAGCGACTGGAGCTTCTTCAGCGACTGGTTCTCGATCTGGCGAATGCGCTCGCGGGTGACGTTGAACGTCCGGCCGACCTCATCGAGCGTCCGCGGGTGCTCACCGCCGAGCCCGTAGCGGAGCTCGAGGACCCGACGCTCGCGGTAGGAGAGGTTCTCGAGCGCCTCGCGGAGCGCCTCCTTGGTGAGGATCTCCGCAGCCCGCTCGTACGGCGACTCGGCCCGCTCGTCGGCGATGAACTGGCCGAACTCCGATTCCTCCTCGTCACCGACCGGCTTCTCCAGCGAGACCGGCGCCTGCGCTGAGCGCTTGATCGACTCGACTTCCTCGGGCTCGATACCTGTCACCTCGGCGATCTCCTCGGCGGTCGGCTCCCGACCCAGCTCGGTGACGAGCTTGCGCTCGGCCCGGCCGATCTTGTTGAGCTTCTCGACCACGTGGACGGGGATGCGGATCGTGCGCGCCTTGTCGGCCAGCGCGCGGGCGATCGCCTGGCGGATCCACCAGGTTGCATAGGTCGAAAACTTGAAGCCCTTGCGGTAGTCGAACTTTTCGGCGGCGCGGACCAGGCCGAGCGTGCCCTCCTGGATCAGATCCAGGAACGGAAGCCCCTGGTTGCGGTAGTTCTTGGCGATCGAGACGACCAGGCGGAGGTTTGATTCGACCATCTTCTGCTTGGCGTCGAGGTCGCCGCGCTCGATCCGCTTGGCGAGATCGACCTCTTCCTGGGCCGTCAGCAGGCGAACCTTGCCGATGTCCTTCAGGAACAACTGCAGCGAGTCGGTCGTCATGTCCGGCTTGAGGTCCAAAGCCGTCTTCGCCTTGCGGCGGCCGCGCTTGTCCGGCGCGCGCTCGACCTCGGTGGCGGCGAGTGCCGGATCGACCTCTTCGACGAGTTCGATCTCGGCTCGCTCGAGGAAACCGTGCAGCTCTTCGACGTCGGCCTCGTCGAGATCCAGCTCCGACACGGCGCCGGCGATCTCGGAGTAGGTCAGAACTCCGAGCTGCTGTCCCCGGTTGACAAGTCCCTTGATCTCCTCAAGTTCCTGCAGGTCCGCTACTGACATTTGATTCCGTTTCCGTCCATGCGCCTATACCGGCGCTGAGTAACCGCGACTCGATCGTAGCCTCAAGGCGTACGACCGCTACTCAACCATCCCCACTCAGTCTAGTCACTACACTTTATGAAGTCAACGCGCGCAAGGCGCACTACCCCGTCCCGGCCATAGGGGCGGTTCCGAGAGACAGCATCGCGCTTGCGGCGCTATTTCCTTGTATACGTAGAACAGCGCCGTACGTTTCAAAGTTCCGGTCACATTCTTCCAGATACCCGGGGCCTGACCGGAAGATTCGGGGGCGTTCGACGCGGTTTGTGATTGGTTTATCGGGCGTTGCGGCGTGGTCTTGAGTCCTCGGAGCGATCGTTCCGCGATCATGTGACTCGATGAGCGACGAAAGCACCCCCGGAGTTCTCGGCAACCTTCCCCACTCGCGGCCCCATCGCCGGAGCGCGAAACGCCCCGCGCGCGCTGCGCAGTCGCCGCAGAGCCCGGAACAGCCAGCGCCCGCAGTCAAGAGCGCAACCGCTCCCAAGCGAGGCCAAGCCGGTGGCCGCAACCCAAGCGGGCAAAGTCGGCGACAGCAGCACCCAAGCGGGCTAAGTCGGCCACAGCCGCACCCAAGCGGGCTAAGCCGGCCACAGCGGCACCCAAGCGGGCTAAGCCAGCAGCGGGCGCACCCAAGCCCGCGAGGCCCGCGGAAGTCGCCGCAACAGCCAAAGCCGGGCTCAGGCAGCCCCCGGAGCGACAACCAGCCGTGCTGGGCACCGCCGTCCAAGCAGCCGCCGAACTCGCCGAAATCGGCCTGATGGCGAGCGCTCGCGCGCTACGGGGTGCCCTCTCGCGGCTTCCCAGACCGTAATCCGGCCCCACGCTGGAAACCAACATCTGCAACAACGACGGCGTGACGTCCGCGCGGTTTTTGTATAGTGCCGCGCCACCAGCCGAGCGATCGTCCCTCTGAGGGCGGTCGGCGGGGGACCCACTTGCGGGCTTTGCCCGCGTGGGGCGAATCGGTCCCAGAGCGGACCGTAGCGCCGGAAGGCGCGAGCCCGTCAGCTCACCCCGTAGGCGAAAAGTAGACCAGACGGACCTAAATTTGATCTGGACTCGCCGCGCAACTGCCCATGCCTTGCTGATCCTGCTTGCGGGACTGCTCGTGGTCCCATCGCTCGCCTGGGCAGCCGCCGGCGGCGGCACGGGCAACCCGGGCGGCGGCTCGCTCAGCCCCGGCGGATCGACCGGCGGTGGCGGCTCGACCAGCGGGGCGGGGAACGCGGTCCAGCCGGGGAACGTCTCGGTCACGGGGACGAGCGGCGGAATCACGCTGACGACCAGCGCCTCGGCGATGCTCTGGCGCGGGCTCAGCTTCTCCGGAACGACCTCGCCCAACGACGCGGGTCAGACGATCGAGATCGAGCGCCTCGGCCACGAGACCAACTGGCAGTGGACGCCGACGGTCACCGCCACGGTCGCCAGCGACGGCTCGTTCAGCGCTGTCTGGAGCACGAACCACATTGGTCGCTTCTCGATCCGCGCGATCTTGGCCCAGAGCGCGACGAGCGCCGGCGCCGCCTCAGCGGCACCGCAGGTGACGACGACCGTCTACCGGCAGTCGCTGGCGACGCTCTACGGACCCGGTCTCTACGGCCGGCATACCGCCTGCGGGCAGCGCCTTCGGCGCGCCACGATCGGCGTCGCGAACAGGACGCTGAAGTGCGGCACGATGGTCGCGCTCTATTACGAGGGGCGCACGATGATCGTGCCGGTGATCGACCGCGGCCCGTACGCGAATGGGGCCGACTGGGACCTCACGATGGCGACCGCTCGCGCGCTCGGGATGGACGGGACCGCGACAATCGGCGCCGTCTCAATGCCCCGCAGCCCGCGCTGCCCTGAGCGGCGCCGTAACGCGCGAGCGCGCCCTCAGAGCCCGCGGACCCTGCTGGCGTCAGACTTCGTCGTCGCGGACGATCCCTAGCCCCCCGGCCTCAGCCGCGAACCGCGCCTCCTCGGCCGCCCCGATCAGCTCCGAGGGGCTGCGGCCATCCTCACCGAGCACCGCGACCCCGACGCTCGCGACCATCGGCCCGCCGCGCCAGGACTGGCTCTCCCGCACTGCGACCGAGATCCTCGAGCCGAGCGCCTGGGCTCCCTTGCGAGTCGTGTCACGCGCGATCACCCACGCGCGCGCGTCACCTTCGCAGACAAGGATGTCCTGGCGGCGGACGGCCTCGCGGACCGCTTTTGCGAACGCGGCGAATGTCGCGGCGGGCACCTTCTCGGCTGCGACGATCTTGTCGGCGTCCTCGAGCTCGGCCAGCACGAGCGACAGCGGAATGCCGCCGCTGCGCGCGATCTCGTCTTCGAGTGCGGCGACCCACAGCGCATCATCAGGCAGGTCGCCGCTGATCCACCCTTGTGAGTCGGCCTCGGACTGGCGGCGCTCCGCGAGCGGTGCGGGGCCGGTCGCGACGGCGGTCGGTGATCAGCGGCTCGACCACAGCGGCAAGCGGATCACGTACCGCGGCCAAAGGCGGCGGCGTCGTGCTATCGCCGTGCCTGAGCGCCGCGGCGCGCACCAGTTCGGTCACCTGGGCCAGCCGCTCGACGAGCGCGGTGATCAGCTCGGGGTCAGGACTCGGAAGCTCCGCGCGCAGCGAGGCCCAGACGACCGCGTGAAGCGCATCAACGGCCTGCGACGTCGCCTCAGCGCCGCTGGCCCCCGCCATGGCACCGATCCGGCCGGCGAGCGGCTCGAGCGCCCCGCCGGCTTCGAGGCGCCGCTCGTCGGCGTCGTGAGCCAGCGCTCGCAGGATCGCCTCGCACACACCCGGCCCATCCCGGGTCAGGTCGGTGGCCATGATCCTTGGCGCCTGGTCGAGCGGCGCGCATTCGAGCAACGCGAGCAGCCAGCCCTTGGCGAGATCCTCCGAATGGGACAGGAGCGCATCGATCGGAGCGTCACCGACCGGTCTCGCCCGGCGCCGGCGGGGCGGTCCTGTCAGCATCGGCGACTTCTATCACGCGCACCCGTCGGCTCCGCAATTGCGCGCCCTTCCGGCTCCACGGCGAAAAAGGTGAAAAGCTCCAGCTAGCGATGTCGACGGCCCTGATCACGGTGACGCACGCCCGGGAGCTGGTCCTTGACACGGTCGAGGCGCTGCCTGCCGAGCAGGTCAAGATCGGTAACGCGCTGCACCGCGTGCTCGCCGCCGACGTCCGTGCCGTCGCCGACGTGCCGCCGTTCCCGAGCTCGGCGATGGACGGCTACGCAATCGAAGCCGGCGACGCCGGCCGGCTGCTGACGATCACCGCCGAATCGCGCGCCGGCGCGCCCGCCGACCTCAGCGTCGGACACGGCGAGGCGATCCGGATCTCGACCGGTGGCGCTGTCCCCGCGGGCGCGACGGCGGTGATCCCCCAGGAAAACGTCCGCCGCAACGGCACCGCGATCGAGACACTGGAGGCCGCGCACGAGGGGCAGCACATCCGCTCCCCCGGCGAGGACATCCACGCGCAGACGCTGGTGCTCAAGGCGGGCACCCGGCTGCAATCGGCGGAGCTGGGGGCGGCCGTCGCGGCCGGCGCCGGCGCGGTATCCGTCACTCGCGCGCCGCGGGTCGCCGTGCTCTGCACCGGAGACGAGCTGCGGGCGCCGGGAGAGCCGCTCGGGCCCGGCGAGATCCACAACTCCAACGCGCCGATGCTGACCGGGCTGGCCGCCAACGCCGGCGCGAGCACGGCGACCCCGCAGCAGCTGCCGGACAACCACCGGGCCACCTACGAGGGCATCTCGGCGGCGCTGGAGGCCTCCGACGTCGTGCTCATCTCGGGCGGCGTCTCGGTCGGCCCACACGACCACGTCAAGCCGGTGCTGCGCGAACTCGGCGTGCAGGAGGTGTTTTGGAGCGTCTCGTTGCAACCCGGCAAGCCGACCTGGTTCGGAACGCTCGACGACGGCCGGATGGTATTCGGGCTGCCCGGCAACCCGGTCTCGGCCGTGGTCACGTTCTCTCTGTTCGCGGCGCCCGCGCTCGCCGCGCTCCAGGGAGCGACGAGCCGGCGAACGCTCGAGCCTGAGGCGGCGCTCGGGGTCGATGTGCCGCGCAACCCTCAGCGCGAGCAGGCGATCCGTGTCGTGCTGCGGCGCGGTGGCCAACGGCCGGTCGCGACCCCAAACGGCCCCCAGGGCTCGCACATCCTCACCTCGCTGCTCGGGGCCGATGGGCTCGCGATGATCCCCGCTGGGCCCGGAGTCGAGCCCGCGGGGACGGTCGTGGCGCTCGAAGAGCTGGCCCGCTGAGCGCATATGTTCGGCGTCCTGGCATTGATCGTCGTCGCGCTCGGGGTGCTCGTGCGCCGCGCGGTGCGGCAAACGCCCGCCCAGGCCGTGATCGTCTCGCGACCGAAATCGACCGTGATCGCTCACGACGGCGCGGTGCGCTCAGTTCAGTCGGCGCAGCTGACGATGGACCGGGCCGAGCTCGAGCGGCTCTGGAAGCGGTCGAACCTCGAGAATCTGGCGCGCACCTACTGGCAGTTTCTGTCGCGCGTGACCTTCGGGCTGATCCGGGTCGCCTACAGCGCCGACAGCCGCTCGGTCGTGTTCATCGCCAAGCCGCTGACGTTGCTTCGCTTCGAGGCCCCCGAGTACACGCTCGAGGGAGATCACGGCGCCGTTCGTTGGTGGATCCGCGACGGACTACTTGTCGCTCGCAACGGCCACGGGTGTGGCTATCTCGAGCTCGATGTCAAGCGCGAGTCCGACGACCCCGATGGGCAGGCGCGGGTGGCGATCGACGTCGACGTGTCGAACTTCTACCCGGCGATCGCCGTCGGCTTCAGCACGCCCGTGTACCAGATGACGCAGTCCGCGGTCCACGTGCTCGTCACCCACGCGTTCCTGCGCTCGCTCGCAAAGCTCGATCTCGCGACGTCGAAGATCGGCCAGCTCGCGGACTAGACCGTGGATCAGACGGTTCCGGTGATCACGAGCGTGCCGATCACCAACAACACGAGGACGCTGATCGCGTTCGCCCATCGCTCGAGCCACTGGCCGCGCAGCTGGTAACCGCCGACGGTGGCGAGCACCGTCAGGCCGACGATCGTGCCGATCGTGGCGAGCGCGAACGCGAGCAGCGAGCCGACCGCTGCGGCGACGCCGGCGGCAGTGGCCGCGAGGAAAACTGGGAGGATCGTCAGGTCGGGTGATGCGGCGGCGCCGAACGAGACCATCAGTCCGGCCAGCCCTCCGGCACGGCGATGCTGCTCGTCCCCGTCATGATGCTGATGGGAATGTCCGTGCCCATCGTCGTGGTCATGGAAATGTTCGTGGCCGTCGTCGTGGCCATGGGAGTGTCCGTGCTCGCCGTGCGTGTGGCCGCGGCCAGAGAGCTCGAGCGCGATCAAGAGGACCGCCGTCGCGAGCAGTGTGGCGCCGACGATCGTGTTCTCCGCGTGCTCGACCGTCGAGCGAAATTGCAGCCCGACGGCGATGATCACCGCGCCCAGCAGGACTGAGACGAGCACGTGCGCGACGCCGGCAAGGCCGGACAGGCGCGCGACGCGCGCGAGCGGGTAGCTGCGGGTCCGACCGACTACCGCCAGCGGTGCCCAATGGTCGGGCATGATCGCGTGGGCGAAGCCGACCCCCGCTGCCGCGGCGATCAGCGCTGGACCGGCACCGCTCATCCGCCGACCACAACCCGGACGGGCGTCAGACGGGTCGCCAGTCCGAGGCGCAGATGCTCGGTGTGCGCGACGGCCTCGGCCAGCAGCACTCCGACGTGATCGTCGTGCAATGCGTAGATCGTCTGGCGACCTTGGCGCTCGCCGACGACGAGGCCGAGCTGTCGCAGGATCCGCAGCTGCTGGGAGACGGCTGGCTGCGCCATCTCGATATCCCTGGCAAGCGCCGTGACCGAGCAAGCACCAGCGGCCAGCCGGCTCAGGATCCGCACCCTGCTCGGCGTCGCCAGCGCCTGCATTGTGTCGGCGACGAACCGGGCGGTTTCGCCGTTGAGGAACGCAAGATCGACTTCGTGTCCATGGCTCATGCACACATCATTGCATAAATGCATGCACAAGCGCGCATGCATCTGTGGAGCGGCTCAGCTGTAGGTGATGCCCAAGTTCCGCATCTTCGTCCGGTCGTGGCGCGCGGAGATCCGCCGCACCGTGCCCGAGCGCGAGCGCATCACGAGCGACTCGGTGCTCGCGCTCTGGTCGCTCTGGTAGCGCACCCCTTGGAGCACGTCGCCGTCGGTCACGCCGGTGGCGGAGAAAAAGGCGTCGTCGCCTGTTACCAGGTCGTCGCAGGTGAGCACCTTGCTGAGGTCGTAACCGGCCTCGATCGCGGCGTTGCGCTCAGCGTCGTCGCGCGGCCACAGCCGCCCGAGCAGCTGCCCGCCGATGCATTTGATCGCCGCCGCGGAGATCACGCCCTCGGGCGTGCCGCCGATGCCCCACAGCAGGTCGACCGGCGAGTTGTCGCTGACCGCGAGCAGCGACGCCGACACGTCGCCGTCGGTGATCAGCCGCACCCTCGCCCCCGCCTCGCGGACCTCGCGCATCGCCTCGTGGTGACGCTCGCGATCGAGCATCACGACCATCACGTCGCGGATGTCGCGCTTGCGTCGCTGCGCGACCAACTCGAGCGTCTCTGCGAGCGGCCGGTCGAGGTCGAGCAGGTCGGCGATATCGGGGCCGCCCGCGATCTTCTCCATGTACACGCACGGACCGGGGTCGAACATCGTCCCGCGGCCCGACAGCGCGATCACCGCCAGCGCGCTTGGCATCCCGAGTGCCGTTAGGCGGGTGCCCTCGAGCGGATCGACCGCGATGTCCACCTCGGGCGGGCTGCCGTCGCCGATGTGCTCGCCGTTGAACAACATCGGCGCCTCGTCCTTCTCCCCCTCGCCGATCACGACCACGCCGTCCATCGAGACCGACTCCAGCATCGCACGCATCGCGTCAACTGCCGCCTGGTCGGCGCCCTCCTTGTCGCCCCGGCCCACCATCCGCGCCGCGGCAAGCGCGGCGGCTTCGGTGACGCGGACGAGCTCGAGCGCCAGGTTGCGGTCCGGCCTGCGCTTGTGAGCCGAAGCGGTCACAAGACCCCCGGCGGCTTGCGCCGGCTGCCGCTCTGCTGCGCTCGGAACACCGCCCCGGCCAGGATCAGCAGGCACGCGAGCAGCGCGATCCACCAGCCGATATCGACCGTGATCTCGTCTGGGGGCGAACCCGGCTTGTCGATCAGACCCCGGAACAGAGTGATCGTCAGAGCCACCAGCGCCGTGACCGCCGTCAACTCCCCGCGCGGCCACGAGAGCGCGTGCCCGCGAATGATGATGTAGGCAAGGATCGCCGGCGCGACGGCAGCGATCAACAGCAGGTAGCGGGCGAAGCTCAGCGACTGCCAGCCCGTGCAGCTCGAGTTTGGCCCGTGACACGGACCGAGAACCGCGTTTTGGTTACCGAGCGCGTACCAGCTCAAAAACAGTGACACACCTAACAGGATCCCCCCTCCGACGGCTATCAGCTCGCCGCGATTGAGGGCCTTGAAATCCACCGCAGCGGCAGACTAACCGTTTTAGGGTGTGCGCGAGCGGGGTGGCGACTCGGCGCGGCCGTCAGGCAGACTGCCCGGTCATGGAGTTCATGCAGCTGCATCCAGAGCGCCGACAGATCGAGATCGAGCGCTATCTGGCCGAGCTCGCGTTCGCCGACCGAGCGCTCCCCGAGCGTCCGTTCGTGGTCGTCAATTTCATCGCCAGCGTCGATGGGCGCGCCACCGTCGACGGGCAATCCGCGGGGCTTGGCGACGAGGGCGACAAGGCCCTGTTCCGGGCTCTGCGCCGTCAGACCGACGCGCTGCTCGCGGGCACCGGCACGCTCCGGGCCGAACGTTACGGGCGCGTGTTGCGCAACCCTGACAGCCGCGAGTGGCGCCGGCAGCAGGGCTTGGCGCCCGAGCCGCTCGCGTTCACGCTGACCCGTCACGGCTCAGTGCCGTTCGACATTCCGCTGTTCGACGAGCCCGAGGCGCGGGTGGTGGTCTTCACGGGCGCCGAGCTCGACACACGCGACGTGCGCGCGCAGCTCGAGATCGTCGAGCGCGACCCGGACGAGCTGACCTTCGCTGGCGCGTTCGAATACCTGCGCACCCGGCGCGGCGTCCGCACCGTGCTGTGTGAAGGTGGTCCGCGCGTGTTCTCGCGCCTGCTCCACGAGCGGGTGGCGGATCAGCTGTTCTTGACCGTCTCGCCACTGCTCGTGGGTGGCGGCATGGCGCCGACAATCACGTTGGGAGGGGCACTGCACGAGCCGACGACGGCGACGCTCGACGGGGCCCTCGAGCGCGACGGAACGCTTTTTCTACGATATGGGTTGACGTCGCAATGAGCAGCCGCGCATCAGCAACCGCACTGGCCGTCAAAGCGCTCGGCGAGGCCCGCGAGCGCACGCTCGCGCTCGTGTCCCCGGTCGATGACGATGATCTGGAGCGCGTTCATTCAACGCTGATGAGCCCGCTCGTCTGGGACCTCGGCCATATCGCCGCGTTCGAGGATCTGTGGATCGCGCATCGCTATGGCGGCCGTCCGCTGCTGCATGACGACCTGGCCGACGTCTACGACGCATTCGAAACGCCTCGCGCGCACCGTGGCGAGCTGCCGTTCCTGCGCCCGCCGCAAGCACGCGACTACCTCGCCGAAGTCCGCGAGCGCTCGCTCGAGGTGCTCGAGGAGCGCGGCGTCGGTGACGGGGTGATCGCAGAGCTGATCGTCCGCCACGAGCAGCAACACACCGAGACGATGCTGCAGACGCTCGAGCTCGCGCGACTGAATGGTTACGAGCTCACGGAGCGAACACCCGCGGTTGCCGACGACTCGTTCACCGGGCTCGAACTGGTGGCGATCCCCGCTGGTGAGTGCACGATCGGCGCCGACCGCGAGGGTTTCGCCTACGACAACGAGCGTCCCCGCCACCGGACCGAGGTCGGCGGCTTCCTGATCGGTCGCACGCCGATCACCAACGCGGCCTATCTCGCGTTCGTGGAAGGCGGCGGCTATCAGCGGCGCGAGTGGTGGTCAGACGAAGGGTGGTCGTGGCGGGAGGACAACGGCATCGAAGGGCCGGGTGGCTGGACGGCCGATCACGGCGCCGAATGGCGCCTCGGTCAGCTCGAGCCGCTGGCGGGCGATCGGCTGGTCGTCCACATCTCGTGGTTCGAAGCCGACGCCTTCGCTCGCGCCCACGACCTGCGCCTGCCGACCGAGGCTGAGTGGGAGAAGGCGGCGACCTGGGATCAGGACCTGGGGATCGCGCGGTCCCAGCCGTGGGGCGAGCACCCCTTGACGCCCGGCGTTCATGCCAACGTCGACCAGCTCGGCGGTGGCACAGCTACCGCGGGCGGCTTCCCGGACGGCGCGTCGCCATACGGGTGCCTGGCGATGATCGGCGACGTCTGGGAATGGACCGCCAGCGACTTCCGTCCGTACCCGGGCTTTGAGGCGTTCCCGTATCGCGAGTACTCGGAGGTGTTCTTCGGCTCCGAGTACAAGGTGCTGCGCGGCGGCTCGTGGGCGACCAGAGCCCGCGTCAGCTCGCCCACATTCCGCAACTGGGACTACCCACAGCGCCGCCAGATCTTCTCCGGCATCCGCGTCGCGGCTGACCTCTAGTTAGCGGGCCCCGGTTTGGGGCCCCACGGGGGTGCTCAAGTTGCTGTCGCTCAGCAGCAGTAACTTGCGTCACCCCCTGTCGCGACGCGGAGCGCTCGCCGCTGGCGCGCCGGCAGGCGCCGCCGCAACCGCCACGGCGCGCCCGAGAACGCCAGGTTGGCGACGGTCGCGAAGTCGCGTTCGTCGCAGCGCAGCGCGAGCAGCAGGTGCGCGACCCGGTCGCCGGACGGCAGATCAGACCCCGTGGCCTTGACGCAGTAGCAGTAGACCCGGCGCGGTCGCACGAGCACGGCGCCGGCCTCGCCGACGATCCAGGTGCCGAGCTGTCCGCGCTCGACGACGAGTCCGGTCGCGCGGCGTATCGTTGATACTCGATCGTTGATCAAATCCTCCAGGAGGACGAGCGAACGCCGCTCGGCCCCGGCGTCGCCGGCGGATACCCGTGGCCGCAAAACGCCGGCACCGCGAGCCGCGTACAGCTCGGGGATCCCCCACGCGTGTGCCAGCAGCGCAATCGAGATCGGGATTGTGACCGGCAGCAACACGCCGAGCACGGCCGCGGCGGCGATCAGCGGCACCGTGTGCGCGACGCTCGTCGCCGTCCACAACCGTCCTCGGCGGCGCAGCGAGCCCTCATCGACCCGCGGTCGCCAGGACACGGCTGCCCGCTCGGGCAGCCCGTCCAGCGCGCCCGTGTGCGCGGCGGTGGTGGTCACATCAGCCGCCGGCGATCGGCCGCCGGAGGATCACTGTCGGAACGTCGAGCGGCAGCTCGGTGATCTGCTCGGCAGTGCCATCGGGCATCGAAGCGATCCCGAAGTAGCCGCGGTCGAGCTCGGCTTGGAAGGCGACCGCCGCCTCCTCGAACGCCGCCTCGTCCTCCGCGCTCCATTCCGCCAGCGTCGTGTGACCCGTCTCGTCAAGTCGGATCAGCCTTGGCATCGTTTGAATCCTACGCCCGCGGGCTCAGCTGAGGCGCTCGATCAGCATCGCCTGGCCCATCCCGCCGGCGACGCACATCGACTCGATCCCGTAGGCACCGTCGATCGTGCGCAGGCCGTTGATCAGCGTCGTCATGATCCGCGCGCCTGTCATCCCGAACGGGTGCCCAAGCGCGATCGCACCGCCGAACGGGTTGAGCTTCTCGTCGGGGATCCCGAGCTCGTCTCGGCACGGCACGATCTGGGCGGCGAACGCCTCGTTTATCTCGACGATGTCGACGTCTTCGATCGTCATCCCGGTCTTCTTCAAGAGCTCCTGGATCGCGGGGATCGGACCCAGCCCCATGATCTCCGGCCGGATCGCAGCGACCGTCGAAGCGACGATCCGCGCCATCGGCGTCAGCCCGAGGTCGCGGGCCTTCTCGTCGGACATCACGAGTACCGCCGCGGCGCCGTCATTCAAGGGGCAAGAGTTGCCCGCCGTGACGGTGCCGTCCGGCTTGAACGCGGGCCGCAGCTGGGCCAGCACCTCCATCGTCGTCCCTGGACGCGGGCCGTCATCGGCGTCGACGATGGTCTCGGGGACGTCGATCTCGTTGCCCTCCTTGTCGACGTCCTCGTGGGCGGCGACCGTGACCGGCACGATCTCGGCGTCGAAGTGACCCGAGGCGCGCGCCTCGACGGCTCGGTTCTGGGAGATCACCGCCCACTCGTCCTGCTGCTCGCGCGTCACGTTGCAGCGCTCGGCGACGTTCTCGGCGGTCATCCCCATCGGGATGTAGACGTCGTAGAGCGAGCCGTCGGACCCGTTGAGCTTGGGGTTCTTGGCCTCGTCCATCATCCCGGCACCCAGCCCGGCGCGCGACACGGCCTCGACGCCCGCCGCGATGTATTGGTCCCCCTCGCCTGCCCTGATCGCGTGTGAGGCCATCCGGATCGTCATCAGCGACGAGGCGCAGAACCGGTTGACGGTGCAGCCAGGTACATGGTGGTCGAGCCCGGCTAGCAAAGACGCATTTCGGCCGACGTTGTAGCCCTGCTCCCCGACTCCCGACGCCGCGCCCATCAGCACATCGTTGGTCTCGGCGAAATCGACTTCGGGGTTGCGTTCGATCAGCGTCCGGATCGGGATCGCCGCGAGCTCGTCGGCGCGCACGGTCTTCAGTGACCCCTTGCCGGCGCGCCCAATCGGGGTCCGGATGGCGTCGACGATCACGGCTTCGGGCATCGGATACTCCTGTCGTGGGGTTGTCAGAGGCCGAGGCCCCGCACGCCCTTCTCATCCCAACCGAGATGGTGTGCAAGCTCGTGCCGGACGGTGCGCCGGACCTGGGCCTTGAGCAGCTCCGGGTCGTGGCCGAAGTCACGCAGCAGCGTGTCCTTGAAGATCACGATCCGGTCGTGGAAGTAGTCGTGCGCGACCGTGTCGCCCTGGTAGAGCCCGTACGCGCGATGGCGCCGGCCGCCGTCGGAGACCACCACCGCGACGTGCTCGAGCGCGCGGTGGAACTCGAGCGGCAGGTCGTCGAGCGCGGAGCGGACCAGCGCCTTGAAGTCCTCGTCATCGTTGATCGGGGCCGGCTCGTCATCGAACTCGTGGTCATCGTCGAGGTCGCCCCACAGCCCCTCCTCCGCGAGTAGCTCAGCGCGTACCACCAGCCGCTCGAAGTCCTCCTCGGACTCGGGATCGCGCCAGCCGCCGAGGTGCACCATCACCGCGACGACGGCGCCGACGATCAGCATCGCGCCGGCGGCGAACACCGCGACCCCTTCGAGCAGCCGCAGCGGCGGCGAGTCGCTGAAACCGGCGAGGAGCGCGACTACGCCCAGCCCGATGGTCAGCGCCGCCACGGCCGAAAACAGGACGCGGCCGATCGTTGAGGGGCGTCCGAGCATCCGCGGCTACCTCATCGTGCGGGCGATCACGAGCCGCTGGATCTCGTTCGTGCCCTCGTAGATCTGGGTGATCTTCGCGTCCCGGAGCATGCGCTCGACCGGATACTCCTTTACGTACCCGTACCCGCCCAGCACCTGGACCGCCTCGACCGTGACCTTCATCGCGACGTCGGAGCAGAACAGCTTCGCCATCGCCGAGTACTTGCCGATGTCGGGCGTCTCGCGGTCGACCTTGGCGCACGCCTGGTAGAGCAGCTCGCGCGCGGCGGCGCACTGGGTCTCCATGTCGGCGAGCTTGAACTGGATTCCCTGGAAGGCGTTGATCGGCTGGCCGAACTGCCTGCGCTCACGGGCGTAGGCAGCCGCGTAGTCGGTCGCGCCCTGCGCGATCCCCAGCGCCTGCGCGGCGACGCCCAGGCGCGAACGGTCGAGCGTTCCCATCGCCACCTTGAAGCCCTGGTTGACCTCGCCGATCACGTTCTCGTGCGGGACGCGCACCCCGTCGAAGATCGGCTGTCCGGTCGGCGAGCCGCGTATCCCGAGCTTGTGCTCGAGCTTGCCGACGCTGAATCCGGGCCGGTCGGCCTCGACCACGAATGCCGTGATCCCGCGCGAGTGGCCGGCCGCCGGGTCGGTCACGGCGAAGCAGATGTAGAAGTCGGCGATCCCGAGGTTCGTGATCCAGTTCTTGGTCCCGTCGATCACCCACTCATCGCCGTCGCGCACCGCACGGGTCCGCATCCCACCCGGATCCGAGCCGGCGTCGGGCTCTGACAGCGCGAACGCCGGCGACCACTCGCCGGTCGCGCAGCGTGGTAGGAACCGTTCCTGTAGCTCGTCTGAGCCGAACAGCTTGATCGGCAGCGTGCCGAGCTCCTGGATCATCAGGATCAGCGCCGTCGACGCGCACGCCTTGGCGATCTCCTCGACCGCCATGTTGAGCATCAGGGTCCCGGTGCCGGTCCCGCCGTGCTCGGTGTCGAACGGTAGACCGAGGATGTCTTGTTCGGCCAGCAGCTGACGCAGGTCGTGCGGGTAGGCGGCCTGCTCGTCGATCTCGGCCGCGCGGGGCGCGATCCGCTGCTGGGCGATCTCGCGGATCGTGTCGCGGAAGTCGAGGTGATCCTGGGGGATCGAGTACAGCTCCGAGAGCGCAGACATGCTGCGCTGGATGCTACGTCAACCGCGCGGGGTGGTCACTCGCGCGCACGCGGAGGAGCAACGTCACGCGCGCGTGTGGGGCGCACGCGCGCGTGACAGCTTGGGGACGACCTCCTCCTACAGACCTGATGGGTGGCGCACGATGTAGTCGCCGCCGTCGGCGAGATTGCCGGTCGGGTCGCTTCGCCACCGTGGACCGGTGCCGGCGGGTATGTTCGGGCCGCCGAAGTCGGCGGTGTCGAACGCGATCCCGGCGACGACGATGAACGTGTGCCCGGCGTCGGCGTAGATCGTGATCCATTTGCCCGGGCCCGGGCTGCCGTATGACTCGAGCCCAGTCGAATCCTCCGGCGACGACAGCAGACCGGCGCCGTGGAGCGCGTAGCTGACCGATCCCGAGCAGTCATAGCAGCTGGATTTCCAGCTCCCGTGACCGCCCGCGTAGCAATACGACGTGCCGATGATCTGGTTGGCGGCCGCGACCACCGCCTGGACGATCGCCGGCGCGCCGGCCGGGGCGGTCGCGGTTCCGTCGGGGTTGATCCGCGCCTTGCCGACCGGTGGTGTCGCGAGCGTCGTCGCCACCGCCTGGCGCAGAACCAGGCTCTCGGCGTAGGTGAAGATGCCGTTGCCTGCCATCCCGTGCGCGAGCTGGAAGGCGATCACGTTGGCCTCAGTCGCCGGGCCGAAGCTACCGTCCACTTGCGTCGCAAAGCCGGCCAGCGTCAGGTAGCCCTGGAGCACGCGCACGTCGTGACCGGTCATCCCTTCGCGCAGCGTCCTGTCGCCCAGGTGCTGGGAACTCCCGTTCGGCGTCACGTTGACCGGGTTGTCAGTCGGATCGGTCTTCGTCGTCTGCGGGCGGATCGTGAGCGCGGCGGCGCCGTTGCCCTCGGCAGGCATCACGGTCGGTACACGGGCCGCGATCGCGGTCCCGAGCTGCTGGACGAATTGCTGGTCGACGACCCCGTTGGCGGCGAGCCGGCGCGAGCGCTCAAACTTGAGCACGTTTGCTTCGGTCATCGGGCCGAAATACCCAGTCTCGTCGGTCTTGAGGCCGATCCTGGTGAGCTCGGTCTGGAGCGTCTTCACGTCCGGCCCGGACATCCCCTGACGGAGCGTCCGGGTACCAAGGCGGGGCGAACTGGCTTGCGCGGCGGCCGGCAAGATCACGGCGGCGGCGACCGACAACGCTAACGCAACACGTAAGTCAGATCGAAAACGTTGGAGCACGGGCTACCCTTCTCTTTCGCGTGCCTACGGGGTTAGCTGACGGGCTCGCGCTGAAAGAGTTGCGCTACGCCGGTGCTCCGGCGATTCGCCCCAGGAACCTAAATAGGTCCCAATCGGGTTCCCCGATCACCCCGGATATGTGCCGGGATGATTCGGCTGGGCTGAATATCGGCAGGCACAATACCCCACTTGCAGGATCCCTGTCATGTGGGAACCGAAAGCAGGGGACTTGGGCCGTAGTCGATACCCGGCCGCAGCCGGGCGCCACGTCGGCAAACGCTACGCTGGTCAGGTGCTTTTACCTGCAAAATCGCTTGCGGACGATGGGCGCTGACTACACGCCCCAGCAGGTTTCCGAGCTGCTTTCGCGCGGCGAGATCGAGTTGATCGACGTCCGCGCCATGCACGAGCACGAGGCCGGCCGGATCGCCGGCGGGCGGCTGGTGGAGCTCAGCCGGCTCGCGGCCGAGGCCGACACGATCGACCAGTCGCGGCCGGTCGTGTTCTACTGCCGCAGCGGCTCCCGGTCGGCGATGGCAGCGCAGGCGTTCTCACAGGCCGGGTTCGACGCCCACAACATGATCGGCGGCCTGCTCGACTGGCAGGCGGCGGGGTTGCCGATCGAGCCCGAGGACGGCTTCGTAGCCGACCCCTGACGGGGCGCCATCGAAACCCGGCGGTGCGCTAGCGGCGGCAATCCGGGCCGGCTTTCGCCAGTACCCGAACCAGGCCGAGAGCTCGAACAATCACCCGGGGTGATTGTGCTCAGGAGCTTGACGTGTCACCCCGCCTGGGCTCACGATGCTGTCGGTTGTCGACAATCAATCAGTCGACAGCCGACCTCGAGGGAACAGCACATGCAGGTTGTTGATGAGGCCGGACCAGAGACGGCTCTGATCCGGTTCGACTCGCCGTGCCGCGGCCCGTCGCCGCTGTCGCGGACACAAACCACATCGGAGGGGAAGGCGATGCGCGCAAGGCTGATCACGAACACGACGGCTAGACGACTTGTCGCCCGCGGACGGGCAGCGATCGCTGTCTGCGTCTGCATGTGCGCGCTCGCCGGTGCGAGTCTGCTGACGGCCGGTCCAGCGGCCGCGAAGTTCGATCTGCACGCGACCGGCGTCGGCGCCCCCGAGCCGAACATCAATACCACGGTGTCGGTTGATGGCGTGACCAATGGGACGGTTCCGCCACCGCCGGCGGACGCGCTGGGCACACCGGCCGACAGCACACTGGTTCAGTCCGATCAGCTTTACATGACCAGGATCGACTCCGGCGGCGCGACCTATAACCAGTGGGCGAAGGTCGACCCGTCGAAGACCGACACGGGAGGTATCGGCGATCAGGGCGGCTACGCGCAGGAGAGCACCCGGCCGCTACTCAACCCGAATGTGGCGACCACGGCCGGCAGGTTCCTCGATCCGGTGACCGCCCGGGTGCTGTCGCTGAAGCTGACCCGGCTGGGCTCTGACGGGCTTTTGACACTGTCGTCGGCCAACCAGACCGCCGATCCGGAGTGGGGCACCAAGACTGTGGGCGCGTGCGCGGCCGGCGATACCTGTGCGTTCGTGGCCAACTCGCTTCAAAACAGCAATGGCATCAGCTGGACGGTCAACGATTCTGCCGAGGCTCCGGTGCCGGTGGGCGTGATTGGTTCTGGCGGCCCGTCGGGTCGGGCCCGCCACCGGGCAGCAGTGGACCGTGATCGACGCCGGCGGCGGATTTGACCAGCTGGTCAACAAATCCGACGGATCTGTGCCTCAATGACCACGGATGGATACAGCGTCCTGGCGGACGCATGCGACGATCCGGCAACGGCGGCGGCGAACCAGCTGTGGAAGATCACGCCTGCCGGCGCCGGCGGCATCCGGCGAGCCGGTCGTCGAAATCTCGCCCAAGGCGTACCCGGGCGTGTTCGTGAGCGTTCAAATACGGAACAACACGAACGTCCCGACCGGCCGACTGGACCTGGAACCCCACGGGGGGTCGTCGGGCACGCCGGGTACGCAGCTGTTTGATTCGGACGCGGTCTCAGAGCCCGACGGGGCGATCCCGACCTGGTCGACTGTGATCCCGAACGCGGACCCCGCGATGCCGTACGCGGTGGCCTCGGGTGATCTTGACCGAGTGGTGGGCGCCGATGGCAACTATCACGATGAGGCGGTGGTGGCGTATGCAGGGCCGCAGCATCATTTGCAAGTGCGGGTGATCGATTACAACGCCAACTCCAGCCATCTGCTGGTGACGGCGCCCGATCAGCAGCTTCCGCTGATCGGCGCGAACAGTCCGCTCGATGGGCAATGGTTTCCAGGTAGCGTCGGTGTCGCCGTGGGTTCGTTTGACGGCGGTCCGTTGAATCAGATCGCAGTCACCTGGCAGGGCGCCGATGGTCAGTTTCACGTCACGCTGCTGGCTTATCACAAGACCGACGATGGCGGCCGAGCGCTGACGGTTTTGGGAGACCCGGGCGGGGTCGCGCTGTTCCCTGACGCGAACACGAAGGATGACCTCGCGAGTGGGTACGCCCAGACGACGGCGGGGGATTTTGAGGGCATCGGCCGCGACGACTTGGCGATCGCGTATGCGGGGATGAATCCGGACGGCAGCAACGCGGACAGCGGCCATCTCGGGGTGGTCAGCTTCACCAATGACTTCAAGGTGCGGGGCCAGACGACGTTCCAGTTCACCACCGAGGCCGCGCTGTACGGCGACATGGGGGCGACGGAGACTTCGCATGGGGTCCGGGTCGTGCCGGGCCTGTTCAGGTTCGATCCCACTCAGGGATACGACTTTCACCGTCGCGAGCTGGCGGTGGCATGGACCGAGCAGCCCCGCGGTGACCTGATCAAGGACAGGGTGCAGGTGCTCGATGTCGAGGAGTCGTCAGGGTGCAGTCAGAGCAGTTGTGGTTTGACGATCAAGCCGCTGACGCAGGTGCACGACCTGCGCGACGAGAACCCGTCCGACGGGGACAAGCTGCCGATCTCGCTGACCGCCGGTGGATTCGCGGGGCAGGGCGACGGGAGCGACCCACCGCTGTGGGACATCGTGGTCGCGCTCCCGCCGCTGGCCTCCGGGAGCAGGGGCCGCATCGATGTCGAGAAGATCACCGACACGGGCCCGTCGAAGGATGTCCCAGACGATCTTTCAGAGGATGCTTCATATACCGATCCCGACGCGCATTACCTGGTGACCGCGTACGACCGGGAGGGCACATCGCTGACAGTCGGCGCGCCGATGCTGATCACGCTGACCAAGCTGGTGAAGGGCAACATCATCGCCGCGCAGCCGCCGGCTCACTCGGACTGGCTTCCGACCCCGCAACATCCCGAGGGCACGATCGTCAACGTGTCGCGCAACAGCGGGTTTGCGGTCACGATGAGCACGTCGACAACGCATCAGTACGACTACACCTATACAACCAAGCCGGGCTGGGAAGTAGGCGTCACGGCCGGTCTCAAAACCAGTGGGAGTCTCGGAATCGGCGATGAGAGCAACCACGCTACCGCCGACTGGTCGGTGGAGGATAAGTTCGCGAAGAACTGGTCTGAGACCGACGGGACGTTCAGCAAATACTCGAGCACGATCAACACGACCGTGACCACGACGGGCGACGACGACGACATCGTCCAAGGGCTGTTTCAGACCTACTACATCTATAAGTATCCGATCCTGGGGCAGCTACCCAAGAAACCGGACGGAACCCCCATGTTCCCGACCGACTGCTCCGGTCAGCCGTGCCAGCCGGTTTATGAGGTGACGATCCCCGGACAGGCCGTGCCATCCGACGGGCTGGGCAAGGACCTCGACTTCTATCAGCCCAGCTGGCAGAACGGCAACGCGCTGTCCTATCAGCCGCTGGTCGACGGCCGCTTCCCGACTCCTGATGATCTGGGCAGCTACTACTACTACGACGAGCACGGCAACAAGGTGGACGTCACAGCGCCGCTCGTCGACGACGTAATCAGCGTCGGGGCGGCGAAGAGCACCCACCAGCTGGTGATCACAAACCAGAGCGGCGGCGGTCATGAGACCGACACCGCCAACAACTGGGATCTGGGCACGGAGTTCAGCCTCGGTGTCAGCGCCAAGTGGGACTTCGCAGGCTTTTACGGCAACGGCTCGATCGCACTCGAGGGAGGGGTCCACGGAGGCAAGACGTTTGCCTCGGAAGACTCCGGCGACAGCGGCTCGACCGAGGGCGACTCGTTCGAGCTTGACATCCCCTTGATCGACTCAAACAAGTCCTACAAGATCGCCACCTACTACTACTACGACAAGTCCGGCGCCCAGAAGGTGGTGCACGGCGTCGACCTGACCGCCAGCGCGGCCGGCAAGCAGTGGTGGGAGAGCAACTACGGCGAGCATCCAGACCCGGCGCTGAATCTGCCCGACGCCACGTTCCTGACCTACGACGACCTGGGAATCCTGGACAAGGTCCTGTTCAACGCCGACCCAAACCGACAGCTGATCCGCGGCTTCTACGCTCTGCAGCCGGTCAATCCCGATTCGCCGCTGACCTCCGGGGTGCCGTACGCCAACGATCCCACGGCCGGTGACCCGGTCACCTTCGCTGTCCAGGTCCACAACTACAGCCTGATCAAATCTCCCGCGGTTCCGGTTGACTTCTACGCCGTCCCCGTCGACCCTCAGGGTCTGAACCCCACCGGGCCGCCGCAGGAGATCGGCCAGGTGGAGTCACTGCCGATCCCCGCCCAGGGAGCGGTCCCGGTCGACTCGCCGACCTGGACGGCGAAGGCCGCCGGCGACGGACAGCAGAGCTGGCGGATCTTCGTGGTCGTCGACCCCGACAACCTCGTCGGCGAGATCCACCCCTGGAAGGGCGGCATCTCCTGCCCCACCGACACGATCGACCCCGACGCCCCAGTCGGAACCGTCGTCGACGGCAAGATGGTCGACCCGATGACCGGCCAGCCCGAGACGCTGGCGTGCGGCCAGAACAACCAGGGCTACGGCAACATCACCGTGATGCCTGGCACCACCACGGGTCTGGGGGCGAGCGCGCCCACCAGCTCCAGCGCCGCGCACAAACACCATCACAAACACCACCATCAGAATCAGGCCAGCAGCCTCAACGCGCAACTGGGCGTGACCTCCGCAGACGGAGCCGCCGGTCCGACTGAGCCGGGCGGGTCGCGGCTGCAAAGCTCGACGATCCTGACCGGCGACAGCGGCAATCATCTGCTGCTGTCGGCCCCCGCCTCGATCCCGACCGTCCACCTCGGGGACATGGTCACGGGCGTGATCCACACCACCGCCAGTGCGGACACCGACGCGATCCAGCCGGTCCTGATCTACGACGGCCCGCCGTCGCAAGGACACCCGATCGCCGAGACCACAGTCGACGGCGCCACCACCCAGGACGGCGGCTATGCCACCTTCACCTGGCTTGCCGACATGCCTGGGGTGCACACCTTCTACGAGAAGATGATCGGCACCGATCCGTCCGAGGACAGCAGCGACACGATGCAGGTCGACGTGCTCCCGAGCGTCCAGCCAACGCTCACCGCCGCCAACAACGGCTGACGCCCCCAGCCCAGCGCTCCGGTTCCCCGATCGCCTGGCCGCGGTCGGGGAGCCGCCGCATCACGCTGGTGCACCAGACCTGGCCTGGGGCGCGGCGGTCAGGCGATCGTCCAGGTGTCGCCGGCCGTCAGCAGGTCGGCGAGCTGCTCCTCGGACGCCGGCTCAGCTGCCGCCGCGCTCCGTCCGAACACGGGCCGTTCGACGTCACGGAAGATGCCGATCGGGGTCGGCCCGTCGGGGGTCTCCGCGAGCTTGGCGAGCGAGAACGCCAGCCCCGGATCGGCTCGCTCCGGATCGTGCACGAGCAGGCTGCGTTCGTCGACATCGTCGACGTCGACCAGCACCAGGCAGCCGTCCGACCCCTGCACGACGCCGCGCTCGAACTTCGGCCCGAAGGTGATCGGCTTGCCGGCCTCGAGGCGGATCTGATTGACGTCGCGCAGCTCCTTGTCGGTCAGCGACTCAAACGCGCCGTCGTTGAAGACCGGGCAGTTCTGGTAGATCTCGACCAGCGCCGCTCCCTGATGTTCGGCCGCCGCGCGCAGCACCCCCGTCAGGTGGTGGCGGTCGCGGTCGATCGTCCGCGCGACGAACGTCGCCTCCGCCCCGAGCGCCAGCGCGACCGGGTTGAACGGGTGATCGGCAACCCCGAACGGGGTCGACTTGGTGATCTTGCCAATCTCCGAGGTCGGGGAGGCCTGTCCCTTGGTGAGGCCGTAGATCTGGTTGTTGAACAGCAGGATCTTGACCGGGACGTTGCGCCGGAGGGCGTGGATCAGGTGGTTGCCGCCGATCGACAGCGAGTCTCCGTCGCCGGTCACGACCCAGATCGAGAGATCGTGGCGAGCGCTTGCGAGGCCGGTCGCGAGCGCCGGCGCGCGGCCGTGGATCCCGTGCATCCCGTAGGTGTCCATGTAGTAGGCGAAGCGTCCCGCGCAGCCGATCCCGGTGATGAACACGATCCGCTCGGGCGGGATCCCCAGCTCGGGCATGAACTGCTGCACCGCCGACAGGACCGCGTAGTCGCCGCAGCCCGGGCACCAGCGGGTCTCTTGGTCGGACTGGAAGTCGGCCTTGGTCAGCGTCGCGCTCATACACGCTCCTTGCGGTTGACCACGATCACGATCGCTCCGCGATCTCGCGCGCGACCTCGGATGCGAACAGCGGCTGGCCCTGGACCTTGGAGAAGGTCTCGACATCGACCAGGTAACGGGCGCGGAGCAGCTGCGCGAGCTGGCCAGAGTTGAGCTCGGGCACGAGCACGCGATCGAATGAGCGCAACACGTCGCCCGTATTCGACGGTAGCGGGTTGAGGTACCGGAGCTGGGCGCACGCGACCTTGGTGCCCGCCTCGCGGGCGCGGCGCACGCCAGCGCGGATCGAGCCCTCGGTCGAGCCCCAGCCCAGCACGAGCAGGTTGGCTCCGGCCTGTGAATCGACGGTCAGCGGTGCAAGCTCATCGGCGATGCCGTCGATCTTCTTCTGCCGCAGGTGCGTCATCCGCTCGTGGTTGGCGCCGGCGTAGGAGATGTTCCCGGTTTTGTCGGCCTTCTCGAGTCCGCCGATGCGGTGCTGGAGCCCCGGCGTACCGGGGATCGCCCAGGGGCGCGCGAGCCGCTCGTCGCGCGCGTAGGGCAAGAACTCAGCGCCGTCCTCGGCGACGGCGAACGCAGGATCGATCTCGGGCAGCGACGCCGCGTCAGGGATCTGCCAAGGCTCTGACGAGGACGCGAGGAACGTGTCCGACAGCACGATCACGGGCGTCCGGTAGCGGACCGCGATCCGGACCGCCTCGAACGCCGCCTCGAAGCAGCCGCCCGTTGTGCTGGGAGCAATCACCGGCAGCGGCGACTCGCCGTGGCGGCCGTGGAGCGCCATCAACAGGTCGGACTGCTCGGTCTTCGTCGGCATGCCGGTCGACGGGCCGGCGCGCTGAACGTCGATCACGATCATCGGCAGCTCGAGCGCGACCGCGAGCCCGATCGTCTCGGCCTTGAGATCCATCCCCGGCCCGCTGGTCGCGGTCACGCCCAACCGGCCGCCGAACGCAGCCCCGAGCGCCATCCCCGCTGCCGCGATCTCGTCCTCGGCCTGGATCGTCGTAACGCCGATCTTCGCGTGGCGCGAGAGCTCGTGCAGCAGCTCGGACGCCGGGGTGATGGGATAGCTGGCGAGCAGCAGCGGCAGCCCGCTGCGCACGCTCGCGGCGATCAGACCTAGCGACAGGGCGGTCGTCCCGTTGACGTTGCGATACGTCCCGGGCGCGACATCCTTGGCCGGCGCGACGTGGTACTGGACGTCCAGCAGCTCGGTCGTTTCGCCGAACGACCAGCCGGCGCTGAAGGCGGCGAGGTTCGCCTCGGCGACCGCCGGGGTGCGGGCGAACTTCTTCTCGATCCACCGCTTGGTGACGTCCGTCGGGCGGCCGTATAGCCACGACAGGACACCCAGCGCAAACAGGTTCTTGGCCCGCCCCGCGTCGCGGGTGGTCACCCCCTCGATCCCCTCGACGGACTTCGTCGTCAGCGTCGTCATCGGGATCCGGTGCACCCGGTAGGCGGCCAGCGAGCCGTCCTCGAGCGGGCTCTCCTTGTAACCGGCCTTGTCGAGGTTGCGCTTCGTGAACGCGTCCTCGTTGACGATGATCGTCGCGCTGCGGTCGAGCTCGTCGATGTTGGCCTTCAGCGCGGCGGGGTTCATCGCCACCAGCACGTTCGGCGCATCGCCCGGGGTGAGGATGTCGCGCGAGGCGAAATGGATCTGGAAGGCGGACACGCCGGCCAGCGTGCCCGCGGGCGCGCGGATCTCGGCCGGGAAGTTGGGCAGCGTCGCGAGATCGTTGCCGAGGACGGCGGTCGCGTCGGTGAACCGGCCGCCCGTCAGCTGCATTCCGTCGCCCGAGTCACCCGCGAAACGGATGATCACGCGCTCGCGCTCTTCCACCGTTTTGGTCATCTGGTCTGCGCGCGCCTCAACGTCTGAAACACACCCCTCGTGTGTAGTTTCGATACTACTCGCCTCGGCGGTTGCCAGGTTTGAGGGGACTGTTAGCGGGGAGACTTCGAGCGATGTCGACGGGTGAAGACCACGAGCGGCTCGCCGATCAACTCGACCGGCAGGCCGACGCGCTGGAGCACGAGAGCGACCAACTGGCGGACGAGATCAGCAAGGCGCGCGAAGACTGGGAGGCCAAGCGGCGCGACCCCGGCGTGCCCGGCGCGTCCCCTCCGGATGAGGAGGCCCCTCACGACGAAGCGGAGGCCCCTCACGACCAAGCGGAGGCCCCTCACGACGAAGCGGACGCCCCTCACGACGAGGGCCAGGACGAGCACGCCGAACCCACCGGTGGATGAGCCCGCCTGAGCCGCGTTTCGTGGAAAAGCCGCGCGGGGCTCACGGATTATCCACGTTTGTCGCGCTAGTGCAGCGGATCGTGGAAAATCCCCGCTAGCGGTGCGGATTTTCCACGCTCTGCAGGCGTGTTCACCGCGACGCCCGACGCATCAGCGCGGTTTCGCGATCACACCTGTTCGTCGCGCCCGCGCGGGTCAGTGCCGTCGACGTTCCAGTACCTCAAGACCGTCGCGCGCTTGCCCCTGACCTCGTCGTCGGGCCACCGCTGTAGGACGAACCGGGCGATCGTCCGCTGTCCGCCGTGGTAGTCGCCGTACATCAGATCGATCTGCACGAGACCGTGGGATTCGATCGTCTCGCGCACCTCGGTGAAGTTCTGCTCGCTCGGGTCGCGCAGCGCGCCGAGCCAGTAGCCGGTCTCGCCGGCCGGAACGTACAGGTCGATCTGCTGGGAGCGGAAAAGCTCCGGCTTGGGACGGTCCTCGACCCCCGTGCGCGGCCCGACGTGCCATGCGTGCATGACCCCGACGCCACTGCCACCATTTCGCAGCGCGAGCGCGAAATAGATCGCCTCATCGGTGACGTGGTATGCGCCACCGTGGCCCGGGACCGTCAACTGCTGCTGGTCGCCGAACCGGATCCGCTCGGTCGGGTCTTCCTCACGCGACGGGATCAGGATCGGGCGCACGCCGGCGAGCAGCGTCTGCTCGGCGACTCGCGCCGAGCGGTTGGCCGACTTGACCGAGCTGAACGTCGCGATCGCGAGCACGAGCGTGCCGCCGGCGGTCGCCAGCGACGAGATCGTTGCCCAATCCGCCATCGAGCCGCCCCTACTGCGAACCGCCAGGCCCGGAGCGCCGCCCCGAGCCCGGCAGCCTGTGGTTGCTAGATCTTCTGGACGTTGATCGCCTTCGGGCCCTTGGGGCCCGCTTCCTCCTCGTAGGACACCTTGGCGCCCTCCGAGAGCGAGCGATAACCATCCGATTGGATGCTCGTGTGGTGGACGAACAGGTCTCGGCTGCCCTCATCGGGCGTGATGAAGCCGAACCCCTTCTCGTCGCTGAACCACTTGACTGTTCCGGTTGCCATAGGGAGTGTCTCCTCCGTACTTGAAGTGCTGCTCGCGGAGGTCGAATCTACCCCGAGGCCTGCACCTGCTTCTCGCCGCCCGTCGGACACGAGCAGCCTTGCGCGCGGCACGGTAGCACGGTCGGCAACCTGTATCGCACGCCGGCACGGAACTTTTCACGACCTGGACACAGGTATCAGTTGTACTACCGATGGACGACTCGACCCCTGATACCGATGGATGACCCGCCTCCTAATACCGATGGATGACCCGATCCAACTCAGCTCCACAGCCGCGATCCCGCTGAGCGAGGTGAGCGTCCGCGCCTCGCGTTCGTCTGGCCCGGGCGGCCAGCACGCCAACACCTCCGCGACCCGGATCGAGGCGAGCTTCGACGTCTCCGCCTCGACCGCCCTGACCGACGAGCAAAAGCAGCTGATCATCGACCGGCTCGGCTCGACGGTGACCGCCGTCGCCCAGGACGAACGGAGCCAGGCTCGCAATCGGGAGCTCGCGCTGGAGCGCCTCCAGCAGCGCCTGGCGGCCGCCCTGCGGCCAGCCCGCCCGCGTCGCGCGACCCGCCCCACACTCGCCTCGGTGCAGCGCCGCGAGACCGACAAGCGCCGCCAGTCCGAGCGCAAGCGCGAGCGACGGCCACCCCAGGCTGAGGACCATTGATGCGCTGGTTCGTCGATGGGATGAACGTGATCGGGACTCGCCCCGATGGCTGGTGGAGGGATCGCGACGCGGCGATGCTGAGGCTGGTCGACCTGCTCGAGCGCTGGGCGGCGGCGGAGGGCGAGGACGTGATCGTCGTGTTCGAACGCCGCCCGTCGCCGCCGATCCGCTCGAGCGTGATCGAGGTTGCCCATGCGCCACGGCCCAGGCGCGACGCGGCGGACGACGAGATCATGCGCAGGGTGCGTCTCGAGCCCCGGCCCGACGTCGTCCGCGTCGTCACCTCGGACCGGTGGCTGGCCGATCGCGCGAGCGCCGCCGGCGTCGGCGTCCACGGGGCGGAAATGTTTCGGGCCTTGCTCGATTCTGTCTGATCTCTTACTGGCGGCTTGTCACAATCAGGGGATGGCCGACCAGGCCCAGCGACGTACCCCCGTGAACGGTGAGCGGCCTTCGCCGCCCGCCAACCGTCCGCCCGGATGGCGGGGCACGCCGCCGCCCGTCATGGGGCGGGGCCGCGACGGCCAGCAACCCTCGCCGTCGCGCTCGCGGTGGTGGATCGCGCTGGCTGTCGCCGCGTTGCTGGCGATCAACCTCTGGATCTCCTCGCAGGCGCTGCAACCCAACGCGCCGGTCCGGATTCCGTACTACCCCACGTTCGTGCAACAGGTCAAGGGCGGCAACGTCGAGCAGATCTCGTCGACTGGAGACTCGATCCAGGGGACGTTCAAGAAGGCGCTCCGCTACCCGGCCAAAGACTCAGCCGTGCAGCCGACGACGAACTTCTCGACCCAGGTGCCGTCGTTCGCCAACAACCAGGAGCTGTCGAGCCTGCTGCAGAGCGCGGGCGTCACGATCGACGCGCAGGCACCGAGCGGGCCGTCGGTCCTCGAGAGCCTGATCTTCGGCTTCGGGCCGACGCTGCTGCTGATCGCGCTGTTTGTGCTGATCGCCCGTCGTGCCAGCGGCGCCGGCGGGGCCGGGGGGCTGATGTCGTTCGGCCGCTCGCGCGCACGGCGCGTCGAAGCGTCAGACCAGGCGGCGACGTTCGAGGACGTGGCTGGAATCGACGAGGCCAAGGAGGAGCTGACCGAGATCGTCGACTTCCTCAAGGAGCCCGACAAGTACCTCAAGCTCGGCGCTCGGATCCCGCGCGGGGTCCTGCTCAGCGGCCAGCCTGGGACGGGAAAGACGCTGCTCGCGCGCGCCGTCGCGGGCGAGGCCGGGGCGCCTTTCTTTCAGATGTCGGCCTCGGAGTTCGTCGAGATGATCGTCGGCGTCGGCGCCTCGCGCGTGCGTGATCTATTCGCTCAGGCCAAGCAGGCGGCACCCGCGATCATCTTCATCGACGAGCTCGACGCGATCGGGCGCTCCCGCGCCTCGAGCGGCGCCAACATCTCGGGCGGCCACGACGAGCGCGAGCAGACGCTCAACCAGATCCTGACTGAGATGGATGGCTTCAGCCCGCGCGAGAGCGTGATCGTGCTCGGCGCCACCAACCGCCCCGAGGTCCTTGACCCGGCGCTGCTCCGGCCCGGCCGCTTCGACCGCCGCGTGTCGGTCTCGTCGCCCGACCGCGCGGGGCGCGAGGCGATCCTTCGCGTGCACACGCGCGGGGTGCCGTTGTCGCCCGACGTCGACCTCGGCGCGCTCGCCGCATCCACGCCCGGGATGGTCGGGGCCGATCTGGCCAATCTCGTCAACGAGGCAGCGCTGCTGGCGGCCAAGCGCGGTCACCAGAAGGTCGCGCGCCAGGATCTGACTGACGCGCTCGAGAGGATCGTCCTCGGCGCCGCGCGCAAGGTGATGATGTCCGACGACGACCGTCGCCGAACCGCCTATCACGAGGCCGGCCACGCGATTATGGGGATGCTGACGCCGGGCGCCGATCCCGTGCGGAAGGTATCGATCATCCCGCGTGGGCAAGCACTGGGCGTGACTTTCTCGGCACCCGACGCCGATCGCTTCAACTTCGACCAGCGCCATCTGCTGGCACAGATCAAGGTCGCGCTCGGCGGGCGCGCCGCCGAGGAGATCGTGTTCGGCGACCTGACGACCGGCGCCGAGTCCGACATCCAGCAGCTGACCCGGATCGCCCGTCACATGGTCGGGCGCTGGGGTATGAGCCCGGCGATCGGCCCGGTCGCCGTGCTACCGGCCGACGGGATGGGGCCACTGCTCCCGGGCGTCAGCGAGACCTCCGAGCAGACCCAGCGGCTGATCGACGACGAGGTCCGCCGGATCGTCGAGACCGCCCACGAGGAGTCGCTCGAGACGCTCGCCACCCACCGCTCCAACCTCGACGCGCTGGTCAAGGCACTGCTGGAACGCGAGACGCTCGACGAGGCCGAGGCGTACGCCGCTGCCGGCCTGCGGCGAAACCCGGAGGCGCAGCCAGAAGAAGCGCCCACGGTCGTCCCGCAGCCGACCTAGAGCGCGCGCCGCCCGGCGAACCCGGCGTCCGGCGCGTGCCAGTAGCCGATCTCGCGCTCCTCGTCGACCAGCCAGCACAGGTAGACCTCTGTCCCGTCGCGGATCGCCGGGAAGTCGACCAACCCACGATCGAAGTCGCGCAACACGATGTCGACTGCCTCGAGCTCGCCGACCGCGCGGCTCAGCTCGACCAGCGGCCGCGCCACGCTCCGCCCGGGATACGACCCTCCCATCGTCGGATCGAGCGCCGTGATCGCTTCAGCGGTCTGCGGCCCGAGCGCGACCAGCTGCGCGTGCGCGTCGCGAACCCAGTTGACCCGCTCCGCGACCCAGCCCATCGCCGCGCTGGCCTGCTCGAGCGTGTAATGACGTTCGTGGAGCATCGATCACCCAAACGGCCGGCGCCGACTCAGTCGCCGAGCCGCGTGATCCTTGCCAGCGCCTCGTGGCATTCGACGACGCGCTGCTTGACCGGGTCGTCGTCATCGCGGTCGTGGACGAGATCCCAGGTGCGGTCGGCGACCTCACGCGCATTCTCGGGAGTTGCGCTCTCCCACAGCCGGTTGACCAGCTGCAGCTCGAACGCCTGGATCTGGTCGGCAGGATCGCCGGGGGCCATCCGCGGCAGCGGCTCGCCGGTCGCCTCCTTCCACATCCCGGTGGCGACCAGCAGTCGATTTCGGAGCGTGATCGGATCCATCTCCAACCGTCAATCCTAAGCATCTGGCCATGGGGGCTCGTCCGCGCGCGCCATCGGCTTCACAAGTCGTTCACGAACGCGGCGCGCGATCAGCTCGGAGCCTTGATCTGGGTCCGCAGAAACGCGTCGAAAGCGCGGTCTCCGAGGACCCCTCTGAGCCTGGGCAGGACATGGGCGATCGGGGTCACGCGGTACCGGGGGCGCGGCCGACCGGTGGTCAGCGCGTGGCCGATCGCACGCGCGACCTGCTCCGGCTTGCCGGCGAGGAAGCTCTCGTCGGTCTCGGCGTCGGCCTTGGCGACCGCGGCGTGGTAGTCGGCGTAGGGGCCGCCGTCGGTCTGCTCGAGCGCCGTGTTGGCGCTGGCGGTGAACTCGGTCCGGATCGGACCGGGCTCGATCACGATCACGTCGACCCCGAAGCCCCGGACCTCGAACCGCAGCGCGTCGCTGATCGCCTCGATCGCGTACTTGGATGCGGCGTACGCCCCCGCGCCCGGCATCGTCACGCGGCCGGCGACTGAGCTCACGTTGACGATCCTGCCCCTGCCGGCGCGCCGCATCCCCGGCAGCACCAGCTGGGCCATCCGGACGTAGCCGAACACGTTGGTCTCAAACTCGGTCCGGACGGCATCGATCGGGACCGCCTCGATCGCCCCGCTGACCGCGTAGCCGGCGTTGTTGACGAGCCCGCCGACGGATCCGTGGTCGGCCTCGACGGCGGCGACCGCGGCCTTCATCGAATCGTCGTCGAGCACGTCGAGTGCCAGCGTCCGGCACCCGAGCCGCTCCAGATCGCTCACCGACTCGAGCCGGCGCGCCGTCGCGTAGACCGTGTCACCCCGCTGAGCGAGATATTCGGCGGTCGCGCGGCCGATGCCCGACGAGCAGCCGGTGATCAGGATCGCTCCCGCGTCGCTCATCGCGGCTCAACCTATTCGATCAACTGAGAGCGGGCAACCGCTGCTCGAGGCTCAGCAGCTGCGCGAACAGGTCGCCGTCGGCGTCATGGCGAGCCAGCACCGCCTCCGTGTCGAACGTCAACAACTCGGCGTCGGCCGCGTCACGACATGCCGATACCTCTGCCCACGAGACCGGGGCCGAGACCGTCGGATGCTCGCGCGCGCGTACCGAGTAGACGGTCACGGTCGTCTTGTGCGCGTCGTTCTGGCTCCAATCGACCAGCACGCGGCCGGCGCGCAGCCGTTTCGTCATCCGCGAGACGACCAGGTCGGGCAGCCGCTGTTCGAGCAGCTCTGCGATCCGGCGCGCGAACGGCTTGGTCTGCGCGTAGCTGGTCGGGCTGTTGAGCGGCACGTAGACCTGCATCCCCTTCGAACCGGAGGTCTTGACGAAGCTCTCGAGCCGCAGCTGCCCGAACAGACCACGGAGCACGAGTGCCACCTCGCAGCACTCGACGATCCCGGCCGGCTCGCCCGGGTCGAGGTCGAACACCAGCATCGTCGGCCGCTGCGGTTGATCGGCGAGCGACAGCGACGTGTGCAGCTCGACGTCCGCGAGGTTGGCGAGCCAGATCAGCGTCGCGCGGTCCTGGGCGAGCGTGTAGTTGACGCCGCCGATCTTGACCGTCTGCACCCACTCGGGCCGGTGCGAAGGCGACTGCTTTTCGTAGAAGTAAGGCTGGTCGACGCCGTTGGGATAGCGCTTGAGCGTCAGCGGCCGGTCGCGCAGGTGTGGCACCACCGCCGAGGCGATCCCCGCGTAGTAGGAGATCAGGTCGCCCTTCGTGAATCCTGTCTGGGGGAACAGCACCTTCTCCCAGTTGGTGATCTTCAGCCGCCGGCCATCCACCTCCACCGCCTGCGCTCCGTCCGGCAGCCGCTCGACGTCGCCAAACGGGCTCCCCGAGCTCTCGCGGCTGACCGCGTATGCGCCCTTGTCGTCGCGCAGCCCCTTGTAGGACGGCGCCCGCATGACGCCATCCGACGTCCATTCGCGAAACTCGATCTCGGCGACCAGCTCCGGTTCGACGAACACGGCGTTGCGCGGCAGCTTCGGCACCGGATCGAACGGCGCCCGCTCGCTGCGCAGCGGCCCGAGCTTGGCCGCCAGCTGAGTGAGCGTCCGGTCCGTGAACCCGGTCCCTACGCGGCCGGCATAGCGGAGCTTGCGCTCGTCGTCGAAGTGGCCCATCAGCAGCGCGCCGATCCGGTCGGTGCGCCGGCCCTCGCCGGGCAGCCAGCCGCCGATCACGAGCTCCTGGCGCTGAGTGTTTTTGACCTTCACCCAGGCCCCGGTCCGCCTGCCCGGCTCGTAGCGCGAACCCAGCCGTTTGGCGACGACCCCTTCCAGCCCCTGCGCGGCGGTCGCTTCCAGCAGCCGCTGCCCGTTATCCGGATGGGCGGCGGGGACCCGCCACGCCGGGCCGCCCAGCCCCAGCGCTTCGAGCCGCTCGCGGCGCTGCTCGTACGCAAGCGCCATCAGGTTGTGGCCATCGAGGTACAGCAGGTCGAAGATCGCATACACGACCGGGGTGCTGCCCGCGAGCCTCCGGACCGCGCTTGGCGCAGTCACGTTCATGCGCCGCTGCAGACGCTCGAAGCTCGGTCGCCCATCGTCGTCGAACGCGACCAGTTCCCCGTCGAGCACGGCCTCGCGCATGCCGAGGTCGCGCAGCATTCCGCGCACCTCTGGATAGGTGTCGGTGATCTCGCGCAGGTTGCGGCTCTCGAGCCGGAGCCGCCCCGGCTGCGCGTAAGCGATCGCTCGCACGCCGTCCCACTTGACCTCGAACGCCCACCCCTTCTCGGGCTTCGGTAGCGACGGGCTCGCGGCGGCCAGCATCGGCACGATCCGCTCCGGCATCGGCTCGCGCTCCGGGTCGTCGGGAGGGTCCATGCGGTGGATCAGCCAGTCCTTGGCGTCGTCCGGCCCGCGACCGATCGGGAACAGGCCGTAGCGCCCGTGCAGCCGCTCGCCGTGGAACGTGACCTCCACCTTGTGGTCGTTGAACTCGTGCGGCTCGTAGGTCCCCTGGTCCCAGATCCGCATCGTTCCGGCGCCGTACTCGCCCGCCGGAATGTCGCCCTCGAAGCCGAGGTACTCGAGCGGGTGATCCTCGGTGTGCACCGCCAGCCGGTTCTCCTTCGGGGTCGGCGGGATCCCGTTCGGGATCGCCCACGAGGCCGCCACGCCATCGTGCTCGAGACGTAGGTCCCAGTGCAGCCGCGTCGCGTGGTGCTCCTGGACGACGAACCGGTGACCGTCTGTCGGAGCGGCGGCGCGATCGCCGGCCGGCTCGCCGGTGGTCTCGAAGTCGCGCTTGCGCCGATAGCTCTTGAGCTTGTCTTCGGCCATTCGTTGATTTTGCCGGTGCGCGCTCGGCGAGGGGATCCGTCTGTGGCCTCGCAAGAGCTTCTTCACCAACTTTTACGCGTACGCGCGATCATGTCCGCATGGCGCACGTGCTTGTAGTCGATGACGAGCCGGCGGTCCGCAGAGCGCTCGAGCGCGCGCTGCGGCTGGAGAACCACGAGGTCACGCTTGCCGCCGACGGCGAGCAGGCGCTCGACGCGCTGGCCGACTCGCCCGCCGACGCAGTCATCCTCGACATCCTGATGCCCAAGCTCGATGGGCTCGAGGTATGCCGCCGGCTGCGCAAGGCGGGCGACAAGACGCCCGTTCTGATGCTGACCGCGCGCGACGCGATCGACGATCGGGTCGAGGGGCTCGACGTCGGCGCCGACGACTACCTCGTCAAGCCGTTCGCGCTGCGCGAGCTGCAGGCTCGCCTGCGGGCGCTGCTGCGGCGCGCGGGCGACGGCTCCGAGGAAGGCGAGGTTCTGCGCTACGCCGACCTCGAGCTCGACCCGATCGCGCACGAGGTTCACCGTGGCGACCGCCTGGTAGAGCTGTCGCGGACGGAGTTCCTGCTGCTCGAACTGTTTTTGCGCCATCCCCGGCAGGTGCTGACGAGGTCGACGATCTTCGAGAACGTGTGGGGGTACGACTTCGGTCCGACCTCCAACGCGCTCGGCGTCTACATGGGCTATCTGCGCCGTAAAACCGAGGCCGGCGGCGAACCCCGGCTGCTGCACACGGTCCGGGGCGTCGGCTACGTGCTCCGGGACTAGGGGCACCCCGTGTCGCTTCGGCGGCGACTCGCGCTGATCGCCGCGGCGTCGGTCGCGGTCGCCGTCCTGATCGCGTGCCTGGTCTGCTACCTGGTCGTGCGCGATCAGCTCCGCGGCCAGGTTGACTCCGCGCTGACCGCACAGCGGCAGGCGATCGAGCAATCGCACACGCTCCCGTCCCGCCTGCCAACAATTCCCGCCAGCGCGGGCGGACCTGCTCCGTACGTGAACATCGTGCTCGCGAACGGCAACTCGGGCCCCTACGTCGGTGATCTCACGTTGCCGGCGACGTCGCAGACGCTCGCGATCGCCGCCAAGCAGAGCGGCTCGTTTTTCAGCGACGTCACTGTCGGCATGAGCCATCTCCGGGTCCTGACCTTCCCGGGCTACGTCTCGATCAGCGGTCAGGCCGTCCCCGCCGCGATCCAGCTCGCTCGCCCGCTGAACGGCGTCGACAGCGTTCTGTCGGAATTGCGGCTCGTGTTGTTCCTCGTGTTTTTAGGTGGGATCGCGCTCGCCGCGGCACTCGGGCGGTTGGCCGGCCGGCGCGTACTGGCGCCGCTCGCGGAGGTCGCACAGGCCGCCGAGCACATCGGCCAGACCGACGACCTCAGCCGCAGGATCCGGGTTCACGCCGACGACGAGGTCGGCGCGCTCGCCACCCGCTTTAACTCGATGCTCGACCGCCTCGAGACCTCGCGCGCCGCGCTCGACGAGTCCGTGCGCGCACAGCGCCAGCTCGTCGCCGACGCCTCGCACGAGCTGCGCACGCCGGTCACGAGCCTGCGCACGAACATCGAAGTGCTGCTCGAGGGCGGCGAGCTCGAGCCCGAGGACCGCCGCCGCCTGCTCTCCGATGTGGTCGAGCAGTCCGAGGAGCTGACGGCACTGGTCGCCGACCTGATCGAGCTCGCGCGGGGCGACGAACCCGGCCTCGAGACCGAGGACGTCTGGGTCGACCAGGTCGCCGAGGAATCGATCGCGCGCTCGCGCCGCAACGCGCCCGACGTCCCGATCATCGCCCGCCTGCAACCGGTCACGATCGACGGTGTCGCGGCACGGCTCGAGCGGGCGATCAACAACCTGCTCGACAACGCAGCCCGCCACTCGCCGACCGGGGCGCCGGTCGAGGTGACCGTTGACCTGGACGGCGTCCGCGTCCGCGACCACGGTCCGGGGGTCGCCGAGTCCGATCTCCCGTACGTGTTCGACCGCTTCTACCGCGGCGCCAATTCGCGTGGCATGCACGGCAGCGGCCTCGGACTGGCGATCGTTCGCCAGGTGACCGAGCAGCACGGCGGCAGCGCGACGGTCAGCAACGCCCCCGACGGCGGCGCCGTGTTCGCGCTGCACCTGCCGGTCGCGCCCGCCGCGGAGTCGACGCCTGACGCCGAGCCGCACGCCGCCGCCGACGACTCACCCGCTGCCCCCGAGACGACCCGCAGCGCCCACTAGGGAGTTGGCGGGCGCGCGACGCGTGCCTGGCGAGCGGCCGTGAACCTGCGACGCAGCAGCCAGAAGAACACCGCGAACGGCGGCGCGGCAAGCACCACCTCGAGCCCGTGCTGCGCCGGCGCGCCGAAGATCGCCACCAGCCCTGCCACCAGCGCGACCGCCGCCACGGCAGCGAGCAGGATCGTGTGGGAGCGATAGCCCGAGAAATGCTCGCGCGCGGTGACCTCCAGCACGCCGAACCCAACCACGACGAGCGCCACGATGATCACCGTTCCGCCGCCCTGGATGAAGCCGATCACGAGCCCGATCAACCCGATCATGATCGCCGCCTCCGATACCGGCAGCCCGCCGAACGGGCTCTCGGGCCGCGCGCCCTCGCGACCGAGTTGCCGATTGCCCCGACGCACCTCGCGCCGGGCGTCTTCGCGCCGCTCAGCGCGTTCGTCGCGTCTCGTCGACGGGACCGCGCGCGGGGGCGAGTGAGGATTGCGTCGCTTTCGCGACCGTCGCTTGGACCGCTGCTGCGCCACGTCAGCGCTGAGCATAATGTGCCGATGGCCCGCCTCGCGAAGGTGTTCGCCGTCGCGCTGCTGGTCGCGGTCCTCGCCCCGTCCGCGGCGCTCGCCGATGGCGATCCGGCCAGCGACATCCTGCTCGGAACGAACGTCTTCTATCCGTTTGATCCGCCGGTGTCGGCGGCGGTCCAGCGGACGCTCGACGCGGCGACCAACGCCGCGCAGAAGGCCCACGTCCAGGTCAAGGTGGCGCTGATCGCCGCGCCCACCGACCTCGGCGTGATCCCGAGCCTGTTCGGCAAGCCCCAGGAATACGCCGATTTCCTCTACCGGGAGATCACGTTTCTCGGTCCGCAGCGGCTGCTGGTCGTGATGTATGACGGCTACGGCACACAGGGACTCACGCCCACGGCTCAAAAGGCGGTCGCGACGCTGCCAAAGCCGGCGGGCAAGACGAGTACGGCGCTCGCGCAGTCGGCGACCGTGGCGGTGGCGCGGATCGCGGCCGCGGAGGGGCACCCGATCCAGGCGGGCGTTGGCGTGCCCTCGGCGGCGACGCAGAGTCACCGGCGGCAGCTCGACTGCCCCGATCCTGATCGGGCTCGTGGCGGCCGCCGTCGCGATCGCGGTCGGCATTCTCGCGCTCAGGCGCCGTCGGCCGGTCGCGTCGCGCGCGCGGTCGAAGGCGCCGGCGAGTCGCCCTGGGTCAAAGGCGCCGCGCTAGTCTGGCGGCGGTCCGTCAGGCGGGGCGCGCGGGCTCGGTCGTCGTCGCGGATTCGTCGAACTCGCGGAACAGACCGGTGACGACGAACACGACCTGCTCGGCGATGTCGACGGTGTTGTCGCCGATCCGCTCCAGGCAGCGCGCGACGAGGATCATGTACATCCCCCACTCGCGCACATCGGGATCGTCGCCGACCTCTACAGCCCGCCGGAAGATCGAGCGATTGAGCCGGTTGATCTCGGCGTCCTGGCGCGCAAGGTCCTGGGCGAGCTCCACGTTGCGCGAGCCGAGTGCCTCCTTGGCCTGCGACACCTGCGAGCGCGCCAGCTGCCCCATCCGCTCGATCGAGTCGAGGATGTCCTTGTCCTTGGGCGACTCGTAACCCGACAGCGGCACCAGCTTGGCGATGTTGACGCACTGGTCGCCCATCCGCTCGATGCAGCGGATTACGTGCAGCAGCGCGGCGACGATCCGCAGGTCGGTGGCTACCGGCGCCTGGCGGGCGAGCAGCGACAGGATGCCCTGATGGACCTCGAGGTAGCGGCCGTCGATCCGGTCATCGTCGGCGACCACCATCGAAGCGAGCTCGACGTCCTGGTAGCTGACTGACTCGAGCGCGCGGTCCAGCTGCGAGATGACCAGGTCCAATCCCCCGAGCACTTGCTGCTCGAGACCCTTGAGGTCCTCGCGGAACTGGTGGCGTGTCTCCTGCATCAGCCGAACTTCCCGGTCACATAGCGCTCGGTCCGCTCGTCCTTGGGACGGGTGAAGAGCTGGTTGGTCTCCGCGTGCTCGATCACCTGGCCGTCGAGCATGAACACGGTCGAGTTCGCCACCCGCGCGGCCTGCTGCATGTTGTGCGTGACGATCACGATCGTGTAGCGCTCCTTGAGCTCGTCGATCAGCTCCTCGACCTTGAGCGTCGCGATCGGATCGAGCGCCGAGCACGGCTCGTCCATCAGGATCACCTCGGGCTCGACCGCGATCGTGCGGGCGATGCAGAGGCGCTGCTGCTGGCCGCCCGAGAGCCCCATACCGGGGTGATTGAGCCGATTCTTGACCTCGCTCCAGAGCCCCACGGCGCGCAGGCTGCGATGGACGGTTTCGCGCAGGTTGTCGCTCTTGGTGCCCGTCAGCCGCAATCCGGCGGCGACGTTGTCGAAGATCGACATCGTCGGGAACGGGTTGGGCTTCTGGAACACCATCCCGATCATCCGGCGTACGGCGGTCACGTTGACGTTCGGCGAGTAGACATCCACGTCCTCGAGCGTGACGCTCCCGGTCGCGCGGGCGCCCGGGATCTCTTCGTGCATCCGGTTGATGCAGCGGACCATCGTCGACTTGCCGCATCCGGACGGTCCGATGATCGCCGTCACCTCGTTGGGCGGGAAGTCGATGTCGATCCCCTTGACGGCCTCGAGGTTGCCGTAGTAGGCGTGCAGTCCCTTGACGTTGACCCCGTGGCCGGCACCCTCCCTGACGCCGAGCGCCGACAAGTCCGGCGCATCCTCGGTCTGCTCTGGCCGACTGGGCGCCGCGGGTGTCGGCTGGCCCGTGTCCGCGGGTGTCTGAGCCTCCTGCGGCTGGCCCGTGTCCGGCGGCGCCGCCGTCTCCGGCGGCCGACCCAGCGCGGTCGTCACCTCGGTGTTGTCTGGCTGCCCGCCAGCGGAAGTCATCTGATTGTCGTCCTTAGTGTTGTGTTCTCCTGGATCATGCCATTCGGCTCCTGCGCGCGACCAGGCGCGCGACGATGTTGAGGATCAAGATCAGCACGACCAGGGTCAGAGCCGCCCCCCATGCCCGAGTTACCACGGCGTTACGCGGGCTCGTGATGTCCGAGAAGATCTGCAACGGAAGCGTGTTCAGCTGCGAGTTGAGGTTGCCGCTCAGCGCGAACGCGGCCGAGACCGTGAACAGCAGCGGCGCCGTCTCGCCCATTGCACGCGCGACCGCGAGCAGCGACCCGGTCGTCAAGCCGGGCACCGCGGTCGGCAGCACGACCTTCCACATCACGCGCCAGCGGGGCGCCCCAAGCGCCAGCGCCGCCTCGCGAAGGCTCTCTGGGACGAGCATCAGAACGACCTCGGAGGAGCGGACAACGATCGGCAGCATCAGCAGTGCCAGCGCCAGCGAGCCCTTCCACGCCGCGAAGCCGCTGCCCCCCGCGTGCGAGATCACGAGCACGATGTAGAGGAACAGCCCGAACATGATCGACGGCACGCCGGTCATCACGTCGACGAAGTAGCGCACGGCGTCCGCGAACCGCGAGTCACGCCCGTACTCGGTGAGGTAGAGCGCGACCCCGATGCCGATCGGGATCGCGATCAGACTCGCGAGCGCGACGATCTCGAGCGTGCCGAAGATCGCGCTTCGGATCCCGCCCGGGTTGCCGAAGAAGTTGCCGTTCGGGTCGGTCGTGAAGAAGGTGCCGCTCCACGCTTTCAACCCCTTATAGAACAGGTAGTAGAGAACCAGCACCAGCGGCACCAGCGCGATCAACGTGCCCGCCAGCAGCATGCCGCGCATGACCTTGTCGGTGGTGCGCCGGCGCGCGCTGACCTCGGGGAGCTTGACGGCGCTCATTCCTCAGGCAGTCCAGTCGCGTACGCAAGGCCGCCCGAGCCGGCGACGTCGACATCCGGCTCGCGGGGGGCCGCTCGCTGCTTCCGAGTCCCGCGGCGGACGAACCAGCGAGCGATGATGTTGACGATCAGCGTCAGTACGAACAGCACCAGCCCCGCGGCGAACAGGGCCGAGCTGTGCAGCGGTTGGTTGGCCGCTTCGTTGAACTCATTCGCGATCACCGCGGCCAGCGTGTAGCCCTGGCTGAACAGGTGCGAGCCGATCGTCGGGGCGTTGCCGATCACCAGCACAACGGCGATCGTTTCGCCGATCGCCCGCCCGAGCCCGAGCATCGCCCCGCCCGTGATCCCCGGCCGCGCGTACGGCAGCACGGCCATCCTGATCATCTCCCAGCGCGTAGCCCCGAGCGCCAGGGCAGCCTCCTTGTTTTCGGACGGCACGGTCGCCAGCACCTCGCGCGAGATCGCCGACACGATCGGCAGGATCATGATCGCGAGGATCAGCCCGGCGATGAAGTAGTTACCGCCAATGATCGTGTTCGCGCTGCCGCCGATGAACGGGATGAACGAGAAGGTGTTGGCGATCCAGCGCTCGACCGGCTCGAGCTTCGGCCCGAGCACGAACACGCCCCAGAGGCCATAGACGACCGACGGCACCGCCGCGAGCAGGTCGAGCATCATCGCCAGCGGCCCGCGCAGGCGGCGCGGACACATCTCGGTGACGAACAGCGCGGTCGAGACGGCGACCGGGACACCGATCATCAGCGCGATCGCGGACGTGATCAGGGTACCTACCACGAGCGGGGCGCCGTGGTAGATGTTGCGCGAAACGTCCCAATCGTTGCCGAAGATGAAGCTCAGCCCAAATGAGCTGAACGCCTTCTCGGACTGGCCGATCAGCCTGATGAAGAAGTACAGCAGCAGCGCCAGGATCAGTGCCGCGAGGGTTGTCAACCCGTAGCGCAGCAGCTGGTCGGGCAGCCGCCCCGACGACCGGTCGAATTTCGACCGGTCGCCGGTGACGGTTGTCGCGCTTGCTTCCAACGCCCGTACCTACGAGATCGGCGACCCGTTGCAGGTCATCGTCCCCAGCTGCGTGCTGTCCTTCGCGGCCAGTGAAGCGGGCAGCGGCGCGTACGGCAGCTGGTTGCTGCCCGAGCCGAGCGTCTTCTGCCCATCCCCGAAGGCGTAGGTCAGGAACTTCTTTATTCCGCTGGCGACCGACGAGCTCGCACCGCCGTCCTTGCACGGGTCTTTGTAGGTCACCAGGAACGTCTGCGAGACGATCGGGTACGCCTGCGCGTTGGGCGAGTTGATCGTCGAGATCCCGAGATTCGCGGGCACCTTGACCCCGTCGGCCGCCGCCGAGGTGTTCGAGATCGTCGGCAGCACGTAGGTGCCGGCCGAGTTCTTGACCGACGCATACGTGAACCCGTTCTCGAGCGCGTAGGCCTGCTCCACGTAACCCACCGCACCCTGCGTCTGCTTGACGGCCGCGGCGACGCCCGAGTTCTTCGCGGCGCCCGTGCCGACCGGCCACTTGACGTCCTTGCCGGCGCCGATCGTCGACTTCCACGTCGGGCTCACGTCAGATAGATAGGTCGTGAATCCGTCGGTGGTGCCGGACGAGTCCGAGCGGTGCACGACCGTGATCGCCGTGCTCGGCAGGCTGAGGCCCGGGTTCAGCGCCTTGATCGCCGGGTCGTTCCAGGTCTTGATCTTGCCGCTGAAGATCCCCGCGATCGTCGGTCCGTCGAGCTTCAGCCCACTCTTGACTCCGGGCAGGTTGTAGGACACGGTGATCGCGCCGAACGCGACCGGGAACTGGAGCGCCGGCCCCTTCATCCCCTTGACGTCGGCCGGCTTGAGCGATGGGTCCGAGCCGGCGAAGTTGACGGTCGCGGTTTGCAGGTCGGCGATCCCGGCGCCGGAGCCAACCGGGTTGTAGTTGACGGTCAACCCCTGACCCTTGAGGTTGGAGGCCCATTGCTGGTAGATCGGGGCCGCGAGCGTCGAGCCCGCCCCGTTGAGGGTCGCCGAGCCGCCGGAGCTACTGCTGGCGGCGGCGCCGCCGGAGCCGCTGGCGGTCTTGCTCGATGAGCTGCTGCTCGAACCACAGGCAGCGACGATCAGCGAGACGGTCAAAACCGCCGCTAGCGCGCTGATACGAGGTATACGCACTTTCATCTCCTTATTCATTGGCAGTCGTCCCAGTGTCTGGTGCGATCCCCGTAAACGTGTTAACCACCTGTGAACTGGTCGTTGTTGTGCTGTTTTGGTTCTGCAGCAAGCCGATAACCAAACCCGAAATGGGTGTGGATGAAGCTCCAGCTCGGCAGCGCCGCCTCGAGCTTCACCCGTAGCTTGCGAACGTAGACGTCGACCGAGCGATCGCCGGCCCGCATGTCGTGACCCCAGACGAGCGCGAACAGCTCCTCGCGCGACATGATTCGGTCCGCGCGGCGGGCAAGTTCGGTCAGCAGGCGCAGCTCACGGATCGACAGCATCAAGGCCCGCCCGCCCGCCCGAGCGAGGTGTTCGTCGGGCATGATCTCGAGCGGCCCTACCTCAAGGACCTCACGGCGTGAGTCAGCGAGCGCCATCCGCGGTCATGCTGCTTGGCCGCCGCCCCTCTCGCGTTATCGATTCGTGACGCCGATGTAAACGACCTGTGAACGGGCCGTGTTATATCGGCGAAAACGGTGCCTGAGCTCTAGCCCGTCAGCGCCGAGTCAAACTCGACGCCGTCGGTGCTCGCGAGTAGCTCCAGCTCACGCGCCACGGCGTCCTTACGGTCGGGCGCCGTCTCGCATTCGGGCGCAAACCGGTAGCCGACCCCGAAGTGGGTGTGGATGTAGTTCCAGTTCGGCGAGGCGGACCGCAGCTTCTGGCGTAGCTTGCGGACGAACACGTCGACCGAGCGGTCTCCGTGCGCCATCGCGTAGCCCCACACCCGCTCATAGATCTCCTCACGGCGCAATACGCGATCGGAGCCCGACAACAGGTGCAGGATCTCGAACTCACGCGCGGTCAGCTCGAGGCTCACCTCGTTCGCATAGGCCTGATAGAGATCCGGACGGATCGTGATCTCGCCGAACTCCGCGGCCGCCTCCAGCACGGGCATCTCAGCCCGCCGGTGCCGGCGCGCCGCCGCCTCGATCACGCAGATCAGCTCCTCGGCGTGGCACGGCTTGGTCACCCACGCGTCGGCGCCCAGCCGCAGCCCGCGGACGCGCTGGGCAACCGATGAGGGGCCGGTGCAGACGATCACGGCGAGCCCCGGGAGCCGCGCGCAGACGCGCTCGAGGTAGTCCCATCCCCCGGGTCCGAGGACCGCGAGATCGAGTACGAGCGCGTTCAGCCGCATCGACACCAGCACATCGACGGTCGCCGGCGCGGTCAGCGCCCGGTATTCACAGCCAAGCGCGTCGAGCCGGTTCGACAGCACCTGCATGAACCCCGGGTCCCGATCGAGTACCGCGAGGCGAAGGCGGTTGTTTGCGCGTTGCGGGCCGGCGGTTGCCGACATCGCTTCGCTGCGCTCAGGCGACATGCGCGTCACTGTATTGCACACTCCGATCCCGCACCCGAAGGGGTGCCCAAGTCACAACATCTTTACATGGAACTAGCGGCGATATTGCGAACCGGCTCGCATCCGCGTTAACGCCGCTAGCTTCTATCACACGCCGCTGGCGCCCGGGGCGCTATGCGGACGAAAGTGCGCGATGAGAACAGATTCACTGCCTAGGTATGCGCGGATCCTCGTGTTGGCCTGTGTGGTCTCGCTGGCCGGGTGCGGTTCATCGTCCTCGTCGTCGGCCTCCAAGGCCAGCGCGAAGACGAGTACCAGTGCGAGCGCGAGCGCCAGCTCGAGCTCGGTGACCACCGCGTCGACGGTCGGCCTCCCCCCGGCGGTCGCCGAGCTGCCCGCCGCCGAGCACCCCAAACCCAGCGAGTTCCCCACCACCCAGGGCCGCACGCTGCAGCAGTTCGCGGCGACGATCCACTCGACGGCCAACCTGGGAGCCGCGACCGGGACCTTCACGCCCGGGACCAGGCGGCTCGCGTTCGGGCTGACCGAGAACTCGGGCGCGTTCATCTACGCACCGACGGCGATCTACTTTGCCCAGAACCCCGACGCGCCCGCCAAGGGTCCGTTCCTCGCTCCGGCCGACCCGATGTCGGTCGCGCCGCAATACCGCAGCAAGCAGAACTCCGGCCCCGGCGGCATCAAGGCGATCTATGCGGCGCAGGTCCCGATCCCGAGCGCCGGCACGTTTGACGTGCTCTCGGTCACCCGCACCAGCAAGGGCGAGATCGGTGCGACCGGCGAGATCGCCGTCTCGAAGTCGTCGTCGATTCCGGACGTCGGTCAGCGCCCGCCCGCGATCGCGACCGACACGCTCGCGACCACCGGCGGCAACGTCGCGCTGCTGACCACCCGGCAGCCGCCAGAGCAGATGCACTCCGTCTCGTTCAACAAGGTGCTCGGCAAGCGCCCGATCGTGCTGTTGTTCTCGACGCCGGAGTTCTGCATCTCCCGCGTTTGCGGTCCCGTGACCGACGTAGCGGTCGAGATGCAGCACGAGTTCGGCAACCGGGTCACGTTCATCCACGAGGAGGTCTACGTCGACAACCAGCCGAGCAAGGGCCTACGGCCGCAGCTGACGGCGTTTCACCTGCGAACCGAGCCGTGGCTGTTCGTGATCAACCGCCAAGGGATCATTACGACGCGGCTCGAAGGAGCGTTCGGGACCACCGAGCTGCGGCACGCGATTGAGCAGGTCCTGCAGTAACCGAAGAGTAAGTGATGAATCCCCTACTCGAGCGGGGTCTGGGCGCTTGCTGATCGCTATTCTCACCTGCGGGGTGCGTCGCTGATTCGCTGACGTAACCGGATTTGATATGGCCTCTCGCACCAAGCAAAAGGAAGAAGCTCGCGCGCGCCGGCTCGCCGAAGAGCGCGCTCGCGCCGAGAAGTCTCGCCGCGATCGCCGCCTGCGGATGATCGGCGGCGTCGTCGTGTTGGCGATCGCGATCGCCGCCGTGCTGGTCGCCGTTTCGAGCGGCAGCGGCACCAACAACCTCGAGAAGGGCCTGGCGACCACCGCCCATCAGCGCAACGCCACCGTCGCCACCGTCGACAACCTGCTGACCGGCGTCCCGCAGTCAGGCGCGACGCTCGGCAATCCCAACGCGCCGGTGACGATGGATTACTACGGCGACCTCGAGTGCCCGATCTGCCAGGAGTTCACCCTCCAGGGCGGTCTCTCACAGCTGATCGCCAACGAGGTCCGGCAGGGCAAGGTCAAGATCGTCTACAAGGCGTTCGAGACTGCGACCCGCGACCCGAACGTGTTCAAGGACCAGCAGGTCGCCGCGCTCGCGGCGGGTGAGCAGAGCAAGTTCTGGAACTACGCCGAGCTCTTCTACCACGAGCAGGGCCAGGAGGACACGGGCTACGTAACCGAGTCCTACCTCGACAACCTCGCCCGACAGACCACGGGCCTGGACCTGGTCAAGTGGGAGTCCGACCGCAACAACCCGGCGCTGACCACCCAGGTGATCAACGATGTCAACCAGGGCAACTCGATCGGGGTCACCGGTACGCCGACGCTCGTGTTCATCGGGCCCAAGGGCAAGGCAGCCGCGCCCGAGAGCGTGCCGACCTATTCTCAGCTGCAGGACGTGATCAAGCAGGTTTCATGACCGCGGTCACGGCGAGCAGCCCGGCCGCGACGGTCGATCGCACTGACCGCCGGCTACGGATCGCGATCCTGATCCTCACCTTGATCGGGATCGGCGTCGCCGGCTATCTCACTTATACGCACTACGACAAGATCAAGGTCCTGTGCCTCGCGAGCGGCGGCTGCGAGACGGTCCAGGCTTCGAGCTACGCGAAGCTCGACGGGATCCCGGTCGCGGTCCTGGGCCTGGCCGGCTACATCTGTATCCTCGGGTCGCTCGCGGTCCGCGGCGAGCTCGGGCGGATCATCGGCTTCGCGATCGCGCTGATCGGCTTTCTGTTCAGCATGTATCTGACCTACCGTGAAGCGTTCACGATCCACGCCTACTGCCAGTGGTGCCTGTCGAGCGCGGCCCTGATGACGCTCCTGGTGATCCTGACCGCGATCCGCGCGCTGCGCGAGGAACCAGCGCCCGTCACATCTTCGTAACAGGAAGTTGACAGCCAGATCACTGGCTGCGGTAGTCGCTGGGGCGAACCTGTCGGCGGATGCCCGCGTCTCGAACTCGCTCGCGCAGGGCGTCGATCGCCGCGGCTATCAGGAGTACTACAACCCGGTGTCGGGCCGCGGCCTCGCCGCGCGCGGTTTTGCCTCCTCGGCACTGCTGGTGGATCTGCTCGCAGTTTCCGGGATTGATCCCTCTGAGCCGTCCGCCGCACAACGCATGATGCAGGCGTGAGCTGGCGAACGACTCGCGCGGCAGGCCGCGCCGCCCAGAGCAGCCGTCAGGTGGCGGTCGTCGATCTCGGGTCGAACTCGTGGCGGCTGGTGGTCTTCACGTACGCGCCGGGGGCCTGGTGGAAGCTGACCGACGAGCTCTACGAGACGGTCCGGATCGGCGCCGGACTCGGCGCCACCGGGCGCCTGAGCTATGAGGCGATCGGGCGCGGGCTCGAGACGCTCGGCGTGTTCGCACGCTTCTGCCGCGCCAATCAGCTCGCGCCCGAGGATGTCCACGTGGTCGCGACGAGCGCGATCCGCGACGCCGCCAACGGCGCGCAGTTCCTAGCCGACGCACAGGCCGCGACGGGGTTGCGGATCGAGACCCTCTCGGCGCAGGAGGAGGCGTACTTCGGCTACGTCGCCGCGATCAACACGACGACGCTGACCGACGGGGTGGTGCTCGACATCGGCGGCGGCAGCGTGCAGCTGACCCAGGTCCACGATCGGCGGGACGGCGAGAGCGCCTCGTTCCCGCTCGGTGCAGTGCGGATGACCGAGCGGTTTCTCGCCGGCCCGGGTCCGGCGAAGAAGAAGGACCTGGGGCGTCTGCGCTCGTTCGTATGCGAGACGGTCTCGGGTCTCGATTGGCTGTCTTCGTCGGGGAGCCGGCTGGTTGGAGTCGGCGGCGCGGTCCGCAACCTCGCCGCCGCGGCGGAAGCGCATCTCGACCAGCCGATCGATCTCGGCGTCCAGGGCTTCGTGATCAAGCCCGATGTGTTGCGCGCACTCGTCGGCGAGCTCGCGGCGCTGCCCAGCGACGAGCGCGGCGAGCTGCCAGGGATCAAGATCGGGCGCGGCGACATCATCCTCGCCGCCGCGGTTGTGATCGAGACCCTGCTCGAGCTGGGCGGCTTTGACGGGATCGAAGCCACCGAGGCCGGGTTGCGCGAAGGCGTGTTTCTGGCGCGGACGTTGCTCGCGGGTCGCGAGCCGCTGTTCGACGACGTCCGCGAAGCCGCGGTCCGCAACCTGGCGATCCAGTACGAGTCCGACATCGAGCACGTCGAGCACGTCGCGCGGCTGTCGCTGCAGATGTTCGACTCGCTCGTGAGCGGCGGACTGTTCGAGCCGATCGATGGCGAGCGCGAGCTGTTGTGGGCCGCCTCAATGCTCCACGACGTCGGCATGACGATCTCCTACGACGACCACCACAAGCACTCCCGCTACCTGATCGAGAGCGCCGAGCTGCCCGGCTTCGATCCCCGCGAGCGCGCGCTGATCGCTCAGATCAGCCGCTATCACCGCAAGGGGCTGCCGAAGCTGGGCGTGATCGAGCCGCTGACACGCCCCGGCGACGAGGAGCTGCTCGACCGTTGCTCGGTGATTCTGCGCCTCTCTGAGCACCTCGAGCGCGGCCGCGACCAGTCCGTCTCCGAGGCCCGGCTGCGCGCCAACGGCCACGGCGTTGACCTCCATCTCGAGGCGGCCGGCGACCTGACGCTGCAGCGTTGGAGCGTCGAGCGCTACGGCGACGGCGACGCGTTCGAGCGCGTCTTTCATCGCCGCCTGTTGATCGGCTGAGTAAGGGCACATCCAACAGGTCAGTTCACGACCCCGTGAGCGGCCTGCCATCCACTGAAAGGGCCGACTCACGATTTCTGTGAGCGACCTGCCGGTCCACGGACAGGCGCGCTACACGCGCCTCCCGATGCGGCGTACAGTTGGGGCATGCTCTGGCTACTGCGCCACGCGGAGGCCGTCGACGGCCTCCCAGACGAAGAGCGGCCGCTCACCGAACGCGGGGTCCGCCAGGCCCAGGACGCGGGCCGCGCTCTGGAGCGGCTGGGGGTGCACATCGACGCCTGCCTGTCGAGTCCGAGGCTGCGCGCGGTCCAGACCGCCGAGCACGCCTGCGCGCCGCTCGGCGTGGAGGTCACCGTCGAGCCACGCCTGTCGGGCGAGCCATTCGACGTCCACGATCTGGTCGCCGGGCTGGGCGACGTGCTGCTCGTTGGCCATGACCCCTCGTTCTCGTACACGCTGCACGACCTGACGGGTGTCCAGGCGCGGATGCGCAAGGGCGGCCTGGCGGCGGTCAACAAGGGCGAGCTGATCGCGCTGTTGCGCCCGACCGAGCTGTCTGCGATCGCAGCCGGGGAGCGCGTCGCATGAGCGATACAACCTACGAAGAGACCGGCTACGAGGAGGCCCGCGACCTCCGCGACAGCTCCTTCTACCTCAACCGCGAGCTGTCGTGGACCGACTTCAACGACCGCGTCCTGCAGCTCGCCGAGGACGAGTCGCTCCCGTTGCTCGAGCGCGTCAAGTTCCTCGCGATCTTCGTCGACAACCTCGACGACTTCTTCATGATCCGCGTCGCCGGCGTCCACGACCAGGTCGATGCGCGGATCGACGCGCGCGGCCCCGATGGGCTGCGGCCCGCGGAGGTGCTCCAGCAGATAGCCGAGCGGGTCCGGGCGCTGGACCACCGCCACTCGCGCGTGTGGTCGGACGTGGTCTGCCCTGGGCTCGCGGCCGACGGGATCCGGATCACTTCCGCCGAGGACTCGGGCGCCCCGGCGAGCGCGATCGAGCGCCACTTCCGCGAGCAGATCTTCCCCGTCCTGACGCCGCTCGGGGTCGGCCCCGGCCGCCCGTTCCCATACATCTCGAACTTGTCGTTGAGCCTGCTCGTGCGCCTGCACGACCCGGACCAAGACCACGACGCGTTCGCCCGCGTCAAGGTCCCCAAGGAGGTCCTGCCGCGGTTCGTCGAAATCTCCAAGGACACATTTATCCCGCTCGAGGACATCATCGCCAAGAACCTCCACGCGCTGTTCCCCGGGATGGAGGTCCTCAGCTACGACCTGTTCCGCGTCACCCGCGACGCCGACTTCGAGATCTCAGACGAAGCCGACGATCTGCTCCAGGCGGTCGAAGACGAACTCCGCCGCCGGCGCTTCGGCGAGGTCGTGCGGGTCGAGGTCGGGGCCAGCATGGACCCGGATATGCGCGCCCGCCTGATCGAATGGCTCGGGGTCGACGAGGTCCAGGTCTATGACGTCGAGGGCCTGCTCGACATGAGCGATCTGTGGCAGATCGCTTCGATCGAGGGCCACCCGGAGGTGCGCTTCCCAGCCTGGACGCCGGTGACGCAGACCGGGCTCAGCCCGGCGCCGGGCGACGCCGACGCGCCCGACATCTTCCGCGCGATGCGGGCCAACGACGTACTGGTCCACTACCCCTACCAGTCGTTCTCGTCGAGCGTCGAACGGTTCGTCAGGGAGGCCGTCGACGACCCCAACGTGCTCGCGATCAAGATGACCGTGTATCGCACCTCCGACGACTCGGCCCTCGTGCCCTCGCTGATCGAAGCGGCCGAGAAGGGCAAACAGGCCGTCTGTCTCGTGGAGCTCAAGGCACGCTTCGACGAGCGCCAGAACATCCACTGGTCACGAGCACTCGAAGAAGTCGGCGCCCACGTGGTACACGGCATTCCCGGGCTCAAGACGCACGCCAAGACGATCCTGATCGTCCGCCGCGAGCGCTCGGGCGTGCGCCACTACGTGATGATCGGGACCGGCAACTTGAACGCCAAGACCGCGCGCCTGTACGAGGACTTCGCGCTGTTCACGACCGGCCACGAGATCGGCGAGGAGGTCGCGAACCTGTTCAACACGCTGACCGGCTACGGCCATCCCGAGCCGGAGGCCAAGGTCCTGGTCGCGCCGACGTGGATGCGCAAGCCGCTGATCGCTCAGATCGAGCGGACCGTCGAAGCCCACCGCGCCGGCCAGGAGAGCCGGATCGTGATGAAGATGAACTCGCTCGTCGATCAGGAGATGATCGAGGCGCTCTATGCGGCCTCGCAGGCCGGAGTGCCGATCGAGCTCAACGTGCGCGGCATCTGCTGCCTGATCCCGGGCATCCCCGGCGTCTCGGACACGATCAACGTCGTCTCGATCGTCGGGCGGTTCCTCGAGCACGCTCGGATCTACTCGTTCCACCGCGGCGACGAGCACCTCTACTACATCGGCTCGGCGGACCTGATGCCGCGCAACCTCGACACGCGCGTCGAACTGCTGGTCCCGATTGAGCGGCGCGAGCTCCAGGCAGAGCTCGAGGACACGCTCGAGCGCTGCTTCGCCGACGACACCAACGCGTGGACGCTCGACTCCGAGGGCGCGTGGACGCGCCGCCCGGGCCGCACCCGGAACGTTCACCGCGAGCTGATGGAACGCGCGCTCGCCTGGGCCGCAACTTTCTCGTCCTAGTTGCGGGTTGCTTTTTCAACGTCGCCCGGGCTGCCGCCTAAGGTCCGTGGTCAGTGAATAGCGACTTGCTGCTTGTGATCGTTGTCGTCGCCGCGCTGGCGTTCGACTTCACAAACGGCTTTCACGACACCGCAAACGTCGTCGCGTCGGCGATCTCGACCCGCTCGCTGGCGCCGCGGACGGCGATCGCGCTCGCCTCGCTGATGAACTTCGTCGGCGCCTTCATCTCGTTGAAGGTCGCCGCGACGATCGCGACCGGGATCATCAACGCCGGCCAGGTCACGGAGACGATCGCGTTCGCAGGGCTGATCGGCGCGATCGTGTGGAACCTGTTCACCTGGTCCTACGGGCTGCCCTCGAGCTCGTCGCACGCGCTGATTGGCGGCGTGATCGGCGCCATGATCGCCGCCGTCGGCGGCTCCGGCGTCAAGTGGAGCGGCGTCGTCGGCAAGGTCGTGTTGCCGGCGATCATCGCCCCGATCGCGGCGTTCGCCGCCGCCGGGCTGGCCATCATCGTGATCTACTGGTTGCTCGGCCACAGGCGCCCAGGTCCCGTCCAGCAGGGGTTTCGCGTGGGCCAGCTTGTGACCACGTCGCTGCTGTCACTCGCGCACGGGACCAACGACGCGCAGAAGACGATGGGTGTGATCACGCTCGCGCTGGTCGCGCACGGGTCGCTCAGCCCCCACCACGCGAGCGTGCCGACGTGGGTAGTCATCAGCGCCGCGACCGCGATCTCACTCGGAACCTACGCTGGCGGCTGGCGGATCATCCGCACGGTCGGCACCCGGATCATCAAGATGGACGCCGCCCAGGGCTTCGCCGCCCAGGGCGCCGGCGCCGCGGTGATCCTGGTCTCGTCGCACTTCGGCTATCCGCTGTCCTCGACGCACGTGATCTCCGGCGGCGTGATCGGTTCGGGCGCCGCCAAGCGCCTGTCGGCGGTCCGCTGGGGTGTCGCCGGCAGCATCGTGACGGCCTGGGTGATCACCCTTCCGGCCGCGGCGGTATTCGGTGGCGTGGCTTACGCGATCGCCAGCGCGTTCGGCAGCGGCGCGCTGGGGCCGCTGCTGATGTCGGTGATCGCGGTCGGGGCGCTGACCACGACGCTCACGGCGCGGCGCCGGCGGATGGCCGAGGCCGCGGGCGTCTGAACTGCCAGCTTCCGGCCGCGGCCTCGTTACGCGATCCTCGTCCGACTAGCCGCCGTTGGGCGAGGATGCCGGGCGGACGCCCAGCTTGACCTTGATGGTCAAAGTCTTGCCACCGCGCTGCACCGTCATCGTCACGGTCTGGCCGGGCTGGTAATTGCTGATCGCGGCGATGAACGCGTCGGTCGTTGAAACGGTCTTGCCGTCGATCGCGGTGATCAGGTCCTTGGCCTTGAGACCGGCCGCCGCGCCCGGAGTTCCGGCCTGGACGTGAGCGATCTGGGCGCCGCCGGACGACAGACCCGACAGCTCCACGCCGACGTATGCGTGCTCGACTTTGTGGCCGCCGATGATCTCATTGGCGATCTGCACGACCGTGTTCGACGGGATCGCAAACCCGACCCCGGAGCTCGAGCCCTCGCCGCCCGCGGTCGTGTTGTTGGTCTCGATCTGATCGTTGAGGCCCAGCACATGAGCGCTGGCGTCGAGCAGCGGACCACCGGAGTTGCCCGGGTTGATCGCGGCGTCGGTCTGGATCGCGTTCGGGATCGTGTAGTTGTTCGGGGCGGTGATGCTGCGGCCGGTCTGGCTCACGATCCCCTGCGTCGTCGTCTCCGGCAGACTGAACGGACTGCCGATCGCGACGACCGGGTCGCCGACTTGCGCGTCGCTGGAGTTCGCGAACCCGATTGGGTGCAGCTCGCTCGTCGGCGCATCGACGTGGATCACCGCGACGTCGGTCGAGGGATCGGTCCCGACGACGGTCGCCGGATAGCTCTTACCGTTCTGGAAGTTGACGCGGACCGAGGTCTCGTTGGCGACGACGTGCTCGTCGGTGAGGATGTCGCCGTTGGTGTTGTAGACGACACCCGCGCCCTCGCCCTCGGTCGTCTGGCTGCCATTACTGCCGCCGAAGAATCCGAACCCGGGGCTCTGGCTCTGGGAGGTGACGATGATGTCGACCACGCCAGGGCTGGCGGAACGATAAATCTGGTTGATGCTCATCCCGTTGCCTTTGGTGAAGGCGGTGGGCAGGTCTGCCGCCTGCGTCTGCCGGATCACGGTCGTGGTCACCGAGCGCGTCGACGAGCTTGATGTGCCCGCGATCACCAGCGCGATGAGGCCCCCCGCAATGGCACCGCCGATGATCGGCAACCACCGGCTCTTATTGCTCATCTACTTTCATCTCCTGATCTAGTTGTAGCGATGTCAGTAGACCACCGGTCAGTGAGGAGCCTTTCAGAGTCTGGGAAGAAGTCCGTAAGAGGCCGCAGGCAGCCGTGCAACCAGGGTCGCGGACCGCTGTCCTGCCAGGGCCGCGGGCCGATATCCGGCCAGGGCCGCGGGCCGCTATCCGGCAAGGGCCGCGGGTCGCCATGCCGGAGCCCGCGGGCCGCTATGCAGCCAGCATCCGACGCCGATCTTCCAATATACGGAGCAAACGGTCTGCCTCTCTTTGCGGGTCGGACTTCAATCGCCCCCAGGTAATGCGGATCGTCACGTAGCCGGCGGCAAGCAGCGCCGCGTCCCGCTCCCGATCGCGTTCGAACGACGCCTTGGTCCCATGGGTTTGGTACCCGTCGAGCTCGACGATCACGCGCTCGCGCTCGAACACGAAGTCCCTCTCGCGGCCGGCCACGCGCACATTGACCTGGGGTGTCGGGAGCCCGTAGCGCTTGAGGAACTTCAAGAACAGGCGCTCGAACTCGGACCTCGTGGGAGCGTTGGCGAGGCCCCGCAGGACCTGCTCCAGTCGGCGCGCCCCCCGGTGGTGCGGGCGGCGGTCAACGATCTCGAGCAACTCCGATTGGCTTAGGTAGCCCGCCAGCCGCCCGCGGTCGATTGCCCGGGCTAACTGGTCGTCGTTCAGTCGCGGCGCGATGTCGAGCGCTGTCAGCGCGGGACTGGTGCACCTGATTCCCCGTTGTATGCGGATCTCCCGGCGTTCGAGCGTCGGGCAACGATGGATCGCGATCTTTGCCCGGCGGCGGTCGCCGGGGACCGTGACCTCTGGCGGGTCGGGCCACCGTTTGAACATGTCCCACAGAACGGCGGCTGAGGAGTGGGAAAGGACGGCGCCTTTGCCGCACGCCAGCACCGCCGCTGCGGCGAGCGCGATCGGCTCGCGCCGGCGGTACTCGAGCGCATAAACGCCTGCGTATTCGACGATCAGGTTGCCGTTCTTGACGCGATAGTCGATCGCGCTGCCGCTCAGACCGGCCTCGAGGAGCTGTGCGCGGGTGACGAATCCCCACTGCCTCGCAGCGACCATGGAGATTTTCGTTGATATACGCCGTCGATCTCCCAGCAGGTAGCCGATGATCCGCCCACGACGGCGCGCGCGGGCAAAACGTCACAGAGTTTTTGCAAGCTCCACGAAGTAATCGAGCGCCTCCGGGTTCGCGAGCGACTCGCGACTCGCGGCCTCCTCCGGCGGCGTTCCGGTCAGGATCCGCTTGACCGGCACCTCGAGCACCTTGCCCGACAGCGTCCGCGGGACCGCCTCGATCTGGCGGATCTCGTTCGGCACGTGGCGCGGCGAGCAATCCTCCCGCACGCGCCGCTTGATCTCGGCGACCAGCTCGTCGGTCAGCGTCTCCTCGTCGCGCAGCACCACGAACAGCGGCATCCAGCCGTCGCTCCCGGCGCGCGGCAGGTCGACCACCAGCGCGTCGACGACATCGGGCACGTCGAGCACGGCCCGGTAGATCTCGCTCGTCCCCATCCGCACGCCGCCGCGGTTGATCGTCGAATCGGATCGCCCGTAGATGATCGCCGTCCCCCGCGAGGTGATCTCGATCCAGTCGCCGTGGCGCCAGATCCCCGGGTACATCGAGAAGTAGGACTCGCGCAGCCGCGACCCGTCCTCGTCGCCCCAGAAGAACAGCGGCATCGACGGCATCGGCTTGGTGATCACCAGCTCGCCGACCTCGTCGACCAACGCCCTTCCAGAAGGATCCCAGGCCTCGACCGCGGCGCCCAGCGAGCGCGCCTGGAGCTCACCCAAATACACCGGCAGCGTCGGCACGCCGCCGACGAACGCCGTGCACAGGTCCGTCCCGCCCGAGGTCGAGAACAACCACGTGTCGGCCCCCAGCTGGTCGTAGACCCACTGAAAGCCCTCGGGCGACAGCGGCGAGCCGGTCGAGCCGACCGCGCCGAGCGCGCTCAGATCGCGCCCCGCACCGGGCACCACCTCCCCTTCATACACGAGGAGATGAACGCGGCGCTGGTCCCGAAGGTCGTGATCCGGGCCTGCTCGGCCAGCTCCCACAGCGTGTCGAGCGATGGGTAGCCCGGGTTGCCGTCGAACAGCACGATCGAGGCGTCGGTCAACAGCACACCGACGAGGAAGTTCCACATCATCCAGCCGGTGGTCGAGAACCAGAACACGCGGTCGCCCGGCTGCGCGTCGATGTGCAGGTTCATCTTCTTGACCTGCTCGATCAGGATCCCGCCCTGCCCATGGACGATCGGCTTCGGCAACCCGGTCGTGCCCGAGCTGTACAGCACCCATAGCGGGTGATCGAACGGGAGCTGCGCGAACGACAATCGGCACCCTCGCCGAGAAAGCCGTCCTCCCAGCCGCTCCCATCCAGATAGCCCAGCCGGACCACGCGCTCGAGCGACGGGATCGCCGACGCGATCCGCTCGACCATCTCGCCCCGATCGAAGTCCTTGCCGCCATAGCGGTACCCATCGACCGCCAGCAGCACCTTCGGCTCCACCTGCGCGAAGCGGTCGATCACGCTGCGGGCGCCGAACTCGGGCGCGGCCGATGACCACACGGCCCCGATCGACGCGCACGCCAAGAACGCAGCGACGGTCTCGGGGATGTTCGGCATGTAGGCGACGACGCGGTCGCCCGAGCCGACCCCCGACGCGCGCAGCCCGGCGGCGATCCGAGCGGTCTCAGACCGCAGCTCCGCCCAGGTCCACGAATCCAGCGGGCGCAGTTCGGACGCGTGCTGGATCGCCAGTGCGTCGTCGTCCTTGCCGGCGAAGATGTGCTCGGCGAACGACACGACCGCGCCCGGAAACCACTCGGCCCCAGGCATCTCGCGCCGCCCCAGGACGACGTCACCGCCCTCGGCGAAGCGCACTCCGAAGAACTCGACGATCGACGACCAGAACGCGTCCAGGTCGCTGACCGACCACTCCCAGAGCTGCGCGTAATCGTCAAACCGCAGGCCGCGCGACCGCTCGAGCCACGCTGTGTAGCGCGTCAGCGTCGCTCGCGCCACGCGCTCGTCGGATGGCTCCCACAGCAGCTTTGGCATCACCAGCAAGTATCGGTGATCCGTAGACTGCGCGGCGTGGACGAGCTCGCAGACATCGTGCTGCCCGACCAGGACGGCAACGACGTCCGGCTCGGTGACCTGTGGCGCGAGCGCCCGGCCGCGCTCGTCTGGCTCCGGCACTATGGCTGAGTGCACTGCCGTGGATACGCGGTCCAGTTGGATCGCGCCCGTGAGCGGTTCGACCAGGCGGGCGCCAAGCTCGTGCTGATCGGTCAGGCGACCCCGCGCCAGGCGGCGCACTTCCGCCGGCGCCAGGGCACCGAGCTTCCGGTCCTCGCCGACGAGGGTCGCGTCAGCTACAAGGCGATCGGCGCCAAGGTCGGCGGCGTGAGCGAGCTGATCGGCCCGAAGTCGGTCGCCAAGGGCCTGGCGACGACGATCCGCACCGGCAAGTTCCAGGGGCGGCCGGTCGGCAACGTTGCCCAGCTGGGCGGCTCGATGGTGGTCGCGCCCGGCGGGGAGGTGCTGTTCAAGCACCTGGCGACCGACGCGAGCGACAACGCTTCTGTCGACGAACTCCTCGCCGCCTTGCCGAAGTGAAGCTGTTGGCCCCGTTCGCCGGCACGGTCGTCGCCGTGCCGCACGAGCCAAACGAGACGATCGCCGCCGGCACGCCGGTGATCGTGCTCGAGGCGATGAAGATGGAGCACGAGCTCACGGCCGAGACCGACGCGACGATCGAAGCCCTCAACGTGCAAGCCGGCGACGCCGTCACGGAGGGCCAACTGCTCGCAACCCTGACGGCGGCGGCCAACGGCAACCCGCCACCCGCTCCTCTCCCAGACAGAAACGGACCCAAATGGCCCACTGATAGAGGTCCAGGACCGCCACGCGACAGACCCGCGACGAAGCCCGGCCCGAAGCCGTCAGGCAGCGCCACGACCGCGGCCACCGGACCGCCCGCGAAAACCTGAACGAACTGCTCGACGAAGACTCGTTCGTCGAGTACGCGCCACTCGTCTACGCCGCCCAGGAGCGCCGGCGGTCAAAGCAGGAGCTGATCGAGCGCACTCCGGCCGACGGGCTGGTCGGCGGCGTCGGCGCGATCGACGGCGAGCCCTGCATCGCGATGTCGTACGACTACACCGTCCTCGCCGGCACGCAGGGGATGCGCAACCACGCCAAGAAGGACCGGCTGTTCGCGCTCGCCGAGCGGCAGAGCCTCCCGGTGGTGCTGTTCGCCGAGGGCGGTGGCGGCCGTCCCGGCGATACGGACATGCCGATCATCGCCGGCCTCGACTGCCGCGCGTTCGAGCTGTTCGCCGGGCTCAGCGGGCTGGTGCCGCTGGTCGGGATCGCGTCCGGCTACTGCTTCGCCGGCAACGCGGCGCTGCTCGGCTGCTGCGACGTGGTGATCGCGACCGAGGACGCCAGCATCGGGATGGGGGGCCCGGCGATGATCGAGGGCGGCGGGCTCGGCACCTACGCACCCGGCGAGGTCGGCCCGATCGAGGTGCAGTACGCCAACGGCGTCGTCGATCTGCGCGTCGCCGACGACGCCGAAGCGGTGCAACAAGCCAAGCGCTACCTGAGCTACTTCGCCCGGCATCAGCCGGAGACCCACCCCAACGATCAGCTGGAGCTCCGCGACCTGATCCCGGCCAACCGCAAGCGCGCCTACGACATCCGCGCGGTGATCGACGTGCTGTGCGACGACGCGCTCGAGCTCCGCCGCGGCTTCGCGCCCGGCATCGTCACCGCGCTGGCCCGGATCGACTCAAGGCCGCTCGGCGTGATCGCCAACGATCCCACCCACCTCGGCGGCGCGATCGATGCCGACGGAGCCGACAAGGCGGCGCGCTTCATGACCCTCTGCGACGCGTTCGGCCTGCCGCTGCTGTTCCTCTGTGACACGCCGGGGTTCATGGTCGGCCCGGACGCCGAGCGCACGGCGACCGTGCGCCACTTCGCCCGCATGTTCGTGACCGGCGCCAACCTCGAGGTGCCGACCGGGACGATCGTGCTCCGCAAGGGTTACGGGCTCGGTGCCCAGGCGATGGCCGCCGGCAGCTTCAAGGCGCCGCTGTTCACGGTCGGCTGGCCGACTTCCGAGTTCGGCGCGATGGGCCTGGAGGGCGCCGTCAAGCTCGGCATGCGCCGCGAGCTCGAGGCGATCGAGGACCCGTCCGATCGCGAGCGCGCGACGGCGGCGGCGATCGCGGCGGCCTACGAGCGGGGCCGCGGCGTCAACATGGCCTCCTACTTCGAGATCGACGACGTGATCGATCCGGCCGACAGCCGCCGGTGGATCAAGACGCTGCTAGAGCGGCCGTCCCGCAGAACCCGCAGAGCCCGCAGACAACCGCGCGCCACACGCGCAAGCGCCGTCCCAACGTCGACGCCTGGTAGACGTCAATCGCACTGGTCGCAGGCGCCGCGAAGCAACACCTCGTGGCTCTCGACCCGGACACCGAGCCGGCCCGACAGCTTGTCGATCGCCCGCTCTAGTCCCGGGTCGTCGAACGCGACCAGCTTGCCGCACTGCTCGCAGACGAGATGGTGATGGTGGTGCTCGCCCGCCGGATGCGACGGCTCGTAGCGAGCGACTCCGTCACCGACATCGAGCCGGTTGACGAGGTCGTGCTCGTGGAGCAGGTCCAGCACGCGGTAGACGCTCGCCCGCCCGACGCGCCGCTGGCCGCGGCGTCCCGCGCGCAGTCCGTCCTCGATCTCGAGCGCACTGAGCGCGCACGATTGTCCGGCCAGCAGATCGATCACCCTGTCACGGGCCGCGCCGCGGTGATGGCCCGTGCGACCCAGCTCGCTGCGCGCGTGGGCGGCCCAGTCGGCGCCGGCAGCACCGGCAGCACTGGCAGCACCGGTATCCGCGCTGCGCCGGGCCCCGGCGCCCATGACGGTGCTGGCGCCGGCTTCGCTAATGGCCTTGTTTCTGACGGTCTGGCTTGGCAAGTGATCCAGCATAGCTCTCGGTCAAGACGGAATCGGAATAAGACCCGCTCTCACAAGATTGAGACTAGCTCTCATTCTATGTTAAGCTTCACCGCCATGCTTCGGACACTCAGCAAGGCGGGTCGCTCAGTCCCCGCCGCGCACCGGTCACTCGTCAACACCAGCCGGTCACTCGTCAACACCCGCCGGTCGATCCCCCACGCGCGCCGGTCAATCCTCTCGATCACCGTCGCCGGGCTGTCGCTGGCTCTCGCGGCCGCGGCGGCTGGTTGCGGGTCGACTGCAGCGGCGGCCGGCAAGGGCCAGATCGTGGCCGTCGGAGCCGAGAACGAGTACGCGAACGTGATCTCCCAGATCGGCGGCCGCTACGTCGCGGTCACGGCGATCGAGAGCAACCCGAACACCGACCCGCACACGTTTGAAGCGAGCCCGAGCGTCGCGCAGACGGTCTCACAGGCGCGGCTCGTGGTCCAGAATGGAGTCGGGTACGACACGTACATGAACCGGATCGAGTCGGCGTCGCCCAGCTCGTCGCGCAAGGTGATCGACGTGCAGAAGCTGCTGGGGCTGCCCGACTCAACACCCAACCCGCACCTCTGGTACATGCCGCGGACGATGCCGGCCGTCGCGGCCGTGCTCGTCAAGGACCTGTCGGCGCTCGAGCCCTCCCACGCCGCGTACTTCGCCGCCAACGCGAAGCGGTTCGATGCTTCGCTGCAGCCGTGGTATCAGGCACTCAGGCAGTTCGCCGCGCGCTACCCACGAACGCCGGTGGCGACAACCGAGCCGGTCGGCGACTACATGCTCCAGGCGGCCGGAACCGTGAACCTGACCCCGTTTGCGTTCCAGGCCGACATCATGAACGGAGTCGACCCCTCCCCGCAGGGCGTGACGCTCGAGCACGGGCTGTTCTCAAAACACCTGGTCAAGGCGTTCCTCTACAACCAGCAGGTCACCGATTCGCTGACTCAGTCGTTCCTGGCGGACGCCCGCAGCGCAAACGTTCCTGTCGTCGGGGTCTACGAGACGATGCCGACGGGCTATACCTACCAGTCCTGGATGCTGGCCGAGGTCAACGCGTTGCAAAAAGCGGTCGCCGATCACATCTCGACGGAGAGGCTGCCTTGACCGTGGACGCGCTCGCCGTGCGGGACACACTCAGCGTCGACTACGTGACCGTGCGCCTCGGCGGACGGACGGTGCTCGACGACGTCAGCTTCACGATCGGAGCGGGCGAGTTCACCGGGCTGATCGGCGCCAACGGCGCCGGCAAGACGACCCTCTTCCGCGTGATCCTCGGGCTGCAGCCGGTCGCCTCCGGCAGCGTGCGCGTCGGCGGTGGGCGGGCGACGGGACGTGATATCGGTTACGTGCCGCAGAAGTTCCAGCTCGACCCGGACATGCCGCTGCGCGGCCGGGACCTGATCGCACTCGGTCTCGACGGACAGCGGCTCGGGATCCCGCTGCCCTCGCGCGCGCGGCGCGCGCGGGTGCAAGAGATGATCGACGCCGTCGACGCGCGCGCGTTCGCCGACGAGCGCGTCGGGCGGCTGTCGGGCGGCGAGCAGCAGCGGATCCTGATCGCCCACGCGCTGATCAGCCGCCCCCCGCTCCTGTTGCTCGACGAGCCGCTGGCAAACCTCGACCTGCGCAGCGCCCAGGAAGTCGTCGCGCTGTTGTCGCGGATCGCCATCGAGCAAGGCATCGCGGTTCTGATCTCCGCCCACGAGATGAACCCACTGCTGCCCGTGATGGACCGTCTCGTGTACCTCGCCGCCGGGCGCGCCGCCAGCGGCTCGACCGACGAAGTGATCCGCTCCGACGTGCTGTCGGAGCTCTACGGCCACCACGTCGACGTGCTGCGCGTGCACGGCCGCGTGCTGGTCGTCGCGGGCGCCGGTCACGATCAGCACGCCGTCGACGACCACGCCGGCGAGGCCCCCGTCGAGATCGTCTAGCCGGCACCATGCCCGCCGGCCTCGCAGCGATCATCGCCCCAGGGTTCTTCTCGAACGGCTCGGTCGAGCTCGCGCTCGTGGTCGGCGCGCTGGTGGCAATCGTCGCCGGCACGGTCGGCGTGTTCACCGTGATCCGCGGTCAGTCGTTCGCCGGCGAGGCACTGGGCGACATCGGCGCGACCGGCGGCTCTAGCGCCTACCTGGCCGGGATCGCGCCGCTCTGGGGGTTCGTCGGGATCTCGGTCGCGGCGGCCGCGGTCATGGAGCTGATCGGTATCCAGCGCGCCCGCGGGCGTGACCTCGCGACCGGGATCGTGCTCGGTGCCGGGTTCGGGCTCGCCGCCCTGTTTCTCTACCTCGGCACCCAGAGCAGCACCACCGGCGCGACGATCACGATCCTCTTCGGCTCGATCTTTCAGCTCGACACGTCGATCCTGCCGCTGGTCGCGGTGTTCGGGGCGATCGCGCTGGCGACGATCATCGTCCTCTACCGGCCGCTTCTGCTGGTCTCGGCGAGCCCCGAGCTGGCCGCCGCACGCCGGCTCCCTGTCCGCCTGATCGGGAGCCTGTACCTGCTCGCGATGGCGCTCGCGGTCGCGCTGTCAGCGGTCACGATCGGCGCGATCCTGTCGACCGCGCTGCTGGTCGGGCCCGCCGCCACCGCGCTCGCGCTGACCCGACGCCCGGGCCGCGCGATCCTCACCGCGGCGGCGCTCGGGATCGGCGCGATGTGGCTCGGGATCCTGCTCGCCTACGACAGCTACGACTGGCCGCCGCTGCACCAGGGATGGCCGGTCAGCTTCTTCGTCGTCACCCTGGTCCTGATCGGCTACCTGGGTTCGCGACTTATCCCCCAAGGACGCCACTGAACCGACGATGTTCTCCGGCTTCATGGTCAATGCCTGGATCGTCGCGACGATCGTCGCCGTCGTCGGCGGCGCGATCGGCTTCTTCGTCGTGCTGCGCGGCTCGGCGTTCGTCGCGCACGCGATCCCCAACGGCTCGTTCGCCGGCGCCGCCGCCGCGAGCTTGATCGGCGTCAACACGATCATCGGGCTGGGGGTGTTCGCGCTCGGTGCGGCGCTCGGGATCGGGTCGCTCAGCCGCCGTGGGCGCCACGACGTCGCGACCGCGCTGACGCTCGTGTTCATGCTCGGCCTCGGGGCGCTGTTTCTGAGCTTCACCGTCGAGTTCGTCCCCGAGATCTACTCGCTGCTATTCGGCGAGGTGCTCGGCATCAGTCCCACGGAGCTCGGCCCGACGATCGCGCTCGCCGCCGTGTGCCTCGTCGCGCTCGCGCTGCTGTACCGGCCGCTGTTGCTGTCCTCCGTGCTGCCGGACTCCGCCCAGGCGCGCGGCGTCACCCCCTACGCGATCGAGCTCGGCTTTCTGCTCCTGGTCGCGCTGGCGACGACGATGACCGTCCCGGTCGTCGGCACAGCGCTGATCTTCAGCCTGATGATCGGCCCCCCCGCCGCCGCCCGCGCATTCACCAACCGGCCGCCGATCGCGATCGCGCTCTCGATCGCGATTGCCGTGCTTGTCGCGTGGGCAGCGATCGCCCTCTCCTACCAGACCAACTGGCCCGTCGGCTTCTACGTCGGCGTGATCAGCGCCGCCACCTACGCCGTCGGACGCATCTGGACCTTCGCTCGCGCGCGGCAGGCGTCGTACGTCAGAATCAGCACCAGGCGACCGGAAGGGGTGGTGGGGCAGTGAGCGATGACGGGCTGATCCGCATCAAGAGCAGTCACTCGGTGACCGAGACGATCGACCGCCTGGACAAGGCGGCCAGCGAAGCGGGGCTGCGCGTGTTCGCACGCGTCGATCACGCCGCCGGGGCGACCCAGGTGGACATGGAGCTGCGCCCCACGCTGCTGCTGATCTTCGGCAACCCGCGCGGCGGCACGCCGCTGATGATCGACAACCAGACGGCCGGGATCGACCTGCCGCTCAAGGCGCTGGCGTGGGAGGACGCCGACAGCCAGGTATGGCTGGCCTACAACGACCCGGCCTATATCGCCGAGCGCCACAGGTTGGGCCCCGACGCGGCGCCGGCGGTCCAAGCGATGTCAAACGCGCTCGCGGCGCTGGCCGCCAAGGCCGCCGGCGACGATTGAGATGGGTTAGCGCCGGCGTCGGCAGAACTTCCGAGGTCCGGCGGGCATGCCCGGGCGGGAGTCATAGCCCGGGCCGCCGCCGGTACCCCGGATCGCGGGGAGGTTTTTCACCCGCATGCGACGAGGCGCACTTTCGTCGCAGCGAGTTGGCTTCGCAAGGCGACGATCGGCTAGACATGGCGCGGGGATGCCTGTGTCTTGCTTCTCGTCCCCCCGTTTCGGCGAGGCCAGCTCGACATGTCCGCAGCGTAGGTGGCGATGCGTCAGCTTGGCGTAAGCCAACCCTGAGGATCCGCTGATAGCGCGAGTCTCGAATGCCCGCGAGCTGCTGACTCAGGGCATTAACCCTTGGTCAGCGCGCGCTGACTGCGCGGGGCGCGCGCCGGCGGCGCCGACGGCAGCTCGACCACGACGTCGAGGCCACCTTCCGGTCGGGCCGTGACCGTCGTCGTGCCGCCGTGCGCCTCGGCGACCGAGCGCACGATCGACAACCCAAGCCCGAATCCGTGCACCGAGCGGTCCAGGCGGCGAAACGGCTGCGTCAGGCGCTCGGCCTCGGCCGGGGAGATCAGCGCGCCGCCGTTTGTGACGTGCAGCAGAACGTGGCCGTTCGAAACCCGCGTGGTCACCTCGAGGAATCCGCCTGGTTCGTTGTGGTGGATCCCGTTGTCGATCAGATTCGCGACCAAACGCTCGATCAGCGCGGGCTCGCCGCTCGTCCAGGCAGGCTCGAGATCGTCGCGCACCTCGATCTGCCCCTCGTGTGCGCGCGCGCGCAGGTCAGTGATGCAGTCCCCGGCGAGCGCGGCGACGTCGACCCGTTCGCCGCGGCCGGCGGCGGCTTCGCTGCGCGCGAGCATCAGCAACCCGCCGATCAGGCGCTCGCAGCGATCGACCGTCTCGCGGACCGCCTCGCCCATCGCGCGCAGGTCGGCCACGGTCGCGTCGGGATCGGCGAGCGTCACGTCGACCTCGGTGCGGATGATCGCCAGCGGCGTTCGCAGTTCGTGCGACGCGTTGGCGACGAAGTGGCGCTGGCTGGCGAACGCGGCGTCGAGCCGGGCCAGCATCCCGTCGAATGTGTCGGCCAGCTCGCGGAGCTCGTCCTGCGGCCCCTGAAGCGCGATCCGCTCGCCGAGGTTCTCGCCCGACACGCGGCGGGCGGTCGCGGTGATGTCGCGCAGCGGGCTCAGCGCCCGGCCTGCAAGGAAGTAGCCGGTCACGACCGAAGCCATCGTCACCGCCAGCAGCGCCACGAGGTACTCGACGAACAGCTGGTGGAGGTCGTCGTTGACCAGCTGGTGCTGGATCTCGTGCGCGAGCTTGACCTCCTGCGACCCGGGGGGCAGGCCGAGCGCGCGGCTCAGGAGGTGGTCGGCGGTCGTGTGCTTGCGACCGAGCCGGGCGGCGACCTCCGTCAGCTGGTGGTGGTCTTGGAGACCGTCGCGGACCAGCAAGAAGCCGATCGTCAGCAGCACCGCGCCCGTGACCAGGAACACGGTCCCGTACAGGAGCGTCAACCGCAGGCGGATCGTCGGCGCCAGCCGGAACCGGCGTCCCGTCGCGGTCGTGACTCCCAGCTCGGCCATCACGCCATCCGGTAGCCGACCCCGATCACGGTCTCGACGACCGGCGGATCGCCGAGCTTGCGGCGCAGCGTCATGATCGTCATGCGGACAACGTTAGTGAATGGATCGGTGTGCTCGTCCCAAACCCTCTCCAAAAGCTGCTCGGCCGAGATTGTCGCGCCGTCGGCGGCCATCAGCACCTCGAGCACCGCGAACTCCTTGCGCGCCAGCTCGATCTCCTCGCCGCGGCGGGTCAGCCGCCGCCGAGCGGGATCGAGCTCGAGCTCCCCGTGATGGAGCACCGGCGGTCGGCTGGGGGTCGAGCGCCGCCCGAGCGCGTGGATCCGAGCGACGAGCTCGGCGAACCGGAACGGCTTCGGCAGGTAGTCGTCGGCGCCGAGCGACAACCCGTCGACCACATCCTCGAGCGCGCCCGCGGCGGTCAGCATCAGGATCCCGGTCTCGGGCCGCTCGCCGCGCACGATCCGGCACACATCGTCGCCGTGCACGCCGGGGAGGTCACGATCGAGCACCAGCACGTCGTAGCGCACGACCCGCGCCTTGACCAGTGCCTGCTCGCCGTCGGGCGCCAGATCGACCGCCATTCCCTGTCGGCGCAGGCCGCGAGCGATCGCGTCCGCCAGCCGGACCTCGTCTTCGGCTATCAGCACTCGCACGTGATTGAGGATGCCCGCGTTGCCGTAAAAACACCATAAGCGGGTTCCACGGCTGGTGCAACGGGCCGGGCTGGTAGCGTGCGCGCGTGAGCGCGCCGTCCGAGGCGGATGAGGCCGGCTCGGCCGGCGGAATCGTCCTGGTGACGCTGGCCGCCGGCCAGTTCTTGATGACGCTCGACAGTTCCGTGATGAACGTGTCGATCGCGACCGTCGCCAAGGACGTCGGCACGACGGTCACGGGCATCCAGACCGCGATCACGCTTTACACGCTCGTCATGGCGGCGCTGATGATCACAGGCGGCAAGCTGGGCCAGATCCTCGGCCACAAGCGTGCGTTCGCGATCGGCTGCGTGATCTACGCGTGCGGTTCGTTCACGACCGCGATCTCGCAGAGCCTGGGCGTGCTGATCTTCGGGTGGTCGTTTCTGGAAGGCATCGGCGCGGCGCTGATCCTGCCGGCGATCGTCGCGCTCGTGGCGTCTAACTTCGGTCGATCCGAGCGGCCGCGAGCGTACGGTCTGGTCGCTTCGGCGGGCGCGATCGCGGTCGCCGCCGGGCCGCTGATCGGCGGACTGTTCACGACCTACGCGTCGTGGCGGTGGGTGTTTGTCGGCGAGGTGCTGATCGTGCTCGTGATCCTGGCGCTCACCCGTCGGATGAACGCCCCCGCGTCCGAGCACCGGGCGCGCCTCGACCTCGGCGGGACGGGGCTGTCGGCGCTCGGGCTGGCGCTGATCGTGTTCGCGATCCTGAAGGCGGGCTCGTGGGGCTTTGTGAAGGCCAAGCCAGGGGCGCCCCAGTGGCTCGGATTGTCACCCTCGATCTGGCTGCTGCTCGGAGGGGGAGTCGTACTGCTCGCGTTTATCGGCTGGGAGAACCGCCGGATCGCGCGCGGCGCCGAGCCGCTGATCGACCCGCGGATGCTCCTGAACCCGACCCTGCGAGGCGGGCTGACGTCGTTCTTCTTTCAGTACCTGCTGCAGGCCGGGCTGTTCTTCGCGGTACCGCTGTTTCTGTCAGTCGCGCTGGGGCTGTCGGCGATCGCGACCGGCGTCCGGCTGCTGCCGCTCTCGGTCACGCTTCTGCTGGCGGCGGTCGGGATCCCGAGAGCGTTTCCGAACGCATCTCCGCGCCGCGTGGTCCGGCTCGGCTTCTTCGCGCTATTGGCCGGCATCGTCGTGATGGTGGCCCTGCTCGACGCGGGCGCCGGAGCGGAGATCGTCACCTGGCCGATGCTGCTCGCAGGCCTCGGGATCGGCGCACTCGCCTCACAGCTCGGGGCCGTGACGGTCTCCTCGGTGCCGGACGAGCAAAGTGGCGAGGTGGGCGGGCTTCAGAACACGCTCACGAATCTCGGCGCATCGATCGGAACAGCGCTGTCGGGCGCAGTGCTGATCGCCACCCTGACCAGCTCGCTGGTGACCGGGATCCAGAACAACCCCGCCGTTCCAGCAAGCGTCAAGTCCGAGGCGCAGACAAAGCTCAGCGCCGGCGTCCCGTTCGTCTCCGATGCGGAGCTGAGGACCGCGCTCGACAAGGCCGGGGTGCCGAAGGATCAGGCCGACGCGATCGTCAACGAGAACGCGACTGCGCGTGTCGTCGCGCTGCGGTCGTCGCTGAGCGTGATGGCTCTGATCGCTCTGATCGCGGTGTTCTTCACGTTCCGAATACCGACCCGGCAGCCCGCCTCGAAACCGGACACGTGAGCGCGGCGGGTCAAGCCCGCGGAGCCGGCGGCGGATTTCTGAGCCGCTCCAGCAGTTCGCCGACCGCGGCCTCGATCTCGGCTCCACGCTGTTTCTCGACTCCCCAGGAGGCGGGACTGACGTACTCGGCGCGCAGCCCCGCGTGATAGCGCAGCAGGGCGATCACGTACCGCAGCTCCTCACAGGAGAGGTTGTGCAGGTGCGAGTCGAGTCGGTACGCGCTCATCTTGAAGGGCCTCGGCGTAAAGCGTAGGGTGGCCGAGGGGTCAAACTAGCCGTAAGGAGGGGTTGTGGGGAAACGTTCGATTACGACCGTCGTCGCGGCGGTCGTGGCGCTGGTGCTGGTCGCGGGCGGCGCCACCGCCGCCAGCCAATACGTCATCACCAGCATCAAGCAGATCAAACCGAGCGTGCTGAAGCGGTTTCAGCCGGCGCTCGGCTTCCTGGACAAGCTCGGACCGGTCGCGACGATGTGCGCGTCGAGCTCGGGCGCTGTCGCGCAGTGCCAGATCGGCTCCTCGGACGCGCGCTGCCCGACCGGCGGGATCGCGACCGGCGGCGGGCTCTACGGCGGCCAGACACCGCCCATCGAGGCGACGCTCGGATACGACCAGCCCGACAACGATGGCCGCGGCTGGCACGTGATCGTGGTCAACGACAACTCAGCCGCCTCGGCGACCGTCCAGGCGACGGTCGTCTGCCTTGGCGCGTCGCGCCAGGCGCTCACGGCTCGCGCCGGCACGCCGGCATCGGTGGACGCACAGATCAACGACGAGCTAATGGCGCTGCGCGGCCGAGCGCATTGATCGTGCGCTCGAACGCGCCGGCAATCTGAACCGCACCGAGCATGTTCGGATCGAGCCCCAGGCCCTCCGGGGCGCAGTTGCGCCCTTCATACTCCACTGTACGGCGCCGTTCAGCATTACATGGAGTGACGTAACACCAAATCATGATACGGTGACGCGCTGATGTCCTCCCAGCAGAACATCACCGAACGCGGCATGGCCGTCAGCCTGCGAGCGCTCAACCGGGTCGCGTCGTCGGGCGCGATCGACCGTCTCGGGCTGCGCGATCCGGCCGTCAGGCTTCTGCACCAAGCGAGCCGCACGACTGGCCAGACCGCCGCTCGCGCGGGCCGCACGTTTGCCGTCGCCCAGCGCCTGTCGCGGCCCGCGCGCCAGCCGCGCGCGCACCGCAGCGACCTGTTCGACCTCACACCGACCGACGAGCAGCAGCTGCTGCGCGACTCGGTGCGCGAGTTCGCGCTCGCCGAGCTCCGCACGGCCGCGCAACAGGCAGACGAGGACTGCGCCGCACTCCCCGAGCTGCTGACGCAGGCCAACGAGCTCGGCCTGACGATGGTCGGTGTGCCCGAGGAACTCGGCGGTGCCGTCGAGGAACGCTCGGCGACGACCAGCGTGCTGCTGGGCGAGGCGCTCGCGCGCGGCGACATGGGGATCGCGGTCGCGTGCCTCGCGCCGGCGGCGGTCTCGACCGCGATCAGCCTGTGGGGCGACGAGCAACAGCAGGCGACATACCTTCCCGCGTTCGTCTCCGACGACGTGCCGGCCGCGGCGCTGGCGGTGATGGAGCCCCAGCCGCTGTTTGATCCGTTCAAGCTGCAGACCCAGGCGCGCGCTGCGCACGGGGGCTACGAGCTGACCGGCGTCAAGGCGCTGGTCCCGCGCGCCGGCGATGCGGAGCTGTTCGTCGTCGCCGCCGACCTGCACCGCGTCGGGCCGTCGCTGTTCATCATCGAATCGAACACCGCCGGGATCGGGGTCGAGCCGGACCCAGCGATGGGCGTCCGCGCCGCCGCCACCGGCAAGTTGATATTTGATCAAGTATCTCTGCCGGCGACCGCGCTGCTGGGCGGTGGCGATCCGGCGACGTACGCGGAGTGCATCGCGCTCGCGCGGCTCGCGTGGTGCGCGCTGGCGGTCGGGACCGGCCAGGCGGTGCTCGAGTACGTGACCGGCTACGTCAAGGACCGCCGCGCGTTCGGCGAGCCGATCTCCAACCGCCAGGCGGTTGCGTTCGCGGTCTCGAACATCGCGATCGAGCTCGACGGCCTGCGGCTCGCCACCTATTCGGCAGCTTCGCGCGCCGACCAGGGCCTCCCCTTCACCCGCGAGGTCGCGCTCGCCCGCGCGCTCTGCGCCCGGCACGGGATGGCGATCGGCTCCGACGGCGTGCAGCTGCTCGGTGGCCACGGCTACGTCAAGGAACACCCCGTCGAGCGCTGGTATCGCGACCTGCGCGCCGCCGGGCTGATCGAGGGCGCGCTGCTCGTCTAAGCAGATGATCAACCTCGAGCTCCCAAAGAAATTCGAAGGCCTGGTCAGCAACGCCCACCAGGTCGCGATCGAGATCTTCCGCGCCAACTCGCGCAAGTACGACACGCTCGAGCACGAGTATCCGAAGGAGCTCGACATGCTCGCGGCGGTGATCGACGGCATGAACCAGAGCGGTCGCCTCGGCGGCGCCGGGGCCGGCGGCGTGTCACAGGGCGCCAACGGGTCCGACAAGGCCGGCAACCGCAACGGCAGCAACATCGCGAGCCTGCTGGGCCTGACCGAGCTCTGCTGGGGCGACGTCGGGCTCGCGCTCGCGATGCCCCGCCAGGGCCTCGGCCAGGCGGCTATCGCGGCGGTCGCCAACGAGGAGCAGCTCAAGCGCTTCGGCGGCAAGTGGGCCGCGATGGCGATCACCGAGCCAGAGGCCGGGTCAGATTCCGCGGCAATCCGCACGACCGCGCGGCTCGACGACGACGAGTACGTGCTCAACGGCGAAAAGATCTTCGTCACCGCGGGCGACCGCGCCGAGCTGATCGTCGTCTGGGCGACGCTCGACCGCGACCAGGGCCGCGCGGCGATCAAGTCGTTCGTGGTCGAGCGCGACAACCCGGGGCTGAAGCTCGACCGGCTCGAGCGCAAGCTCGGGATCCGCGCCTCGGACACCGCGAACTTCGTGCTCGAGGATTGCCGGGTGCCGAAGGAGAACCTGCTCGGTGGTCCCGAGATCGACGCCCGCAAGAGCTTCGCCGGCGTCATGCAGACGTTCGACAACACGCGCCCGCTGGTCGCCGGGATGGCGATCGGGGTCGCCCGCGCGTGCCTCGAGCTGACCCGCGAGCACCTCGAGCAGGCCGGGATCGAGATCGACTACGGGCTGCCGCCGCACGCGCAGAGCGCCGCCGCGGCCGAGTACATCGCGATGGAGGCCGACTGGGACGCGGCGCGGCTGCTGACGCTGCAGGCCGCGTGGATGGCCGACAACCGCAAGCCCAACTCGCTGCAGGCGTCGATCGCGAAGGCGAAGGCGGGGCGGATGGGCACCGACGTCGCGCTGCGCTGCGTCGCGCTGTGCGGCGCGGCCGGCTACGGCGAGGGCGAGCTGCTCGAGAAGTGGGCCCGCGACGCGAAGATCCTCGACCTGTTCGAGGGCACCCAGCAGATCCAGCTGCTGATCATCGCCCGCCAGCTGCTCGGAAAGACCTCAGCCGAGCTGAAATAGGGTTCGGGTCGGCGCATGCGCCGCTGCCACAAACTACGACGGGGTCACGCTGTAGCAGAGCGTGGCGACGCGCTCGCACCGTCCGGCGTTTGCGCGAACGCGATCGCGTTCCCGTCCGGGTCGGGGACCTTCACGTGGCGGACGCCGTTGGAGTAGGTCTCGATCGGTTCGTGCGCGATGCCCTGGGCCACGAGGCGCTCGAGCAGTGCGTCGAACCCGGCCACCGCGAGGGTGATCCGGCCCGCGCCGGCCTGCGCGGCGTTCGGCTCGATGAACAGCCAGGCGCGCTCGTCGATCTCCCAGAGCAGCTCCTCGCCGGCGCGCATATCTGGGGGTCGCCCGAAAAGCCGCGTATACCAATCGATCCCCGCGTCGAGATCGGATACCGGGACACCGGCGAACAGATGGGTGATCGCGCCCTGCGTTGGCTCCTCTGGCGCATTGGGGTCGCTACTAGAAACGGTCATTCAAGCCACTCCGTGACGAACGTTGGGCTGGCGTGGATGCAGACGAGGTTGGAGACCCCCGGGTCCTTCATTGGTGAACTTGTGCGGGACGCCGGGCGGGACGATCACGATGTCTCCCGGCCCCGCCTTCAACTGCTCCTCGCCGGCCTGAAAGGTGAGGTTCCCCTCGATCACGACCCAGGTCTCGTCGTAGGTGTGCTTGTGTAGCCGCGGTCCCTGGCCCGGCTCGCTGCGGTCGAGGATCAGGGAGATCGTCGCTCCGTGATCGGCCCCCTTGAGGTTGCCAGTCGGAAGGCTGCTCGCGTTGATTAGGGGCATCCGTCGTCCTCCGTCTCAGTCGTGGTTGGCGAGGTCTCATGCGGCGACTCGTTCCCGCTGGCCACGCAGGGCCGCCGTCTCGGCCGCCGCTGGCGGCCGGGCGTCGCCGCGCTTGCGCAGGGGCCGCTCCGGCAGCAGCAGCACGATCAGAAAACCGACGAGCGCGATCGGAGCGGCGACCAGGAACACGTCTTGCAGCGAGTTGCCCACGGCGTGCGCGATCCCGCTCTGGATGGCGGCCGGGAGCATGTGGATGCGGGCCGGGGTGGTCTGGATACCCGCCACGGTAATACCTGGCGGCACGTGGCCGTGTAGCTGGAGCGGCAGCCAGTGGCGCAGGCGGGAGACAAAGATCGCGCTGTAGACGGCGACCCCCACTGAGCCGCCCAGCGCGCGGAACATGTTTGCCGACGCGGTCGCGGTGCCGATCTCGCGCGGGTCGACAGCATTCTGGATCGCGACCATCAGGATCTGCGTTACCAAGCCAAACCCGGCGCCGAACACGACCATGACGCCGGCCGCGGTCAGCCGCGAGCTGGTGGCACCGAGCGTCGAGAACAGGAGCAGCCCGACGCTCATCGCAGCGAGCCCGATGACCGGGAAGATCTTGTAGCGGCCCGTCCTGGCCATGATCTGTCCGGCGATGATCGTGCTGAGCGCGCTCGCCGCCAACAGCGGCAAGGTCAACAGCCCCGACCCTGTGGCGCTCGCCCCGGTCACGAGCTGCAGGAACACGGGGAGGAACACGATCGCCGCGAACAGCGACAGCGTCGCGACGAACGCCGCCGCGCTGACGACAACGAACGCGCGGTCTCGGAACAGGCGCAGCGGCAACACCGGCTCCGCGGCCCGCCGCTCTCGCTGGACGAACGCGGCGAGCAGCGCCGCGGCGGCGACGATCAGGCCGAGCATCTGCGCCGAGCCCCAGCCGTACTGGCCCCCGCCCCAGGTGGCGATCAACATGATCGCAACGACCGCGCTGGCCAGCAGCCCCGCACCGGCAAAGTCAAGCCGCGCCAAACGACGTTGTGCGGGCACGTTCAGGTACGCGGCGAGCAGGCCGAGCGCGACCGCGCCAATCGGCACGTTGATGTAGAACGCCCACCGCCACGACAGCTGATCGACGAACAGGCCGCCCAGCAGTGGCCCGACCAGGCTCGCGAACAGGAACGTGAGCTGGATGTAGCCCTGGTAGCGGCCGCGCTCCCGCGGCGGGACCAGGTCGGCCACGCTCGCCGTCGCGAGCGTCATCACGCCGCCGGCGCCGATCCCCTGAATCGCGCGGAACGCGACCAGCTCTCCGATGCTCTGCGCCGCGCCGGACAGCGCCGAGAACGCGATGAAGATCAAGACCGCCGCCTGGATCAGCCCCTTGCGTCCGTACAGATCCGACGCCTTTCCCCACAGCGGCGTGGCGGCCGCCGAGCACATACGCAGTCACGACCCATGAGAGATCGCTCAGGCCGCCGAGCTGCCCGGCGATCGTCGGCAGCGCCGTGGTCATGATCGTCTGATCCAGCGCGCTTATGAACATCGCCACGAGCAGACCGACGAACGCGAATATCAGTCGAGGCTCGTGTCCGAGCAGGGTTGCACTGCTGTCGCTGGTGCTCGTGCTTGCGCTGGTCATCTGATCGCTCCTCCTAATCCTCTAGCGGCACAAAAATTAGGGTAGCTTTAAATTTAGTGCCTGTCAAGACTTTTGCTACGATGACCGAGATGACGACCGAGGTCGGGCTTCGCGAGCGCAAGAAGGAGCGCACAAGGCAGCTGATCGCCGACACCGCCCGGCGGCTGTTCGCCGAGCGCGGGTTCGAGACCGTGCCGGTCGCCGAGATCGCCAGACAGGCGGAGGTCTCAGAAGCGACCGTCTTCAACTACTTCCCGACCAAGGAAGACCTCTTCTACAACCGTCTCGAGGTCTTCGAGGAGGAGCTGCTCTCCAGCATCCGCGACCGGCCGCCACGCGAATCGGTGCTTAGCGCCTTCGGCCGCTTCGTCGCGGAGCCGCGGGGGGCTCTTGGCGGCCCGCGACCCCGAGCAGGTTGAGCATCTGGCCGCGACCACCCGGGTGATAATTCAGAGCCCGGCCCTGCTCGCCAGAGAACAACAGATCTACGACAACTACACCCAGGCGCTCGCTGCCCTGCTGGCCGCCGAGACGGGCGCGAGCCCCGGCGACGCCCTCCCGTGGGTGGTCGCACGCGCGCTGATCGGCCTCCACCAAGCGATGGTCGACTACTCTCGCCGACAAATCGTCGCCGGCACCCGCAACCCCACTCTGGCTCGCCGGGTTCGCCGCCAAATCCAACAGGCGCTCGACGTGCTTTCAACGGGACTCGGCGATTACGGCATCCGGCGCCCGGCCTGACCACGGACTGCGCGGGACCCGCGTGACGACGAACTCGCGCGGCGTCAGCCGCGGTCGCGCAGGGCGATGATCCCGCCGAGCGCGCCGAGGTACTCGGTGCCGTTGCGCGAGATCGCGATCCCCGAGTAGTTGTTGTTGTAGCTCGACGCCGTCGCCCGCCAGCACGCGGTAAACCACGCGGCCGGTGCGGTAGCTGAGCGCCGTCCAGTACCACGGGCTCGAGCTCGCACGCGTGGTCGTGTAGGTGTAGATCAGGCCGTCGGCGAGCGACAGCTTCGAGACGACGGTCGGCGCCGAGACGCTCGTGTTCATCCAGACCCGGCGGCAGCCGCGCCCATTGCGGTTGATCTCGACGCGCGCGAAACCCGGCGCGGTCAGCTTGCCGCCCTGCACCGACAGCGGCGTCTGGTAGCCGTAGTTGTTCTCGATCACGTACGAGCGCCCGGCCGCGATCATCGCGTTCTCGTCGGCGCTGTGGCCCTTGCGGAACACGGGCACGCGGCACACCGCCCGCCCGTCGCTGGTCCGGTAGATCATCACGTCCATCGGGTCGGCGTTGTCGTTGATCCCGACGTACGGACCCGAGATCACCGGCGTCGTCCCGGTGCCGGCGTCGAGCTGCCCGGGCTTCGCGACGCCGGTGTTGGGGTAGCGGACCTGCCAGCTGATCCGCGGCCGACCCGCGGCCAGCTCGCGCGCTCGGCGTCCGGCCTCGCTTGAATGCGCGGCGGCCGCGTCATCCGGCTGCCCCGCGACGAACCGGTACAGCTTGCGGTCGGTCGGGATGTAGACGCCACCGTGCATGTCGGTCGCCAGCGACTTGGTGATCTCGCCGCCGACCCTGAGCACGTGCACGGCGCCGGTCTTGAAGTTCAGCGTCCCGACCACCCCATCGCGGCGCGCCGTGAACCACAGCAGCCCGCGGGAGTCGGGCAGCTGCGAGGTGATCTCCTCGCCGGGTCCGAGGACCCGCGTCAGCGAGTAGTCGCGCACCAGCGCGAAGCCGGTCGCGGTCTCGCCGATCACGTAGATCTGCTGGGTCGTGGTGCCGGTCACGACCTGGTCGCGGTCGTTGAGGTAGAAGTAGCCGCCGGCGCCGAAGTCCTGAAACGGGTTCGAACTCGCCATAAGGCGGGACGGCAGCGAGAACGTCGCGATCGTCGCGAGCGTGCGCGGGTTGAACATGTAAAGCTCGGGGCCGCTGAGGCCGATGCAGATCGCGACCACGCGGCCGCGGCGGTCGAAGGTGATCGAGCCGCAGTCGCCGCCGAGCGCGAGATTCGAGAACGTCTGCGGCGAGCGATCCAGCGGTCCATCCCACGCGTAGGTGTCGCTCTGCCAGCCGTCGTCGTGGATCTCGGAGGCGCCGTTTGGGGCCATGTAGGGGTTGTGCGGGACCGGAGGGATGCCATCGATCGGCTGCGGCGCCGCCCGGCGGCCGCCGGGACCAGCGCGAGCAGCAGCGCGACCGCCACGCTAAATCGCAGCAGCCTCACGCCGGAGCACGTCCCAAGCCAGGCGAACGTCGGCCTCGGTCGTGTTCTGCTGGCCGATCGCGAGCCGCAGCGCGTAGCGCCCGGCCAGCATCGCGTGCGAAATGAAGATCTCACCGCTGGCGTTAACCCGCTCCAGCAGTGCGCGGTTGCGATCGTCGTCGCCCTCGAGCCGGAAGCACACGACCGAAAACGGTCGCGGCGCGCACAGCTCCCAGCCGGGCTCGGCGGCGACCCACTGTTCGAACTGAGCCGCCAGCGCGACCCCGTTGCGGATATGCGCCTGCAGCCCGCTGCGCCCGTAGCAGCGCAGCACCGCCCACAGCTTCAGCGCCCGGAATCGGCGCCCGAGCGCCGGGCCGTACTCGCTCAGCGAGAGCGCGTCCTCGGCGTCCGGCGTTCGCAGGTACTCGGGGATCACGCTGAAGGCGGCCCGCAGATCCTGCGGCCGGCGCGACCACAGCAGCGAGCAGTCGACCGGCGTCAGCATCCACTTGTGTGCGTTGACGACCAGCGAGTCGGCGCGGTCGACGCCCTCAAACGCCCAGCGAAACTCAGGGCAGACCATCGCGGTACCGGCGTAGGCGGCGTCGACGTGCAGCCACGTGCCGGCCGCGGCGCACGCGTCGGCGATCGCTGGCACCGGGTCGACGGAGGTGGTCGCGGTCGTGCCGACGGTCGCGACGACGCACGCCGCTTCGCCGAGATCGCCGAGCCGGCCGACGACGAGCCTGAAGTCGCCGTCTGACTGCACCTTGCGCAGCCGCATGCCGAGCATCTGCGCCGCCTTCTCGACCGACGAGTGCGCCTGATCCGAGCACACGATCAGGTCGCGGCCCGTCGCCTGGCGCGCCGCGATGATCGCCGCCATCGTCGCGATCGACGCGGTGTCCTCGATGTGGCCGTGCCACCCCTCCGGCAGACCGAGCAACTTCGCCGTCCACTCGAGGACCACCCCCTCGAGCTCGGTCGACGCCGGCGCCGTGCGCCACAGGATCGCGGTCGAGTTCAGCGTCGCGGCGAGCAGCTCGGCGAGGATCCCCGGCTGCGACGAGCTGACCGCGAAGTAGGCGAAGTAGCGCGGGTGCTGCCAGTGGGTGACGCCCGGCAGCAGGATCTCGTCGAGGTCGCGGAGCACGTCGGCGAACGGCTCCGGGTCGTCGGGCGCGTGGTCGGGCAGCGCGGCGCGGATATCGCCCGGCTTGACCTGGGCCAGAACCGGAAGCTCGGACACGCGCTCGAGATAAGACGCGGCCCACTCGAGCGCGGCCGCGCCGTCGGCGCGCAGGTCCGTCGAGTCGCGTTGTGGACGAACGTCTGTCAAAACTCGTAATGGACGCCGGTCAGCTGCTCTGACATCTCCCACAGGCGCAGCCAGTCGTTCTGGTTGTAGGCCTTGCCGGCGGCGGTCACGACCTTCGGGTAGCCGCGCTGCTCCATCGAAGCCGTCCGGCCCGACGAACGTGCCGCCCATCAGACCGGGCACCGTGGCCGCGTACAGCGCCGGCAGCGCGCCCATCTCGGCGCTCTGCGCGAACAGCTGGTTGCCGATCGACATGAACCATTTCTCGTAGTCGTGCGCGGGGGCGGCGAACTGGAGGTTCGTCGCGGCGTAGCCGGGGTGCGCGGCGAGGCTCAGCAGCGGGCTGCCGGCGGCGGTCGCGCGCCGCTGGAGCTCGAACGCGAACTCCAGGTTGGCGAGCTTCGACTGCCCGTAGGCGAGCCAGTTGTTGTAGCCGTGCTCGCGTTGGAGGTCGTCGAACTTGATCGTCCCGACTCGGTGCATGCCGCTGGTCATCGTCACCACGCGCGGCGCGGAGGCGGCCTTGAGCGTCGGCAGCAGACGACCGGTGAGCGCGAAATGCCCCAGGTGGTTGGTCCCCAGGTGGCTCTCGAAGCCGTCCTTGGTCAGCCGCCGCGGGGCGGCCATGATGCCGGCGTTGTTGACCAGCAGGTCGAGCTTCTGGTGGTCGCCGGCGAACTGCTCGGCGAACGCGCGAACCGAATCGAGGTCGGCGAGGTCGAGCTCGCGGACTTCGACCGGCCCGCCGGCGAACGCGCCGCGGCCCTTGGCCACGTTGCGAACGGCGGCCACGACGGTCGCGCCATGGTTGGCCAGTTCGCTCGCGGTCACCAGCCCGAGGCCGCTGTTGGCACCGGTCACGACCGCCGTGCGGCCGCTCTGGTCGGGAATATCCGCGGCCGTCCACTTGTCTGACATCAGGTCCTCCGCTTGACTGACTCCGAGTACGCATGCGGCCGGAAGCGGAGCACCGGATCATCGGAGCACTCGATCCCGTCCGTGACCCTCGTCGGGTCAAACACGAGTATGTCGCCGCCCTGCTCGCGCTCGTGCTCGAGGCTGTCGATCTTGAGCGTCCCGACGGTCGCCCGCCGCCGCAGCTTGGGCCACGCGGCGCTCGGGTCGTCGACGCGGTCGCCCGGATCGGCGATCTGCACCTCGAGTGAGAACAGCACCGGCCCGCGGTCACGCGCTGGCGGATCTCGTCCTGCAGGTAGTCGCGAGCGAGCCGGCGTCTGGCCTGGGAGTCGGGCCGCGGCTCGGTGACCGACGGGCGCAGCGTGTAGCGGACGTAGCGCTCACCGCCGCGCGCATCGATCCACTTGAACGCGTGAACCGCGTAATAGGGGATCGTCGCGTAGCTCGCCGGGGGCAACAGCGTCGGCGCGACCACCGGCAGCACCGGCACCGCCTCGGGGTGACGGACGAGAAACAGCGGCAGCTTCCAGGCCGCCGCGACTCCCGCTCCCTGCGCCTCGACGAGCTCGATGAAGCCCTCGGGCGTGCGGCTCGGAAAGCGCGGCGAGGAGACCGCGACGATGTCGGTCCGCGAGCCGTCCGGCAGGTACAGCTTGATCGCCAGGCCACGTGGGTCGGGCTTCCAATCGGGGTGACGTGGGTCGCCCGATGCGTTTGAGAACCTGATCGTCGCCGGGACCTCGGGCCCCTGCATGTGCGCCGCGCGGGTCAGGTCGCGCGCGTGCAGGGTCGGCGTGAACTCGCCGGCGCAGAGCGTGCCCTTGGCGTGCAGCGCTCGGGAGCCGTCGTGGCGCCCGAACACGGAGTTGACCGAGTCGACGGCCTGCTCCGGGGACAGCGCCATCAGTCGACGCGCCGGAACTCGATGCCCACGGCCTGGAGGCGGTCGAATCAGCGCCTGCCCCATCGCGACCGCCGAGGTCAGCTGCCCGCTGCGCTGCGGGAAGCTCGTCACGCGCCAGGCAGAGCGCCGACTGCGCGAGCATCTTCGAGGTCTCGCCGTAGCCCGGGTCGCCGCCCGAGACCTCGGTCGCGATCCGTTGCCCGCCGCCCTCCGCCGTGAACTTGATGTTGAACCACGACTTGGCGCGCTGTTCGGGCGTCGGGCCCTCGCCCGGGTCCTTGAACTTCAGCAGCAGGTCGCGGGTCGGGCTCAGCTGGGTGAGCGCGATCAGCGCCCCGCCGCCGAGCGTGAACGCGCCGACCATCGCGGCGCGCTTGAGGACGAGATAGTGCTCGTAGCTGAAATCGGGGCCGTAGCGGTGCGAGCGCACGCGCCGAGCGCAGGACCGTCTGCGGGTCGATCGTCGGAAACGGGACCACCCAGCCGCCGGCATCGGGGACGTCGTGCGGGCGGCCGGTGATGCCGCGCACGGTGCGTCCGTCGGGGCGGGGTTCGAGCTTGCGCCGCTCGGCGGCGACGCTGCGCGCCTGGCGCATCCGGCCGAGGATGAACATCGTGGAGTGGTACGTGCCGCCCGAGACGGTGCCCCGCATCCGGACGTAGCCCTGGACGCTGAGCGGCACGCCCTCGGGCATCTGCGAGACCGTGTAGAGCACGCCGAGGTCGTACGGGAGCGAATCGAACCCGCACGAGTGGACCAGGCGCGCGCCGCTGCGCTCGGCCTGAGCGTGGTAGCCGAGCCACATCCGATCGACGAACTCGGGCTCGCCGGTCAGGTCGACGTAGTCGGTCCCGGCCGCCGCGCAGGCGGCCACCAGCGGCTCGCCGTAGTTGATGTACGGGCCGACGGTCGTGATCACGACCTTGGTCGACTCGGCCAGCGCGCGCAGCGAGGCGGCGTCGTTTGCGTCGGCCTCGATCAGCGGCAGGTCGGCGAGTGAGGGCTCGATCTGAGTCAGCCTGGCGCGGGTCTGCTCGAGCTTTGCGCGGCTGCGGCCCGGCGATCGCCCACCGGACGTCGCCCGCGTTGGCGGCCAGATACTCGGCGGTCAGCCCACCGGTGAACCCGGTCGCGCCGTAGACGACGACCTCGTACTCGCGCTCAGCTATCGCCGCTGACCTCTTTTGCGAGCCGCATAGCCTCCTCGAGGCTGACCCCGGCCTTGGCCGCCAGCCAGCTGGCCGCGGGCCCCGCCACGCGCTGTGAACCGTGCGCGGCCTCGGCCGTCAGATCGAGGATCGCCGTGAACTCTTCTTTGGTCGGGGGGTCGACGCCGAGCTTGGCGGCGAAGGCAGCGAGCCACTCGGGAGCGTTCATGGACGCCGCAGACTACCCCGATTCGCGTGCGACCAGCACGCCGTGCGGACCCATCTACTGACAACATCCGCGCGGCCTCACCACGAACAACCAAAAAGGCGGTACTAGAAATGACAGTCCTCGATGGCAAGGTCGCGATCGTGACCGGCTCGGCGCGCGGGATCGGGCGCGCGACAGCCGAGCTGCTCGTCCAGCAGGGCGCGAAGGTTCTGATCAACGACCTCGACGGCGACGTCGCGGAGCAGACCTCGAGCGAGATCGACGGCGAGACGATCGTGTTCGCCGGCGACCTGACGCAGCCCGGCGTCCCCGATCAGCTCGTCCAGCGGGTGATCGACGAGTGGGGCAAGGTCGACATCCTCGTCAACAACGCCGGCTATACGCTCGACGCGCCGATCCACAAGATGAGCGACGAGTGGTTTCAGCGGATGCTCGACATCCACAGCGTGGTGCCGTTCCGCGATGTGCCGCGCGGTCGCGCCCCACATGCGCGAGCCGGCCAAGCAGGAGCGCGAGGAGGGCCGCGAGGTGTTCCGCAAGATCGTCAACGTGTCGTCGATCTCGGGCACGATGGGCAACGCCGGGCAGGCGAACTACTCGTCGGGCAAGTCGGCGGTCGTCGGGATGACGAAGACGCTCGCCAAGGAATGGGGCCAGTTCAAGATCAACGTCAACGCGGTCGCGTTCGGCTACATCGAGACGCGTCTGACGGCGTCCAAGGAAGAATCGAACACGATGCAGATCGGCGGCGAGACCGTGCAGCTCGGGATCCCGGATCAGCTGCGCGGGATGGCGCCGCTGATGATCCCGCTCGGTCGGCCCGGGACACCGCAGGAGGCCGCCGGCGGGGTGTTCTTCCTCTGTTCGCCGTGGTCCAACTACGTCCACGGCCAGGTGCTGAACATCACCGGCGGGCAGTTCGGCGGGATGACGAGCTAGGCGCGCGTTTGCCGGCTCGAGGGTTGAGTGTCGCCGCAAGCGGGTTAGCCAGCCTAGGGCGGCGGCACGGTGCGCGCCCGCGCGGCCGGGTTGTCGCGCCTGGGCGACGCGACCAGGCGCGGCAGCAGCGGGCCTGCGTTGCGGGCTTTGATGCATCCCAACCAGACGCCGGTCGCGTAGGCGAGGTCGTCGGCAGCCTTTAGCGCGCCGTAGCGCAGCGGGTCAAGCCGCGGCCGGCGCTCGAGGTAGTCGGCCGCGACGGAGATCGCGAGCGCTGCCGCCGCGGGGCGACGCGCGCGGCGCGACGACACGATCGCTGCGAGCAGCAGCGGCGAATACGCCCGCCAGGCGGCGTCGAGCATCCGGCGCGCGGCGCGCAGCCGGGCGCGCGCGACGAGCGGGGCGAGCTCGCGGCGCAGGCCCGGCGCCAGCGTCGCGGCGCGTGGAACCGCCACGACCAGGTGAGACAGCTCGCCGGGGTGGCGCGTCGCGAGCGGCGCAGCCGACGAGCCGTACTCGACCCGCTGGCACAGCCACGCGCGCGGGTCTGCGCGACGCGGGTGCTCGATGGTTGCGGCGGGCTCGTAGCGGACCGTCCAGCCGGCGTCGCCCAGCCGCCAGACGAAGTCGACGTCCTCGCCGAACCGCAGCGCCGGGTCGAAGCCGTGCTGCGCGGCGTCACGGCGGACGACGAGCGCCGTCGCGGGGACGAACCGGACCCGGCGCCCGAGGCCGACGATCGCCGGGCGGTCACCGAGGTCGAGCGGTGACCGCGCGCGCTCGTACGCGTCGAGCGACGCGCGGCCGGGCGGGACGCGGATCCGAGGCGCGACGGCGCCCACCTCGGGGTCAGCGAAGTGGGCGAGCAGCGGCTCGAGCCAGCCGTTCTGGGGGCGCGCGTCGGAGTCGACGAACGCGACCAGCGGCGCGTCCGTGGCGGCCACTCCGGCGTTGCGCGCCGCGGCGGGTCCGGCGCGACGGTCGAGGCGAACGACGCGGGCGTTTTCCGCGCGGGTGACGCGCTCGATCTCGCGCTGGTCCGTCGAGCCGTCGTCGACGACCACGACCTCAGCAGCTGGCCCGACCGCGCGCAGGCACACGGCGAGCGCTTCGGGACGGTCGCGCGCCGGGATCACGACCGCGACGTCGGACGTCGTCCACGGGGCGGGCGCCGTGCACCGGATGGGCAAGCTCGGTGTCGATCAGGCGTGCCGCTAGCGCGCGCTCGCCGGGGCCGTCTCCGATTGCGGCGCCGTCGCGCCAGGCGGTGACGCGCCGTCCGCCCTCGGCAGTCAGGTGCAGCGCGCGAGCCGGGTTTCTGCCCACGACCAGCCGGCCGTCGCGCAGGATCCGGGTGGATTCATCGAACCGAAGCCGCTGCGTGGATATCGACGTTGATATTCGCCGTCGATCTCCCACGACCGTGCTAACGCGTGAAAGCGAGTGGGACCAGCACGTCGCTCGAGCTCGAGCTCGGTCACCGAAGCGCGGCCGAGGCCCCGGAGGGCGGAGTCGATCCCGCCGCGCAGGATGTCGAGCACGTTCTCGACCCCGGCCTGGCCGTTGGCGGCCAGCCCCCACAGGTAGGCGCGCCCGATCATCGTCGCCTTGGCCCCGAGCGCGAGCGCCTTGACGACGTCCGAGCCGCGGCGGATGCCGCTGTCGAGCACGATCTCGACCTGGTCGCCGACGGCCTCGGCGATCGCGGGCAGCGTGCGGATCGACGCCGGCTGCCCGTCGAGGTTGTTGCCGCCGTGGTTGGAGACGGAGATCGCACGCGCGCCGATGTCGACCGCGCGCCGCGCGTCGTCGGGGCGCGCGATCCCCTTGATCATCACCGGCCCGTCCCAGCTCGAGACGAGCCAGCGAAGGTCCTCCCAGGTGGGCGGCTCGGTCAGCAGCCACTCGCCGTAGGCGTCGAAGAAGCCGGGCGGTTGCTCGCCGGGGATCGCCATGTTGGGGACGGTCAGCTCGGGCGGCCCGCCGGCGTTCGCATACGCGAGCAGCCAGCGTGGGCGGATCACGTCTCGGGCGCCATCCTCGCGATCGTCTTGAGGTCGAGCCGCTGCGGGATGATCGGGCTGCCCCAGTCGCGCCCGTGCGAGAACGACCAGTCGAGCGTCACGATCAGCCCCGCGACGCCGGCGGCCTTGGCTCGCTGGAGGCGCTGCTCGATCCGGTCGCGGGTGCCGGCCCAGTAGGTCTGAAAGAACGTCAGCGGGTTGGCGGCGACGACCTCCTCGACGGGCTTTGAGGCGAACGAGCTCAGTCCGATCGCGGTCCCGCGCGCCGCGGCGGCGCGGGCGACCGCGAGCTCGCCGTCGGGGTGGACGGCCTGGACGCCGGTCGGGCTGATCAGCACCGGCAGCGCGAGCTCGACGCCCATCACCGATACCGCCTGGTCGCGCTGGGCTGGCGCCTGCGCGACGTGCGGCGCGAACCCCAGCTCGCCGAACGCCGCCAGGTTGTCCTCGAGCGTCAGCCCGCGCTCGGAGCCCGCGACGATCGCCTTGTAGACCGAGCGCGGCAGCGTCCGGCGGGCGCGGCGCTCCGCCTCGGCGACCGACTCAAACCAGCCGCCGGCCATCAGAGTCGACTCCGCGTGCCGGCCATCGACTCGCCTCCGCGTGATGGCCATCAGGCGCGCTTTGAGTGGCCCGCGGCGACCGGCGGCCGGCTGCCGGCGGCGACCTTGACGAGCTCGAGCTCGCCGTGGCCGAGCACGCACTCCGGATCGGGGCCGTCGAGCGCCAACCCGGTGAAGAACTTGGCCGCCATGCAGCCGCCCTGGCAGCTGTCGTACAGCCCGCACGACGCGCAGGCGCCGGCGCTATGGGGCTCGCGCAGCTGCGAGAACAACGCCGAGTCGCGCCACACGCCGGCGAACCCGCCCGGATCGCGGACGTTCCCGGCAAGGAACTCGTCGTGGAGTACGAACGGGCACGCGTACACGTCCCCGATCGGGTCGACCAGGCAGACGACGCGCCCGGCGCCGCACAGGTTGAGCCCCGGCAACGGCTGACCGAGCGCCGACAGGTGAAAGAACGAGTCTCCGGTCAGTACGTGGGGGCGCTGCACGAGCCATTCGTAGAGCTCGCGCTGCTGAGCGGCGGTCGGGTGAAGCTCGTCCCAGACCGCGGCGCCGCGGCCCGACGGGCGCAGCCGCGTGATCCGCAGCTGGGCGCCGTACTCGTCGGCGATCGCCTCGAGCGCGTCGAGCTGGGTGACGTTGTGACGGGTGACGACGACCGAGATCTTGAACGGGCGTAGGCCCGCCGCCGCGAGCCGGTCCATCCCGCGACGCGCGAGCGCGTAGCTGCCGCGGCCACGGACCGGGTCGTTGGTGTCGGGCGTGGCGCCATCGATCGAGATCTGCACATCCAGGTAGTCGGTCGCGGCGATCCGCTCGGCCGTCTCGTCGGTGATCAGGGCGCCGTTGGTCGAGAACTTGACCCCAACGCGGCGCTCGACCGCGTACTCGACGAGCTCGAGGAAGTCGCGGCGCACGAGCGGCTCGCCGCCGCCGACGTTGACGTAGAACACCTGCATCTCGGCGAACTCGTCGATCAGCCGCCTGCACTCGGTCGTCGTCAGCTCGCGCGGGTCGCGCTTGCCCGACGATGAGAGGCAGTGGGCGCACGCGAGGTTGCAGCCGTAGGTGACCTCCCATGTGAGGCAGATCGGGGCCTCGAGGCCGCGCTTGAAGCGCTCGCGCAACTGGGCGCTAGCGGGCACAGATGACCTCGGAGGTCTCGAGTCGCGCGAGCGCACGCACGAGCGCCGGCCGCGTCGCGGGATCGACGTGGTGGGCGTCGAGCGCCGCGTCGACGGACTCGTACTCGCCCAGCTGTTCGACGAGCGCGGTCAGCTGCGGCGATTTCAGGAACGTCAGCCTGCGGTTGCCGAAGTGGTACGCCAGCGCGCCGAACTGCTCGTGGCGCAGGGAGAGGTCTGGGTGCAGCGCGTATGCGCGTCCTGGATCGAAGCCCGACATCGACTGGGACGCTACCCGCTAGGGCTGTGACGCGCCCGGCTCGTCGAGCCGTGCTCGGCGCTGGAGCTCGTACAGGTCCTCGCGATTGTGGACGTAGTGGCTCGTCGCGTCGGCGCGCGGCTGGTAATCCCAGGACGTGTAGCGGCCATGGCGCAGCGCGTTCGAGACGAGACGGCGTTCGCGCTGCGAGGTGCGAACGCGGCGGTCGATGTCCTGCAGGTCGATCCGGGCAAACAGCTGCTCGCGCAGATGCTCGCGGAGCTCGGAGCTCGCCGGGTCGTCGGCGAGGTCGCGGAGTTCGAGCGGGTCTGACTCGAGGTCGTACAGCAGGTCAGGGTCCTCGCCGGAGACGATCAGCTTGTGGCGCCCGGCGCGGATCATCGCCGACGGCGCCTGGACGCCCTCGGCGTGGTACTCGGCGAACACTGGCGCGGCGGGTCGCTCACGGAGGAGCGAGCGGTCGCTGCCGAGGCCCGCCAGTTCAGGCGGCGGCCGCGTCGCCGACCGACGCCGCGAGCTCCAGCAGTGTCGGCGCGACATCGAGCAGCGACACCGGCTCGGCGACCCGGCGCGCGGCCCCGCGCGGCCGGCGAATCAGCAGCGGCACCCGGAGCGACGGCTCCAGGAACGACATCTTGTACCAGAGCCCCCGCTCGCCCAGGAACTCTCCGTGGTCGGCTGTGAACAGGACCGTCGTGTGGTCGTCGAGCCCCGACGCCCGCAGCGCCCCTAGGACCTCGCCGACGCGCTCGTCGAGGTAACTGACCGCCGCGTAGTAGCCGTGGCGGGCACGCCGGATCTGCTCGGGCGTGAGCCGTGCTTCGTCGACGCCGCACATAGCCCGCAGGCGACGGCTGTGGGGGTCGGCCCGTTCGAGCGCGATCGGCGCCACGGTGGGGTCGTCGATCTGCTCGCGCCGGTAGCGCTGCCAATGGCGCGACGGGATCTCCCAGGGGTCATGCGGATTCGAGAACGAGACGAACAGCAGCCACGGTCTCCCGTCGCGCTCCCGCGCGAGGTCGTGCAACTTGCGCACGGCCTGAAACGCGACCTCCTCGTCGTAGTCGGTCTGCATGCTCGTCGTGCAGACGCCCGGGTTGAGCACGCTCTCCATCGTGTGGTACCACGGGAACGGCTCGCCCAGCGGGCGGCTCCAATCGGGCGTCCAGTCGACGTCGGCCGGATAGATGTCGGTCGTCAGCCGTTGCTCGAAGCCGTGCAGCTGATCTGGGCCGACGAAGTGCATCTTGCCCGCGACCGCGGTCTCATAGCCGGCGGCGCGGAGCGCGTGCGCGACCGTTGGCACGGTGGCCGCGAGCTCGGCCGCGTTGTCGTGGACGCCGATCGAGGACGCGAGGCGACCGGTCAACATCGCCGCGCGCGACGGGGCGCAGAGCGGGTAGGCGCTGTAGGCAGACTCGAACACGGTCGCGTTTTGCGCGAGCTCGCTCAGGTGCGGGGTCTGCACGAGCGGGTGGCCGTAGAACGGCAGCCACTGCGCCGCGAGCTGGTCGGCCATCAGGATCAGGAAGCACTCGGCCATGCCGGGCGCGGAGCATAATGCCCGCTCGATGGAGCTCCAGGCGCGGCGGGACGACAGCGCCGGTGCGCTGGTCGCCGCACACCGCGGGGCCTGGCGCGCCGCGCCGCAGAACTCACTGCAGTCGCTGGCGGACGCGATCGCGCTCGGCTGCGAGATCGTCGAGTTCGACGTCCGGCGGACCCGCGACGGCAAGCTGGTCGCGGTTCACGACGCGCGCGCCGGCGGCACTCCGGTGGCGGCGCTCGAGCTCGAGGAGCTTCGCGGGCGGCTCGGTGACGGGCATGCGCCGCTGCTGGAGGAGATGGTCGAGCTGGCCGCCGGCCGGATCGCGCTCGACGTCGAGCTCAAGGACGGCGGCGGCGCCGTCGGGGACATCATCGCGACCCTCGGGCGGCGGCTCGAGCCCGACGCCTACTTCGTCAGCTCGTTCTTCGACGGAGTGCTCGCGGCCGTCCACGCGATGGCGCCCGACACGCGGACGGGGCTGCTGCTGCGCCCGGGCCGGGCGCCGCGCCGGCTCGAGCAGCGCCTGAACCGTACCGGCGCGTCGTTGCTGGGGCTTCCGACTTCGCTCGCGCGGGCCGGCGTGCTCGCGTGGGCGGCCAACCGCGGCTTTGCGAGCTACGTGTGGACGGTCAACGACGCGCGCCTGCTGCGCTCGATACTCGGCGACCAGCGCGTCGCCGCGGTGATCACCGACCGGCCGGAGCTCGCGCTCGAGATCCGTGGCGAGCTTGCCGGCTAGGACGTGCATATTCGCGGACCCTGGTCGAGAAAACGTCCTGTGGGACGCTTTCGCGCGCAGGTTCCGCCGGCCGAGTCAGAGCGCGCTGACTTGGTGCGCTGCCCGCTCGAGCCACGCGGACACGGGCTCGACCCCCCACCCCGGGCCGTCCGGGATTGCGACCGTGCCGTCGCGAACGACGAGCGCCGGCTCGAACAGCCCGACCTGCCACGGGTAGTACGAGTCCGGCTCGATCGAGAACTCGACATACGGCCCGGCGTTGGAAATCGCGCCCATCAGGTGCAGCGTGAACACGGTCACCATCGTCAGATTCGCCGAATGCGGGGTGCAGACCAGCCCCCGATCGGCCGCCATCTGCGCGACCGTCAGCGTCCGCGTCAGACCGCCGAGATAGAGGATGTCCGGCTGCACGACATCGACCGCGCGCATGCCGACGATCCGGCGCCACTGTGAGAGCAGGCAGTCCTGCTCACCGCCCGTCACGTCGAGGTCGAGCGCTCGCGTGACCTCGGCGGTCCATTCCAGCTCCCAGTACGGGCACGGCTCCTCGAAGTGGCAGACGCCGTGTTGCTCGAGGAACCGCCCGACCTCGATCGCCTTGGCCGGGGTGTAGCAGCTGTTGGCGTCGACCAGCAGCCGCGCATCATCTCCGAGCGCCGCGCGCACCTCGCGGACGACCGCCCGAGTCCGTCCCGGCCATTCGTCCTCGTCGTGGCCCAGTTCACGGCCGACGCGGAATTTGAACGCGGTGAACCCGTCGGTCTCGCGCAGACGCGCGAGCCGCCGGGCCTCGTCGGCGGGCTGTGATGTCGCGCCGCATGCTCGAGGCATAGACCACAAACGGGCGCAGCGTGCCACCGAGCAGCTCGCAGACGCTCTTCCCCGCCCGCCTGCCACGCAGGTCCCACAGCGCCGTATCGAGCCCCCCGATCGCTCGGCACAGGTAGGAGCCCGGGAACTTGTGCTCGAGCTCGGGGAGGCGTTCGACGAGGCCCTCGACGTCGGTCGCGTCCTGGCCCAGCGCGTGGGGCGCGACCTGTCGGTGCAGCACGGCAGCGCTGATGTCCGAGTTGTACGGCGATAGCTGCCCCCAGCCGAAGTCGCCGTCGTCAGTGCGGACTCGGACGACGCCGACGAACTCGCCGCTGAAAGTCTCGATCGCGACGATCTTCATCGGCTGGGGCAGCGCCCATTCAGGCTGTACAGGCGAGCCGGGTCAGGACGTGAAGCCGACCATCTTGAACGTCGGCGCGAGCAGGAACGTCGCCTGGATCCCGGGTGGGAACCCGGCCAGCTTCGACGAGTAGGCGCCGATGTAGTTCGAGAAGTAGGGAATGATGTACCCGCCCTGGTCGTACTCGAGCGTCTGCGCCTCATGGATCAGCTGGGTGCGCTTGGCGTCGTCGAGCTCGGCCCGTGCCTGGCTGATCAGGCTGAGGAACTGCTTCGAGGTCGCATCAGTGCCCATCGCCCAGTGAGTCTCGTTGAACGGCGAGTTCGGCAGGCTTCCCTGGGCGACCTGCGACAGGTACCGCCGCGGCCCCCAGAAGTCCTGGGCGAACGTCCACTTCAGGTAGTTGGGGCCGTAGAAGGTGCCGGAATCGACCTGGCGCAACGAGACGTTGACGTTCGCGCCCTTGGCCTGTTGCGCGAACACCTGCGCCGCCTGCGGGATGCCCTGGAACACGGGAGCCGTGGTCAGCTGGACACTGAGCCCCGAGTGGCCCGCCTGCTTGAGCAGCGACTTGGCCTGCGCGAGATCCTGAACGCGCTGCGGCAGCGAGGAGTTGTAGGCCGGGTCGTAGCGGCCGTAGATGTCGTTGGCGACCGAGCCGCTGCCGCTCAGCACCTGCTCAAGCATCTGCGGCCGATTGACGATCAGCCGGAACGCCTGGCGCACGCGTACGTCGCTGAACGGCGCCTGGTCGACGCGCATCGTGAACGGCTGCCAGGAGCCGCTCGGGTTGTTCATCAGCCGGTATGAGGAGTTGCCCTGGATTTCGCCCAGCTCTGCGGTCGGCAGCGTGTCGGCGAAGTCGATCTGGTTGCCGAGCAGCGCGTTCACGCGGGCGGTGTCATCGGTGAAGTCGATGATCGTCAGCGTGTCGACCTTCGGCATGCCCGTCTGCCAGTAGTGGGGGAACTTCGTGAATACGCTCTGCTGACCGGGCGTGAAGCTCTGGTACTGGAACGCGGCGGTTCCGACCGGCTTGTGCGGGTCATAGCCGACCGGGACAATCGCGTTGAAGTACTGGCCGAGGTCATCCATAAACCCCGAGTTCTTGATGCTGAGCGGGACCCGGACGGTCTGCGCATCCATCTTCTTCATGCCGCCGAGGTCGATGTAGCCAATTGAGGCCGCGCCAACACCGGGGCTCTTCGGGTTGACGATGCGCTTGATCGAGAAGATCACGTCGTCTGCCGACACGGTCTTCCCATTGTGAAACTCGAGCCCAGGCCGTAGCCGGATGTCCCACAGGGCGGCGTTGCCGCTGACCGGTTCGATCGACTCGGCCAGCACCAACTCGACCGTCTTGAAGTCGGGGCTCGGCTGCGCGAGGGGCTCATACAGGCTCGAGATCCTGACGATGTCTGTGTCGGCGGTCGCGAGGTTGGGGTCGATCGTGTCCTTCGCGCCGCCGCCGGTCGCGCCGATCCTCAGGTTTCCGCCCGACTTCAGGCTTGAAGGTGCGACCGAGGACTGGGCCGCGCTGCTTGTGTTCGAGCTGCCACCGCACGCAGCCAGCAGGCCGCCGCCCCCGACCACGAGCGCCGAGCCCGCCGCCGCACGCTGCAGCAACTGCTTGCGGGTCAGGCCGCGCTCATCCACGTGCTCCGGTGGACGACTTGATTCTTCAGACATTCCGTCCCTCTCCTCCTCGTCGACGCAACGACGCCCGGCCGCACCCTCTCGGCCGTCAGATGTGTCGACAACCTACTCCCGACTGTCGGCCACGTCAACAGCGAGGAGCTTTACGATCGTGTGAACTGTCACGATCAGTTAGACGACCAGCACCTGTCGCGCCTCGGTCCCGGCGCGCATGCGCTCGAATGCGTCGTCGAGCCCGCTCAGATCAAGCCGCCGGGTGATCATCTCGTCGAGCAGCAGCCGGCCGTCGAGGTAGAGACCGACAAGCGCGGGAACGTCGCGGTCAAGCGACGCAGAGCCCAGGTAGCAGCCGGCGATCCGCTTCTCATCGAGCAGTGGCCCGGCCTCCAGCGTCAGCTCGGCGCCCGAGGCCAGCAGGCCGACGACGACGAGCTCGCCGCCGACGGCCCGCGACCCCCACGCCTGCGCGATCGTCTCGTGACGCCCGGCGGCCTCGAATGCGTGGTCGACGCCGCCGTCGGAAGCGTCACGTACCGCCACGACCGGGTCGCCCGCGCGGGCGTCGACGGCATCCGTCGCGCCCACGGTCCGCGCCAGCGCGAGCTTGTCCGCGTGCACGTCGACCGCGACGATCGTCTCCGCGCCCGCGATCCGGGCGCCCTGGATCGCGCTCAGACCGACGCCGCCGCAACCGAACACGGCGACCCGCGCCCCGGGCTTGACTCGGGCGGTGTTTTGAACCGCACCGATCCCGGTCAACACCGCACAGCCGATCAGCGCGGCGCGATCGAGCGGCATCGCCGGATCGATCGCAATCGCGGCCGACTCCGCGACGACGGCGTGATCGGCGAACGACGAGACCCCGAGGAAATGGCTGAGCCTCCGGCCACCGGCGCTCAGCCGAGTCGACCCGCCGAGCAGCGCGCCGTCGCGCATCGTCGAGGCGGCGGTCGTGCAGTGGTTGGGCCGGCCAGACGCGCAGGCGGCGCAGCGACCGCAGGAGGGGAGGATCGAGAGCACCACGTGGTCTGCGGGGCGGAGGCGCCGCACGCCCTCCCCCACCTGCTCGACCACGCCGGCAGCCTCGTGGCCGAGGACTGCGGGGAACGGGGCGAGCGCGCGTTTCCCGTCGAGCGCGTTGAGGTCGCTGGCACAGAGCCCCGATGCCGCGACCCGGACCAGCACCTCTCCCGGCCCGGGCGGTGCGAGGTCGACTTCTTGCACCTCGAACGGGAGTCGCGCCTGCTCGAGGACAGCCGCCTGGATCTTCATCTTGCGGCGCACAATAAGCACCGCACGGTTCGACCGTTGGCGCAATCGCGCGCTCCGCCGCGGGCACTGTTGACGTGGCCGACAGTCGGGAGTAGGTTGTCGACACGGTGGCCGAGGAGAGAGATTGGGGTTTGGGCGTCGTCGAGCGACGCTCAACTACCGAGCAGGTCCTGCAGGAGCTGCGGGCCGCAATCCTCGCCGGGCGAATGGCTCCCGGAGAGTCGCTTCCCGAGGCTTCCCTGGCGAGAGCGTTCGGCACTGGGCGCAGCGCGATCCGCGAGGCTCTCCGCCACCTCGTCCAGGAGGGTCTGGTCGTCTCGGAGATCAACCGCGGCGCGCGGGTGCGCGAGCTCAACATCGACGACGTCGTCGATCTGTACCGCACCAGAGCGGCGATCGAAGTGGCAGCGGTAACGATCGCGCTCGAGCGGCCGGACGCCCAACGACATCGGCAAGCTCCAAGCGGCGCAGCGCCGGATCCGCGACGCGTCGCACGCCAACGGCCCGCAGGCGCCTCCCCCGGAGCTGATCGCCGCCGACATCGATTTTCACCGCGTGATGGTGGGACTCGCCGAAAGCCCGCGCCTCAGCCGAGCGCACGAGCCGCTCGCCGCGGAGTCGCAGATGCTGCTCAATTGGCATCCGGTCTACTCGCTGTCGGACTACGTCGCCGACCATCAGGAACTGCTCGACGCGATCGAGACGCGCGACCCCAGGACGGTCGACAGGGTTCGCGCTCACCTCCAGCTGTCGGCCGAGCTGATCGTCGGCGTCGCTCGGCAGTTCGTGTCGGGACCGACCAATGACGGAGAGAGGAAAACATGACTCGGTTCATCGTCAGGCGCGTGCTGCTAGGGCTGCTAACGCTGTTCTTGGTTTCGATCGTGGTGTTTGCGGCGACGCAGGCGCTGCCCGGAAACGCCGCGATCGCGATCCTCGGCCGCAACGCCACGCCCGCCCGGGTCGCCGCGCTGACGAAGCAGCTGCACCTGAACGAGTCGGCGTTCACCCAGTACACGCACTGGCTGGGAAACATCCTGCACGGAAACCTCGGGATCTCCGCGGCGACCCAGGAGCCGGTCACGCAGTACATCTCGAGCAGGATCGCCAATTCCGCGTTCCTGGTGCTGGTGTCGGCGATCATCGCGATCCCGCTGTCGATCGTGCTCGGGGTGTTGATGGCGATGCGCCGCGACAAGCCGCTCGACCACGCCCTGTCGATCACCACGCTCGCGCTGGCGGCGCTGCCCGAGTTCGTGATCGGGATCGTGCTGGTGCTGCTCTTCGCGACCAACGTCTCCCATGCCTGCTCCCCGCGGTGTCGCTGATTCCGCCCGGTGAGCACGCCTGGAACGTCCCCAAGGAGGTGATCCTCCCGGCCGCGACGCTGGTCCTTGCGGTGACGCCATACATCAGCCGGATCATGCGCGCGTCGATGGTCGAGGTGCTCGAGAGCGATTACGTCACGATGGCCAGGCTGAAGGGGCTGCCGAACCGGACCGTGATCTGGCGTCACGCGGTGCCCAACGCGATCGTGCCCGCGATTCAGGTCTCCGCGCTGCAGCTCGCGTACATGGCCGGCGGCGTCGTGGTCGTCGAGTACGTGTTCTCCTACCCCGGCGTCGGTGCTGCGCTGGTCGACGCGGTCGGCAACCGCGACGTCCCGGTCGTGCAGGCGCTGACGCTGATCATCGCCGCCGTCTACGTGGTGGTGAACCTGGCCGCCGACCTGTTCACGATCGTGGCCACCCCGCGGCTGAGGACGGCGTCACGATGAGCACCTCGGCTGTCAGTGGCGAGGCGCTCGCGGCTGCCGCGCCGGTCGAGATGCGCCAGCGCCAATGGCGGGTGCTGCTCGCCAGCCACGATGCGCCAGTGGCGCTCGCGGATCGGGCTCGACGATCGTCGTGTTCATGGTGCTCTTGGCGCTGATCGGCCCGCTGTTCGCGCCCCACTCGCCGACCGCAGTTCGTCGGCGCGCCCAACAGCCCGGCCGGCCAGAACGGACTGATCTTCGGCGGCGACGTCCTCGGCCGCGACGTGCTGAGCCGGTTTTTGTACGGCGGACGGACCGTGCTCGGGATGGCGGTCGCGTCGACGATCCTCGGCGTCGGCCTCGGGCTGATCATCGGCTTGGCCGCCGCGTACTACGGCGGCGTCGATCGATGAAGCCCTGATGCGGGTCGCGGACGTGTTCATGGCCTTCCCGCAGATCGTGCTGGCGCTGCTGCTGGTCGCCGCGTTCGGCCCGAGCGTCCCACTGATCATCCTGATCGTCGGCATCTCGCATGCGCCCCGCGTCGCGCGCGTGATCCGAGGGGCCGCGCTGCAGGTCGTCGAACGCGACTTCGTCAAGGCCGCCGAGGCGGTCGGCGAGCCCCGAAGACGGATCATCTTCGGCGAGCTCTTGCCCAACGTCTCGAGCCCGCTGCTGGTCGAATGCGGGCTGCGGCTGACTTACTCGATCGGCTTGATCGCGGCGCTGAACTTCATCGGTGACGGGATCCAGCCGCCGACGGCCGACTGGGGCGTGATGATCTCGGAGAACCGTCTGGCGGTCAGCTTCCAGCCTTGGGGCGTGCTTTTGCCGGTGATCGCGATCGCGCTGCTGACGATCGGGACCAACCTGTTGACCGATGGCTTTGCGCGCGCCGCGATCGGCCTGGACCGAGGGGAGTGAGAAATGAGCGTCGCCGAACAGACGCCGGCGGTGACCGTCAGGGATCTGCGGATCGAGCTCGTCTCAAACCACGTCGACGTCGTCGACTCGATCGTGCTCGCGGTCCGGGCCGGCGAGGTGCTCGGGCTTGTGGGCGAGTCGGGATCGGGGAAGACGACTGTCGGCATGGCGCTGATGGGCTATTGCCGGCCCGGCGGCCACGTGACCGGCGGCGACGTGGTGATCGACGGTCGCGACCTCGCTCACCTGAAGGCCGGCGAGCTGCGGCGGCTACGAGGCGGCACCGTGTCGTACATCCCGCAGGACCCGGGGACGGCGCTCAACCCCGCGCTGCGGATCAGCCGCCAGCTGTTCGAGGTGCTTGAGGCTCACCCCGGCAGCGCGTCCTCCGACGAGCGAAAGGCGCGGATCCGCGAGACGCTCGAGGAGGTCGCGCTGCCGTCCGACGACGATTTCCTCAAGCGCTATCCGCACCAGCTATCGGGCGGCCAGCAGCAGCGGGTCGCGATCGCGATGGCGTTCGCGTGCCGCCCGCACGTGATCGTCTGCGACGAGCCGACCACCGGCCTCGACGTCACGACCCAGGCGCGCGTGCTGCAGACGATTCGCGAGCTGTGCCAGCTGCACGACGTCGCGGCGCTATATGTCAGCCACGACCTGGCGGTGGTCGCCGAGCTCGCCGACCACGTCGCGGTCATGTACGCGGGGCGGATCGTCGAACGCGGTCCGCGCGACGCGATCTTCTCGCACCCGCGCCACCCGTACACGCGCAAGCTGCTGCGGGCGGTGCCTGATCTGGAGGGCAAGCGTGCCGTGGTCGGGATCCCCGGCCGCGCGCCGCTGCCTGGCAATCGCCCGGCCGGCTGCTTCTTTCACCCTCGCTGCGACCTCGCCGACGACCGCTGCCGCGAGAAGTTCCCGGAGGCGACAGCGTTTGACGGCGGCGACCACCTCGTCTACTGCTACCACGCCGCCGAGGCACCAAGCGCGCTGCCGACGACCGGCGAGCCCTCGGTCCCCGCGCCGGCCGGCGAGGAGGTTCTTGGCGTCCACGATGTCAACGCCATGTACGGGACGAACCACACGCTGTACGACGTCGAGCTGAGTGTCGCTCGCAACGAGTGCGTGGCGCTGGTCGGCGAGTCGGGCAGCGGCAAGACGACGCTCGCCAGGTGTATCGCCGGGCTGCACGCCAACTGGACCGGCGAGATCAGCCTCGACGGCACGGCCCTGCAGGAGAGCGCCCGTAAGCGCTCCTCGCTGGCGCGCAAGCAGATCCAGTACGTGTTCCAGAACCCGTACGCGTCGCTGAACCCGCGCCGCACGGTCGGTCAGACGATCGCCCGCCAGCTGCAGCTGTTCTTCCCCAAGACAGGGCGCGAGATCGGCCAGCGGGTGGCCGACTGCCTTGAGCGCGTGTCGCTCTCCTCACAGGCGGCCAACCGGTTCCCCGACCAGCTCTCCGGCGGCGAGCGCCAGCGGGTGGCGATCGCGCGCGCGCTGGCCGCCGAACCGTCGCTGCTGGTCTGCGACGAAGTCACCTCGGCACTCGACGTGTCAGTCCAGGCGGCGATCGTCGACCTGCTGCGCGACCTGCGCGCCGAGACCGGCCTCAGCATGCTGTTCATCACCCACAACCTGGCGCTGATCCGTACGATCGCCGACCGCGTCGTCGTGATGACCGATGGCCGGATCGTCGAGACCGGGGCGACGATCGACGTGTTCACCCACCCGAGCGCCGAGTACACGGGCAATCTGCTGGCGAACACACCGACCGTCGAAGCCGCCCTCAATCGATGAACACGGAGGCGTTCATCACCTGCGCCGTCACCGGAGCAGGCGACACGGTCGCGCGCAGCCCGCACGTCCCCGTGACCCCGGAGCAGATCGCGCGAGTCGGCGATCGAGGCCGCGCGTGCGGGCGCGGCGGTCACGCACATCCACGTCCGCGACCCCGACACCGGCCAGGGCTCGCGCGACGTGTCGCTGTATCGCCGCGCGGTCGGGATGATCCGCGACGCCGACGTCGACGTGGTGCTCAACCTGACCGCCGGGATGGGCGGCGACCTGGTGCTCGGCGGCCCGCACGCGCCGCTGCCGCTCGACGACGCCGGCACCGATATGGCCGGCGCGATGGAGCGTCTCGCCCACGTCGAGGAGCTGCAGCCGGAGATCTGCACGCTCGACTGCGGGACGATGAACTTCGCCGCCGGCGGCGACTACGTGATGGCCAACACGCCCGAGATGCTGCGGGCGATGGCGGGGCGGATCCGGGAGCTCGGCGTCCGCCCCGAGCTCGAGGTGTTCGACAGCGGCCACCTGGTGATGGTCAAGGACCTGCTCGATGAGGGGCTGATCGAAGATCCGCTCCTGATCCAGCTCTGCATGGGCATCCGCTACGGCGCCCCCGACGACCCGCTGACGCTGCTGGGGCTCGTCAACCAGCTGCCCGGCCGGGAGCGATCTTCTCGGCCTTCTCGATCGGGCGGATGCAGCTCCCGTACGTCGCGATGGCCGTGCTGGCGGGCGGCAACGTCCGCGTCGGGCTCGAGGACAACCTGTACGCGGGCCCCGGCGAAAAGGCGACCAACGGACAGCTCGTGCAGCGCGCGGTGACGATCCTGCGAGGCGATGAACGTGCGCGTGCTGACCGCCGCCGAGGTCCGCGAGCGCCTGCGCCTGCGTGACATGGCTGAGGACGAGCCACCCGGCGGGGATCGCCCACAGCAGCGCCGCGAGCGCTGCTCGGTGGCGGGGTGATCGGCGGAGGGTGGGCGGCGCGGCTGGTGCTCGCTGGCGTCGACGTGCGGCTGTATGACCCGGCGGCCGACGCCGAGCAGGTCGCGCGCACGCAGATCGAGCGCGCGCGCCGCGCCTGGCGCCGACTGACGGCCGCGCCGCTGCCCGCCGAGGGAAAGCTGACGATCGCCGCCACGGTCGAGGACGCCGTCGCCGGGGCAGAGCTGGTGCAGGAGAGCGCGCCCGAACGCGAACAGCTCAAGCGGACGTTGCTGGCGCAGGCCAGCCGCGCCGCGGCGCCCGACGCTGTGATCGCGACCTCGACCTCCGGGCTGCTCCCGTCGCGGCTGTCCGTCGACATGGAGGGACCCGAGCGGCTCGTCGTCGGGCACCCGTTCAACCCGGTCTACCTGCTGCCGCTGGTCGAGATCTGCGCGTCGGACCGGACCTCGCCGGAGACGGTCGCCCGCGCCGCCGCGATCTACCGCGCGCTCGGCATGCGCCCGCTGACCGTCCGCCACGAGATCGACGGCTTCATCGCCGACCGGCTGCTCGAGGCGCTGTGGCGCGAGGCCCTCTGGCTGGTGGCCGACGACGTCGCGACCGCCGAGGAGATCGACGACGCGATCCGCTACGGCCCCGGGCTGCGATGGTCGGCGATGGGGACCTTCCTCACTTACCGGCTGGCCGGCGGCGAGGCGGGGATGCGTCACTTCATGGCGCAGTTCGGGCCGGCGCTCGAATTGCCGTGGACGCGGCTGACCGACGTGCCCAATCTCGACGCGCGGCTGATCGAGAAGATCGTCGAGCAGTCCGATGCCCAGGCGCAGGGGCGCTCGATCGAAGAGCTCGTCCAGATCCGCGACGACTGCCTGGTGGCGGTCCTGCTGGGTTTGAAGGGCGAGGGCTTCGGCGCCGGCGAGGAGATCGCGCGCAGCGAGCGGCGGTTGTTGGACCGCGCCGGCACGCGGGCCGGCGACGAGCCGCTCTACACCGACGGGTGGCTGACGATCCACAGCGTGATGGTCGACGCCGAATGGATCGACTACAACGGCCACATGACGGAGTTCCGCTACCTGGAGGCGCTCGCGGACGGCACCGACGCGCTCCTGCGCCAGATCGGGATCGACTCCGCCTACGTCGCGACACGAGGCTCTTACTACACAGTCGAGACGCACATCAGACACCTCGACGAAGCACACGCCGGCGACCGGCTCAATGTCTACACCCAGCTGCTCGGTTACGACGACAAACGCCTACACCTCTACCACGAGCTGCGCCGCCCAGACGACGCGACGACGGTCGCAACCGGCGAGCACATGCTGCTGCATGTGGACCACGCCGCCGGCGTCACAGCTCCGGCACCGGCCGATGTGCTTCTGGCGCTGGCGGCGATCGCCGAGCGCCAGCGCGAGCTTGAGCTGGCCCAGCGCCGCCGGCCGGCGGATCGCCCTAGGTCACGGCTCCAAGCACGATGACGCCAACGATCACGCATCCGACACCCAGCCATTGCGGACCCGACGGGCGCTCCTTGAATAGCGATACGCCCATCACGATCGGCACGACCGCGTAGGGAGCCGACGCGGCCGCCACGATCGCCGCCGAGGCGTGGCCGACTCCGAGGTTGAAGCACACGTAGCCACCGGTATCGAGCAGCGCCAGCAGGGCCAGCACCGCCAGCAGGGGCGGCCATGGCAGCCGCCGCTGGACGCTGTGGGGGACGGCAACCGCGCCCGCGGCCAGCGGACCGGCACCGGCCGCGATCGCGTCGGTCTCGGGTGCCTCGATCGCCTCGGACTCCTCGTCGGCGCCCGACCGCGGCCCGCCGCCGGCCAGCACGTGGCCGAACACGAACACGGTCGCGAACCCGCGCGCGAGGAAGATCGGCGCCACCCAGCCGAGCTGTGCGCGGTAGTAGGAAACGCCGAACACGAACCCGCCTAGCAGCGCCATCGCGCACAGCGCGAGCGCGAACCCCAGCGCTGACCGCCGCTGCAGCTTCGTGTGACCGATCGCCCGGATGTCGGCCGACGCGAGCATCGCCCCGGCGATCGTGATCCCGACCGCCAGCGCCTGAACGCCCGAGAGCGCGTTGCTCGCAAACAGGACCGCCAACATCACCGTGACCGCCGCGTAGCCCGACACGATCGGGCTCAACACGCTGATCGGTCCGATCGCGAGCGCGCCGTAGAACGTCAGGTACGACACCCACCCGACCGCACCGATCAGCGACGTAGAACGCGAGCTCGTTGCCGGTCAGCTTCGCGAGCGCATCGGTCGCAAGCACCAGCACCGTCAGCGGGATCATCGCGAATAGGTGGAATCCCAGCACCACCCGGAGCGCGCCGATCCCACGCGACGCGAGCGCCGCAAAATAGTCCGCCAGCCCCCATGAGAGCGCGGCGCCAAGGCCGAGTGCTACCCCCACTAATCCCTTGCGTGGTAGGCGTACACGACGGGTCAGATTACGTACTCGCGACGCCACGGGCATCGCCGCCGCCGGTTCGATATAAATGCGCCCGCACGTTTGGACAAATTCATCACATGAGGGGTGAGTAGATGTCGACCGGAGACCTGCATCGCACTGCGTTCGACAGCGTTCAGGTGGAGGCAGGAGCGACGTGGACCGACTGGGAGGGTTGGGCCTGGGCCGCCGACTTCGGCGATCCGGTCGCCGAGCATCAGGCGACGCGGACGGCGTGCAACATGTGGGACGAGTCGCCGCTGCGCAAGTGGATCCTCCGTGGCCCGGACGCGATCGCGCTCGCCGATGCGCTGTTCGCCAACGACATGGCCGCGCTCGAGATCGGCCAGGTCCGGTACGGCCCGATCTGCGATGAGCAGGGCAAGATGATCATGGACGGGACGGTCTTCAAGCTGGCCGACGATCACTGCCTGTCGATCACCAGCTACGACTCCGACCTCGACTGGTACAGGAAGGTCGCGTCCGACCGCGGACTCGACGTCAGCGTCGAGGACCACACTGCGGTGATGCCCCACCTGCAGGTCCAGGGGCCCAAGATGCCGCGAGGTGCTCGGGCCGATCACCGAGGGCGCCGACGTCAACACCCTGCGGTACTTCCGCTTCATCCACGAAGGGGTCACGGTCGGCGGCGTCCCCTGTTGGTTGTCGCGCACCGGATACTCGGGCGAGCTCGGGTTTGAGATCTACTGCTCGGTCGACGACGCGCCGGCGCTGTGGCACGCCGTGATGCGCGCCGGCGAGCCCCATGGGATCAAGCCGATCGGCCTGTCGGCGATCGAGACGCTGCGGATCGAATCCGGCCTGCTGTTTCCCGACATCGACTACTTCCCCCACGACACTGACCCGTTCGAGGTTCGGCTCGACAACGTGGTCAAGCTCGATAAGGCAGGCGACTTCGTCGGTCGCGACGCGCTGCGGGAGATCGCCGACCGGGGGACGCCGAGGCTGCTTACGACGGTCCGGATCGAGGGCGATGAGGTGCCCGAGTACGGGGCCGCCGTGACCAAGGACGGGAACGATGTGGGCATCGTCCGCAGCCCGTGCCAGAGCCCGACGTTCAACATGGAGGTGATCGGGATGGCGGCGATCGACCGCGCGTTGGTGTCCGACGGCGAGCGCGTCGAGGTCGCCGTCGGCGACGGCACGGCCGGCGCCACGGTGGCGCCGTTCCCGCTCTACGACACCGACAAGCGGCGCCCGCGTAGCTGAGCCGCGCGCCGCTGGGCGGCGTCGACGAACCACTCGAACACGGCCATGAAACGGCCGTCGATCTTCCACTCCTCCTGCAGCTCGCACTGCAGGCCGATCGCCGGATAGCCGACGAGCTCGATCGCCTCGATTACGCCGTCGGGTGCCACGGCAGTAGCACGCACTCCCTCCCCGAGCTCGGCCACGGCCTGGTGGTGATACGAGTTGACCGTCGCCTCAGTGGTACCGAGCGCCGAGTAGAGGATGCTCGGCCGCTCGATCGAGATCGGATGGCGCGGGTGGTCGGGCAGCGGCTCGCCGTTCAGCGACGCCCGCTCGGTCTCCTTCCAGACCCGCCAACCGGGGTCGGAGGGGTGATCGCGCGAGTAATCGGCGAGCCGCAGGTCCTGGAGGAGGGTTCCGCCGCGGGCGACGTTGAGCACCTGCATCCCCCGGCAGGAGCCGAGCAACGGCAGCCCGCGCTGCAGCGCCGCCGGCACGAGCGCGAGCTCGAACTCGTCGCGGCGTGGCTCGGTCGGGGCCAGCAGCGGGTCGGGCTCCTGGCCGTAGCACGCGGGCTCCATGTCGCGGCCGGGCGCCAGCACCACGCCCGCCACCTGGTCAAGCGCGTCATCGATCGCCTCGGGGATCTGCGCGAACGTCACTGGCACCGCCCCCGCGGCGACCAGCGGGCGCTGCACACCGACGCCGCCGTAGTCGCCGAAGTCGTGCAGGCTGGCCGAAACCCCGATCAGCACGCCCGCCATCAGGCCGACACCGGTTCGGTGCTATGAACGAGCGCCTCCTCGATCAGCTCGGTGAGCTCCCGCAGCTCGATCCGCTCGGCGTTGCCGGAGGTCTTGATCGCGTCCTCGTACATGGTCACGTCCTTGGGGCAGGAGACGACGAACAGCTCGATCTCGGGCAGCCCGACGGCCTCGCGGATCCGGTTCTCGGACGGGCGCTCGGTGCCGGGCTTGTCGGGGATCCAGATCCGGCCGCCGCCGGCCCCGCAGCAGAAGCTGTTGTCGCGGTTGCGCGGCATCTCTACGAGCGTGCACCCGAGCAGTTCGAGGATCCGCCGCGGGGCATCGTACTCGCCCTGGAACCGCCCCAGATGGCAGGGATCGTGGTAGGTGACCCGGAAGCCCAGCCGCCCGCCGACGTCGAGTCGGCCGGCCTCGATCAGCTCCAGCAAAAGGGCGGTGTGGTGCATCACCGTCCAGCTGCCGCCGAGGTCGGGGTACTCGTTGCGCAGCGTGTTGAGCGAGTGCGGGTCAGTCGTCACGATCCGATTGAACTCGCAGCCGGAGATCGTGGCGATGTTCTGCTCGGCGAGCGACTCGAACAGCCCCTCCTCCCCGACCCGACGGACGTCGTTGCCCGAGTTGCGCTCGCCGTCATAGAGGATCCCGAAATCGACCTCGGCAGCATTGAGCAGCCGCGCCAGCGAGCGCGTGACCCTTTGCGAGCGCGGGTCAAACGAGGCGTAGTCGCCAACGAACCACAGCACGTCGACCGGCGCCTTGCGCGCATCGGGGACGTCGAAGTCAAGCTCCTGGGTCCACCTACCCCGGCGGCGCTTGTTCTCGCCGAACGAGTTGCCCGACTTGTGGATCACCTCGAGCGTCGACTGGAGATTGGAGTCAAGCTCGCCCTCCTCGACCAGCCGGCGGCGCAGCTGGTTGATGATCGGGGCCTGCTCGATCCCGACCGGGCAGATCTCGACGCACGCGTTGCACTGCATGCACGACCAGAGCGTCTCGACCCGCACCTCGTCTTTGCCGATCACGCTCGCGGTGAAGACCTCTCCATCGGCGCCGCCGTCGAGCAGCGAGCCGAGCAGGCCGCCGATCCCCGACCCGTCGACAACGGGTGCTCGTGGGACTCCTCGCGCAGCTCGAGGATCACGTCGCGCGGCGACAGCGGTCGGCCGGTCGCGTTGGCCGGGCAGGCCTCGTGGCAGCGCCCGCACTTCGTGCACGCGTCGAGCTGCAGCAGATGGATCGGGCTGAAGTCGACCAGCGCACCGTAGCCGGCCGGCTCGGACGCACGCTCCGGCGGGATCGGTTGCCAGCCGCTTGCCGGCCTTTTGGTCACGCAGCGACAGGCTGACGTAGCTCGCCAACATGTGCGAGGCCTTCGTGTACGGGATGCTGGCCACAAACGTGATCGCCAAAAGGCCGTGAAACCACCACAGGCCGTGACGCAGTCCACCCAGCGTCGAGTGGCTGATCCCGGTCAGCGCCTGCGCCACGATCCAGCCGCCGAACTGGGTCCCGCCGTAGCCGGGACTCGACATCGCGATCCGCACGCCCTCGAGCAGAAAGCCCGTCAACGCGATCACCAGCAGCGTGCCCACGAACACCCAGTCGCCGATCTCATACACCCGCCGGTCGTACTGGGGCTCGCCGGGCGCTCGGTCGGGCCTCGCGTAACTGAGCTTGGCCGGGCGGATGATGGCCCGGCGGATCATCATGAACAGCAGCCCAATGATCAGCGCCGTCCCGAAGACGTTCAGGAACTCCTTGTAGATCAAATAGAAGTTGCCGTGGAAGTAGCTGACGCCGAACACGGGCGTCAGAAAATCGGTGTCGAAGCCGAGGATCACGGTCCCGGCGAACAGCACGAGAAAGCCGTAGAAGATCAGCAGGTGCGCCCCGCCGGCAGCGTGGTCACGGCGCTCGATCGTGCGGTGTGAGAACAGCAGCCGCGCGCCGCCGGCGAGCCGCTCGGGGAGCTCGCGCCTGCGGACCGGCGGCCACGGCCCGCCCTTGCCGCGCCGATAGCGCGCGATCGGCCGCCAGCACCCGTACAAAAACACGAGTACCGAGATCACCGCGAGCACGTACCAAAGGACCTTCAGCGGAGTCGTGAAGTCCCAGAAGACCGGGCGCGTCTTGACCGACGCGAGCAACAGCGCCACGGCGCTACTCCAGTGCTTGCTCGAGCTCGTCGGCGACGTCAAACAGGTCGGCGACGGCTCCGTAATGCGCGACTGTGAAGATCGGTGCTTCGGGGTCGGTGTTCACGGCGATGATCGTCTCGGCGGTGCGCATCCCAGCCAGATGCTGGACGGCGCCCGAGATCCCGAGCGCCAGATAGACGCGGGGCTTGACCGTCTTGCCCGACTGCCCGACCTGGCGCGCGCTCGGCATCCAGCCGGCGTCGACGAGCGGCCGCGACACGCTCAGCGTCGCTCCGAACCGCTCGGCCAGCGCCTCAAACCGCGGGATCTCGTCCTTGTCCTCGACGCCACGGCCGATCGAGAACAGAAACGGCGCCTTGGTGATGTCGACGCCCGTGTCGGCTACCTCCTCAAAGCCGAGGTGCTCGGTTGCCGCGACCCCATCGAGCGCCAGCTCAACCGTCCGCGCCGGACGGTCGCCCCGTTCGCGGCAGCCGGCTCGAACATGCCCGCCCGCAGCATCACGAGCGTGCGCTCCTTGCCCGGGAACTCGAGCTCCGAGACCAGCTTGTCGCCGTAGGCCCCCCGGCCGGCCACGGGGCCGTCCGCCCACGACAGCGACACAACGTCTGACGCGAACCCCAGCCCGCCCTTGGCCGCGACCGCGGGCCCAAAGCCCAACGAGTCGATCGTGTAGCCCAGCAGCACCAGCGCCGGCGGTCGGCCTCGATCAGCTGCTCGAGCGCCCGCTGCGCAACGTGCGCCTCGAAATGCTCGGTCGGCGTCGTCACGAGCAACAGTTCGTCGACCCCGTCGACCGACAGCTGCTCGACAAACCGCCCCGGATCGCGATCGAGCACCGCCACCTTCAACGGCCCGCCCGCCGACCCCTTGACTGCCAGACCGGCGGCGATCAGCTCCAGCGACACCTCGCGCAACTCACCGCGCCGGGTCTCCGCGACCACCAACACGCCGCTCATGCGAGCACCGCTCGCCACCCGGGCTCGCCTATGTTGGTGCTCGCATGAGTCATCCGGCTCCCGACATCCGATCACGCACGATCTCGACAATCCGAGCCGCGATCTCCGCCGGCGAGCCATCGATCATCTCCGCGCCGGCGCCCCGATCCGGGTGGCGCAACTCCCGCCGCCGCGAACCCGCCGCCGCCGTAACCGCGTCGGGCTCCAGCCCCAGCTCATCGGGCGAGGTGACCTCCATCGGCTTCTCGCGCGCCTGCTTGATAGCCCGCAAATTCGCGTACCGCGGCTCGTTGATCCCGGTCTGAATCGTCAGCAACGCCGGCATCCGCACCCGCAGGAGCTCGACCAGACCACCCTCCAGCTCGCGCCCGACGGTCGCCGACCCCGACGCCGCGTCGTAGTCGAGCTGCTTGACGACCGCCACGTGCGGCATCTCCAAAAACCCGGCCAGCGCCACGCCCGTCGCCCCATTCACCGCGTCAGACGACTGCACGCCACACAAGACCAGATCGGGCGACTCGCGCCCCACGGCCGCCGCCAACACACGCGCCACCGCCAACACATCGGCGTCCCCGAGCGACTCATCCCACACCCGCACCGCGCGATCGGCGCCCCGCGCCAGACAACCCAACAACGCCTCCTCGGCCTCGTCGTCGCCGACCGTGACGACCACCACCTCCCCGTCCTCGCCGGTCTGCTCACGCAGCTGCAACGCCGCCTCGAGCGAGAACGCATCCCACTCGTTGAGATCGTGCTCGATGAAGTCCGGGTCCACACCCAGACCATCGTCGGTCAACTCGAACTCATCGTCGAGCGCCGCCACCTGCTTGACCGGGACCACGATCTTCATTGCGACCGCCGTCCCCCGTGCAGCCGAGCCCTACCCCACATCAACCGTATTGAGCAGCTGGGCCCGGTAGTCCTCGTTGGTCGTGTCGCCCCACAGGCGCCGCTCGCGGATGAACGGGAGCGGCATCTCGGGATGCGGCGAGTCGATCTCGCGCGCCAGCCGATGGCCGTCGAAGATCGAGTCGACGATCATCCGCGGCGCCGACGCGTCGCCGATCACGTACACGGCCTCGATGCCCTCCTGCGCGAGCCGGTCCGGATCGGCCTTGAGCTCGCGGTAGAGCTCGTCGTCCGAGATCCGCGCCGTGCACAGCACGACCGTGTCGACCTCGAACTGCTGCTTGTGGGCGGGGTTCCAGACGTCGTAGGCATGGCAGACGCCGGGCTCGATCTTCTCGAGCATCGTGTACGTATGGATGTCGACACCGAGGCGATCCAGATCGCGGTGCAGCATCGGCGCCTCGAGCGTGTAGTCCATGTAGTTCGCGATTTCGGCCGCCTGGGTGACGAACGTCACCTTGTGGCCCTCGCCGGCCAGCTTCTGGGCGACTGAGACGCCCATGAAGTACGCCTCGTTCTCGAGGATCAGCACGCGCTCACCGACCCGCTTGGTCTCGCCCACGACCTCATCGGGGGTGAGCTGCCAGTGCAGCGACGCGTCAGCGCCCTCGATTGGCTCGTGAGTCGCCGCGTTGAGCCCATCGGTCGCGAAGTGACAGCCGGTGGCGACGATCACGATCTCCGCGCCGTATTCGAGCACCTGCTTGGTGCTCAGCCGCGAGCCCTCGTGCACCTCGACGTTTGCCAGCTTGTCGAGCTGGATCTGGCGGTAGTTCACGACCCGCTTCCACTCGCCCAGCCCACGGGCGCTGCCGCGGAACAGGTTCTCCTTGCCGTCGGAGTGGCCCATCTGCGAGATCCAGTTCACGCAGCCGCCGATCTCCTTGTTGCCCTCGACGAGGTGGACAGCCGACATCTGGCGCTTGCCGAGCACCATCGCGCACTCCATCCCGGCCGGCCCGGCGCCGACCACGAGCACGCTCTTCTCGCGGTTGGCCGCCGGGTGAAAGTTCTCCGGATGCCAGCCCCGGCGGTACTCCTCGCCGGCGGTCGCGTTCTGGGTGCAGACCATCGGCGGGCCACCGATCTCCCAGCGCGAGATGCACTGGTTGCAGCCGATGCACTCGCGGATGTCGTCCAGACGCCCCTCCTCGATCTTCTTGGGCAGGAACGGATCCGAGATCGACGGACGAGCGGCGCCGATGATGTCGAACTGCCCCGAGGAGATGATCGCCACCATCGTGTCGGGGTTCGTGACTCGGCCGACGCCGACGACCGGCTTGTTGGTGTGATTCCCGGCCTTGATCTGGCCCGTGAACGGCTTCTCGTGGTTCTCCTCGAAGAAGCGCGACGGGCCGGCGTTCTGGCCCCACTCGGCGATGTCGCCGACGGTCAGATCCCAGAGGTCAACCAGGTCGTCGCAGTACTCGACGAAGCGCGCGCCGTCCTCGCCGACCTGGATCGAGATCGGCCCGAGCAGGTGGTCGACCGCGAACCGCGACGCGATCGCGCAGTCGTCGCCGACCGCCTCGCGGACCTTGTAGAGCGACTCGCGCCAGAACCGCGCGCGGTTTTCGAACGAGCCGCCGTACTTGTCGGTGCGGCGGTTGTAGAACGGCGACAGGAACTGAAACGGCAGGTAGGCGTGCGCGCCGTACACGTAGACGATGTCGAAGCCGGCTTCGCGCGCTCTGATTGCGGCGTCGACGTACATCTGCTGGACCGTGTCGATGTCGTCCTGGTCCATGTAGCGCGGGAAGATGTTGAGCTCGAAGTCCGACGCGATCTGGGATGGTCCGCGCGGGGTCGCACGCGACTCCATGCATGGGGCATGCGGGCCCCCGTACCACAACTCGATCCCGGCGAGCGCGCCGAACTGGTGCAGACGGTCGCACATCGCGGCCAGGTTGCGCACGTCCCCCTCGTCCCAGATCCGGGCAGATACGCGCGAGGTGTCGTCAGACTCGGGGTGGATCGAGCAGTACTCGGTGCAGCACGCACCCCAGCCGCCCTCGGCCTTCATGCCGCGGTGATAAGCCTGCATCCCGGGCTTCTCGGACCCCGCGCCGATGCAGTGAGGGACCTGGTAGAAGCGATTTTTGAGCGTCTTCGGCCCGAGCTGGATCGGCTCGAAGAGGATGTCGTACTTGGGGTCACGCGCCACGGGTCTCTCCTCAGTCGAATTCGGACAAATTCGTCCAGCCTGCGTTTTCTACAACTTTTGCGAAGTGGTGTCCACCGGGGCTGCGCCGGTGTCAGCTGCCATGATCGCGCTTCAGCCCCACGGTGTTGTCCGGCATCATCGCGCTTTGACGCCGCGCTTGCACCCGCGCATCTCGCGAATCGTTTCGCACGGCGAGGATCAGCCGTCCGGTGCGATCCAGACCAGGCAGGGCGCGCGCTTGCGCACCATCCGCGCAGCGAACCGAAACAGCAGCCTCGAAGTCCGCGCAAGGTCGGGACCGAGCACCAGAAGCCCCGCGTTTCGCTCGGTGACCAGCTCGAGCAAGTCGCGCACCGGATGCCTGCTCGAGATCCGCAATAGCTCGGTCGGGATCCCCAGCGCGGCGGACCGCGCCGCCGTGTCGCGCACGGCGTCGAGGTCCTCCTCGTGCGGGAGGGTCGCGTACTCGGGCGCGAGAATCATGGTCATCGGATAGTTCTGCATCGGGATCATGTTCGCGATGATCAGCGGTACGCCCGCCTCGGCCGCGCTCTCGAGCGCGAACCGCTCGGCCGCGGGATGGATGCGGACCGAGAGCGTGCCCAAGATCACCGGGCGTGCACGACTCTTCTCGGCCCCGGGGGGCGGGGAAGTGCTGCGAGGGCGATCAAGGATGTCGGCCATCGCCGGCGCCTGATTCTACGCTCGGAAAAGCCCGCTACTTGCGGGAATGCACAAAATTGACCCCCCTTGTACAAGTTGGTATAACGGCTCGACACACGCCCCTGCGCGAGCCCTAGGCACGCGGCTGGACCGGGGAGCCGACCGAAACAGGAGAGGATTGGCTATGGCCGAAGCAGTCGTTGAGGAGCGACAGCTCCTTAAGTCCCTGCGCTGGTGGGATGGGTTCACGATCGGCCTGTGCCAGCCGGGCTTCCTGCTCGGCTCGCTGCTTGCCGCGTACGGCTCCCTGGGCGTGCTCGGCGCGACCGTGCTGTGGGGAATCGCGGCCGTGGTTGCTCTGCTGTCGGTCTGGATCTACTCAGAGCCGGCGATGATGTTCCCGGGCAGGTCGGGCGGAATCTCGCTGTACGCGAACGAGGGTTGGCGCAAGTACACGACGCTGGTCGGCCCGGTCGCCACGTTTGGCTACTGGATCGGCTGGTCCGTCGTGCTCGCGATCTTCGGCAACCTCATCGGCGCGCTGGTTCAGGCGCAGTGGTTCGCCAGCACGAACTGGAACGTGTACGACGGCGTCGTCCACCTGAACCTCTTCAACTTCATCGGGATCGGGTGCATCGTGCTCGTGTGGCTCGCCAACGTCTTCGGGGTACGGCCGTTCCAGTGGTTTACGTACGTGACGGGCGTGCTGATGATGATCCCGCTGGCGGTGCTCATGATCGGGCCGTTCTTCGGCCATTGGCACTCCTCCAACGTCCATTGGGCGCTCGCGAGCAATCAGTGGGGCGGCGTTAAGATCGCCCTCGTCTGGCTGTTCATCATGACGTGGTCGGCCGGCGGGGTCGAGGTGTGCGCGACGTTCACTCCGGAGTACAAAACCCGCCGCGACAGCACGATCGCGCTGCGCAGTACTGCGACCTTCTCGCTCTTGGTGTTCATCCTCCTGCCCCTCGGCCTGGGAGGCTACAGCGGGATACCCTCGACGGCGGCGATCCTTGGCAACTCGACGTACGTGTCCGCGCTGGACACGCTCGTGGGCCACGGCGTCACTGATGTCCTGCTCGTCTTCCTGATCCTGTCGTTCCTCCTGTCGATGGGGAGCTCGACGGCCGATGCAGGGCGCGCGCTGTACGGAATCTCGAAGGCGGGGCTGACGATCAAGTGGCTCGGCAAGCTCAATCGCTTCCACGTCCCCGGCAACGCGATGACCGTCGACCTGGTCGTCAACACGTGCCTGATCCTGTTCATCTCCAGCAACCTGGCGATCCTCTACATGAGCAACATCGGCTACGTGCTGTGCCACGTGCTCGCGATGAGCGCCTTCCTCCTGCTGCGGCGCGATCGGCCGAATTGGCCGCGACCGGTTAAGGTCAGCGCGCCCTGGGTGGCCCTGGCGGGGATTCTCACGATCTACTACGTCGTGATCCTGGTCGTTGGCGCCGGTGCTCCGAAGCTCAACGGCTACGGGACCTGGACCGACTTCGCCATCGGCGTCGGCATCCTGGTCGCCTCCGTGCTGCTGTTCTTCTACCGGCGAATCGTCCAGGACAAGGAGAGCATCCACTGGAAGGAAGACACGCCGACGATGCCCGAGGGGGCCGATCGCGACGCCCTGATGCAGGTGGGCTGGACGCCCGCGGACGCGGCCGCGCCGGCTCCGGTGGCGAGCTAAGGCCCGCGAACGGCGCTATGGATATGGCCTGACACCGGAGCGCCACACGAGGGGGGCGACCCGGCTCCCCTCCCGGGCGTGATGGTGTCCCGTCCAAAGGAGGAAGATGAAAAAGATAGTTCTCGGCTATGACGATTCAGATGTCGCCAAGCGTGCACTAGAACGAGCCGCACAGCTGACCAAAGCGTTTGACTCGGACCTGGCTGTCATCAGTGTCGCACCCGTGATGACAAGCATCGGCCGGTCGGCCGGGCCGGTTGACCCGACCGATACGCCGGCTGATCACGTCGAGGAGCTCGACCATGCCAAGGCGTATCTCGAGGGTGAGGGCGTCACGGCGGAGTACGTTCCGGGCTTTGGGCATCCAGCGGAGACAATCGCGGAGCTGGCCAAGGAGCGGGATGCCGATCTGATCGTTGTCGGTACGCACGAGCCGAACGTGATCGCGCGCCTGTTCGGACAGAGCGTCAGCGAATCGGTGGCGCACAGGGTCCACTGTGACGTATTGATCGTGCACTGACGGCCAGAGCGCGTTCGGTGGGCGGCGAGCGCGTAACTAGTCGCTCTTGATCTTCCAGGTCGGGGTGTTCTTGCTCAACGCTTGCCGGTAGCGGTTGCGGTAGAAGGGGCGCCCAAAAACGGCCCACGAGGCGAGCAGGAACGCAACCGCGACCACCGCGCTGAACGCCCTGCCCTCGACCCAGAACAGGATCACCGCGATCAGAAGCACGCTTGCAGCCAGCAGCGGCAACAATCGATAGCGGATCTGCGTGCGGCGGATCGCCGCGTACTCCTCCATCGGGATCTTGCGGGTGTCGAACCGTCGTCCGCAGCTCTCGCACTTCCACTGCTCGCCATAGCGCAGGTCGCGCCGCTCGCCGCACTCACATTTGACCGTGATCAGAGGGCCCTTGCGGACCGATCGCGGGAGCTCAGCCTGCCCTGACGCCATGGAGGGACCGAGTGTACCCGCGTGGTCGCGCTCAGATGACCGTCCGGCCGCCGTCGACCAGCAGGTTGTGACCGACGACCATGTCCGACGCCCGCGACGCCAGGAACAGCACCGCACCGGCGATCTCATCCGGCTGACCCACCCTGCCGGCCGGAATCGCCTCAAGGATCCAGTCGCGGTACTCCTGTTGATCGAGGAACGGCTCGATCAACGGCGTCGCGAAGTCGCACGGGGCGACCGCGTTGAAGTTGACGATCTTCCCGCGGCCGCGCTCGATCATTGGCTTGCCGAACAGCTGGCATAGAAGGAACGTGCTGGTGACGTTGGTGCGCCACAGCGCTTCCCACTCATCGAGCGTCACGTCGGCCGCGTCGGCGCGGGCGAACATCCCCACCGCGTTGACCAGCGCCACCAATCACCACTTTTGCGCCGGCGCGGGCGAGCGCGAGCGCGCTCGCCGCTCCGAGGCCGCTCGTCCCACCCGTTACGACCGCCGTCGAGCCGTCGAGCCCGAACAGCGAGTCGAGGTAGCTCATACAACCGCCGGGAACATCCGCTCCGCGGCGAGCCGCAGCTGGTCGGGGATCGACGGCACCCCTTCGATCTGCTGGCCCGAAAAGAACTCCACCAGGTGCGCGTCGGCGAGCGCCAGGATTATGTGGTTGATCCCTGCAGGCACGATGTCGCGCTGGATCTGTTCGGCGCACTCCTCCGGCGTGCCCGCCACCGACAGTTTCTCGGCCATCTCGGGGCTGAACATATTGATCGCCTTCGCGACGTCGCCCGCAGCGAACGCGTCGAACATCGGCTGCAACTCAGCCTGATCGATGCCGTGCCTTGCCAGCTGCTCCGGCGGCATCGACGGGATGTAGAACGCCACCAGAATGCGCGCAGCACGCTTCGCGGCGGCTGAATCCTCGGACACGACGGACACGATCCATGCACCGAGGTCCAGATCCTGCCAGTCACGACCGGCCCGCTCGGCGCCGACCTTGACGTGGTCGACGACGTAGTCGTAGGCCGGCCGGGAGTACGAGAGCGCGTGGTGCAGGCCGTCGGCGATCTCCCCCGCGGCCTCGAACGAGCGCGGCCCCTTCATGCCGCCCATCAGCAGCGGGATCCGCTCCTGCACCGGGCGCGCAGCGGTGAACAGGCCGGTGTACTGGAAGAAGTCGCCCTCGAAGTCGATCTTGCCGTCGTCGAGGAACGTGCGCATCACGTGCATCGCCTCGCGCAGGCGCGAGAGCGGCCTGCGCTTCGCCCAGTCGAGGTGGTACTGGTCCATCATCACGAAGTTGCCGGTTGAGACGACCGCCTCCGCACGTCCACCGCTCAGCTCGTCGAGCGTCGCGAGCTGCTGGCAGATCAGCGTCGGCTCGCGCAGAAACACGTGGGTCACATTTGGGCCGAAGCGGATATTGCTCGTCTTGTCGGCCGCAGCCGAGAACAGGCACCACAGGTCCTTGTGCCAGGTTTCGTCGACGGAATAGCAGGCGTAGTACCCGAGTTCGTCCGCGACCTTGATCATCTCGATCGAGTCCGCCAACGGGTAGTCGGGCAGCATGCAGTAGCTGAACCGAAGGCCGTTTCTGTCTGCCATCACTCGTCCCTCCTGGGCCGTTTTCGACCAACCGCTCTTGCTCGCCTATTGTTGCCCATCCCGCCCGGTTCGCGGGCGTTTTTTCCTCCGAAAATCTACGGCGGGCGAACACGCGATATGCTGCGCGCGGCGCCCGACCGGAGGCGCCGATTGCGCGACGGAAGGAGAGCGATGCGGCGGATCAAGGCAATCGTCTACGGCGTCGGAGCGATGAACTCGGTCGCGACGCGGATGATGCTCGAGAAAGGCGTCGACATCGTCGGCGCGCTCGCGCGCAGTCCCGAGAAGGTCGGTCGTGATCTTGGCGACGTCGCGGGGCTCGGCTTCGAGACGGGGGTCCTGGTCGAGGACGACCCCGAGCGCGTGTTCTCGACGCGCGAGGCCGACATCGCGGTGATCGCGATTGCCAGCTACATGACCGACATGTACGAGCACCTGCACCGGAGCGCCAAGCACGGTGTCAACGCGATCACGCTCTCCGAGGAGGCGCTGTATCCCTGGAACACGTCGCCGATGCAGAGCGCCGAGCTCGACCGGCTCGCGAAACAGAACGGCGTCACGATCACCGGCACCGGCCACCAGGACGTCTACTGGGTCAACCTGGTCAGCATGGTCCTGGCGACCGCCCACCGGATCGAGACCGTGACCGGGCGTGCGAGCTGGAACGTCGACGACTTCGGGCCTGAGGTCGTGCGCGATCAGCGCGTCGACACGACCGTCGAGGACTTCGACACATGGCTGGCGGAGACCGCGCGGCCGCCGAGCTTCGGCAAGAACACGCTCGGCGCGCTGGTCGAGGACCTCGGCGTGACGGTCGCCGAAGCGTCGACCACGACGCGACCCGAGATCGCCCAGCAGCCCGTCCGCTCGCAGGCACTCGGGCTCACGGTGGATACGGACAAGGTGATCGGCTTCACGGACGTCGATACGGTCCGCACCAACGAGGGCATGACGCTCACATTCGAGATGACTGGCCGTCTGTATCTCGAAGGCGAAACGGATGTCAACGACTGGACCGTCACTGGCGAGCCCGAACTGCACCTGTCAAACCCCGCCGTGCCGACAGGCACGACCACGGTCACGCAGCTCGTGAATCGGATCCCGGACGTGATCAACGCCCCGCCCGGCTTCATCACGATCGAGAAGCTGCCGCGCCCGCGCTACCGCACGTACCCGCTCGGCGCTTATCTGGACGACCGCAGCGGTCGTCGATGGCTGTTCCGGCGTCCCTTATGATCGGCTAACTCGACGCGGGCCCTCAGGAGAGGAAGATAGATGGCTGACACAACAGCCTCCGACGCGGCAACCAATGGCCTTCCCGAGGAGTTCCTCGAGGAGTGGCGCGATGTCGCGTACAACTGCTTTAGCTCGGGGCACAAGTTCTGCCGGGAGGTCTGCCCGGTCATGCAGGTCACGCGGGACGAGCGCCACACGCCGACGGCGTTCCACGCCAACATCGTGGCGATGGAGAAGGGCCACATGTCGATCGAGGATGTCGCCGAGGACTATGTCCATTGCACGATGTGCGGCGCCTGCGAGCTGCGGTGCCCGAACACGCTGTTCACGGGTGACTTCTATCGCTTCCGTCAGCGCACGATCGACGTCGTCAAGGCGATGCGCACGCTCGCCGTGCAGCGGGGGATCCATCAGAAGAACTGGAAGCGATGGGCCGAACGGACCGACCAGTGGGGCAACGAGCCGGTACTGGGCTGGACGCGTGAGACGTCCGGCAGCAAGGTACGCGCGTGGGCGGCGGGTCTGGATATCCCGACCGGCGGCGAGACGATTCTGTTCGCGGACTGCGAGGCGGCATTCAAGCGCCCGTCGGTGCCGCGCTCGGTAGCCCAGCTCCTAGGCGGCGGCCGGCGTCGAGTTCGGGTTGATGGATCAGCAGTGGTGCTGCGGCGGGCCGATGTGGGAGACCGGCTACGTCGAGATCGCCCACAAGATGGCGGAGCACAACATGATCGACTGGCGCAAGACGGGCTCGAAGCGAATCGTCTGCCTCGATCCGCACGACTACATCACGATCATCGAGAACTACCCGGCGCTCGATCCGAACTTTGACGAGTTCGAGATCGTGCTCGCGGTCGACCTGATCGCAGAGCAGATCCGGGAGGGCAAGCTGAAGCTGACCACTCCGATCGAGCGGACCGTCACGTACCACGATCCGTGCCGGCTGAGCAAACGGCTGGGCGTCTGGCAGTCCCCGCGCGAGATCCTGCGCGCAATCCCCGGGCTGACGTTCATCGACGTGGACCGCGTTACGCAGTGGTCCTACTGCTCGGGCGCCGGCTCGAACCTCTGGGTCGAGAAGCCGGAGTTGACCGCCGAGATCAGCCGACGGCGCGTCGCCAAGGCTAAGGAGCTCGATGGAGTCGATACGCTCGTGTCCGCCTGCCCGTGGTCGGAACGACCGCTGACAGAACAGGGCGAGCAGCAGGGAGTCGAGGTGTTCGACATCTTCGAGCTCACCGCCGAGTCGGCGGGCTTCGAGGTCTGAGATGGCGGTCGCACTACTCGACGGAGTCGTCGACGAGCTCACCGCGATCTGCGGATCCGACCATGTCTTCACCGGCCGCTCCGCGGTCTTCAACCGCGCCCGCGTGCCGGCCCCGTTCCCGGCGCATCGGTGGGAGGAACACATCCCGAGCGCGGTCGTGCTGCCCACGTCCGCCGAGCAGATCTCGGAAGTGGTCAAGCTGGCCAACCGTCACAAGATCCCGGTCGTGCCGCGGGCCGGCGGGACCGGGCTGACCGACGGCGCGGTGCCGCTGCGCCACGGGATCCTGGTCGACGTCAAGCTGATGAACCAGATCCACGAGATCGACCACGCCAACCGCACAGTGACCGTCGGCCCGGGGATCAACATGCTCAAGCTCAACGAGGAGCTGCGCAAGTACGGCTACATCTACCCGGACAATCCGGCGTCGTACCCGTGCTCGCTGGTCGGCGGGCGAATCGGTACCAGTGGCTGGTCGCTGATCGGCACCCGCTACGGCCACACGCGCGATCTGGTGATCTCGTTCGAGATCGTGCTGCCGACCGGAGAGGTGATCCGCGTCGGCGACGGCGGTGGCAAGACCGTGCGCAAGTCCTCGAGCGGCTACCAGCTCAAGCACCTGTTCATGGGTCACCAGGGGACGCTTGGGATCGTCACCGAGGCGACGCTCGAGCTCGTCCAGCGACCGGAGGCGGAGTTCTCGATGTTCCTCGCCTACGACCAGTACCTCGATGCCTGGCGAGCGACCGGCGAGCTCGCGCGCTCGGGCGTCTCGACGCTGGCCGGCGTGGTGCTATTCGACGAATGGAAGCTCGACTACCTGCGCCGCGACGACGAGGCGTACATCCCGCAGCCACGCTCGGTGCGGGGCGTCATCGCGTGCGCGTCGTATGGCCTTGCCGACGAGGTCAGGGTCGGGGCAAAGCGGCTGCTGCGAATCGGCAAGGAATCCGGCGGCAAGTACCTCGGCGATGAGATCTCCCAGGGCGACTGGGCGTCCCGCCACGATCGCTACGCGACGCCGCAGCATGGACGGACGCGCGATGGCCAAGTGGCGCTGATGAGCTGGCACTGCGAGGACGCCGCCATCCCCTACCCCGAGCTTCCGGCCGTGCGGGAGAAATGGCACGCGATCGCGAGCGACCTCTGCGACCGCTTCGACATGTTCGACGACTGGGGAATGTTCGCCTACACCAACGGGGCCTTCAAACCGTGGGGCGACTACCTGACCGAGATCGACATCGGCATCTGGGAGATGAAGTGGGACGACACGAGCTGGGCCGCCTGGGTCGATGCAAAGCGCGAGCTCGCGCGCGTCTCGATCGAGCACGGCGGTTCGATCACGGCCTGCCACGGATCCTGCCGCGAGGGAGAGGTCGACCTGGTTCCGGATGAGCTCGGTGGCGGTTTTGAGGTGATGAAGACGATCAAGCGAGCACTGGATCCGAACAACATCATGAACCCGGGCAAGTACCTGCTCGACCAGGCCTACGAGGACGCGTGAACGATGCTGGGCTTCAGACTCTCAGCCGAAAGACCACCCGAGCCGGAGCCGGTCACCGATGGCGTCGTCAGCCGCTTCGAGCACGTCTATGAAATCGATCCGAAACTGATGTCGGAGCACGTCCACCAGCAGGAGATCCCGAACTGGGATTTCCAGCGCATCGTCGCCAGCCGCTGGGAGCACTTGGGCTGGATGCACGATCACTTCGCCGACTCGGTTCTGTCAGGCGAGGAGCTGCTGAAGGAAATCGAAGCGGAGGACTAGGGGAGCATTGACATAGCCTCCGCCGAGGCGGGAGGATGGCCCTCGACCGCGGGGTACGACAGAAGGAGGGGCACATGCAGACGCTACCGGGCATCGGCCTGAGCGACGTTCAGGCCGTCTACGACGGCGCGGAGGGGGATCTCTGGGAGCTCGTCATGGGCGAGCAGATCCACATCGGCGGGCTGAGCTCGTCGATCGAGCTGGCCGAACGGGCCGGCATCTCAGAGGGTGCCGAGGGTATTGACCTCTGCTGCTGCAACGGCGCCGGGATGAGGTTCCTGGTGCGCTTCCGGGACGCCGGGCACATGACGGGCGTCGACGCCACCGAGCGGATCGTCCAGCGCGGCCGTAAGCGGACCGAGGAGGAGGGTCTGTCGGACAGGATCGAGTTCGTGCTGGGCGACGCGTCCGACACGGGGCTGCCCGATGCGAGCGCCGACTTCATCTGGGGTGAAGACGCTTGGTGCTACGTCGAGGACAAGGACAGGCTGATCGAGGAGGCGGCGCGGCTTGTTCGACTCGGAGGGAAGATCTCGTTCACCGACTGGCTTGCCGGCCCCGAGCTCATGTCCTCGGAGGAGGCTGAGCGGTATCTCCGATTCATGAAGTTCCCGAACGTGCTGACTCGCGATGACTACACCCGGCTCCTGGAGGAGCACGGCTGCGAGGTCGAGGTCGCGGACGACACCGGGCGGTTCGCCTCGTACGTGGACCTCTACCTCGACATGCTGAACAAACAGCTGACCTACGACGCGCTCAAGGTGATCGGGTTCGACATGGAGGTGATGCAGGGCCTTGGGGGCGAGATGATGTTTGTCCAGCAGCTCGCCCACGAAGGCAAGATCCACCAGGGTCGGATCGTCGCCACGCGCACCCGAGGCAACGCGGAGCAAGCCAATCTCTAGTCAGACGGGCTCGTCGGCCGGCGTCGGCAACCCCACTGTCGCGCGCTCGCGCCGGTAGGGCAGCGGCACCGCCGGGTCGGGAGTGTCGACCTCCCGCCCGAGACGGTGCCCGTCGAAGATGGCGTCCGCGATCAGCCGAGGCGCGACGCAGTCACCAACGCGGTGAAGCGCTTCGATCCCCTCGCTGGCGAGCGCGTCGGGATCCGCGCGTAGATCGCGATACAGAGCGTCGTTCGAGCGACGCTGCGTGACGAGCACGAATCCGTCTGCCGGCAGCTCGACCGGCTCGTCAAACTCGTCGGTCGCGACTGCGACACCTGGTTCGATCTCGCCGACCGTTAGGCTCGGCCGCATCTCCACCCCGGCCTCGTGCAGGCGCCGGCGCAGCATCGGTCCTTCGAGCGTCTGGTCGCACATCGGAGAGATCTTGTCGAGGCTCGTCACGAGTTGCACTCGGTGGCCTTCGAGCGCCAACAACTCGGCGATCCCCGCGCCTACGAAGTACCCCTCGGCGTCGTAGACAACCACCCGCTCGCCCGGCGGGCGCTTGCGCTGCACCATCACCTGCTCGGGCGTGAGCACCCACTCGAGCGCGGCATCCGCGCCGCTAATTGGTGTGTGCGTCGCCGCGCTGACGCCGTCGCCTGCCCATCGGGCGCCGGTGGCCAGCACCACGATCTCCGCGCCATACTCGCGGACCGCGGCGGCATCGAGCGTCGCGCCGCAGATCAGCTCCACGTTGCGAAGCCGCGAGATTTGGACGACGCGCCAGTTGACGACCCGCCGCCATTCGCCCAACCCGGGAAGGTTCGGTATCCAGCGCATCGCGCCGCCGGGCTCTGGGTCGGCATCGACGAGGTGCACGCGACGAAGTCCCCGCTTGCCGAGCACGATCGCGCACTCCATCCCAGAGGGCCCGGCGCCCACCACCAGCACGTCGCGATCCGAGTTCGAGGCGCGCGAGAACCGCTCCGGGTGCCACCCGCGGCGGTATTCCTCCCCGGCCGTCGCGTTCTGTGTGCAGCCGAGATGGCCGATGCTCTCGCTCTTGAGAACGCACACGTTGCACCCGATGCACTCGCGGACCTCGCCGTAGCGACCCTCTTCGATCTTGCGCGGCAAGAACGGGTCCGCGATCGACGGCCGGGCAGCGCCGATCAGATCCCAGGCGCCGCTGCGCACGACCTCGGCCATTTGATCCGGATCGGTGAGCCGCCCGACGCCGACGATCGGTTTCGCCGTCGCCTCCCGCACTCGGCCTGTCCACTCGAGCTGGTAACCGGCTTCAAAGAACCGCGACGACCCCGAGTCCTTCGACCACTCCGCGATCGAGCCGACGTTGACATCCCACAGATCGACCAGGTCGTCGGCGGCGCCGACAAACGCGAGCCCTTCGGCCAGCTCGACTCCCGCCGGCCCCAGCGCCTCGACCGCAACCCGGCAGGCCACGGCGCACTGCTCCCCGACCGCTTCCCGCACCTGCTCGAGCAGCTCGAGCCAGAACCGCGCGCGATTCTCGAACGAGCCGCCGTACTCGTCGGTGCGGTGGTTGTAGAACGGCGACAGGAACTGCACCGGCAGGTAGCCGTGCGCTCCGTACACGTACACGATGTCGAAGCCGACGTCGCGCGCGCGCCGCGCCGCGCGGACCCACTCGGCCTGGACGCGCCGAATGTCCGTACGTTCCATGGCCTTTGGAACCGTGAACGGCTCGAGGTCGCTGGCCAGCTGGGAGGGTCCGAGAGCGGGGCGACGCGATTCGCCGCACGGCGCGTGTCCCCCCGAGTGGTGTAGCTCAACCCCCGCGAGCGCACCGTGTTCGTGCACCTGGTCGCACATCAGTGCGAGGCTGCGGGCATCCTCGTCGTCCCACAAGTTGACGGCAATCGCGGGAACCTCGTCGGAGTCCTCACTCACCGCCGCATACTCCGTGCACACGGCCGCCCATCCACCTTCGGCCTTGATCGCGCGGTGCGCCGCCTGGGAGTAAGGCTTTCGCGTCCCGAAACCGGTGCAGTGAGGGACCTGGTAGAAGCGGTTGCGCAAGGTCTTGGGACCGATTCGAACCGGCTCGAATAGGACGTCGTGCCGAGGATCGCGGCCTGGCATGGGGCTATGTTCCGTGTTCGGGCGCGGACTCGCCGACGACACCCTCCGCTGCCGCCCCCTCAGTGCGCCGGTGGCTCCCAGCCCTCGAGCACCCCGGGCTTGTAGTCGGTCCCGACCATCGCCGAGTCCGTCACCCACGGACCGAGTTCCGGCTGCGGGAACTTGCAGTGGCGCTCCTTGAGCTGGATCCCGTACGAGTTGCCCGACTGCAGGTGCTTGATCAGCACCTTGCGCGCGATCTCATCCTCGCGCCCAGCCGGGATCTCGAAGTAGATCTTGATGAACGAGTTCGAGTAGCGGTCGAACACCGCCGGCACTCCTTGCTCCTCCAGCAGCGTGACGTCCTCGAGCCAGTTGATGTCCTCGCCGGGCGTCTCCTCGACGAGGTCGATGTCGTCGACGAGGCTGATGTCCTCCTGGTAGGGGAACCGCTTGCCCGACAGGTACTCGGCGTCGATCGCGACGACCTTCTGCGGCTCGCCCGGGAGCTGCGCGGACATCGCCGACCGAGGACGTCGGGTGCTATCACTCATGCGCGCTCACCTCCTCCGGCTCGGCCAGGTAGTCGATCGGATTGGCGATGTGGCGTTCGAGCAGGTGCTCGATCCTCTGCAGCGTGCGCTCCTCCGAGACCCCCGGGATGTATTCGGTGCCGGCCAGCGGCACTCGAGCCATCGCCGATGCCTCGAGCGTGAGCGCGCATAGATCCTCGGGCTCGAGCGAATGCACGTCGGTCTTGCCGCACGCCCGCGCGAGCATCTGACACTCGAGCGTCAGCGTGTGCAGGAAGTTGTAGACCCTGTGCGCGGCGTCGTCGACGACTAGGCGCTTGCGCAGCTCCGGATCCTGGGTGGTGATCCCGACCGGGCAGCGCCCGGTATGGCAGTGGTAGCACTGACCGGCCGGCACGCCGACCGTGCCCTCGTAGTCGGTGACTCCGGGGATCTCCTTGTTGCAGTTGAGCGCCATCAGCGCCGAGTGGCCGAGCGCGACCGCCTTGGCGCCGAGCGCGAGGCATTTGGCGACGTCGCCGCCGTTGCGGATCCCGCCGGCGACGACCAGGTCGATCTCGTCCTCGAGCCCGACGTCCTCGAGCGCCCGGCGGGCCTCGGGGATCGCCGCCATCAGCGGGATCCCGGTCTCCTCGGCGGCGGTGTGCGGTCCGGCGCCGGTGCCGCCCTCGGCGCCGTCGAGATAGATGATGTCGGGCCCGCACTTGGCGGCCATCCGCACGTCGTCATAGACGCGCGCCGCGCCGAGCTTGAGCTGGATCGGGACCTCGTAGTTGGTCGCCTCGCGGACCTCCTGGATCTTCAGCGACAGGTCGTCGGGACCGAGCCAGTCTGGATGCCGGGCGGGGGAACGCTGGTCGATGCCGGCCGGGAGCGAGCGCATCTCGGCGACCTGCTCGGTCACCTTCTGGCCCATCAGATGACCGCCGAGCCCCACCTTGCACCCCTGACCGATGAAGAACTCGACCCCGTCGGCGAGCATCAGGTGGTGCGGGTTGAAGCCGTACCGGCTCTGGATTACCTGGTAGTACCACTTGGTCGACAGGTCGCGCTCGGGCGGGATCATCCCGCCCTCGCCCGAGCAGGTCGCCGTGCCGGCCATCGACGCGCCCTTGGCGAGCGCCATCTTCGCCTCAAGCGATAGCGCGCCAAACGACATGCCGGTGATGTAGACGGGGATCTCGAGCTCGATCGGCTTGGCGGCGAAGCGCGCGCCGAGCACGGTCTTGGTCAGGCACTTCTCGCGGTAGCCCTCGATCACGAACCTGGTCAGCGTGCCGGGCAGGAACATCAGGTCGTCCCAGTGCGGGATCTTCTTGAACATCGAGAAGCCGCGCATCCGGTAGCGACCCAGCTCGGACTTGACGTGGATGTCGTCGATCACCTCGGGCGTGAAGATCGAGCTGCGACCGAGCCGGTTGTGGGGCGAAGGTGCTGTTTCGTCAGCCATGCCTTGTGCCACCTCCTAGAGGACGAGCTTGCGCTCGGACGGCTCGAGCGAGTCGTAGTTGTAGAGCTTCTTGCCGCACACGAACTTCGTGAACGCCGGAGGCTCACCGAGCCCGTAGATCCGGAACTTGCGCTCGATCAGCTCCGTGTCGGCGTCGGTCCACTCGCCCTCGACGCAATCGATTCCGAGCGACTTCACCTTGCCCCCGACATAGAGCGTCCCGTCATACATCGAGTCGCCGAGCCCGGGCCCCACGTCACCGCAGATGATCTGGCGTCCGCGCTGCATCATGAAGCCGGTCATCGAACCCGCGCTACCTAGCGCGATGATCGTCCCGCCCTTCTGGTCGATCCCGGTGCGGGCGCCGACCTGGCCCTTGACGACCAGGTCTCCGCCGCGGATCGCGGCCCCAGTCAGCGAGCCGGCGTTGGACTCGATCACGACCACCCCGGACATCATGTTCTCGCACGCCGACCAACCAACGCGGCCCGCGATGCGGACCTCGGGCCCGTCGATCATCCCGAGCGCGAAGTACCCGAGGCTGCCCTCGAAGTTGATCTTGCAGCGCCTCAGCAGACCGGCGCCGAGCGAGTGCCGCGCGGCCGGATTGAGGACCGTGACCTCGTTGACGCCCTGCTCGTAGAGCAGCCAGCGAAGCTCGAGGTTGATCTGGCGGGTCGTCAGCTCGCGCGCATCGAATGTCGCGCTGTCGCCCTCGATCTGCGAGATCTTGGGAACACGGGCGTTGAGCTCGACCAGCCCGCGCGCGTCGAACAGCGGCTCCTCGTGCTGGTCAGCGGTCACCGTGTCCATGACGCCCCCTTGCTCCCATGGGTCACCGTGTCCATGACGCCCCCTTGCTCCCGTGGGTCACCGTGTCCATACCATCACCGTGCTCTCATACGGGTCGTAGGTTTCGATTTCGCGGTCGATCACGGCCCGGATCGCCATCTCCTCGGATGCGAGCGCGACCATGTCGTCGCCCTCGTAGAGGACGAGCGGCTTGGCCGCCAGCTCGTCCTTGGCGACGCCGAGCGCGTCCTCGGACACGCACATGTAGGTGAACACGCCGTCGAGGTCCTCGAGGCTGTGGTGCATCGCATCCTCGAGCGAGTCGCCTTTGGCCATCCGGTCGGCCAGATACACGGCGATGATCTCCGAGTCGCACATCGACGCGAACCGGTGGCCGTAGGACTCGAGCCGTCGGCGCCACTGGTGGTAGTTGGTCAGCTGCCCGTTGTGGACGACGGCGACGTCGGAGAACGGGTACGCCCAGTAGGGGTGGGCATTGGCGATGTCGACGTCTGACTCGGTCGCCATTCGCACGTGGCCGATCCCATGCGAGCCGAAGTAATCGTCGAGGTGATACGCCGACGCCACTCCCCGCGCGTCACCGAGATCCTTGATGATCTCGAGCGCGTGGCCGAGCGACAGGACCTCGGCGTGCGGGACAGACTCGACGTGATCGGCGAGCCGCTTGAGGTCGCCGTCGTAGTCAAGCGTGGCGCTGAACGTGTACTCGTTCAGGTCCTTGGTGCTCTTGACCGCGGCGCCTGCTGACCTCAGCCGAGCATCTACCTCGCGCCGGCGGCGACGGATGTCGTCGACGAACTCGAGGTCGCGCGGCGTGGTCGAATCTGCGAGCTTGATCCGGACCGTCAACTCCTCGGTCGGCTGGTGGTACAGCGCGTAGCCGGTCGAGTCCGGGCCCCGGTGCTTCATCGACTGCAACATGCTCGTCAGATCGCGCCCGATCCGGTGCGCGCCGTTGCCGTTCTTGTAGATGATCCCGGCGATCCCGCACATCAGTCGGTCCTCGGTGTGGGTCCGCCGCCGCCGCGCGTCACCCAGGTCACGGCAGCACCTCCAGGTACTCGTCGCGCTCCCAGTCAGTGACCGCGGCCAGGTAGCGCTCCCATTCGTCGCGCTTGTACCAGTTGAACACCTTGTAGAGCCGGCCCGGCATCGAGGCCTTGATCACCTCGTCGGCCGCGAGCGCGTCGAGCGCGGCGCCGAGGCTGTCGGGCACCTTCTCGATCTCGGCGCCCTGCTGCAGCAGGTCGTACGTGTTGCCCTGCTGCGGCTCGCCCGGGTCGAGCTCGCGGCGGACGCCGTCGAGGCCGGCCTGCAGTAGCGCGGCGGTCGTCAGGTACGGGTTGCAGGCCGAGTCGACGCCGCGGTACTCGAACCGGCCGCCGGTAGCGACGCGCACGGTCGTGGTCCGGTTCTGCCAGCCCCAGTTCTTGTAGATCGGTGCCCAGAAGCCGGTGTCCCACATGCGGCAATAGGAGTTGACGGTCGAGTTGCCGACGCACATCAGCGCGCCGAAGTGCTCGAGCATGCCGCCGAGGAAGTAGCGCGCGAGCTGCGAGAGCTGCGCCGGCCCATCGGGGTCGTGGAAGACGTTGGTTCCTTCGTCGTCGACGAGCGTGAAGTGGTGGTGGTGGCCGTTGGCAGACACGCCGGTGAACGGCTTCGGCATCCAGGTCGGCAGCACATCGTGCTGGCGACCGACCGCGGCGCACACCTGGCGGTAGGTGGTCAGGTTGTCGGCGGTCCGCACTGGGCGGTCGAAGCGGAAATTGAGCTCGAGCTGGCCGGGCGCGTCCTCGTGGTCGCCGTAGCTCATGTCGAGTCCCAGCGCCTGCCCGTACTGCACGACATCCAACAGCACCGGACGCAGCTTCTCGAACTGGTGGATGTGGTAGCAGTAGGGCTTGGTTATGCCCTCGAGCGGCTCGCCCGGCTCGGGCTTGCGGAGCCACATCGTCTCGGGCTCGATCCCGATCATGAACTGGTAGCCGAGCTCCTGCTCAAAGTCGTGGGCAATCCGCTTGAGGTTCTGGCGGCAGTCGGCGTCGAGCAGCTCGCCCGTCTCCGTGTCGTAGCAGTCGCAGTACACGCGCGCGACGCGCTCATCCCACGGCAGCACCGCGAACGTGTCGAGGTCGGCGACCGCCGCGAGCTCGGACTCCTCGGGGCCGAAGCCGATGTAGTTGCCGAGGCGGTCGGTGAACAGGTTGGCTGTCGCGCCGTAGACGAGCTGGTAGCCCTTCTCGGCGACTTGAGGGAAGAAGGTCGAGACGACGCCCTTGCCCATCACCCGCCCGGTGATCGACACCTGCTGGAAGAAGACGTATTTGATCCCCTCGGACTCGATCCGCCGCGTCAGCTCCTCGATCTTGGCCGCCCGGCCGGGGGCGTTGCGGGCTTCCTCGAGCGTCGCGGGCGGGGGCTCGATCCGCGCCGACCCCAGTACCGTCTCGACGGTTCCGCCCAAAGCTGCGCTGCCATTGACTGTCGTCGCCATTTCCACTCCTCTTTCGTGCCGCCCCGACCATGGGCAGCGCTCATGCTTGGCGTTAGCTAATCACGCTATAGCCCGCCCGCGGCGGCCGTGCCCCATGCCCTCACACTGGACAAATTGGTACACGTCGCGTTTATACCACTTCGGCGACCGCCGCGGCAAGCCGCGCGGGGTTCTCGGGCGCCCGGCCGCGAGGGAGATGCGAACCCGCGCCGCGGGTCCCCGACAGGGGTGAGTCGACTAACGGACCCCTAGCGGACAGTTAAGTTGACGCACCCAACGAGGGTTGACGGCGGGGCGCCCGGCGGGCTACCCTCGTTGCGTAATCAGCAAGAGCCATTGCGCAATGGGCAACAAGGAGCAACTGGCACCGATGAACGCCACCGTCCCCACCTCCACTTCGACGCTGGTAATCGGGGCCGGCGTCCATGGCCTCTCGACCGCCTGGCACCTGGCTCGCAGCGGCCAGCCGGTACTCGTCGTCGACAAGACCGACGTCGCCGCCGGCGCGTCCGGGATCGCCTGCGGGATCGTCCGCAACAACTACTTCCAGCCCGCGATGCAGGAGCTGATGGCAGCCTGCGTCGAGGTGTGGGAGTCGGAGCCCGAGGCGCTCCACTACCACCCGAGCGGCTACATCGCGCTCGGTCCGCCGGCGCAGGAGAGCGACCTGACCGCGGTCTACGAGCGCCAGCAGCAGATCGGCTACCCGTCCGAACTGCACGTCGGTGAGGACGAAGTCACGCGCCACATGCGCTCGCTGTACAGCGACTGGCGCGCGCCCGGCCTGACCGTCTGTCTGCACGAACACGCTGGCGGCTACGCCTTCAACCGCGAGTCGATGCTGGGGCTCGCGGACCTGGCGCGGTCAAACGGCGCCGAGATCATCACCGGGGTCGAGGTGACCGGGTTTGAGTTCGACCAAGCCGGTGCCGTGACGAAGGTCAACACCAATGCCGGCGCCGTCGAGGTCGAGCGCGTGGTCGTGGCCGTCGGGCCGTGGGTCGCGTCACTGTGGTCGATGCTCGACCTGCCCGACCGGCTCGACGTCCGCCAGCCGGACGGGACAGTCGTCGCCGATCAGCCGATGTGGACCTACTGGTACCTGCAGGAGGGCGAGGTCGAGTTCGACCCGCGCGCGTTCACGACCAACGACGGCAAGTCATCGCCGGTGCTGCACGTCGACTCAGACCAACCCCTGCAGTCTGATATTGGAGATTTGATCACTGATCAACCCTGGGGGGTCTACTTCAAGCCCGACCGCGAGACCGTCCAGGGCGGCGCGCAGCCGATCAAGATCGGCAACACGTTCACGGTCGATCCGTATCCGACGGGGACCGTCGATGCCGAGTTTCCAGACCTGTGGTCGGCGGCGCTGTCGCACTGCCTCGAGCGCTTCGAAGGTGCTCGCGACCGCTACCGGCAGGCCCGCTCGGGCGGCGTCGGCGCGTTCACGGTCGACAACTTCCCGGTGCTTGACTTCATGCGCCCGAACGTGTTCGTCGCCGCCGACTCCAACCACGGCTACAAGATGATCGCGGTCGGGCGCGAGATCGCGCGTGTGCTCGACGGCGAGCACTCGTCGCTGTTGCATCCCTTCCGCTACGAGCGCTTTGCGACGGGCCAGCTGCACCCGGTCTCCCATAGCCCGTACCCGTGGAGCTAAGAGCGCCGACCGCCGAGTAGCGCGCTCAGCTCCGCCGCGGCCTCGACCACCTGAGTGCGCAGCGCGCGGCGCGTCGCGGCGGGTAAGCGAGCCACCGGACCCTGGACGCCGACGATCGCGGCGAGCTCCCCGCCGCGGCCGAGCACCGGCGCGGCGACGGCCGCCAGGTCCGCCTCGCGCTCGCCAATCGCCTCCGCAAAGCCACGCGCACGGATCTCATCGAGCTCGGCGCCAAGCGCCGCGTGGTCGGTGATCGTGCGCTCCGTGTAGGCGGTCAGCTGCCCGGCCGGCGCCTCGCGGTCAGCGCCAAACGCGAGTGCGACCTTGCCGACCGCGGTCGCGTGAAGGACGCTTGGTCGCCCGAGGCGGGCCATGCTGACGACGCTTGCGCCCCCCGGGACGAAGTCGACCGTGACCGCGTCGCCGCCGCTGGGTACCGACAGCGTCGCGGTCTCGCCGGTGTGCTCAGCGAGCCGCACTAGCAACGGGCGCGCGCGCTGCGCGGACGTCGAGCCGGCCGAGCACCCGGTCCGACAGCGCCACGAGCCGCAGCCCCAGGCGGTATGGCCCCCCCGGCGCGCGCTCGACGAGGCCGGAGCTCTCGAGCGTCGCGAGTAGGCGCGACGCGGTGCTCGGGTTGACGCCGATCCGCCGCGCGAGCTCGTTAACCCCAAGCCCAGCGTCGCTGTCCGCGAGCGCATCGAGCAGCGCGACGGCGCGCGTGACTGACCCAACCGGCCGGCGCTGCTCGGGCACTACGACTTGGCGCGGTTAGAACGCGCCGGCCGTCCGCCGTTGGCGGCATCGGCCCGGCGGCCGCTGCGTTTGCCGGCCACCCGGGCCGGCGTCGGCGAATCGAGCGAGCGCATCACCATCACCTCGATCCCGCCGGGCGCAAACAGGTCGCGCGAGTAAGCGACGCGATCGTCGCGGCCGGCGAAGATCAGCTCCTCGAGCTCTAGACCCGAGGTCGTGCGCCTGATCCCGAGCAGCTTGCCAGCGCGCTCGCGCGGAGTCAGCAGCGCCGGCATCACCCGCGTGCGCGCGAACGTGACGGGGACGCCGGCGGCGATCAGCACGTCCAACACCATCCGCCCGTTCTCGAGCTCGGACCGGAACTTGTCCTCACCGGGGAGCTCGATCGCAGGGTGCACGACGTCGAACATCACCGCCACGGGCGAGCCGTCGGCGAGCAGCGTTCGCGAGATCGCCGTCGCGGGCGCATCGGCATCCAGGCCGAGCGCTTCGCCGGCCTCGCCGCCGACCGCGCGCTGCTCGATGTGGAGGTCCGTCGCCTTCAGCGTCAAGCCCCGCCGGTGGGCGACGGACGAGTACGGCTCGAGCCGCTCGAGGCGCTCGCCGAACGCCGTCGGCACGGCCATCCTGCCGACGAACGTCCCGCTGCCCTGGCGACGCACGATCTCGCCACTCTCCTCCAGTCGCTGCAGGGCGCTGCGCAGCGTTCCGCGCGAGACGCCGAGCATCGAGGCCACTTCATGCTCGGGCGGCAGCCGATCGCCCTGGCGGTAGCGGCCCGGCGCGAGCCAGTTGCGGAGCGCGCGCTCGGCGCCGTCGACCAGCGACGGCCGGCCGCCGGGCTCCGCCGTCTCGGCCGGCCTGCCTCTCTCTGATCCGCCCGCTCGCATCTGAACCCCTCCTTACAACCCAGCGCTCCGAAACCCGGATCGTATTCAAAGCGCTTCAGCACCGGGGCCTCGGCCCCCAAGAGGCGCTCTCACGGTTGCCCCACGCTGCGGCCCTTCCTCAGCGGAGCGAGCATCGCCGCCTGCTGTACGGCGGTCGCGGACCACAGCATGATCTGATCTCCGGGCTGGACGTTGTTGGGCGGCACCTGGGGGTTGAGCTGTTCGAGCGTCGCCATGTTGATCCCCGTCGCGGCGGCAATCGAGCCGTACGACTGACCGGCCTGGACCATCCAATAGACCGGCCCCGGGGGCGTCGCCGGCGCCAGCGGCGGGGGCGGCGGGTGGGCCAATAGTTTCAGACGCTCTCCGACGACCAGCGCCTGCGGGTTCGCGTTGGGGTTGAAGGCCTCGAGCTGCCCGATACTGAGGCCCGTGGCGTATGAGATCTGCACCAGCGTGTTGCCTGCACGAACCGTCCAGTAAGGGGGAAGCCGTCGCCCACCGGCACCGCTCGTTTTCGCTGAGCCGGGGTGCCCGCCGCCAAGTGGGGAGCTCAAAACGAGAATCGCGACCGCAGCCGCCAGGACCAAGAGCGCAAGGGGACCAAAGAAGCGCGATCTCCCGCCTCCTGCCCGGTTAGGTGCCGCGATCTGTACGGTCGTTGCGACTCTCCCACCGGCTCCCGCATTGCCGTGTCAAAACTTTGACGCATCAATCCCGCGATTACCAGCGGGAACCGACGGGGCACTGGTAGAACTCCGCCTCAAATGTCCACCGACATCCTCGACGTGGCTCGGACGCAGGTCCTCGAGCGCGGAATCGGCCTCGACGAGGCTCAGACGCTCGACGTCCTGGGGCTCACAGACGAGCGGCTGGGCGACGCGCTTGCACTCGCCCACGAGGTGAGGATGCGCTGGTGCGGTCCGGACGTCGAGATCGAGGGGATCGTCAGCATCAAAACGGGCGGATGCCCCGAGGACTGCCACTTCTGCTCTCAATCCGGTCGCTTCGACACCCCGGTGCGCGCCGCGCGGCTCGACATCCCGTCGCTCGTCGAGGCCGCGGTTCAGACCGCGGCGACGAGAGCCACCGAGTTCTGCATCGTGGCGGCCGTGCGCGGCCCCGATCGCCGTCTGATGGACCAGGTGCGCGACGCGGTCGCGGCGATCCATGAGGCGGCGGAGATCAACGTCGCCTGCTCACTCGGCATCCTCACGCGTGGCCAGGCGGAAGCAGCTGCGCGAGTTTGGGGTGCACCGCTACAACCACAACCTCGAGACGGCGCGCTCCTACTTCCCGGAGGTCGTGACCACGCACACGTGGGAAGAGCGTTTCGAAACGTTGCAGCTTGTGCGCGAGATGGGCATGGAGGTGTGCTGCGGCGGGATCGTGGGGATGGGCGAGTCGATCGCGCAGCGGGCCGAGTTCGCCTCCCAGCTCGCGGAGATCGCTCCGGACGAGGTTCCGATGAACTTCCTCGATCCGCGTCCGGGTACGCCGTTCGAAACCCTGCAGGTGACGTCCGCGTCCGAGGCACTGATGACGATCGCCGCATTCCGGCTGGCGATGCCGCGCACCGTGCTCCGGTTCGCCGGCGGGCGCGAGCTGACGCTCGGCGATCTCGGCACCAGGCACGGCCTGCTCGGCGGCGCCAACGCGCTCATCGTCGGCAACTATCTGACGACGCTTGGGCCGGTTCCCACAACAGGACGTCGAGCTCCTGGCTGAACTCGAGCTGCCGATCAAGGAGCTGTCGAAGACGCTGTGAGCCACTGCGCCGGGTGCGGCCGGCCGGAGGAGTCGGGGGATCACTCAGGTTGCCGTCGGCGCCAGCAGGGGACCGACCCCCCGCGCTTCTGCACGGCCTGTGGCCGGAAGCTGGTGGTCCAGGTCCTGCCGTTCAGTTGGCGCGCTTACTGCGTGAAATGCGGCCCGGTGCAGCTGCCGGACGGCGATCGCGCCTCCTAGAACAGTCCGACCGTCCGGCCCTGTTCGTCGATATCGATGTTGAGCGCCGCCGGGTGGGTGCCGAGCCCCGGCATCTGCATGATGTCGCCGGCCAGCGGTACCAGCCATCCGGCGCCCGTGTAAGCGCGGATGTCGCGCACCGGGAGCGTGAAGTGCTCGGGAGCGTTGAGCAGCGTCGGGTCTGAGGACAGCGACAGGTGCGTCTTGGCCATGCAGATCGGCAGGTCGCCCAGACCCTCGCGCGTGAACTGGCCCAGCTTGGCCTCGGCCTCGGGATAGAAATAGACGTCCTTGGCGCCGTAGACCTGCTTTGCGATCGCCTCGATCTTGTCCTGGATCGGCTCGTCGTCCTGGTAGAGCTGGTGGAAGGTGTTGGGCTGATCGCACGCCTCGACGACCGCCTCGGCGAGATCGGCCGCGCCGGCGCCGCCCTTCGTGAAGCCCTCGTTGACCTCGGCCGCGAACGCGCCGGACTCCATCGCCAGCCGCTTGACCAGCTCGCACTCCTCGTTGGTGTCGCCGGGACGACGGTTGACCGCGACGACGGACGGGACGCCGAACGTCTTGATCGTGTTGAGGTGATGGCGGACGTTCGCGAACCCGACCTCGATCGCCTGCAGGCTCTGGGCCCGCTCGATGCGCGGGTCGTCGGCGAGGCCCGAGTGGTGCTTGATCGCGCGAACGGTCGTGACCAGCACGGCCGTCGACGGGGTCAGCTTCCCGAACCGGCAGACGATGTCGAAGAACTTCTCCATCCCCATGTCGGAGCCGAAGCCCGACTCGGTCACGACGTAGTCGCCGAGCTTCATCCCGATCAGGTCGGCGATCAGCGAGTTGTTGCCGTGCGCGATGTTGGCGAACGGCCCGCAGTGCATCAGCACCGGCTGACCCTCGAGCGTCTGCACGAGGTTCGGCTTCAGCGCGTCCTTGAGCAGCACGGTCATCGCGCCGGCGGCACCGAGGTCCTCGGCGGTGATCGCCTTGGCGCCGTCATACGAGTAGGCGGCGGTGATCCGCGCCAGCCGCTTGCGCAGATCCTGGAGGTCTCTCGCGACCGCCATGATCGCCATCACCTCGGAGGCGGCGGTGATGTCGAAGCCCGTCTCCCGTGGGTAGCCGTTCGGGCGACCGCCGAGACCGACCATGATCTGGCGCAACGCGCGGTCGTTCATGTCGACCGCACGCCGCCAGCCGACCCGCAGCGCATCGATCTTGTGCGGGTTGCCGTGCAGGATCGAGGCGTCGATCATCGCCGCGAGCAGGTTGTTGGCGGCGCCGATCGCGTGGATGTCGCCGGTGAAGTGGAGGTTGAGGTCCTCCATCGGGACGACCTGGGTCAGCCCACCGCCGGCGGCGCCGCCCTTGATCCCGAATACCGGGCCCAGCGACGCCTCGCGCAGGCACGCGACCGGGTTTTTACCGATCACGCCCAGGCCCTGGGTGAGGCCCACGAGCGTCGTCGTCTTGCCCTCGCCGGCCCTGGTCGGCGTCATGCCGGTGACGCAGATCAGCTTGCCGTCGGGACGGTCCTTGAGCCGGTCGAGCACCGAGAGTGCGATCTTGGCCTTGTGGCGGCCGTATGGCTCGATCTCGTCGGGCTCCAGCCCGGCCGCCGACGCGATCGCGTCGATCGGCTCGAGTACTGCCTCCTGTGCGATCTCCAAGCTGCTTTTCATGGTGCGTCCCTCTCCTGGTTTCAATGGCTGACGGCTGCGGCGGCGAGCTCGGAGACGAGCTTGTCCTCGTAGAAGCGCTCGAGCTTGAACGGCTCGATCAGGTCCGGCTGGCGGCCGGTCGCGACCAGCTCGGCGAGCGTCTTGCCGACGATCGGGGCGGCCTTGAACCCGTACGTCCCCCAGCCGGCGCTGACGTGGAAGTTCTCGACCTCGGTCTTGCCGAGGATCGGGCTGTAGTCGGGGCTCAGATCGCACAGGCCCGCCCAGCTGCGCAGCAGTCGCGCGCGCTCGAGCTGCGGGAACAGCTCCATCGAGTGGCGGCACACGTCCTGCAGGAAGTTGAGCGTCCCCTGCATCCGGTAGGTCGTCCAGGGCTCGATCTCGGCACCCATCAGGAACTCGCCGCGGTCAGTCTGACTGATGTAGACGTGCATTTGCGACGACACGATCACGACGTCGAGCAGCGGCTTCATCGCCTCGGTCACGCACGCCTGCAGGATGTGGGTCGTGATCGGCATCGGCACGCCGGCCATGTCGGAGATCAGCGTGGTCCAGCCGGCCGTGCAGTTGAGCACCTGGCCGGCGTTGATCGTGCCGCGGTTGGTCTTGACCTTGGTCACGCGGCCGTTCGAGCGCTCCATCCCCAGCACCTCGGTGTTCTGGTGGATCTCGGCGCCGCCCTCGTCGGCGCTGCGCGCCAGCCCCCAGACGACCGCGTCGTGACGGATGATCCCGCCGGGCGGGTGGTACAGCGCGCCCATGATCGGGTAGATCGCGTCGGGATTGTCGACCTGCATCGCGGGCGCCAGGCGCTTGATCTCGTCGGGGTAGATCAGCCGTGAGTCGATCCCGTTTAGCCGGTTGACCTCGGCCCGGTTGGCCATCACGAACATTGCTCGGTCGGAGTGGGCGAGCGTCAGGTGACCGCACTGCGAGAACAGCAGGTTGAAGTTGAGTTGTTGTGACAGCCCCTCGTAGAGCTTGACGCTCGCGTCGTAGAAGCGGGCGCCCTCGGGGGTCTTGTAGTTCGATCGCAGGATCGTCGTGTTTCGCCCCGCCGCCCCGGAGCCGATGTAGCGCTTCTCGAGGATCGCGACGTCCTTGATCCCGTGGTCTCTGAGGTAATGGGCGGTCGCCAGCCCGTGCGATCCGCCGCCGACGATCACCACGTCGTATGAGCTCTTGAGCTCCTGCTGGCGGCGCCACATGCGCCGCTTGCGGAAGATGTCAAGCACGTGCTGCCTCCTCGGCGGCAGCCGGGCCGGGGAGCTGCTCGAGGGCGTCGACGCCGATCGGACGACCGCCGAGGTGGTACCCGGCGTCCGCGACCACAGACCACACGTACTCGCCGGTCGCCCAGCCGAACAGCAGCAGATAGCGGTCCGGTGCCTCGCAGATCAGGATTCCCGGTTGGCGCGCGATCGACCCGGGGCGCAGCGCCCCCGCGGGGGTGATCTTGGGGCGCAGGTCGATCGCGCTAAACCGGGCAAACACCTCGCGGGCGAGCGGGCCGACGAGCGTCAGCGCCGCGAACGTGGTCGTCACGTCGGTGACGCGCAGACCGTCGAGCCGGTGGCGGATCGCGCCGCTCCCGCCGACGACCAGACTCCCGCCGACGACCAGTGCGCGCGTCGACGTCAGCCGGCACCACCAGGCGTCGTCGCTGCGGACTGCGGTCCCGAGCCTCAGCGGCAGCTCGTCGAGCGCCTCGCTCGGACCCTGGAGCTCGAGCTTGGCGAGATGCGAGACGTCGGCCCAGGCGGCGGTGCGCGTGGCGGCGTCCGACTCGCCCTTGTACTCGACGGCGACGTTCCAGCCGTCGCGGACCTCGAAGCGCGCGCCCTCGTCGGCGGCACTGCGCTCCATCGGCGAGCGCGCCACCGCGCCGTCGGCGCTGGGCGTCAGGAAGTCGAGGCTCACGAGCGCAGCACCTCCCCTTCGGGGTCGTAGAACGGCTTGGTCTGGATCTCGGCCTCAAGCCGCCTGCCCTCGTCGGAGATCGTGATCCGGGCGCCGTCGCGGGCGACGGTGTTGGGCACCCAGGCCATCCCGATCGTGCGGCCGAGCACCGGCGAGTGGCGCGCGCTCGTCACCTGACCGGCCGGCGAGCCCAGCTCGTCGACTACGACCGCACCCTCGGTTGGCACATCGCCGTTGGGCAGCGTGAAGCCGACCAGCTCGGTCGTCGGCGTGCTCTCGTTGTAGTGCTCGAGCGCCCACTTGCCGATCCAGTCCTGCTCCTTGTCGAGCTTGACGATCCATGGCATCGCGGCGCCGTACGGGGTCGACTCGGAGTCCGTGTCTTGGCCGACGAGGATGTGCATCTTCTGCAGGCGCAGGATCCGCTGCGGCTCGAGCCCGAACGGCCGCAGCCCGTGTGGCTCGCCGGCCGTGATCAGCGCGTCCCAGAGGTGCTCGCCGTACGCCGCCGGGAAGTGGATCTCGTAGCCGACCTCGCCGACGAACCCGATCCGGAGAATCAGGCAGTCGACGCCGGCCACGGTGGCGGTCTTCCCGTCGAGATACGCGAATGCCTCGTTGGAGCAGTCGAGGTCCGTGACCGCGGCCATGATCTCGCGCGCCTTGGGGCCGGCGAGGTTCACGGCGCTGAGCCCCTGGGTGAGATCGGTCAGTGCGACGTCGAGCCCCCAATCGGCCAGCCACCACGAGAACCACTCCTCGACCGCACCGGCGCCGCTCGAGGTCGTGGTGACGTAGAAGGTGTCCTCGTCGAGCCGGCAGATCGTGCCGTCGTCGACGATTCGGCCCGCGTCGGAGCTGATCACGCCATAGCGGATCCGGCCGGGCTTCAGGTTCGAGAACCGGTTCGGGTACAGCCGGTCGAGGAAGTCGCCGGCGTCGGGGCCGCGGACCAGCAGCTTGCCGAGCGTCGAGACGTCGATCAGCCCGGCCGCTGTGTTGACCGCCAGCGCCTCACCCTCCGGGTCGCCGTAGTCGTAGGCGCGGCGCCAGTCGCCGGCCCACTTGACGGTCGCGCCGAGCTCGCGGTGGCGGCCGTGGATCGACGAACGCTTGGCGGGCTCGACCGGCCGGCCACCGAGGATCCCCATCGGCACGCTGACCCACGGCGGGCGCGCGGTCGTCGTCCCGACCTGTTCGAGGCTCTGCCCGGTCTCCTGGGACATCAGCTTGATCGCCGGCAGCTGGCACATCCGTCCCTGGCACGGGCCCATGGTCACGGTCGTGTAGCGCTTGGAGAGCTCGATCGAGTCATAGCCCTCCTCGATCGACCGGTGCACGTCCTTGCTCGTGACGTCCTCGCACAGGCAGGCGAAGCACTTGCCGCGGCCGGCGCCGCTGACCGGCGGCGCGACGGCCACGTTCGGCACTTGGCGCTCGGCGCCTTCGAGCTTGTTGGCGCGCTGGCGCGTCTCGTCGCTGCCGAGCCCGAGCGCGTGCGCCGCGCTCAGTCCTGCGAGCTCACCGGAGTCAGCGATAGCCGCGTCCGATTGCAGGCCGGCGACCTCGCCGGCCGCGTACACGTTGTCCGGCAGCTCGGTGAGCGCGAAGTGACCTCGCGCGGTGTCATACGAGCTCCGCGCCCCGGCCTGCAGATGCAAAGACGTCGCCGGGATCGCGCCGCCGGAGACGACCAGCAGGTCGCAGGAGAAAGTGTGCTCGTCGCCGCCATCGACGGGCGCGATCACAGCCTCGCTGACCGCCTTGCGTCCCTTGGCCTCGATCACCGTGTGTCCGGCGAACACCGGAATGCCAGAGCGACGCAGCGCGCGGGCCGCGTCGCCGGCGTCTGGACGCAGGTCGGCGACCGCGACGATCTCGACCCCTTGGTCGCGCAGCGCACGCGCCGCCGTCAGTCCGCGATCAGACGTCGTAGCGATCACCGCGCGTCGACCCGGACTCACCGCGTAGAGCGACGCCAGCCTGCGCGCGCCGCCGGCCAGCATCACTCCCGGGAGGTCGTTGCCGGCGAACACCAGTGGCTGCTCGATCGTGCCTGTCGCAAAGATGTGCTGCTGCGCGCGGATCTGGTGCAGGGTGTCCTGCTGCCATACCGGGACCAGGCCGTCGAAATAGCCGAGTGCCGATGCGCGCTGCAGGATCTCGACGCCGGCCTGCTCGGCCTGTTCGACCAGCCTCCCGAGCTGCGCGGCGTCGGCCTCGATCAGCTGCTGGCCGCCGAGCGCCGGGCCCTCGTCGGCGAGCACCACGTCGGCGCCCAGCTGCGCCGCGGCAAGCGCCGCGCCGAGTCCCGCGATCCCGCCGCCGACGACCAGCACGTCGGCGTGGCGACGGCGGTACTCGGTACGCCACTCGCGCGCCGGCTGCTCCTCGCGCAGCTTGCCGAGCCCGGCGGCGTTGCGCAGCACCTTCTCGTACACCGGCCACAGCTTGCGCGGACGGATGAACGTCTTGTAGTAGAAGCCGGGCGGCGTAAACGGCCCGCCGACGATGTCGGTCGCGCGCATCGGATCGACGTCGAGCGAGACCGCGTTGACGTGCTCGACCTTGATTCCCTCGCGGACCGGCTCGATGCACGCGCGCGCTCCCGGCGCCCCGTCGACGGCGACGATGCAGTTCGGGCACTGCCCGGCGCAGCACATCAGCCCGCGCCGGCGGTGGTACTTGAAGCTGCGCGAGAAGGTCCGCTGGCCGGCCGCGTACAGCGCGGAGCCGATCGTGTCGCCCTCGTAGGCCTCGACCCGCTTGCCGTCGAACGTGAAGCTGACCTTGGTCGACCGCTCGATCCGCTCGGACGGCTGCTCCGGGAGCCGGCTCACGCGGCCGCGCCCCCGGGGGGATCGTCGGACGGAAACGCCGTGTACAGCACCTCGTTGGTCACCGTGTCGCGCTCGGCGATGAACCACGCGCGGCACCCCGAGCGGTGAAACCACCACTCGCGTTGGACGCCGGCGACGTTGCGGCGGAAGTAGTTGTAGGTGTTGAGCTCGCGGAAGCTCGGGCGCGACTTGGGCCGGGGCGAGATCTCGCCGCCGTACCCGAAGTCGGTCACTTCGCGGACGCCGCAGTTGGGGCACTTCAGCACGAACGACACAGCGCCTGAAGCTACGACCGCTCGTTGATCGTGTCCAATATCTTGTTTAGTCTTATTGATCTGTTTCTCGTATCAGTGAGCTTGCCGCATGGAACTACGTCAGCTGCGCTACTTCATCGCCGTCGCCGAGGAGCTGCACTTCCGCCGCGCCGCCGCCCGGCTGCACATCTCGCAGCCGCCGCTCAGCCAGCAGATCGCCGCGCTCGAGGACGAGCTCGGCTGCCGGCTGCTGAACCGCACCCGCAGGCGCGTCGAGCTGACGGCGGCAGGCGAAGCGTTTCTACGCGACGCACGCGCGATGCTCGAGGAGCTCGATGTGGCCGTCTCGACCGTGCGCCGGATCGAGACCGGGCAGGCCGGGCTGCTGCGGATCAACTTCGTCGGCTCGGCGCTGCTGTCGATCGTCCCGGGGATCGTGCAGCGCTTTCGCCGCGCGCGCCCACGGGTCGAGATCGAGCTGCGCGAGCGCTCGACGGTCGAGCAACTGCGCGCGCTGACCGCCGGCGTCGTCGACCTCGGTCTGGTGCGGCCCCCGATCGAGCCCGACGATGCGCTCGTCACCGAGGTCGTGCTGCGCGAGCGAACGGTGGCTGCGATGGCCAGCGGTCACCCGCTCGCCAAGCTGAGCCGCGTCCCGATGCGCCGGATGGCGTCCGAGCCGCTGGTCCTCTTCCCCCGCGATCAGGCGCCCGGGTTCCACGATCTGCTGACCGGCCGCCTCGCGGCCACCGGTACTTCGCCGCACGTCGTCCAATACGCGCCCGAGATGCTGACGATCATCGGGCTCGTGGCGGCCGGGATCGGCGTCTCCCCCGTCCCCGCGTCGCTCTCCCACCTCGCGCTCGACGGCGTCACCTACCGGCCGCTGATCGGCGCGCCCGCCAGCGAGCTTCTGGCGGTCACGCGCGCCGACGACGACTCGGCGCTGGTGGCGGCGTTCTTGGCCGAGGCGCGAAGCGCGACCTGACCCGGGCGGCCTACGACCCGGATGCCCTCCGCACCTCGGGGTCAGCGCCCTCGCGCGCCTCGATCTGTTCGAGCTTGGCGAGCAGCTTCTCGGCCATCCGGATCGACGCGGCGTCGATCAACCGCCCGTCGAGCGAAACGGCGCCCTTCCCGTGCGCGGCGGCCTCCTGCATCGCCGCCAGGATCCGGTGCGTCTTCTCGACGATCCGCTCGCTCGGCGTGAACACCTCGTTGGCGAGCTCGATCTGCGACGGGTGGATCGCCCACTTGCCCTCGTAACCGAGCACGGCCGCGCGACGCGCCGACGCGAGGTATCCCTCCGGGTCGGTGAAGTCGCCGAACGGGCCGTCGATCGGCCGCAGCCCGTAGGCGTGGCAGGTAACGGCGATCCGCGACAACGGGTAGTGCCACTGATCTCCGAGGTGCAGCGCGCGCTCGGTGTCGTCTTCGGGGTCGGCCAGCATCGCGTAGTCGGGGTTGGTGCCGCCGATCGAGGTCGTGTGGCTTTGGATCGAGGCGGCGTAGTCGGCGACCCCGAACACCATCGCCTCCATCCGCTCCGGGCATGCGCGGGCGATCTCCTCGCAGTGCACCATTCCCAGCGCGGTCTCGATCAGGACGAAGATCGCGATCCGGTGCGGCAGGCGCTTGGCGTCCTCGATCTGCGTCAACAGCGTCGCGACGAGCTGCACGTCCGCCGCGCCGCTCGCTTTCGGGATCATGATCGAGTCGAGCCGGTCGCCGGCCTGCTCGACCACGTCGACGATGTCGCGGTAGCAGAAGTGCGTGTCGAGCCCGTTGATCCGCAACGACACCGAGCACCGCGACCAGTCGAGCTCTCGCAGCGCCCCGATCACGTTCGTGCGCGCCTGCTCCTTCTCCTCGGGGGCGACCGCGTCCTCGAGATCCAGCATCACGATGTCGGCACCCAGCTCCGGAGCCTTCTCGAGCATCCGGACGTTGCTCCCGGGTACCGCGAGCTCTGAGCGATGAAGGCGCGTCCTCGTCGGCGTTCTGTTCGGGCTCATCCTCGGGCGAAGTGTATGGTGCCCAAATCAGCGCTCCGCTCGATCCTCCCGAACGCCTACTTTGCGGACCCGGTCCTAGCAACGTCGACCCGGCGGTCCTGGCCGCCATGCAGCGGCCGATGCTCGGGCACATGGACCCGGATCTTCTCGACCTGCTGCTCGAGTTGGTCGGGCTGCTACGCCAGACCTACCAGGCCTCGGGTGGCGTCGTGCTGCCGCTGCAGGCGACCGGAACCTCGGGCATGGAGTGCGGCCTCGCCCATCTGCTTGAGCCCGGCGAGACGGCGATCGTCGGCGTCAACGGCTTCTTCGGCCGGCGGATTGTCGAGATCGCGACGCGCGTCGGCGCCGACGTAGTGCGGGTCGATGCCGATTGGGGCGAGCACGTCTCCAACGACCGGCTCCTCGAAGCGCTCGAACAGCACCCCGACGCGCGGCTGATCGCGGTCGTTCACGCCGAGACGTCGACCGGCGTCGAGCATCCGCTCGCCGAACTGGGTGAACGCCTACGCGGCCGCGACGTGCTGCTGATGGCTGACTGCGTGACCTCGCTCGGCGGCGTCGAGCTCGACTTCGACGGCTGGGGGATCGACTATGCCTACTCGTGCTCGCAGAAGTGCCTCGGCGCGCCTCCCGGCATGTCGCCGGTCGCAGTCTCCGAACGCGCGCTTGAACGGATCGCCGCCCGCACCCATCCCGTCCCGTACTCGTTCGACCTCGGGCTGCTGCAGAAGTACTGGGTCACGCGTCCGGCGACCTACCACCACACCGCGCCGATCCTGCACGTGTACGCGCTCTACGAGGCGCTGCGTCAGATCGAGGCCGAAGGCCTCCACGCGCGCTGGGAGCGTCACGCGGGCGCGGCGTCGCGCCTCCAGGACCAGCTGCGCGAACGCGGGCTCGAGCTGCTCGCCGAGCCTCAGTACCAGCTGGCGCCGCTGACCGCCGTGCGCGTCCCCGACGGCGTCGATCCCAAGCGCGTCCAGACGAAGCTGCTGCGCGAACACGGGATCGAGATCGGCGGTGGGCTCGGCCCGGAGGCGCCCCAGATGTGGCGGCTCGGGCTGATGGGCTACAACGCCAGCCCGGAGGTCGCCGACCGGCTGCTTGCGGCGCTCGACGCGGTGCTCGCCGACGAGCCGGCCCTCAGCAACGCCTGACACTCGTCAACGCCCGACGCTCAGCAACGCCCGACGCTCAGCAACGCCTGACGCTCAGCAACGCCTGCAGATCTACGCCGCCTGCGCCTCCGCGGCGAGCAGCGTGTTCCGCAGGAGCATCGCGATCGTCATCGGTCCGACGCCGCCCGGAACAGGACTGATCAGCCCCGCGGCCTCGGCCGCCGCGGCGAACTCGACGTCGCCGACGAGACCCGCGTCGGTCCGGTTTATGCCGACGTCGATCACGGTCGCACCCGGCTTGATCCAGCTGCCCTTGACCATCTCCGGCCGCCCGACGGCGGCAACCAGCACATCGGCGCGCCGGCACACCTCGTCCAGGTTCCGCGTACGCGAGTGGCAGATCGTGACGGTCGCGTGCTCGGCGAGCAGCAGCGCCGCGACCGGCTTACCGACCAGATCCGAGCGCCCCACCACCACTGCCTCGGCCCCCGTGAGCTCGACCTCATAGCGGTGGAGCAGCTCCATCACCCCAGCCGGCGTGCAGGGCCGCAGCCCGGGCAGACCCTTCGCGAGCAGCCCCGCCGACAGCGGGGTCAGTCCGTCGACGTCCTTGAAGGGGTCGATCAGCGTCGTCAAAAACGAGCCGTCGATGTGGTCCGGAGTGGGCAGCTGTAGGAGGATCCCCGAGACCTGCGCGTCTTCGTTGAGCCTGCGGAGCAGCGCCTCGACCTCCGCCTGGCTTGAGTCGGCCGGCAGGTCGTAGGCGAATCCCTCGATCCCGACCTCGATGCTCGCGCGCTGCTTGTTGGCGACGTAGACCGCCGACGCCGGGTCGTCGCCGATCAGTACCGTTGCCAGACCCGGCCGCTGGCCACCGGCCGCGATCCACTCCTCGATCTGCTCGCGGAGTTCTTCGCGCACCTGCTGCGCCACCGCCTTGCCGTCAATCACCCTTGCGCTCATCGAACCAATTCGTACATCATGTTTTCGATGAAGGAAACCCTACCGGCGCCGCCCGACGACCGGGGCGAGGTGTGGGTCCAGCAGCCGCCCAACGACGGAGGCGCGGCCCGGCTGCAACGGGTGCCGCTGGACTGCCGGCTGTCACCGCCCCAGTTGCTCGCGGCCCTGCGCGACGAGCCGATGCCGTTCGCGCTGACCGGAAGCTGGGCCGGCGGCGGCGCGATCGTCGGCTCCGACCCGATGACCGTGGCCGACCGGCGCGACGACCCGTTCGCGACCCTCGACCGGCTGCCGACGCCAGCCGAAGGCGACCGCCAACATCCCGACGCGGTCGGCGGCGGATGGTTCGGTTGGTTGGGGTACCGCCTCGGTTCGCGGATTGAACAGCTGCCACAAGGACCGCCGCGCTCAGTCCCGCTGCCCGAGTTCCACCTCGCCTACTACGACAACGTGTTGCGGCTCGATCCGGCCGGACGATGGTGGTTCGAGGCGCTGGTCACAGACAGACGGCGCACCGCGCTCGACGCGCGACTGAAGCATTTGCGCGAGGCGCTCCGCGCCGCCCCGCGCGCCACAACTGAGACCACGCCCGGGCCGCTCGAGCTGAGCAGCGCAGCGGCCGAGCACCACCTCGACGCAGTCGCCGACTGCCGCCGGCGGATCGCGGCCGGTGAGATCTTTCAGGCCAACATCTGCCTGCGGCTCGAGACGCCATGGGACGGCGGCGTCATCGACCTGCAGACTCGCGCGCTGCAAACGATTTCACCTCCTCACGCGGCCGTGTTCAGTACGCCCAGCGGAGCGATCGCGAGCCTGTCGCCCGAGCTGTTCCTACGCCGGCGGGGGCGGCAGGTGGTGACGGCGCCGATCAAGGGCACGGCCGCGCGCGACGACGATCCTGCTCGCGCCGCCGCCGCACTCAAGGAACTCACGCGGTCGTTCAAGGACGCGGCCGAGCACGTGATGATCGTCGACCTGATGCGCAACGACCTGGGGCGGGTGTGCGCGTACGGATCGGTCAGCGCCCCGCGCCAACCCACCCCCGAGCCGCACCCCGGCCTATGGCACCTCGTCTCGCGGGTCCGCGGAGAGCTGCGGCCCGGCGTCGGCGACGGCGACCTGCTGCGCGCGACGTTCCCGCCGGGCTCAGTGACCGGCGCACCAAAGGTCCAGGCGATGAAGGTGATCGCCGCGCTCGAGCCGGTTGCGCGTGAGGTGTACACCGGGGCGATCGGTTACGCGAGCCCGATCGCCGGTCTCGAACTCAATGTCGCGATCCGGACGCTGGAGCTGGGCAACGGCCGTCTCTGGCTCGGTGCCGGCGGCGGGATCGTCGCTGACTCCGACCCGCGGACCGAGCTTGAAGAAGCGCTGGCCAAGGCGCGACCGATCGCCGCCGCGATCGGCAGCAGCGTCAAGGTCGGCGGTCGGACGGGTGCAGTTCGCGCCGCCTGATCCGTCGCTCGGCGTGTTCGAGACGCTCCTGGTGCGCGACCGGCGCGCGCAGGCGTTGGACGCTCACCTGGAGCGGCTCACGTCTTCAGTGTCGGAGCTGTACGGCCTCGAACCGCCTCCCGATCTGTGCGACAGCGTCAAACGGCTCGCCGCAGGCGACGACGGCGCCTGGCGTGTGCGGATCGATGCGGTCCCGGCCGGCGGCGAGTTGCGGATCGAGCTGACGAGCTCGCCGTTACGCGACGGCCCAGCGGCCAGCGTGATCTGCAATCCGGTCGTGGTGCCCGGCGGCCTGGGCCGCCACAAGTGGGTCGATCGGCGACTGATCGACAGCCTCGCAGCAGACGGCCGCGTACCGTTGCTGGTCGACTCCAACGGCGACGTACTCGAGGCCGCAATCGCCAACGTCTGGGTGATCGAGGACGGCCGGCTGGTCACGCCGCCGGCGGACGGACGGATCCTGCCGGGGGTCACACGCGCGATGCTGCTGGAGCTGGCGCCCGCATCGGCGCGCGAGGAACCACTCACGCTCGCACGCGCCAGCACGGCCGACACGCTGTTCTTGACCTCGGCGCTGCGCCACGCGGTAGCCGCGAGCCTCGACGATCAACGCGGCAGCGACGACGAGCTCGCGGCGATTCGCGCCGCGCTGAGTACCTGCACCTGGAGCTGACCGGCGCGAGTACGCTGAGCTCGTCGTGCGTACCACGCGACCGCCGCTCGACGAGGCCGAAGCGCGCGAGTTGCTCGTCGGCCCCGATTCAGTCTGCTGGCGCTTCGTCAGCGATCCACGTCTGTACGTCGGGATGCTGTACCCGCTCTTGCTGCAGGTCGCGCACCCGACGGTCGACGCCGGCGTGCGCGACTTCTCGGACTTCGAGCGGCGCCCGTGGGAGCGCCTGTTGCGGACGCTGGATTACACGAGCCTGCTCGTCTACGGCGGCGAGCAGGCGATCGTCGCCGGCCGCCGCCTGCACGCCATCCACGCACGATTCCGCGGTCTCCGCGACGACGGGGTGCCCTACCACGCGCTCGAACCGCACCCCTACGCCTGGGTTCACGCCACCCTCATGCAGAGCGTCGTCTCGGGGCACCGCCACTTTGGCCGGGCGATGGCACCCGAACAGCTCGAGCGCTTCTACGACGAGTACCGCGGGCTCGGTGGCCTGATCGGGGTCGATTCCGACCAGCTGCCCGACAGCTGGAGCGGGTTCAAGACGTACTTCGACGAGGTCTCGCTGTCTGAGCTCGGGCCGACTCAGTCGGTGCATCGAGTGCTGCGCGCGGTCGAGCTCGCGCCCCCGCCGCTGGCACCGATCCCCGGTCCACTGTGGGCGTTGTTGCGGATGCCCGCCCGGCGCGCGCTGTGGCTGGGCGGCGTCGGTCAGCTCGGGCCCGAGCTGCGCCGCCGGCTCGAGATCAAGTGGAGCAGCGGCGACCAGCGCGAGCTGGCACTGCTCGGACGGCTGGCGCGTTCGATGACCCCGCTCATGCCGCCACCGCTGCGCGCGATTGGCCCGGCCCAGCTGCGGCTGCGTCAACGTGCGATCGCGGACGGCCCGCTAGCTACCTGAATAGGGGGCCACGTGGCCATAGGCGGCTCCGCACGCGGCTTCTACAGTGCCGGGAAATGTTGGCCCGCCACGTCGATCCACAACCATTGATCCGCGACGTCGATCCGCGCGGCGACGCGCTCGCCTGCGCACAGATCTACGCCCCGGCCGTGACCGACGGCGTCGCCTCACTCGAGGGGGTCGCGCCTTCCGCCAGCGAGATGCAGCAGCGGATCGAGAAACTGACTCGCGGCCACCCGTGGCTGGTGGCCGAAGGCGATGACGGGTCGGTCGTCGGCTACGCCTACGCGACCCAGCACCGCGAGCGCGCCGCCTACCGGTGGGCAACGGACACCAGCGTCTACGTCGCCCCGTCCCAACACCGTCGCGGAATTGGCCGGGCGCTTTACGCGGCGCTGCTGCCTCTGCTCGTCCGCCAGGGGTTCTACGTCGCGTGCGCCGGAATCACGCTCCCCAACGACGCGAGCGTCGGGCTGCACGAGTCGTTCGGCTTCCAAGCCGTGGGCAGCTACGAACGGGTCGGCTTCAAGTTCGGCCGCTGGTGGGCGGTCGGGTGGTGGCTGGCGCAGCTGCGCGAGCAGCGCGACGGCATCACCCCGCCCGACCCCGGTCCGCCCGTGCGTCTCGAGGACGTGCCGGTCGGGCTCAGACGGACCAGGTGAACCCCGACCGGGCGCGGGTCAGCGATCGCGTTCTTCGAGGATCAGCGCCAGCGTCGGGCACGCATCGGCGGCCCGGCGCGCCAGACCGAGCAGCTCGGGCGGGACCTCGGACTCGTCCAGGATCGGGTAGCCCCAGTCGTCGAGCCGGATCAGCTCCGGCAGCAGTTCCGCGCACAGGCCGTGGGCCTCACACATGATCGGGTTGACGCGCAGATGCGCGCGCGTCTGCGGGGCGCCGAGTCGCCGTGCGTCCGAGGAGCGCTGACGGACCCGACTCACCGCCGCGCTCCGACGATCATGCCCCCGAGCGGGAGCCCGGCCGGCTGCGCGGTACACCGCGACCCGCGGTGCTCCTCGATCTCGGCGCGGAACACGGTCAGCGTGCTCTCGACAAAGCGGGCCGCGCCGTCGGGGTGGTGGCAGGCGCCACGCCCGCGGATCTCAGTCGTCCACCGTCGCAGCCGATCGAGCTCGCGGGGGTGCGCGACGCCGTCCGCGAGCGCGGCGACGGAGTCGGCAATCGCCGCCAGGCCGTAGACGCACGGGCCGCACTGGCCCGCTGACTCGCCGGCCAGGTACTCGATCACGCGCGCGCTCTCGTGCAGCCCGCAGGCGCTCTCACCGAGCGCGATCAATACGCCGGAGCCGAGTGCGCACCCGACCGAGCGCAGATCCTCGCGCGACAGCCTGAGCTTCATCGCCCTCGCCGACTGCACCCAGGTCCCAAAGTAGCCGCCGACGAGCAGCGCCTGGATCGGCTCGAGCGGCCCGCCGGCAGCCGCCAGGAGATCGGTCATCGGGGTCCCAAACGCGAGCTCATAAACGCCCGGAGTAACGACCGCGCCGGAGATCGTGACCAGCGCCGAGCCGGGATCGGCCTCGCTGCCGAGCTCGCGGAACCACTCAGGGCCGTAGCGCGCGATCAGCGCCAGCTGCGACAGCGTCTCCGGGTTTTGAATCAGCGTCGGGCGGCCGTGCAGACCGCGCTCGTACGGGCGCGGGGGAATGAACGTCGGCTTCGAAACGCCACGCGACAGGTAGTGGATTACGGCCGTCTCCTCCCCGCTGACGTAGCCCTCGGGGCCGGTCACGACACCCAGCTCGATGCCCTCGTCGCGGACCGCGATCGCGCCGTCGAGCGCGCGCGCCACGTCGGGGCTCCCGTTGCCGATCTTGATCACCGCCTCCCGCGCGCCAACGGCGCGGGCGGCCAGCACGGCACCGTCGAGGACGAGGTGTGGCAACCGGGCGAGCAGCAGTCGATCCTTGGCGCTGGCAGGCTCGGTCTCCGAGCCGTTGACCACGACCGTCGCCCGCCGGCGACCGCCGGCGACCGCACGCATCTTGGTCGCCATCGGGAAGTCGGCGCCGCCGCGTCCGCGCAGCCCGCTGCGCTCCACGAACTCGATCAGCTGGTCGCCTCCGACCTCCGGGAACCGCCCGTGGACCGCCTCGTGGTCGGCGCGCGTCATCGTCGTGCCCGCCTCGGTCAGCCCGGCGAGCAGCCGGGGCAGGCCGGCCGGACCGCGAACCGGGCTACTCGTCGCCATCGTCCATCACGGCGGACCGCGCCGGTTGTCGCCGTCGCCATCATCAACCGCCCAGCCGGGGAGGCTTTCAGCGTCCCGGTCACCGCGTTCGTCTGGCTATCAATGCTGAGCTGGACGTCGAGCGTGAACGCGATCCCCGCGCTGCCGTCGACACGGGCGGTGAAATGCTGGCCCTCGAGGGTGCTGATCTGGCCCTCGAGCACGGTCGGGACGCCGTGGGCGATCAGGTCTACCTGGCTTCCGGTCAGCGACAGCCCGCCGCCACCGATCGGGGCCCCGGCAAGCCGTACTCGGAGTCTTCCGGTGCTGGCACCGTGCAGGCGCATGCTGATGTCAACGATAGACCCGGCCGGCAGCTGCGACTGCTTGAACGATCCGGCGAGCGCGGCCGAGAACGGCTGCGGCACGTATGACTTGGCAGCCGGCGCGGTATTGCGCGTGACGACGGGCCGCGTGACGCCCTTCGGCGCCAGCAGGTTGCCAGGCGTGCCGGCTCGGCGCGCCCATCCCTTCTGCAGCGGCCCGGCCACCGTGAACACCGCCAGCGCGATCGGGATCGCGGCGCTGAGCACGACCGCGGGCCCCTGGAGACCGGCGAGCGGGCGCTCAGCTCGCGCAATCCGCCAGCAGACGGCGGCCCCAACCGCGGCGACGCACGCCGCGGTCAGCAACAGCATCCACCAGATCTTCGTGTCGCTGCCGGTCCCGAGGCCGTGCAGGACAGCGACCGGCCAGCTCGCATACGCGAGCCAATGGACTGCGCGCCAGGTCCGGTAACCGAGGCGCCGCCTGATCAGGCTGGTGATCACGAGCGCGAGCAGCAGGTCGAACGCCACCGCCCCAAGACCGACCCACAGCGGACGGTAGGCCGTGTCGAACGGGATCACCGCCGCGAACAGCGAGATCGGAGCGAAGCCGTCGAGCACGCTGGTGACGATGTGGATCACGAGCGCGACGATCACCAGCAACGAGACGTCGCGATGGACGGTGTCGACGGCGAATCGGGGCCAGCGCTCAGACGAGAATCGCAGCGAGCCGGCGATCCCGAGCACGACGCTGATCGTCAGCAGCACGAGCGCGACCGCGCCCGAGGCACGGGTCAGGTACCAGTACGCGCTGGGTCCGAGCGTCGCCGCGGTAACCGGGTTCATACGCTCGTCTCGGACTTCATACGCTGCTCGAGCTTCATGCCGACGCCTCGGGTGGCACCGGCGCCAGGTCGTCGCCCTCGAGCGGCCACCCGGCCAAGTGGAGCGCGAGCCCGTCGTCGCTCACGAGCCGGCTCGGCAGCCCAAGCGAGCTCAGCCACGAGGGCGCGCGCTGCCCGCGGACGATCGCGGCCGTGCTGGCGATGTTGGCGTCGAGACAGGTGGAGGCGGCAACGCTGACCGTCCGCCAGCCTCCTTGCACCGGCTGCCCGGTGGCGGGGTCGAGCAGGTGGTGAACGAACTCCCCGGAGCTCGACCGCCAGCGGCGCGCGGTGATGCTCGACGTGGCAAGTCCCCCGGAGTGAATCGTGATCGACTGGCCGGGGGCCGACACCGGCGCGCGGTGGTCGTCGGTGACCCGAACGCTCCAGCCCTCCTCGGGCGCCGGCCCGGCCGTCGCGAGGTCGCCACCAAAGCTGACCAGCACCCCGCAGCCGCTCGCCGCAGACGCCTCCCCGGCGGCCCGGTCGGCGGCCAGAGCCTTTGCGGTCGCCCCCAGGTCGAGGCTGACGCCCTGAGCGAGCGCCACGGTCCCCGCGTCGGGGTCGACGCGGATCGTTCGCCAACCGGGCACGCGGGCGAACGAAAGCTTGCGATCGGGCGCCGACACCCTGCCCGCGACCGCCTCCCAGTCATCGTCGTAACCGAGCGCGATCAGCGCGTTCCCCAGCGCCGGGTCGACGTCGCCGTCGGTCAGCGAAGCCGCTCGCAGTCCGGCCCCGACCGCTTCGATCAGCAGCGGCGAGACGTGCACGGGGTGGCCGCCGGCGCGATTGCACACCGACAGCTCGGAGTCATCGCGGAACCGCGAGCAGGCGCGGTCAAACATGTCGATCGTCCGCTCGACGGTTTGCACGGCATCTCCAAGACGGTCGCTGTCTGACACCACCACCACCGCCGTGCTCCCGAACGCCGGCAGGCTTGTCGACGCGATCAAGAGCCTCCCGATACGACCGGCGCCGGCGCGGCCGGCTGCGGAGCCGGAGCCGAGGCCTGCGGCTGCGTGCCCTGGGGTGCGGTGTCCTGAGGCGCGGTGCCTTGGGGAGCCGTGCCCTGCGGCGTTGTGCCTTGGGGTGCGGTTCCCTGCTGCGGCGGGCTGGCGGGCCCCTGCAGCCCGAGCTGACCCGGGTTCTCGAGCGGCGGCATCACGAGCGGACCGGTGTGGGCGCGCGTCGTCCTCGACGCCACGGTGGTCGTGCTAGATGGCGCCTTGGCGCCCAGCGTGCGGCCCGGCGCCACGGCGCTGACGACCGCGGCGATCGCAGCCATGAGCGCGCCTGCGCCGATCAAGGTTGCACCGCGGACCCGCCCGATGCGGGCGAATGCGGCGTCGCGATCTCGCTGGGCTGCGGCGCGGTCGGGCCTTGGCCCTTTGTATCCACCACTGGTCACTTCAAAGAACCTGGCGAGAGTCGATCAGTTCCGGCTAAGAGAAAAATGAGAATTCAGCCAACAGCGCGCTCGTCCTCTAACGGCAGGCGCACCTTGAATTCTGCGCCCTCGACCAAGATCGTGCCGCGGTGGCGCTCGACGATCGCCGCGACGATCGATAGCCCCAGTCCGGACCCCGGACGGCCGACCGCCTCGGGCGCGCGCCAGAAGCGCTCGAATAAGCGCTCGCGCTGCTGTGGATCGGGGCCGCTCCCCTGGTCGCGCACGGCGAGCACCGCCGATCCGTCCGCCGAGGTGACGCTGACGACGACCGCTCCGCCGGCCGGTCCGTGTACGAGCCCGTTCTCGATCAGGTTCTCGAGCAGGCGTCGTAGCTCGTCGCGATCGCCGGCCACCGCGGAGCTCTGAAGCTCCCCGGCCCGCACCCGGCCACCATCCTGCTCGGCGACCACCTCGCGAACTAGCTCGGTCAGCTCGACGCGCTCGTCACCGCTGGGGGTCGTCGCGCCGACGCGCTCGAGTGCCAGAAGGGCGTCGACGAGCCGCGCAAGGCGGCTTGCATCGTGGCGCAGGTCGGCGAGTACGTCCGGATCAGCGCCGTGCCGAGCCAGATACTCGACGTTGCCGAGCAGCGACGTGACCGGCGTGCGCAGCTCGTGCGAGGCGTCGGCGAGGAACCGCCGCTCGCCGGCCCGGGCCTGTTCGAGCGACGACAGCATCCGGTTCAGCACCCCGGTCAGCTGACCGATCTCGTCGAGCGTCGCCGGCGCCGGCAGCCGCTGCGCGGGATCCGCCGTTCGCTCGATCTCGCCCGCCGCAACCGCAAGCCGCCGCAACGGGTCGAGCGCACGCCGGGTCAGCAGCGCCGCGGTGAGCGCGGCCAGCAACACGATCGCGGCGCCGCTCAGCGCGACCGCCACCCCGAGGTGGCCCAGCGTGGTCGAGATGTCACTCGTATCGGACGCAACCAGGACCGCGCCGCCGGATGCCGGTCCGGTGACGTCAGCGATCGGAGCGACGAACATCCGGAACGGTTGGCCGTTGACCATGATGTCCTCGACGCCTGTGCGTCCCTCGCGCAGAGCGGAGCGCACTAGCGCATCCTGGGGCAGTACCTCGGCGCCGAGCGCCAGCGAGCTCGCGAGGATCCGGCCACGGGCGTCGATCACCTCGACCGCAAGCTGCCGCCCAGAAACCGGGCTCTCGAGCGCACCTGGATCACGCAGGACGCCGGGGGCGGAGACCGCGAGCTGAGCTACGTCCTCGGCCCGCTGGCGCAGGGCCGTATCGAGCGAGTCCCGTAGCTGGGAGCCGACGATCAGCACGGTCACGATCGCGAACAGGACGACCGCCGCCAGGATCGTGACCGCGGTTGTCACGGCGAGCCGGGTGCGCAGCGATCGTGGGAAGTGCACCCCCATCACCGCCCTAGTCAAGCGACCAAATTTGTGTTTTCATCACAAAAGGGGTAATAAGCTAGGCCTGGATGAGAGCCCCCCTCGCCCATCAGGCGCTGCACGACCCGCTGACCACGCTTCCGAACCGCGCGCTGTTCGTCGACCGCTTGACGGTCGCGCTCGACCGCTCGCGCCGGACCGGCACCCCGGTCGCGGTCCTGTTCCTCGACGTCGACAACTTCAAGCAGATCAACGACTCGATGGGTCATGCAGCGGGCGATCTGCTGCTGACGGTACTCGGCCAACGCTTCGTTGACATGCTGCGGCCGATGGACACCGTCGCCCGGTTCGGCGGCGACGAGTTCACGTTCCTGTTCGAAGAGCTCGATTCACAGCGCGAGGCGATCCTGATCGCTGAGCGGATCAACCGGTCGGCCAGCCGTCCGGTGACGCTGGGCGGCAGTGAGACGTCCGTCACGGTCAGCACCGGGATCGCGTTCGTGACCGGCCCGGCGGTGGACCCCGACAGCGTGCTGCGCGACGCCGACGCAGCCATGTACCGCGCCAAACAGCTGGGTGGGTCGCGCTGCGCCGCCTGAGCGGCTCACGCGCGGAGCACGAACCCGGTACCACGCAGGGTCCGGATCAGCGGCGGGTCGCCGAGCTTGCGCCGCAACCGGGTCACGTAGCGGTCGACGACATTCGGCTCGGCCGCGCCTCCCCAGATCTCGTCGATCGCGTGCTCGCGCGTCACGGTCCGCCCCGACTCACGCAGCAGCAGCTCCAGCAGCGACGCCTCGCGCCCGGTGAGCTCGATCGTCCTTGTCCCGCGCGTCGCGGTCCGTGCCAGCCGGTCGAACACCAGGTCGGCGTATGACAACAGCGCGTCCGCCTGCTTGCCGCGCCGCGTCAGTGCCCGCAACCGGGCGACGAGCTCCTGGATCGCGAACGGTTTGACCAGGTAATCGTCGGCGCCGGCCTCGAGTCCCGCAACCCGGTCGGCGACCGCGTCGCGCGCCGTCAGCATCAGGATCGGCGTCGCGAGCCCGCGGTTGCGCAACCGCCGGCAGACCGACAGACCGTCGATCGCCGGCATCGCCACGTCGAGCACGATCACGTCGGGGGCGCTGCGCTCGGCTGCGATCAGCGCCACACCGCCGTCCTCTGCCGCCGTGACCTCGAACCCCTCCGCGCTCAGCGACCGCGTCAGCATCCGCCGCAGCGGCGGGTCGTCGTCGACCACCAGCACGCGGGCCCGGAGCTCACCGTCGGCCGTCGGCCGATCGCGGTCAGCCACCGGCGACGTCGCGGCGGATGAAAACCAGGAACGCCGCGAACAGAGCCGGAACCGCGTACAGCGCGCAGACCCAAATCGCCTGCGTGATCGGCTGCCAATCGATCGGTGTGCGAAGGAGCCCCTGCCACGCGTTGAACTGCGTGCTGAGCAGGTACGGCTGCAGTCCGCCCAACCCCGGCAGGATCCCGATCAGCTGGATCAGCAGCGAGACCATCAGCGTGCCCACCACCGCCGCGGCGCTGTTGCGCGTGACGGCGGACAGCAGCAGCCCGATGCAAACGATCGCGCCGATCGGTAGCAGGTAGATGAGCAGGCTGACGTAGACGAGCTCGAGCGCCTTTGGCGCCGCCACGATCGTCCCCGACAGACTCTGGAGCGAGTTGAAGCCCGACTGCAGGCTGCCGGCGATCACGCCCACCGTGCCGCACAAGAAGATCGCGACAATCGCGTATGTGCTGACGGCGAGCGTCTTGCCGGCGAACAGCTGCCAGCGCTCGAGTGAGCGGGTGAAGATCGTCTTCAGGGTCCCGTTGTGATCCTCGGAGGCGATGATGTCGCCGGCGACCAGCGCGGTGATCAGCGGGAACATCCACACCGCCCCGAACAGCAGGATCACCAGCGGCACGGCGAGCCCGCTGCGGGTCAGGTAGGTCGAGAAGGCGAAGTCGCCGCCGCGGTCGTGGTGGCGGAAATGGATCGCGACCACGAACAGGATCGGCACGATGAACGCCGCGCCCAGTCCGAGGTAGGTGCGCTTCTGGAACCGGAGCTTGAACAGCTCCCAGCGATAGACGGTCGCGACCCCCGGCATCAGTTCGCCGCCTCGGCCGCGGCCGCCGGTTCGGGCGCGGGCTGCTGCAGGCCATTCCCGTCGCCCTCCGTGAACGAGAAGAACAGGTCTTCGAGCGTCACCGTCTGCGGCGTCAGGACCTTGATCAGGGCGCCGGCTTCGACCAGCGCCTGCGAGAGCTCGGTTGCCGCCGCCTCGTCGGCGGTGAACGTGATCCGGCCGTGCTCGTCGATCCGCGCGTCGCTTAGTCCGGGCTGCGCACGACAGATCAGCAGCGCCCGCTCGTCGTCGGTGGTCTGTAGGCGGTAGGCAGTGCCGGCGCCGCGTTTGAGCGCCGCGATCTCGCCCTCGTAGACGATCCGGCCTTCGCGCACGATGGCGACCCGGTTGCAGAGCTCCTCGACCTCGGCGAGCAGGTGGCTGGACAGCAGCACCGTCATCCCTTCGTTCGCGAGCCGGCGGATCAGCAGCCGCATGTCGCGCATGCCGGCGGGGTCAAGGCCGGTCGCCGGCTCGTCGAGCAGCATCAACTTCGGCTCGCGCAACAGCGCAGCGGCGATCCCGAGCCGCTGGCGCATCCCGTGCGAGTAGCCGCCGACCTTGTCCTTGGCGCGATCCGTGAGCTCGACCGTGTCGAGCGCCTTGGCCGATGCGGTCATGCGCATCGCGGCCGTCGTACGCGGCGAGCAGCTCGAGGTTGCGCATCGCCGACAGATACGGATAGAAGGTCGGCGCCTCGACGAACCCGGCGACACCTTGGAGTGCTTGCACACTCTCCATCGGGTCGCGCCCGAACAACCTCACGGTTCCCTCGGTCGGACGGATCAGGCCCAGCATCATCCTCAGCGACGTGGTCTTCCCAGCCCCGTTGGGACCCAGATAGCCGTAGACGTCGCCGGGGTTGACCGTCACGTCGACGCCCGCGACGGCCGTCAGATCGCCGTAACGCTTGACGAGCCCGCGTACCTCGACGGGCGGCGGGCTCGCCTGCGAAACAGCGTCTGGGCTCACAGCGCGCGTGCGGCCGCCTCAGCCGCCACCTGCGGGACCGAGCCGAGGACCGTGTAGCCGACCCCGCCGCGGTTGAAGGTCAGCACCGTGCCTAGCGCGGTGACCAGCTCCTGACCGGTCGCCCCGTGGATCGACACGGTCGGCAGGCTGAACGACGGCTGTCCGTTGTTCTGGCTGCCCTGACTCTGGGTTCGGCTGGCTGCGGCGCTCTTGGCCGACTGGGCGTGCTCGATCACGACGATGGCGCCGAGCCCTGGCCGTAGGTGACCAGCGCGCCGTGCGTGCCGCCCGTGTTGAGCAACGAGACCGCCTGGCGGGGCAGGCCGACGAGCTTGTTCGGCGCGACCAGCGTGAACGGCACCGCGTGCGCGACGGCCGCATAACCGCTCGCCTCCCGCGCCGCGTGCTTGCCACGGAGCTTGCCCTTCAGCCTCGCCGCGTGCGCGGCGGCGCTGGAGCGGCTCGGGGTCGCAATCGTGACGATCTTCGAACCCACCGGGGGGCTGATGTTGAAGTCCGACTTCGGAACTGAGCCGTAGGAGATGTCGGTCACCTCAAGCTGCAGCACGGGTGACGAATTGTTGCGCGCGTAGACCGCGATCCGCAGCGGCACGCCGTGGACCGCATCCCACGCGAGCTGCACCGATCCGAGCAGTCCGCCGTCGTGGCGGGGCGAGATTCTCACCGTGTAGGCGGCCTGGCCGGCAATGTCGCCGGGAATCGCGCCCGACACGTTCGCGTGCTTGATCAGCCTGTCGAGGTAGGACTGAATCGTGGCGATCGTCGGGATGCCGCTGTCGGCCATGTCGGACTTCTTGGCCTTCGCCGAGCTGTTGCCGCCGGACGGGAGCGTCCCCTCATAGACCGTGTGCTGCGCCGGGTCCGAGATCCAGAACCGGTTGCCGTTGACGACGATCTGCGCGTCGCCGTTGTCGGATTGGAGCTCGAGCCGTAGGCGGTGATCGCCGAGCCACAGGCGGCCAGTAGGGGTGCCCTGGAGCAGCGGGTCGGTGCCCTGGAAGTCCGACGATCCGATCAGGCTGTTGGTGAAGCTGATCCGCGCCGAGACGCCTTGCACCGCGGGGGCGTTGAGCGCGCCATGCAGCGCGACGGCGAGGCGCTCGCGCTTGGGCACGGGGCCCGAGCCCGCGGCCGCGACGGCGATCGCCGTGCCGATCGCAATCGCGATCACGACTCCCGCGATCGTCGCCAAGAGCCTGCTGGTTGGTGCTGTACGCAGGAATTTCATTCGGTCACCACCTGTCTCGGAATGATTCCAAGATCGCAGATGAGCTTGAAATTACTCTGACAGATGCGCGGGCCGGGCCGGTTGGGGGTCCGTCCTCACGCCGGGACCGCCGGGTCTGTACGTTTGATGGTGCATGTGCCGGCTATTTGGGATGAGCGGTGGTCACGAGCCAGTCAAGGCTAAGTTCTGGCTGCTCGAGGCGTCGGACTCGCTGTCTGAGCAGAGCCGCCGCGAGCCCGACGGCGCGGGAATCGGCAAGTTCACCGTCGACGGCCGCCCCGAGGCGCTCAAGCAGCCGCTCGCCGCCTACGAGGATCGCAAGTTCGCGCGCGAGGCTCGCGAACTCGAGTCGCGCACCTTTGTCGCCCACGTCCGGTTCGCGTCCAACGGCGGCCTGACGCTGCGCAACACGCACCCGTTCGAGCAGCGTGGGCGGCTGTTCGCGCACAACGGCGTGATCGGCGACGTGCCGGCGCTCGAGCGCGAGCTCGGCGACGCGATGTCGATGGTGCAAGGCGACACCGACTCCGAGCGTTGGTTTGCACTGATCACGCGCGAGATCGATCGCGCCGGCGACGTCCGCGAGGGGATCACGAGCGCCGCGCGCTGGGTGGCGGCGAACCTGCCGGTCTTCTCAGTGAACTTCGTCCTGATCACGCCTTCCGATCTATGGGCGTTTCGCTATCCGGCTGAGCACGAACTGCACGTGCTCGAGCGCGAGGCGGGCGGCGGCAAGGGCGATCATCTCTACCACGCCAGCGGTCGCGGCAACATCCACGTCCACTCCGCGGATCTCGCGTCGCGACCGGCGGTGATCGTCGCGACCGAGCCGATGGACGACGACGACTGGCGCGAGCTGCGGTCAGGCGAACTGCTGCACATCGACGACTCGCTGACGCTCCACAGCCATCGGATCCTCGACCAGCCGCCCGCTCACCCGCTGACGCTCGCCGACCTCGACCCGCGCGCCGCGGAATCTCAGAAGGCCGCCGCCCAGAGTTGAGCGCAAACGCAAAGCTTCCACCCGGGCCTTCGATGCCCCGCGCCCTGCAGACGGCGGGCTTCATGTTTGGCGGAGTGCGCTTTCTCAACGCGTGCCGGCGCCGGTACGGCGACGCGGTCACATTCGGAACGCTGTTCGACGAGCGGTTCGTGATGGTGTTCGACCCCGAGCTGGTCAAGGAGGTGTTCCAGGGATCAGGCAGCCAGCTGCACGCCGGCGAGGCCAACGCGCTGCTCGGTCCGATCGTCGGCCAGCGCTCGGTGCTGCTGCTCGACGGCACCGAGCACCTTCGGCACCGCAAGCTGATGCTCCCCGCCTTCCACGGCCGGCAGCTGGCGGCGCACGCCGCCACGATGCGCGCGTGCGCCGACCTCGAGATCGACGGCTGGCCGGTTGGAGAGGAGTTCACGCTGCTTGGGAGCATGCAGTCGCTGACGCTCCGCGTCATCCTGCGCGCGGTGTTCGGCTACGAACCGGGCGCCGAGGAGACTGAGCTGCGCAGGCGGTTGCGGGCGATGCTCGACCCGCTCGCGCGCCCGCGCGGGATGCTGATCCTCAACGCGCTGGTGCGTCGCCGCCGGGACCCGACCGCCGCCACGCAGGAGTTTCAGGCCAGCAGACGGGCGGTCGACGAGGTCCTGTACGCCGAAATCGAGCGTCGGCGCGGTCAGCGGGACCTCGAACAGCATGACGACGTGTTCTCGGCGCTGCTGCTTGCCCGCGACGAGCAGGGCGAGCAGCTGACCGACGAAGAGGTCCGCGACGAGCTGCTGACGCTGCTGCTCGCGGGGCACGAGACGACCGCGACCGGGCTCGCGTGGACGCTCGATCTCCTGCTCCATGACCGCCGCGTCTACGAGCTCGCGCGCGACGGCGACGATGCGTACCTCGACGCGGTCGTCAAGGAGGCGCTGCGGATCCGCCCGGTGATCCCAGGCGTCGGCCGCGTGGTGCGCGAGCGGCCATTTGCCCTCAACGGCTACGAGGTGCCGCCCGGGATCGAAATCAACCCCTCGATCCGCACGATCCACCGCCGCGCGGACCTGTACCCGAGCCCTTCGACGTTCACGCCCGAGCGCTTTCTCGGCCCGAACGCGCCCGACACATACACGTGGGTTCCGTTCGGCGGCGGCACCCGCCGCTGCCTGGGAGCGAGCTTCGCACAGATGGAGATGCGGATCGTCCTCGAGCGGGTGCTCGAGCGCACGCGGCTGCGAGCTGTCGACCCGCAGCCGGCCAAGGTCCAGTTCCGCGCGATCACGCTGACTCCCAAGGGCGGCGTGCGCGTGATCCAGGACCAGCCGCCGCTCGCAGCTTCAGAGCGCTAGCGAGCACGGACCAGCCCCTCGCAGCGTCACAGCGCTAGCGAGCGCGGCAGCCCGAAGGGGGCGAGGACGCCGGGGTCGAGGAACTGCGTGATCGCGGCGATCTGGTCGCCTTGGAGCGTGAGCACGAGCACGCCCGCCGTGTTCGCGATCCGATCATCCGGGTCAATCCGGTACATGCCGAACGCGGGCTGGGTGTTGGCGCGGGTCGGCACCAGTCGGTATCGCTGCCCTGCTCGCCAGTTGGCGACCAGGGTCAGGAACTCGCCGATCAGGGCCGGGCCCTGGTACTCGAGCGTCGCGGGAGGCATCCTCAGCCAGGCGTCGTGCGTCAGGAGCGCGACGACGGCATCGATGTTGTCTGCCTCCAGAGCGTCCGCGAAACGTTTGACGAGCTCGCGCTCCTCGACTGAGTCTGGGAGTGGCGCCGGCTCGCGACCTCGGTCTGGGCGCCGCTGCGCAATCGTCGCCCGGGCGCGCTTCAGGGCCGCCTTGACCGATTCCTCGCTGGAGTCCAGCATCGCGGCGACCTCGGCCGCGTGAAAGCCGAGCACATCGCGAAGCACGAGCACCGCGCGCTGCCGCGGCGGAAGTTGTTGGAGCGCCGCGATGAACGCGAGCTCGATCGTCTCCCGCGTCTCGCAACGCTCCTGTGGCCCGGGCGCGGCATCGGCGATCCCTTCGAGCAGCATGTCCGGGTAGGGCTCGAGCCAGGTGGGCTCGCTCAACCGGGTCGGGCGCGGCGGCTCAAACGGGGGCTCGGGCGAGGGTGGCGGCCGCCGGCCGGCGGCTCGCAGGGCGTCGAGCGAGCAGTTGGTCGCGATCCTGTACAGCCAGGCGCGCAGCGAAGCCCGCTGCTCAAACCGGCCGAGCCCCCGCCAGGCGCGAAGTAGCGTCTCTTGCAGCGCGTCCTCGGCGTCATGCACCGAACCGAGCAGCCTGTAGCAGTGAAACTGCAGCTCCCGACGCAACGGATCAGTGAGCTCGCGGAAGGCGTCCTCGTCGCCTTCGATCGCCCGCGCAAGCAACGGCTCGCTCACGTCTGGATCCTCCCATAGCGGTAGTCATGACCCCTTTTCGCGCAGCCGGGCGTCTTAACCGCCGACAGCGACAGGAGGAACCTCAGATGACGACCAACCGGATCGGAACCTCAGAAGAGCACCTCGCGGCGCGCGTTGCGCTGCTGGAGGAGGAGAAGGAGCTCACCCGACGCGGGGACGAGCTCGCCCGCAAACGGCGCGCGCTGCCCTGGGAGGCGGTCGACACGCAATACGTGTTCGACACCGACGCGGGTGAGAGGAGCCTGGCCGAGCTGTTCGACGGCCGTTCGCAGCTGCTGGTCTACCACTTCATGTTCGGCCCCGAATGGGGCGAGGGCTGCCCGATTTGCTCTTATTGGGCCGACAACTTCAACGGCGGGATCGTCCACCTCAAGCACCGCGATATCACGATGGTGTGCGCGTCACGCGCTCCGCTCGAGCAGCTCAACGTTTACAAGCGCCGGATGGGCTGGACGTTTCCGTGGGTCTCAAGCGGCCGCAGCGACTTCAACTACGACTTCGGCGTCTCGATTCGAGGCCTCGACGCCGGTGCGTCACAGCCTGAGATGGGGCGCCCGACGGATGACCCGGCCGCCAGGCAGCGTTACAACTTCAGCAAGCCCGCGTTCGCGGCCGAGATGCCGGGGCTCAGCGCGTTTGCGCTCGCCGATGGGTTCGTGTACCACACATACTCGTGCTACGCCCGAGGCCTGGACGCGCTCAACGCGACCAACCAACTGCTCGACCGTGCCCCGCGCGGCCGCGACGAGGACTCGCTGCCGCTGCCGTTTTTGTGGATCCGCCGGCACGACGAGTACGAGGACCCGGTCGACGCCGCGGCCGAGTTGATTGCACACAGGGCACAGGGCGTCGCCGCGCCGCGGCCGAATCGACACAGACGATTGGAGGCAGAGCAATGACTCAGCACGCGACTGGGACCCGCGAGCAGCATCTCGCCGCCCGCCGGGAGCTGCTGGAACAGGAGAAGGAGCTGACCCGCCGGGGCGACGAGGTCGCGCGACAGCGACAGGCGCTGCCGTGGGTTGCGATCGACAAGGACTACCGCTTTGAAACCGATCAGGGGAGCGCCTCGCTGGCCGACCTGTTCCGCGGGCGCTCACAGCTGCTCGTCTACCACTTCATGTTCGGACCCGACTACGCCGCGGGGTGTCCCGCGTGCTCGGCGATCGCGGACGGCTTCAACGGCTTCGCGCCTCACCTCGCCAACCACGACGTGATGCTCTGGGTGGTGTCGCGCGCTCCGCTCGAGAAGCTTCAGGGCTATAAGCGGCGGATGGGTTGGGGCTTCCCGTGGGCCTCCTCGCTCGGGGGCGACTTCAACTACGACTTCGACGTCTCCCTCTCGGAGGAGCAGGAGCGTGCGGGCGCGTACGAGTACAACTTCCGCGAGGTGGAAGTGTGGTCGCCGCCGGAGGACGTCAGCGGACCGTTCGAAGCGTGGGCTGCAACGACCGCCACCGACTGGGCGACCTACACGCGTGAGCGCCCCGGCATGAGCGCGTTCGCGCTTGAGGACGGAGTCGTCTACCACACGTACTCGGCCTACGCGCGCGGTTTGGACGGCCTCTGGGGCATGTACCAGTGGCTCGACCGTGCGCCGCGAGGGCGAAACGAGGCGCGCGGCCCCGACGACCCGCTCAACTTCTTCCGCCGCCACGACGAGTACGACGACACGGTCTCGGGCGCGGCCGGCAGATGACCATCCCAGGGTTGCGATCACAACCGCTCGCGTTCGTCGGCGTACTCGCGGCGGCGGGCGTTGCGTGGTGGGTGACGGCCGAGCGGATGGCCGGAATGGACGCCGGCCCAGGCACCACGCTCGGTTCGCTCGGATGGTTCGCGGGCGCCTGGGCGGTGATGATGGCGGCGATGATGCTGCCGTCGTTCGTGCCCACCGCGGTCGCGTACGCGGATTCGGCAAGGCGCGACCGGTGGCTGCTGGTGGCAGGTGGCTATCTGCTGGTCTGGTGTATTGCCGGGCGTGGTCGCGTACGGGTTGTTCGAACTGGGCAAGAGCGTGCTGGGCGCCGACCTGGCGTGGGACGAGGGCGGCCGCTGGGTCGCGGCGGGAGCGCTCGCCGTCGGTGCGGCGTATCAGCTGACGCCGCTGAAAGCCGACTACCTCTCGAGATGCCGGAGCCCGCACCGGCTGCTCGAAAGCTCGCCGCGGCCCCGGAGCGCATCGGGCGCGCTCACGATTGGCATCCGCGCCGGCGGATGGTGCATCGGATGCACCTGGGCGCTGATGGTCGCGTTGTTTGCGCTCGGCGTGATGAGCCTGACCTGGATGGCGCTGATCGCCGCGCTCGTGATGCTCGAGAAGCTCTCGCCGTGGCGCCGCGCCGCAACCCTGGGGGCCGCCGTAATCCTGCTGGCGTTGGCGGTCGGAGTCGCGGCCGCGCCTGGCGACGTCCCGGGTCTGGTCGTGCCCGGAGCTTCCGGGGCGACCCACGCGATGACGCGCATGATGGGCTAGCTCGCGCGGCGGCGGTGCGCGAACTAATCTGTCGCTCGCGATGCTGCTCTACGACTCCGCCGTGTCGGGCAACTGCTACAAGGTTCGGCTGCTGTTCGCCAAGCTCGGGATCGCCTACGAGCGCCGCCCGATGGACGTCTTTGACCGCTCGGATCGGCCCGAGGTGCTGGGTGGACTGAACCCGGGTCTGCGGGTGCCGACGCTCGTGCTCGACGACGGCCGCTCGCTCGGCGAGTCATGCGCGATGCTGTGGTACTTCGGCGACGAGACGCGGTTCGTCCCCGAGGACGCGTTCGAGCGCGCGCAGGTGCTTCAGTGGATGTTCTTCGAGCAGTACAGCCACGAGCCGAACATCGCGGTCGCCCGCTTCTGGGAGCTGGCGGGAATCCATGCGCCCGAGTCTGAGCACGAGGCCAAGCGGCGTGGCGGGATCGCGGCGCTCGACGCGATGGAGGGGCACCTGCGCGATCGCGAGTTCCTGGTCGGTGACCGGTACTCGATCGCCGACATCGCGCTGTTTGCCTACACCCACGTCGCCCCCGAGGGGGGTTTCTCGCTCGATCCGTACCCGGCGATCAGGGAGTGGCTGACGAGAGTCGCCGCCGACCCTGACCACATCCCGATCACCGACTAACAGCGGTGTAACGGCGTTATGCCGGTGTTACGGACCGTCCGCGAGACTCGCCCGCTGAGGTGCTAACCATGCCGCCCAGATCCGGTGCCCGCGTCGGTGCGATCTTCGCGACGATGGCTGTGTGCGCGATCGTCGCCGGATGCGGCAGCAGCGCGCCGAACGGCACCACGAGCTCGCCGCCGGCCAGCGCTGCGCAGCTGGCGTTCGTCAAGTGCATGCGCAGGGACGGCGTCCCGAACCTCCCCGATCCGGGCGCGCCCGTCACTGGCCCGGAGAACACGATCGGTGGGGTCGCGATCCCACCCTCGATCGACGTGCAGTCACCGGCATTCAAATCGGCCATGGACGCCTGTCAAGGGCTGATGTCGGCAAGCCTCAGCCGGCAGGGAAAGCCGCCAATCACCGCCACCATGAAGGCGTCGCTGATCGCCCATGCACAGTGCATGCGCACCCACGGCGTCCCCGGCTACGAGGACCCGAAGTTCCCGGCGGGCGGCGGGATCATGGTCACCGACGACGGAACCAACCCGCAGTCACCCGCGTACAAGCACGCGCAGGCGACGTGCGGTAACCACTGATTCAGCCGCGGTCTCTCGCGTCCGCGTTCGCAAGCACCGCGTCGCGCACGTACCTGGAAAGCCCTTCAGCGACACTCTCGTAGCCGGCCGCAAAGCGCTGATCGGCGACGTACATCTCGGCCAGGTCGCGGTGCATCTGCATGCTGACCGGATAGAACCACTGCGTGATGTGCTGGCGATGGCGCTCGGCGACCGCCCGCGCGCGCTCGCCGTCGGCCGGCTCGCCAGCACTCATCAGCGACGCGAAGTCGGCGACCACCCGCTCTGCCTCGGACTGGATTGCGGCCCACTCGGCGTCGCCATAGGTCGCCGTGCGGCGCGCTGACTCACGGTACGCGTCGGTGTCGCCCCAGCGATCGCTGCGCCTCGTCCTCGTACTGCGCCGGATCGAAGTCGTTGAACATCGTCGTCTCCTGTTGCTGGATTCCACGTTCCGCCGCCGCCAGTGCCTCGTCGAGCGCGACCGCGGTCGCGCCGAGCCGCTCCAGCTCACGCTCGACCAGCGCCCGCTGCCGGCGCAGCGCCGCGACCCGGTCGTGGTCGGGGTCGCCGACCAGCTCTCGGATCTCGTGCAGGCTGAAACCGAGCTGGCGCCAGACGAGGATCTCCTGCAGCCGCTCGAGGTCCTCGTGCCCATACAGTCGGTAGCCGGCATCCGAGCGTCCGCTCGACCGCAGCAGCCCGATCTCGTCGTAGTGATGCAGCGTCCGCACGGTCACGCCGGCCAGCTCTGATACCTCGCTCACGGTCCTCATGGCGGTGACGGTAAGGCCTCACGCGGGGTGAGGGTCAAGCACCGACGACAGCTAAGCTGGCGCGGCATGCGCGACGCCCTGATCTGCGAGCCACTTCGGACCCCGGTCGGTCGCTTCGGGGGTGTCTTCAAGGACGTCAGCGTGACGACGCTCGCGACGACCGTGATCGAGGAGGTGCTCCGACGGACGGAGCTGCCATCCGACAAGGTCGACGACGTGCTCCTGGGTCAGGGATATCCGAACGGCGAGGCGCCTGCGCTCGGCCGGGTCGCGGCGCTCGACGCCGGACTCCCGGTCGACGTTCCCGGGCTGCAGATCGATCGCCGCTGTGGCTCGGGGCTGCAGGCGGTGATCGAGGCGAGCATGCAAGTGCAGACCGGCGCCGCCGACCTCGTGCTCGCCGGCGGCGCCGAGAGCATGAGCCAGACCGAGCTGTATTCGACCACGCTGCGGTGGGGTGCTCGCTCGGGCGGCGCGATGCTCGAGGACCGCCTGCTCCGCGGACGGATCACGGCCGGCGGCTTCAATTACCCGGTGCCGGGCGGGATGATCGAGACGGCCGAGAACCTGCGTCGCGAGTACTCGATCCCGCGCAAGGACCAGGACGAGTTGGCGCTGCGATCTCATCAGCGGGCAGTCGCCGCGCACGAGAGCGGGGCGTTCGCCGAGGAGATCGTCGCCGGTCGAGGTGCCCGAGCGCAGGAGCGGCACCCGGACGGTCGACCGCGACGAGCATCCGCGACCCGACGCATCGCTCGAAGCGCTGGCGGGCCTGCGACCGGTGATGGGTCGCAAGGACCCGGAGGCGACCGTTACGGCCGGGAACTCGAGCGGCCAGAACGACGGCGCCGCGGTCTGCATCGTCACCCACGAGCAGCGCGCGAATGAGCTGGGGCTCAAGCCGCTCGCCCGGCTCGTCGGCTGGGGGGTGGCGGGCGTCCCGCCGCGGACGATGGGCATCGGTCCGGTGCCGGCGACCGCCAAGGCGCTGTCACGCGCCGGGCTGTCGCTCGAGCAGATGGACCTGATCGAGCTCAACGAGGCGTTTGCGGCGCAGGCACTCGCCGTGCTGCGTGAGTGGGAGCTGCCCGACGGGCTCGAGCGAGTCAACGTCAACGGGTCGGGTATCTCACTCGGACACCCGATCGGCGCGACCGGCGCCAGGATCCTCACGACGCTGCTGCGCGAACTTGACCGCCGGGGTGGCCGTTACGGCCTCGAAACCATGTGCATCGGCGGCGGCCAGGGGTTGGCGGCGATCTTCGAGAACGTGTCGGCGTGACATCCGAGCCCGCTCTGCGGGAAGTGGTCGAGGCGCTGGGGTCGCTCGAGCGCCGGGCCGGGAGCGAGGGAGAGCGCGCCGCAGCCGAGTGGCTCGCGGCACGGATGCGGAGCACAGGCTGCGAGGTCGCGATCGAGGAGGAGGAGTTCCTCGACGGGTACGCACGCCTGCTGTCGAGACTCACGGCCGCGGGGGCCGTCGCGGGGATGGTCGGCGTCGCGGTTCCACGCGCGCGCTGGCTGGCAGGCGCCGCCGCCGCGGCGGCGACGGTCGCGATCGCCGACGACATCTCCAACGGCCCGCGGCTGTTTCGCCGGGTGGCCGGGGAGCGGCGGACGACCTGGAACGTGATCGGCTCGTGTGGCGACCCCGGCGCCGCCCGCACGCTGGTCGTGTTCGCCCACCACGACGCCGGGCGCGGCGGCATGGTGTTCGACGACTCGCTGCAGGCGTGGTTCGGTGACCGTTTACCCGGTCTGATCGAGCGCCGCGACACCTCGCTGCCGCTCTGGTGGCTGGTCCTCAGCGCCCCGTTGCTGGTCGCCGTCGGTGCGGCGGCCGGGCGCCGCGCCGTGTTGACCGCCGGCATCGCGGGCTCTGCAGTGGCGACTGCGGCGCTCGAGGACATCGCCCGCAGCCAGATCGTCCCCGGAGCAAACGACAACCTGTCGGGCGTCGCGGTGCTGGTGGCACTCGCCGAGCGACTGCGGAACCTCGACGGGTTGCGGGTACTGCTCGTCTCGTGCGGCGCCGAGGAGGTGCTTCAGGGCGGCATCTACGGCTTCGCCCGCCGCTGGTTTTCCGAGCTCGACCGCGAGCAGACATGGTTCCTCAACCTCGAGACCGTCGGCTCGCCGAAGCTCGTCCTGCTCGAAGGCGAGGGGCCGGTGGTGATGGAGGACTACCACGACCGCAGCTTCCGCGACCTGGTCGCGCACGCCGCTTCCGAGGTGGGCGCGCCGATCCGCCGCGGCTTTCGGTCGCGCGTCTCTACCGACTCGGTGATCCCCAGCCGGGCGGGCTACCCGACGGCGACCCTGACCTCGGTCGACCGCTACAAGGCGCTTTCCAACTATCACAAGCCGAGCGACACGCCCGACAACGTCGATTACAGGACCGTGCTCCAGGCGCTCGTCGTCACCGAGGCGGTCGCGCGCGAGCTCGCAACCAACCGCTGGATCGGTAAGGCTCTATAAACCGCTCGATGCCCGTCGCCACCGAACTCGAGCTACCGGCGTTCGACCACACCGACGCGACCCTCCGTGGCGATCGCTACCGCGAGGCGATGGCGGCGCTGCACGGCTACGACGGCTGGCTCGCGTCGTGCCCGTTCGGGGTCATGGTCCTCGACCGCGCATCGGCGGAGTTCTTCCTGCGCACGAAGGACGCGGTCTTCCCCGGGCTGACGATCGCCGAGCTATTCCAGATCACGGACGGGCCGCTGCACGAGGAGATCGTCCGCAACATCATCAACATCAACGGGACCGACCATCGCCGGCTGCGCAACCTCGTCAACCCGGCGCTCGCGCCGCGCGCGGTCGATCGCTACCGCCCGGCGATGCGTTCGTTCCTCGAGCAACTGCTGGGCGCGATTGGAGCGGACGGGCGCTGCGAGTTCATCTCGTCGTTCGCCAAGCCGTATCCGTCGCTGGTGATCGCCACGGTGATGGGCGCGCCGCTGAGTGACGCGCCGCGGCTGTACGAATGGTCGAACTGGATCCAGCGGCAGTTCGACGCCAACAGCCTGATCTCCGAGCGCGAGCAGATCGAGCAGGCGGTATCGGAGTTTTACGCGTGGGCCGACGCGCTGATCGCCGAGCGCCGCGCCGCGCCCGATCAAGAAGATTTGATCAACGATCTGATATCCGCGGAGGCCGAGGGCGAGCGCCTCGACCACGACGAGCTGCGCAACCTGATCCTCAACATCCTCGTCGGCGGCGTCGACACGAGCCAGAGCCAGCTCGCCCACGCGCTGCGGCTGCTCGCCACTCGCCCCGATCAGTGGGCGGTCCTGCGCACTGACCCTGCCGGTCTGGCACTCGCGGCCGTCGACGAAGCGCTTCGCTACGAGCCGATCACGCCGTTCACCGCCCGGATCACGGTCACCGAAATCGAATACCGCGGGGTCACCTTCCCGGCTGGAACGGTCGTGCTCGTGTCCGCCTGGCACGCCAATCGCGACGGGATCGGAGTCGACGAGTTCGACATCACCGCCGACCGGAGCGGCCTGCGCACGCTGACGTTCGGCGCCGGCATCCATTACTGCGTCGGCGCAAACCTGGCGCGCGCGGAGATGCAGGAGGCGCTGGCGGCGATCGCATCACACGCGCGCGAAGTGACACTCGACGGGGAGCCGCAGTTCGGCACGCCGTCGGGGATCTACGGGCGACTCTGCAGATCGGCTCGACCGCTCCGGCGCTCGATGTCGGCGCGAGTTACGAGTAGGAGCGCGCGAGTCACGCGGCGCGCTTTCCAGAGCGCGTCGTCGCCGAGCGGCTCGCGCACCGCGCGCCCTTCGGCGACCAGCTCGATCAGCGCCCGTTCGGCGGCGGGGCGGTCGACCGCATCGTTGCCGGCCGTCATCAGCGCCGCGACCTCCTGCGTCGTCAGGCCCAGCTCGAAGTACTCGAGCAGTGGCGCCGGGGTCTCGGGCGGCGGCTCGCGGTGCAGGCCTGGATCGAGGTTGGCGACCAGCACGTCGTAGGCCTCGACCGGCTGAAAGCCCCCGGCTACCAGCTTCGTGCCGTTGGAGCTGAACACGACCGACGGAGCGGTGAACCGCACCGGCCCGTCGGTGTTCGCGGTCTTGCCCTGCAGCTCGGCAGCCGACCCGGCGGCGCTGCGGGCCTGCCCGCGGTCACGCTCGTAGGCCTCGTTGACCTCGGGCGAGTCGAGCATCGCGACGATCTCCTCGGCGTCGAGGCCGTCGATCCGCTCGACCACGTCGCGCAGCTGCTGATCGTCCTCCAGCACCAGCGGGCCGTTGAAGTTGGCCAGTTGCAGCGCGCGGAACACGCGCCACTCGCTGCCGGGGCTCGACAACCGCGCGGCGACGATCGCCCGGCACGCGCGCGCGGTCGCGCTCACCCGTGTCTTGGGCTGGGGCGAGAACGGCATCCCGTAGCGCCGGAAGCGGAGCTGCCCGAGGGCGCCGCGCAGCGGTGTGTAGCCACGCTTGACGTATTGGGAGGCGTCCTCGGTCAGACCGATCACGATCAGCTTCCAGTTGAGCTGGTCGCGGTAGCGCCACTCGATCACTCGCAGGGCCGGGCTCTCGGAATAGGCCCAGGGACATGCCGGATCGCTGTAGAGAGTCGCGTCGATCATACGGTTGATGCCTCAAGTATATGCGCTAGCTGCGCTCCGCGTTGTCGCTTCTCGCCGATGATCTCGTTTGCGGGCCGCACGGTCGCCGATTCAAAGCCGGCCTCCCGGAGCGCCGCCTCGGCCTCCGCTGCGTCGTCGAAGTGCAGGTAGACCTGGCCGCGGACGAACGCCGCCAGCACGACCCGGAACACGCGCACCTCGATCGTCTGCGCCGAGGCAAGATGGAGGTCCGAGATGTAGCGCCCGGTCGTAAAGCCCGCGAGCGCGGCGGCGAACCGCCGCCACAGAGCGGTCAGATCGTCGGGCGCGATGTAACCGAGCAAACCCTCGGTGATGATCGCGAGCCCGGCTCTGATGGTCGAGCTCGTCCGTGAGCGCGGACAGGCCGTCCTGGAGCAGCGCGTCGAGCTCGCGCACCTGGTGGTGCTCGCCGAGCGACCCGGCACGCCGCAGCGCCTCGCGCTTACGCGCTGCCATCGCCGGCAGGTCGGCCTCGATGTAGGTGAGGCGGTCGCCGTAGCGTTGCGTAAAACGCCAGCCGCGCGGCGATAGACCGGCCGCCACCTCGAGCACCTGGCTGATGTCGTCCCGCTCGATCGCCTGCTCGAGCAGCGCATCGATCGCGCGGTGGCGCGCCAGCAGGTAGCTCTCGAGCGAAGGCCGGCCGAGTTTGCCGCTGATGACCATCATCGGGTGCAGCGAGTCGAACAGGACCCGGCCCTCGGTCGTCGTCAGCTCGGGCGTCGAGAGTCCGTTGCGCGACCACACGTAGCCGGTGTAGTGGGCCGTCGGGCTGATCGCTTCGGAGTCGCTCACGATGCTTGCCGGGCTTCTACCCGATCGAGCAACTCGCTCACGGTGCGCAATGTCCCTCGAGCCGGTCGAGCAGCTGCACCTGCGCCGCGTTGACCTTCTCGCGTGCCTCGCGCAACCCGAACCACTGCGCACGGTCGACCTCGGGAAATTCGCGCATCTGGCCGGACTTCGGCGGCCACTGCATCGTGAACGTGTTGCTATGGATGGCGCCCGCGTCGAGGTCACCCTCAAGCGCCCAGGCGCGGACCAGCTTGCCCGACTTCTGGCGGATCTCGCCCAGGTCGAGCGTCGGCCCGTCAGGAGGCCTTGAACCCAGCTCCTCCTCGAACTCGCGCCGCGCGGCACCGAGCGGGTCCTCGCCGTCCCCGTACTCCCCCTTCGGGATCGACCACGCGCCGAGATCCCGGCGCGCCCAGGCGGGGCCGCCGGGGTGCACGAGCAGTACTTCGAGCTCGGCACCGGCTGCACGAAACAGAACCAGCCCGGCGCTGCGGCGGGTTGATCGGGATCGAACGCGCTCCGGCGACATCGTGGGGACGGTACCGTCGAGCAATGGCTGTCGGCCTCACCCTGGCCTTTACGGCGGCGATCGCCAACGCCGTGGCGATCGTGTTGCAGGCCAGCGAGGCGCGGTGCGCACCGCGCAGCCAATCGGTCCGCTTCTCGCTCCTGTTCGGACTCGCGAGGCGGCCGTGGTGGCTGCTCGGGACTGCGTTGCTGATCATCGCCTGGCCGCTCCAGGTGCTCGCGCTGTCGTTCGCGCCGATCACCGTCGTGCAGCCGACGCTGTGCTCGTTCCAGATCGTCCTGCTCGGGCTGGCGTGGCTGAAGCTGGGCGAGCGGATCGGCCGGTCAGACGTGATCGCCGCGCTGTCGATCGCGGTCGGGCTCGGGTTGGTGGTGTCGGCGGCGCCCCGCCACACGGTCGTGCAGCCACCGGCGGGCCGAGTCGTGATCGTGCTCGCGGTCGTCGGCGTCGCAGTGCTGATCGGCTTCCTCAGCTCGCGGATCCGTCCGACGAAGGGGCTGCTGCTGGTCATCGGAGCGGGGCTCGGCTATGCGTGGGTCGACTTCGCCAACAAGCTGCTGTCAAACGAGTTCGCATCCCAGCGCTGGGGCCTGGCCGTGCTCTTCATCGCTCTGGTGCTGGGGTTTGGGGCGGTCGCCTTCTTGCAGGAGAACAGCGCCCTGCAGAGCCGCCCGGTGGTCACCGTGGCACCGGTGATCGGCGCGATCCAGGACCCGCTCCCGGTCTTGATGGCGCTGGCCGCCGGGGTGGAAGCGTGGTCGGCGACGCCGGGTACCGTGGCGGTGTTGCTGTGTGGACTGGGCCTCGCGACGGCGGGAGCGGTCGCGCTCGGCCGTTCAGAGGCCGTAACGCGGATCGCCGGCGCGGGGCGCGACGGCCGGCAGGGTCAGCCCGAGACGCGGCCGGGATCATGCCTCGTTGGCGATCAAACCCCAGTCGGGCTCGCCGACGTCAAGCCTCGCCAGAAGGTCACGTAGCGCGTGACGCTCAGCAGGCTCAAGCCCGCCGAGGATCTCGTCCTCGACCACCTGCACGGCGGCGTCGACCTTCGACAGGGCCTGTTCGCCCCGCTCCGACAGTTCGACCAGGCCGCGGCGCCGGTCGGCGCGATCGCGGTGGCGGACGACGAGCTGGTTCTCCTCGAGATCGTTGAGCAGACACACCATGCTGCTCGGGTCCATCCGCAGTCGGTCGGCGAGGTTCTGCTGCGCCGTCGGCCCGTGCCCGCGTAGGTAGCTGAGCGCAACCAGGTGCCGCTGACGGAGCCCGAGCGGAGTCAGCACCTGATCGAAGCGCTGGCGCACGCTCCTGGCGATCCGAGCGATCAGGACCGTGACGTGCGCAGGGATGGGAACTGCCGACACCTCACCTATCGTGCCCGCAACTGAGCCCGCTGACACCTCTCTCAACGCCTCGGGAATCGGATCAGCCGATGCTTCGCTTGTCGTCCCCATCTAAGAATAGT